>NZ_JAERQE010000017.1 GCF_016734765.1 Microvirga soli | reverse complement strand
AGCAGCCCCACCTCGTCGCGGCGCTCCGTGCCCGTGACACTCACGTCCAGATCGCCCGCAGCCAACCGGCCCATCGCTGACGTCATCGAACCAAGCGGACGCGTCACGCCGTAGATCATGATCGCGCCGATGAGGCCGAGAGCCGCAATGATGCCGAGAGCTGCGGAGGACATCAGCATCCAGGAGGTGCTGGAGGCCAGTGCATCCGCGTCGTCGGCAGCCTGAGCCAGAGACTTCTTGGCTCCTTCGATGCGCTCGGCGAGAAGCCCTCGGATCTTGATACGAACGTCCCGGCCTTCGCCACTGGATATCTTGAGAGCGCCCGAGTCATCGTTCACACGCGCCCGCTCGATGCTCTTTTCCATGAAGCCGAAGTAATTCGTAACCTGCGTCTTCACCTCGGAGTAGTTGGCTTTCCGCTCAGCTGTATCAGCGAGAGCCAGAAGCTCATCCGCATGCTGGAGTGCCGAGTCCTTGTACTTATCGAACTGCTTTGCGGCTGAATTCATCAAGTCGCCAGGCTCGTACAGGATGATGTTTTTCTCCTGGATCGAGGCTTCATTCACCTCAGCGTTGATCTGGAGCGTCAGCACTTGGCGCGCGACTTCCTGCTCAACCAATTCCTGCGTGTCCTCTGCCATGTGGTTCAGACCGACATCGGCAAGGAAGATGAGACCGACTGTGATCGCTACGAAGATGGTGACCGGGATGGCCAGCTTTGTGAGAAGCTTCAAATTATTGAGGAAACGCATCGTCTTTCAGTGACCTGCCCGCATCACCGCGGAGGGCGCGTACCCCCCTGGCAC
This sequence comes from Microvirga soli, assembly GCF_016734765.1. GTDB lineage: Bacteria > Pseudomonadota > Alphaproteobacteria > Rhizobiales > Beijerinckiaceae > Microvirga > Microvirga soli. The sequence continues at coordinate 105,152 of NZ_JAERQE010000017.1, read as the reverse complement.
GCAATATTCAGGTGAAAAGACCATTAGATATATAAGTAAATGATAGATTAACTGAAACTAATAAACGCTACTGAATAAATTCTTTAGGTATTACTACGTATATCAAGGTTCACGTCTAAACTTTTTATGCTAATACTTGTTTGAAATCGGCGCTGATCGCCCGGACCTGACGTAGAGGTTCTTTTAGGTAGATCCCTCTCCAGCTTGAGATGACTACCGCTCCAGAACCTGCGCGGTGCCCCGGACCTGATCCATGACACACCGGATGTCAGCCACCCCAGCAGGCATTCTTTTCAGGGCTGGCGCTACTCCGCGGCCTCGCTGTGCTCCTGATCCCCAGTGAACTGCAGCCGCGCGAGCCGCGCGTAAAGGCCGCTCTGGGCAAGCAGCGCCTCGTGGGTCCCCTCCTCGACGATCCGGCCCTGGTCCATGACGAGGATCCGGTCGGCGGAGCGCACAGTGGCGAGGCGGTGGGCGATCACCAGGGTGGTGCGGCCTTCCATCAGGCGGTCGAGAGCCCCTTGAACCTTGCGCTCGCTCTCCGCATCCAGCGCCGAGGTTGCCTCATCGAGGAGCAGGATCGGCGCATCCTTCAAGATGGCCCGGGCGATGGCGAGGCGCTGGCGCTGGCCGCCGGAGAGCGTCACGCCGCGCTCGCCGATCATGGTCTGGTAGCCCTGCGGCAGGGCCCGGATGAAGCCGTCGGCGGAGGCGAGCTCGGCGGCGCGGCGCACGTCGTCCTCCGTGGCCTCTGGCCTGCCGTAGCGGATGTTGTCGAGGACGCTCGTGGCGAAGATCGTCGGCTCCTGCGGCACGAGGGCCATGCGGGCACGTAAGCTGACGGGATCGGCCTCGTGGATGGGAACGCCGTCGACCCAGATCGAGCCGCCCTGGGGGTCGTAGAAGCGCAGCAAAAGCTGCAGGATCGTGCTCTTGCCGGCGCCCGAAGGCCCAACGATGGCGACCCTTTCGCCGGAACTCACGGTCAGGCTCAGGCTGTGGAGAGCCTGCTGCTCGGAGCGGGTCGGATAAGCGAAATGCACGTCCTTGAACGACACCGTACCCAGCGGCGGGTTCGGCAGGGGCTTCGGGTTGCGCGGCGCCTCAATGGCGGGTTTGGCGGCGAGGATCTCGCCCAGACGCTCCGCCGCGCCGGCAGCCTGGGCGAGCTCGCCATAGACCTCCGAGAGCTGGCCGAGGGAGCTTGCGGCAAAGACCGCGTAGAGCACGAACTGCGACAGCCGCCCGCCCGTCATGGTGCCGGCGAGCACGTCCTGCGCGCCGTACCAGAGCACCGCCACGACGCTGGCCGAGACCAGGAAGAGGCCGGCGCCCGTCAGAAACGCCCGCATGGTGGTGGAGAGCCGGGCTGCGCCGAAGGCCTCCTCGGCGGCGGCGGCGAAGCGGGCTGCGGTGGCGCGTTCCATGCCGAAGGCCTGCATGGTTCGCACGGCCCCCACGGCCTCCGCCGCATAGGCCGAGGCGTCGGCCAGGCGATCCTGCGCCGCCCGCGACCGGCGCCGCACGGCACGGCCCGAGAACACCAGCGGCAGAACGATGACCGGGATGGCGAGCAGCACGAGGGCCGAGAGCTTCGGGCTCGTGATGATCATGAGCACCGTCGCGCCCAGGAACAGGAACAGGTTGCGCAGCGCGATCGAGATGCTCACCCCGAAGGCCGCCTTGACCTGGGTGGTGTCGGCGGTAAGCCGCGAGACAATCTCGCCGCTCTTGGTCTGGTCGAAGAAGGCCGGATCGAGGGACGTCAGGTGCCGGAACACGGCGGCGCGCAGATCCGCCACCACCCGCTCGCCGAGCGTAATGACGCAGTAATAGCGAAGCGCGCTGGCCAAGGCCAGAACGCCCACGACCCCAATCAGGAGGACGAAATAGGCGTTGATGTAGTCGCGGCCCTGGTCCGAGAAGCCGAGATCGATCACCCGGCGCACCGCGATGGGAACGATGAGCGTGGCGCCGGACGCCATGACTAGAGCGGCCAGCGCCGCGGCGATCCTGCCCTTGTAAGCGAGGCCGTAGGGAATGAGCGGTCTCAGAGCGCTGAGTGCGGCCTTGGAGCGGGATGGGTCGGAGGGCAAATCGGCCATGTCAGCCTTCGTTGACGGAAAATCGCGGACCGGAGCTGCTTCCATTGGCACGGAAACAGCCCTTTTCTTTTGAGCTGCCTCAATTTTCGACGGCGAACCAAGCTCGCCCGGCCGAAAAGTGCTCTGGGACGGTTTAGCACCTTTGCCCCGGCTTGTTTCAACCACTTAAGTGAGGTATAGGCGCGCATTCATTAATTCAGGCTCGATCTCACATTGCGGGCTGACCAGACTTGGCTGGCCGCGAGAAGGACTATGGCAATGGCGCGCAAAGCAACCGAACATCCCGACTACCACTTCATCAAGGTCGTCATGACCAACGGCACCGAGTATCAGACCCGGTCGACCTACGGCAAAGAGGGCGACACCCTCAACCTCGACATCGACCCGAGCACCCATCCGGCCTGGACCGGCGGTTCGCAGCAGCTGCTCGACCGCGGCGGCCGCGTGTCGCGCTTCAATTCGCGCTTCGGCGGCCTGGGCCTCGGCGCCAAGAAGTAACCGGGCGCTTGGCGCATCGTGCGGAAAAGTGGGCCCGGTTTTCGCTAGCGCGGCCCTCCGGGTCCGGTCCACACGATGCGCTGCTAAAGCGCCGGTTGTTTCAACCAGGAATGTAAAAAGCCCCGCTCAAGCGGGGCTTTTTCGTTGGCGGCGGATGTCTCTCACTCAGCTGGCCCGAACGCCTTTTCCAGCATGCCGAGTTGGGCCGCAATCGGGTTGAGCGCTGCGGGGCGGGGGGTGGATCCCGCCTCGGCGATCAGGCGCTCCAGATGGAGGATGCGGGCGTGGAGGCGGGTTGCAAGACCCATGAGCTCCCGCAGGCGCTCCGGAAGCGCCTCATAATCCTCAATGCTCGTTTTGGTGTCCGACGAGTTCAGGCGAACCCTGTTCTTCTCATTCTGGGCCTGATCGGAGGAGATCTCCCCTTCGGCAACCGCCCGCTGCAGCAGGAGCCAGGAGGCGACCTGCATCAGCCGGGTGGTGAGCCGCATGCTTTCGCTGGCATAGACGAGGCTCGCCTGGCGCTCCAGGTGCCGGGATTCCTCCCGGCCCGGACCGTCGAGATAGGCGGCCGTCTCCTCGATCAGCTCCATGCCTTCCTGAAACAAGGCCCTGAAGGCATCGGACCCTACAAAACTCTGCCCGAACCGGACAGGATCGACACCAAGCTGGATCACGTCGGGCTCGTTCACGCGTCTCTCCCAAAGACCACTCCTCCGCCGGGAGCGGAGGGCTGCAACTCATGAGAGGATTATAGGACGGTTCGTGGAGACTTGCCTCGGTAACCTCTTCTTAAGGTTAAGCCGGTTCACAAAAATCGAGCCGCTCGTGGCGGCTCTTGAAGTCTAACAGGGAAGCGTCAAACAGAGTGAGCCTCTAAGCCACTCAGCATCCAGGGAGAAATCTGGATGCCTCAATCATGCTTGAGAATGGTTAATGCGCGGTTAAGCCCCTAAGCCTGCCCGAGCTTGAAGAAGGCGCTCGCGGCGGCAAGGGAACTTTCCTTCTTGGCCTTCGCCTCCTGAAGACGGGCGACCTCCCGCTCAAGCACCTCGACGCGCTCCTCAAGCTCATCGACGGAGAGCATCGACAGGTCCTGGCCGATTTCATGTGCGCTGACGATGCGCCGCGGTTCATCGGCGAAGGGATCGAGGGCCATGGCATTCTCCTCTTCAAGGTTGGTCATCAGGTTAGTTCGGCATGCATTCCTTGCCAACGGGGCCTATATCCCGGGAGAGTGTTGACCAAAGGAGGGAAAAATGGGGCAGATTCCGGACATGATGCGCGCAGTCGTTGCGGAGGGAAGCGGCGGACCCGAGGTGCTCAAGGTCGTCCAGCGCCCCGTTCCCCGGCCCGGAGACGGTGAAATCCTGGTGCGCGTGAAGGCGGCGGGCGTAAACCGCCCCGACGTGCTCCAGCGCCAGGGCGGCTATCCGCCGCCCCCCGGAGCACCGGATATCCTCGGACTCGAGATCGCCGGCGAAGCCGTTGGGGCAGGTCCCAGCGCCGGGCGCTTCTCCATCGGGGAGCCCGTCATGGCCCTGGTGCCGGGCGGTGGCTATGCGGAATATGCTCTCGTGCACGAGAGCAACGCCCTGCCGGTTCCCCCAGGCCTGTCCTTTGAGGAGGCCGGGGCGATCCCGGAGACCTATTTCACGGTCTGGACCAACGTATTCGACCGGGGCCGCCTCCAGGCGGGCGAAACCTTCCTGGTCCATGGCGGCACCTCCGGCATCGGCACCACGGCGATCCAGCTCGCCAAGGCCTTCGGTGCTACGGTCATCGCAACAGCGGGAAGCCGGGAGAAATGTGACGCTTGCCTGCGGCTTGGCGCCGACAGCGCGGTCAACTACCGGAGCGAGGATTTCGTTGCGGCCGTGAAGGAGGCCACCGGCGGCCGGGGCGCGGACCTGATCCTCGACATGGTCGGTGGCGATTACATTCCGCGCAACTACGACGCGGCGGCCCAGGATGGACGGATCGTGCAGATCGCCTTTCTGCACGGCCCCAAGGTCGAGGTCGATTTCCGCCGCCTCATGGTCAAGCGGCTGACCCATACGGGCTCGACCTTAAGGCCGCGCTCACCGGCGGAAAAGGCAGGCATCGCCCGTGCGCTCGAGGACAAGGTCTGGCCGCTGCTCGCCCAAGGCCGTTGCCGCCCGGTCATGGACTCGACCTTCGCCTTCGAGGATGTGGCCAAGGCTCATGCCCGGATGGACGGGGGCGAGCATATCGGGAAGATCGTGCTGACCCTCTGACGCCAAGGGGAGCACTGGACCCAATAATCTGAAACCAATTTCCGGGTCCGGTGCTCAAATATTTGCAACATCGCGGCACGATCCCTATAATCATCCCGTTTCCCTCACAGCGTGAGACGAGATGCTCCGGTCCGCACCGGTTCGGAGCGCAAGAGAGTTTTGCCGTGCGGCGCCGAAATGTCCGGCGCCCGGCCTGAAGGAGGTTCGCTTACATGTCCCAGGGACCGCTGATGCCGAAGGCGACAGCCGTTTGGCTTGTCGAGAATACATCGCTGTCGTTCGACCAGATCGCCGACTTCTGCAAGCTCCACCCGCTCGAGGTGAAGGGCATTGCCGACGGCGAAGTGGCCGCGGGCATCAAGGGCGCGGACCCCATCTCCATGGGCCAGCTGACCCGCGAAGAGATCGAGAAGGCGCAGGGTGACACGAACCACCGCTTGCGGCTGGCAGAGTCGCGGGTGAAGCTGCCGGAGCAGAAGAAGATCAAGAAGGGCCCGCGCTACACCCCCGTGTCGCGGCGCCATGACCGCCCGAATGCGATCCTCTGGCTGGTGCGCAACCATCCGGAGCTCAAGGACGCGCAGATCATGCGGCTGGTGGGCACCACCAAGACCACGATCCAGCAGGTCCGCGAGCGCACCCACTGGAACTCGGCGAGCCTCGCCCCCATGGATCCGGTGACGCTCGGCCTGTGCTCGCAGATCGACCTCGATTTCGAGGTGCAGCGCGCCGCCAAGGATCGTCCGCAGGTGGAAGCCCAGGATCATGGCGGCACCCTGATGCCCGCGGAAGTCTCAACGGCCCCCGAGCGGGTCGACCCCTTCGCTGATATGAGCCGCCCGAAGCCGGTTCAGGAAGAACAGATCGACGTCAACTCGGTCTTCGCCAAGCTCAAGACGCTCAAGCGCGACGACGAAGACGAAGAGTAAGTTTCATGCAAAAGGCCCGGAGCGATCCGGGCCTTTTTGTTTCTGGTAAGCCGTCATCCCGGACGGCGAAGCCGATCCGGGATCGTTCAAACCAGCCTAGCACTGTCATCCCGGGGCCGCGTTAGCGGAGCCCGGGATCCATAGCCGCTGACGATGCAGAATAAGGCGCGTCGCTGCTCGCATCGTCCTGAAGCGTCGTGGTTATGGATCCCCGCCTGCGCGGGGATGACAGTGTTGAGTTTCTGGCGCCTCATCCTGCACCCAATCCCGGATCGCCTGCGGCGTCCAGGATGACAATTCGGCAACTTTACCCCGCCAGTCCCCTCGCCTTCAGCACCTCCCCGATCTCCTCAAGAATGATCGGATCGTCGATGGTGGCCGGGGTGGTCCAGGGATCGCCATCGGCGATCTTCTTCATGGTGCCGCGCAGGATCTTGCCCGAGCGCGTTTTCGGCAGCCGCGGCACGGTGATGGCGAGCTTGAAGGCGGCCACCGGCCCGATCTTCTCGCGCACGAGGCTGATGAGATCCTTCTCGATCTCCTCGGGGGTCTTCTGCACGCCGGATTTCAGCACCACGAAGCCACAGGGCACCTCGCCCTTGAGCGCGTCCTTCACGCCGATGACGGCGCATTCGGCCACTGCCGGGTGGGAGGCCAGAACCTCCTCCATGCCGCCGGTCGAGAGGCGGTGGCCCGCCACGTTGATGATGTCGTCCGTGCGGCCCATGACCCAGACATAGCCGTCCTCGTCGATATAGCCCGCATCCGAGGTGTTGTAGTAGCCGGGATAGACGGAGAGATAGGCCTGCCTGAACCGCTCCTCCGCCTGCCAGAGGGTCGGCAGGGCGCCGGGCGGGAGCGGCAGCTTGATGACGATGGCGCCCATGGTGCCGGGGGCGACCTGCTTGCCGCCTTCGTCCAGCACCTGCACCGTGTAGCCGGGAAGCGGCACTGTGGGCGAACCGTGCTTGACCGGAAGCGCGCCGAGGCCCAACGGGTTGCCCACCACCGGCCAGCCGGTCTCGGTTTGCCACCAATGGTCGATGACCGGGACCTGCAGGATATCGTCGGCCCATTTCACCGTGTCGGGGTCCGCCCGCTCGCCCGCGAGGAACAGAGCGCGGAAGGCCGAGAGATCGTATCCCTTCAGGAGTTCCGCGCCGGGATCCTCCTTCTTGATCGCCCGGAAAGCGGTCGGCGCCGTGAACAGGGTCACAACCCCATGGTCTGCGATCACCCGCCAATAGGCGCCGGCATCGGGCGTGCCCACCGGCTTGCCCTCGTAGAGGATGGCCGTGCAGCCATGGAGCAGCGGGGCATAGACGATGTAGGAATGGCCCACCACCCAACCCACGTCGGACGCGGCCCAGAATACCTCGCCCGGCTCGATCCCGAAGAAGTTCCCCATGGACCATTTCAGCGCAACCATGTGGCCGCCGTTGTCGCGCACGACGCCCTTGGGCTTACCGGTCGTGCCCGAGGTGTAGAGCACGTAGAGCGGATCGGTGGAGGCGACCGGCACGCACTCGGCCTGCTTGCCCGCCTGACGGGCATCGGCGACGGCCTTCTGCCAATCGAGATCACGGCCCTCGACGAGGGAAGCCGCGCATTGCGGCCGCTGGTAGACGAGACAGGCATCGGGCTTCGAGGCCGAGAGCGTGATCGCCTCGTCCATGAGCGGCTTGTAAGGAATGGTGCGGGCGCCCTCGATGCCGCAGGAGGCCGAGAGGATCGCCTTCGGCTTGGCGTCGTCGATGCGCGTAGCAAGCTCCTTGGCCGCGAAGCCGCCGAACACCACCGAGTGGATCGCGCCGATGCGGGCGCAGGCCAACATGGCGAAAGCCGCTTCGGGAATCATCGGCATGTAGATGACGACGCGGTCACCTTTCCGGACACCCATGTCCTGCAGCACGGCGGCAAGCGTCGCCACCTCGTCGCGCAACTCGGCATAGGAGATGCGGCGCTTGGAGTTCGTGACGGGGCTGTCATAGATGATCGCCGCCTGATCGGCGCGGGTGGCCGCATGCCGGTCGACGGCGTTGTAGCAGGTGTTGCAGACAGCTCCCGTAAACCACGTGCCGTAGGCGCCCGATGCTGCGTCGAAGATCTTGTCGGCGGGCTTGATCCAGTCGATCTCGCGCGCGGCCTGAGCCCAGAACCCTTCCGGATCGGCTTTCCAGCCGGCATAGACCTCATGATAACGGCTTTGGGTCGATGACATGGCGTTTCCCCGTTGCGTTCACGGCATGAGACTTCGAATGGCCAGTGTGGTAGCAGGCGGTTACGTCGTGGTCAGCGGAGACTTTCGGCGAGTCCTGCTTTCGGCGAGTGCCCGTGTGATCACCGATCCTCTCTTCTATGCCGCGGCCATTCCCGCCGTGACGCTCCTCGGTCTCGCCAAGGGTGGCTTCTCGGGCCTCGGGATGCTCTCCCTGCCGCTCATGGCCCTGGTGGTCTCGCCCGTGCAGGCAGCCGCCATCACCCTGCCGATCCTGATCGTGCAGGATGTGGTCTCGGTCTGGGCCTATCGCTACACCTGGGATAAGCGCAATGTCGTGATCCTGGTCGTGGGCGCCACCTCGGGGATCGTCACCGGGTATCTTCTGGCCGCTCAGGTGTCCGATGCGGCGATCAAGCTTGCCGTCGGGTTGATCTCCATCGCCTTTGCGGCTCGCCGCCTGGTTCTGGAGCGGGGCGGACGGGAGCCGAAGGCGACGCCCGCCGACGTGCCGCGCGGGATGTTCTGGGGCTGGGTGACGGGTTTTACCAGCATGATCGCCCATGCGGGCGGACCGCCGTTCCAGATCTACGTAATGCCGCAGCGCCTGGCGCGCGACGTCTTCGTCGGCACGGGCGCAGTCGTGTTCGCGCTGATCAACTGGATCAAGGTGCCACCCTATCTGGCGCTTGGCCAGATGACGGCCGAGAACATGGCGACGGCCGGAGCCCTCTTTCCCGTGGCGATCGCCTCCACCTGGGCCGGAGTGGTGCTGGTGCGGCGCGTGTCCGGCCAGCTCTTCTATACGGCCGTCTATGTGCTGCTGGTCTTCGTGGGGGCCAAGCTCGTCTATGACGGAGCGGCCGCACTTCTCTGAAGAAACCCAGCAAAAAGCCGCCACTTCGGATGAAGAGACGGCTTCTTGAGGGTGGGAATATTGAGGAAATGCGCGGCTAGTGCACCGCCGATTCGGAGCTTCTCAGTCGTGAGATCTCGTCCTTGAGCTGAAGCTTCTTTCGTTTGAGTTCTGCCAGCCTCATGTCATCTGCGGAGGGTCGGTTGAGGGTATCCTGGATCTCGCGCTCGATAGCCCGATGCTTCCGTTCCAGTTCCGTCAGGTGATTCTGCAGTGGCATGTCAGTTCCTCCTATGTGATCTCTGACCCGGATATTGTGGCAGCCCGAGTGTGGCGAGTCGAAGGCAAAATTTGCAAAATCGAGAGTAGAAGATGCTTTGACGATCTTGCTCTCCACAGACCCGCAGAGCATACTTCCGCCCCTCTTGGCCCGGCATTCATAGACGGCTTGGCATCTTAGGTATTTTGAATGACCGAACTGGCTGAAATGGAGGCGGAATTGGCCCGCCTCAAGCAGGAACACCGCGATCTCGATATGGCCATCGATGCGCTGGAGAGCATGGTCGCCGGCGATCAGCTGCAGGTTCAGCGCCTGAAGAAGCGCAAGCTCTCCCTCAAGGACCAGATCATTCGGCTGGAAGACCAGCTCACCCCCGACATCATCGCCTGAGAATTCCGGTACGAGGATCCGTATCTCCCTTGCCTGCCGGGGGCGCCTTCGCTATTCGGGCTGGACACCAAAGGCCCTGAAGCCGGAGCGACGCCATGGCCGGAACCCCCATTGCCATTATCATGGGCAGCCAGTCCGACTGGGCCACCATGCGCCATGCCGCCGAAACCCTGGAGGCGCTGGGCATTCCTTACGACGCCCGGATCGTTTCCGCCCATCGCACCCCGGATCGTCTCTATGCCTTCGCCAAGAAGGCCAAGGCCGACGGCTTCCAGGTGATCATCGCGGGCGCCGGAGGCGCGGCTCACCTTCCCGGCATGACCGCCGCCATGACCCCCCTGCCCGTCTTCGGCGTGCCGGTGGAATCCAAGGCCCTCTCGGGCCAGGACAGCCTGCTGTCCATCGTTCAGATGCCGGCCGGCATCCCGGTCGGGACGCTCGCCATCGGCCGGGCCGGGGCCGTCAATGCGGCGCTCCTCGCCGCGGCCGTCCTCGCCCTTCACGATCCGGCGCTGGCCGACCGCCTCGACGCATGGCGCACGCGCCAGAGCGAAGGCGTGGCCGAGCGCCCCTCCGATGAAAGCTGACACGCCCATGATCCGCCCCGGCTGCACCCTCGGCATTCTCGGCGGCGGCCAGCTCGGGCGCATGATCGCCATGGCGGCCGCGCAGCTGGGCCTGAAGACCCATGTCTACGCCCCGGACGACAACAGCCCGGCCTTCGAGGTGGCGGCCGAGTGCACCGTCGCGGCTTATGAGGACGAGGCGAGCCTCGTGCGCTTCGCCAAGGCCGTGGACGTGGTGACCTATGAATTCGAGAACGTGCCGAGCGAGACCGCCGCGATCCTGAGCACCCACACCCTGCTGGCCCCCAATGCCCAGGCCCTGGCCGTGTCGCAGGACCGGTTCCTGGAAAAAAGCTTCATTGCGGGCCTTGGCATCGATGTCGCCCCCTTCGCGGCCTTCTCGGATGAGGCCGAGCTCATGGAAGCGCTCGATCGCATCGGCCGGCCTGCCGTGCTCAAGACCCGGCGCTTCGGCTATGACGGCAAGGGGCAGGTGATGGTCAGGCCCGACACCGATCCTGCCGCCGCCTGGGCGGAGATCGGCCGCGCCTCCTCTATTGTCGAGGGCTTCGTGCCCTTCGAGCGGGAAGTCTCTGTGGTGGCCGCCCGCACCGCCTCCGGGGCCTTTGCGGCCTACGATCTCTGCGCCAACGAGCACAGCCAACACATCCTCGACACCACCCGGGTTCCCGCCGGCGTCTCGCAGGAGACGGCGGAGCAGGCGGTCCGCATCGCCCGCTCCATCGCAGAAGCCTTGGACTATGTGGGCGTGCTGGCAGTCGAGATGTTCCTGGTCACGGAAGGCGGGCGCGAGCGCCTCGTGGTCAACGAGATCGCCCCGCGGGTGCACAATTCGGGCCATTGGACCCTGGGCGGCGCCGTAACGTCGCAGTTCGAGCAGCATGTGCGCGCCGTCTGCGGCTGGCCGCTCGGCGACAGCGCCCGCCTCGGCCGTGTTGAGATGAAGAACCTGATCGGGCACGATGCGGATGCCTGGGAGGAGATTCTGGCTGAGCCGGGCGCGCATCTGCACCTCTACGGCAAGGCCGAGGCCCGGGCCGGCCGCAAGATGGGGCATGTGACCAGGGTATTTCCGGAACAGGATTGAACCTTTTTCAGGCCCGTCGATTGTCTTTCTGGCCCGGCGCATTTCTTAGGCGGCAACCCTGGACAGGCAAGGCTTCTTCTGATACTGACGCCGGCCAGATAGAGGTGCGCCTGACGCGCCTCCTTTGTTTTTTATCACAATCGAAACGGTTCAAATACGAGGAATTCGCGTGCAGGTTCTTGTCCGGGATAACAACGTCGATCAGGCGCTCCGCGCTCTCAAGAAGAAGATGCAGCGTGAGGGTATCTTCCGCGAGATGAAGCTTCGCGGCCACTACGAGAAGCCGTCTGAGAAGAAGGCCCGCGAGAAGGCTGAGGCCGTTCGCCGCGCCCGCAAGCTGATCCGCAAGCGCATGCAGCGCGAAGGCCTTCTGCCTTCGAAGCCGCGCCCGACGACGGGCGGCCGCTAAGCTCTCAATCGAGCCATCGGCTGGACTATCGGTTGTGAAACAGCGCCCGACGCGCAAGCGGGGCGCTGTTTGCATGTTTGGGCCTCCCCTCCTGCGACCCGATGCTCCGCCCGAACGGCAAATTCCCCCTCAGGCGCCTTTTTGATGCCTTGTTTCACGGCTGTTAAGGATTTCCCGCCAGAGTGCCGCCTCCTGGTACTGAGTAAGAAGCTGGAGACGAACGTGTTCGCCCCATCGATCCGCCGTTTTGCCCCCTTGAGCCTGACCCTAGTCGCCCTCGGTCTTTCTGCCTGCGGTACGACGGGCGGCGCCCCGACCCAGCGCATCGCCGTGGTGGAAGAGGACACCCAGGGCACGAGCACGGTCAACATCTCGTCCCTTTCGGACGTGATTCAGCGCAACCCGAACGATCCGAGCGCCTACAACACCCGCGGCGCGGCCTATGCCCGCGTGGGCAATTACAGCAGCGCCATGACCGACTTCACCAAGGCGGTGCAGATCGATCCGAACTACGCGCCGGCCTATACCAACCGGGCGCTGGCCCTGCGCCAGACGAACCGCAACGACCAGGCACTCGCCGACTTCACCCGGGCGATCCAGGCCGATCCGAATTACGGCCCGGCCTATATCGGCCGCGCCAATCTCTACCGCGCTCAGAACCAGTTCCAGGAAGCCCTCAGCGACCTGAACATGGCAACGCGCCTCCTGCCCGAATCGGCCGAGGCACTGCATTCCCGCGGCCTGCTCTATCAGCGCCAGGGCATGCACCAGCAGGCGATCCTCGACTTCGACGCCACCATCGACCGCAACCCCTTCGTGGGCGCGCCCTATGCGGCCCGCGGCCAGAGCCTCGTGGCCACGAACCAGTACGACAAGGCCATCGAGGACTTCAACGCGGCCCTCAACGTCGATGCCAAGGACGCTAATTCCTGGGCATGGCGCGGCGTGGCCATGGAGCGCAAGGGCGACAAGAGCCAAGCCCTCGAGAGCTATTCGCGGGCTCTCACCATCGACAACAGCAACAGCGTCGCCCGCCAGGGTTCGTCCCGCCTGCAGGGCGGCGGTGTCGCCGGTCTGTTCCGCTCGTAGCGCATCGTGCGGAAAAGTGGACCCGGTTTTCCGGACCACACGATGCGCCAACCAAAAGATTGGTTAGGGCGCGGCGGCATGAACCCCGCCCCTCCCCTGCGGGCAATCTCCGACATCGAACGGCTTCTCGAAGCGCATGTAGCCTCGCATGCGCTTCTTTTGCATGTGGAGAGCATCCAGCTTCCCGACGCCTGGATCGGCGCGGGCTTCATCCGCAACAGCGTCTGGGACGTGCTGCATAGGCGCACCATCGACGTGGCGCGTCTTGCCGATGTGGATATGCTCTACTTCGACCGTGATGACACCAGCAAGGCGCGGGAGGCCGAGATCGAGCGCAGGCTGCGCATGCTGGCACCAGGCATTCCGTGGTCCGTGAAGAACCAGGCGCGCATGCACCTGCACAACGGCGATGCGCCCTACCACAATACTGCCGATGCCGTGGCTCACTGGGCCGAAACGGCGACCGCGATCGCAGCCCGCACGGTCGAAGGCAGGGTCGAGGTGATGGCGCCCTACGGTATCGACGACCTTCTGAACCTGATCGTGCGCCCGACGCCGGTTTTCGGGCATAAGATGGACATCTATCGCGAGCGGATCATCACGAAGGATTGGCCCGCCCGCTGGCCGAAGCTGACCATGCTGATGTCATGGCAGGAGGCCTATCCGGCTTCTCACAATTCCTTCGACAGGATCGACACGTAGGGCACGAAGCCGAAAGCCCGGTAGGTGCGCTCGGCCCGCTCATTGGCCACGAGGGCGCCGATGACGAGGCGCTTGTGTCCGGCTTCTTTCGTCAGGCGCTCGGCCTCGTTGAGCAGCATCTGGCCGATGCCGCGTGCGCGCCAGTCATTGTGCACGATCAGGTCGGTCACGGTGCCATGGTTGCGTACATCGTCGATCACGTAAGCGGCATCCTGATCGAGCGAAAAGCCCATGGCGGCAATGACGATCCCTTCCGCCTCCGCCAGGATGATGCGGCCGTTGCGGCGCGACAGACGCTGCATCAGCTCGTCGTAATATTCCTCGGCCGCAGCGTAATCGCGGCGGCGGTCACCGACGAGATCGGCCTCGAAGACATTGAGCTGATGAATCAGCTCGACGACGGTGCTCCGGTCGGCAGGAAGAGCGGTGCGGAGGGAGATGGAGGGCATGGGACGTCCGAGCAAAGCGCGACAGAGACGGCGTTAAAGCAGATTTCTCGTTTTCCGTCACCGTTCCACCGTCATTCCGGGTCGCCCGAAGGCGAGCCCGGAATCCATAACCGCTAACAATGCAGGAAGAAGCGTAACGCTGCTCGCTCCCTCGTAAGGCGTGGTGATTATGGATTCCGGGCTCTCGCTACCGCTCGCCCCGGAATGACAGTGGGAATGTAACGAGAAACAAAAAATGCCCGGCACGAAGGCCGGGCATGAAACGCTTCTCCGATCACCCGATCAGAGATTTTTCAGAATCTCGTCGACCACCTTCTTGGCGTCACCGAAGAGCATCATGGTGTTGTCGCGGAAGAACAGCTCGTTTTCCACGCCCGCATAGCCGGAGCCCATGCCGCGCTTGATGAACAGCACGGTCTTGGCCCGCTCTACATCGAGGATTGGCATGCCGAAGATCGGCGAGGCCGGATCGGTCTTGGCGGCCGGGTTCGTCACGTCGTTGGCGCCGATGACGAAGGCGACATCCGCCTGGGCGAACTCGCCGTTGATGTCCTCGAGTTCGAACACCTCGTCATAGGGAACATTGGCTTCCGCCAGCAGCACGTTCATGTGGCCAGGCATGCGGCCCGCCACTGGGTGGATGGCATATTTCACTTCCACGCCTTCGGCCTTCAGCTCGTCGGCCATTTCGCGAAGCGCGTGCTGCGCCTGAGCCACCGCCATGCCGTAGCCCGGCACGATGATGACTTTGGAGGCGTTCTTCATGATGAAAGCGGCGTCATCTGCCGAACCCTGCTTCACGGGCCGGGTCTCGACCGCACCGCCGGCTGCAGCCCCTGTGGTCTCGCCGCCAAAACCGCCGAGGATCACCGAGATGAAGGAGCGGTTCATGCCCTTGCACATGATGTAGGACAGGATCGCTCCCGACGAGCCCACCAGCGCGCCGGTGATGATGAGCGCGAGGTTGCCGAGCGTAAAGCCGATGCCAGCCGCCGCCCAGCCCGAATAGGAGTTGAGCATCGACACCACCACCGGCATATCGGCGCCGCCGATGGGGATGATGAGGGTGACGCCGAGCACGAAGGAGACCAGCACGATCAGCCAGAAGGCTGCGTGGCTCTCGGTGCGGATGAAGGCGACCAGCAGCACCAGCAGCAGGAGGGCCAGACCGATGTTGATGAGGTGCCGGCTCGGCAGCATGATCGGCTTGCCAGACATGCGCCCGTCAAGCTTCAGAAACGCGATGACGGAGCCGGTGAAGGTGATGGCCCCGATGGCCACACCGAGCGCCATCTCGAAGAGCGAGCCGCCATGGATGGTGCCCTCCGCCCCGATGCTGAAGGCCTGCGGCGCGTAGAGCGCGCCTGCCGCCACCAGCACCGCCGCGAGCCCCACCAGGGAGTGGAAGGCCGCCACGAGCTGGGGCATGGCCGTCATGGGCACGCGCCGGGCGATCACCGCGCCGATGCCGCCGCCGATGGCGAGCCCCAGGATTACCAGCGCCCAGCCGCCGAAACCGCTCGGGGGCGAGACGAACAGGGTGGTGAGGATGGCGATCCCCATGCCCACCATGCCGTAGAGGTTGCCCTGCCGGGAGGTGGTGGGGTGCGAGAGGCCCCTCAGGGCCAGGATGAACAGGACGCCGGAGACGAGGTAGAGGATCGAGGCTAGATTGGCCGACATCGCCTCATCCCTTCTTGCGGTACATGGCGAGCATGCGCTGGGTCACCAGGAAGCCGCCGAAGATGTTGATGGACGCGAGGATCAGGCCGATGAAGCCGAGCGCCCGGGCCCAGATCGGGCCTTCGCCAAGGCTCGGTGCTACATTGACCCCCACCGCCAGGACGGCGCCGACCACGATCACCGACGAGATGGCGTTGGTCACCGACATCAATGGCGTGTGCAGGGCCGGTGTCACCTGCCAGACCACGTAGTAGCCGACGAAGATCGCCAGCACGAAGATAGCCAGGCGAAACACCGTGGGGTCCACCGCCCCGTGGGTGACAACTGCTGCGGCGTGGCCTGCCGTGTCGGCCAGCTGGTCTGCGATGGACTGGGCCGATTCAGCGGCACGGCGGGCGGCCTCGGCCGCCGCTCGGGCCTGCTCGACAGCCTGTTCGGGCGTGAGTGCCATGATGTCCTCCCTGGACGGTTTAAGCGGTCGGCTGGAAGGCGGTGTGAACGATGGCGCCGTCGCGGGTCAGGCAGGTGGCCTTGACCAGCTCGTCGTCCCATTTCACGGCCAGTTCCTTGGTGTCCTTGTTCACCAGCGTCTCGACGAAGGCATAGAGGTTCTTCGCGTAGAGGCTGGAGGCCGTGGCGGCGAGGCGCCCCGGCACGTTGAGGTGGCCCACGATCTTCACGCCGTTATGCTCCACCACCTGGCCGGGGATTGCGGCCTCGCAGTTGCCGCCGCGCTCCACCGCCAGATCGACGATCACCGAGCCCGGCTTCATGGATTCGACCATGGCGCGGGTGACGAGCTTGGGAGCCGGGCGGCCCGGGATCAGGGCCGTGGTGATGACGATGTCCTGCTTGGCGATATGGGCTGTCACCAGCTCGGCCTGCTTGGCCCGGTACTCCGCCGACATTTCCTTGGCATAGCCGCCGGCCGTCTCGGCCTGCTTGAACTCTTCGTCCTCGACCGCGACGAACTTGGCGCCCAGGCTCTCCACCTGTTCCTTGGCGGCGGGGCGCACGTCGGTAGCGGTCACCACCGCGCCGAGGCGGCGCGCCGTGGCGACGGCCTGGAGGCCGGCGACGCCTGCGCCCATGACGAAGATGCGGGCTGCCGGCACGGTGCCGGCTGCGGTCATCATCATCGGGATGGCCCG
Source organism: Microvirga soli (assembly GCF_016734765.1). Lineage (GTDB taxonomy): Bacteria > Pseudomonadota > Alphaproteobacteria > Rhizobiales > Beijerinckiaceae > Microvirga > Microvirga soli. Next base: position 88,461 of record NZ_JAERQE010000017.1, on the reverse strand, counting down.
GCCGTATTCGGCAACGGCGTCGATGACGGCGCGGTAGCCGGCGAGGTTGGCCTGGGAGGAGAGCACGTCCATCACCTGGGCACGGGTGATGCGGGGCATCAGTTCCATGGAGAAGGCGGCAACCTGCGCATCGGCCAGGGCCTTGAGAGCCGTGTCCTGGCCGTAGGGATCCATGATGGCGATGACAAGCGCGCCGGGCTTGGCACCGGACAATTCGCCCTCGGCCGGGCGGCGGACCTTCAGGATGACGTCCGCATCCTTGAGGGCATCGGCGGCACTGGCCGCCACCGAGGCGCCCGCGGTCTCGAACTCGGCATCGGGGATGCCGGCCTTGGCGCCCGCGCCGGCCTGGACGACCACATCCGCGCCGAGCGTTTTGTACTTCTTGACCGTCTCGGGGGTGGCGGAAACACGGGTCTCCGCTCCATCGGTTTCGGAGAGAACGGCGATCCGCATTTTAGCCCCCCTGCGATTTGGTCAATGGCTTGAGATCAAGCTCTTGTCTCGTGTCGGTGGAAACTCCCGCGGCTCAGTAGAAGACGAGCGCCAGGAGAAGAAGAACGCCGACGGCTGCGGGAGCACGCACCCCGATGGAGGGAGCCATGGCCCCGAGCCCGCCTGCGGCCAGAGAGAGAACGACACCGAAGATGGATGTCAGCCAAGCATGCTTGATGCCGCCGACGGCCAGCGCCAGCACGAAGCAGATCACAACGGCGGTGCTGATTTCAGCGAACTGAATGAATCCGTTGTAGGTCGCCTCATGGGCGCGGCTGTCCATATCCGGACTATAGCCCCCATGCGGCGCATGTTTTGTATCGGCCATGATTCAAAGCCCCGTTTGAGCGTCACGTGTTAATTGCTGCGTTTACCGCATGCGGTGAGGAGCCGCAATCTTTCGAATGGCTCCCGGCGGAACTTTATCAATGTTTCGTGGAATTATTGGATCCCCAGAAAGTCGCGCCATTGAGGCAGGCACACGGTTTCGTAATCGTATTTCGCGACGGCGATCCGGCGGGCCTCGGCGGCCATGGCGGCGGACTTCTCCTTCTCGGCCAAGGTCTCGCGCACCCGCTCGGCCAGGGCCTTCTCGTCGAAGAAGGGGAAGAGACGGCCGTTGACCCCGTCCTGGATGATCTCGCGCACCGGCTCCGTGTCGGAGGCCACGATCCGGCATTCGAGCGCCATGGATTCGATCGACGACCAGGACAGCACGAAGGGATAGGTCATGTACACATGGGCCGAGGAGACCTGCAGCACCTTCACGAACTGGTCGTAGGGCAGGTTCCCGACGAAATGGACCCGTGACCAGTCAACCGGGCGCTCGATCCTGGCCTTGAACACGTCGAACCAGGACTGCCCACCCGGAGCGGAGCCGGAATAGCTGGTGCCCTTGCCGCCGATGATCACCACCCGGAGTTCGGGGTCGATGTCGAGCAGGTAGGGCAGGCTCTTGAAGACGATATGGGCGCCCCGCATCGGCTCGATGTTGCGGGTTACATAGGTGACCACAGGACTATTGCGGGTCAGCGGAGACCCATCCTGGCCGAGCCTGATCCGCACATTGCGGTCGGGGACGAGCCGCTTGGTGTCGATGCCGTCATGAATGATGGCGAGCCGGTCGCGCAGATATTCCGGGAAGGTGTCGCGCTGGTAGCGGGTGGGCGCCACAGCGAGATCGGCCGCGTCCAGGGCGCCGAGCTGCATGGAGTTCTTGAGGCGCAGGCGCCAGATCACCTCCTCGTTGGTGACCGGGAACTCGGGGTCGAAATCGAGATCCTGCCCCTTGGCATGGTAGTAATACTCGAAATAGGCGACGTGCTTGGCCTTCGGCCAGATGTCCTTCAGGAACAGGTTCTCGCCCCAGCCCGTATTGACCACCACCACGTCCGGCTCAAAGCCCTGCTCGGCGAGCGCCTTGGCCCTGTGAGCGACGCCGTAGGCCCGGCGCAGGCGTGGAATCACGGGAGAGTAGCGGTTCTGGAAGGGCGCATCCTCCGGCCCCGGCACGGCGTCGTAGGAGAAGTACTTCACGCCCGGAATGGAGCATTGCTTGACCATCCCTAAGCCCACGACCTCATGGCCTTCTTCGGCAAAGGACCGAGACAGGCGCAGGAACTGGCCCGGAAAGTTCTGGTGAACGAAAGCGATCTTCATCGGCTGCCCCCTCAAGCCTCCTACGACCTTCAAGGCTCGCAAGAGGCTTCGAGTGTTCTTGTCTGGTCGCATTTTCAGGCGAACCGGAGTCCACTTCGCCTGAAAATGCTCTTCCCTACCGTCATGCCCTAAGGCCGAACGGCGGAAGATGCAACCTCATTACACGGGTTTTGGTAAACCGGAAGCTGCCAGAACTTCCCCCTGCCTCTGCTCCAGCTTCTCCAGAGAGAACCGCTCGATCTCGTTCTCGAAGAGGTGGTGGTAGTTCAACTCGGCCTTCAGGTGCAGGAAGACGGCGCCCAGACCCACCGCGGCCCGGTCCATGAAGACGAACTCGCGCGGGACCGTGACCGGCCCCTTTTCCTTGAGAGCCTTGTGCACCTCGAAGGCCTGCCGGCGGCCGTATTCGCCGGGCTTGACCCCATCGGCCACGGTGCGAATCCGGTCGTCGAGCAGCGGGGCATAGATGAAGCGGGCCCAGATGTTGAGGATGTCGATCAACTCGTTCGACAGGCTCTTGAAGCCCCAGGTCTCGTAGGCATGGACGATGCGGGCACGGTCGTCGGTCTGCAAACCCCGGTAGAGATCGACCACGCCACCGACGAAGCGCGGGTGGAAGATACGGACGCAGCCGTAATCGAGGAGGTTGATCCCCCTTGCCTCCCCGTCCTCGGAGAAGACGGTGTAGTTGCCGAGATGCGGATCGCCATGGATCACAGCCGCATGGCTGAAGGGGTGCCACCAGGCCTTGAACATGGCCACCGCCAGCCGGTTGCGGATCTCGACCGGGGCCTCCGTGAACCCTAAGATCTTCTCGCCTTCGAGCCATTCGAGCGAAAGCAGCCGCCGGGTGGACAGCTCCGGATGAACCCGCGGCACCCGAACCTCCTCCACGTCGGACAAGGCCCGAGCATAGAGCGCCGCGTGCTTGGCCTCGCGCTCGTAATCGAGCTCCTCGCGCACCCGCTCGCCGATCTCCTTGGCGATCTCGCGGGTATCGATGGCCGGGTCCATGCGGCGGTGGACGGCAAAGACCCATTCGAGCTGGCTCAGGTCCGCCTCAACGGCCGATTGCATGTCCGGGTACTGGAGCTTGCAGGCGAGCGCCTCGCCGTCCTTCGTGGTCGCTCGATGCACCTGGCCGAGGGAGGCGGCGGCCGAGGGGTTGAGCTCGAAGGAGCCGAACCGGCCCTGCCATTGCGGCCCCAGCTCCGCCTGCATGCGCCGCTTGACGAAAGCCGCCCCCATGGGCGGCGCCTCGCTCTGGAGCTTCTGCAGCTCGGCGGCATATTCCGGCGGGATGAGGTCGGGGATGGTGGCGAGCAGCTGCGCCACCTTCATGATCGGGCCTTTCAGGCCGCCAAGCGCCTGCGCCAGCACCGCGGCGTTCGAGGCATCGCGATCATCGCCCCCGAACAGGCGCGATCCGGCCATGCGGGCCGCCACCCCACCCATATTCGCCCCGACCCGGGCATAGCGGGCAGCGCGCGCGGAGAAGCGGTTCGCTTCGCGGTCGGACTCGGCCATATCGTGAGATCTCTTGCTCTGAACTGGAGAGCTTAAGATATGGCGTGCAGCAGCGACCGCCAGGGTAGTGCGGCTTCACGACCTCGGGCTGGCTGCGGCTGCGAAGAGCGGCATGGGCTCGCTCAACCCCTTGAGGGGAAAGGCGCCCCGATCCTCCAGGTGCAGGCTGGAGCCGGCCACGAGATCACGCACCGTGCGCGACACCAGGACTTCGTGGCCATCGGCCAGCGCGGCGATGCGGGACGCGATGTGAACCGCGATGCCGCCGATGTCATCATCCTTCATCTCGATCTCGCCCGTATGGACCCCGCAGCGGACCTGCAGCCCCAGGACCCGGAGTGCCTCGACGATGGCGCCCGCGCATCGCACGGCCCGCGCGGGACCGTCGAAAGTCACGAGGAACCCGTCGCCGAGCGTCTTGATTTCCCGGCCTTTGAAATGGCCGATCTCATCACGCACGATCCGGTCATGCTGGTCGAGGAGCGTGCGCCAGCTGCGGTCTCCCATTTTCTCGGCCTTACCAGTCGAATCGACAATGTCCGTGAACAGAACCGTCGCCAGCACACGGTCGGGTTCGCTCTCTCCATGTGTGCCGGTAAGAAACTCCTCAATCTCATCGGCCACCGGGCTCGCATCATTGGCCCACAGGAGATGGTCGATGCCGGGGAACTCGACAGACTTGGCGCCGGGAATGTTGGCCGCGAGATAGCGGCCGCCCTCGACATTGACCCGCGTGTCGCCTACCCGGTGCAGGACGAGAGTCGGGACGCGGATCGACGGCAGAATGTGACGCACGTCGATCTGGCTGTTCATGCGCATGAGGGTGATGACGGAGGATGGGCTGGCGCTTAGCCGTTCGAAGCGCGCCCACCATTGCCGGAAGCGCTCGTCCGCAACCTTCGTCGGTGCGAAGGCGGCAAGGCTCTCGCCCTGCCCCCAGGTCCGGTCGATCTTGTCCAGAAACGTCTCGAAACGGTCGCGTGGCAGAACCCAGGTGTGAAAGTCAGCATAGGTGCCATAGAGGATCAGCCCCTGCGTCCGCTCCGGATAGGTCGCGGCAAAGAGCATGCTCATCGCGCCCCCTTCGGAAATGCCGAAGAGCGCCGCCTTTGTGCTTCCCACCGCATCCATCACCGCGCGCACGTCATCCATGCGCTCTTCCAGGGTAGGCAGGTTTCCGAGGCGATCCGAGAGGCCGGTTCCCCGCTTGTCGAACAGGATGAGGCGGCTGAACGCGCTCAGCCGGGACAGGAAGCGCGCCATGTTGGGCTCGTCCCAGTAGAGATCCAGGTTCGAGATGAAGCCCGGCACGAAGACCAGATCGAGCGGCCCCTCGCCGATGACCTGATAGGCGATCCGGAGATCGCCGCTCCTGGCATAATGCGTGTCGACCGGCATGGCCCGGCTCCCGAACTGGCATTCCGACGAAGAGTGCGGAAGCCGGTGGCGTTCAGGCGAGAGAGTCCACCCTCATAGTGCCAGCACTAGGGCGCTCGGCCAAGCAGAACGGCCTTAAGCGGCCGCGTCCTCCATGGCCTCAAGCTCGCCGATCAGCCGCTCAATCATCGACAGGCCGATCTGCCAGAAGGACGGATCGCTGGCGTCGAGGCCGAAGGGCGCGAGAAGCTCGGAATAATGCTTGGTGCCGCCGGCCGAGAGCAGCGCGAAGTAGCGGTCCACGAACCCCTCGTTGGAGCGCTCATAGACGCCGTAAAGTGAGTTCACCAGGCAGTCGCCGAAGGCATAGGCATAGACGTAGAACGGCGAGTGGATGAAGTGGGGAATGTAGGTCCAGTAGCTCTCGTAGCCTGGACCAAGGCGGATCGCCGGGCCCAAGGACTCGTCCTGTACGGACATCCAGAGTTCGCAGAGCTTGTCGGCCGTCAGCTCGCCGTTGCGGCGCTCCAGATGGACCTTGCGTTCGAAGGCATAGAACGCGATCTGGCGCACCACCGTGTTGATCATGTCCTCGACCTTGGCGGCCAGCATGGCCTTGCGCTGTACCGGGTTAGTGGTCTGGTCGAGGAGACGGCGGAAGGTCAGCATCTCGCCGAACACGGAGGCCGTCTCGGCGAGCGTCAGAGGGGTTGGTGCCATCAGCGCCCCGTTGGGCCCGGCCATGACCTGATGCACCCCATGCCCCAGCTCGTGGGCAAGGGTCATCACGTCCCGCGGCTTGCCCTGGTAGTTCAGGAGCACGTAGGGGTGAGCCGAGGGAACGGTGGGGTGCGCGAAGGCACCGGGCGCCTTGCCGGGGCGGGTCGGCGCGTCGATCCAGCCCTCGTCAAAGAAGCGGCGGGCAATGTCGGCCATGCGGGGCGAGAAGGCCGAATAAGCGGAGAGCACCGTGTCCCGGGCCTCGTTCCAGGAAATGGTGCGCTGCTCGACCTTCGGCAGGGGCGCGTTGCGGTCCCAATGGTCGAGCTTGTCCTTGCCGAACCACCGAGCCTTCAGGGCATAGTAGCGGTGGGACAGGCGCGGATAGGCCTCGCGCACGGCCGACACCATGGCCTCCACCACCTCGCGCTCGACCCGGTTCGCCAGATGGCGGGAATCGGCCACATCCTCGAAGCCACGCCAGCGGTCGGAGATCTCCTTGTCCTTGGCGAGCGTGTTGGTGATGAGCGTGAAGGTGCGAAGATTGGCCTTGAAGGTCTTGGCCAATGCATCCGAGGCATCCTTGCGCACGCTCTCGTCGGAATCCTGCAGCTTGTTCAGCGTCGGCTCGATGGGAAGCTCCTCGCCGCGCACGTTGAAGCGTAAGGACGCCATGGTCTCATCGAACAGGCGGTTCCAGGCCGAGCGGCCGGTCACCGACTTCTCGTGGAAGAGCTGCTCGATCCGGTCGTCAAGCTGGAAGGGCTTGTCCTTGCGCAGGTCCTCGATCCACGGCCTGTAATGCTTCAGCGGCTCCTCGCTCATGGCTTGGTCGAGCACCGCGTCCTCGATACGGTTAAGCTCAAGGGCGAAGAAGAGCAGCTCGGTCGAGGCCGCGGTGAGGCGCTCCTGCGTGTCGCCGTAGAACTTGGCCCGCACCGGATCGGTGGTGTCGCCGGAATAGATCAGGCCCGCATAGGACATGATGCGCCCGAGGAGATCCTCCAGGGCCTCGTATCGCTTGACGACCTCGCTCAGCGTCTCCGACGCGCGCTCGCCCCGTGCCATGGCATCGAGCTTGCAGCGATAGGAAGCAGCGAAGGCCTTGCACTCGGCCTCAGCCTTGGCGAGATCGCGCCTGAACTCCTCGCTGTCCATGCCGGGATAGAGGTGGGACAGGTTCCATTCGGGCAGCATGCCCAGTTCGGTCTGTGCCGCGCCGGAGGACAAGGGGAGATGCAAGGCGGAGGAGGTCTGAGAGGTCACGAGCGAAGGCCTGTCCGGAAATCGAGGGTCGGAGATACTGCACACATATTGGCCGCCGGCCCACAGGGATCAACCCGTGCCGGACGGTCACCAACTCAGGAGGCGGGCTGCCGTTAGAATCGGGTTTGCCCTGGGTCCGCCAGCGGAGTTCCCGAAGACGAAATCATCGCAAAGCCAGATGCACGCGCTTTACCACTGGTTAACGCTCTCGGTGAAATGCGCACGTGAGTCATTCCAAAGGCGCGGGCGACTGGCTGCGCGGTCGTTCATTATCAATGACATATGCCGGCCATCCCGTGCCGGCTCGGTATCCCCGTCAGGCAAGTCTTTACAGAAAATTGAAAGAACTTGGCTTAGACGGTGAAGCCGCATCGCGTTTTGCGCGTTAAGCGTAACAGACGTGTGCCCGCACACTGACGAAATTCATTGGATGGGGGATTGGTGAAGTCCTCCACATTCATTGCGACGAGGAGCATGGTCATGCGTGGATTGCGCAAGACAGCCGTTTGGCTGGGTCTGTTCGGATCCGTTTCTCTCCTGCCCCTCGCCGCTTCGGCGGACGACATCACCATCAGCCCAGATCCGGCGCAGCCATCGTTCCACGATGTGGCGATCCAGAATGCTCCGGCCCTGCAGGATGTGGCCTCCCAGGCGATCCCACTGACTGAGCCGGCACCTGTGTCGATCGAAGCCGCGGATCTGAAGCCTGCTCCTGCGATTGAAATACCCCTGCCCGATGCAGCGCCCGTCACGGCTCTCATGCAGGCGGACATCGGCCGCATGGCCGTGGAAGGCCTGTTCGCCGACGATACGGCCATGCGCGAATTGCGCGTGAGCGCCAAGGATCGCGCGGCTCTGGCCGCCTATTACGCGCAGGCCGAGCGGCCCCTGTTATGGGCGCAGGATGAAGCCTGGACGCCGGCCGCTCAGGCCGCCATGGACCGCCTGAAGGCTGCGGACGAGGACGGTCTCGATCCGACTGACTATGTCCTTCGTGATGCGGGCCTGCGCAAGGATGCACCGCTGGCGCAATGGGCCAGGGCCGATGTGAAGCTCTCGCTCTCCGTGATTCGCTATGCCCGCGATGCCCGAGGCGCCCGCATCGATCTCCCGCGCCTCTCGCAGCTTGTGACGCCGAAACTGGCAATTCCCGACGTCAGTGAAGTGCTGAGCGAGGTTGCCTCGGCGAAGAACGCCGGCGCGGCGTTGGCGGCCTACAATCCGCCGCATGCCGGCTACAGGGCCTTGAAGGAGCGGCTGGCGCAGCTGCGTGAGAACCATCCCTCCCAGCCCAGCGTCCGCTTGCCCAAGGGCCCGACCCTGCGCGTGGGGATGAAGGATCCGCGCGTCCCTCTGGTCCGCGCCCGCTTCAATCTCGCCAAGGATTCCGACAACCAGATTGTCTACGACGAGCGCGTCGCCTCTGCGGTGGCGGCCTTCCAGAAGGAAAAGGGCCTGCCGGATACGGGTGTGCTGAACGCCCAGACCGTGGCGGCGCTCTCCGGCCCATCCGTTGCACAGCGCGAATCGGAGATCATCGCGAACATGGAGCGTTGGCGCTGGCTGCCGGCTGAATTGGGCGACCGGCACATCGCCGTGAACGTCCCCGAATACCGTCTGCGCCTGACGGAAGGCCGCAGGGTGGTTCACGAAACCCGCGTGATCGTCGGTAAGGAACAGTCGCAGACGCCGATCTTCTCGGAGAGCATGAAGTATCTGGTGGTGAACCCGTCCTGGACGATCCCACCGTCGATCATGAAGAAGGAGATCCTGCCGGGGCTGGCCAACGATCCTTATTACGCCGCGCGAAAGGGCTACAAGGTCATCCGCCGCGGTAACCAGATCTCGGTGCAGCAGCCTCCGGGCGAAAGGAATGCCCTGGGCTACGTGAAGTTCATGTTCCCCAACCAGCATGCGGTCTATCTGCACGACACCCCGAACCGCAACCTCTTCTCCGCCAGCAAGCGCGCCTTCAGCCATGGCTGCGTGCGCGTCGACAAGCCCTTCGAGCTCGCAGAGGAGATCATGGGTCAGGACGGCAAGTGGACCGAGCAGAAGCTGCGGGGCCTCATCGGCAAAGGCGAGCGCTACGTGCACCTCACGGATCCCCTGCCGGTGCATCTCACCTACTTCACCCTCTCGGTCGACGAGAAGGGCGAGGTGAAGCGCTTCGAGGATATCTATGGCCTCGATCGCAAGGTCCGTGCGGCCCTGAACCTGTCCGAATAACCCCCTCGTCACGCCACCTTTTCAACCAGTTTCTCTCACTCACTTAACGGGAACGTAACCGTCTTCGGCAAAGATCCTTTCACTATAAGGATTGCCGCATCCACGGATGCAGCCTGTAAAGACGAGTAGCACAGTGAGAGTAATGCGTACTGGCCGCCTCGCGTCTCGCGTTGGCATTGGTCTTGCGGCCTTTCTGGCCGTCATGGTGAGCGGAGTGCGCGGCACGCAGGATGCGGTCGCCAACGGCGATACCCGCACGCTGACTTTTTACCACAACAACACCAAGGAAAGCCTCACCGTCACCTTCCGGCGCAATGGGCAGTACGACTCGGCCGCCTTGCAGCAGCTCAACTGGTTCCTGCGCGACTGGCGGCGCGCCGAGTCGACCCGCATGGATCCGCGCCTGTTCGATACGGTGTGGGAGGTCTATCGCGAAGTAGGCTCCGACGCACCCGTTCACGTGAACTCCGCCTACCGCTCTCCGCAGACCAATTCGATGCTTCGGCGGCGCTCCAGCGCGGTGGCCAAGAACAGCCAGCACATGCAGGGCAAGGCGCTGGACTTCTACCTGCCCGACGTGTCCGCCTCCCGTGTCCGGGCCATCGGCATGCGGCTCCAGAACGGCGGCGTCGGCTATTATCCCAATGCCTATACGCCCTTCATCCATCTCGATGTGGGCAGCGTGCGCGCCTGGCCGCGCATGACCCGCTCGCAGCTCGCCGGCATCTTCCCGGATGGGAAGACCGTCCATATTCCCGCCGATGGCAGGCCCTTGCCCGGCTATGATGAGGCGCGGGCCGAAGTGCTGGCCAAGGGCGGCACGGTGGCCGGCTACACGGCTTATGCGGATGCCGAGGAGGCCATTGCCAACCAGCCGCGCCGCAAGAGCTTCTGGGCCACTCTGTTCGGTGGCGGCGATGACGAGGACGAGGATGCGGAGGAGATCCGTGTGGCGTCGCGGCCGGGCCGGGCGCTCATCGCGTCCCGCCAGCAGCCGTCGCCGCAAGACAATTACGCAAGCGATTCCAACTCGTCGGTCTACGCGGCCATGCAATCCTACGCGAATCCGGCACCGACGGCCCGCCGCGCACCGGTGGCGATCCAGCCGCGGCCCGAGCCGCCTGCGCCTGCCGTCGTGGCCTCCATGGCCCCTGCCCTGCGTGAGGATCTGACGCCGCCCCCGCCGCCTCCGCTGCCGCCGACCCGGATCAACGGGGCACCGGGCACGGTCCAGACCGCCTCCGGCCCGGCCCTGGGCTGGCAGCAGGGTCCCGGCGCCGCGGAGATGTCGATTGCCAAGGGCATGGCCTTCGCGCCGATGCCGCCGCGGCGGCCCGACTCGGATGACACCGACATCGAGGCTCTCGCAGGCACCGTCGCCTTGGCCTATGCGCCGCTCCCGCCGGCCCGTCCGGGCTCGCTGTCGGCAACGAACCCGATCCCGGTTCTGGCTGACCTGCGCGGCACGACCAGCACTGCATCCATCTCCCCGGCTCCCCTGCCTCCGCCTCGCCCGGATCTGCGGCCCATCCAGGTTGCAGCAGTGGCTCCGGTCGATATCCCGGTCGCAACCACCGGCTCCACGCCGAAGGACACCAAGCCAGCGAAGCCCCAGCCCGCTGCTTCACCCAAGGCTCCTGCGGCCGCCGCGAAGGAGCCGCCCGCCACGGCGCTCACGGCCCTCATGACGGCGGAGCCGAGCCTGCATATGGGCTTCTCGAAGAAGCCGGTGGCCGATCTGGCGACGAACCGGTTCACGGGACCGGCGGTCAAACCGCTGAAAGTGGTGCAATAAGAAAGGGCCCCGACGGGGCCCTTTTTCGTTTCAGTCCTCATGACTGCGGCTGTAGCCGTTTCGGGGAGGCGAGGTCCAACCGGCAGGCTGCGCCTTGGGCCTGTAGACCTCCACCAGCAGCGGATGGCAGGCGGCTGTGTCACTCGAATGCTCCGTGCTGCAATCGCCGCCCGGACAGGCGGAAAGCGCGCCCAGAAGATCGATTTCGGCGAAGAACTCGAGATAGTCGCCCGGCCGCACCGGGCTCGCCTTCATGAAGTACTGCCCCGTGTCGCGGGTGAAGCCCGTGCACATGAAGACGTTGAGCACGTCGTGCACGGCGGGCTCCACCTCCTGCTTCGGCTTGCCCAGGCGCTCGCTGAGGGCGCGGGTCAGGTTCGAGTGACAGCAATGGTGGTATTCCTCCCCGGAGAGGAGCTTGTGGGTGTAGGGATCGCAGCGCGTGCCGATCACGTCGTGCACCGAGCCGCCGAACGCATCGAAGCCGTACCAGTCCAGGGTGTCGTGGGTGATCGTCGCCATGGGGCGCAGGTAAGGCAGGCACGACCACAGCTGATCGCCGGTGGAGAGATGCGTGCCGTGCAGCGCGCGCGTCTTGCCTGAGAAGAAGCGCTCATCGACGTCATCGGCCGACCAGAGATTGAGGTCACCCACCTGCGGGCCTTCGATGCTGACGATGCGAAAGAACGAGCCCGCCGGCACGTGGAAGGAGCGCGCCTCGCGGGGCGGCACCACAACTTCGGCCACCTTCTCCCAGCCATCGCGGGCGGCCTGATAGGCAGCAAGATCGGGCCGCGGCAGGGTCTCGACCGGGTAGCAGATGACGGGCGCAACCCTGCGGCGCGCCTCCGCGTCCTGAGGTTCCGTGACTTCGTGTGCCGCGCGCTTCATGCATCCCTCCGCAAGCGAATCTCCTGGAATCTATAGAGAATCGGATCGCTCCAAGCGAGGGCGCGGGCTGCATGGCTGATCATCGAGGGCGAAAAGGACTCAATAAGAAGGTCCCTCTCTTGAGCCATGCGGTGTTTCGTATTCTATGGCCCCATGACAAGGACCGGACGATGAACGACTTGAGTGCCCTGCGCCCGCTGGAGGCCTATCCGAGCCGCACTTCCACCGACATCCGCTATGCGGATCTCGACCGGCAGGGGCATGTGAACAACGCGGTCTTCGCCACCTTCTCCGAGGTCGGGCGGGTCGCCTTCATGTACGATCCGGCAAGGCCGCTGGCCACCGAGGGCCGAAGCTTCGTCATCGCCCGGCTGCAAATCGACTTTCGGGCGGAGCTCTTCTGGCCCGGAAGCGTGGATATCGGGACCGGCGTGGTGAGGGTCGGGCGCAGCTCTTTCACCCTGGCCCAGGGCATCTTCAAGGATGGGCATCTCGCCGCCACGACAGAGGCGACCATCGCCATGGTGGACAAGGAAACGCGCCGCTCGACCCCGCTGCCGCCTGCAACGGTCGAAATTTTACAGGGCCTGATGCTGGTGGACGCGCCTCAGGAATGACAAAGGCCCCGCAGATTGCGCTGCAGGGCCCTTTTCAAGTCTCCGAGAAGGCTGGTTTTTAGCCAATCATCCCGAGCGCCTGCATGTAGAGTTCGAGGATCGCCTCTTCCTCCTGACGCTCGGCATAGTCGCGCTTGCGCAGGGAAATGATCTTGCGCAGGACCTTGGTGTCGAAGCCGTTGCCCTTGGCCTCGGCGTAGACGTCCTTGATGTCCCCTGCGATGCCGGCCTTCTCCTCCTCGAGGCGCTCGATGCGCTCGATGAAGGCCTTCAGCTGGTCGGCGGCGACGGATTCGGTATTGAAAGCTGCGTCATCCATGAATGAAGCCCCTGATTGATGGCGTTGGTGCCAGTGTTATGGTCATTTGGTTGAAGCCGTTTTAATGCCCGGGCTTCGATTTCTCAAAATCTGCAAGCTGAGACGGGCTGGCCTCACCCTGGTGGCGCTGCTTCCACTCGTCGTAGGGCATGCCGTAGACATGAGTCCGGCTGTCCTCCTTGGAGAGGGCGACGCCGCGCTCGTCGGCGGCATCTTTCAGCCAGTTGGACAGGCAGTTGCGGCAGAAGCCCGCTAGATTCATGAGGTCGATGTTCTGAACGTCCGTGCGCTCGCGCAGGTGCTCGACCAGCCGGCGGAAGGCTGCCGCTTCCAATTCCGTGCGGGTCCTGTCGTCGATATCCTTCATGAGCTCGATCCTCCATGCTGGCGCAGGCGGTCCCGGGTGCGGGTCCCGAAGATCCTGGGCGCCCGAAGCTCCGGCCGTTTGCTAAGAGGCTTGAGCAGTCGGGCGAAGCGCTCGGCCCATTCCTCGGCGCCCTCGTCGGAGGCAATCAGGTCCTGACGGATCTCGATCAACGCATTGGCGAGCCCCCGGACCGTGGCGTGACGGTCGATCATGTCGCCGGCCAGCGCTCCATCATAAGGCTCGTTGTCGCCGACCACGAGTCCGTCCTCCGCTTGCAGCCCATCCAGGAGCGGCCTGGCGAAGCGGTCGTCGGCATCCCAGAGAATCCCCACATGCCAGGGCCGCGCCCAGCCGCGCCAGACCGGGGTGAAGCTGTGGACCGTGACGATCACCGGCGGATGGCCCGCCCCTGTCGCCCGGTGGATCGCGTCCGCAATGGCGTCATCGTAAGGGTCGTAGAACCGGGCGATGCGCCGCTGAACTTCCCTATCGTCCACCCTGGCATTGCCCGGCACCACCGCGCCGTCGGACAGGCGCATGACCAGGGTCGGATCGTCCCTTCCCCGGTTGGGGTCGATGATCAGCCGCGAGAACCGGGTGAGAATGGCCGGAGCCCCAAGGCGCCGGGCGAGGGAGCGGGTCACGGCCGCGGCACCGATGTCATAGGCGATGTGGCGCTGGAACTCGGCTTCTGGCAGGCCAAGATCACCCAAATCCGGCGGCACCGCGTTCGACGCATGGTCGCACAGGACCAGGATGCCTGATTCGACGGAACCGGAGATGGTTTCGACCGGATGGGTCTCAAGATCAGGCTCGTCCAGCCTGAGCGCGGCGGAAACAGACATAGCGAAACGGGTTTCGAGATAAGGATGGATTGAACGGCGGAGGAAAAGCCTTACCCTGCCCCTCCAACCCTGACAACGCGACCTTCCGCGCAACATACTTTCAAGACCGACATGTCCCCGACATCCACCACGGCCCGCGTTGAACCGGGCTTTGCCTCCGCTTTTGCCGCCCTCTGCCTGGGCGCCGTGGCCATGGGCATCTCGCCGATCTTCGTCCGCTTCGCCTCCGCCGACATGGGCGGAACCCCGGCCGATGTGGGGCCGTTCGCCAGCGCCTTCTGGCGCGTCTCGCTCTGCCTGCCCCTGCTCTATGCGTGGATGCGCATTGAGGAGAAGCGTGCGCCGAGTGACGCGCCAAGGGTTCGCTTTTCCAAGGCCAGCATTCTGGGCGGCATCGTCTTTGCCGGCGATCTGTTCTTCTGGCACCTGGCGATTCTCAAGACGACGGTGGCCAACGCCACGTTCTTTGCCACCATGGCGCCGCTCTTCGTCGTGCTGACCGTCTGGCTCGTGCTCCGGCAGCAGGTGTCGCGGGGCACCTTTCTCGGCCTCGGCCTCTGTCTCCTGGGCGGAGCCGCCCTGATCGGCCAGAGCCTCCAGGCGGATCCGGCCCGGATCGAGGGCGATCTCTACGGGGTCGCCACGGCGTTCTTCTTCGGCATGTACTTTCTCGCTGCCAGCCGGGCGCGCAAAACGGCAGGCGCCGCGCGGGTGACCTTCGAGGCGGGGCTCATCACATCGGCCATCCTTCTGGTCATCGCCGTCCTGTTCGACACGCGGGTGATCCCGCAGACGGCGCAAGGCATCGCGGCGCTGCTGGCCATGTCATACATCAGCCATGCGGGTGGCCAGGGTCTGCTCGCCATCGCGCTCGGGCGGCTGCCGGCGACCTTCTCGTCACTGGTGATCTTCCTGGAGGCGATCGCCGCGGCCGTGTTCGGCTGGGCCGTGCTGAACGAGGCACTGACGCCGATCCAGGCCTTGGGCGGAGCACTGATTCTGTTCGGCATCTGGGTGGCACGCCCGAAACCCGAGACGCAGGCCTTGACAGCACGGCAATCTCCTCCCCGAACGGGGAGCGTTGTCGGCCCTCAAGTCCGCCGCCTGTGTCGATGAAGCCATGCCGGCGGCAAATTCTTCGAGCCATCGGTTCGAAAGTCTTGCTCCTGGGGCGCATCTGGCCGACAACGATTCGCCAAAGTTCTTGACCCATTGTGCGATTTCATTCCTTTCGATTCGACCAAACCATATCCATGAAGGCCTTCACCCTCACATCGTCCGCTTTCTGCCGGCGAAGCCTTGCACTCGCGGCCTTCGTCGTGGGCGGGGGCCTGCTGGCCGCTTCTCCCGCGAAGGCGGATCTGCGCCTGTGCAACATGACCTCGAGCCGGGTCGGCATCGCGCTCGGCTACCGGGATGCGCAAGGCTGGGTCACGGAAGGCTGGTGGAATCTCACCGCTCGTGGCTGCGAGACCCTGCTGAAGGGCCAGCTCGCCGGACGCTTCTATTACGTCTACGCCATCGATTACGACCGGGGCGGTGAGTGGAGCGGGCGCTCGTTCATGTGCACGCGGGAGCGCGAATTCACGATTCGCGGCACGGAGGATTGCCTCGCCAGAGGCTTTGACCGCAGCGGCTTCTTCGAAGTCGACACCGGAGAACAGAAGAGCTGGACCATTCAGCTCACCGAAACAAACCGCCCAGGGGGGCAGCCATAATGAGACGTTCACGACGCACGAAGATTCTAGCAACCTTGGGGCCGGCCTCCGAGAACCCGGAGATGATCGCCAAGCTGTTCGAGGCGGGCGCCGACGTGTTCCGCCTCAACATGAGCCACCTGCCCCGCGAGAAGCTGAAGGAGCGGGTCGCGATGATCCGCTCCGTCGAGGCCAAGTTCGGGCGTCCCATCGCGATCCTGGCGGACTTGCAGGGCCCTAAGCTGCGCATCGGCGCCTTCGAAGGCGACGGTGCCATGCTGGTGCCGGGTCAGTCCTTCACCCTCGACGCAGACAAGACGCCCGGCACCATCGACCGGGTGCACCTGCCTCATCCGGAAATCCTCTCCTCGCTCGAGCCTGGCCACACGATCCTGATCGATGACGGCAAGCTGCGGCTTCGCGTGAAGAGCGTGAAGCAGGGCTCGGCCACGACTTCGGTCGAGGTTGCCGGCAAGATCTCCAACCGCAAGGGCGTGAGCCTGCCCGACACCACCATTCCGGTGGCTGCCATGACGGAGAAGGACCGCTCGGACCTCGAGGCCGCGCTCGATGCCGGCGTGGACTGGATCGCGTTGTCCTTCGTGCAGCGCCCGGAGGACGTGGCGGAGGTGAAGAAGGTGGCCCGCGGCCGCGCCCTCGTCATGTCCAAGCTCGAAAAGCCCCAGGCCATCACCCGCCTTGAGGAGATCATCGAGATTTCGGACGCGGTCATGGTCGCCCGCGGCGATCTCGGCGTCGAGATGCCGCTGGAAAAGGTGCCTGGCATCCAGAAGCGCATCGTCCGCACGGCGCGCCGTTATGGCAAGCCCGTTGTGGTGGCGACCCAGATGCTGGAATCCATGATCACCTCCCCGGTGCCCACCCGCGCCGAGGTGTCCGACGTGGCGACCGCCGTCTATGACGGAGCCGACGCGGTGATGCTCTCTGCCGAGAGCGCCTCGGGCCAGTATCCGATCGACGCGGTGGCCACCATGAACCGGATTGCCGAAGAGGTGGAGCAGGATCAGAACTACTGGTCGATCGTGCGCACGCTCAATGCAGAGCCGGAAGCCACGGGCTCGGACGCCATCGCGGCGGCCTCCCACCAGATCGCCGATACGCTCAACCTCAAGACGGTGGCGGCCTGGACCTTCTCGGGTTCGACAGCCTTCCGCATCGCCCGCGAGCGGCCGAATTCCACGGTGATTGCGCTGACTCCCAGCATCGACACCGCCCGCCGCCTCGCCCTGGTCTGGGGCGTGCATTCGATCCGCACGAAGGATGCGAGCAACATCGACGACATGGCATTCCGCGCCTGCAAGTTCGCCGTGCGCGAAGGCTTCTCCAATGTCGGCGACCGGGTGATCATCGTGGCCGGCATGCCCTTCGGCACGCCGGGCGCCACCAACATGGTGCGCATCGCCTTCATCAATCAGGAGCATGCCGCTCAGGCGTGATCCACTTCCGCCCGAACGAGGCTCTGGCCGGCGCGATGCGTTCGGCCAGGGCCTCGATGGCGGAGAGCACCGTTTCCTGATCCGCATATTGCGGCATATGGCCGATGCCAGGCATGAGGATCAGCTCCGCGTCCGGCACTTCGCGGGCGAAGCACCGGCTGTGAAGGTCGGTCCAGACGATCTCGTCCGCATCCCCTGCGATCACCAGCGTGGGCAGGCGGATCCCCCGGTAGCGGCTGCTCTGTTCGACAACGCCGTCATACATGACGGCGAAGTCCTGCATGTTGACCTCGTAGGCCCTTGGCCGGAAGGCCAGCGGGATGAAGCCCTTCGTCACGATGCCTTTGGGCGGGCGTTGCGGCCAGAACGTTTTCTTCTTCATCCAGGGCCGGAGCACGAGCAGGAGCGGCACGGCCCATGTGCGGAACCAGATCCAGCTTGCCCAGGAATCGATCAGGCGGCGGTACCAGCCGATATAACCGCCGGGCCAGGGGGTCGTGATGCCGGCGAGCACGACAATCGCGCCGGCCACGTCGGTGTAGTCGAGGGCGAAATGCGGCACGATGGTTCCGGACCAGGAATGCCCCACGACCACCGCATTGTGCACGTCGAGTCGGCGCAGGGCCTCGGCGAGCAGCGCCGCCTGCCGGGCAGGATCGGCCTCGGCCATTCCGGGCTTGCGTTCGCTCCAGCCATGGCCGGGGCGGTCGATGGCGATCACCCGATAGCGCTGCGAGAGTGCCGCTCCCATGCCCAGCATGGATTCGACAAGGTTCGAGGATGCGCCATGGAGAAGGACGATGGTGCCTTGGGACGGGACACCTGCGGGCCCCTCCTCCCGATAGTGGAGGCGGCAGCCCTCGACCTCGATGAAGCGGCCCGTCGGCGGGAAGCGCCGCTCGATGCTCCAGGCATAAAGATAGGTGAAGGCGGCCCCTAGGATCAGAACGAGGAAAGGCGCAGCCAGGACGAGGAGCAGGGTCATCCCGGGAACCTGGGATCAGAGATCCTGCCCGTCAACCTCAGGGGTCAGCCGCGTCACGATAGTTTTGACGTCATCCATCTGCGGATTGATCTCGAGCACCTTCCGGTAGGCCTGCAGCGCCCGCACCTTGTCATCGGACGCCATCAGGATGTGGCCCAGGCCCGTCCAGGCGTTGAAGTGCCGGGGCTCGATCTTCAGCGCCCGATGAAGGTCCGCCATGGCGCCCACCGGGTCGTCGAGCTGGTAGAACACCGTGGCGCGCTTGTACCAGGCCTCCGCCCAATTGGGTTGGAGCGCCAGGACGCGGTCGATCAATTCGATGGAGAGGGGAAAGTCCTTCTTCCCGAACGCTTCGGCGGCCCGGCTCAGCAGGAGATCGGCCGTGTCGGAGCCGGAACGGGAAAAGCGCCGCTCAATCAGGGAGGCAATTCCTTTAGCCTCCCGCTCGCTTTCAGCCTTGCCGAGACGCCCGAACAGCTCGTCGAGGCTGGATACCTTCGGGGGGTTGGGCTTGGCCGGCTCGGTCTGGTCCTTCGGGGCGCCTCTTGGACGCGCAGGCTCCTGCGCACCAAGGGGGTGTGACAGGAGGCTCAGAGATAGGATCAGGGCAGACGCGAAAAAGCGCATGCCGGGAATTTTAGGGTCCCGGCATGCACGGTCAATTCAGATTCTCGTGTGCGG
The DNA here is from genome assembly GCF_016734765.1 of Microvirga soli. Classification (GTDB taxonomy): domain Bacteria; phylum Pseudomonadota; class Alphaproteobacteria; order Rhizobiales; family Beijerinckiaceae; genus Microvirga; species Microvirga soli. The sequence continues at coordinate 69,534 of NZ_JAERQE010000017.1, read as the reverse complement.
CATCGCCGCACCCGCCACTTCAGCCCTGACGGGCCTTGTAGCGCTTCTGGGTCTTGTTGATGATGTAGACCCGGCCCTTGCGACGAACCAGCTGGTTGTCGCGGTGACGGCCGCGGATCGACTTCAACGAGTTACGGATCTTCATATCCGGTCTCCTGCGGCCCCTCGGGAAGGCCGGAAAAAAGAAAAATGGTGGGCGCGGCTGGGATCGAACCAGCGACCCCTACGATGTCAACGTAGTGCTCTCCCGCTGAGCTACGCGCCCGGGAAACGGTGATTTTTAGGTCCCGTCTCGGCTGTGGGGGCGATATACCCACAAGCGGGCGCGGGCGCAAGCCTTGTAGGAGGCCTTTTTTAGGCCGCCATCATTTTGTCGACCTCGGTCACCAGGTCGCGCAGGTGGAACGGCTTCGACAGGACCTTCGCATCGCGAGGAGCCTGGGAGTCCGGGTTGAGCGCGACGGCGGCGAAGCCCGTGATGAACATCACCTTGATGTCCGGATCGAGCTCAGTGGCCTTGCGGGCCAGCTCGATGCCGTCCATCTCGGGCATGACGATGTCCGTCAGCAGGAGTTCGAACGGTTCCTCGCGCAGCCTGTTATAGGCGGAAAGGCCGTTGTCGAACGAGGCTACGTCGTAGCCTGCGTTCTCCAGCGCCTTCACGAGGAAGCGTCGCATGTCGTTGTCGTCTTCGGCGAGAATGATCTTCATCGGTTGCCAGCCCCGAATCATAGCGAATGGGTTCAGACCTTCATGCCGGATCGAGAGTAAACAAGCCGTGAAAGAAGGCCGCGGTTTCGATACGATATTGTCATGGACAGGCGACGGCGCTGCCTTACACTAGCCTGAAGACCGGCTTTTCTTCCACCATAGTCAAGTTCATTTCCTGATGCGGCCAGCCATTGTCGACGAGTTCGATCCTCCCTTCACCGTCACCGAACCTGCCATGCAGACGGTCCCTTTCGTGTTCAACGTGCCGCATGCGGGTGCCATCTATCCGGCGTCCTTTCTGGCTTCATCCCGGCTTGATGCCATTGCCCTGAGACGGTCCGAGGACGCTTTCGTCGATGAATTGTTCGCGTCGGTCATGGAGCTTGGCGCTCCCTTGATGACGGCGCATTTCCCGCGGGCCTTCCTCGACCTGAACCGGGAGCCCTACGAACTCGATTCCCGGATGTTCGACGGGCGCCTGCCATCCTTCTCCAACACGCGCTCCATGCGGGTGGCGGGAGGCTTGGGCACGATCCCGCGCATCGTGGCCGACGGGCAGGAGATCTACCGCTCGCGCCTGCCGGTGGACGAGGCTCTTCACCGGATCGAATGGCTCTACAAGCCCTACCACCGCACTCTGCGTCATCTGGTGCGCCGCACGTCGCAGCTCTTCGGCCATGCCATTCTCATCGACTGCCATTCCATGCCCTCTTCCAGCGTCAGCCGTGAGGATGGGATCAAGGCCGATATCGTGCTCGGCGACCGCTATGGGACGAGCTGCGCCACCCTGCTGATCGATCTCGCGGAGGCGGCTCTGCGGGGGCGCGGCTACACGGTTGTGCGCAACAAGCCCTATGCGGGCGGCTTCATCACCGAACATTACGGCGAACCTGCCCTCGGGCGGCATGCCCTGCAGATCGAGATCAATCGGGCGCTCTACATGGACGAGCGCAGCATGGCGAAGAAAACCGCCTTCCCGGTGCTGGCCGACGATCTAACCCAGGCTTTCGCCCAGGTGATCGCGGATATCGCCGGCGAACTGACCTCCCGGCCCATCGCGGCGGAATAAGGCTCAAAGTTTTCCGAGGAGCTTCAGGCAAAGAAAAAGGCCACTGTTGCCAGCGGCCCGAAGTTTAGGGAGGAAACGCCCAAGAAGGGCATGCAATAAGGCGACGCCATCGCCATATCGCACTGCAATAATTACGCCGCAGCGCACAAATTGCAACAGAAATTTCGCCTTCAGTTATGACTTTGTTGCATATCTGCTCGGATGAGGATCGATGGCTCTGGTATAGAAGAGCAGGCTGAGCAGCAGCGCTGCCGCCAGGGCACCGAAGACGAGGCGATAGCCTTCGGGCCGGTAGAGGCCCTGCTCAGAGCGTCCCATAAGGTCGATGAGCATGCCGGTCACGCTCTGCGACAGGAAGGCCCCGCCCATGGTTCCGATGTTCATCAGCGTAATGCCCCGCCCCGTCAGGGCCGACGGGAACAGCGATTTTCCATGACTGGTGAGAATAGGCGTGTAGGCCACGAAGAGGCCGAACGGCACGAACCAGAGCGTCGCCCAGGGCTGAGGCAGGGGCACGAACACCAGGACAGCGAGGAGCAGGATCGTCATCGTGCTGCCGATCATCACCGGCTTCTTGTAGCTCCCCCAGAACCGATCCATCGCCCCCCACAGCAGCATGCCGCAGATCTGGGCCGACGCGCCCAGGAGCAGGACATTCCCTCTGGTCGTGAGATCCGCCCCATGCACGTCCGACAGCCACGGCCCGGCCCAGAGGCCGACGACGGAGACGAAGCAGCCATAGGTAGCCAAGTGCATGAAGAAGACGGGCCAGAAGGAAGGCACCTTCAAGGCCGCGGCAACGCCCCGCAACGCGGCAGCCCATGTCTCCTTCGGCCTGTCCGCTCCTAAATCCTTGGGCACGAGGAAGACGATCATGAGGGCGATGGCGACCGTCAGGACCGCAACGGCCAGGAACGAGGCCCGCCAGCCGAAGGCGGCAGCCGACGCTGCCAAGGGAGCCGTGGCCGCCAGGGTACCGACATTGGCCAGGCCCATCTGCAGGCTGGTGAGCCCGGCAAAACGCTCCGGGGAGAAGCGCCGCGCATAGATCACCAGCGGGGCCATGAAGAAGGTGGAGCAGCCGAGCCCCATCAGCACCCGGGCGGCAATGAGCAGGGAAGCCGAGGGGGCGAGTGCGAAGAGAACAGTGCCGAGCACTGTCAGCACGGCCGTCGCCAGCATGGTGCGCTTGGGGCCATAGCGGTCGATGAGGATGCCGATCGGAATCTGCACGGCCGCGAAGGAGAAGAAGAACGCGCTTGAGAGCAGCCCCGTCTGGGTGGCCGAGAGATCGAGCTCCCGGGCCAGATCATTGGCGATGACCCCGATGGAGTTGCGCAGGAACTGGCTGACTGCATAGATCGACACGAGGGCTGCAATCAGAAAAAGGGCCGTCTCGGAGCGGGTCGGGCCAGGCTTGGGCGCGGAATCCATGCGTTCTCGATCCTTATTCGCCGCTGCTCTCTTGCCGCGCGACAGGCGCTTGATAAAAGCTCACCGCAGGCGGGCCAAGGCCGTCCGCATTATTCTTTCAGGGGATTGGGACGCCATGGCGCTCATCGACTTCACGCATTTCGTCAATGAACTCGCGACCCAGTCAGGCCAGGCGATCCTTCCCTTCTTCCGCACCGCCATCGCCACGGAGGACAAGTCCCGTGGCGGAGCCTTCGATCCGGTCACGGAGGCCGACCGGGCCGGTGAGGCGACCATGCGCCATCTCATCAAGCGCAGCTTTCCCACGCACGGCATCATCGGCGAGGAATTCGGCGCCGAACAAGCGGATGCGGATTACGTCTGGGTTCTCGATCCCATCGACGGCACCCGAGCGTTCATCGCGGGCCTTCCCACCTGGGGCACGCTGATCGGCCTGACCCACAAGAAGCAGCCGGTTTTCGGCATGATGCACCAGCCGTTTACCGGCGAGCGCTTCTTCGGCGATACCGGCAGCGCGACCTATCGCGGCCCCGGCGGCGAGCGCAAGCTGAAAGCCCGCCGCTGCGCCTCGCTCAAGGATGCGGTGATCTCCACCACAAGCCCGCGCATCTTCGCCGGGGACGAACTGCGCGCCTATGACCGGGTGGAGAGCGTCGCGCGCCTCGCCCGCTACGGCTGCGATTGCTACGCCTATTGCATGCTGGCGGCGGGCCACATCGACCTCGTGGTCGAGTCGGGGCTAAAGCCTTACGACATCGCGGCCTTGATCCCGATCATCGAGGGCGCCGGCGGCATCGTCACCGCCTGGGATGGCGGCTCCGCCGCTGAGGGCGGGCGCGTCGTCGCTGCGGGCGACCGCCGGGTCCATGCCGCCGCCATCGAGCTGCTCAGCCGTTAAACCGACCTCCGCCAGATCGCGTTTTGCTGATGGCACCGGATCGGGCGTCCCCGGGATGAAGGCGTCGAAGGCGGCCCAGAACTGCTCGCGGATTACATCCCGCTCCATGAGGATCTCGTGCCGGGCGCCCGGGAGGACGATCACACGGCCCGCCTTGAGCCGGGAGGCGAAACGCTCGGTCGCGGGTGTCGCGCAGACGGGGTCGGCGCCAGCCGCCACGATCAGCGTGGGCAGGCGGATCTTGATGGCATAGCGCGGATCGGCGAAGCGCTTCATGAACCGGAAGGCGCCGTCGATCCAGGCGACGGTCGGGGCCCCGATGGCCCCGGCCCCGATGGCGTGGGCAGCCTCGGCGTTGCGGCCATAGCGGACAGGATCGCCGGTCAGGCGATTGCCCTTGAACGGCATGGTGGAGATCGAGGTTTCGCCGCCGCCGGGCACGAACATCTTGCCCATTCCGAAGAGCCTGAGGAATCGCGCGAAGGAGGCCGAGATGCGGGTGCGCTTGATGATGCACAGCGCGATCATCGGCGTCGTGGTCACGAGCCGGCGGAAGGGGAGCCATGTCTCGTAGGCGGCATTCAGGGCAATGGCCCCGCCCATGGAATGGGCCAGCCCGAAATGCGGCTCCGGCATGTGCGGCACGAGAATCTGGTCGCGGATCGCTTCAAGGTCGTGGCGGTAATCGGAGAAGCGCCGGACGTGACCCTTGCGCGGGTTGCTCACCTGCCGGCCCGAGAGCCCCTGCCCGCGCCAGTCGAAGGCCACGACGGCAAAGCCCCGGTCGAGGAGTTCGCCCACCACCTCGAAATACTTCTCGATGAACTCCGCCCTGCCCTGCAGGATGCAGATCGTGCCCTGCGGCTCCTCGGTCTCCGGCATCCAGGTGGCGGCTCGCAGCGCAATGCCGTCGCGGGTCGTCACGCTGACCAGCTTCGGCTCGCCGGGCACGGGATTGTCAGAGGTGGTGATGAATTCCACAGTGGGGTCCAACTCGGGGTTCCAACTCGAAAAGGTGACCTCTTTATAGGGCAGCTCGGCTTAAGGAACGACCCTCTTGAAAGCAACCATATCCACGCCCACATCGAGAGCGTGCCGGCCATGACGGCGGCACGAAAACCGGATCCAGCCTCAACAGGTGGATCTTCATTTCCTGCATGTTGCTTCAAGCGGAGGATATGCCATGCGACAGTTTGATCTCGCTCCCCTGTACCGCAACACGGTCGGCTTCGACCGTCTCTTCTCGATGCTCGACCAGATGGTCAGCGTCGATGCGGCCCCGAGCTACCCGCCCTACAACATCGAGCGCACCGGCGAGAATGCCTATCGCATCTCGATTGCGGTCGCCGGCTTCACCGATCGCGACCTGACGGTCGAGGTGAAGGAGAACACCCTTTCCGTACGCGGTGAGCGCAAGCCTTCGGAAGAGCGCAAAGTCGACGTTCTCCACCAGGGTATCGCGGCCCGCAGCTTCGACCGGCGCTTCCAGCTGGCCGATGGCGTTCAGGTGGTGGGTGCTGCCCTCGAGAACGGCCTGCTTCACCTCGACCTCGTGCGCGAGACGCCCGAGGCCAAGAAGCCGAAGCTCATTCCGATTTCCACGAACGCCGCTCAGACCATCGAGGCAAAGGCTGCCTAATCGTCTGCTTCACGGCTGAAACGAAGAGCGCCCCGGTACATGCCGGGGCGCTTTTTTATTTGGTAGTCCTGGTCCTTGGTAAAATCCCGCTGGGGCTGGAGGGCTGCCCCGTGGGTCAAGGGTCTCTTGAGATGACCATTCGCGCGCGAATGCGGCAGGGTTAGGGCAATCACTCAGCGGCTTGGCGCGATACCCCGGAAGAGGCAATCTCCAGAAGCTTGCGCACGTCCTCCTCCTGTGTGGCCCAGGAGGCGACGAGGCGGATCAAAACCTCGTTCTCTCCCACCCGCTCCGTTTCCGGCAGGCTTAGCTCGGTCCAGGGATGGTAGAGGATGCCGGCTTCCTTGAGGGCCTTGTTCAAGGTCTGCGGGATGATCGGGAAGACCTCGTTGGCGTCTGTCGGCCAGGCAAGACGCACGCCGGGGAGCTGCATCAGCCCCTCCGACAGGAGCTTGGCCATACGGTTGGCGTGGCGGGCATTGGCGAGCCAGTGATCGTCCGCGAAGTAGCCTTCGAACTGTGCCCCAATGAGCCTGCCTTTGGAGATGATCTGACCGGCGCGCTTGGAGCGGTAGTCCAGCGCCTCCGCCAGTTCCGGCTTGAACACCACAATGGCCTCGGCCATGAGGCCACCGTTCTTGGTGGCCCCGAAGGAAAGGATGTCGACGCCCTGCTTCCAGGTCATCTCGGCCGGGGTGCAGCCGAGGGCCACCAGGGCATTGGCAAAGCGGGCACCGTCCATGTGGAAGGACAGGCTGTGATCGCGGCAGACCTGCCCCAGGGCTGCCAGCTCATCCGGGCCGTAGACGAGGCCGCCCTCGCTCACCTGCGAAATCGAGAGAGCCTTCGGCGGCATCTGCTTCACGGCTTTAGGCAAGCTGTTCAGATAAGCGGCAACGTCATCCGCCTTCAGCTTGGCACCGACGCCCGGCAGACCGGCGAGCTTGGCCCCATGCATGAAGAATTCCGGCGCCCCGCATTCATCGTCGATGATGTGAGCCTCCCGATGGCAGACGCAGAGGCCATAGGGTGGCACGGCGGACGCGAGGGCAAGCGCATTGGCCGCCGTCCCGGTCGTCGCGAAGAAGACGGAGACCTCACGCTCGAAGATCTCGTTGAAGCGCTCTCTGACGCGCTTGGTGATTTCGTCGTTGCCGTAAGCCGCCATGGCGCCGGCATTGGCCTGCAAGATGGCTTGGAGAACGGGAGCGCTGGCTCCCACGATGTTGTCGCTGGCGAAATTCATGGGCGCTGTCCTAGAACATCACGCCCGGAAGGGAAATGCCTTTTCAGGCATGGCTTGGATGCGCTTACGGGAGAAGTGGGCAGGTCCACCCCTGCGTCTCCGGCAACATGTCAAGAACATTGACCCATCGGCTGAGACTTGCGTCCCGATGGGTCGAAAAGCTGCTTTTGTTACATCCCAGGTTGTTGGCTTGTAACTTTTGTCTAAAATTTTTCTAAACCCACTTGTGCCCTGCAACAAACTCTGGCAGTTTTAACCCATTAGGACAGCGATACTGTCCCTTTTGGGGTGCCTGCACCCTTTGTTTGACGCCCTGGGGTTTTCTTGATGCTTCGCACCACGCGAACGAAACGAGATACCACGAAATCCGCCCGCAAAGCGTGGGCGGGACGGGCGACTCTGGGCTGAACTCAAGCCCAAAGGATGCCCGCGAGGAGCGGGCTCCCCTGCCGGACCCACCCCTCGACAAGACCGAAGAAGCGGCGGGCATCCGGACGATCCGATCATCCGGCCGGCCCAAAAGCCGCCTCAATAAAACTAGATGACGCGTTCGGATGTAAGGACCTGCCATGAGCGACGTGCCGACCAAGAGCCTGGAAGCCCAAGTGCCAAGCCGCACGGCCAATGCAGCCGATATGCTCAAAATCGTGCGCGATCCGGGCCTGCCCGCAGCCCAGGGCCTCTACAACCCGGCCAATGAGCAGGATTCCTGCGGCGTCGGCTTCATCGCCGACATGAAGAACCGCAAGTCGCACGAGATCGTCGAGCAGGGTCTCGCCATCCTGCACAACCTCGACCATCGCGGCGCGGTGGGCGCCGACCCCAAGATGGGCGACGGCTGCGGCATTCTCGTTCAGATCCCACACAAGTTCTTTGCGGCCGAATGCGCCAAGGTCGGCATCTGGCTGCCCGAGGCCGGTCAGTACGGCGCCGGTCACCTGTTCATGCCGCGCGACCCGGAAGGCTTCAAGCTCGTCGAGGAGATCGTCACCAAGGCGATCACCGACGAGGGCCTTCAGGTTCTCGGCTGGCGCGACGTGCCGGTGGATTCGAGCGATCTGGGTGAGAGCGTAAAGGCCACCGAGCCCTTGCACCGCCAGATCTTCGTCGGCAAGGGCAAAGGCATGGACGATGCCGAGACCTTCGAGCGCCGCCTGTTCATCGCCCGCAAGGTGATTTCCAACGCCGTCTACGACATGAAGGACGAGCGCACGAAGGGCTACTACCCGGTCAGCCTGTCCTCGCGCACCATCGTCTACAAGGGCATGGTGCTCGTCACGCAGCTGCGCGATTATTACCTCGACCTGCAGGACCCGCGCTTCGAGAGCGCCATCGCGCTCGTGCACCAGCGTTTCGCCACCAACACCTTCCCGACCTGGCAGCTCGCGCACCCCTACCGCATGGTCGCCCATAACGGCGAGATCAACACCCTGCGCGGCAACGTGAACTGGATGGCAGCTCGCCAGGCTTCCGTCGATTCCGAGCTCTTCGGCAACGACATCTCGAAGCTGTGGCCGATCTCCTATGAGGGACAGTCCGACACCGCCTGCTTCGACAACGCGCTCGAGTTCCTCGTGCGTGGCGGCTACACGCTCTCCCACGCCATGATGATGCTGATCCCGGAAGCATGGGCCGGCAACAAGCTCATGAACGACGACCGGCGCGCCTTCTACGAATACCACGCTGCCCTCATGGAGCCGTGGGACGGCCCTGCCGCCGTGTGCTTCACCGACGGCAAGCAGATCGGTGCGACCCTCGACCGCAACGGCCTGCGCCCAGCCCGCTATCTCGTGACCGATGACGGCCTCGTGGTGCTCGCTTCCGAGATGGGCGTGCTGCCGATCCCGGAGGAGAAGATCGTCGAGAAGTGGCGTTTGCAGCCGGGCAAGATGCTCCTCATCGATCTGGAGGAAGGCCGCATCGTCTCCGATGACGAGATCAAGCAGCAGCTCTCCAACGCGCATCCCTACAAGGAGTGGCTGAAGCGCACGCAGATCGTGCTGGAAGACCTGAAGCCCGTGCAGGCGCGCGAGTCCCGCACGGACGTGTCGCTCCTCGACCGCCAACAGGCCTTCGGCTACACGACCGAGGATCTCAAGCTCCTCATGCAGCCCATGGCCGTCACCGGCCAGGAGGCGGTGGGTTCCATGGGATCGGATACGCCGATCTCCGCGCTCTCCGACAAGTCGAAGCTGCTCTACACCTATTTCAAGCAGAACTTCGCCCAGGTGACGAATCCGCCGATCGATCCGATCCGCGAAGAGCTCGTCATGAGTCTCGTGTCGTTCATCGGCCCGCGTCCGAACATTCTCGATCTTGAGGGCACCTCGCGCCGCAAGCGGCTCGAAGTGCGCCAACCAATCCTTACCAACGAGGATCTGGAGAAGATCCGCTGCATCGGCCATTTCGAGGACCGCTTCGACACCAAGACCCTCGACATCACCTATGACGCGGAGCTCGGCGCATCCGCTCTCGACGGCGCGGTCGACCGCCTCTGCGACCGTGCGGAAGCAGCGGTGCACGGCGGCTACAACATCATCATCCTGTCGGACCGCATGGTTGGCCCGGACCGCATCCCGATTCCGGCGCTGCTCGCCACCGCCGCCGTGCACAACTACCTCATCCGCAAGGGCCTGCGCACTTCGGTCGGCCTCGTGGTCGAGAGCGGCGAACCGCGCGAGATCCATCACTTTGCGTGTCTTGCCGGCTACGGCGCGGAAGCGATCAACCCGTACCTCGCCTTCGAGTCGATTGCCGCGATGCGCGAGGCCGGCGAGCTGCCGGAAGAGGTGGACGCGGATGAGGCGGTCAAGCGCTACATCAAGTCCATCGGCAAGGGCCTGCTCAAGGTGATGTCCAAGATGGGCATCTCCACCTACCAGTCCTATTGCGGCGCGCAGATCTTCGACGCGGTCGGTCTCAAGACCGACTTCGTGGCCCGCGACTTCTTCGGCACCGCGACCTCGATCGAGGGCATCGGCATGAACGAGGTGGCGGAGGAGAACGTCCGCCGCCATCGTGACGCCTTCGGCGACGCGCCGATCTACCGCAACGCGCTTGATGTGGGCGGCGAATACGCCTACCGGACGCGCGGCGAGGTGCATGCCTGGAATCCGGACACAGTTGCGACGCTGCAGCACGCGGTGCGCCTCAACGCGCAGGACCGCTACCGCGAATATGCGCGCCTCGTGAACGAGCAGGACAACGAGCTCAAGACCATCCGCGGCCTCTTCCGCATCAAGAACGCCGATGAGACGGGCCGCGCTCCTGTGCCGTTGAACGAAGTTGAGTCCGCGCAGGACATCGTGAAGCGCTTCTCCACCGGCGCCATGTCCTTCGGATCGATCTCAAAGGAGGCACACGAGACCCTGGCGCTCGCCATGAACGCCATCGGCGGCAAGTCGAACACCGGCGAGGGTGGCGAGGAGCCGGAGCGCTTCCGTCCTCTGGCGAACGGCATGTCCAGGCGCTCGGCGATCAAGCAGGTGGCCTCCGGCCGCTTCGGCGTGACGACGGAATATCTCGTCAATGCCGACATGATGCAGATCAAGGTCGCTCAAGGAGCGAAGCCCGGCGAGGGCGGACAGCTTCCGGGCCACAAGGTCGATGCCAGGATTGCGCGCGTGCGCCACTCCACCCCGGGCGTCGGCCTCATCTCCCCGCCGCCGCACCACGACATCTACTCCATCGAGGATCTGGCGCAGCTGATCTTCGACCTGAAGAACGTGAACCCCTCGGCCGACGTGTCGGTGAAGCTCGTGGCGGAGGTGGGCGTCGGCACTGTTGCGGCGGGCGTCGCCAAAGCACGAGCCGATCACATCACGATCTCGGGCTTCGAGGGCGGCACGGGCGCGTCTCCCCTCACCTCTCTGAAGCATGCGGGCTCCCCCTGGGAGATCGGCCTCGCCGAGACCCAGCAGACCCTGGTGCTCAACCGCCTGCGCGGCCGTGTGGCGCTTCAGGCCGATGGTGGTCTGCGCACGGGGCGCGACGTCATCATCGCGGCGCTTCTCGGTGCCGACGAATTCGGCTTCTCGACCGCGCCGCTGATTGCGGCCGGCTGCATCATGATGCGCAAGTGCCATCTCAACACCTGCCCGGTCGGCGTTGCTACACAGGATCCGGTGCTGCGCAAGCGCTTCAAGGGCCTGCCGGAGCACGTCATCAACTACTTCTTCTTCGTCGCCGAGGAAGTGCGCGAGCTGATGGCCGAGATGGGCTTCCGCTCCATCGACGAGATGATCGGCCAGTCCGATCTCCTCGACAAGAACGGGGCCATCGATCACTGGAAGGCGAAGGGCCTCGATTTCACGAAGCTCTTCCACAAGCCCGAAGTGCCTGCGAACGTAGCGATCCGCCATGAGGAGCGTCAGGTTCACCCGATTACCGACGTGCTCGACCGCTCGTTCATCGCGCAGGCCGGGCCTGCTTTGGAAAGCGGCGAGGCCGTCACCATCGAGTCGAAGGTGAAAAGCTCCGACCGGACGGTGGGCGCCATGCTCTCCGGCGAAGTCGCCAAGCGCTACGGCCATGAAGGTCTGCCCGATGACACGATCACCGTGAAGCTCAAAGGCACCGCGGGCCAGAGCTTCGGCGCGTGGCTGGCGGCCGGCGTGACGCTGAACCTGGAAGGCGAAGCCAACGACTATGTCGGCAAGGGCCTGTCGGGCGGCAAGATCATCATCAGCCCCTCGACTCGCTCCAAGGCACTGCCCGAAAACTCCATCGTGGTCGGCAACACGGTGATGTACGGGGCGATTGCCGGCGAAGCCTATTTCCGCGGCGTGGCGGGCGAGCGCTTCGCCGTGCGCAACTCGGGCGCCATCGCGGTGGTCGAGGGCACGGGCGATCACGGTTGCGAATACATGACGGGCGGCCTCGTGGTGGTGCTGGGCCAGACCGGCCGCAACTTCGCGGCGGGCATGTCGGGCGGCATCGCCTATGTGCTCGACGAGGACGGCACCTTCACCAAGCGCTGCAACCTGTCCATGGTCGATCTCGAACCCGTCGAGGAGGAGGAGGACCTGATGCGCCGTCTTCACCATCACGGCGGCGACCTGGAGACCAAGGGCCGCATCGACATCATGGCCAACATGTCCGGCCCCGATGAAGAGCGCCTGATGCAGCTCATCACCAATCACCACACCTATACGGGCTCGACGCGCGCCAAGGAGATCCTCGACAACTGGACGACCTACCGCACCAAGTTCGTAAAGGTCATGCCGGTCGAGTATCGCCGTGCGCTCCAGGAGATGGATCGTCTCCGGAACCTGCAGGCGGCGGAATAAGGATTGTAAGGGGCAAACCCATGGGCAAGGTCACAGGCTTTCTCGAATACGACCGGCAGGAGCAGAAGTATCAGCTCGCCGGTGAGCGCGTGCGCCACTTCCGCGAGTTCACGCTGCCGCTCGACACCAACGATCTGCGCAAGCAGGCAGGGCGCTGCATGGATTGCGGCATCCCCTTCTGCCACGGGCCGACAGGCTGCCCGGTGCATAACCAGATCCCCGATTGGAACGACCTCGTCTGGTCCGACGATTGGGAGGAGGCCGCGCGCAACCTCCACACCACCAACAACTTCCCCGAATTTACGGGCCGCATCTGCCCGGCGCCCTGCGAGGAAGCCTGTACGCTGAACCTCGAGAACCAGCCGGTCACCATCAAGACCATCGAGCAGGCCATCGCCGACAAGGCCTGGGAGATGGGCTTCGTGAAGCCGGAGCCAGCGGACATTCAGACCGGCAAGCGCGTGGCCGTGATCGGCTCAGGCCCCGCCGGCATGGCGGCCGCCCAGCAGCTCGCCCGCGCGGGCCACGAGGTGCATGTGTTCGAGCGTCAGGCAAAGCCCGGCGGCCTCCTGCGCTACGGCATTCCCGACTTCAAGATGGAGAAGTACCACATCGACCGCCGCGTGAAGCAGATGGAGGCCGAAGGCGTTATCTTCCATTGCGGCGTCAATATCGGCATCGATCGCAGCTTCGCCTCGCTCCACAACGAGTTCGACGCGGTGCTGTTCGCCGGCGGCGCGGAGGATCCGCGCAATCCGAACCTGCCGGGGCAGGAACTCGCGGGCGTGTATTATGCGATGCCCTACCTCACCCAGGCCAACCAGCGCGTGGGTCATGAGGAGGTCACCGAGGAGCCAATCCTCGCGGGCGGCAAGCACGTGGTGGTGATCGGCGGCGGCGACACAGCCTCCGACTGCGTCGGCACCGCGTTCCGCCAAGGCGCGCTCTCCGTGACGCAGCTTGACATCCGCCCCAAGCCGCCGGAGCGCGAGGACAAGCTCACCGTGTGGCCCTACTGGCCCACCAAGATGCGCACCTCCTCGTCTCAGGCCGAAGGCGCGGAGCGCGAGTTCCAGGCGGCGACGCTCGGCGTCGTCGGCAAGAAGGGCCGCGTCTCCGGCGTGCAATGCGCCCGTGTCGATGAGAAGCGCCAGCCCATCCCGGGCAGCGAGTTCATCTTGAAGGCGGATCTCGTCTTCATCGCCATAGGCTTTGCCGGCTCGGTGAAGGAAGGCCTGCTGGAGCAGTCCGCTGTCGCCATGGATCGGCGCGGCAATGTGGTAGCCGACGACAGGAGCTACAGGACCTCGAGCGACAAGGTCTTCGTCGCCGGCGACATGCGCCGCGGCCAGTCGCTGGTGGTTTGGGCAATCCGCGAGGGCCGTCAGGCTGCCCGGTCCATCGACACCTTCCTGATGGGCTCCAGCACTCTGCCGGTCTAACCTCACGATCTGTTATGAAAACAAAAGCGGCGGCTCATCCCGTGGGTGAGCCGCCGCTTTCTGTTGTAGAACCGTCTTTACGGATTGGGCCACCGGAAATCATCCGCCCGACCGGGGCGTGCGCTGGGAGCGATTCCGACCCGCAGAGCGCGCTGGACCGTATGGGCATTGTCGCCGGTCAGCTTCGGCGGCGCCGACACAAGGGTGCCTCCCGGCGCAACGTCCTGGCGGGTCAGCGGCAGGACCGGCCCGACCAGCGGCTTCTGTGGCAGGGCAGCAGGAATGGCGGCATCAGGCGGTGGTGGCAGCGCTGCCTCAATGGTAGGCGCGGCCGATCCATCGGCAGGCGCGATCTGTGCTGGATCAGGCGCAGCGGCTGTTGCCGTTCCGCTCAAGCCCAGAACGCGCTTGATCTCCGTATCGGCGAAGAAGGCCACTTTCCGCGCGCCAGCCCGGGTGAAGAACACGCCTTCATTGGTCCGAAGCTTGGTTGGATCCCCGTCCACATCCGGGCCGATATCGGTGTAGCGGTTGTCCTCGTCCACGAAGCCTGGCCAGATATCCACATAGACGCCGCCGTTGCTCTGGACGCTCTCCTTGTAGATATCGTTCATGGCAACGAGATCGTCGGAAATCTTGCTGTTCTTCATGGGCGGTAAGCCGATCCACACGAAGGGAACCTTGCGCTCCTTCAGAACGCCCGTGATCGCATCGATTCGCTGGCGGTAGAGCTCCTTCCATCGGTCGGACAAGGGCTCCGCGCTCTCGTCGCCGTCCCGGATCGACTGCCGATCATTCGTGCCCAGCATGACGACGGCTATGGAGGTTTTCTGCCCCCCATCCAGAGTGGCCTTGATGGTGTTGGGCCAGTCCGCCGGGTCGGTGCGAACGAGGTTGGTGTCGCTGCGGACTTTAGAGACGACCGCAATGTCCTGGTCGTCGCTGAATTGGGCATCCAGCCCCTGCCGGGCATAGCTCGCTAGGGCATCGCCGAACACCACCACATAGGTGCTCGGATTGACCTTCGGCTTTTCCTGCTTGGCTACGGCCGCCGGTGGAGGTGCGGACCTGCGGGGTCTCGAGACGGGAGCGCGCGCGGGCGGCGGAGGCTCGTCCCGAGCGCCGAAGAAGCGTCGGATGCTGAAGCCCTGCTGAGGCTGGGGTTGAGCCGGCTGCACGAGCTTTCCGGGGTAGTAGCCGGGCGGATAAGCCCGCTGATCCCGGTAGCCCGGCTGCTGCTGGTAATAGCCGGACTGCGCCAGGGCCGCATCGACCCCGCCCGCCGCAAGGAGCAGGGTCAGGGTCATACGCTGAAGAATCGGCACTATCCTCATAGGCGGTTCCACTCTAATCCGGACCAGCCTGGAGGTGGAGTTGCAGGAGCAGCTCCGTCAGCGGGTCGCACGCAGTTCGCGTAAGACAGCATAATCCGCATAGCCATCCGGGATCAAACCACGCCGAAGCTGGAAGTTCCGCACGGCATCCCGGGTCTTGGAGCCGAATTTTCCGTCCGTATCGCCCTCATAGAAGCCGAGGCGGGCCAGGCGCTCCTGCAGTTCCTGGCGCTGGTCCTTGGCGAGCATGGGCTCCTTGGGCCAAGCCCCCTGGATCGGCTGACCACCCATGAGGCGGTCGCCGAGATGCGCCACGCCCATGGCATAGGCATCGGAGGAATTATAAGACTTGATCACATCGTAGTTCTTGGTGACCAGGAAGGCCGGTCCACCGGCTCCGCCCGGCAGGAACAGGGAGGCCTCGCCCGCCCGCGGCATGGCTTTGCCATCGGCCCGGCGCAGGCCAACGGTTTGCCATTGGGCAAAGTTCAGCTTGAGGTAACGGAAGTCAAAATCCTTCGGCAGCTGGACCTCGAAGCCCCAGGGAAGCCCCGGCTCCCAGCCATGCTGGCGCAGGTAATTGGCCGTGGACGCCATGGCGTCCGGCACCGAGGACCAGATGTCCCGCATGCCGTCGCGGTTGCCATCGACGGCGTATTTCATGAAGCTCGAGGGCATGAACTGGGTCTGGCCCATGGCGCCCGCCCAGGAGCCCAGCATCTTGGAGCGGTCCACATGCTCCTGCTCCAGGATCTGGAGCGCGGTAAGCAGTTCCTCCCGGAAGAACTCGGCCCGGTAGCCGGTATAGGCCAGGGTCGACAGCGCCCGGATGGCATAGATCGACCCGGTGAAGCTGCCGTAATTGGTTTCCATGCCCCAGACCCCGAGCACCACGGAGCGTGGGACACCGTAGGTCTTCTCCACGACCGCGAGCGTCTTCGACCACTTGGCGGCCATGTCCCGGCCGCGCTTCAGGCGCTCGGACGAGATGGAACCGTTGATGTAGTCCCAGATCGGGCGGACGAATTCGGATTGCTTCTTGGTGAGCGCGATGATCTTGGCGTCGGGCTCGACGTCCCGGAACGCCTCGTTGAAAGTGGCTTGCGAGATGCCCCGCGCCTTGGCCTCCGGCCAGAGCCCCTGCACGAAACGCTGGAAGCCGGCTTGCGACACCTCCTGCGCCTGAGCAGGCAATGCCATGAGGTCCGCACCGGCGGTGAGGCTCAAACCGAGAAGGAGGGCGCCGGAGAGGCGGCGCACCAGAAGCTGGCGCATGGATGTCGCTCACGGAAACAGGACAAGTTGTCCTGCCATTGCGACACTACGAGAGTTAACACCCGGTTGACAGCTAGCCTTATAGGTAGGGCCCTATGCGGCTTTTCGACCCGCTAGGGCCTGTTCCCAGCGCAGGGCCTGCTCGACGATCTCCTCCAGATTGTCGTGCTGCGGCTCCCATCCGAGCTCACGGATTTTGTCGACCTTTGCCACGAGCTGGGCCGGGTCGCCGGGCCGGCGCGGGCTCAGGCGAGCCTCGAAATCGACGCCCGAGACCCTTTTGACCACGTCCACGACCTCCAGCACCGAAGCACCATGGCCGTAGCCGCAATTCATGATCGTGCAATCGCCCCCATGGCGAAGATGCTGCAGGGCCACGAGGTGAGCACGGGCCAAGTCGTTGACTTGGATGTAATCGCGCACGCAGGTGCCGTCCGGGGTCGCATAATCCGTTCCGAACACGTCGAGATGAGGCCGCTGGCCGAGCGCGGCTTGAGCCGCCACCTTGATGAGATGGGTGGCCTGAGGGGTCGACTGGCCGGAGCGGCCCTTGGGATCGGCGCCCGCGACGTTGAAGTAACGCAGGATGGCGTAGCGCAGCCCATGGGCCGTGTGGGCATCCTGCAACATCCATTCGGACATGAGCTTGCTGCGACCGTAGGGATTGATCGGCACGAGCGGCATATCCTCGGTCAGCAGGGGGGCCTCGGCATTGCCGTAGACGGCTGCCGTTGAGGAAAAGACGAAGTTCCTGATGCCCTTCTGGACCGCAACCTCAATGAGCGCTCGGGTCTTCACGGTATTGCCGAAATAATAGCCCAGCGGATCGGTAACGGATTCCGGAACAACGATCTTGGCGGCGAAATGCAGGATGCTGTCGATGCCGTGTTCGTCGATGATGCTGGACACGAGAGCCTGATCGCTCACGTCGCCGGTCACGAAGGTGGCTTCCTGCGGAACGGCCCAGCGGAAGCCCGTCGAGAGGTTGTCGAGCACCACCACGGTCTCGCCCGCGTCCAGAAGCTCGAGCACCATGTGGCTGCCGATATAGCCCGCGCCGCCCGTCACCAGTACCGCCATGTCCATCTCCGAAAAACTGCCCCGCCTGGCAGCTTAACCACAACGCTTCAGCTTCAATTCAGGTCCAGAGCTTCAATGAAGAAGCGCCCCGATGAAACAAGCCGGTGACTATTGCGTTATGGGTCACCGAAGCTTGACCTTTGTCGGTTTCCTTTTCCGGGTCCTGTCTTAGATTACCCCTCCACCTTTCGGCTCAATCATGGCTCATTCAATGAAGCGTATCCGCAAAGCAGTCCTGCCCGTCGCCGGTCTCGGCACCCGGTTTCTGCCGGCCACCAAGGCCGTGCCCAAGGAGATGCTGTGCGTCGTCGACCGTCCGGTGGTGCAGCACGTGGTCGACGAGGCCCGCGCCGCGGGGATCGAGCACTTCATCTTCGTCACCGGCCGCAACAAGGCCGTGATCGAGGACCACTTCGACATCGCCTACGAGCTCAACCGCACACTCGAAGGCCGCGGCAAGACCAAGGAGCTGGAGACCCTGGCCAAGGACCAGCCCCAGGCGGGCCAGACGAGCTTCACCCGCCAGCAGGAGCCCTTGGGGCTGGGCCATGCGGTCTGGTGCGCCCGCGAGCTGGTGGGCAATGAGCCCTTCGCGGTGATCCTGCCTGACATGCTCAGCCGCGGCTCCATGGAGCAGATGATCGCAGCCTACGACAAGCACGGCGGCAACATCATCGCCGTTGAGGAAGTGCCCGAGGACCAGACCCACCAGTACGGCATCGTGTCGGTGGGCCAGGAATTCGGCCAGACCTTCGAGATCACCGGCATGGTGGAAAAGCCCCCGAAGGGCACCGCGCCGTCGAACTACATCATCTCCGGCCGCTACATCCTCCAGCCCGAGGTCTTCGACCTGCTCTCGAACCAGGAGCGCGGCGCCGGCAACGAGATTCAGCTCACGGATTCCATGATCCGCCTCATGAAGGAGCAGCCCTTCTTCGGCATGAAGTATCAAGGCAAGACCTACGACACGGGCTCGAAGATCGGCTTCCTGATGGCCAACGTGGCCTATGCCCTGGAGCGCGAGGAGCTCTCGGCAGAGTTCCGTAAAGAACTGGAAGCACTGCTGCGGCAGAAGTAGGCGGCTTCAAGGTTCCGCCAAAGGGTTCCGCATGGCCGCCCGCCTATGCTAAAGGGCGGCCATGGCACTTGCAAAACCCGCACCCCACTCGCCCGATCCGGCCATCCAGTCGGCCCTGCGCACGTTAGAGACCGAGCGGGACGGGCTGACCATCCTCATGGAAGCCATTGGCAACGGCCTCGGCGCCCCATTCACCGCAGCCATTGAAACGATCGCGGCGGCCAAGGGCCGGGTCATCGTCACCGGCATGGGCAAGTCCGGCCATGTGGGCCGCAAGATGACCGCCACCTTCGCGTCGACCGGCACCCCAGCCCATTACGTCCACCCGGCGGAGGCGAGCCACGGCGATCTGGGCATGATCCAGACGGACGACGTGATCATCGCCCTGTCCTGGTCGGGTGAGACGGCGGAGCTTGCCGACATCATCGGCTATTCCCGCCGCTTCCGAGTACCGCTGATCGCCCTGACGTCCAGTGCGGAATCTACCCTGGGGCGTGCCGCCGATGTCTGCCTGACCCTGCCGAAGGCCAAGGAGGCCTGCCCCAACGGGCTTGCGCCCACCACCTCGACCACGATCCAATTGGCGCTGGGCGATGCCCTGGCCGTTGCCCTGCTGGAGCGGCGCGGGTTTACGGCCGATCACTTCCGGGTCTTCCACCCGGGCGGAAAGCTCGGCGCGCGGCTCAAGCTCGTGCGCGAGATCATGCACAAGGACGAGCGCCTGCCGGTCGTCGGCATCGAGGCCCATATGGGTGAAGCGATTGAGGAGATCGGCCGCAAGGGCTTTGGCGCCGTGATCGTGGTGAACGGCGACGGTACGCTCGCCGGCATCGTCACCGACGGCGACCTGCGCCGCAACCTGAGGCCCGATCTGGCGACACTGCCGGTCACAGCCATCATGACCAAGACGCCGCGCACCATCGCACCGGACGCCCTCGTGGCCAGCGCCCTCGAGATGGAAGAGGCTTCCCGGATCACGGCCCTGATCGTGGTCGAGAACAGCCGCCCTGTCGGCCTCGTGCATTATCTCGATCTGCTGCGGGCAGGCGCAGCCTGAGGTTCTTTGCTTAACGCATTTTCTTGACGGCGAACCGGCATCCACTTCGCCTGAAAATGCTTATGGATCGTCGACCACCAGGGTCGAGCCCTCGATCCGGACGACGCGCACCTTGGCGCCGGCGAAGCGGTCGGCTCCCGTCACGCGCCAGGAGCTGTCATCGACCCGGATGCGTCCCTCCCCGTCCTTGATGGGCGTCTCAAGGGTGAAGACCCGGCCCACGAGGGCTTGGCCGCGCCGGTTGAGCATTTCGGCCTGAGGCTCGTCCTGCGTCTTGGAGCGGGTGATGGTTCGGCCGAGGATCACTGCCGCCACGCAGAGCAGCGCGAAGAGCAGCCCTGAGGCCTGCCAGGAGAGGTCCAGCACCGCATCGAGCAAGCCCGTGGCGATGGCGGCCAGCCCGAGCCAGAGGAAGAATGCTCCCGGGGCCACGAGCTCGATTCCGATCAGCACGACCCCGAGGATGATCCAGGCCCAGGCGCCGAAGCTGATGAAGGCATCCCGGATCATGAACGGTCATTGCCTCCCGTGACCGTGGGAACGCTGCGGGCAGGCTTGTTGAGGCCCGCTCCGCCCTCTCCGAACACCGACTTGGTGAGTTCCGCGATGCCGCCCAGCGTTCCGGCGAGGCCCGCCACCTCGATGGGCACGATCACCACCTTCTGGTTGGGAGCCGACGCAAGGGCTCGGATCGCATCGATGTATTTCTCCGCCACAATGAAATTGGCAGCCGCGAGGTCACCCTTGGTGATGGCTTCGCTCACCATGCCGGTGGCCTTCGCCTCGGCCTCGGCCTGACGCTCGCGGGCTTCCGCATCGCGGAACGCGGCTTCCTTGCGGCCCTCGGCTGCCAGGATCTGCGACTGCTTCTGGCCCTCAGCGCGCAGGATCTCCGCCTGGCGCAGGCCTTCCGCTTCAAGAACGGCTGCGCGCTTCTCGCGCTCGGCCTTCATCTGGCGCGCCATGGCGCCGGCGAGGTCCTGCGGCGGGAGGATGTCCTTGATCTCGACGCGGGTGACCTTGGCGCCCCAGGGCGAGGCGGCGGCGTCCATGACCCGCAGAAGCCGCTCGTTGATCTCGTCGCGATGTGACAGCAATTGGTCGAGATCCATGGAGCCTACGACCGTGCGGATGTTGGTCATGGTCAGAACCAGCAAGGCCTGATTCATGTCCGAGACCTCGTAGGAAGCGCGGGCGGGGTCGAGGATCTGGTAGAAGGCGGCCGCGTCGATGGTGACGCCCGCATTGTCCCGGGTGAAGGCCTCCTGGCTCGGAATGTCGAGCACCTGCTCCATGACATTCACCTTTTTGCCGATCTGGTCGATGTAAGGCACGATCAAACCAAGACCGGGGGTGAGCGTACGCGAGTAGCGCCCGAACCGCTCCACCGTATAGGCATAGCCCTGCGGGACCGTCCGGATGCCCATGGCGATCGTCACAACGACGAGCAGCACCAGAACGATAACGAAGATGTCGAAACCACTCACCAGCATGAGGCCTCTCTAGGCAACGTCGTTGCAGAGGTCTCACGCTAGCGCAAAGAGGCTTCGAGTCCTAGAGCCAGCCCTGAAGCTCACGCTCTACAATGTGGTTGATGACGCGCATGCCGTCGTCGCTGTCGTTGAGGCAGGGCAGATAGGCGAATTGCTCGCCGCCGTTGTGCATGAAGATCTCGCGGTTCTCGCCGTCGAGCTCCTCCAGGGTTTCCAGGCAATCCGCCGAGAAGCCCGGAGCCACGATGGCCATGCGCTTCACGCCGCTTTTTGCAAGCGCCTCCACGGTTTTGTCGGTGTAGGGCTGCAGCCATTCGTCTGGACCGAACCGGGACTGGAAGCTCATGCGGAACTTGTCCGGCGACCAGCCGAAGGTCTCACGCATGAGACGCCAGGTCTTCACGCATTGGCAGTGATAGGGATCGCCTTTGAGCAGGTATTCCTTCGGCACGCCGTGGAAGGAGACGAGGATCACCTCTGGCTCGAAGGGAAGCTTCGCCAGTTCCTTCTTCATCGAGGAGACCAGGGAGTCGATATAGACCGGATCGTCATGATAGGGCGGCGAGACGCGCACGGTCGGCTGCCAGCGCATGTCCATCAGCGCACGGAATGCGTGATCGCAGGCGGTCGCCGAGGTGGCGGCGGCATATTGCGGATAGAGCGGCACAAGGAGAATGCGGTCGCAGCCCTGGTCGAGAAGGGCTTGGATGCGTTCGCGGACCTCCGGCTTGCCGTAGCGCATGGCCCAGTCGACCGTGATCCTGTCGCCCGCGATGCTCTTCAAGTGCTCGGTTACTTTCTCCGCCTGATTGCGGGTGATGGTCTTGAGCGGGCCCTCGTCGCGCTCGTTGTTCCAGATCGACGCGTAATCGCGGCCCTTGGGGCCCGGGCGCTTGGTCAGGATGATCAGGTTGAGGATCGGCCACCACAGGAGGCGCGGGGTCTCGATCACCCGCCGGTCGGAGAGAAACTCCTTCAGGTAGCGGCGCATGGGCCAGTAGCTCGTGCCCTCGGGGGTCCCTAAGTTCATCAGAAGCACGCCGATCCGGCCGGTCCTCGCGGGCGGATGGTCCACCGGGCGGACACCCTGGCGCAGATCATTCAGATTGACGGTCTCGTTCATAAAAAAGCCCCTTGGCCGCGGAGTTCGTCCCGAATTCCACTCCCGATGCCGCCTAAATAAGAGGTTCAGGCCGATCCGCCAATCGAAACTGCCTTCACATTAGTGCGCGTAGCCGCAAGCCGCGTTTGCAGAAACCAAACGCCTCTCAGAGCGCCGGGCCCTTGTTGGGTTCGTGCTTGAGAATGGTCTCGAGCGCGACCCGCAGACCCTCGGGACGGAAATCCATATCCACCTTGGCATTCAGCTGCGTCGCCAGCACCCGGTGCAGCAGGCGCGAACCGAAGCCCTGGCGTGTCGGGGCAGAAACCTCGGGGCCCCCGGTTTCCTCCCAGACCAGCTTGAGCCGCGTGCCCTCGTCAGTTGCTTCCGCCTCCCAGGAGACGGACACCCTGCCCCGGGGCACCGACAAGGCACCGTACTTGGCCGCGTTGGTGGTGAGCTCGTGGATCGCCATGCCGATGGGCACGGCCGCGTCGGACGGCAGCTCGACCGAGGGTCCATTCAGGGAAATCCGCAGGCCCCTCACGTCGTTGTAGGGGCGCAGTTCCTTCTCCATGATCTCGCGCAAGGATGCCGTCTGCCAGACGGCCTCGGTCAGCAGCGAGTGGGTGTTGGCGAGCGAGATGATGCGCCCCACGAAGGCCTGATAGAAATCGTCGATGTTCAACGCGGAACGCGCGGTGGCGCCCACCACCGCCTGGACCGTGGCCAGGGTATTCTTGACCCGGTGGTGGAGTTCGCGGATCAGCAGGGATTGCTGGGTCTGGGCCTGCTTGCGCTCCTCGATCTCGCTCTGGGCATCGCGATACAGGCGGCTGTTCTCGAGGGCGATGGCGGCCTGTGACGTCAGGCCCGCCAGCAGGCGCTCGGACCGCTGGGTGAACTCCCCAGGCCTCTGATGACCGAAGACGAGAACGCCGTGGGTCTCGCCATTCCGCAGCAGCACGGGAACCGCCATGAGGCTGCGAAGCACGGGGCGGTCCAGGGTCGCGTCCGCCGTGAAAGGCGTGCCGTCATAGCCCTGCTCAACGGCAATGTTGTCCAGTCGGACAATTCTGCCTTCCGTAAAAGCCGGCGCACAGATGGCCCGGATGTCGAGGGCCGCGAAGGCTTCATCGAAGCCTGGGGAAGCGAACTTGCCGTAGTGTTCTTTCCCATCCTGAGCGGCCCCACAGAAGAAAGCTCCTGCCTGCGCTTCGGTCAGCTCGACACCGGCATCGACGACGCTTTCGATGATGCGGTCCAGGTCGAGTTCCGCCGCAAGGACGCTGCCTGTCCGGTTGAGAACCTCCAGGGCCGACGTCTCGGTCCGCAGCTCCTTGGTGCGCAGGGCAACCTGCTTCTCGAGCAGAGCCTCATTCGCCGCCTGCTCATGGAACTGCTGTGAGGCCAGGGTCGTGAGAGCCAGCAGAGCCAGAAGAGCCACCAGGGCAAAGGCGCCATAGAGCCGCGTCTGAACGAACCACGGCGTCCAATAGGCATCCTGGGGCATGCTGACGTTGATGTAGAGCGGCATCGCGCCGACCTGCCGGTAGGCTCCCGCGCGCTCGCGGCCCATGCTGATGAAGGAATAGAGGCCAGCCTGGGTGGTGGTGCGCACAGCCGCATCGAAAGCGGATTTATCGATGGGGGCGAATGACAGCCCGTCCGGCGGTGGCGGATGTTGGGCGATGACCTCCGCGTCCGAGCCGCGCATGAGCACCACCCGGCTGCCGCGGGGCAACCGCAGCTTGGACCAGTAATCGTAGAAATAGGTCAGGCGCACCGTGACCGAGGCAATGCCCTCGAACGCGCCATCGCCGTCCTGCAGGCGGCGGCTGATCATGAAGGTTGGGATCTTCGTGACGCTCCCGAGGATCGGTTCGCCGACGAACAGGCCCTGATCTGCGTTCACCTGCGCGGTGAAAGCGTCCCGTCCGGAGACGTTCGATTCCGGGGCTGGAAACTGAGCGGAAGTCAGCCGAAGGCGTCCGCTCGGATCGTTGAGCCAGACCCCATCGATGTAAGGCAGCGCTTCCTGGACGGCGCGGATCTGCTGCCAGAGAGGCTGCGATGCTTCCACCTGATCCCAGCTCTGCCTCTGCATGAGCGCCGTGGTCTGCTTCAAGGTTAGGTCCGTGACCTCCATGAGCCTCGCGGTGTGATCGGCCAGAAAGAAGGCGGCGTTGCGAAGGTCATCCTCGTTGCGCTGGATGAGACGATTGCGCTGCTCCCAGGCGATGTAGCCGAAGGTCAGGAGGATGAAGGCAACGCCGAACAGCCCCATGACGAGGGTCAGCCGCCCACGCGCACGGGAGCGCCTGCGCCGCTTCTGCGACAGGCTGATTGATTCGGAGGGCGTCTGAAACTGCAAAGAGGGCCGCTTTGTTGTGTGAGGTTGGGCGTTGCATGGGCAGGGTGGCACAGCAACGGCCATTGATGGAGTGGGAATTTACGTCTCGCTGTCCCGTTGACCAGGGGGCTGCGACCTATCTTGCCTCCCGCGTGAAAAGGATCCGCCCGGATGTCGCGCCGGTTCTATTAGAGCATCGTGCGGAAAAGTGGATCTTGTTTTCCGCGCTCAACGATGCTCTCACTCAAGAAGAAAGCATCGGATGGATCCCAAAAGTGCAAATCCACTTTTGGGTCCGATGCTTTAGGCCATGAAAAACGCCGGGACCCATGCAGGTCCCGGCGCCAGGATAGATCAATTATTTTGGATCAGCGCAGGACGACGCGGCCTTCGACCTTCGGAGAGACCTTGCCGGCCTTGGCCACGTAGTCGATCACCTGGCTTGCCATGAGCTGGCTGGCAGATGTATCGACGAGTGACTTGACGCCGATGAACGAACGATAGCCATCGCCACCGCGACCCACGAAATCATTGGTGGCGAGCTTGTAGATCTTGGCCGGGTCAAGCGGCTGGCCGTTGATCTTGACCGACTTCACGCGGCTGCCGACGGGTTCCTTCACATCGACCTCAGCTACAATGCCGGAGACCTGCGGGAAGCGGCCGCCGAGTTCGCGCACCTGACTCACGCCATTCTCGAGCGCATCCTTGATCTGCGCGCCGGTAACTTCGAGCAGCACGGTGGTGTTGCCGAACGGCATTTCGGACAGGATGTCGCGCCGGGTCAGCTTCTGGCCGGCCTGGTACTGCTTGTCCGCCCGGATGCCGCCGCCATTGGTGATGGCGACGTCGGCGCCGACTGCGGCCTTCATGGCATCGGCAATCAGGTTGCCCATGGCGGCCTCACCTCCGCGCACGGTGGCGCGGCGGCTGTCGAGGGCGGTCTCCGTGACGCCGATCTCGACGTCGAGTTCCTTGGAGAGCTTGTCCTCGTAGCCCTTCACCACGGCCTCGATGTCGGGATCGGGCTTCACGCTGACCGTGTCGACGATGCGGAAGTTCGGCGACCAGGACACGGTGGTCTTGCCGTCCTTCGTCGCCTTGGTCACGGCGAGTTCGACGACGTTGACGAAGTTGGCCTGGGACTCGGCCTCCGACAGGACCACCTTGCCGTCATAGAAGGCGAGCAGGTGCTCGTCATGGCCGCCGATGATCACGTCCACGCCGGCGGAGCGGGCAATGATCATGTCGACTGTCAGGGGCGTGTGAGCAACGGCAACGACTATGTCGGCGCCCTTCTCGCGCAGTTCCTTGGCCTTCGCGCGGGCCGTGTCGATGGTGGAGGAGAACTTGATGGTGCCGGGGCTCGACTCGATCGGCGTCGTCTCGGTGGTGAGGCCGAAGAATCCGATCTTCACCCCCTGAACCTCGACCATCTTGTCGGCTTTGGTGTTGGCCGGCAGGCCGTTGCCGTCGACGATATTGGTGGCCAGCACGTCGAACTTGGCCTCGGCCATACGGTCGCGGAAGGCCGCGTCGCCGAGATCGAATTCATGGTTGCCCGGCGCCATGGCGTCGACGCCCATGCGGTTCAGGATGTCGATGATGTGGGCTCCCTTGTCGAAGCCTGAGAGAAGCGAGGGGGAGATCGTATCGCCCGCATGGATGAAGAAGGCATTGCCCTTCGCCTTCTCCTCCCTGACCACCGTCGCCAGGCGGGCGAAGCCGCCGCGGCCCTTCTCGGCGCTCATGCGATCGATGTCGTTGGTATGGACGAAGCGGATCGTCACGGCCTCCTGCGCCAGGGCTGTGCCCGACAGCAGCAGGGATAGTCCAAAAAAGCCGGCGCGCAGGGCGGCGGAGGGGCGGCTCTGAAGCATCATACAAGGTCCTCGTAGCAGGTTGGATCCACAGTGAGAGGCGTGGAGCCTAGACCGGAAACGTGTCACAGAAGTAACATCCTGTCGACATTCTCGGCGCCTCAATCAGCGGCATTCCCGATGTCCTTTTGACCTGTTCCGCCAGATACCCTTAGCCGGCGCAGCGTCGGCCCTTTGACTTCAGAAGAAAGGCCTAATCTCTCCATGCCCGGCCCCATCAGCCAAGCTCTCGCCGAGTTCCGCGGCAAGCCTGACACCCAAGGGTGGCGCAGGCTGCCCTTCTTCCAGGATGGCAGCGCCGAAGCCGTAGCCGCCAAGGTCGATGCGGTGATCGCTTCCGGCGCTCAGGTGCTGCCGCCACCGGAGGCCGTGTTCACCAGCGTCAGCCTCACGCCTCTGGAGAAGGTCAAGGTGGTCGTTCTCGGTCAAGACCCCTATCCCACACCGGGTGATTCCCATGGTCTCGCGTTCTCCTATCGCGGCTCCCGGCGGCTGCCCGCTTCCTTAAGGACGATCCTGCGCGAGATGGCCGAGGATCTGGACGCCCCGATGCCCACATCGGGCGACCTCTCGAAATGGGCCCGGCAGGGCGTGCTCCTCATCAACACGGCGCTGACGGTGGAGGCCGGCCAATCGGGAGCCCATATGAAATTCGGCTGGTCGGCCCTGGTCGATCAGGCGATTGCCGCCATCTCGCAGCAGCAGCCCGCCGTCGTGTTCCTGCTCTGGGGCGGTCCTGCCCGCAAGCGTGCGACGCTCGTGGACAGGGCGAAGCATCTCGTGATCGAGGCCGGACACCCCTCTCCGCTCAACCGCCTCAACGACTTCCGCGGCACCAAGCCCTTCAGCCGTGCCAATGCCTGGCTCGTAGAGAAAGGCCTCGAACCCATCGATTGGCGGCTGGATGCTTGAGAGCCCACGAAGCACCTTGCCGAGAGGCGTCCTCAAGGGCTAGGTCTCGCGGCAGGCAATCTGCGGCCGCGCTGCCGCGACAGGCTTGGAGATCAGCATGACGGAATCCCTGTTCGGACAGGTCGAAGCCTTCGCGGGCGACCCGATCCTCTCCCTCAACGACAGCTTCAAGACCGATCCGCGCCCCGAGAAGGTCAATCTCAGCATCGGCGTCTATACCGACGAGCAGGGACGCCTTCCCGTGCTGGGCTCGGTTCGGGCCGCCTATGAGCGCAACGGCTTCGCGGAGCGTCCCTACCTGCCGATGGAAGGCCATGCGGGCTACCGCGAGGGCGTGCAGAAGCTGATCTTCGGCGATAAGCATCCGGCTCTTGCCGACAAGCGCATCGCGACGATCCAGACCCTCGGCGGCACGGGCGCGGTGGGCATTGCGGCCGACTTCCTCGCCAAGCATACGCTTGGCCGGACCATTCTCGTCAGCGATCCGACCTGGGATAACCATCACGGTCTGTTCCAGCGGGCCGGCTTCAAGACGGCAACCTACCCTTATTGGAACCGGGCCAGCCGCTCGGTTGATTTCGACGGCATGGTGCAGGCTCTTGAGGCCGCGGAAGCCGGGTCCATCGTGGTGATCCAGCCCGTCTGCCACAACCCCACCGGCGTCGACCTCGACGAGCGGCAGCAGGCGGCCGTCACCGACGTGCTGGTGGCCAAGGGCCACATCGTGGTGTTCGACATGGCCTATCAGGGCTTCGGCGCCAGCCTCGACGAGGATGCAGCCTTCGTGCGCCGCTATGCGGAACGAGCCAGCTGCCTTGTAGCCAATTCCTTCTCGAAGAACTTTTCGCTCTATGGCGAGCGCTGCGGGGGCTTGAGCGTCGTGTGCCGCGATCATGACGAGGCTGAACGCGTGCTCGGGCAGCTTAAGCTCGCCGTACGCCGCAGCTACTCGAGCCCGCCGATGACCGCCGGCCTGCTTGTCGCAACGGTGCTCGGCAATGACGACCTGCGTGCCCAATGGACCCGCGAGGTCGAGACCATGCGCACCCGCATGGATTCCATGCGCAAGCTCCTCGCCAAGCAGATCCGCTCCCTGTCGAACGAGATCGATGTGAGCTTCCTCACGAACCAGCGCGGCATGTTCAGCTACACGGGGTTGAACGAGCAGCAGGTCACGACCCTGCGCGAGCGGGATGGAGTTTATCTCGTGGGATCGGGACGCATGTGCGTGGCGGGGCTGAACGAGGCGAACGTGCCGAAGGTGGCGAAAAGCTTCGTGGAAGTCAGCCAGGCGCGGGGCTGAAGCCTAATTGTGGAGCAGTCATCCCGGACGGCGCAGCCGATCCGGGATGACGCTTGTTGGGTTACTCCGCCGCAACCGCCATCGGCTGGGTGTCCGCGCGGAACTTGGCCAGCAGATCGGCTTCCTCCGCCTTGGCGGCTTTCAAGTTCCGCTCCTTGATGTGGCCGAAGCCGCGGATCTTCTGCGGGATGCTGGCGAGCGCAATCGCTATCGCATGGTTGCCGGCATTAAGCTTCGTCACGATCTCGTCGATCCGCCCCTCGAACTCGCGGATGAGACCGCGCTCGGTGCGTCGCTCGTGGGTGTAGCCGAAGACGTCGAGCGGCGTGCCACGTAGCGCCTTGAACTTCGCAAGAACGCCCATGGCTTTCAGCATCCACGGCCCGAAGCTCATCTTGCGCGGAAGGCCGGTGACCGGATCCTTCTTGGCAAGCACAGGCGGCGCCATGTGGAACTCGTAACGCAGGTTCTCGCCCTCGAAGGCTGACGCGACTTGTTTTTCGAAATGGCCGTTCGTATAGAGACGCGCCACCTCGTACTCGTCCTTGTAGGCCATGAGCTTGAACAGCGAGCGCGCCACTGCGTCGGTGAGCGCGGTCGAGCCCGAAACGGCCTTGTCCTCCGCCGCGCGGACGCGCTCGACCAGGGTGCTGTAGCGCCGCGCATAACGCCGGCTCTGATAGCTGGACAGGAAGCCGACACGCCGCTCGATCACCTCGTCAAGAGTCTCGGACAGCTTGCGTGATTCCGTCGGGGCCTTCATCTCGCCGATGACCGATGCGATCAGTTCCGGCTCGGCCGCCGCGCGGCGGCCCCAGGTGAAGGCGGCGAGATTCATCTTCACCGCCTCACCATTGAGCTCGATGGCCTTCTCGATGGCAGCGCCCGAGAGCGGAACGCGGCCGGTCTGGTAGGCATAGCCCAGCATGAACATGTTGGCCGCGATTGCATTGCCGAGAAGCGCGGTGGCAACCGCCGTGGCGTCGACGAAGGACACGCCCTCGGCACCTGCCGCCGACTTGATCGCCCGCTTCAGACGCTCCGTCGGCAGGGAGAAATCAGCGTTGCGGGTGAAATCGCCCGGCATCACCTCGGCGGTGTTCACCACGAGCGCCGTCTGGCCCTGCTTCACGGCGGCCAGCACCTTCTTGGTGCCGGTCACCACGAGATCGCAGCCGAGCACGAGATGGGCCGAATCCGCGCTCACGCGGATGGCATGAATGTCGTCCTGGTTGTTGGCAAGGCGCACATGGCTGTAGACCGCGCCGCCCTTCTGGGCGAGGCCGGCCATGTCGATCATGCCGAGGCCCTTGCCCTCAAGATGCGCCGCCATGCCGAGGATCGCCCCGATGGTGACGACGCCGGTGCCGCCTACGCCCGTCACGATGACGTTGAAGGTGCGGTTGATGGCGGGGATCGCCGGATCGGGCAGCAGCTTGAACGACACGCCCTCCGTCGAGACGGTCTCCGGCACGGCCTTCTTCACCTTGGCGCCATGCACCGTCACGAAGGACGGGCAGAAGCCGTTCACGCAGGAGAAGTCCTTGTTGCAGTTCGACTGGTCGATCTGGCGCTTGCGGCCGAACTCCGTTTCAACCGGCTGCACCGCCACGCAGTTGGACTGCACCGAGCAATCGCCGCAGGCCTCGCACACGAGATCGTTGATGATGACGCGCTTGTCCGGATCCGGGAACTCGCCGCGCTTGCGGCGTCGGCGCTTCTCCGACGCGCAGGTCTGGTCGTAGATCATCACCGACACGCCGGGCACGTCCGCGAGCTGGCGCTGCACGGATTCCAGCTCGCTGCGATGATGGATCGTCATGCCGGCCGGCCAGCGGATCTCCTTCGGGTACTTGTGCGGCTCGTCGGTCACGAGGGCGACGCGCTCGACGCCTTCCTCGCGCACCTGACGGGCGATCATATCGACGGTGAGCCCGCCTTCGTGTTTCTGCCCGCCGGTCATGGCGACCGCGTCGTTGAAGAGGATCTTGTAGGTGACGTTGGTCTTGGTGTGGATCGACCAGCGCAGGGCCAGCACGCCCGAATGGTTATAGGTGCCGTCGCCTAGGTTCTGGAACACGTGGCCGCGCTTGGAGAACGGCGACTCGCCGATCCAGTTGGCGCCCTCGCCACCCATCTGGGTGAAGCCTTCCGTCGAGCGGTCCATCCACTGCACCATGTAGTGGCAGCCGATGCCCGCATAGGCGCGCATACCCTCAGGCACCTTCGTGGAGGAGTTGTGCGGACAGCCGGCGCAGAAATGCGGCGTACGGGTCGCGACGTCGCTGGTGGCGATGAGCACCTCCTGCGCATGGCGAAGCCGTGCCACGCGGCCGCGCAGATCATCGTTGTTGTGGTAGGCCAGCAGACGCTCGCCGATAGCGATGGCGATATCATTGGGATCGAGCGCGCCCTTAACCGGGAAGAGCCAGCTTCCCTCCTCGTCCTTCTTGCCGATGCAGACCGGCTGGTTGGCCGTGCCGTAAAGCTCCTCGCGCAGCTGCACCTCGATGAGGGAGCGCTTCTCCTCGACGACGATCACCTTGTCGAGCCCGCGCGCGAAATCCACCAGCTCGCGCTGCGACAGCGGCCACGGGCAGGCAACCTTGTAGAGGCGCAGGCCCATGTCGTTGGCCTTCACCTCGTCGAGGCCGAGCTCATCCAGCGCCTGGCGCACATCGAGATAGGACTTGCCGACCGTGATGATGCCGATCTTCGGGTTGCGGCCGCCGGAGAGAACGATGCGGTTGAGGTTGTTGGCGCGCACGAAGGCCAGCATGGCGTCGCGCTTGAAGTCCTGAAGCCGCGCCTCCTGGTCGAGCACGCCGTCGCGGTTGCGGATGTTGAGGCCGCCCGGCGGCATCGTGAAATCGTCAGGAATGATGATCTTCACGCGGTCGAGGGACGCATCGACGGAAGAGGTCGATTCGATGTTGTCCTTGACGCATTTGAAGGCGACCCACGTGCCGGAAAAGCGGCTCATGGCATAGCCGTAGAGGCCGTAATCGAGGATCTCCTGAACGCCTGCCGGATTCAGGATCGGCATCATCACGTCGACGAAGTGGAACTCGGACTGGTGCGCGACGGTGGAGG
Source organism: Microvirga soli (assembly GCF_016734765.1). Taxonomy (GTDB): domain Bacteria; phylum Pseudomonadota; class Alphaproteobacteria; order Rhizobiales; family Beijerinckiaceae; genus Microvirga; species Microvirga soli. The sequence goes on along the minus strand of NZ_JAERQE010000017.1, from coordinate 37,850 downwards.
ATTCGGCCGTGTGATCGTCGCCCATGAGAGCGAGCACGCCCCCATGTTGCGAGGAGCCGGCCATGTTGGCATGACGGAACACGTCGCCGGAACGGTCGACGCCGGGGCCCTTGCCGTACCAGAGGCCGAAGACGCCGTCATACTTGCCCTCGCCGCGAACCTCCGCCTGCTGGGCGCCCCAGATGGCGGTGGCGGCAAGTTCCTCGTTGAGGCCGGGCTGAAAGACGATGTTGGACTGGTCCAGCCATTTGCGGGCACGCCACAGGTTCTGGTCGAGGCCGCCGATGGGGGAACCGCGATAGCCGGACACGAGACCGGCCGTGTTGAGGCCCGCGAGCCGGTCGCGCTCGCGCTGCATCAGCAGCATACGGATGACGGCCTGCGTTCCGGTAATGAAAACGTGATCCTTCGACAGATCGTACTTGTCGTCGAGCGTTACCTGACGAAGCGCAACAGAACCTTCGGCCATGATCCGTTTTCCTCCTGGGGCTTGGCCCCGCTGCCGGTAATCCGGTCTTGTTGTTTGGAATATGTCAGTAATGCTGACATATATGCCCGAGCCCGTCAATCAACGCCTTCGTTTCGCCTCTGTTAACCATACAACGATCATATCGCATCTCATGACCGGCCTTCGCCGGGAGCGTCGCTGTTCCAGGGTCACCACATGACACGCCATCTCGGTCTGAAATCCGCCCTGACGGCCTTGGGTGTCGGCCTGTCCTCACCGGTGCTCGCGCATCCGCATGTGTGGGTCACGGCCAAGGCGGAAATCGTTTTCGCCCCTGACGGCAAGGTGACGGGTGTTCGCCATCACTGGACCTTCGACGAGGCCTACACGGCCTATGTCACGCAAGGGCTGGACAAGAACAACGACGGCAAGCTGGCCCCGGAAGAGCTGCAGGAACTTGCTGATGAGAACGCGGCTTCCCTCAACGAGTTCGACTATTTCACCGTGCTGAAGGCGCGGGGCAAGCCGCAGACCTTCGACCCGCCGCGGGAGGCCCGGATGACCATGGAGAAAACGCAAGTGTCCATGTCGTTCCTCCTGCCGCTCAAGGCGCCGGTGGCCCCCACGGGAGCGGTCTCGGTGGAGATCGAGGATCCGACCTTCTTCGTCTATTTCAGCCTGACGGAAGGCCAAGCGGCCATCTCGCTGGCCAATGCGCCTCAGGGCTGCATGACCAGCATCGCCAAGGCGAAGCCCCTGGATTCCACCATGCAGCAGATCCTGCAGGATGAGGGCGCCATCCAGCCGCAGGATATCGGCATCGAGTACTCCAACAGGGCCATCATCGCATGTCCCTGACCGCCGACGCCCCTGCCCTTCCTGGCGCTGATCGCACGCCGCTGTCGCGGCGGATCGGCGTCATGCTCATCGCCATCTTCGTCGTGGCGGCCGCGATGGGACTGATCGGCCTGTGGCTCGGGCCCATCGGCAAGCCCCCGCCGCGCAATCCGTTCGGCATGGGCCTGCGGGAAGCAACGCCCTCCGGGAGCATTGGCGTCTGGATCCTGTCCGTTCAATCCGACTTCTACGCGAGCCTGAGGGACAGCGTGCGGGAGCTGAAGGAAAACGGCTCCGCCTTTCTCCCGCTTCTGCTCGTCGGCTTTGCCTATGGTGTCTTCCACGCAGCCGGCCCTGGCCACGGCAAGGGCGTGATCTCGGCCTATCTGGTCGCCGACGAAAAGGCTCTCCGCAAGGGCTTCCTCTTGAGCCTGGCGGCCGCCCTCGTGCAGGCGCTGGTCGCCATCGGCATCGTGACACTGGTCAGCCTCGTGCTGCGCGCCACCGCCTCCACCATGAACAAGCTCGCCCTGAACGTCGAAGTGGCGAGCTTCATCGCTGTGGCCCTTCTCGGCGCCGTCATCACCTGGCGCAAGGCCGGCAAGGCTCTGGGCGTCATGGCGCTGGCCCGTAATCCCTTCGCCCCGGTGCAGGAGAGTTGCGATCACGCCCACCTGCCGCCGCCGGAGGAACTCAGCCGCCTCACCCGCTGGCGCGACATGGCAGGTGTGGCGATTGCCGCCGGTATCCGCCCCTGCGCGGGCGCCCTCATCGTCCTGGTCTTTGCCCTGTCGCAGGGCCTGTTTGCCGCCGGCATCGCGGCCACCTTCGCCATGGCGCTCGGCACCGCGCTCACCACCAGCGCCATCGCGGCGCTCGCGGTGTTCTTCAAGGCCATGGCCTTGCGGCTCGCCGGCGGGCGCGGCGCTTCGGGGGCCATCGCCATCGCCGCACTGGAGCTTCTCGCCGCCGCCTTCGTGCTGGTCCTGGGCGTGAGCCTTCTCTACGGCCTTTGGGCAGCGGGCTAGAGGCCCAGCGCACCACCATCTGAGCGCGGATCGTGCACGGCTTCGACTCTGCCGTTGCGCGGGTGCTTCACCAGCATGCCAGCATGGCCGAAGCGGCCGGAATAGGCCTCGTCCATCTCCTCGATCCGATGGCCGAGTCGGGACAGGCCACGGATCAGGCCGGGATCGAAATGGCTCTCCACCTTCAGCACGGCCTCGCGCTCACGCGGTTTCGCATCGAGCAGCCAGCGAGGCGCTTCCACCGCGCCCGCCAGACCCATGCCGGCCTCTGCGTAGCGTGAAAAAATCTGGCTGAGGAACTGGGGCTGGGTCTCGCCGCCCATCGCCCCGAAGGACAGGACCCGTCCATCGTCGAACACGGCCATGGCCGGATTGAGGGAATGGAGCGGCCGATGGCCGGGCTCCAGCCGGTTGCGGCTGGCAGGATCGAGCGAGAACGCCGTGCCGCGATTGTGCCAGAGGACGCCCGTCGCAGGGAGCAGGCAGCCGGAGCCATAGGCCCAAAACACGGACTGGATGTAGGACACGGCGAGCCCGTCACGGTCGATGGCCCCCATCCAGATCGTGTCCCCGTCGATGGGGCGCGGCAGGGGAAAGGATGCCGCCCGCCTCATGTCGATGATGGCAGCCTCCCTTTCCAGCGCCTGGAGCGTCAGGAAGGAGGCCGGGTCGTGGGTGACGTTGCGCGGGTCCGCGACCACCCGGTCTCGGACGGCGAAGGCGCGCTTTGCGGCCTCGATGAGCGCGTGATGATGCTCCGGCGTCTCGGCCCGGAGCCCCTTGAGGCGCTCGACCATGCCGAGGATCAGCAGGGTGGCCAGCCCCTGGCTCGGCGGCGGCAGGTTAAAGACTGTGGAACTCTTCAGCCGGACCGACAGAGGCTCCACCACGCGGGCGCGATAGGTCTCCAGATCCTTGCGGGTGATGGGGCTGTCGATCCGCTCCAGATCGAGGGCGATCTCCCGCCCCACATCGCCCCGGTAGAAATCGGCAAGGCCCGCATGGGCGAGCCGCTCCAGGGTGTCGGCGAGGCGAGGCGTCAGCCTCTGCGTGCCCTCCGGCGCCCTCTTACCCTCAACCAGGAAGGCCTCGGCAAAACCGGGAACCTCGTAGAGGGCGGCCTCCTCGCCGGTCACGAACCGCTCCTCGGACCGGGAGACCGGATAGCCGTTACGGGCATGGCGGATGGCATCGCCCAACAGAAGATCGAGCGGCATCCGCCCGCCGAGCGCCTTGGAGAGTTCCAGGGCCAGCCCCCATCCGCTGACCGCGCCGGCCACGGTGAGGGCCGAATCCGGTCCGCGCGGCGGAATGGCATCATAGCCCTTGTCCCGGTAGCTCTTGATGGTTGCGAGCGAACCGGCCGGCCCCGAGGCGTCGAGGGCATGGATGCGCCCCTTCGGCTCGCGCACGAGCCAGAACCCGTCACCGCCGATGCCGTTCATGTGCGGATAGACCACCGCGATGCTGGCCGCCATGGCCACCATGGCCTCGATGGCGTTGCCGCCCGCAGCCAGGATGTTCTGGCCGGCCTCGGAGGCAAGGCTGTGGGGAGCCGCTACGGCGGCTGTTGAGAAGACGGGTGTTTCGGGCATGGGCTCTTGAATGTGGGGCGCGACAGAATGAGATTCGGGCAGAGCTTGCACCGGAGGGGGCGTTTAGGGTAGTCCCATCGGCAACAAATGAAGTGAGGCAACCTTGGCTCAGGCGAAAAGCACCAACTGGCGCAACGTGATCACCGTGATCAGCATCATGATCCTGGTGGGCGCGGAGGTCTTCGGCGTCGCGATCGCCGCCGGCTGGGCGATTGCTGGCCTGTTCGAGCTCGGCGACTATGTGGGCTACGCCCTCATGGTTCTGTTCAGCCTGTTCGCTCTTTACATCCTCGTGAATCTCTGGCGCCGCTGCATCGCCGTCGAGCCGCTCACCGGGCGCGCCTAAGGCTTATCGCACACCTTCATCACGATGGGGTCGGCCTCGGGCGGCACATAGGCCTCCATCGGCCGGCATTGGCCTGCCATGCAGATCCGCCAGTCGGCCGTGGCTCCTGACCGACGCATGATCACCTGGGCCTGAGGCGGCAGGTTCGGCTTCCAAGACCAGACCCCATTGACGAGCCTGACCTCCGGCGGCGGCTCCATGCCGGCGCCGGAACCGCGCACCCGCGCCTCGACAAGCTCAAGCCCGGCCGGGGTGCTGCGCCAATCCTCCTCCCAGACGATCTTCTCGACCGAGTGCGTCCAGGCGAGCGTAATCGCGCCCGCCATGAGGGGCGCGATCATGGAGCCGGCCAGGAGGCAGATCATCAACCGACGGCTGGCTTGGCGATCCGGCGCGTCTGCCAGACGTGATAGCCGACAAAGAGTGCGGAGAGCACGAAGCCGATCTCATCCGTCAGCGGGATGGCCGCCACCAGGAGGCCGGCGGCGACCGCCGCCCAGATGCGCTCCCACCAGGCCAGGGGCTTGAGGAAGTAACCAACCGACGCCACGCCCCAGAGCACCATGGCGAGCGAGGCTTTGACCACGATGTAGACCACCGCGAGCCAGTAGCCTGCCCCCTCCAAGCCAGGCACGGGCTGCAGCATCAGGGTGGGATCGTAGACGGCCATGTAGGGGATGACGAAGCCCGGCAGCGCGATCTTCATCGCCTGGATGCCGATCTTGAGCCCGGACTCCTTCGCCATCGGCGCTGCCGCGAAGGCCGCGAGCGCCACCGGTGGGGTCAGGTCCGCCATGATGCCGAAATAGAACACGAACATGTGCGAGACGATGAGCGGCACATCAAGCTGCAGCAGGATGGGAGCGGCAAGCGACGAGGTGATGATGTAGTTCGGGATCGTCGGGATGCCCATGCCGAGGATCAGGCTGAAGATCATCGTGAGCACGAGGGCGGCGAAGATGTTCTCCTTGCCGATAGAGATCATCCAGGTGCCCACGATGGTGCCAAGACCTGTGAGCGTCATGGTGCCGATCACGATGCCGACGACCGCGCAGGCGAGGCCCACGGGGAGCGCTTGGCGCGCGCCATCCGCCATCGCGTCGACGCAGGCCTGCAGGGTCGTGCGACCGCGACCGGTGAAGGCATTCCACAAGGAGAGCGCGGCTACGACGAGGACGACGAGGGTTACGGTGGAAGCAAGCGAATAGGCCGCCACCAGCGCCAGTCCGATCCAGAACGCGATGCGCAGGGCCTGTGTGCCGAACCCCGCCACGATGGCGGTGCCGAGGATCAGCGCCACAGTGAGCGACAGGCCCACCGCACCGGCGAAGAGCGGCGTGTAACCGGCAAAGAGCAGATAGACGAGAACACCGAGCGGAGCGAGAAGGAACCACTTCTTCTTCATCTCGGTCCAGGCGTTTGGCAGCTCGGATTTCGGCAAGCCCCTCAGGTTGCTCTTGCCAGCCTCCAAGTGCACCGCGAGGTAGCAGGCCGCGAAATAGAGGATGGCCGGAATGATCGCGGCCTCCACGATCTTCGAATAGGGCACATCGATCGTCTCGGCCATGATGAAGGCGACAGCGCCCATGACCGGCGGCATGATCTGGCCGCCCATGGACGAGGTCGCCTCGACGCCGCCGGCGAAGGCGGACTTGAAGCCGAAGCGTTTCATCAGCGGAATCGTGAACTGGCCCGAGGCCACGACATTGGCGACGCCGGATCCGGAAACGGTGCCCATAAGCGCGGACGATGCCACGCAGACCTTGCCGGGGCCGCCCTGCTTGTCGCCGAACACCGCCATCGAGATGTCGTTGAAGAAGTCGATGACGCCGGCCTTCTCCATGAAGGCGCCGAACAGGATGAACAGGAAGATGTAGGTAGCCGACACCAGCGTCGGCGTGCCGTAGATGCCTTCGGTTCCGAAGGACATGTGCTCGATCACCTGCTCGAGCGAATAGCCGCGGTGATCGAGAGGAGCCGGCAGGTAATCGCCGAACAGGCAATAGGACAGGAACAGGCCCGCGACGATTGGAAGGGCCGGGCCCATCACGCGCCAGACGAGATAGATAAGGATGGCGAGCGCCGCGATGCCGACGACGAGGTCGAGCGTGGTGAGATCGCCGGCGCGAACCACCAGCTCCTCGTAATGCAGCCAATGGTACAGGCCGACCAGGAAGCTGGCGACGCCGACGATCCAGCCGACGGCGCGCAAGGAAGACGAGCCCGAACGATGGTTCGCGATCATCGCTCCGGCCACGAGGCACAGGAAACCCACATGAAGGGTGCGCACCACCTGGCTCGGCATGCTGCCTCCGAACCAGAGCACCAGCCCGAACGCCACGGCAATTGCAACCCAGGCCATGGCGCCGTCGACGATGCTGCGGCGGCGTACCGCGAGCCCGATCAGCCATGCCGCCCAGGCCACCATCGTGACGGCGAAAAGATGCGTGAGGCTCAAGCCTGCGATGAACGGTTGATCGAGGGGAATGCCGAAGGAGGTGATGATCTGGAACGTAGAGAAGGAGACGGCAATCCAGAACAGGAGCCTGCCGAGGAAACCCTCGCCGAAGCTCTCCGGCAGGCCGTGCTCCGGGTTCACGGCCTCAGAGGGCGCCTCCATCTGGGCGAGTTCGGAAGTGTTGACGCCCTGGCTCATCTGCGGCTCCTCACGGATCGTTCTTCTAAAGCATCGGACCCAAAAGTGGACTTGCACTTTTGGGATCAATCCGATGCTTCTTCCATACATGAGAGCATCGTTGAAGCGGAAAACCGGGTTCACTTTTCCGCACGATGCTCTTGTCACGAAAAAGCCGGAGCAGTTCACCTGCCCCGGCTTGATTGTCAATGAAGGCGAGGCTTACGAGCCCTGCTTCTTCACGCCCTTCTCGTCGAAGTAGCGCTGCGCGCCCGGATGCATAGGGACCGGCATGCCCGAGAGTGCACTTTCCAGCTTGATGTCCTTGGCGGCGGCATGCGCCGCGGCAAGATCAGGCAGGCTCTCATAGATCGCCTTGGTCATCTGATAGACGGTCTCGTCCTTCACGCCGGAATGGGTGACGAGATAGTTCACGACGGCCGCCGTCTGCACGGCAGCGGTCTGGCCGCCATAGGTGTTGGCCGGGATCGTCGCCTTGATGTAGGGCGTGCCGACCTTGTCCACGACGGCCGCCGGGATTTCCACCACGACGATTGGCACCGAAGTGGCGAGGTCGCGGATCGAGGACACGCCGAGGCCGGCGGATTGCAGGGTGGCATCGAGCTGGCGGTTCTTCATGAGCTCGACGGATTCGCCGAAGGGCAGATACTCGACCTTGCCGAGATCCTTGTAGGTCAGGCCCGCGCCCTGAAGGATAGCCCGGGCGTTGAGCTCGGTTCCGGACTTCGGCGCGCCGACGGAGAGGCGCTTGCCCTTGAGGTCGGCCAGCGACTTGATGCCGGATTCCTGCGTGGCCACGATCTGGATATAGTTGGGATAGATCGCCGTGATGCCGCGCAGCTTGTCCTGCTTAGCTTTGAAGCCGGCCTCCTCGTCGCCGGCCCAGCCCATGGCGAGGCTGTCGCCGAGGGTGAAGCCGATCTCGCCCTTGCCCTGCTGCAGAAGGGTGAGGTTCTCGACGGACGCCTTCGTGGCCTGGACCGACGGACGGGAGCCCTGCACCTTGTCGCTGAACACCTTGGAGAGAGCGACGCCCAGCGGGTAATATACGCCGGAGGTGCCGCCGGTCAGGACATTGATGAAATCCTGGGCCTGGGCCGGGATGCTGGCCCCGGCCAGCACGACGGCGGCCGCAGCGCCGATGAGGCGGCGCATGATTGTTCGATGCATAGCGTACTCCCTAATTTACGGCCCAGTCATCGCTGTGCCTGTGTGTGGGGCTACTTTGACCGCTGACGAAGATTTCTCAAGAGGCTAAGAGGGACTTAATCCTGCCACCTTGGTCGGTAGGGGTGCGTCCCTCCACAGATACATGCGCTTAATCCATGATCAATCGTCGCCAGTTCCTCCAGACCGCAACCGCCACGGCCGTCCTGGCCGCTCAGGGCTTTTCCGCCCCGGCCCTGGCGCAACAGGGCTTGAAGATGGGAGCCCCCTCCCCCTTCTCGTTCGAGGAATTGAAGAAGCGGGCGCAGGACATGGCACGCTCGCCCTACGTGGCGCCGCCGAGCCCCTCTCCCGAGGTGCTCTACCAGATCGACTATGACGCCCACGGCAAGATCCGGTTCAAGACCGATCTGGCGCTCTGGGCCAATGGCCCCAGCGAGTTCCCGGTTACCTTCTTCCATATGGGCCGCTTCTTCCAGAAGCCGGTGCGCATGCATGTGATCGAAGGCGGTCAGGCGCGCGAGATCGTCTACGACAGCGACTACTTCGACATGCCGGCGGATTCGCCTGCCCGGAAGCTCCCGGACAATTCCGGCTTTGCCGGCTTCCGCTTCCAGGAGGCCCGCACGGGCAAGCTCGACTGGAAGAAGAACGACTGGGTGGCCTTCCTCGGTGCCTCCTATTTCCGCGCCATCGGTGAGCTCTACCAGTACGGCCTCTCGGCCCGCGGCCTGGCGGTCGACGTGGCCGTGTTCGGGAAGAACGAGGAATTCCCCGATTTCACCCATGTGTATTTCGAGACGCCTCAAGCAGGCTCGAACACGGTCACGATCTATGCCCTGCTCGACGGTCCGAGCGTGGCCGGCGCCTATCGCTTCGTGATGCAGCGCGCCTCCGCCATCATCATGGACATCGACAGCGCCCTCTACATACGCCAGGACGTGAGCCGCTTAGGGCTGGCCCCCCTCACCTCCATGTACTGGTATTCGGAGAAGGCCAAGGCCACCGGGGTCGACTGGCGTCCGGAGATCCACGATTCCGATGGCCTGGCCATGTGGACCGGGACCGGCGAGCGCATCTGGCGGCCCCTCAACAACCCGCCCCGCATCATCACCTCGGCTTTTACTGATGAGAACCCGAAGGGGTTCGGCCTGCTCCAGCGCGACAGGAACTTCGACCATTACCTGGACGGCGTCTATTATGACCGCCGTCCATCTCTCTGGATCGAGCCGCAAGGCACCTGGGGCCGTGGCTCCATTCAGCTCGTCGAGATCCCGACCGATGACGAGATCCACGACAACATCGTGGCCATGTGGGTGCCAGCCGATCCAGTCCGTGCCGGTCAGGCCCTTGAGCTGCGCTACCGCATGCACTGGTCGGCCGAGGAGCCCTATCCGACGCCGCTGGCCCGGGTCGTCGCCACCCGCTTCGGCAATGGCGGGCAGGCCGGCACCAACCGGCCGAAGGGTATCCGCAAGTTCATGGTGGAATTCATCGGCCAGCCCCTGACCCGGCTGCCGAGCGGCGTGATCCCCAAACCCGTGCTTAGCGCCTCCCGGGGCGAATTCTCGAACATCCTCACCGAAGCCGTGCCCAACAACGTGCCCGGCCACTGGCGCACCCAGTTCGACCTGACCGTGACCGGAAACGAGCCGGTGGAGATGCGCTGCTATCTGCGCAACGAGAACGAGGTCCTGAGCGAAACCTGGCTCTACCAGTATCATCCCGCGTTCTGACATTAACCCTGCAAAACCATATCGTTGAAAGGGGCGTATAAAATACTATACGCCCCTGGAAATCGCCCGCGGATGGGTTTATGTAGGAGGCCATGTCACATGGCCATCACCATCACAGCCACACGCATGCCCACGAGCATCGGGCGGTTGCCGCCGCTCCGACCTTCTCGCTCCTGCGCCTCTCGGTTGGACAGCGCCTGGCCGGAACGGCCGTCGTGCTGGCGGGGTTATGGCTGATGGTTATCGGCGTGATGGGATAACGCATGTCCTCAACATCCACTGCCATCCGGTTCGACGAAGTGACCCTCGGTTATGGCCGCAGGCCCGCCGTGCATCACCTCGATGGCGAGATCCCGGCCGGCAGCCTGATGGCCGTGGTCGGTCCCAACGGGGCCGGCAAATCCACCCTGCTCAAAGGCATCGTCGGGACGCTCAAGCCGCTTGACGGTCATATCCGCCTCAAGGGCCCCGCCTCGGGCATTGCCTACCTGCCGCAGGCCGCCGAGATCGACCGCTCTTTCCCGCTTTCGGTCTACGACTTGGTCGCCATGGGTCTCTGGTCCCGCTCCGGGCTGTTCGGCGGCATCGCGCGCCGCGACCGCACCAGGATCGAAGAGGCGCTGGCGGCCGTGGGCCTGATCGGCTTCGAGCGCCGTCCCATCTCCACCCTGTCGGGCGGGCAGATGCAGCGGGCGCTTTTCGCTCGCCTTCTGCTCCAGGATGCCCCGGTCATTCTGCTCGACGAGCCCTTCACGGCCATCGACGCCAAGACCACCGCCGACCTGCTCGATCTCGTGCGTCGCTGGCATGACGAGGCCCGTACGGTCGTGGCCGTGCTGCACGATCTCGACATGGTCAAACGCACCTTCCCGCAGACCCTGCTCATCGCCCGCGAGCCGGTGGCCTGGGGCGAAACCGGCGAGGTCCTGAGCCCGGAGAACCTCCTGAAGGCCCGGCGCATGGTCGAAGCCTACGATCCGCACGCGGACGTGTGCCACCGCAGCGCCGCATAAGGCCGTCCATTCCCATGCTCGACCTGATCTACGCACCCTTCGCCGAATTCGAGTTCATGCAGCGCGCCCTCGTGGGCGTGATCGCCATCGCCTTGGGCGGCGGCCCGGTCGGCGTCTTCCTGATGCTGCGGCGCATGAGCCTCACGGGCGATGCCATGGCCCATGCCATCCTGCCCGGCGCTGCCGTCGGCTATCTCCTGGCCGGTCTCTCCCTGCCGGCCATGACGGTCGGTGGATTGTTCGCCGGCGTGATCGTGGCGGTCGCGGCGGGCCTCGTCTCGCGCTTCACGGACCTGAAGGAAGACGCGTCGCTCGCAGCCTTCTATCTCCTGTCCCTGGCGCTCGGCGTCACCATCGTGTCGCTGCGCGGCTCGAACGTGGACCTGCTGCACGTGCTCTTCGGCACGGTCCTGGCGCTCGACGACAGCACGCTCCTGCTGCTCGCCTCCATCTCGACTGCCACCGTGCTGGCCCTGGCGGTGCTCTATCGCCCGCTCGTGCTCGAATGCGTGGACCCGATCTTCCTGCGGTCAGTGAGCCGAGCCGGAACGCCGACGCACCTGATCTTCTTAGGTTTGGTCGTCATGAACCTCGTCGGCGGCTTCCACGCGCTTGGCACCCTCCTGGCCGTGGGCATGATGATGCTCCCGGCGGCCGCTTCCCGCTTCTGGACCAGCGACATCACCATGATGATGATCGTCTCCATAGCGGTCGGCATCGTGTCCGGCCTGAGCGGCCTGCTGCTCTCCTTCCATGCGGAACTGCCCGCAGGCCCGGCGATCATTCTCTCGGCCGGCGCCATCTATGTGATGTCCCTTGTGCTCGGCCGCGAGGGCGGCCTGCTGTGGCTCGCCTGGCCCGGCCGGCATCTGGAAGCCTGACCTCTCAAAAGGATCGAACAATGCTGACGAGACGATCTGCCGTGTCCCTGCTGGCAGGATGCCTGACCCTTGCCGCGTCCTCGCTTCCCGCAGCGGCACAGACTACCGAGAAGCTGAAGGTCGTGGCCAGCTTCTCGATTCTCGGCGACATGGTCCGCAACGTGGGCGGCGAGCGCATCGAGCTAGTGACCCTCGTCGGCCCCAACGGCGACGCGCATGTCTATTCGCCGACACCGGCGGATGGGCGCCGCCTGACGGAAGCGAAGGTCGTATTCACGAACGGCCTGAAATTCGAGGGCTGGATCGACCGCCTCATCAAGTCCTCCGGCACCAAGGCCGCCCGGGTCGAGGCCGCCAAGGGCGTGACGCCGCTGAAGGGCGAGGATGGCCACGGGCATGGACACCACGATCACGGCGGCTCCGATCCGCATGCCTGGCAAAGCATCGGCAATGCGAAGATCTACGTGGCGAATGTCCGCGATGCGCTGATCGCCGCCGATGCGGCGGGCAAGGAAGCTTATGAGGCCAATGCGGGTGCCTATCTCAAGCAGCTGGACGAACTGGAAGCAGAGGTGAAGAGCCTGGTGGCAAGCATCCCCGCCGAGCGCCGTCGGATCATCACCTCCCACGACGCTTTCCGCTATTTCGAGGCGGCCTACAGCATCGACTTCGTGTCGCCCCAGGGTGTCTCCACCGAGTCGGAAGCCTCTGCCAAGGACGTGGCCCGCATCATCCAGCAGATCAAGCGCGAGAAGATCGGCGCCGTCTTCGTGGAGAACGTCTCCGACGCCCGCCTGATGGAGCGGATCGCCAAGGAAACCGGCGCCAAAATCGGCGAGCGGGTCTATTCCGACGCCCTGTCTGAGCCGAACGGCCCCGCCGGCACTTACATTGATATGATGCGACACAATATAAGAGCTTTCAGCGCGGCTTTGTCGAGCTGACTGTTTCCTACCCTCCCCTTTGAGGGGGAGGGTCGCGAGCATCGTGAGCGGGGTGGGGTGGAAACTCGACCTCCCGGTGTTCGTGCCACCACCCCACCTCGGCCTGTGCGGCCGATCCTCCCCCTCAAGGGGAGGATGAACGTTGCGGACCACATCCGATGACCGACAAGATTCCCGTTACCGTCCTCACAGGCTATCTCGGCGCCGGCAAGACCACCCTCCTCAACCGCATCCTCACCGAGCAGCACGGCAAGAAATACGCCGTGATCGTCAACGAGTTCGGCGAGATCGGCATCGACAACGAGCTTGTCGTCGGCGCCGACGAGGAAGTGTTCGAGATGAACAACGGGTGCATCTGCTGCACCGTGCGCGGCGACCTGATCCGCATCCTCGACGGGCTGATGAAGCGCAAGGGCAAGTTCGACGCCATCATCGTCGAGACCACGGGCCTCGCCGATCCGGCCCCTGTGGCCCAGACCTTCTTCATGGACCAGGATGTGTCCGACACCGCCCGCCTCGACGCCGTGGTGACGGTGGCCGATGCCAAGTGGCTGTCTGACCGGCTCAAGGATGCGCCCGAAGCCAAGAACCAGATCGCCTTCGCGGACGTGATCATCCTCAACAAGATCGATCTCGTGTCCGAGCAGGAACTTGCGGAGGTCGAGGCCCGCATCCGCGCCATCAACCCCTATGCCAAGCTGCATCGCACGCAGAATGCGGCGATTCCCATCTCCGAGGTGCTCGACCGCAAGGCCTTCGATCTCGACCGCATCATGGAGATCGAGCCCAGCTTCCTGGAGGGAGGCCATCACCATCATCACGACGAGGAGATGCAATCCGTCGCCGTGCACCACGATGGCGAGGTCGACCCGGAGAAGTTCATGCCGTGGATTTCGAACCTGACCCAGGTCGAAGGCCCGAACATCCTGCGCTGCAAGGGCATCGTGGCCTTCCCGAACGAGCCGAAGCGCTTCGTGTTCCAGGGCGTTCACATGATCCTGGACGGTGATGTGCAGGGTGAGTGGAAGCCGGGCGAGAAGCACACCTCCAAGGTGGTGTTCATCGGCCGCGACCTGAATGAGAAGGCGATCCGGGAAGGCTTCCTCGCCTGCGCGGCGTGAGCGATTGGGAGGGCTTGCGGCTCAACCGGCAGCCGCAGTCCCCTTCGCCATGCAGTCCCTGACGTAGGTTTTCCGGGCTGCCATCATCTGCTCGCGGACCTCGGGGAGCGTCCTGACGCCGGTCCTGTAGGTCAGGCGGGCATCCCTCTCGCAGGCGGCCTTCAGAACCTCCCTCGCCGATTTGACGTCGCCCTGCTCCTGGGCGGCAAGACCCACGGGCATGGTGATCGCGATAGTGAGGGTGATCAGAGGCAGGATCCGCATTATGTCGCTCATGATTCTAAGAACGCGCATCATGGGTCTCGCGTCCCGGCGGGTCGAAGGCGCAAAGGTCTTAGCTCTTACGGACACAGGGCCGGCATAACCGCTTTATGACGACTTGCCCCGGTTTTACGGAATTGTGCTATGGGCAGCCCATCTGAAGGAATTGCGCGATGACTGCTGGTACCGCCCCATCTTTGACCCAAAGCGTGACGCCGCTCGATACGGGCGCGCATGTGACGGCCATCGGCTGGCTGAAGGGCACGGTGGCCTTCGGCCTTGGCGACGGCGGTGTCATGTTGGCAAAAGATGGCGAGAGCCATCGGGTGGAGGCCCATCCCGATGCGGGGATCCTGGTCGGAGCCTGCGACGGCGAGCGCTTCGTCACCGGTGGTGACGATGGCCGCGTCGCGGTCACGGGAGCCGACGGCTCCACCAAGACCCTGGCGGAGAGCAAGGGCGCCTGGATCGACGCGCTGGCCGTCAATGCGGGCGGCGCCTTCGCCTATGCGGCCGGCAAGAAGGTCATCGCCCGCGACGACAAGGGACGTGAGAAGATCCTCGAGGTTCCCTCCACGGCCCGCGGGCTTGCCTTCGCGCCCAAGGGCTACCGGCTGGCGATCTCCCACTACAACGGCGCCACCCTGTGGTTTCCCAACGTGGAGGCCAAGCCCGAGGGGCTCGAATGGAAGGGCTCGCATATCGACGTCACCTGGTCACCGGATGCCCGCTTCGTGGTGACCTCCATGCAGGAGAACGCGCTCCACGGCTGGCGGCTCATCCCCGACAAGGGGCACATGCGCATGAGCGGCTACCCGTCGAAGACACGCTCCTTCGCCTGGTCGGGAGACGGAAAGTGGTTCGCGACCTCCGGGGCGGAAGCCGCCATCATCTGGCCCTTCGAGTCGAAGGAAGGCCCCATGGGCAAGGCGCCGCGGGAATGCGGCGTCAGGCACGCCAAGGTCAGCCGGGTGGCCTTCCATCCCAATACCTATGTGCTGGCGGTCGGCTATGAGGACGGCTGCATCCTGCTCATTCGCCTCAACGATGCCTCGGAGCTTCTCGTGCGCCCCGCCGTTAAGGAGAGCGGCATCACGGCCATGACCTGGGACAAAGCCGGCAAGCGCCTCGCCTTCGGATGCGAGGACGGCCAGGCCGGCATCCTGACCCTGCCCACATGAGGTCGCCGGTGGCTCTCTTCGGCGCCTTCATGCGGGGGACCTTCGGTCTGCCCAAACCCGACAGGCAGGAGGTTGAGCGCGTCAAGGAGCTCGCCCGCTCGACCCTTCAGCTCTCACCCGATACAGCCTTTGCGGTCAACGAGATCGCCTGCAACGACCCCGGGTGCCCCGGCCTGGAGACAGTGATCCTCGTTATGGAGCCGGGCCGGAAGACAAGGGCTCTCAAGATCCCCAAGCCCCTCGACGAAGTCGTGGAACAAGATATCCTCACCGCGATCGAGGGCTGAGGAGGCTAAGCTTGTCCCGGATCGTCCGCATCGTCGCCTTCGGTCTCGGGCTGTTCGGGGGCGTCACAGCCTCGCAAGGGCCCGAATTCGCGCAGCAATACCGTCAGCGCCTCGGCGGCGCAGTGGACGAGCTGCGGCAGGTAATCACGCGCTTCGACACGGATGCTCAGGTGAGCGGGGAGACGCGGGAGAGCGCCATCGCGCGCCTGCGTTCCAACGCGGACGATTTCGTCAGCCGCCAGGGCGCCGCCATGCAGGGCAATGTGGAGCGCCTGGGCCGCCTCGAATCCCACCGCACGGCGATGCTGGAATTAGGTCCCTTTTCCCGCATTGCCTTGATGGTGCGCGATGGCGACACGGATATCCTGGAAGCCGTCTCCCGCGATTTCGAGCCGGCCGTGCCGGTCACGGAGGAAGGCGTCTTTTCCGCAGCCGCCGGCTTCATCGCCGTCTGGGGCGGCCTGCTTCTGCTCTCGGGTTTCCTGCGCAGCCTCTTCCGGCGTCGTCGCCAGCAGCAGAAATCGGTTCAGGCCTCGCGCTCCGGCTTTCCGGCGAGCACTACATAAAATCCGAGACCATCCTGCGCCGGCAGGGTCTGCAGCCGGTCGATCCAGCCGCGCTTCTTGGCCTCGAGCAGCGCCTTGCCGACCGGCTGGAACAGCGTCTCGCCACCGCCCTCCGGCGGCGGATCGAGCCTGATGGCGACCGCTTTGACCTGCGCGAAGCGGCTGCGCTCCAGCATGTCCTGGATCGAAGCCGCCGCCTTCTCCCGTGAGGCACCGCGCAGATCGAGCACGCTGTCGGCATCCGTGACGCCAAGTCCGCCGCGGAGTTTGCTGGCGTAGAATTCGTCGAAATGGGGCATGCGCGACCTGTTCTGTGTCGATCCTGGCCGACCGATGGAGTCGGCCAGGATCTCTATCCTTAACGCACCAGAACGTTCCGGAACTGCCACGGATCGGACGAATCGATGTCCTCCGGGAAGAAGCCAGGGCGGTCCGTGAGCGGGGTCCAGTCGGTATAATAACCCTTCACCGGTCCGAGATAGGGCAGCTGCACTTCGAGGCAGCGGCGGTAATCCATCTCGTCGGCTTCGACGATGCCGGCTTCGGGATTCTCCAGCGCCCAGACCATGCCGGCGAGCACCGCGGAGGTCACCTGGAGGCCGGTGGCGTTCTGGTAGGGCGCGACGCGACGCGTCTCCTCGATGGAAAGCTGCGAGCCGTACCAATAGGCGTTCTTGCCGTGGCCGTAGAGCAGCACGCCGAGTTCGTCGATACCGTCGACAATCTCGTTCTCGTCGAGGATGTGCTGCGTCTCCTGGAACTTGCCGGCACTGCCGAACATCTCGTGCAGCGAGAGCACCGCCTCGTTGCAGGGATGGTAGGCATAGTGGACGGTCGGGCGGTAAACGGCCTTCCCGTTCTCGCGCACGGTGTAATAATCCGAGATCGAGATCGACTCGTTGTGCGTGACCAGGAACCCATATTGCGAACCGGGCGTCGGGCACCAGGTGCGCACGCGGGTGTTGGCGCCGGGCTGGAGCAGATAGATCGCCTGCGCGTCCGGCCCGAGCGTGCCGGCATTCTCCGGCATCCATTGCTCATGCGTGCCCCAGCCGAGCTCGGCCGGCTGCAGGCCTTCCGACACGAAGCCGTCCACCGACCAGGTGTTCACGAAAACGCCCATGGGCTTCTCGGATTTGGCGCGCTGCGTATCGCGCTCGGCTATGTGGACGCCCTTCACGCCCACCTTCTGCGCCAGATGCGCCCAGTCCTCGCGGCTTTTCGGCTCGTCATAGGTGACCCCAAGATCGCCCGCGACGTTCACCAGGGCCTGCTTGACGAACCAGGACACCATGCCCGGATTGGCGCCGCAGCAGGACACCGCCGTGGTGCCACCCGGATTGCGCTTGCGCGCCGCCATCGTGATCTCGCGCAGGGCATAATTCGTGCGCGATTCCGGGCCTTTGCTCTTGTCGAAGTAGAAGCCAGGCCAGGGCTCGTTGACGGTGTCGATGTAGAAGCAATTGAGCGAACGGCACAGCTCCATGATGTCGACGGAGCCGGTATCCACCGAGAGGTTGACGCAGAAGCCCTGCCCGCCGCCTGCGGTCAGCAGCGGCGTGAGCAGCTCACGGTAATTGTCCTTCGTCACGGCCTGCTGGATGAAGCGGATGCCGCGCTCGTCGAGGAGCTCCTTGTGCTTCTCCTGCGGATCGATGACCACGAAGCGGCTCTTGTCATAATCGAAGTGGCGTTCGATGAGCGGCAGGGTGCCCTGGCCGATCGAGCCGAAGCCAATCATGACAATAGGGCCGCTGATGCGACCGTGAACGGGCCAAGTGGTCATCATTAATTCTCCTAACGTGGAAGCCTGGAATAGGCTGAGATGTCTCCGGTTTGAACGGTTCCGGGCGCATCTAGGATTGCAGGGCCCTCGGGGTCAATGCCCGGAGCCGTTTCTCTGCGGATGGCATCCCTGCCATGCGGATTTGCCCCTCGACATCGTGCAACAAAGCTTCATGATGGCCAGCCTTGGCATCTTCAGGCTGACCGCGACCGATGAAATTTCACGACCTCCTCACGCGCCATGGGCGCGTGATCGGCCTGGGCTTCGCTCTGACATTCCTGTCCTCTTTCGGACAAACCTTCTTCATCTCCTTGTCGGGACCCGATATCCGCAATGCTTTTGGCCTGACCCACGGCGCCTTCGGCTCCATCTACTCTCTGGCGACTCTCTCCTCGGGCCTGCTGATGATCTGGGTCGGCAGCGTCATCGACCGCGTCGACATACGCCTCTACGCCACCACAGCCATGTTGGGCTTGGCGGTGGCGGCTCTCAGTCTGTCGCTCGCGCCCAACGTGATCATGCTGGGCCTGAGCCTGTTCGCCCTGCGCCTCTTCGGCCAGGGGATGCTGAGCCATGCGGGTGTGATGAGCACCGCACGCCTCGACGAGGGCGTGCGCGGGAGGGCGCTCGGCGTAGCCGCCCTGGGCTTTCCAGCCGGTGAAGCCATTTTTCCAGCTGCTGCCATCGCGCTGATCGCGGCCATCGGCTGGACCGGCGCATGGCGCAGTGTTGCCTTTGCCATCATCGTGGCTCTCGGGCTTGGCTGGGGTCTCGGATTGCTCATCAGGCGCAAAGACCCGGATCTTCAAGGATCCGCGCGCAAGAAGGCCTCAGACGAAACAGGACCGCGCTGGAGCGACATCTTACGCGACTGGCGCTTTCTCGCGCTCATTCCCACCATGATCGGTTACCCGGCCATCATGACGGCCTATTTCTTCCACCAGCGCTTCATTGCCGAGGTGAAGGGCTGGTCGCTGGAGCTTCTCGCGAGCAGCATCACGCTCTTCGCCTTGGTCTCCGTGGTCGTTGCCATGTCGGCCGGCAGCTTCGTCGATCGATTCGGGGCCGTGCGGCTCAGCCATTTCTACTTGGCAGGCATGACGGCGGCTTCCCTCACGCTGGCCCTGTTCGACGCACCGTTTCTGCCGCTCGTCTTCTTCGCGCTGATCGGCCTCACATCCGGTTGCACCAATGTGGTGATCGCAGCGGTTCTCGCTGAGTTGTTCGGCACCACGCATCTCGGCAAGATCCGTGCTCTGGCGGGCGCCATCATGGTGGTAGCATCCGCCGCGACTCCCGGCGCCATCGGCATTCTGTTCGATGCCGGAATTAGCCTGGAGGCAATCTGCCTCGGCTTTGTCGTCTACATGCTGGCGGCAGCAGCCGTCACCTTCGTGCTGCCCAATCCGAGAGCCGCACGGTTGCGGCCCTCGGAAGGGTAGCGTTTAGTGGGTCGGGCGCAGACCGGCCAACGCGCCCTGCGCAGCAGCAGCCACGAGCGCGCCGAGATCCGGCTTCTGCTCGAAAGCGCCGGTCGCAGAGACGAGACCGCGTGCGCCATCGAGCGCACCCGCCTCTAGCTCCAGCGCGAGGAAGCGGCCGCGCTCGTACGGACCCGGCAGCCAGAGCGAGCCGGTCTTCTCCGTGGAGAAGCCGAAGCGCTCGTAATAGGGCGCATCGCCCACCAGCAGCACGGCCTTGTGGCCGAGCTGACCGGCACGCGTGAGCGCCTCGCGCATCAGCTTTCCGCCGAGACCGAGGCTCTGGACGGACGGATCGATGGCGATGGGGCCGAGCATCAGCGCCGCACGGTTCGGGCCGGCCGAGACATGCCACAGGCGCACCGTGCCGATGATTTCACCGTCGCGGTCGATCACCAGCGACAGGCCGTCGGCCGGCATCCTGCCCTCGCGCAGGCGCTCGCAGGTCTTCTGGAACCGGGCGGGTCCGAAGCAGGTATCGAGCAGCGCCTCGCGCGCATCGACATCGTGGAAGGTTTCTTCGCGAATCGTGATCATGGCCGTGGCCTCCCAAAACACGTGGGGTGAGCGACAGCCCTCGCACCTGTTCAGAACAAGAACAGGCCGTCCGGGACAACTTGGGTGAGGTTGATGCCTGCCTCAAATCACTGAGGCAGGCGGGACGTGAGTTAGATCACGTAGGACTTCAGCGGCGGGAAGCCGTTGAATGCGACCGCCGAGTAGGTGGTCGTGTAGGCGCCCGTGCCTTCGATCAGCACCTTGTCGCCGATCTCCAGCGAGACGGGGAGCGGGTAAGGCTCCTTCTCGTAGAGAACATCGGCCGAGTCGCAGGTCGGACCGGCGAGCACGCACGGCACCTTGCGGTCGTGGTCGCGCTCGCTGACGATCGGGTAGCGGATCGACTCGTCCATCGTCTCGGCGAGACCGCCGAACTTGCCGATGTCGAGATAGACCCAACGCACCTCGTCCTCGTCCTGGCTCTTCTTCGAGATCAGGACGACTTCGGCCTCGATGACGCCCGCATTGCCGACCATGCCGCGGCCCGGCTCGATGATCGTCTCCGGGATGCGGTTGCCGAAGTGCTTCGACAGCGCCTGGAAGATCGACTCGCCATAGGCTTCGACCATCGGGACCGTCTTGAGGTACTTCGTCGGGAAGCCGCCGCCGAGGTTGACCATCGACAGGTGGATGCCGCGATGCGCGCATTCACGGAAGATCGCGGAAGCCGAACCGAGAGCCTGATCCCAGGCCCCCGTGTTGCGCTGCTGCGAGCCCACGTGGAACGACACGCCGTAAGCTTCCAGGCCCTGACGATAGGCATGCTCCAGCACGTCCACGGCCATCTCGGGCACGCAGCCGAACTTGCGGGAGAGCGGCCACTCGGCGCCGGCGCCGTCGCACAGGATGCGGCAGAACACCTTCACCTCGGAAGCCTCGACGCCAGCCGCCACGGCCGCGCGGGCGATCTTCTCGACCTCGACCTCGCAGTCGACCGCATAGAGGCGCACGCCAAGCTCGAGCGCACGAACGATGTCGCGCTCCTTCTTGATCGTGTTGCCGAACGAGATGCGGTCGGGCGTGGCGCCGGCGTCGAGCGCGAGCTGGATCTCGACCACGGACGCCGTGTCGAAGCACGAGCCGAGTTCGGCCAGGAGCTTGAGCACCTGCGGATCCGGGTTCGCCTTCACGGCGTAGAACACACGCGTGTCGGGGAGCGCACGGGCAAACTTCGAGTAGTTGTCGCGCACGACCTCGAGGTCGACGACCACGCACGGGCCGTCCTCACGTCGGTTGCGCAGAAATTCACGGATGCGCTGAGTCATGGCGCTCTCCCCACCAAAGGTTCAATGGAGGTCTTGTGGAGCCTCCGGATTGAAATTCAGACGATCAGGGAAATCCTGCCGTCCGGCGTCAGCGAGGGAAGATGGCATCCCGCTTCGTGCGATGGAGACACGACGAGCGCGATGGGCTCTTCACCCGACGATGCTGCCTTGGATTGGATGGGGATACTCCATCCGCACGCCTGGCAATGATAAACAAGCCTCTTCGGTGTTGACCTTTGGAGGGCCAACGAGACCAAAAAAGCCCGTTCGTCGTTGCTTTAAGTCGCGTCCCCCGTTGAGAGCGAGGTACGCCGGTTTTCGCCTCCGGCTGCCGGTTAGGGGTATCGAGAGCTAGAGCGCTCTCGGGCGGCTGTCCGGCCTCTTGTCCGGATGCCCACCAACCGACACACGACCACAGGCACGTGCGAAATTGGGCAAGCGGGAGATAAGCATATTCGACCCGGACCACAAGAGTTTTTGAGCCCTCCCGGGGAATTTTTTTAACCCTGCCGAGACCTGTGTCCTGCTCGCATCACCATTCAGCTTCCATTAAGCGGCTGAGCTACACGGATGGAGGCTCCAGCCCCATATTCCGGGCTCCAGAGCCTGACCTTTCCCACGACGAGAACCGCTCCACCGCCATGATGAACCTGTCCCGCCGCACCCTCCTGCAAAGCCTGCTCGCAGCCACCGCGCTGTCCGCTTCAAGCTATCAGGCTTTCGCACAGCAGAACGGCGTGCCGCAGCCCAATCCGTTCCGCTACGAGGATGTGGTGCGCCGGGCCCGCGAGCTGTCGACGGCTCCTTTCGAGGCTCAGCCCTCCCAGCTGCCGGAGCCGCTGAACCGGCTCAGCTTCGACGATTACCGGGACATCCGCTTCCGGCCGGACAGAGCCCTGCTCGCCTCGGGCAACGGGCCGTTCCGGATGCAGCTCTTCCATCTCGGCTTCCTTTATCCGCGCCCGGTGACGGTGAACATCATCCGCGACGGCGTGCCGGCCCCGGTGCCCTACCAGCGGGAGCTGTTCGACTACGGCCGCAACAAGATCGAGCGGCCGCTTCCCGTCAATCTCGGCTTTGCCGGCTTCCGGCTGCATTACCCGCTGAACGACCCGAAGGTGATGGACGAACTCATCGCCTTCCTGGGCGCGAGCTATTTCCGCTTCCTCGGAGCGGGCCAGAAATACGGGCTCTCGGCCCGCGGGCTCGCCATCAACGTGGAAGGGGGCGAGGCGGAGGAGTTTCCGCATTTCCGCGAGTTCTGGGTCGAGATGCCGAAGCCCAATGACGACCGCGCGGTGATCTTCGCCCTTCTCGACAGCCCGTCCGTGGCCGGCGCCTACCGATTCGACATCTACCCGTCGAAAGAGACGACCATCGACGTCACGGCCACGCTTTTCCCGCGCCAGCCTCTCAACAATGTGGGCCTCGCGCCCCTCACCTCCATGTATTTCGGGGGTGAGAACGACCGGAAGCCCACGGACGATTTCCGGCAGGAGCTGCACGATTCCGACGGTCTGCTCATGCACTCGGGCGCCGGTGAATGGATCTGGCGCCCCATCCGCAATCCCACTAAGAAGGCGATCTCGTCCTTCAGCGACAACAATCCGCGCGGTTTCGGCCTGATGCAGCGCGACCGGGTGTTCGAGCACTACCAGGATCTGGAGGCCCATTATCATCAGCGGCCCGGCTACTGGGTTGAGCCCGTGGGCCAGTGGGGCGAAGGCTGGGTCGAGCTGGTCGAGATCCCGACGGGGGACGAGACCCACGACAACATCGTCGCCTATTGGCAGCCGAACCGGCCTTACGAGCCGGGCCAGGAGGTCGTCATCTCCTATCGCCTGCGGGCCGCAGCCGCCATCGGCGGCATGCATCCGGGCGGGAAGGCGGTGAACACCTTCCAGACGCCGCCGCGCGCCAGCGGCTCGAACGCACCGAGCGATCCCCGCCATCGCCGCTTCATCGTCGATTTTGCCGGGGGTGACTTGTCCTATTACTTCAATGCTCCGGAGCAGGTGCAGCTGGTTCCCTCCACGTCCACGGGCCAGATCACCAACACCTTCCTCATGCCCAACCCGCACATCGACGGCTTCCGCGCCGCCATCGACGTGCGCCTAGAGCCGGGCCAGTCCACGGACCTGCGCGCCTTCCTGCGCGCCGGGAACCGAGCCCTGACGGAGACCTGGACTTATCCGTGGTTCGTGGAGTGAGCCAAAGCCCCTTCGCGTCCCCTCACCCACCCGGTCATCCCCGGACTTGGTCCGGGGATCCACGTCGTTGCACCGGTTGAACACGGGATGAGCGGGACTGACACGCTCACTGTCATTCCGGGGCGCCAAAGGCGAGCCCGGAATCCATAGCCGCTGACGGTGCAGAACGAGGCGTAGCGCGGCTCGCATTGCTTGAAATGTCGTGGTGATGGATTCCGGGCTCTCGCTCTCGCTCGCCCCGGAATGACAGCGGGTGGCGAGTTTATGTTCTTCTTTTGTTCTTGACTTTGGTCCTAAGCTGAGCTATAGAGTTTCCTTAGATCTGTTCCTGAGAGGGGCGCGCTCGCGAGGCGTCGCAGTGTGGGAGCAGGCACGGTCCCGCCGCAGGGCTCGCACCCCTGTGATCGCGGGTGGCCGATCCTGGCATGCCTCCAGGTCCGCTGAAACAAACCGTGCGCGAAGAGCAGTCTGGCTCTTACCTTTCCACAATCATCGAGCCGGGCTGCACAACGCGCCACCCTCGATCAACCTTCAGGCTCGCAGCTCAACGGCTGCGGGCCCACAGGTGCTGGCTCTTTGATATGGATCGATCCGATTCCAACTCACCGGGCAGGGCACCTTGCCAAGCGCGACCGAACCACGCAGAAGCTGTGCCTCGAACTGCTGGCCGTTGTACCTTGCCCAGCAGAAGGTGAGTGCCGATGAAGCTGAACGCCTGGATCATGGGAGCGCTTGCAGCCTGCTTAGGCGGGAACGCCTTGGCGCAGGCGCTGACAGAAGTAACCTTTGGCACCAACTGGCTCGCTCAAGGCGAGCACGGCGGCTACTACCAGGCGCTCGCCGATGGGACTTATGAAAAGTACGGCCTGAAGGTCACTATCGTGCCGGGCGGCCCGCGTGCCAGCAACCGCATGCTCATGACCGTCGGCAAGCTCGACTTCTACATGGGCGGCAGCATGATCCAGGCCTTCTCGGCCGTGGAGAAGAGCATCCCCACCGTTGTAGTGGCGGCCCACTTCCAGAAGGACCCTCAGGTGCTCATGAGCCATCCCGGCCAGGGGCTCGATACCTTCGAGAGCCTGAAGACATCCACCGACATCCTGCTGTCCAAGGATGCGGCCGCAACCTTCTTCCAGTGGATGAAGGCCGAGCATGGCTTCCAGGACGAACAGATGAAACCCTTCGGCTTCAACCCGGCGCCCTTCATCGCCAACAGGCGGGCAGTGCAGCAGGGCTATGTAACGTCGGAGCCTCTCACCATCGAGAAAGCCGCGGGCTTCAGGCCCAACGTGTTCCTGCTCGCCGATCATGGCTTCAGCACCTATTCCACCACGGTCGAGACGCGCCGCGAGGTGGTGGAGAAGAACTCCGACCTCGTGCAGCGCTTCGTCGATGCCTCGACCATCGGCTGGTACAATTATCTCTATGGTGACAACGCTAAGGCCAAGGAATTCATCAAGCGCGACAACCCGGAGATGACCGACGAACTGCTGGCCTATTCCCACGCCAAGATGAAGGAATACGGTATCGTCGATTCCGGCGACGCGCAAACGCTCGGCATCGGCGCCATGACGGATGCGCGCATGAAGGACTTCTTCGACAAGATGGTGAAGGCCGGTCTCTTCAAGCCGGATCTCGATTACCGAAAAGCCTATACGCTCCAGTTCGTGAACAAGGGCGTGGGCTTGAGCTTGAGAAAGTAGAGGAGTGCGGCGCCGGCTCGAACGGCGCTGCCGCATCCCATGAACGCGCCCGCATCCACGCTCGTTTCCCTGCATGGCGTCAGCAAGGTTTTTGCCAATGGCGTGACGGCGCTGTCCGGCTTCGATCTCGCCGTTCGCACGGGTGAGTTCGTGTCGCTCCTCGGCCCCTCCGGTTGCGGGAAATCGACGGTGCTGCGCCTCATCGCGGGTCTCGCTGAGCCGACCGCAGGGCATGTGACGTGGCCCGGCTCGGCCCATGAGGATCATCGCAGCGAAATCGGCTTCGTGTTTCAGGAGGCGACCCTGATGCCCTGGGCGGATGTAGCGGATAATGTCTGGCTGCCGCTGCGCTTGCGCGGCCTGTCGCGGCGGGACGCGCAGGAGCGCATCTCGGAGAGCCTCTCCCTCGTTGGCCTGCAGGATTTCGCGAAAGCATACCCGCGTGAATTGTCGGGCGGCATGAAGATGCGCGTATCGATCGCGCGCGCACTGTCCCTGAAGCCGCGCCTGCTTCTCATGGACGAGCCCTTCGCGGCGCTCGACGAGATCACGCGCTTCAGGCTCAACGACGATCTCCTCAACTTGCAGAGAGAGCTGGGCTGCACCGTCGTGTTTGTCACGCATTCGGTCTATGAGAGCGCCTATCTGTCGAGCCGCATCGCGATCATGTCCCCGCGCCCCGGCCGCATCGTCGCCGAAATTGCGGGCGAGATGCCGGGGCCACGCACGAAGGATTTTCGCACCAGCGCCCGTTATGCAGCCCTGTGCGGAGAGATTTCGCAGATCCTGCTGGAGCAGGATGCGGAGGAGCGCGCGTGACGACAGCATCCTCCAACCCTTTGAAGTTTGTTCTGCCGCTCGCAGTCTTTGCGGCAGCTATCGGGCTTTGGGAGATCGCCGTACGCCTGCAGGGCATTCCGCCCTACATCCTGCCGGCCCCGAGCCTGATCGGCACGACCATAGTGGCCGACTGGCCGCTCCTGCAGGCTTCGCTGCTGACGACCCTGAAGACGACGCTCCTTGGCCTCGTTCTGGCCGTGCTCGGCGGCGTCCTCATCGCCGTCGTCCTGAGCCTGTCACGGATCGCGGAATATTCGCTCTATCCCTTTGCGGTCGTGCTGCAGGTCACGCCGGTCATCGCCATTGCGCCTCTGCTCCTGATCTACATGCCGCAGGACGTAGCGGTGCTGACCTGCGCCTGGCTGGTCGCCTTCTTTCCGGTTCTCTCGAACACCATGCTCGGACTCCAATCGGTCGACCGCAACCTCATGGAGCTGTTCGCGCTCTATGGCGCCCCTGCATCGCGCAGGCCTCTTGCGCGCTTCCGGTCACGGCTCAAGGCCCTGTGGTACCTGCGCCGTCCCGCCGCCCTTCCGGCCTTCCTGGCGGGTTTGCGAATCGCCGGCGGGCTTTCGCTTATCGGCGCCGTGGTGGCCGAAATGGCGGCGGGCTCCGCCGGCGCAGGCTCGGGGCTGGCCTACCGCATCATCGAGAGCCAGTATCGCCTCAACATCCCCCGCCTCTTCGCGGCCCTCGTACTCCTGGCCCTGACCGGCATCGGGCTCTATCTCCTGCTGGCAGCCATCAGCCATCTTCTGCTCCGCCGCTGGCATGAAAGCGCCCTTACGCAGGAAAAATGAGGAGTCGGTCCTTAGCCTGTTAATAATGTGCCGGCTTGTCATCGTACCGTCATGAGACAGGTCCATGGTACTCATGGCAACGCTTTGAGCAGCGAGGAACCATGGATACCGACAACAAGCATCCGGGCATCAAGAGCGTCGGATGGGCTCTGGTTCAAGTCTCGCGCCTGCACCGAAGCCGCACGGGCGACAAGCTCTCCGAGCTCGGCCTCTTCGCCGGCCAGGAACAGGTGCTCCAAGCCCTGGGCAATTCCGGCCCCATGACCATGGGCGAACTGGCCACCATCCTGCGGGTGCGCCCGCCGACCGCCTCCAAGACGGTCTCGCGGCTGTCCGCCCTCAAGCTTGTGGAGCGCCACACCGAGCCCGGTGATGCTCGGGTCGTGCGCGTGAAGCTCACCAAGGAAGGCAAGCGCAAGGCCGCAGCCATCGATGCCCTCTGGGACGAGGTCGAGGGAGAATTGCTCCAGGGCTTCGACAACAAGGACCGCAAGCGCCTGCGCAAGCTCCTTCGCAAAGCCGCCAAGAACCTCGCCGGCTTCACCGGCGCCGACCAGACAGGATTCGAGGCAGACGACGAGGCCGAGGGCCTGGAAGCCAGCGAGCCGGAACTCGCCGCAACGGCCTGACAGGAGACGCACCCCTGTCTGCGGCGCACGAGGGGCGTGCGTTGCGGGTATTCGCGTCGGGACCGTTCTGCGGCTAGCTTTCCCTGATGGCCGATACCATCTCCACGTCCCGATCCAAGCCAGTCTCGCAGCACCAGAACCGCATGATCGGCATCGGCCTCATGTGCGCGGCTTTGTTCTGCTTCTCCTGCCTTGATGCCACGGCCAAATGGGTGAACCAATCCGTCGATCCCATGGTGACGGTCTGGGCCCGCTACATGTCGGCGGCCCTGCTGACGTTCATGGTCATCAATCCGCGAACCCAGCCGGGAGCGCTCAGGACGCGCCGCCTTCCCCTCCAGCTCCTCCGCTCCTTCCTGCTCCTCGCCTCGACCTTCTGTAATTTCCTCGCCCTGAAATACCTGCAGCTGGTCGAGACCCAGTCGATCATCTTCGCAACGCCCCTGCTGGTGGCCCTGCTGGCAGCTCCTCTTTTGGGAGAGCGAATCGGCTGGCAGCGCCTGACCGCCATCGGCGTCGGGTTCATCGGCATTCTCGTGATCACGCGGCCGGGTCTCGGCACCATGCATCCCGCCGCCCTGCTGTCGCTGGCGGGCTCGGTGGCCTATGCCTTCTACAACATCGTGACCAGGATGCTGGCGTCGAGCGATTCGATTGCGACCACGACCCTCTATTCGAGCGTCGCCGGCATCGTCCTTCTCACACCCGTCCTGCCCTGGATCTGGTCCACGCCGTCCTCACCGCTTGTCTGGTTTCTTCTGGCCACGACGGGCTTTTATGGCGGCTTCGGACATTGGCTGCTCGTTCTCGCCCATGCCCGGGCTCCAGCGGCGATCCTGGCGCCCTTCATTTACAGCCAGATCATCTGGATGCTGGCCCTGGGCTACATCGTGTTCGGCGACTGGCCCGATTCTTGGACCTTCGTCGGGGCTGGCATCGTGATCGCATCGGGGCTCTACTTGCTCTCCCGCGAACGCGCGAAACGAAACCAGCCGGAGACGGTTCATGAGTGATGCCCCCGTCGACACGCTGCCTGGGATCGGCCCCGTCACGCGGGGCTGGCTGAAGGAGGCCGGCATCCGGACGGAAGGCGAGCTTCGCTCCATCGGGGCCGTCGAGGCCTATCGCCGCCTCAAGTTCATGCTGCCCCGCCAAGTCAACCTCAATGCCCTCTACGCGCTTGAGGCCTCCTTGCGCGGTTGCCATTGGCTCGACCTGCCCCAGGATGTGAATACCGCGCTCCAGCAGCAGGCCAGGGCCATCGACGAAGCCCTGCGCCGTGGTGGCGTCGCTCGCTGCGCCATCTGACAAACATAACCACAGGAAACGCCATGAGCCGTACCGACATCCTAATGACCGCCCCGATGATGCCCATCGTCATCGAGACGCTGGAGAAAGCCTGTACCCTGCACCGCCTCTGGGAGCAGCAGGATCAGGAGGCGTTTCTCAAGGAAGTCGGGCCGCGCATCCGCGGCGTTGCCACCAGCACCCTCTACGGCCGCCTCGAAGCCTCGCTCCTCGACCGGCTGCCGAATGTCGAGATCATTTCCAGCTTCGGCGTCGGCTACGATAACGTCGACGCGGTGGAAGCCGGAAAGCGCGGCATCGTCGTCACCAACACGCCCGGCGTGCTCGACGACGAGGTGGCCGATCTCACCCTCGGCCTGCTGCTCGCGACCCTGCGCAAGATCCCGCAGGCCGACCGTTACTTACGCGAGGGGCAATGGCTGAAAGCCTCCTTCCCGCTCTCGACCACCCTGCGCGCGCGCAAGGTCGGCATCGTCGGCCTCGGGCGCATCGGCAAGGCCATCACACGACGCCTCGCGGGCTTCGATGTGAGCATCGCCTATCACGGGCGCAATCAGCAGGACGACGTGGCCTATGCCTATTATCCAACGGTCATCGGCCTCGCGGAGGCCTGCGATGTGCTGATCGTCATCACGCCGGGCGGCGCCGCGACGCGCCATCTGATCGATGCGGATGTGCTGAAGGCTCTCGGCTCCAATGGCGTTCTGATCAACGTGGCGCGCGGCACTGTCGTGGATGAGCAGGCGCTGATCGAGGCTCTCAAGTCCAAGACCATTCTCAGCGCCGGCCTCGACGTCTACGAGGATGAGCCCCGCGTGCCGCAGGAGCTGATCGACATGGAGCACGTGGTGCTCCTGCCCCATATCGCGTCCGCCTCGGTCCATACCCGCAACGCCATGGGCAAGCTCGTGGCGGACAACATCGTCTCGTGGGTCGAAGGCAAGGGACCGCTGACGCCGGTGCCTGAGACGCCTTACAAACGGCGAGTGGTTTAAGCTACACGACTCATCATCACAGGCCTTGTGCCGGTGATGACGAACTCTGTTTTCCCTCTGACCTCATCCTGAGGAGGATTGCGCGAGCAATCCGTCTCGAAGGAGGATCCAGAGAGCACTGGATCCTCCTTCGAGTCTCAGCCTGACGGCTGCTCCTCAGGATGAGGCGGGAGTGTGTTGAAGCAGGGGCAGTCGGTTACAGCGCGAACCCGCCATCGACCAGGTGAATGTGCCCGGTCGTATAACTTGCCTCATCGGACGCGAGATACACGGCGAGCGCCGCCACCTCTTCGGCCGTGCCGAGCCGGCCCATGGGCTGCCGGTCGACGAACGCTTGGCGCACGACATCGAGGCTCTGTCCGGAGCTTTCGGCCTGAGCGGCGATCCGCTCATCGAGCGACGGTGACTGGATCGTGCCGGGGCAGATCGCGTTGGCCCGGACGCCGCGCTTGATGAAATCGGCCGCCACCGCCTTGGTGAGGCCGATCACCGCCGCCTTGGTCGTGCCGTAGACATAGCGGTTGGGAATGCCGCGCACGGAGGACGCGCCGGACGCGATGTTGACGATCGACCCACGGCCCTTCTCCAGCATGCCCGGCAGCACCGCCTTGATCGTGCGGTGCATGGACCGCACGTTCAGGTCGAAGGAGAAGTCCCAGTCTTTGTCGGAGCATTCGAGGATCGTGCCGTGATGCACGAAGCCCGCCGCATTGACGAGGATGTCGAAGGACCCTGCCTCGGTGACGAGTTGCGCGACACCGTCGTTCGAGAGAACGTCGAGCCTGCGCTTCTGCGCGCCCTCAAGACCCTCCAGCTTCGCGACGTCCAGATCCGTCGCCCAGACCGTCGCGCCTTCGCGGAGGAAAGCCTCCGCAATGGCGCGTCCGATCCCCTGCCCGGCCGCCGTGACGAGAGCGGTTTTTCCTTGAAGCCTGTTCATGAGAAATTTCGCTCCCGTTCTGGCTTTTAGTGATTGTCTCGCGGCACGCCGAAGGTCTGGGCGACCTTCTGGTACTTCACGGCGGGCTTCAGGGTCATGCCTTCGGAGAGCTGATCGACCATGGAGCGCTGGATCTCCTGCCAGGGCGTCTGGCTCGCCGGATAGGCATAGCCGCCCCGTGCTTCGAGATCGGCCCGGCGCTTCTCCAGCTCTTCTGCTGAGAGAAGAATGTCGGCGCTGCGCTTGTTGAGATCGATGCGGATGCGGTCGCCCGACTGCAGCAGGGCCAGCCCGCCACCGACCGCGGCCTCCGGCGATGCGTTGAGGATCGACGGCGTGCCGGACGTGCCGGACTGACGGCCATCGCCGATGCATGGCAGCGAGAGAACGCCGCGTTTGATCAGCGAACCCGGCGGCTGCATGTTCACCACTTCCGCCGCTCCCGGATATCCCACAGGACCAGCGCCGCGCATGATCAGGATCGTGTGCTCGTCGATGTTGAGCGCGGGATCGTCGATGCGGTGATGGTAGTCCTCCGGCCCGTCGAACACCACGACGCGGCCTTCGAACGCGTTGGGATCTTCCGGATTATTGAGATAGCGCTCCTGGAATTCCGGGCTGATCACGCTCGTCTTCATGATCGCGGAATCGAACAGCGTGCCCTTGAGATTGAGGAAGCCAGCCTTCTCCTTCAGCGGATTGTCATAGGAGCGGATGACGTCGTGATCCCAGGTGTGCTTGCCGCGGCAGTTCTCGCCGATGGTCGTGCCGGTGCAGGTGATCGCATCCTCGTGGATCTTGCCGGCGCCGATCAGCTCCGCCAGTACAGCCGGCAGGCCACCGGCGCGGTAATACTCCTCGCCGAGATATTCGCCCGCAGGCTGCACGTTGACGAGCAGCGGGATCTCGAATCCG
This sequence comes from Microvirga soli, assembly GCF_016734765.1. GTDB lineage: Bacteria > Pseudomonadota > Alphaproteobacteria > Rhizobiales > Beijerinckiaceae > Microvirga > Microvirga soli. Next base: position 6,353 of record NZ_JAERQE010000017.1, on the reverse strand, counting down.
AGGCGCTCCCAGTCGTCGCAATCGAGCGGCACGCCGATATGCTTGGCGATCGCGTTGATGTGGACAGGCGCATTGGTGGAGCCGCCGATGGCTGCATTCGCCACGATGGCGTTCTCGAACGCCTCGCGGGTCATGATGTCGGAGGGCTTCAGGTCCTCCCATACCATGTCGACGATGCGGCGGCCCGTCTCATAGGCCATCTGCCCGCGTTCACGGTAAGGCGCAGGCACAGCCGCCGAACCCGGCAGCGACATGCCGAGCGCCTCGGCGAGCGCGTTCATCGTCGAGGCAGTGCCCATAGTGTTGCAATGACCGACGGAGGGGGCGGACGAGCCGACGATGTCGATGAACTGCTGGTAGTCGATATCGCCGGCCGCATGGCGCTCACGCGCCTTCCACACGATGGTGCCGGAGCCCGTGCGCTCGCCGTGATGCCAGCCGTTCAGCATGGGGCCGACATTGAGCGAGATCGCCGGGATGTTCACGGTGGCGGCTGCCATGAGGCAGGCCGGCATGGTCTTGTCGCAGCCGGTGAGCAGCACGACACCGTCGAGCGGATAGCCGTACAGCACTTCGACGAGGGAGAGATAGGCGAGGTTGCGGTCGAGACAGGCGGTCGGGCGCTTGCCGGTCTCCTGGATCGGGTGGCACGGGAACTCGAAGGCCACGCCGCCGGCGGCCGTGATGCCATCGCGCACGCGCTTGGCAAGATCCAGATGGTGCCGATTGCAGGGGGACAGATCGGAGCCCGTCTGGGCAATGCCGATGATCGGCTTCTTGCCCTGCAGCTCCTTGCCTGTGAGGCCGAAGTTCAAGTAGCGCTCGAGGTAGAGCGCCGTCATGCCCGGATTGTCGGGGTTGTCGAACCAGAGCCGTGAGCGAAGCTGATCGGGAGTACGACGGTGAGGCCTCTCAGCCATTCTTCATTTCCTTATGAGACATCGGTGACCGAACGGACGGGTATTTGATCTGGAGCGGAAGCCGAGATCAACCATCCCTTTAATGAAAGTCGTCGTCACTTGAGGAGAAATGTCCTGCGAAGCTTCTCAAGGGCGCTCCGGAGCCCCTGCTGGCGAATGATTTTCCGTTATGTTATTTCAATAGAGAATGACTTCGCTCATGAAGTCGCCTTCCGTTTTATGAAATGACGATGCTTCGACCTGTCCTTCTCCTCATCATCTCAGCCCTTACAGTACCGGCCTATGCCGATGACTGTCCCAACGCTCAGACGGCAAAGCTCGGCTTTGTCCTGGAGCGCCAGGGCACCAGGGCCGAAATCCGGCCCTCCTCGGACCACTTCGTTCACGTGGTGAATTTCTATCCCGGCGGGAAGACGCAGAATGTGATCTACTACCGGGGCTTTTTCCCGATCAGTCGCTTCGACGATACGGCCCGCAGCATCAACATTCCCATCTCGGACATTCGCACGATCTTCCCGTTGCAGCCGAAAGCCCGCCGCGCCCTCACCTATGCGCCGGCCCGGCCCGACAAGGTGGGAGAGCTGATTTCGCTCGAGCTAACGGTGACGGGCCAGGAGCAGATGCAGATCGGCACCTGCTCCTACAATGTCCTGATCGTGAAGAACCGCTTCCTGAACGCGGACGGCAAGTCCACATACGAGCACACGGATCTGTACTCGCCCGAACTCGGCTTCATTCTGGCCAAGCGCTATGACGAAAAAGGCGGGGCGCAGACCACCATGAAGTACCAGAGCATTAAGCCCTTAGGCAAAACCTCGCCTCTTTGAGGTGGCTTAGAGCATCGTGCTGACCCAGCGGGCCGCGCAGCGAAAAGTGGATCCGGTTTTCCGCCCGAACCATGCTCTCTTCTAAGGAGAAAGCATCGGATTAGTCCCAAAAGTGCAAGTCCACTTTTGGGTCCGATGCTTTAGCCGAGCGCGCCCGCCGTGTCGTCGATCTGAGCCCGCACAGCCGGATCGAGATCGAGGGCTTCGGCCAGCTGATGCAGGAACTCGCGCTCCTGAATCGTGTCGGGATCAATGGCGATACGGGCCGCCGAATAGACCTGAGCGGCCTTCTCCGGGTCGTTCACGTTGGCGGCAAGCTCCTCCACATCGGCCGGTGAGGCCATCTCGGTATCGAGCCAGCGGGTCGCATCCGGATCGATGCCCGCTTCGGTCAGGCCCTTGACGATCCGGGACCGCTCCGCGTCGTCGATCTGCCCGTCGGCCGCCGCAGCAGCCACCATGGTGCGCAGGAAGAGGAGCGCATCGTCCTCGGTCTGGGAGACCGGATGAAAGCGCGAGGTTTCCGGCACGCTGAGAGCCGAGTGTGCAACGGTTTCATCCGGCTGCGATACAGGCTGGGAAGCAACAGCCGGTGTTTCCCTCACAAGTGGGGTAGCCGTGCCCGGTCCGCCGACGCTGGCGCCTTCTTTACCCGCCTGCTGGCCCTGATAGGCCTTGTAGGCCAGCCCGCCGATGACCGCGAGGCCACCGAGCTTGACCAGATTGCCCGTGAGCTTACTCTTTTTGCGCCCCCTGAACAGAAGCCCGGCCAAGCCGACAAGAGCCGTCTGGGTCAGGCCTGGATGCTGGGTGGCGAAATCCTTGGCCTTCTGCAGGAGTTGATCGGGCGATTGACCCGTGACCTGGGTGACGCTTTTCTCGACCTGCTGCCGCACGCCTCCTTGAGACGTTTGACCCGGATTCTGCTGATCGGGACGACCGACGGCTCCGATGAATGCATCCAACAGCTTCCGGTAATCGACCATTCGGCTCTCCTGTCGTTCTTGTACCAAGCCAAGAACAACGGGAGGGCCGCCGAATGGTTCAGGTTCTCATGGTTCGGCGCCCTTGGCCGAGCCGTGCTGCAGCCACATCCTCAAGCCGGCTTCGGCACCACGGCGGTTCGAGCCTTGAGCAGCTGGGACAGGACGACCGGAGCCGCCATGGCAAGGCCGATCAGGGTCGTCTCCGGATCGGGCGCGATGATGGGCAGGGCTGCCAGGCCGATGAGCCAGCGCTCCCAGGCCCGCATTGTGGTCAGCCCATAACCGGCGAAGGCCGCCGACAGGAACATGATGCCGACAATGGCGCCACCCGTGACGAACAGGAAGCCGGGCCACGTGAACTCGGGCGTGACGATGAGCATGGCCGGCCCATAGACGAAGACGAACGGCACCAGCACCTTGCCGAGCCCTAGGCGGAAGGCCGTGTTGCCGGTCCTGAACGGATCGGCGCCTGCCATGCTGGCGCCCGCATAGGCCGCCAGCGCCACGGGCGGGGTGATGTCGGCGAGCACGCCGTAATAGAACACGAAGAAATGCGCCACGAGGGGCTGCACGCCCAGAAGGCCGAGCGCCGGTGCCGCAACCGTCACCATGATGATGTAATTCGCCGTCGTCGGCACGCCGCAGCCCAAAAGGATGCAGACCACGGCCGTCATCAGCAGAGTGAAGAACAGCGTCATGGCGTTCAGGTCGGCAAGGCCGGCCGGCACGAGATCCATGAAGCCCTGCGCCAGTTGAGCCGCGAAGGACGTGACGATGAAGGAAATCTTGAAGCCCACCCCCGTGAGCGTCACGATGCCGACGATGATGCCGACCGTGGCTGCGGCCGCGCCTACGCCGATGGCGTATTTCGCGCCAACCACGAAAGCATCGATGAGATCGAACACCACTGCCTTGCCGGCTTCGCTCTTGAGATAGGTATAGACCAAGAGCGCCAGCACGAAAGCGAGCACCGGCCCCACGAAGACGAGCTGCGTGAGCACGCCCATGGCAATGCCAGCAATGACGGCAGCAAGGAAGCCAAGCGTGATGGCAGGCACCCGAGAGGCGCCGACGACCAGACAGGCCGTGATGCCCCAGAAAGCCGCCAGATAGGGCGTGAAGCCGGAGAACAGCACGATCAGCAGAACCGCGAGCGGCATGATGGTCTGCCATCCCTCGCGGATAACCTTTGCTGCCTTCGGAAGCTCCTCCGCCGGCAGGCCTTTCAGGCCGGCGCGCTTGGCCTCGAGGTGGACCTGCATGAACACGCCGAAGAAATGCATGCATGCGGGCACGATCGCCGCCAGGATGATCGTCTGGTACGAGAGGTTCAGGAACTCGACCATCAGGAAGGCGGCGGCGCCCATGATCGGCGGCGTGATCTGACCGCCGGTCGAAGCCGCAGACTCAACAGCCGCCGCAAAGTGACGCTGGTAGCCGACCCGGATCATGGCCGGGATCGTGAGCGAACCGACCGTCACCGTATTGGCAATGGACGAGCCGGAGATCATGCCGAACAGGGCGGAGCCAAAGATCGAGACCTTCGCGGGTCCGCCCGCATAGCGTCCCGCGACAACCGTGGCGAGATCGATGAACAGTTTGCCGAGGCCTACGCGCGTCGCCAGAACACCGAAGAGCACGTAGTGGAAGACGTAAGTGGCAACGACTCCCAGAGCGATGCCATAGATGCCCTGGCTGGTGAGGTAGAGGTGGTTGACGATGTTGGACCACGACGCACCAGGATGCTGGAGAATGCCCGGCATCGAGGGGCCGAAATAGGCGTAGAGCATCACGCCGATCGAGATGACAGGCAGCGGCCAGCCAACGGATCGGCGAGTTGCCTCCAGCAGGACGACGATCAGGATCGTGCCCATGACCACATCGGTCGTGGAGGGATTGCCGACGCGGAACGCCAGCTCGCTGAAGATCCACGGAACGTAGAGGCTGACGACGGCTGCCGCGATGGCGAGCGCCCAATCGACCAGTGAGATGCTGCCCGGGCGCCACCAGCTCGACGGGGCAACCCGCTCATAATCCTTCTTCGACGCCGAGAAGACGAGGAAGATCAGGCCGAGCACGAAGGCCATGTGAATGCCGCGATGGGTGGCCTCGCGCAGCAATCCGAATCCGGCCGTATAGTAGTGGAAGAACGAGAGAGCCAGCAGAAGGCCCGCCACCAGCCATGCAGTCCCCGTTGGAAGGGGCCGGAAGCGCATCTCGGGATCGAATTTCTCCTCGAGGCTGCGGCTCTCGATAATCATGTCGGCATTGGCGGCGGTCATGGCGTTCTCTCAGGGAATAAATAAAGCGCCTCCCGCGACAGACGACGCGGGAGGCTATATCGAAAGGGGAGCGATCAGCTCTTGAGGAGGCCAGCTTCCTTGTAGAAGCGCTCTGCACCCGGATGAACCGGAATGCCGGCGCCGGCCAGCGCAGTATCCTTGCGGATCAGCTTGCCCTTGGCATGGCCGGCATCGAGAGCCGCGCGGGTCTTGTCGCTCCAGAGGCCCTTCACGACGTCATAGACCACTGCCTCCGGCACCTTGGCCGATGTCACCCACTGGGCGCCGACTGCAAGGGTCTTGACCGCGCCCACATCCTTGTAGGTACCGGCCGGAATCTCGTCGGCTGCAAAGAAGCTGTACTGCGTGGTGATCGCGTCTGCCTCGGCGCCGGCCAGAGGCACGATGGTGATGCCGCCACCCGTCGCCGCGAGCTCCGTGATAGCGCTGGTCGGATAGCCGCCGACGAAGAAGAAGGCATCCAAGCCGCCGTCACGCATGCGCTCGGCCGCCTGATTGGGCTTCAGGAAGTCCGCCTTTACGTCGGCCTCCTTGAGGCCCCAACCGGAGAGGATGATTCTGGCGTCGACCAGGGTGCCGGAGCCCGGCTCATCGAGGGACACGCGCTTGCCCTTGAGATCGGCCACGGACTTGATGTTCGCGGATTTCGCCGCCACGAGATGGATGCTCTCGGGGTACAGGTTGGCAAGCAGACGCAGGTCCTCGACCTTGCCCTTACCCTCGAAGAGCCCTGTCCCGGTATGGGCCCAGTACGCCACGTCCGCCTGGCTGAAGCCGGACTCGAGTGCGCCCGACGCAATCGCGTTGACATTTGCCACAGAGCCATTGGAGGCCTGAGCCGTCAGTACGAGCCGGGGCGGATTGGACACCGCGTTCGCGATGAGACCGCCGATCGGATAATAGGTGCCGGCCGTACCGCCGGTTCCGATCCGGAAGAAGGCAGGCGCCTGGGCGAAGGCGCCCCGGCCGAGGGCCGCTGCTGCGCCCAGTCCGAGGCCGATCTTGGTCAAGTCGCGGCGTGTCATTGTCATGAACATGTACTCCCCTCATGAAGGATTGACCGCTTCTGATACGGTTCCGCTCCACTCTAACGGGAATCCTGTCTTCGTCTATGGGCGCTGGCAGGTGGTCTGTTGAGGAAGATAAGATCCTGGCCGAACGGCCCTTCCCTGATGGACGCTGAACATCATCCGAGCGTTTTTGTTTTCGTCTTATGGCGGCGGTTGAGCGGCTTGAGCCGGCGCCTTCGGCTTGTTTGAAGGGACTTGAGGCGGCGTATGCGGTTCAGCTGGAGCGGTTCTCCTTGAGCGCTGATTT
>NZ_JAERQE010000175.1 GCF_016734765.1 Microvirga soli | reverse complement strand
CATTACAGTTGCGCCCTCCGCTTTCGATGTGAGGTTTGTGCCATCGCCTGATGCGCGCGTCGCCAGGCGGACCAGGCGATCACAAAGGCAGGCTCGATCTGATGCTGCTGGAGGCGTGTGGCCACGCGGCGGATTTCCTGAACAGACCATCGCACCAGCGCTGCAGCTTGGCTGCGTCGCTTCTTTTTTGGGGTGACGGGTGAGAGTTGGCGCGCTGGCGCACCACCGCCATCATGGCAAATGCCAGCATCACCAGCGAGACATGCCGGTGCCAGCCGTGCCACGAGCGGGTCTCGTTGTGGGTGAGACCCAACTCGGTCTTGGCGGTTTCAAAGGCATCCTCAATCGCCCAGCGCTGGCCCTCGACCCGCACCAATTCTTCGATCAGCGTACCGGCGCGACACCAGGTCGAGAAGAACGCCAGCCCCCCATCGGAGAGGCTGCGCCGGATCAGCAGGCCGCGGGTCCACAGACCGGTGAGGTGTTCGTTGTATTCGTCAGCCTCGAGATC
>NZ_JAERQE010000174.1 GCF_016734765.1 Microvirga soli | reverse complement strand
GGGGCCTTGAGCGCACCATCGAGTACCATCCAGCGCAATTCGCCTTTGTTGGTCACAGCCGAGATCAGGCCCAGCCCTGCGCGCTTGTGAGAGGGGCGCACCACCGGCGTCCGACCGCGCGGGGCGAAGCTGCGGCCGCGCACATCGTCGGAGCGCAGGCCGGTCTCGTCACCCCAGAAGATCGTGCCCCTCTCCTTCCTGGCTTGCGCCACAAGGGCCGGGTAGTCCTGCCGCAGCCAGCGCCGCACGGCCTTCGGTGACTGCTCATAAGCCCGGCGGAGCGGCTTCTGGGCCGTGAAGCCCCAGCGCGCCAGATACGTACCGATGGTGCGCACCGCCAGCCGGACCCCACAGGACTGCTCGATCAGCTCCCGCACTGCTGCCCGGCTCCACAGGGCAAAGGGCAGCCCGAGTTCGTCGGGCGTGTGCTGGCCCATCAGAGCGCGGACCTGCGCTTCCTGCTCGGGCGCAAGAAACCGTCCCGTACCGGCGGCAGGTCCGCGCGGCTGGCTCGCCAATCCCGCCCG
>NZ_JAERQE010000173.1 GCF_016734765.1 Microvirga soli | reverse complement strand
GCCCACCCTCGGTGGGTCTCCAAAGGCCCTCGAAGTTTCCAGCTTCGTGGGCCTTTTGCTTTGCCTGGTTTACGTCACGACATTTCGATCCTTCTGGGCAAACATCGCCTCGAGGGCATGGGTGATGACTTCCTGGCGAGACTTAAAGCGCCCACTCTCGACCGCTTGGTCGATCGCAGTGCCGAGAAGTCCAGGAACCCAAACGTTCATCTCCCGGTCACCCCGCTCACGGCGGGCTTTCCGGAGGCGTTGAACGGCGGCTGTTCCTTTCCCAGCAGGCATGACGCTCACCCATCACTCTCATGGCGATTTCGAGAAATGCCCGATTCTGAGTTGGCTGTGGAGTCGCGCGGCAAGAATCCATTCACAATAGATCGATTCAGCGGTGGGAAACTTCTTTAGTCAGAATCATTTAGCTGAAACGGCCGAGTCAATTCGCATGTAAAAGCCAGGTTCCGGGTGATTCTCAGTTACGCACTTGATTCGAATGTGAGTAGTATTCAGACCGAAGAGCGATGTGCGATCAGGCCTTATGA
>NZ_JAERQE010000172.1 GCF_016734765.1 Microvirga soli | reverse complement strand
GGCGCTTTGCCGGATGCGGATCGGCTTGAGCTTCCGCCGTGATCGGTCCTGCAGCCGGTTTGTCGTGTCGCAGGATAAGATTGCTTCACGATTGGTCTGACTGCCGTCGATCACGATCCGCTCAGGCCGACCGTGACTCTTGAGGGCCTTGCTCAAAAATCGTTTGGCCGCAGCCAGGTTGCGCCGCTCGCTGAACCAGAATTCGACCGTGTCGCCCTGGCTGTCGATGGCGCGATAGAGATACCGCCACCAGCCTCTGACCCTGATATATGTCTCGTCGACGTGCCACCTGGCAGTGACGGCTCGCTTGCGGGCATTGAAGCGCTTCAGAAGTTCGGGCGAGTATCGGACAACCCATCTGTGAATGGTCGCGTGGTCGACCGAGATGCCGCGCTCAGCCATCATCTCCTCGAGGTTTCGGAGGCTCAGATTGTAAGCCAGATACCGCCGCACGCAGAGCAGGATCACGGATCGATCAAAATGCCTGCCCTTGAACACGCCGCCCTCCGTCCCTGAACCCCGGGAGCAGTAGCTGAAACTCTGAAACAAAGTGTTTGCGACAGAACC
>NZ_JAERQE010000171.1 GCF_016734765.1 Microvirga soli | reverse complement strand
TGCTTCAGGCGGGTTGTCCTGGCCTCGGTCTCCGCGCCAGCCTGCCGGTCGGCGCGATCCAGTGCGGCCAGGTAGCGTGCGATGCCGGCCTCGACCTGCTCGATGCGCTTGGCCACCTTGGCGACGGTGAAGTTCTTATCGCGATTGTTGACGGCCTTGAACTTGGAGCCATCAAGGGCGACGACGGCCCGGGTGAACAGGTTGAGCTGGCGGCACAGCACGACGAACTGGGCACAGGCTGCGCGGATGGCTGGTCCATTGTCGCGGCGGAAGTCGGCAATGGTCTTGAAGTCGGGCATCAGGCGGCCGGTCAGCCAGATCAGTTCGAGATTGCGCTGGGTCTCGCGTTCCAGGCGGCGGCTGGACGGGACGCGGTTGAGATAGCCGTAGATGTAGATCTTGAGCAGGGTGGCGGGATGATAGGCGGGTCGGCCCGTCACCTCCGGCACGATGCCGGCAAAGCCGAGGGCCGCCAGATCCAGTTCGTCCACGAAGGCCTCGATGATGCGCACAGGATTGTCGGGTGCCACGTAGTCGTCCAGGCAATCAGGAAGCAGCGTGGCCTGCCGGCGGTCGTCCCCTTCAACGAAACGCTTCAT
>NZ_JAERQE010000170.1 GCF_016734765.1 Microvirga soli | reverse complement strand
GGCGGGTTGGCGCCGCGACGGGTGCAGACGATGGCGGCAGCCGCAGCGGCGAAATCGAGGGCTGTGGTGACCTGCGCTTCGCTCATCCCAGCGATGCCTTTAGAGGTGAGCAAGCCATTGGCATCGAGCCAAGCCAGCAGTCCGGCATGGAACGTGTCGCCCGCACCGACTGTGTCGACAACTTCGATCTTCGGAGCCCGACGCTCCAGGATCGTGTCGCCAAAGGCTGCGAGAGGACCTTTCTCGCCTCGGGTGATGATCACAAGCTTAGGACCGTGCCGAAGCCATGCACGTGCGGCGGATGCGAGACCATGTGTCCCGTAGAGCAGTTCGATATCCTCGTCGCTCGCCTTCACGATGTCGGCATAGGCGAGCAGCCGTTCGAACCGCTCCCGGTAGATGTCGAGATCGCCCACCACACGCGGCCTGACATTGGGATCGAGCGAGATCACGCGCGATCCGGCTTCTCGGCGCAGCAGGGTCTCGATGGCGGTTGCGATGGGCTCGACGCCAAGCGCATAGGAGCCCGCCGCAATGGCGTTCACGTCTGCCGGCAGTTCGGCGGGCAGCGCCTCTGGGGTGAGGGCCCGGTCGGCGCTGTT
>NZ_JAERQE010000016.1 GCF_016734765.1 Microvirga soli | reverse complement strand
CCGATTCAGGCGTTCACGCCACCCATCAGGTCGTGCATGTGGACCTGGAGAAGGAGTGGCGGCCGGATACGGTGCGGGACGCCACCAACTCCCACCTGAGGCCCGCACCTGTTGCGATCCTCTCGGCACAGATCGTGCCCGAGACGTTCAATGCCCGCATCTCCGCCCTGAAGCGCCATTACGTCTATCGCATCCTCAACCGGCGCGCGCCGCCGGCCCTCGAGGCGAGCCGGGTCTGGCACGTGGCGTGGGCGCTCGATGCGGATGTGATGCACGAGGCCGCGCAGATGCTGGTCGGGCGCCACGACTTCACCACGTTCAGGGCGGCCGAGTGCCAGGCCAACAGCCCGATCCGCACCCTCGACCGTCTCGACGTGGAGCGGATCGGCGACGAGATCCGCATCTCAGCCTCCGCCCGCTCGTTCCTGCACCATCAGGTGCGCTCGATGACGGGAACGCTGGAGCGGGCCGGCGCGGGGCGCTGGTCGGTGGAGGATGTGCGGGCGGCGCTGGAAGCACAGGACCGCAAGCGCTGCGGCCCCATGGCCCCGTCGACAGGCCTTTATCTGATTGGCGTCGACTACCCGGAGCTAACCTAGAAGGCCTCGCATCGCGGTGCTGACGAAGGCATTGAGCACGATGCCGAGGACGACGATGCCAAGCGCCGGCAGGCTCGAGAGGCCCAGCGTCGACTTGGTGGCGAACCATTGCAGCCGGACGATGATGATCGCAAAGGCGAGGCTGAAGAGGCTTGCGAGGCCGGGAGGCGCCCAGCCCAGCAGCATGAGCATGGCCGGAACCGAGAGCACCAGCATGCCGATGACGGAGATCCAGTTCGTGACGATCACGAAGGGCACATAGGCCTTCTCGATGCGAAGCCGGCGGGCGACCCAGATCATGGCGACCGGAAGCGCCAGGAAGCCCGCCACATGGCCGAGAGCGACGACGAGATCGAGCCAGACATTGTCCAGCAGCGACCGGTCGGGCTGGAGCAGACCGAGGCGCAGGCGCTCGAAGGCCAAGGAGACCACGTAGGCCGGAAGGGTCAGCCAGAGCGCCGTGAAGGAGTGCCAGAAGCCTCGCTCGCTCATGTCGAAGGACTTGAGCCCTTCCGCTCTGCTGTTGAGCAGGTCCAGGGTTCCCCTGAACGACCGATTGACCTCATCCGCCGTGACGATCATGAGCAGCCTCATCCTTGAAGACGGTTGCTCACGAAAATGGACGGACGTCCTCAAACGTTCCGCCCATATTCCGACTTTAGTCTAAATAGTCAGGCTTAAGCTTTCAGGATGTTGCGGCGAAATAGGCGTCGAGCACCTTGCGGTAAATCCCTGTCAGACGGTCCAGATCGGCCACCGGCACCCGCTCGTCGATCTGGTGCATGGTCTGACCCACGAGGCCGAACTCCACCACCGGGCAATCCTTCACAATAAAGCGAGCGTCCGACGTGCCACCGGTGGTGGACAGCTTCGGCTGAATTCCTGTCTCCGCCTCGATGGCATCGGCGATGAAGCTCACGAACGCGTTCGGCGGCGTCAGGAACGCGACCGCATTGGTTGGATCCATCGAGAGGCGATAGCGCACCGTATTTCCAGCGGCCTCGCGCAGGCGGCGGTCGATCTCCTCCTCCAGGCTTTGCGGAGTCCAGCGATCGTTGAACCGGATGTTGAAGGTGGCCCGTGCCTCGGCCGGGATGACGTTGGAGGCCGGATTGCCCACGTCGAGAGTGGTCACCTCCAAGTTCGAGGCATCGAAATGCTCCGTGCCGTGATCGAGCGGCCGGCTCAGAAGCCCTGAGATCAGGCGCAGCATGCCGGGGATCGGGTTGTCCGCCAAGTGCGGATAGGCCACGTGCCCCTGCTTGCCCTCGACGACGATGCGCCCGGTGAGCGATCCCCGCCGGCCGATCTTGATCATGTCACCAAGCTGGTTCGGGTTGGTGGGTTCGCCGAGGATGCAATGGTCGAAGCGCTCGCCGCGATCCTTCGCCCATTCAAGGAGCTTGACCGTACCGTTGACGGCCGGCCCCTCCTCATCGCCCGTGATGAGAAACCCGATGGAGCCCTTGAACGCGGGATTGTTGCGGATGAAATCGAGCGCCGCCGCCATCATGCAGGCGATGCCGCCCTTCATGTCGACCGCACCGCGCCCGTAGAGTTCGCCGCCCTGGATCTCGCCGCTGAACGGGTCATGCGTCCAGCGGTCCACATCACCCGGCGGCACGACATCGGTGTGACCGGCAAAGAGCAGGTAGGGCTCGCCTCGCCCAAACCGGGCATAGAGATTTTCCACGTCCGGCGTGCCGGGCTCGGAGAAGACCTGGCGATGAACCTCGAACCCCGCCTCCTTCAGCACGCCTTCGATGAAGGCCAACGCCCCACCCTCCTCCGGCGTCACGGAGGGGCAGCGGAGAAGCGATTGCGCGAGGAAGAGGGGCGAGTGCTCCATCGGATCAATCCCGCAACAGCTCGTTGATCCCAGTCTTGGCCCGCGTTTGCGCATCGACGCGCTTCACGATGACGGCGCAGTAGAGGGACGGGCCGGGCGTGCCGTCAGGGAGCGGCTTGCCGGGGAGCGAGCCGGGCACGACCACCGAATAGGGCGGCACGCGGCCCACAAAAACCTCGCCGGTGTTCCGGTCGATGATCTTGGTGGAGGCCGAGAGGAACACACCCATGGAGAGCACCGAGCCCTCGCCCACGATTACGCCTTCCACCACCTCGGAGCGGGCGCCGATGAAGCAGTTGTCCTCGATGATGGTGGGATTAGCCTGGAGCGGCTCCAGCACGCCGCCGATGCCGACGCCGCCCGAGAGATGCACGTTCTTGCCGATCTGGGCGCAGGAGCCCACCGTCGCCCAGGTGTCCACCATGGTATTCTCGTCCACATAGGCGCCGAGATTGACGAAGGACGGCATCAGCACGACGCCAGGCGCGATATAAGCGCCGCGGCGCACGGTGCAGTTCGGCACGGCGCGGAAGCCTGCGGCGCGGAAGCGGTTCTCGCCCCAGCCGGCGAACTTGGACGGCACCTTGTCCCACCAGGTGGCCTCGCCCGGCCCGCCGCCGATGACCTCCATGTCGTTGAGACGGAAGGAGAGCAGAACGGCCTTCTTCAGCCATTGATGCACCTGCCACTCGCCGCCGGCGTTCTTCTCGGCCACCCGGGCCTTGCCGTCGTCGAGAAGCCGCATGGCTTCTTCCACGGCCTCGCGCACGGCTCCCGTGGTGGAGGGGCTGACATTGGCCCGGTCTTCCCAGGCGGCGTCGATCGTTTGGGCGAGGTCAGTGGCGGACATGAGCGGCTCGGAGCAAGGGTTTCGTTGCCGCCTGATTAGCAACGGGGATCTGGCCTGTCACCTGATCTATGTTGTGGACACCCAGTCAGAGCCTGGCATAGGGTCCGGTCTGCACCCGTTTCGCCCACAGCCTCGGACCTGAGCTCCCGCCGTATGATCCCAGTCCGCGATATGCGCAGCGTTCTCTATGCCACGGCGATCCTCTTCGCCGTGGCGGTGATCGGGATCAGGGGGGCCTTCCTGTGGCTCGAGTACCGCAGCGCCCTCCATCGCGCCGAGGCTGCAACGCAGGATCTCGCCCTCCTGATGGAGGAATACGCCAAGCGGACGCTGGAGACGAGCGACCTCCTTATCAACGACATCATCGCCTATGTTCGCCTGAGAGGCGGTGTCGGCGCCTTGAGCGAAACTGCCGTCGCCAGCCAGTACCTCACCGAGTTGACGCAGAGATCCTCGGCCAGCGATCTGTTCCTGATCATCGACCGGGATGGCAATGCCGTTGGCGTGTCGACGCCACAGCCGGGGGCGCTGGCCAATTTCGCCGACCGATCCTGGTTCAAGGCCCATCGGGCCGGAGCGGAAACCTTCGTGGGCGGCGCCATCGTCGGACGGCTCACCAAGGAAATCCTCTATACCTATTCCCGGCGCATTCCCGACCTGAACGGCGACTTCGACGGAGTCGCGCAGGTGGCCCTGCGTCCGGCCTTCCTGCAGGAGATCTCACGCTCCGACAGCAACACGAGCAACATGATCCTCGGCATGTGGGGACGCGACGGGCGTGTGATCGCACGCACCGGCCTCGCGGCGAACCAGACCGACACGGGGGTCAGCCACACGGCCCTCTTCAACGAGATGGAAGGACAGCGCGGCGGAACCTATCGCGCCAGCGATATGGGCGACGGCATCGAGCGGATCATCTCCTTCCGCCGCCTGGAACGCTGGCCTGTCACCGTCACGGCCAGCGTGCCGGTGGCAACAGCCCTTGCCGCCTGGACGACCGGCTTCTACTGGAGCGCGGGCATCACGGCCCTGGTGCTGGTCGCTCTCTGCTGGCTCACCTGGATCGGGGTGCGCCTCAGCCACCAGACGGAAACCACCCAGAAGGAGTTGCGGCACGCCAATGACAATCTGGCGACCGCGTTGTCCGACAAGGTGATGCTGCTGCAGGAGATCCACCACCGGGTGAAGAACAACCTGCAGGTCACATCGAGCCTGCTGCAGATGCAGGCCCGCCGCTTCCCGGATCCGGGTGTGAAGTCGGCCTTTCAGGAGACGCAGGATCGTCTGCGCTCCATCGGGCTGATCCATGACATCCTTTATCGCAAGGACACGGGCGGCACGATCGACCTGCAGGATTATCTCGGTCGTCTCATCGTTGAACTATCGGCCACCTATGGGGCGGTGTCCCGTGGCATCGCCGTCGACCTCGAGGCCGAGCCGATCATGATCGATCTCGACCGTGGCACTCCTTTGGCGCTCGCCATTACGGAGGCAATTTCCAACGCGTTCAAGCATGCCTTCGGGCCGGGCGAAGGCGGGAGCATTCTCGTCTCTGCGCGCAGGATCGACGGCCGGATCGAGATCGTCGTGCGCGATACCGGCAAGGGCGTGTCGGGTGCACCGGAAAGCGACTCGTCGCTCGGCATGAAGCTCATCCGCTCCTTCGCGCAGCAGCTCGGAGGCCAGTTCAGCCTTACGGCCGATAACGGCACAGTGTTCCGGCTCGACATTCCGGCGTGAAATTTCTCACCGTCATGGCCGGGCTTGTCCCGGCCATCCCGATCATGTGAAGCGCCGCGCTATCTTAATCGAGATCACCGGCATGAGGCCGGTGATGACGTGAGAAGGTTGAGGCTTTTCTCAGAACGACGTGCGCTGGCGGATGGCGGCCGAGAGGGTGCCCTCGTCGAGGTAATCGAGCTCGCCGCCGACCGGCACGCCGTGGGCGAGCTTCGTCACCTTGACCGGCAGATGCGCGAGCAGCTCTGTGATGTAATGAGCCGTGGTCTGCCCATCGACCGTGGCGTTGAGCGCCAGGATCACTTCCACGACGCCGGGCTCCGACACGCGGGAGACGAGGCGCTCCAGGTTCAGGTGCTCGGGACGTATGCCGTCGAGCGGCGAGAGCACGCCGCCGAGCACGTGGTACTTGGCATTGACGGCGCCCGAGCGCTCCAGCGCCCAGAGATCGGATACATCCTCCACTACGACGAGGATCGACGGATCGCGCTTGGCATCCCGGCAGATGGTGCAGGGTTCCGACGTATCCACATTGCCGCAGGACGAGCACACCACGATGCGCTCGTTGGCGATGCGCATGGCATCGCTCAACGGGTTGAGCAGCGTCTCACGCTTCTTGATGAGATGGAGTGCCGCGCGCCGCGCAGAACGCGGCCCCAAACCCGGCAGACGGGCAAGGAGTTGGATCAGACGCTCGATCTCAGGTCCGGCAACGTGTTGAGCCATTGATGTCTCAGAACAGCTTCAGGCCGGGCGGCAGCGGGAGGCCCTTGGTAATGCCTTCCATGCGCTCTTGCGCGGCACGCTCGGCCTTGCCGCGAGCATCGTTCATGGCGGCCACGATGAGATCCTCGAGGATCTCCTTCTCGTCCGGGTTCATGAGCGAGGGGTCGATGTTGATCGACTTGAGGTTGCCCTTGCCGGTCACCTTCACGGTCACGACTCCGCCGCCGGCGGTGCCGTCGACTTCCAGGGTATCGAGCTCGGCCTGGGCGTCCTGCAGCTTCTGCTGCATCGCCTGAGCCTGCTTCATCAATCCCATGATGTCCTTCATGACCGCATCCTTGTTTTAAAACAGATCGTCGTCTTCCTCAGACTCGTGCGCGGCGGCCGCATCCTCTTCGCCGAGGATCTCGGTTTCAGCATCCTCGCCGGCCTTCTCGGAACGCTCGATCACGTTGACGATCTGCGCACCGGGGAACTTGGAGAGCACGGCCTGCACGAGGGGATGATTGGCCGCCCCCTCCTTGCGCTCGCGCTCGGCGGCAACCGCCTTTTCATGCAGAGTAGGAGCGCCTTCCTCGGAGGAGAGCGCCACCATCCAGCGCTCGCCGGTCCATTGCTGGAGGGCGCGGGTGAGATCGTTGGCGATGGTGCGGCTGCCGGTCTCGGTGAGGCTGAGCTCGATGCGGCCTTCCTCGAAGCGCACGAGGCGCACGTCGCGCTCCAGCGCCGCCTTCAAAACGATCTCGCGCTTCTCGCCGGCGAGCGCCACCACGTCCTCGAAACGGCGCAGGCGCATGGTCGGCTCTGCTTGAGCCGCCTGCGGGCGCGGTTGCGGCTGAGCCTGTGACGTGGCGAGCGCCATGTTGCCGGAAGTCGCCGGGCCGGATGGCCGCGAAGGCGCGGGAGCCGGGCCGCCCGACGGCAGCGGCGCACCGTCCTTGAGGGCGCGCAAGGCCTCATCGGGCGTCGGCAGATCGGCCGCATAAGCGAGGCGCACGAGCACCATTTCGGCGGCGGCAATCGGGCGGTTCGACGCCTGGACCTCGGGGATGCCCTTGAGCAGGATCTGCCAGGCGCGCGACAGGGTCCGGACGGAGAGCTTCCCGGCATAATCCATGCCACGGGCGCGCTCGATCTCGGAGAGCGCGGGGTCCTTGGCGGCCTCCGCGATCAGCTTGAGGCGGGTGACGATGTGCGAGAAGGCCGCGAGATCCGACAGGATCACGGCCGGATCCGCGCCGGCATCGTATTGTGAGCGCAGTCCCGCAAAAGCCGCCTGCACGTCGCCGCGCATGATGGCCTCGAACAGATCGATGACCTGACCGCGGTCGGCCAGCCCTAGCATGTCGCGCACGGTGTCGGGCGTGACCACGCCGGCGCCATGGGCGATGGCTTGGTCCATCAGCGACAGGGAATCGCGCGCCGAACCTTCCGCGGCGCGAGCGATGGCAGCCAACGCCTCCTGATCCGCCTGCACGCCCTCGGCGTCGCAGATGCGACCCAGATGGGAGACGAGCTTGTCCGCCTCGATGCGGCGCAGGTCGAAGCGCTGGCAGCGGGACAGGATCGTGACGGGCACTTTACGGATCTCGGTGGTGGCGAAGATGAACTTCGCGTGCGGCGGCGGCTCTTCAAGCGTCTTCAAGAAGGCGTTGAACGCCTTCTCCGAGAGCATGTGGACCTCGTCGATGATGTAGACCTTGTACCGGGCCGAGACCGGCGAGTAGCGGATGCCGTCGATGATCTGGCGCACATCGTCGATGCCGGTGTGCGACGCCGCGTCCATCTCCAGCACGTCCACGTGCCGCGATTCCATGATGGCTTCGCAATGGACGCCGAGTTCCGGCATGTGGATGGTGGGGGCGCCGGAGCCGTCGGGCTTCTGATAATTCAGGCCGCGGGCCAGGATGCGGGCCGTGGTGGTCTTGCCGACGCCACGAACGCCGGTGAGCATCCAGGCCTGTGGAATGCGGCCGGTCTCGAAGGCGTTCGACAGGGTGCGGACCATCGCCTCCTGGCCGATCAGGTCGTCGAAGGTGCGCGGGCGGTATTTGCGGGCAAGAACGCGGTAGGGCGAGGCCTTCGCGGCCGCCGGTGCGGGCGCGGCGGGGAAGCCCGGCAGGGCCGGCTCGTCGTTCAGGGGCGTGCCGGCTGTGGTATCGTCCATCGACTGCAAGGCTTTGGAGAATCTTATGAGGTGGGAGGCTGGACGAAGACCCGTTCGGTCTCGTTAGGGCTGCTTCCTTCCGGACCTGACCCGGTTGGCGAGTGAGACGTCCCTCGCCAACCTCCCACCGGCTATATGAGGGCATCGGCCCCGAAACGCAAGTTGGAAACAGTTATCCAGAGGCTGTCGTCCCGGGGCTGCGCAGCAGAACCCGAGATCGCTTGACGAAGATGGCACTTTGTTCTGCCCACGATCCCGGATCTCCGCTTCGCTTCGTCCGGGATGACGAATGACCGATGCTGACACGGTGCCGCAGGCTCGGTTACATAGCCTCATGACATTCCAGCTCGATTCCCGGCTCGCTGCCGACACGATCCCGGTCGGCGACCTCGCCCTCTCCTCGGTTCTGCTGCTGAACGACGCACGCTTTCCCTGGTTCGTCCTCGTGCCCCGCGTCGTGGGGGTGAGCGAGCTGACGGATCTCTCCGAGGAGCAATCAGCCCAGCTGATGCAGGAGATCCGCATCGCCACGGGGGTGATGCTGGAGCTCTCGAAACCCGACAAGGTGAATGTGGGGGCGCTGGGCAATATCGTGACACAGCTTCATGTCCATGTGATCGGGCGCTTCCGCTCCGATCCGGCCTGGCCCGGCCCCGTCTGGGGGCACGGCGCCCGGACCCCCTACCCTCCTCACGCGGCCTCCGCCCTGATCGAGCGCGCCGCCACTCTTTTCGCGGCGGCCTGACCATGACCCGACCCATCGCCTACATCACGAATTCGCTCGTGCGCCACAGCGCGGAACGGGACCCGGAGGCGATCACCAATGCGGTGGCCAATCCCTGGACCGCCATGGTCGTTCTGGCAGGCGACCTGCCGATCCTGCGGAAAGGCGAACCGGGAACGTGTCTCCTGACCGCCGAGATCCTGGGGCGTCTTCCCGCCCATCAGGAGCAGGTGTTTCTCGGCACCCTGAACGATCGCCCCGTTGTGGCAACCCTGGTCGCCCCCGAGGCAGCCGAGCTGTTCCAGGACGATCCGGTCTTCACGGCCGTCGACCTGCGCTCCATTGCAGTGCGCGGCCTCGTGCCGGAAGAAGAGCTCGGGATGCTCGCCATGGCGAAATCCCTGCTCGACTGGCACCGCCGCCACCGCTTCTGCGCCAATTGCGGTGCGCCGACGCAACCCGCCCAAGCCGGATTCCGGCGCGACTGCGCCGCCTGCGGCGCCCAGCATTTTCCGCGCACCGATCCGGTTGTCATCATGCTCGTCACCCGCGGCGACAAATGCCTCATGGGCCGCCAGCCGCGCTTTCCGGAAAAGATGTATTCCTGCCTCGCTGGCTTCCTGGAGCAGGGCGAGACCATCGAGGATGCCGTGCGTCGGGAAACTTTCGAGGAGGCCGGCATCCGGGTAGGCTCCGTGCGCTACCTCGCCTCCCAGCCCTGGCCCTTCCCGTCGAACGTCATGATCGGCTGCATCGGCGAAGCGCTGACCGACGACATCGCCTTCGACGGCGAGGAGCTTGAGGACGCCCGCTGGTTCACCAAGGACGACATCCGGCGCATGCTCGACGGCACCCACGAGGATTTCCTGGCGCCTGCTCCGATCGCGATCGCGAACCACCTCATCCGGGAATGGGTGAAGGAGTAGGCGAGATCGGCCCTGACGCTGGAATGTCATCCCGGATGCAGCGAAGCGGAGATCCGGGATCGTAGGCAGGCTGGAGCGCGGGACGCTCAACACTGTAATCCCCGCGCAGGCGGGGATCCATAAACGCGACGTCTCAAGACCAAACGATCAGCGTCACACTCTTTTCTGCACCGTCGTGGTTATGGATCCTGGGCTCTGCTGCGCAGCCCCGGGATGACAGGGCTGGGCTGGTTTACGCGATCCCGGATCTGCGCTGCGCTTCGTCCGGGATGACGCGGGTGGAGTGTCAAAGTGCCAGCGCCTTCGGGCCTGAGGCCGGGTGGCCTCAAGCCGTCAGGTCAATCGAGGGTGGCGTGGTGGGCAGCCCGGCTCGATGTGATGGTGAGAAGTGAGAGCCAGACTGCTTATCACGCGCGGTTTGTTTCAGCGGACCTGGAGGCATGCCAGATCGGCCCCCTGCGATCACAGGCGTGCGAGGCCTGCGGCAGGACCGCTCCCCGTCCCACTCTTGCGACGCCTCGCGAGCGCGCCCCTCATTGGACGAGGATGTCCCTAGTTATAGCCGAGCTTAGGAGAATTGTCAAGAACAAAATGAGAACATCAATCATGACAGCCACTGTCATTCCAGAGCGAGCGGTAGCGAGAGCCCGAAATCCATAACCACGACGTCCCAGGAAAGGTGATGAGCCTAGCAGCCCTTTCTGCACCGTCAGCGGTTATGGGTTCCCGGCTCGCCTTTGGCGCCCCGGAATGACGGTGAGCGTGTCAGTCTCGGTGGTACGTCTTCAACCGGTGCAAAGACGTGGATCCCCTTTCCGCCCTCACGGCCGCCGGGGATGACACGGGGCAGCGCGGATTCAATCCAGTGAAGCGAGTTCGAAACGATACGCAATCTCGGTGACCATCTGGCCGCGCAGGTCGAAGGATTGCTCGGGCCCGGCTATTCCGCCCAATGCCTCATAGAAGCGGCGGGCCTCAAGGTTGTCCTTCAGAACCCACAGGCCGACCGAACGAAGATTGTGGGCGGCGAGATGATGGAACACACCGGCCATGAGCTTGCGGCCGATGCCCTGCCGCTTGACCCTGTCGAGCAGGTAGATCGCGAAAATCTCGGCCTCGGACGCGAGCAACTCGGCACCCTTGCCCCGGATCGGCCCGCCGCGAATGAAACCGACGATCTCGCCGTCATTGGTTTCAGCCACCAGAAGCCTGGCGCGAGGCTCCGGCTCGGCCAGAGCCCTTCGCCACATCTGCATCCGTTCCTCGACGGAGAGGCCCACGAGGGCATCCGGTCTGAGGAAATCCTTGTAGGACTCGCGCCAGCCCTGGACGTGAGCCTTTGCGATCCCTTCCACATCGGCCTCAACGGCATCGCGGATGCGGATCCTCACTCCGCCGCTTCCTTGATCTTCTCCCGGAACGGATCGGCCGGGTAGACGCCCAGGATCCGCAGTTCGCGGGAGAAGAAGTCCAGCTCCTCGAGCGCCCGCTTGAGGTTCGCGTCCTCCGGATGGCCATCCACCTCGGCATAGAACTGCGTTGCCAGGAACTCGCCTTCGAGCATGTAACTCTCGAGCTTGGACATGTTGATGCCGTTGGTGGCAAAGCCGCCCAGCGCCTTGTAGAGGGCTGCCGGCAGGTTGCGCACCCGGAACACGAAGGAAGTGACGGTGGGCCCATTGCCGGCAGGCGCCCATTGCGGCGTCTTAGACAGGATGACGAAGCGGGTGGTGTTGTGCGCCTCGTCCTCCACGTTCTCGGCCAGGATCTTCAGGCCGTAGATGTCGGCCGCCATACGGGGCGAGAGGGACGCCCGCGTCGGATCCTTCCATTCGGAGACTTCGCGCGCGGAGCCTGCGGTGTCGCCGGCCACATGGGCCTTCAAGCCCAGCTTGCGGATGATCTTGCGGCACTGGCCGAGCGCATGGACGTGGCTGTAGACGTTCTTGACGGTGCCGAGATTGGCCTCAGGGACAGCCATGAGATGAAAATGGATCGGCAGGAAATGCTCGCCGATGATGTGCAGCCCCGAGGTCGGCAGCAGATGGTGGATGTCGGCCACGCGGCCTGCAATCGAGTTCTCGATCGGGATCATGGCGAGGCCTGCCGGGCCCTCGTTCACGGCGGCGAAGGCGTCCTCGAAGGTCGGGCACGGCAGCGCCTCCCAGTCGGGACGCGCCTGCGCGCAGGCTGTGTGCGAATTGGCGCCCAGCTCGCCCTGGAACGAAATCAGCTTGCTCATGATGTCCTCCGAGTCGCATTAGCCTTGGCCGCGATGATCTCGCGGGCTCTTTCCAGATCGTGAGGGGTATCGACCCCGAGAGGCACGTCGTCGACCAGGACGGCATCGATGCGCATGCCGGCCTCCAGGGCGCGCAGCTGCTCCAGCTTCTCGCGAAGCTCCAGGGGTGACGGCGGCAGATCGATGAACCGCTTGAGCGCCTTGCGGCGGTAAGCGTAGAGGCCGATGTGATGATAGAGCGGGCCATCGCCGTAAGGCGCGGTCGCCCGGGTGAAGTAGAGCGCCCGGAAGCGACCTGGCGAAACCTCGCTTCCCACCATCTTGACCACGTTGGGATTGGTTCTCTCCTCGTCGCGCCGGATGATGGCCACGAGGGTAGCCAGATCGACCTGCGGATCCGAGAGCGGAGAGATCGAGGCCGCGATGGCCGCAGGATCGACCGTCGGCAGGTCGCCCTGCACGTTCACGATCACGTCGTGCCGACCTTCCGGGTCGAGCTTTTCCACAGCCTCGAAGATGCGGTCGGAGCCGGACGGATGATCGGCCCGAGTCATGACCGCCTGTCCGCCGGCCCGCGTCACGGCCTCGGCCACCTCGGGCGCGTCGGTCGCCACGGCGACCGGCCCGATTCCCGCTTCCATCGCCCGGCGCCACACGTGGACGATCATGGGCTCGCCGGCGATGTCCGCCAGCGGCTTGTTGGGCAGTCGTGTCGCGGCCATGCGGGCCGGGATGAGGACGAGAGGGTCGGACATGGCGCGATCTTCAGGGACGAAAGGTTCGAGCGTCCTTAGCAAGGCGGGTCCTGTTTGTCATGGGTGCGTGCGGCACTCCATTCAGGGACCTCGGGGCGCCCAAATTCGTTGCACCCCCGAACTGCGACCACGAGAACGGCGAAAACTCCCGGAAACCCCATTGTCAAACCCCCATGACAACGGCTAAGCAACGCCCCGACGCGGGCACCCGCCCGCGGATCTTTTCTGCTGCGCTGGTTTCGCCGCTTGTCCGAAGGCGAGGAGAGCCTCATTCATGAATATCGAGACCAATAAGATTGCGGGTGCCGTTTTCGCCTCGCTTCTTTTCGTGGTCGGCGTCAACGTCATCGCCGGCGGCCTGTTCTCCCCCCATAAGCCCGCCGTGCCGGGTTACGACCTTCCGGCGCCGGAAGAAGGCGCTGCCGCTGGTGCAGGGGGGGCAGCCGCTCCGGCCGAGCCGCTTCCCGTTCTTCTCGCCAGCGCCGATGTCGCCAAGGGTCAGGCCGCTGCCAAGAAGTGCGCCTCCTGC
Organism: Microvirga soli; assembly: GCF_016734765.1. Lineage (GTDB taxonomy): Bacteria > Pseudomonadota > Alphaproteobacteria > Rhizobiales > Beijerinckiaceae > Microvirga > Microvirga soli. The sequence goes on along the minus strand of NZ_JAERQE010000016.1, from coordinate 96,149 downwards.
CACACCTTCGAGGACGGCGGACCCAACAAGGTCGGGCCGAATCTCCATGGCGTCGCCGGACGTCCTGTAGCCTCCCACGCGGGCTTCAACTACTCGGCGGCCCTCAAGGGCAAGGGCGGCGAGTGGAATTACGAGGCTCTGAACGCCTTCATCCAGAACCCCAAGCAGGCCGTTCCCGGCACCATCATGGCCTTCGCCGGTATCGCCCAGGCCAAGGAGCGGGCCGACCTCATCGCCTACCTGAAGTCGGTTTCCCCGAGCGCTCCTCCGTTCCCCGAGGCATCCGCTGCGGCAACGCCAGCAGCGGCACCGGCCGCCGGAGGAGCTCCCGCCGCACCTGCCGGGGCAGCGCCCGCCGCGGCTCCTGCAGCAGCTCCCGCCGGAGGAGCGCCTGCTGCTCCTGCCGCTCCCGCGGCCCAGTAAAGCGCATCACTTTCACATTCGAGAGAGCCGGGCCAAAAGCCCGGCTTTTTCTTTTGTGCCGCCTCCCCTTTCATGCGTTGTCCCTTGCGCTCGCCCTGCTGCGCCCAAAAATGTAGCTAACAACAGACGCCTCACCATTCAGGAGACGCCTTGTGATCCGTACCCTTCTGCCGAGCTTTCTGGCTGCCTGCCTCGCCCTCAGCCCCCTCGCAGCTCAGGAAGCCCCGTGGCGGCACGGATCGGTTCTGCTCGACGAGCCGAAATACCCGGCAGGCTTCAAGCATTTCGACTACGTGAACCCGAATGCTCCGAAGGGCGGGCTGGTGCGCCTCGGCGCCCAGGGCACTTTCGACAGCTTCAACATCGTGGTGGCCGGCGTGAAGGGATCCCCCGAACAGGGGCTGGGCCTCGTCTATGAGGCCTTGACCACCTCCGCCCTCGACGAGCCCAACTCGTCCTATGGCCTCCTGGCCGAGGCCTTTTCCTACCCGGAGGATTACTCCACCGTCACCTTCCGTCTGCGTCCGGAGGCGCGATGGCACGATGGACAGCCTGTGACGGCCGATGACGTGATCTTCTCCTTCGAGGCTTTGAAGGCCAACAGCCCCACTTATGCCTTCTACTATGCCAATGTGACGAAGGCCGAGAAGCTGGGCGACCGGGAGGTGAAATTCACCTTTGACGAGAAGGGCAATCGCGAGCTGCCGCAGATCATGGGGCAGCTCATCGTCCTGCCCAAGCATTGGTGGGAGGGCACCGCGCCGGATGGGCGCAAGCGCGACATCACGCAGACGACACTCGAGCCGCCGCTGGGCTCCGGCCCCTATCGTCTCAAGAGCTTCGAGGCGGGCCGCACCGCATCCTACGAACGCGTGAAGGATCATTGGGGCGCAAACCTCAATGTGAATATCGGCGAGAACAATTTCGACGAGATCCGCTTTGAGTATTACCGCGATGCGACGGTGCTGCTCGAAGCCTTCAAGGGCGACCGCATCGACTTCCGCTCCGAGAACAGCGCCCGCAACTGGGCCGTCGGTTATGACTTTCCGGCGCGCCAGGAAGGGCGCGTGATCCGTGAGGAGTTCCCGATCCGCGCCAGCGGCCGGATGCAGGCTTTCGTGCTCAATCTCAGGCGCGACCAGTTCAAGGACCAGCGTGTCCGCCGGGCTCTCAACCTCGCCTTCCCGTTCGAGGAGCTGAACAAGACGATCTTCTACGGGCTCTATGAGCGGCCTTCGAGCTACTTCCACGGGCTCGACCTCGCGTCCTCCGGACTGCCCGAAGGCAAGGAGCTGGAAATCCTCGAATCCGTGCGCGACAAGGTGCCTCCATCGGTCTTCACGACGCCCTACAAGAACCCGGTCAACGATTCTCCCGAAGCGATCCGCAGCAACCTGCGCGAGGCCGACCGCCTGCTGAAGGAAGCGGGTTGGGATGTGAAGGGCGGCCGTCGCGTCAACGCCAAGGGTGAGGTTTTCAGCGTCGAACTTCTCGGCAGCAGCCCCAACGACGAGCGCATCTTCCTGCCCTATGCGGACGTTCTCAAGCGGCTCGGCATCGCCGCCAGCGTGCGCGCCGTGGACGACGTTCAGGAGACCAACCGCACCCGCGCCTTCGACTTTGACATCACCACGGGCCTGTGGCCTCAGTCGTCGTCGCCCGGCAATGAGCAGCGTGACTTCTGGGGCTCGCAGGCTGCAAGCCGCGAAGGCTCTCAGAACCTCGCCGGCATTGCGGACCCCGGTGTCGATGCGCTCATCGACCGCGTGATCTTCGCCAAGGATCGCGACGAACTCGTCGCCGCCACGAAGGCGCTCGACCGCGTGCTACTGGCCCATGACTACGTGGTTCCGCAATGGACATCGCTCAAGCAGCGCACGGCCCGCTGGGACCGCTACAGCCATCCCGAGAACATGCCGAGATATGGCGGTGCCGCCTTCCCGACCATCTGGTGGTACGATCAGGCCAAGGCCGCCAAGACGGGAGCGCCGCGATGAGAGAGTTCAGCCGCCGACGCGTTCTTCAGACGGGGGTGGCAAGTGCCGCTCTGTCTGTGCTTCCCAGGGTTGGATCTGCGCAGGAAGGAGAAGTCGAAACACACGGCCTCTCCAGCTTCGGCGAGTTGAAATACGCGCCCGACTTCAAGCATTTCGCCTACGTGAACCCGGCGGCTCCGAAAGGCGGCACGCTGGCGATCCAGATCAAGCAGACCTATGGCAACCAGAACTTCGACACGTTCAACACGCTGAACACCTTCGTGCTGCGGGGCGACGGCGCCGCCGGCATGGCCAGCACCTTCGACAGCCTGATGGTGGGATCCGGCGACGAGCCGGATGCGCTCTACGGCCTCGTGGCGAAGAGCGTGCGCATCTCGGACGACAAGCTGACTTATCGCTTCGTCCTACGCCCGGAAGCGCGCTTCCATGACGGCTCGCGGCTGACCGCGAAGGATGCGGCGTTTTCTCTGAATATCCTCAAGACCAAGGGGCACCCGCTCTACTCCCAGCTCCTGACGCAGATGGCTTCGGCCGAAGCGGAATCGGACGAGATCCTGCGCGTGCAGTTCACGCCGCAGCGCAGCCGCGATTTGCATCTGGTCATCGCCGGACTGCCGATCCTCTCCGAGCGCTACTGGCAAGGCAAGGATTTCGAGGCCTCGACGCTCGAAGCGCCGCTCGGCTCCGGCCCATACAAGGTCGGGCGGTTCGAGGTCGGGCGCTTCATCGAGTTCGACCGCGTACCCGACTATTGGGCCAAGGACCTGCCGGTGAATGTGGGGCAGAACAATTTCGAACATATCCGCTACGAGTATTTCCGCGACCGCACGGTGGCGTTCGAGGCCTTCAAGAACGGAACTCTGAACTACAACGAGGAATACACGTCCCGCATCTGGTCGACGGGCTATGACTTTCCGGCGGTGCGCGAAGGCCGCGTGAAGAAGGAAGAGATCGAGAGCGGCGCTCCCTCCACCATCCAGGGCTGGTACTTCAACATGCGCCGCGATGCCTTCAAGGATCCGCGCATCCGCCAAGCCATCGGACTTGCCTTCGATTTCGAATGGACGAACGCCAACATCATGTTCGGCTTGTTCAAGCGTACAGGCTCGTTCTTCGAGAACAGCGACATGAAGGCCGTGGGCAAACCCTCCCCGGAAGAACTCGCTCTTCTCGAGCCGTTTCGCGACAAGCTGCCGGCTTCGGTGTTCGAAGAGCCTCCGGTGCCGCCCGTCTCCGATGGCTCGGGCCAGGACCGGCGTCTCCTGCGTCGCGCGGACGAGTTGCTGCGCGAGGCCGGGTGCAAGCGCGACGGGGGCGTGCTCAAGCTGCCGAACGGTCAGCCGTTTCGCATCGAGTTCCTGGACTTCCAGCCCTCGCTCCAGCCTCACACCCAGCCCTTCCAGGCCAATCTGAAGCGGCTCGGCATCGATGCCTCCTCGCGCATCGTGGACGCGGCCCAGTATCAGCGGCGGATGGAGGAATACGATTTCGACATGGCGAGCCGGAACCTGAGCGGCTCCTCGACGCCTGGCGACAGCCTGCGGCTAGTGTACGGCTCGGCTGCGGGACAGCGCCCCGGCTCTCAGAACATCGCCGGGATCAACGATCCGGCCGTCGATGCGCTGATCGAGACCATTGCCAATGCCAAGTCGCGCCAGGAACTCACCATCGCGGCCCGCGCCCTGGACCGGGTTCTCCGTTCGGGCCATTATTGGGTGCCCATGTGGTACAGGGCCAGCGAATGGCTCGCCTATTGGGACCAGTTTTCGCGCCCCGCCACGAAGCCGAAGCTCAGCTCTGGCGCACCGGGAACCTGGTGGTACGATGCCGAGAAGGCGAAGAGGATCGGGCGAGGATAAGGCTTGGATACAGTTGCTGCGACACGCCATGAAGCGGACATGCCGCGCCTGCTCTTGCGCCTTGAGGGCTTGGCCCTCTTCATCCTGGCCACCTGGGCCTTCGCCTCTACCGGCCTCTCCTGGTGGCTCTATGCCGTTCTTTTCCTCAGCCCCGACCTGAGCTTTGCAGGTTACTTGGCCGGTCCCCGGCTCGGGGCGGTGGCGTACAATGCCCTGCACTCCACCCTCGGGCCTGCGCTCCTCGCAGGGCTTGGTCTTTTCCTCGATCACTCTATGCTGCTCGGGATCGCTGCCATCTGGGCGGCGCATATCGGGTTCGACCGCATGTTGGGATACGGCTTGAAATATATGTCCAGCTTCAACGACACCCATCTCGGCCGCATCGGCCGGCAAGCAGCAGGCGCTTGATGCTGGCCTATATTGCGCGTCGCGTTCTTCTCATGATCCCCACCATCCTGGGGATCATGCTCATCTCCTTCGTGCTCGTGCAGTTCGCCCCCGGCGGCCCTGTGGAGCGCATCATCGCCCAGCTTCAGGGCCAGGATTCCGGCGCGACCTCGCGCATCTCCGGCGGAGGCGGCGATATGGCCGGCGGAGGTCAATCCCCCGGCGGAGGCGCGGGCGATGCCTCCTCGTCCCGGTATCGCGGTGCGCAGGGGCTGGACCCGCAATTCATCAAGCAGCTCGAGACGCAGTTCGGCTTCGACAAGCCCGCCCATGAGCGCTTTCTCAAGATGATCTGGGATTACGCGCGCTTCGATTTCGGCAAGAGCTACTTCCGCGACATCTCCGTGCTGGAGCTCATCAAGGAGAAGCTCCCGGTCTCGATCAGCCTCGGCCTCTGGATGACGCTGCTGTCCTACGCCATCTCGATTCCGCTCGGCATCAAGAAAGCGGTGCGGGACGGCTCCACCTTCGACATCTGGACCTCGGCCATCGTCATCATCGGCTATGCGATCCCGGGTTTTCTTTTCGCGATCCTGCTGATCGTGCTCTTTGCCGGCGGCTCGTTCTGGCAGTTTTTCCCGCTGCGCGGCCTGACATCCGAGAACTGGGCCTTGATGCCGTGGTACTGGCAGATTGCGGACTACTTCTGGCACCTCGTTCTGCCCATCACGGCCATGGCGCTCGGGGCTTTCGCCACCTCGACCCTGCTCACGAAGAACTCCTTCCTCGACGAGATCCGCAAGCAATATGTGCTCACCGCGCGCATGAAGGGCCTGTCCGAGCGGCAGGTGCTCTACGGCCACGTGTTCCGGAATGCGATGCTCATCGTGATCGCGGGCTTTCCCGGTGCTTTCATCGGGGCGTTCTTCGCCGGCGCGCTCCTCATCGAGACAATCTTTTCGCTCGATGGTCTGGGGCTCCTCTCCTTCGAATCCATCGTGAACCGCGACTATCCAGTGGTCTTCGCCAACCTCTACATCTTCTCGCTGGTCGGCCTCGCGGTGAACCTCGTGTCCGACCTCACCTATACCTGGATCGATCCACGGATCGATTTCGAGACCCGGGAGGCGTGAGATGAACGAGAACGTGCCCGTCGTCTCCCCGGCCTCCTCGCCCGTCGCACCGCCCCTGCCCAAACAGGGCTTCATCAAGCTCTCGCCGCTCAACCGGCGGCGCTGGGAGAACTTCAAAGCGAACCGGCGCGGCTACTGGTCGTTCTGGATCTTCCTCGTCCTGTTCGTCCTGAGCATGTTCGCGGAGCTGATCGCCAACGACAAGCCGATCCTCGCCTCCTACAAGGGCGAGCTGCTCTACCCGGCTTTCGTGAATTACCCGGAGGAGAAATTCGGCGGCTTCCTGGCCGTCACGGACTATCGCGATCCCGTCATCGCCAAGGAGATCCAGGACAACGGATGGCTCATCTGGGCGCCCGTCCGCTTCTCCTACAACACGCACAACCTCGACCTTCCCGTTCCGGCTCCCGCGCCGCCGACCTGGACGCTTAGCGATGAGCAGTGCCGGCCGATTGCGGAGCGCAACGGCGGCACGGCGTGCCGAGACATCGAGTGGAACTGGCTCGGCACGGACGATCAGGGCCGCGACGTGGTGGCGCGCCTCATCTACGGCTTCCGCATCTCGGTGCTGTTCGGCCTGACGCTGGCCGGGATCTCGTCGATCATCGGCATTCTGGCCGGTGCCGTGCAGGGCTATTACGGCGGCTGGACGGACCTGCTGTTCCAGCGCTTCATCGAGATATGGACCGCGATCCCGTCGCTTTACCTGCTCATCATCATTTCGGCCGTGATCACGCCGAGTTTCTTCGTGCTGCTCGGCATCCTGCTGCTGTTCTCCTGGGTGTCGCTGGTGGGCGTGGTGCGCGCCGAATTCCTGCGCGCGCGCAACTTCGAATACGTGCGCGCGGCCCGCGCCTTGGGCCTCTCCAATGCCACCATCATGTTCAAGCATCTTCTGCCGAACGCCATGGTGGCGACGCTCACTTTCATGCCCTTCATCATCAACGGCTCGATCACGACCCTGACCTCCCTCGACTTCCTCGGCTTCGGCCTGCCTCCAGGCTCGCCGTCGCTGGGCGAGCTGCTGGCGCAGGGCAAGGCCAATCTTCAAGCGCCGTGGCTCGGCCTCGCCGGCTTCTTCGTGATCGCCCTGATGCTCAGCCTTCTCATCTTCGTCGGCGAAGCCGTGCGTGATGCCTTCGATCCGAGAAAGACGTTTCGATGACAGAACCCCTCCTCTCGGTTCAGGATCTCTCCGTCGCGTTCCGCCAAGGCAGGGGCGATATGCTGGCGGTCGACCGCGTGTCGTTCGATGTCATGCCGGGCGAGACGGTGGCGCTGGTGGGCGAATCCGGTTCCGGCAAATCGGTCACGGCGCTGTCCGTTCTCAAGCTCCTGCCTTATCCATCCGCGCATCATCCGTCCGGCCGTATCCTGTTCAAGGGCAAGGACCTGATGCCCGCGGACGAGAACGAGATGCGGAAAGTTCGCGGCAACGACATCACCATGGTGTTCCAGGAGCCGATGACCTCCCTCAACCCGCTCCACACCATCGAGCGGCAGGTCGGCGAGATCCTGAAGCTGCATCGCGGCCTGAATGACCGCGAGGCGTGCACTCGCACGCTGGAGCTTCTGCAGCTCGTCGGCATCCGCGAGGCGGAAAGCCGCCTGGGCGCCTATCCGCATCAGCTCTCAGGTGGCCAGCGCCAGCGTGTGATGATCGCCATGGCGCTCGCCAACGAGCCCGATCTCTTCATCGCCGACGAGCCCACAACCGCTCTCGACGTGACGGTGCAGGCGCAGATCTTAAAACTTCTCGCCGAACTGAAGAGCAGGCTCAACATGTCGATGCTCTTCATCACGCATGATCTGGGCATCGTGCGCAAGATCGCCGACCGGGTCTGCGTGATGTTCAAGGGCAAGATCGTCGAGCACGGAACGGTGGAAGAGGTCTTCAGCAACCCGCAGCATCCCTATACCCAGCGGCTGCTGGCGGCGGAGCCGCGAGGCCGGGCCAACCCCGTTCCTCCCGATGCGCCGGTCATCGTCGAGGCCGGACCGATCAAGGTCTGGTTTCCGATCAAGCGCGGCTTCTTCCAGAAAACCGTTGGTCATGTGAAGGCGGTGGACGGCGTATCCGTGCGGGTGCGCCGGGGCGAGACGGTGGGCGTGGTGGGCGAGTCAGGCTCCGGCAAGACGACGCTGGGCTTGGCGATCCTGCGCCTCGTGCAATCAGAAGGCCCCATCGTGTTCCTCGGCAACCGCATCGACGGCATGCGCGCCAACGACATTCGCCCGATGCGCAAGAACCTTCAGGTGGTGTTTCAGGATCCTTACGGCTCTCTCTCGCCGCGCATGTCGATTGCGGAGATCGTCGAGGAAGGCCTGCTCGTTCAAGACAAGTCCCTCTCCTACGCGCAGCGCCGCGACGTGGTCGCGAAAGCCCTGCAGGATGTGGGCCTGGATCCGGCCACCATGGACCGCTACCCGCACGAGTTCTCCGGCGGCCAGCGGCAGCGCATCGCGATTGCCCGCGCCATGGCGCTGGAGCCGCAGTTCATCATGCTCGACGAGCCGACCTCGGCCCTCGACATGTCCGTGCAGGCGCAGATCGTGGAGTTGCTGCGCGACCTGCAGAAGCGGCGTGACCTCGCCTATATGTTTATCAGCCACGACCTGAAGGTGGTGCGGGCGCTCGCCAACCACGTGGTGGTGATGCAGAACGGCCAGATCGTCGAGGAAGGATCGGCCGAGAGCATCTTCGCCGCGCCCCGCACCGACTACACCAAGGCCTTGTTCGCCGCCGCCTTCAACCTCGAGACAGCGGCCTCGAACGCGGTCAGGGAATAGGGCGCCAAGGTTCGACCATGCCTGCGCATCATCATTCGTCCAGCCATTCCCATCACGGTCACTCCCACGCCCCCCAGGCGGGTTACGGACGCGCCTTCGCCATCGGCATAGTTCTCAACCTGGGCTTCGTGATCGTTGAGGCCGGCTATGGATTCTGGGCCGACTCGATGGCCCTGCTCTCGGATGCCGGCCATAATTTGAGCGATGTGCTCGGCCTCGCCATCGCCTGGGGCGCAGCGCTTCTCGCGCGGCGCGGCCCGACTGAGCGCTTCACCTATGGGCTGCGCTCCAGCTCCATTCTGGCGGCGCTTTTCAACGCGCTTCTTCTGCTCGTCGCCGTCGGCGGAATCGTGTGGGAATCCATCGGGCGCCTGATCGAGCCCACGCCTGTCGCGGCCGTCACAATGCTGGCCGTGGCGGGCATCGGCATCCTCGTGAACGGCTTCACGGCCTTTCTCTTCATGGGTGGTCAGAACGATCTCAACATCCGCGGCGCCTTCCTGCACATGGTGGCGGATGCTGCCGTGTCGCTCGGCGTCGTGCTCGGCGGTCTTGCCATTCTTTGGACGGGCGCGGACTGGATCGACCCGATCTTGAGCCTCGTCATCGCTGCGGTGATTCTTTGGAGCACCTGGGGCTTGCTGAACCAGTCCCTGACCCTGTCGCTTCAGGGTGTGCCGCGCGACATCGCGGTCCCCGACGTCAGGAAAGCCCTCGAACGCATGCCCGGGGTCGCCCGCGTTCATCACCTGCACGTCTGGGCCGTGAGCACGAGCGAGACGGCGCTGACCGCCCATCTCGTCATGCCGGATGGGCATCCGGGCGACCGCTTTCTGGCCGAAGCGCAACGGGAACTGAAGGAGCACTTTGGCATCGGTCATACGACCCTACAGATCGAGATCCACAGGCCAGGGCCTCAGGAGCACGCCTCCGAATGCCCCCTCGATCATCACGATCATGCTCATGAGGGGCACAATCATGGGGGGCACCCCCATCATCACGGACCATCGCATCTTTCGCCGTAATGCCGTATCAGTCATGATTCCCGTGACGTGAAGGACCAGCCATCGATGCCCCGCGCTCTTCTCATCGTGCTTGATTCCGTCGGCATCGGCGGAGCGAAGGATGCCGACGCCTATGGCGATGTGGGTGCCGACACGGTCGGGCACATCGCGGAGGCCTGCGCCGAGGGGCGTGGCGATCAGGCGGGTCTGCGCCAGGGACAGCTTCATCTGCCGCATATGACGGCTCTTGGCCTCGGGCTCGCCTGCGAGGCCTCGACGGGGCGCGTGCCGCCGGGCCTTGCCCCGCAGGGGCCGCTGAAAGGCGCGTGGGGCTACGGCGTCGAGACCTCCAAGGGCAAGGATACGCCCTCGGGCCATTGGGAAATCGCCGGCGTGCCGGTGACCTTCGACTGGGGCTATTTCCCCAATACGATCCCGACCTTTCCCGAGGCACTGACGACGGCGCTCATCGAGCGCGGCAGCCTGCCCGGCATTCTGGGCGACATGCACGCTTCCGGCACCACCGTGATCGATGAGTTCGGCGCGGAGCACATGCGCACCGGCAAGCCCATTGTCTACACCTCGGTCGACAGCGTACTGCAGATCGCCGCCCACGAGGAAAGCTTCGGGCTGGAACGGCTCTACGAACTGTGCCGGATCGGGCGCGAGCTCTGCGACGAATACAAGATCGGCCGCGTGATCGCCCGCCCCTTCGTGGGCTCGCCCGAAACCGGCTTCAAGCGCACCGGCAACCGCAAGGATTTTGCCACGCCGCCACCGTCCGACACTACCCTCGATACGCTGACCAAGGCAGGTCGACGGGTCGTCACGGTCGGCAAGATCGGCGACATCTTCGCCCATCGCGGCACGGGGCAGGAGATCAAGCCGAACGGCAACGACGCCTGCCTGTCGGCAGCCCTCGAAGCGATGCAGGATCTGCCCGACGGTGGTTTCGTCTTCGCCAATCTGGTGGATTTCGACAGCGAGTTCGGCCACCGCCGCGACATTCCCGGCTATGCGGCAGCGCTTGAGGCTTTCGACCGGCGCATCCCGGAAATCGAGGCTGCCCTCCGGGACGGCGACATCGTCATCATCACCGCCGACCACGGTAACGACCCCTCCTGGCGCGGCACGGATCACACCCGCGAGCACGTGCCGATCCTGAGCTTCGGCTCCGGGTTGAAGCTTGGCACCATCGGCCGCCGGGAGAGCTTTGCCGATATCGGCGCCAGCGTGCTGGCGCATGTGGGCGTTACCCATAGGGGCAAAGGAACGTCCTGGCTTTAGAGGCACGTCATCCCGGACGGCAAAGCCGATCCGGGATCGCGGGACGAGAATAGCGCCCTATCCTGAAAGCGATCCCGGATCTGCGCTGACGCTCCGTCCGGGATGACCACCTTGGCCATACCCCTATGCCATTGACGGCCCCGCAACTTTAGATCAGTCTCTCATAGATCGTATGGAGGCTCTCCGGCGATCGGTCGAGGGAGTCTTCCCGTTCTCGCGTGGAAGATTGTTCATGAGCTCGCCCAACCGCTCGACGCATATCCGGCTCACCTCCCATCCCGAGCCGAACACCGGCACCATCAAACATCCGATCAAGTGGGGGGCCAAGGATCCGCAAGAGCGCGGACCGATCATCGGCAGCGTCACCAATCCGGCCGACCGCAACGTGATCGGTGCCCATGGCGGCTCCTACTCCCTCTATCGGGCGCTCGCCATCTCGGCCCGGGCTATGAACCCCCTGTCGCGGCCAGATCTTCACAACACCCATCCGACCGCTGAGATCGGCCCGCATCCGCAATGGTTCGATCCGGGCAAGATCGTGTCCCTCGACCCCTGGGGGCACATGGTCGGCCAGATCTTCCAGAACGACATTGCGGGCGGCGTCGATATCCGCCCCAGCATCGCGGTCACCAAGGCCCGCCTCAACATGCCGGAGATCCTCTCGGCCATGGGGGCGAAGCGCTTGCATGCCGATGGCGGTTTCCTGCATGAATCCGGCGACATCTCGGTCACCAAGATCGCGGTCGATCCGGTGTGGTACCTGCCCGGCATCGCCGAGCGTTTCGGCTGCTCGGAAGGCGAGTTGCGGCGCACCCTGTTCGAGCAGACCGGCGGCATGTTCCCGGAGCTGGTCACGCGCCCCGACATGAGCGTGTTCCTGCCGCCCATCGGCAACATTACCGTCTATGTGGTGGGCGACGTGTCGCGCCTGAGCGATCCGAAAACCCGCATCGCCTGCCGGGTGCACGACGAGTGCAACGGCTCCGACGTGTTCGGCTCCGACATCTGCACCTGCAGGCCTTATCTCGTGCATGGCATTGAGGAATGCGTCAGGGAAGCGCAAAGCGGCGGTGTGGGCGTGATCGCCTATAACCGTAAGGAAGGCCGTGCGCTCGGCGAGGTCACCAAGTTCCTCGTCTACAATGCGCGCAAGCGGCAGGAGGGCGGCGACCAGGCCTCCACATACTTCGAACGCACCGAATGCGTGGCCGGCGTGCAGGATGCGCGCTTCCAGCAGCTCATGCCCGACGTGCTGCACTGGCTCGGCATCCAGCGCATCGACCGGCTCATGTCCATGTCGAACATGAAGTACGATGCCATCACCGGCTCCGGCATCGAGGTGGTGGAGCGGGTGCCGATTCCAGCCGAGCTGGTGCCGCCGGATGCTCAAGTCGAGATCGAAGCCAAGAAGGCAGCCGGCTACTACACTCCCGAGGGAGCGCCGGACGCGTCGGCCCTGGATCAGGTGAAGGGCCGCGACCTCGAACGCTTCTGACGTGCAGGATCCCGAAGCGGGTGCCGGCTTGCCGCCGGTGCCCGCTTCGTTTTTAACCTTATCCCAAGCCGCCCTGTCCGCAGATGATGTGTTGCCTCAAGTCTGTGCTATCGCATCTTAAGCCTGAGATCATCGGAGCCCTGAGTGACCGACCAGCCTGACACCAAAGCCGCCCGAAGCCTTCTCTCCGCCGCCGCGGTGCGGGAGCGGTCGCATCAGCTTCTGCAGGCGGGTCTCGAAGGCCGTCTCCAGCACTTCACGGTCGATCTCGCGCGGATCGAGCCTTGCGCCGACGAGGTAGTGAAGACGATCCGGGAGGCTTATCCATCGCTGGACATTCCGTTCCACGCCCGCTGGCGCCATTTCTCCGCCGGGGGGCATGAGCGCTGGGGCGCGGTGATGCACGGCGCCCCTTGGGAAAAAGCCGCCGACATGGCCCGCTCGGCCTTCGATCTCGCCATCGTGTCCGTACTGCTCGATGCAGGCGCCGGCGCGCAGTGGCGCTACGAGGAAGGCCGCACGGGCGAGACTTATATCCGCTCGGAAGGGCTCGCGGTGGCGAGCTTCGACATGTTCGTGAGCGGCGCCTTTTCGAGCAATCCTGAAGATCCCTTCCGCGTCGACGCGGACGTGCTGATGACGCTGACGCCCGAGGACCTGGCTGAAGGCTTCCAGGTTTCTGCCGACAACCCACTCGTTGGTCTGGAGGGCCGCGCCGCGCTCCTCAACCGGCTCGGCCGCGTGGTCGCAACAAACCCCGATATCTTCGGGCAGGTGGACGATCCCCGGCCCGGCGGTCTCTTCGATGTCATCGCCGCGACGGCCGACGGCGAGCGCATCAAGGCAACGGCAATCCTCGAGGCGCTACTCGCCCATCTCGGCCCGATCTGGCCCGGCCGCATTACGCTTGGCGGCATCGATCTCGGCGACACATGGCGCCATCCTCTGGTCGAGGTTAAGGACGCCACGAAGGGGCTCGTGCCCTTCCACAAGCTCTCCCAATGGCTCTCCTATTCGCTCATCGAGCCGCTTGAATGGGCGGGTTTCACCGTGGTCGAGATCGATGGTCTCACAGGCCTGCCGGAATACCGCAACGGCGGACTGTTCCTCGACACCGGCGTCATCGCCTTGAAGGATGCAGCCGACGCAGACCGCGCCCATGCGGTGGATTCGCAGCTCGTCGTGGAGTGGCGGGCCTTGACGGTTGCCCTTCTCGACCGCATTGCCGATCCGATCCGCGCAAGGCTAGGATTTGCCGCAGAGGACTTTCCCCTGGCCAAGGCGCTCGAAGGCGGCACCTGGGCCACGGGGCGGCGGCTGGCGAAGGAGAAGCGCGGCGACGGCTCGCCTCCTCTCAGCGTGATCAGTGACGGGACCGTGTTTTAATGAATCAGCATACGACGATCAAAGAGGGAAGAAACATGCAGGGCGTCACCGTGGTCGATCATCCGCTGGTTCAGCACAAGCTGACCCTGATGCGGGACAAGGAACGCTCGACGAAGGGCTTCCGCCAGCTCCTCAACGAGATCGGCATGCTCCTCTGCTACGAGGTGACCCGCGACCTGCCGATCGAGCGCATCCAGATCGAGACGCCGATGACCACCATGGAAGGCGCGCAGATTGCCGGCAAGAAGCTGGTGCTGGCGCCCATCCTGCGCGCCGGCGTCGGCTTTCTCGACGGCATGCTCACCCTCGTGCCTGCCGCGCGCGTGGCTCATATCGGCCTCTACCGCGACCCGGAATCGCTCCAGGCGGTGGAATACTACTTCAAGGCTCCATCGGATCTGGCCGACCGCATGGTGCTGGTGCTCGACCCGATGCTCGCCACTGCCAATTCGGCCGTGGCTGCCATCGAGCGCCTGAAGGAACGCGGTGCCAAGGACCTGCGCTTCGTCTGTCTGCTGGCTGCGCCCGAGGGCATCGAGCGCCTGCGCAGCGCGCATCCGGACGTGCATATCTGGACGGCTGCCATCGACGAGCGCCTGAACGATCACGGCTATATCGTGCCGGGCCTGGGCGATGCCGGCGACCGCATGTACGGAACGCGCTAGAGCCCGGGCGACTTATCCCCTCATCTCGTCCAACAGGGGTTATCAACCTTGCGCTTCATCGTCGCCGACTGGGGAACGACCCGCTTTCGCGGCTATCTGATCGAGAATGAAACCGTTCTCGATCAGGTCTCGTCCGACGAGGGCGTCTCGGCTCTGCAAAAGGGCCAGCATCGCGACGTGTTCTTGCGTCAATGCGGACCATGGCTTCAGGCCGAGCCCGACGCCCCGGTGCTGCTCGTCGGCATGGTCGGCAGCCGCGAGGGCTGGGTCGAGGCCCCCTACGCCACCTGCCCGGCGGGCCCTGCCGAAATCGCCCAGGCGCTCGTGCCGGTGGATTTGGAGAACGGCCGCAAGGGCCATATCATTCCGGGTCTTTTCTGCGAGCCTGCCCCCGGCGCTGCTGACGTGATGCGCGGCGAAGAAACCTTGGTTCTCGGCGCCGGCGTTGAGGACGGGCTGATCTGCTCGGCCGGTACGCATCCCAAATGGATTCTGATGCGAGGCGGCCGCATCGAGCGCTTCGCCACCTACATGACCGGCGAGATGTACGCGCTGCTGCGCGAGCATTCCATGATCGGCCGCCCGGCGACGCAGCCTGAGGATCCCAAAGGTTTCGACCTCGGTCTCGAGGCCGCCGAGCGCAACGCCGGTGAAGCCCGCGTCGGCCTGCTGCATCTCCTGTTCAGCGCCCGCGCGTCGGTCGTGTCCAACCGCATGCACAGCAGCCTGCTTGCGCCCTATCTCTCGGGCCTGCTCACGGGCGACGAGATCAACGGGGCGCTGTCCCAGTTCGGCCGCCCTGATTCCGTGACGATCCTAGCCGCGCCGGAGCGCGCGGAGCTCTACGTCCACGCGCTCAAGCGGCATGGCATCAAGGCAGAGATCAAGGATACGCAGCAGGCGCTGATTGCAGGTCTGGCCCGGATCGTGCGGCAGCATGCATTGGGGTGAGCCACAATCGTCATCCCGGACGGCAGAGCCGATCCGGGATCGCTTTCAGGATAGGGCACTGTCATTCCGGGGCCGCGCAAGCGGAGCCCGGAATCCATAAACACCAACAGTGCAGAATGAAAATTGTCAGCGGTTATGGATTCCCGCCTACGCGGGAATGACAATGTTGAGGCTCCCGCGCAGTCCCGTCATGGGATCCCGGATCTCCGCTAACGCTCCGTCCGGGATGACATCGCTTCTTTTCACCCTTAAAACTCATCCAAGCATCATCTTTAACTGTCTAGGTCCCCTCCATGCCTCATCCCCTTCTCGCCCCTGCGAATGAAGCCTCCAGGCCCATCTGGCTCGTGACCGAGCAAACATGGCCGGACGTCGCGGGGCAGCTTCCGCAGATGGCCCAAGGCTTCGCGAAGGCGCAAGGATTTGCGGGCAAGGCGGGCAGCCATTGCCTCCTGCCGGATGCCAATGGAGAGCTTTTCGGCGTCGCTTTCGGCATCAACGGAGCGGATGCCAAGCAGAGCGACCCCTTCCTTCCCGGTAAGCTCTCGACGCTGCTGCCGGAGGGTGTCTATCGTTTCGAGACGGAAGCACCGAACCCGACGCTCGCCACGGTCGCCTGGCTACTCGGCACCTACAGCTTTGGCCGCTACCGCAAGCGCAGCGAGAAGGCCGTGCGCCTCGTGGTGCCGAACGGCGTCGATGCGGAGGACGTGTCGCGCATCGCGGATGCCGTTGTTGCAAGCCGTGATCTCGTGAACACGCCCACCAACGATCTCAGCCCTGACGGCATCGAGGCGGCGGCGCGGCAGCTCGCGGAGCGCCATGGTGCCTCCTTCACCAGCATCGTGGGCGACGATCTGCTCAAGCAGAACTTCCCGATGATCCACGCGGTCGGCCGCGCGTCCATCACGCCACCACGCCTCATCGACTTCACCTGGGGTGATGCGAGCGCTCCACGTGTTACCCTCGTGGGTAAAGGAGTCGCGTTCGACACCGGCGGCCTCGACATCAAGCCCGCCTCCTCCATGCTGCTCATGCGCAAGGATATGGGCGGTGCGGCAGCCACGCTGGCGCTTGCCGATATGATCATGGGCGCCAAGCTGCCCGTGCGCCTGCGCGTGCTGATCCCTGCCGTCGAAAACGCGATCTCCAGCAACGCCTTCCGTCCCGGCGACATCCTGCCGAGCCGCAAAGGCATCTCGGTCGAGATCGGCAACACGGATGCGGAAGGCCGACTCATCCTGGCTGATGCCCTTGCACTCGCCGACGAGGAAAGCCCCGATCTCCTCGTCGATTTCGCCACGCTCACAGGCGCCGCCCGCGTGGCGCTCGGCCTCGAACTGCCGCCCTTCTACACCGATGACGATGCGCTTGCCGCCGACATCGCCCGCCACGGCACGGCGGAAAACGATCCCGTCTGGCGCCTGCCGCTCTGGTATCCTTACCAAGCCCAACTCGATTCAAAATTCGCCGACATGAACAATACCGGCGGACCGATGGGCGGCTCGATCACCGCGGCTCTCTTCCTGCGCCGCTTCGTGGAGGCCGCGAAGGCCCATGTGCATTTCGACATCTTCGCCTGGAACAACGCCACCAAGCCGGGACGCCCCGAAGGCGGCGAAGTTCAGGCGGCGCGGCTGATGTATGCTCTCCTGAAGGAGCGCTACGGCGCTTGAATGGATGGCGGCAAAGCCTTGAGAAGAGTAAAAGACAAAATGATCGTTCAGGAGCTGCCCCGATGAGTCTCGACCGCCGCATAACGCCCGTCCGCGCGGATCTCGCCGATGAGCGCCTGCGCGGGCAGGTGGAGGCCGAGCGGTTCACAACCGGCACGGTCAAGCGCGTCATCACGACCTTCTCGCCCCTGCACCGCCACCCTTCCCGCGAAGCGCCCGTGGACACACAGGCGATCTTCGGGGAAAGCGTGACCGTCTATGACGAGCACGAGGGCTGGGCCTGGGTGCAGCTGCATGAAGACGGCTATGTGGGCTACCTGCCGAGCGAAGCCTTGGGCGAGGCCGGAGCGGAACCGACCCATAAGGTGCGGGCCATCCGCACCTTCATCTATCCGGGACCGAACCCGAAGCTGCCCTATCAGAGCTACCTGACCTTGAACTCCAAGGTCTCGGTGACAGAAACGGAAGGCGACTATGCACGGCTTGCCACCGGCGGCTGGGTCTTCGCCGCTCACTTAAGCGGCCTCGATGCAGTCGAGGCTGATTACGTCGCTATTGCCGAGCGCTTCCTGCACACGCCCTATCTCTGGGGCGGCAAGACGAGCCTCGGCATCGACTGCTCGGGCCTTGCTCAGACGGCGCTGACGGCCGCCGGGATCAAGGCTCCGCGTGACAGCGACATGCAGGAGCGCGAACTCGGAACAGCTGTCGACGTGACGCCGAGCTTGAGCGGCTTGCAACGAGGCGATCTCGTGTTCTGGAAGGGCCATGTGGGCCTGATGATGGACGAGACGAACTTCATCCACGCCACCGGCCACAGCATGACGGTGATGATCGAGCCGCTGGCAGTAGCGGAACAACGCATCCGCCTGGGAAGCTACGGGCCGATCAGCGCGATCAAGCGGCTGTAAGCGAACAGCCGCGCCATCAATCGCGCTGGCCGAAGGGTACTCCTTCGGCTTCCTGAGGCAACGCATCCGTGATCTCGACCCAAGGGGCCTTGGAGCCGACATGATAGTGCATACCGGCTTTCATAGACGGATCGGAATCGAGCGTGCCCAGCCGAAATCCGAGCACATCCGGATCCGCCTCATCACGCTTATAGATAGGTGAGCCGCAACAGGCCGCGAAGAAACGTTGGACACCTGGGCTCGATTGCCAGCTGCGCAGCAAATCCTCACCAGCGACAAAGATCAGCGCATCTGCATCAAGGCCGGCAGTCGTACCGAAGCTCGACCCTGAATGCTTGCGGCACCGCCAGCAATGGCAGTACGTGACTGGGCCGTGGAGTTGACCTCTGATCTCGTAGCGGACCTGCTCGCAGGCGCATGAGCCTTTCAGCATCCAAAAGCTCCTCTCAGAGGATCGCGCCTCAATACCCTCGGCTTTTATCCACCACGGCCTCGAACGGTTCACCCGCTTCATAGCGCCGAATCTGCTGCGCGATGTAGCGCGCCGTCGCGTCCGGCTCGCTGGTCGCCGAATTGTGCGGCGTGACAGTCACGCGCGGGTGCGTCCAGAGTGGTGAGTACTCCGGCAGCGGCTCGGTCTCGAACACGTCGAGGGTTGCGGCGCTCAATGTGCCGTCATCGAGGCAAGCGAGAATATCCGCTTCCACTTGCAGCTTGCCGCGCCCCGCATTGATCAGGATCGGCCCGCCGAGCCTGCCATCGCGGGCGAGCTTCGCGAATAGGGAGCGGTTGAGCATGCCTTCCGTTTCAGGCGTAAGCGGCATGAGGGCGATCAGGATGTCCGTGCGGTTCAGGAACGGCGTCAGACCCTCCTCGCCCGCATAGACCTGGAAGCCTTTCACATCCTTCGCCGTGCGGCTCCAGCCGGCCACATCGAAGCCCATCATCTTCAGCTTGCGCGCGGAATCCTGCCCCAGCACGCCAAAGCCCATGATGCCGACGCGCACGTCGCCAGCAATCGGCGGTGCGCGATCGGGCTTCCAACGTTTCGCATTCTGGTCCTCGTCGAAGCGGCGCTGATCGCGCAGATACATGAGGCAGTGCAGCACCGTGTATTCGCTCATGCGATGGGTGAGATCGTCCTGCGCCACCCGCACGATCGGCACATCCGGCAGGTCGGGATAGCTCATCAGGTGATCGACGCCGGCACCCAGCGAAAAGATCGCTTCGAGCTTAGGCAACCCAGAGAGACTTCCCGGCTTCGGACCCCAGGTCGCCACATAGCGAACGGCGCTCTTGTCGAAATCTTCGCCCAGCACGACGATGTCGCGATCCGGCAGGAAGCGCTTGAAGCGCTCGACCCAGGGCTGTGTCTGCCAGGTAACGGCAACGAGAAGGCTCATGCTGTGGCTCCGATGCGCTCGAGGATGCTCGGACCTGACGAGACCTTTGCATCCCCGACAGCATAGGCAGCGCGCACGGCGCGAGCGGCTGCCTCGGCTGCGTCTTCGCTGCGCGCATGCACAATGGCGAGTGGACGCGAGGCATCGACCGTCTCACCGATGGCTGCGAGGCTCATGAGACCCACCGCATGATCGATCGGATCCTGCGGGCGCGTGCGGCCACCGCCGAGCGCCACGACGGCCACACCCACGTCGCGCGTGCCGATGCTCTGCACGATACCCGAGCGCTCCGCATGAACGGGACGAACGATGGGCGCTGCCTGCAGATGCTTCTCGTGATTGTCGAGAAAATCGGCAGGGCCTCCAAGAGCGGACACCATGCGCTGGAAAACCTCCGCCGCCTTTCCTGACGAAATCGCATTTTCGATCTTCGCACGCGCTTCATCAATGCCAGCGGCGAGCTTGCCGAGCACCAGCATCTCGGCGGAGAGTTCCACGGTCACTTCGTGGAAGCGCTTCTCGCGGCGGCGGCCTGTCAGGTAATCGACCGCATAGGCCATCTCAACCGCATTCCCGGCGGCGGATGCCAGCGGTTCGTTCATGTCGGTCAGCAGTGCGCTTGTGGGTAGACCCGCGCCATTGGCGACCAGCACGAGACTCTCGGCGAGCTTCCGCGCATCCTCGGCATTGTCCATGAAGGCGCCAGAGCCGAACTTCACGTCCATCACGAGGCCCTGGAGACCCGCAGACAGCTTCTTCGATAGGATCGACGCGGTGATGAGATCGATCGATTCCACGGTCGCCGTCACGTCGCGGATGGCGTAGAGGCGCTTGTCGGCCGGCGCGAGATCGGCCGTCTGGCCGATGATGGCGCAACCGACGGCGCGCGTGACACGGCGGAACGTGTCAAGATCGGGCTGCGTGACATAGCCGGGAATGGAATCGAACTTGTCGAGCGTACCGCCTGTATGACCAAGGCCGCGGCCGGAGATCATCGGCACATAGCCACCGCAGGCTGCGACCGCCGGGCCGAGCGCGAGGCTCACCGTGTCGCCGACGCCGCCGGTGGAATGCTTGTCGAGCACTGGTCCCGGCAGATCCCAGGTGAGCACTGTCCCTGAGTTCATCATGGCGCGTGTGAGCGCCACGCGCTCCGGCACCGAGAGGCCGCGGAAAAAGATCGCCATGGCGAAGGACGCCGCCTGGCCCTCGGTAACGCGCCCTGCAGTCATACCTTCGATGAAATGCTCGATATGCTCCGCATCGAGCGCGCCGCCGTCGCGCTTGCGGCGGATGATTTCCTGCGGAAGAAGGCTCATGCTAGTAGGCTCCGGTGGCGGCTGTGCCCGCCCGTCCTTCGATGGCGGCGATCAAGGTGTCGTAGACGCTGCTCGCGCCGATGCGGAAGGTCCGCGGCGTGGCCCAGCCAGGGCCCATGATGCGATCGGCGAGATCGAGATAAGTCTTCGCATCATCCACGGTGCGAATGCCGCCGGAGGGCTTGAGGCCGACAGGCTTTCCCGAGGCCTTGATGGCATTGAGCATGATCTCGGCGGCTTCCGGCGTGGCGGAAACCGGCGTCTTGCCCGTGGAGGTCTTGATGAAGTCGGCACCGGCCCCGATGGCAATGCGGCTTGCCGTCTCGATCAGCTGTTCATCCTTCAGCTCCCCTGTTTCCAGGATGACCTTCAGCAGACGTTCGCCGTCGACGAGTTCGCGCACGGCTTCCACCATCTCGGTCGCAGCCGCGAGATCGCCGCGGCGCACGGCGTCATAGGGGATGACGAGATCGATTTCATTGGCGCCGTCGGAGAGCGCTTCCTGCGTATCGTCCGTGACGCGGCTCACATCCTCGCCACCGGCCGGGAAGTTCACCACCGTGGCAATACGTACGGACGAGCCCTTGAGGTTCTCCCGGGAACGCTTCACGAATTGCGGCCATACGCACACGGCCGCCACCGGCCCGCGCGGGTCGAGCGCCTTCTTGCAGAGCGCATCGATGGCATGATCGGTGCAGGTCTCCGTCAGGTCGGTAAGATCGAGGCTGCGCAGAGCGCGCAGGGCAATGTCCGCATCAGACATGGGAGAGCTCCGCAACGAAGGATCGAATGAGACGCTTGAACTTCTCGGAGGCTTCCGCAGCCGTGTCCTTGGTTTCCTGGTGTGAAGGCGATGCGCCTTCGATCCCGGCAGCAAGATTTGTAACCACGGAAATCGCCGCGACCTTCAGGCCGTAATAGCGCGCGAGGATTACCTCCGGCACGGTGGACATGCCGACGAGATCACCGCCGAGGATCTGCACCATCTTGATCTCGGCCGGCGTCTCGAAGCTCGGTCCTGACAGCCAGGCATAGACGCCCTCCGGCAAATCGATTCCGGTCTTCTGCGCGGCACGCTGCAGCGTCTGGCGCAAGCCCTCGTCGTAAGCGCCCGTGAGCGACACGAAACGGCCTTCGGTATGATCCCGCAGCAGCGGGTTGGTACCCGAGAGATTGAGGTGATCGTTGATGGCCACAAGGCTCCCAGGCCGTATGTCGGCGCGAACGGAACCGGCGGCGTTGGTGGCGACCAGCACCGGAATGCCAAGCTCCTTCACGAAGGCCACAGGCAGGCGCATCGCGCCCGCATCACCCGTCTCGTAGTAATGCGCGCGGCCCTGGAACAGCAGAACGCGCTTGCCTTCGAGCGTGCCGGCAACAAGCTTGCCCGCATGGCCGGAGACCCCGCTTTTCGGGAAGTGAGGGACCTCCGCGTAAGGGAGGCTTAACCCATCGCTCACCTCGTCGACCAGAGGCCCGAGTCCCGTGCCGAGCACGAAGGCTGCATCGAAATGGCCGTCGAAGCCGCGGCTGCGCACGAAGGCGGCCGCTTCTTGAATCATCTGCTGCATCGTCATCTCAGGCCTTGAATCGCAAGGCCTTCCTTTCATTAAAGCAATCAGCTCGTTCTACCGGTCGGTCAGATTGTCGGGACCGAAGGAGAAGGGCAACAGCTCATCGAGGGTAAAGCTCTTGCGGATGCCCTCGGGACCGGCAATGTGGATCGGCGTTTCGGGCGCGGCGAACTCGCGGATGCGCTGGCGGCAACCGCCGCAGGGCGTGACGAGGTGCTCGCCCTCGCCCATCACGACGATCTGCGCGATGCGGCTCTCGCCGCCGGCAATCATGGCCGAGATGGCGCCGGCCTCCGCGCAGGAGCCCACCGGATAGGCGGCGTTCTCCACGTTGCAGCCGGTGAAGACCTGGCCGTCCGGTGTTGCAATCGCAGCACCGACCTTGAAGCGGGAATAAGGCGCATAGGCCTTGGTCTGGATCGCCTTCGCCGTTTCGAACAAAGTATCCAATGATGCCATGATCAGCGCTCCTTTACATAGGGCACGCCGGACGCGCGCGGCGGGATTGCCTTGCCGATCACGCCGGCGAGCAGGATGACCGTCATGAGATAGGGCATCGCCTGGATGGCCTGCACCGGCACCTCGCCGATGCCGGGCAGCGACAGGCCCTGCAGCTGGTTGGCGCTGGCATCGAGCAGCCCGAACAGGAAGCACGCACCAAGGGCCGGCCATGCGCGCCACTTGGCGAAGATCAGGGCCGCGAGAGCAATAAAGCCGCGCCCTGCCGTCATGTTGGGCAGGAAGCCCGCCGCCTGTCCGACCGACAGATACGCCCCTGCAAGCCCGCACAGGACGCCCGCGATGATGACGGCAGTGTAACGCAGCCCCGTCACCGAAATGCCGGCGGTGTCGACCGCAGCCGGGTTCTCGCCGACGGCGCGCAGGCGAAGGCCGAAGCGGGTGCGTCCGAGAACGAACCACGTCACCGGCACGGCAAGCAGCACCACGTAGACGAGAGCCGAATGGCCGAAGAGAACGCTGCCGAAGCGCTGATCGCCCTCCAGCGGCGGCGTGCGCCCGCCCTGCCCGTACCAGGCATTGCCCACGATGGCCGTGAGACCCGCGGCCAGCATGTTGATGGCCACGCCGGAGACGATCTGGTTGCCGCGTTGGCTGATGGAGGCAAAGCCGTGAACCAGCCCGATGGTCACGGAAGCCGCGATGCCGACCAGAAGGCCGGCCCAGGCGGAGCCCAGTGCATAGGCACCGGCAGCGCCTGCGAAGGCCGCCACCAGCATCTTGCCCTCAAGGCCGATATCCACCACGCCCGAACGTTCGGACCAGAGGCCGGCAAGGCAGGCCGCGAGCAGCGGGATCGAGAGCCGCAGGGCCGAGTCGAAGATGGTGACGAGAATGCCGAGATCCATGACTCAAGCCCTCGCCAGCTTCTGACGCGCGAACAGATGCGCCACGAGGCGCCGGAACAATCCGTCGAGCGCGCCTGCGAACAGGATGATGATGCCGCCGATGACCACCACCATGTCGCGGGTGATGGCCGGCTGCTCGAAGGCGAGTTCCGCGCCGCCCTGATAGAGGATGCCGAACAGCAGTGAAGCGAGGATGATGCCTACCGGATGCGCGCGGCCCATGAGTGCCACCGCGATGCCGACGAAGCCATAACCGGAGGTGAACTCGAGCAGCAGGCGGTGCTGGTAGCCCATGAGTTCGTTGACCGCGAGGCCACCCGCCAGTGCTCCGGAGAGCACCATGGCGATGATGATGATGCGCGCGGGCGAGATGCCGGCATAGACCGCGGCACTCGGGTTCGATCCGACGACGCGGATCGCATAGCCGAGACGCGAGCGATAGATGAGGAGCCAGACGAAATAGGCGGAAGCCAGCGCCAGCACCAGCGTGAGATTGAGCTGAGAGGTCGGAATCTCGACCCCGAAGGCGGCGAAGACGTCGTGCATGAACGGGATGTATGATTGCTCGGGGAAAGCGCGCGTTTCCGGGTTCATGGATTGCGGCTCGCGCAGCACATTCACGAGCAGGTACACAAGCAGCACGCTGGCGAGCCAGTTGAACATGATCGTCGTGATGACGATGTGGCTGCCGCGCTTCGCCTGCAGATAGCCCGGAATGGCAGCCCATAGGGCACCGAAGGCCGCAGCACCCAGGATGCCGAGCGGGATGAGCAGGAAGCCCGGCAGGAAGGTGAGGTTGTTGAGCACCAGCGCGATGCCGAGGCCCGCCAGCGTCGCCTGTCCCTCACCGCCGATGTTGAACAGTCCGGCATGATACGCGACCGCAACAGCGAGCCCGACGAAGATGAAGTCGGTCATGTAGAACAGGGTGAAGCCGAGCCCCTCCCCGGTGCCGAGGCTGCCCTGGAGCAGCCAGCGCGTGGCTGTCAGCGGGTTCTCACCGATGGCAAGCACCACGAGGCCGGCAACGAGAAAAGCCGCCACGACGGAGATGGCGGGCACGAGAACCGTATCGGCCCATCTGGGCAGGTCGAGAGGAGCACTCACGTCTTAAGCATCCGGCAGGAACATGTGGCCCTGCTCATCGAGAGGAAAGGATGGGTTCCAGGCAACTTCCCAGAGGTGTCCGTCAGGATCGGCGAAATAGCCCGAATAGCCGCCCCAGAAAACATCCTGCAGCGGCTTGACCGGTTGCGCGCCCGCCCTCACGGCCAGAGCATAAACGTCATCGGCCTCCTGCTTGGAGCGGGCGTTGTAGGCGAGCGTGATGGCCGCAAAGCCGGTGGGCTTGTCCTCGACGCCGGCATCCTTGGCGAGATCGGCACGACCGAAGAGAGCGAGCGCCAGGCCGTTTGCCTGATAAAACGCGACGCTGGGCTGGCTGGCCGACGAGGCTTTCCAGCCCCAGGCCTCGTAGAAGGCGCGGGACTTTGCGAGATCCGCGACGCCAAGGGTGACAAGGGTCAATCGCGGCTGCATCACGCGGCCTCGTCCACGACGCCGGCCATGAGCAGGCCGAGCTCCTGCTCGTTGGTCTGGGATGCTTTGCGTTCGCCGGTGATCTTGCCGCCGCACATGGTGAGGATACGGTCGGAGAGGTTCATGATCTCGTCCAGTTCCACCGACACGAGCAGGATGGCAACGCCTGCGTCCCGCAGGGTGATCAGGCGGCGATGGATGAACTCGATGGCCCCGATATCGACGCCGCGGGTCGGCTGGCCCACGAGCAGCACCTTGGGGTTGCGCTCGATCTCGCGCGCCAGCACGATCTTCTGCTGGTTGCCTCCGGAGAACTTTGACGATTTCAGCCGCGGCGCGGGCGGGCGCACATCGTACTGCTCCATCTTCTTTGCGAGATCCTCGATGAGACGGTCATGATCGAGGATGGGGCCGCGGCCGAGATGGGGCTCGTCGCTGAAGCCGAGAATGGCGCTCTCGAAGGCCGGGAATGCAGGCACAAGCCCTGTACGCAGGCGATCCTCCGGCACGTGCAGCAGGCCGAGCTGGCGCATGCGGTGTGGGTTGTGCTCGCTGGAATGGATGGCTTTGCCTTCAAGGCGAAGCGAGCCGAGCACCGGTTGGCGCATGCCCGCGATCGCTTCCAGCAATTCGCTCTGACCATTGCCGGCGACACCCGCGATACCGACGATCTCGCCGGCGCGAACGGTGAAGGAGGCGTTGGCCACACGCAGTACGCCGCGGGAATCGACAACGGAGAGGTTGTCGACCTCGAGCAGCGGCGCGCCGGGTGTCTTCTCGGCCTTCTCCACGCGCAGGAGCACGCGCCGCCCCACCATCAGCTCGGCCAGTTCCGGCGGCGAGGTATTGGCGGTCTCAACAGTTGCCACCATCTCGCCGCGGCGCATGACTGAGACGCGATCCGTGATCGCCATGATCTCGCGCAGCTTATGGGTGATGAGGATGACGGTCTTGCCCTGCTCCTTCAGGGAGCGCAGCAGACCGAACAGGGCATCGGCCTCGGCCGGCGTGAGCACGGCAGTGGGCTCGTCGAGAATGAGGATGTCCGCGCCGCGATAGAGGGCCTTCAGAATCTCGACGCGCTGCTGCAGGCCAACGGAGAGGTCCCCGACCGTGGCGTCCACATCGATTTCGAGGCCGTAATCTTTTGCCAGCCGGGCCAGCTCCGCGCGCACCTTGGCCTCGCCCACCCGCAGCATGGCGCCGCCCTCGGCGCCGAGCATCACATTCTCGACCACGCTCAGGGGCTCCACCAGCATGAAATGCTGGTGCACCATGCCGATGCCGGCATGGATGGCGTCATTGGGTGTGCGGATGACAATGGGCTTGCCGTTCACCCGAACCTCGCCGGAATCGGCCTCGTAGAACCCGTACAGGATCGACATGAGCGTCGACTTGCCCGCGCCGTTCTCGCCAACGATGCCGTGGATGGTGCCGCGCTCGACGGAGAGGTTCACATCCTTATTGGCGTGAACGGCGCCGAAGCTCTTGTTGATGGCAATGAGTTCAATGGCGGGGGACATCGGCCTCAAGATGGTTGTCCGGCAAAGGGAAAAAGCACGCCAGATCTTATCGGAAAACGCGCGAACCTAAAAACGGAAACGGCCGCAGGCCCTCTTCGAGAATGCCTGCGGCCGGATCAATGCGTCAGATTACATCGGGCACTTGGAGTCCGACATGTAGTCGTGGACCTTGATCGCGCCGGACTTGATGTCGGCAGCAGCCTTGTCGGCGGCAGCCTTCATCTCGGCGGTGATGAGCGACTTGTTGTTGTCGTCGAGCGCCCAGGCCACACCGTCCTCCTTGAGGCCGAGTACCGAGACGCCAGCCTTGAAGGTGCCCTTCTTGGCCTGATCGAAGGCGTTGTAGGTGGCCACATCCACGCGCTTGACCATGGAGGTCAGGATCTTGCCCGGATGCATGCCGTTCTGGTTCGAGTCGACGCCGATGCCGAGCTTGCCAGCATCCGCAGCAGCGCGCATGACGCCCACGCCCGTTCCGCCGGCCGCATGGTAGATCACGTCGGCGCCACGGTCGATCTGGCCCTTGGCGAGCTCGCCGCCCTTCACCGGATCGTTCCAGGCAGCACCCGTGGTGCCGGTCATGTTCTGGAACACCTCGGCGTCCTTCTTGGCGTGCTTCACGCCCTGGACGTAGCCGCAGGCGAACTTGCGGATGAGCGGGATGTCCATGCCGCCCACGAAGCCGACCTTGCCCGACTTCGAGGCCTGGGCTGCCAGGAGGCCGACCAGGAACGAACCCTCATGCTCCTTGAACACGACGGACTGCACGTTCGGCTTCTCGACCACGGCGTCGATGATGGCGAACTGGGTCTTCGGGAACTCCTCGGCGACCTTCTTCAGCGCGGTCTCCTGGGAGAAGCCCACGGCCAGGATCGGCGAGAAGCCGTCACGGGCGAAGCGGCGCAGGGCCTGCTCGCGCTGGGAGTCGTTCTGCGGCTCGAAATCACGGTAATCGGTGCCCGTGTCCTTCTTGTACTTCTCGGCGCCGGTATGGACGCCTTCGTTGAAGGACTTGTCGAATTTGCCGCCGAGATCGTAAACGATCGCGGGCTTGAAGGCCGGAGCCTGGGCGAAGGCAAAGGAGGCGGAAAAGGCGAGGCCCGCAAGCGCGAGGCCGAACTTGGTTACTGTCATCGGCTTTGTTCCCTGTTAGACGCCGGCTTTTTAGCCGGTTGCCCCATGACGATGGCACGGCAAGGGTCACAACGCCAAGGCCTCTGTCAAGGCGGCATGTTATTTCCTTCACGGAATGGTTGATAGCTGAACCTATTCCCCTAAGGTCACAAGATGCCTCTTACATCGGATGAAATCGACCGCTATGCCCGCCACCTCGTTCTGCGAGATGTAGGCGGGCCGGGACAGCAGAAGCTGAAAGCCGCTCGCGTCCTGGTGATCGGCGCCGGCGGCTTGGGCGCTCCGCTGATCCAGTACCTGGCGGCGGCCGGGATCGGCACCATCGGCATCGTGGACGATGATGTGGTGTCCCTGTCCAACCTGCAGCGGCAGGTGATCCATGGCACGCCTGATATCGGCCGGCCCAAGGTGGAGAGCGCCGTGGATGCGGTCGAGCGGCTCAATCCGCATGTCACGGTCGAGACCCACGCGGTTCGCCTGACGCCCGGGAATGCGCGGGAGCTGATCGGCCGCTACGACATCGTTGCCGATGGGTCGGACAACTTCGACACCCGCTATGCGGTCTCGGACGCCTGCTTTTTCGAGAGAAAGCCCCTGGTGACGGCGGCGCTTGGGCAGTTCGATGCCTCTCTCACGACGATCCGGGCGCATGAGGCCGGCCCGGATGGAAAGCCCAACCCCACCTATCGCTGCCTCTTCCCGTCCCCGCCGCCACCGGGAGCGATCCCGACCTGCGCGGAAGCCGGTGTCCTCGGGGCGCTCGCCGGCGTCATGGGCAGCCTGATGGCCATGGAGGTGATCCGCGAGATCGTCGGCTTCGGCGAAAGCCTCGTCGGGCGGCTGCTGATGGTGGACGCGCGCGCGATGCGGTTCGACACGGTGCGCTACGGATGGGATGAGGGGAATGTATTGAGTGGGTCTCAACAATCGTCATCCCGGACGGAGCGCAGCGGAGATCCGGGATCGTCTGGGAAGTTCGCGGATGGCTGAGGCCTTCTATGTCTATATTCTAGCCACTCGGAAGGACGGACCACTTTACGTTGGGGTCACGAGCGATCTGCATAAGCGGGTTTTCGAGCACAAAACCCATGCCATTCCAGGGTTTACGGCGCGCTACAATGTAGATCGGCTCGTTTATTTTGAGCTTTTCGAGAACCCGGAAGCCGCCATTGCCCGCGAGAAGCAACTGAAGAAGTGGCACAGGGCTTGGAAAGTTGAGCTGATCGAGCGTGACAATCCCGAGTGGCGGGACTTGGCTGAGGAATTCGTCCCATAAAAATCTAGAGCGTCATCCCGGACGCGGCGGAGCCGCGATCCGGGATCGCAAGACGAGTATGGTGCTCTATTCTGGCTACGATCCCGGGTTCCGCTGCGCGGCCCCGGGATGACGGCCAAAACATTAACTGCGCAGCACCGCGCCGGTCTTCTTCGACACCTCGCCGACGATCTTGGCGGACACCGCCTCGATCTCAACGTCGGTGAGCGTCTTCTCCGTGGGCTGGAGGGTGACGGCGATGGCCACGGACTTCTTGTCCGGGTCGATGCCGGTACCCTCGTAGATGTCGAACACGTCGACGCCCACGATGAGCTGGCGCTCCGCGCCTTGCGCGGCCTTCACGATGTCGCCGGCGGCCACATCGCGGCCGACCACGAAGGCGAAGTCGCGTGTAAGCGGCTGGAAATCGGGCAGGGTCAGCTTCGGCTTCATCTTGGTCGGCTTCGCCTTGGGGGGCGGCAGCGCATCGAGATTGAGCTCGAAGGCCACCAGCGGACCCTTCAGGTCGAGGGCCTTGAGCACCTTCGGATGAACCTCGCCGAAGGCCCCGACCACGTTTTTGGGACCGAACTGCAGGGTGCCCGAACGGCCGGGATGGAACCAGGCCGGGCCGCCGGCCACGATCTGGAGACCGCCGGATGGAATGCCGAGCGCCGCGAGCA
The DNA here is from genome assembly GCF_016734765.1 of Microvirga soli. Classification (GTDB taxonomy): domain Bacteria; phylum Pseudomonadota; class Alphaproteobacteria; order Rhizobiales; family Beijerinckiaceae; genus Microvirga; species Microvirga soli. The sequence goes on along the minus strand of NZ_JAERQE010000016.1, from coordinate 66,388 downwards.
GCGCCAGCACGTCGGCCTTGGCGTCAAACGCATCAACCAACTGAGCGCCACCGTCCCAGTGACGGCCCACGCCCTCCGCGCGTGCCGTTCCACGACGCACGGCCGCTGCCTTGATCGACTGACCTTCCGGCTCGTCGGACGCAAAGGTCTGGCCGACCTCGAAGAGGGCGACATCGCCAAGGCCGCGATCGGCATTGCGCTGCGCCGCTTTCATGAGACCGGGCAACAGGCTCGGACGCATGTCTGAAAGCTCGGCTGCAATGGGGTTGGCGAGCGCGAGCCGCGCATCGCCACCGCCGAACAGCTCCGCCTCGCTCTTGGCGATGAACGACCAGGTGACGGCCTCCACCAACCCACGCACGGCCAGCGAGCGGCGGGCGAGCCGCGTGCGCTTCTGGATCAGGGTCAGGATGGGCTTGGCCACCACGTCTTCGAGACGCGGCAGAGGCTTGGGCTCGATGCGGTCGACACCGGCGATGCGGATGACCTCCTCGACCAGATCCGCCTTGCCCTCGATGTCCGGGCGCCAGGACGGAGCCGTGACGCTCACGCGTTCGCCGGAGCCTTCGATAGCGAACCCGAGCTTCTTCAGGATCTGCTCGGACTCGGCGGGCTGCACGTCGAGACCCGACAGGCGCGGAACCTCGCTCCAGTGGAACGCGATGACGCGGCGATCCTCTGGCACCTCTCCGGCCACGACGGCCTCGCTCGCCTCGCCGCCACAGAGGTCGATCACCATCCGGGTGGCGAGATCGAGACCCGGCACGGTGAAGGCCGGATCGACCCCGCGCTCGAAGCGGTAGCGCGCATCGGTGATGATGCCGTGCTTGCGGCCCGACTGAGCGATATTGAGCGGATCCCACAGCGCCGACTCGATCAGCACATCCGTGGTGGTCTCGTCCGAGCCGGAATGCTCGCCGCCCATGATACCGGCGATGGATTCCACGCCGTTCTCGTCCGCGATCACCACGGTGCCGGGATCGAGCTTGTAGGTGCGGCCATCGAGGGCCAGCACTTCCTCGCCATCCTTGGCACGGCGCACGGTGAGGTCGCCCTTCACCTTCTTGAGGTCGAAGACGTGGAGCGGACGGCCGCGGTCGAAGGTGACGTAGTTGGTGATGTCCACGAGCGCGTTGATCGGCCGAAGACCGATAGCGAGCAGGCGGCGCTGCATCCATTCCGGCGACGGGCCGTTCTTCACGCCGCGCACGAGACGGAGGGCGAAGGTGGGGCACAGCTTCTCGTCGCCCGGAGCGAAGTCGAGCGTCACGGAAACCGGGCATGCGCCCTTGCCCTGCACAGGCGCAATGGCATCGCCCTTGAGGTTGCCGAGGCCGGCAGCCGCGAGATCGCGGGCGATGCCGTGGATCGACGTGCAGTCCGGGCGGTTCGGCGTGAGGTTGATCTCGATCACCGGATCGTCGAGGCCCGCATAGGCCGCGTAAGGCTGCCCCACCGGCGCATCCTCGGGCAGGTCGATGATGCCGTCGTGATCGTCGGAGATCTCAAGCTCGGAGCCGGAGCACAGCATGCCCTTGCTCTCGACGCCGCGGATGGTGCCGACGCCCAGCGTGATGTTCTTGCCCGGGATATAGGTGCCCGGAGGCGCGAACACGCTCTTCATGCCGGTGCGGGCGTTAGGCGCGCCACAGACCACTTGGATCGGGTCGCCCTCGCCCGTATCGACCATGCATACGCGCAGACGATCGGCATTAGGGTGCTGCACGGCGGAGACCACATAGGCGACCTTGTAGGGCGCCAGCGCCGTCGCCTTGTCCTCCACGCCCTCGACCTCAAGGCCGATGCGGGTGAGCGTCTCGACGATCTCGTCGAAGGAGGCCGAAGTGTCGAGGTGATCCTTCAGCCAGGAGAGGGTGAACTTCATGATGGCTCTCCTTTACGAAGTCAGGCCGCTGACGAGGCTCGGAATGTCGAGCGGGCGGAAGCCGTAATGGTTCAGCCAGCGCACATCGGCCTCGAAGAACGGGCGCAGGTCCGGCATGCCGTATTTCAGCATGGCGATGCGGTCGATGCCCATGCCCCAGGCGAAGCCCTGGTACTCGTCCGGATCGAGCCCGCAATTGCGCAGCACGTTCGGATGGACCATGCCGCAGCCTAGGATCTCAAGCCAGTCGGTGCCCTCGCCGAAGCGGATCTCGCCGCCCTTGCGTGAGCACTGGATGTCGACTTCGGCCGAAGGCTCCGTGAAGGGGAAGAAGGACGGGCGGAACCGCATCTTCACCTGATCGACCTCGAAGAACGCCTTGCAGAACTCCTCCAGGATCCACTTGAGGTGCGCGATGTTGGCCTGCTTGTCGATGACGAGGCCTTCCACCTGGTGGAACATCGGCGTGTGGGTCTGGTCCGAGTCGTGACGATAGGTCCGGCCCGGGATAATCACCCGGATCGGCGGCGCCTTGGAGGTCATCGTGCGGATCTGGACCGGCGAGGTGTGCGTGCGCAGCACCTTGCGCTCGCCCTTCTCGTCAGGGGCGAGGAAGAAGGTGTCGTGCATCTCGCGGGCCGGATGGCCTTCGGGAAAATTGAGTGCCGTGAAGTTGAGATAGTCGGTCTCGATATCCGGCCCCTCGGCCACGGAGAAGCCCATATCGGCGAAGATCGCCGTCAGTTCCTCGATCACTTGGCTGATCGGGTGGATGCGGCCGCGGCTCTCGGGAGCCTCCGGCACCGGCAGCGTCACGTCGATGCGCTCGGCGGAGAGCCGGGCTTCGAGAGCCGCCTCCCCGAGCGTCTCTTTCCTGGCTGCAATCGCACCCTGAATCTTGTCGCGCAGGCCATTGATGAGGGGCCCGCGTTCTTTGCGCTCCTCCGGCGTCATGGCGCCGAGGGTCTTCAGGAGTTCGGAGACGGAGCCCTTCTTGCCGAGCGCGGAGACGCGCACGGTTTCCAGAGCCGCCTCGTCGCCGGCGACTTCGACCTGGGTGAGCAGGTCACGTTCGAGTTGATTGAGATCGGTCATCGGTCCCTGGCCAGATGCAAGCGCCACATGAGAGGCGCCCTGAGTGAGGCGCGGCGCGGGAACCGTCAAGTCGTCCGAGCCGCGAATTGGCTACCGACAGCTCATTCAGCCGTCAGCGCGGGTGGTCTCGGAGAAGGGGGAGTAAGGCGGTGCGGCTGAACGAGCCAGCCGCACCGAAAGCTTAGTCTATCCGGCTTAGGCGGCCTGCTGCGGCAGGGCGGCCTTGGCGCGCTCCACGTAAGCGGCGAAAGCCGCCGGCTCGTGGATGGCCAGCTCGGACAGGACCTTGCGATCGACCTCGATCCCAGCCTTGCCGAGACCGTCGATAAATCGGGAATAGGTCATGTCGTGCATGCGGACAGCAGCGTTGAGGCGCTGGATCCAGAGAGCGCGGAAGGTGCGCTTCTTGTTGCGACGATCGCGCGTCGCATATTGCATGCTCTTCTCGACCGCCTGCTTGGCAATGCGGATCGTGTTCTTGCGGCGGCCGTAGAAGCCCTTGGCTGCCTTGAAAACCTTCTTGTGCTTGGCGTGGGATGTTACGCCACGTTTGACGCGGGCCATTTAAAAAACTCCTTCAAAATCCGGGATGTGGGAAGAACCGTCTCAGCCGTTCGGCAGGAAGTACTTCTTCACGTTGTAGGCATCGCCTTCGAACATGGTGGTGGTGCCGCGCAGATTACGGATCTGCTTGTTCGACCGCTTGATCATCCCGTGGCGCTTGCCGGCCTGGGCGTAAACGACCTTGCCGGTGCCAGTGATCTTGAAGCGCTTTTTCGCGCCCGACTTCGTCTTCAGCTTGGGCATTTGGCTCTCCTTGGGTCAGGCCTCAAAAGCGGCTTAGAACCGCCCTTCGACCTTTTCATTGCTGCATTGAGCAAAACAAACCGCCACGGCAGCCCTAACAGCCGGGCGGTTCGATGAAGGCGGCCTTATGACAGAAGGCCGCTCAAAAAGCAATGGCCGCCGGTGCCCCGACGGCCATGAATTTCCTGCTTAGAGAAACACCTTAGAGCATCGCATCGTGTGGACCGGAAAACCGGGTCCACTTTTCGCTGACGCGGCCCTCTGGGTCCGCACGATACGCTAGCGCGGCGCCAGAACCATGACGACCTGGCGGCCCTCGAAGTTCGGCTCCATCTCGACCTTGGCGATATCGCCCACGTCGGCCTTGACCCGGTCCAGAACCTTCAGGCCGAGGGACTGGTGCGCCATTTCGCGACCGCGGAAGCGCAAGGTGACCTTCACCTTGTTGCCTTCCTCGAAGAAGCCCTTCATCGCCTTCATCTTGACCCCGTAATCGTGGTCATCGATGCCGGGACGCAGCTTGATTTCCTTGACCTCGACCGTCTTCTGCTTCTTGCGCGCCTCGGCGGCCTTCTTCTGCTCCAGGAAGCGAAATTTGCCGTAATCGAGGATCTTGCAGACGGGAGGGGTTGCATTCGGCGAGATCTCCACGAGATCGAGGCCCGCGTCTTCGGCAACCTTCAGGGCATCGAAGAAGGGCACGACACCCCGGTTCTGCCCCGTATCGTCGATCAGCTGCACTTCGCGAACACCGCGAATGTCTCGGTTGGCGCGCGGTCCGTCCTTTTGCGGCACCGGCATGGCTCTCATTGGTCTGCGAATGGCTCGTATCTCCTGTTAAGGGCTAGGTTGAGGATCGGAGATCCAGAGGATCCCTGCTGTGCATGCTCAGCCTTGCCGCGAATGATTCGACATTTCGCGCAAACGCGCGGGAAGTCAACTTGTTCTATGGCTAAAACGGCCCTCCAGGAGGGCGGAATAAACATCCAAGGTGCCAACAATCATGCGTTCGAGCGAGAAATGACGCTCTACATGAGACCTGGCCCTGGCACCAAGGGCGATTCTCGCACTGGCCCCCAGTCCCAACGCAGCGCCGACCGCCTCGGCCAGTGCATCGGCATCGCCGGCCGGGATGCGCCACCCCGTCCGCTCGTGCGGCGGCACGGCCGGCGGGGACAAAACCGTCTCCGGCACGGCACCGAGATCCGAGACCACGACCGGCGTGCCCATGGCCTGCGCCTCCACGGCCGAGCGGCCGAAGGCCTCGGGCTCGGTGGACGGCACGGTCACGACGGAAGCCGCCAGGAAGGCAGCCGGCATGTCGGTGCAATGGCCGACCCGACGCACGATGCCCTTCAGCTTCTTGGCCTCGATCAGGCTGTCGAGATCCTTCACATACGAATCCCGCCCCTGCGGGTCGCCGGCCAGGATGTAGGCGACATCGGTCAGTCCTGCATCGCGCAGCCTGGCGGCCGCCTCGATCAGCACCTTCTGTCCCTTCCAGCCCGTCAGGCGGGCGGCGAGCAGCACCACCCGCTCATGGGGCGCCACCTCCCAGGCCTTGCGCAGGGCCTCGATCCGCTCCGGGGCCACCGCGTGGGGGGAGAAGACCGAGAAGTCCGTGCCCCGGTGGAGCACCCGGATGCGCTCGCCCGCCTGGGGATAGACCGAGCGGATCAGCTCGCCCGTGTAGTGGGAGTTGGCAATGACCGCGTCGCCGCGGGCCATTACCGAGTTATAGAGGACTTTCACCGACGAGCGGCCGGAATAGCTGCCGTGATAGGTGGTGACGAACGGGATGTTGAGGGAGCGCGCAGCGCCTAAGCCCACCCAGGCCGGAGCCCGCGAGCGGGCATGAACCAGGGCAACCCGCTCGTCGTGGCAGATCCGGGCGAGCTTGCGCACGTTGAGCAGCATGGAGAACGGGTTCTTGGACGCCGCCGGAAAGGGAATCCAGATGCCGCCCTTGGTCTGGAGCTCGCCCACCAGCCGGCCGCCCTCGGTCGCGACCAGCGCCCGCGCGCCGGCATGAACCAGCCCCTCGGCGATGTCGACGGTGGTGCGCTCGGCCCCTCCCGCCTCCAGTTCGGGGACGATCTGAAGAATGGTCCGGCCCGCCAGCGGGTGCACGTGGGAGGACGGAAATGCCATCCCTCCGCCGGGTCGCGATGAAAAACTCACAGAAGTCAGAGCCTTCTCAAAAGAATCGTCCGAAAGAATCGTTTATGAGGCTTGCTTCAAAGCAGTTGAGGATGAGTTAACCATGCCGCAAAGCGTCACGGTCGGCCAGGATGCCCGCTCCATCGCCATTCTCGCCCGGGAGGGCAAGGGCCCACCCGTAGTGTGGCTTGGCGGCTTCAAGTCGGACATGCGGGCCACCAAGGCCACCGCACTCGACGACTGGGCAGAGGCGAACGGCCGCGCCTTCGTGCGCTTCGATTACAGCGGCCATGGGGAATCCGGCGGCGCCTTCGAGGACGGCACGATCTCCCGCTGGCTGGAAGACGCGCTCGCCGTGATCGAGCGCCATGTGCGGGAGCGGCCGATCCTCGTCGGCTCCTCCATGGGCGGCTGGATCAGCCTGCTGGCAGCGCGCCATCTCATCACGACGCGGCCGGATCTCGCCCCTGTGGGCATGGTGCTCATTGCGCCTGCCGTGGACATGACCGAGCGGCTGATGTGGGGGCGCTTTCCCGAAGATCTGAGGCGGAGCGTCCAGGAGACCGGGGTCTACCACCGCCCTTCCGCCTATTCCGACGCCCCCTACCCCATTACCCTCAACCTGATCGAGGACGGACGCCGCCATCTGCTTCTCGACCGGCCGATCCAGACCGGCTGCCCGGTCCATATCCTGCAGGGGATGGAGGATCCGGACGTCCCCTGGAGCCATGCGCTTGAGCTGGTGGAGCACCTGCCGGGAGACAGCGTCTCGCTGACGCTGATCAAGGACGGCGATCACCGACTGTCCCGGCCTGAGGACATCGAGCGGCTGATCGCGGCAGTGGCGGCGATCGCTTAAGAGAGGAGAGGTGGTGAGCCTAGTGCAGGCTCACCATCGTCAGGTCATGCGCCCAGGCATTGGCCACGGCGGCATCGTGGTTGTCGGTCAGCAGGATGGGCTCGCCGCTGGCGGACAGGAGCGCGAACAGCCGCATGCCGGGCTGGAGCTTGGGAGCCTGGGGAAACAGCCGGGCGACCTCATCGGACTCGATCGGCTTCACATAGGCCATCTGGCCCAAGCCCAGGGAGGCGAGCTCGGACATGTCGAGCACCGGCTCGTGATGGTTCTTGATCTCGAAGTTCATGGACATCTCCTTGTTGCGGATGCCGTCACACCTTGTCCGGGGCGCTGATGTCGATCTTGCGGACGATCCGCTCCGGCTCGGGCCGGACCAGATCGATCGACAACAGCCCGTTGGACAAGTCCGCGCCCATGACCTCCATGCCGTCGACAAGGAGGAAGGTGCGCTGGAACTGACGGGCGGCGATGCCGCGATGGAGGAAGTGCCTTGTCTTGTCGTCGGACTGGCGTCCCCTGATGACGAGCTGGCTCTCCTCCAAGGTCACCTCCAGCTGATCCCGGGTGAAACCGGCAACGGCCAGGGTGATGCGGAGCCGCTCGGGGGCGCTTTCCGTGCGAGCCAGGCGCTCGATGTTATAGGGCGGATAACCGTCCCCTGCAGCTTTGGCGACCCGATCAAGCGCCTGCTCGATCTCGTCGAAGCCTAACAGAAACGGATGCCCGAAGGGCGACTGACGCGACATATTCGAAGCCCAAGGTTAGAGGCACTTCGGTTGGCTTTGAGCCCGCTCATGCGGCACTCAAGTGGCCCGGAACCGGGCCGCTGTCAGCAATATGGATACGGCGCCCTGCCGTATCAAGACCCCGGCCAAGCCACGCCGGCAGGGGTCAAATCTCAAGGTAAACGCGGCGTTTCGAGCTCAGACGCGCTCGCGCCACCAGGCGACCTGCTCGGCGACCCGGACCGGGGACGTGCCGCCGAAGCTCGTCCGGGAACGGACGGAGTTCTCGACGCCCAGCACGTCATAGATGCCCTGGTGGATCTTGGGCTCGACCGCCTGCATAGCTTCGAGCGGCAGTTCCTCCAGGGTGCAGCCGCGGCTCTCCGCCTCGGACACGATGCGCCCGGTGATGTGGTGGGCATCGCGGAAGGGGATGTTGAGGCTGCGCACGAGCCAGTCGGCGAGATCCGTCGCCGTGGAGAAGCCCGCTCCGGCCACTGCCGCCATGCGCTCCGGCACCGGCTCCAGGTCCCGGATCATGCCGGTCGTGGCCGCGAGGACGAGCTCGATGGTGTCGGCCGCGTCGAAGACCTGCTCCTTGTCCTCCTGCATGTCTTTGGAATAGGCGAGCGGCAGGCCCTTCATGACGGTAAGCAGGGAGACCAGGGAGCCGATGACGCGGCCGGTCTTGCCCCGCACCAACTCGGCGGCGTCCGGGTTGCGCTTCTGCGGCATCATGCTGGACCCGGTGGTCCAGCGGTCCGGCAGGCGCACGAAGCCGAACGGAGCTGACATCCAGATGATAACTTCTTCCGCAAGACGTGACAGGTGCACGGCGCAGATGGAGGCGGCGGCCATGAACTCGAGCAGGCTGTCGCGATCCGACACCGTGTCTAGCGAGTTGCGGGTCGGGCCATCGAAGCCCATCGCCTTAGCGGTCATGTGCCGGTCGATGGGAAAGGACGTGCCGGCAAGGGCGCCAGCCCCCAGGGGGCACTCGTTCAGGCGCTTGCGGGAATCGCGGATGCGGCTGCGGTCGCGGCCGAACATCTCCACATAGGCCATCAGGTGGTGCCCGAAGGTCACCGGCTGGGCGCTCTGGAGATGGGTGAAGCCGGGCATCACCGTACTGGCATGGACCTCGGCCTTTTCGAGGAGCGCCTTGATCAGGCTGGTGAGTTGCTCGTCGGTCCGGTCATGGGCCTCGCGCATCCAGAGGCGGATATCAACGGCGACCTGGTCGTTGCGGCTGCGGGCCGTATGCAGGCGGGCCGCCGGGTCGCCGACGATCTCGCGCAGGCGGCTCTCCACATTCATGTGGATGTCTTCGAGCGCCGTGGAGAAGGTGAAGGAGCCGGACTCGATCTCGCCCAGCACCCGCTGGAGCCCCTGGTGGATGGCGTCCCGGTCGCTCTCGGCGATGATCCCTTGTTTCGCCAGCATGGTGCTGTGGGCAATCGAGCCTTGGATATCCTGGGAGGCCAGTCGCTTGTCGAAGTCGATGGAGGCGTTGATGGCTTCCATGAGAGCGCTGGGCGAGGACGAGAACCGTCCGCCCCACATGGTGTTGGCGCCGGGTTTTTTGGCTTCTTCAGACACGGGCTTCATCCGATCAAGAAAGGTCGGGCAGCCTTTGCCACATTTTCCCCCTCCAAGCCAACCTGAAGCTCCCCTGCTCGGCCTTTGGGCATGCTGCACAAGGTTTACCAGTTGGTAACCAGTTAGTAGACTCGACAGAACCTGTGTGATTTGCATTCATACGGGCGCACAAGAAGCGCACCCAGCGTTGCGAGGGAACTGGCCTATGAGAACATTACCGAAATTTATCCTATCCGCCGCCATGGTCACCGTGATGGCGACCTCCTTCTCTGCCGTACAGGCAGCCACGCCAGCTGACACTCTGGTCCAGGCCTGGCAGATGGACGATATCATCTCGCTCGACCCCGCCGAGATCTTCGAGCTGAGCGCGTCCGAGATCAACGGCAACACCTATGAGCGCCTGATCACCTACGACATCAAGGATGTCTCGAAGATCTCCGGCCAAGTCGCCGAGTCCTGGACGGTCTCGCCGGACGGCAAGACCTACACGTTCAAGATCAAGCCGAACAAGAAGTTCGCCTCCGGCAGCAACATCACGGCCGAGGATGTAGTCTACTCGCTCCACCGCGCCGTGTCGCTCGACAAGTCCCCGGCTTTCATCCTGGGCCAGTTCGGCTTCACGAAGGACAACGTGAAGGACAAGATCAAGCAGACGGGGCCGCTCGAGCTCACGATCGAGGTCGACAAGCCCTATGCTCCGACCCTGGTTCTCTACTGCCTTGGCAACTCGGTCGCCTCGATCGTGGAGAAGAAGGTTCTCGTCCAGAACGAGAAGGACGGCGACTGGGGCTATAACTGGCTCAAGACCAAGTATGCCGGCTCGGGCCCGTATATCATGCGCGATTGGAAGGCCAACGAGGTCCTCGTCCTCGAGCGCAATCCCCACTACGAGAAGCCGACACCTCTCGCCCGCATCATCTACCGCCACATCAAGGAAACCGCGAGCCAGCGCCTTCTGCTCGAGAAGGGCGACATCGACGTGGCCCGCAGCCTGAACCCGGAAGAGATCACCGCGATGTCCAAGAGCCCGGACATCAAGGTTCAGAGCGCCCCGAAGGGAACGATCTACTATCTCGGCCTGAACCAGAAGAACCCGAACCTGTCCAAGCCCGAAGTTCGTCTGGCTCTCAAGTACCTCGTGGATTACTCGGCGATTGCCGACACGATCATGAAGTACAAGGGTGAGGTTCACCAGAACTTCCTGCCCAAGGGCTTCCTCGGCGCCGAGACCACAACTCCCTATAAGGTCGATGTCGCTAAGGCGAAGGACCTCCTCGCTAAGGCCGGCCTGAAGGACGGCTTCTCGGTGACCATGGACACGCGCTCGACACCTGAGATCATGGGCGTCGCCCAGGCCATGCAGTCGACCTTCGCCCAGGCCGGCATCAAGCTGGAGATCCTGCCGATGGACTCCAAGCAGGCTCTGACCAAGTACCGCGCCCGCCAGCACGACATCTATATCGGCAACTGGGGCTCGGATTATCAGGACCCGAACTCCAACGCCGACACCTTCGCGGCCAACGACGACAACTCGGATGGCGCAAAGGCGAAGCCCCTCGCTTGGCGCAATGCCTGGGATCCGGGCCCGCTGACCGCCAAGACCCGCGCTGCCGTCATGGAGCGCGACGCCGAGAAGCGCGCTCAGATGTACAAGGAACTGCAGAAGTCGGTTCTCGACGACAGTCCGTTCGTGATCTTCCTGCAGCAGACTGAAGTCGCGGCTGTGCGCAAGAACGTGGACAACTTCGTCCTCGGTCCGTCGTTCAGCGACAACGATATGTCTCAGACAAAGAAGAACTAACACTTCGATGGTTTCAGCAGTCGTGAACCAGGGCGGAGGGCACGCAAGTGCCCTCCGCTCCTCCCTTAGGAACATCGCCCAGTTCGTCATCGTCCTGTTGACGACCCTCCTCGGCCTTGCCGCCGTCACCTTCTTCATCGGGCGCGTCGTGCCCATCGATCCCGTGATCGCCATTGTGGGCGACCGGGCACCTGCGCAGGTTTACGAACGCGTCCGCCAGGAACTCGGCCTCGATCTGCCGATGGCGCAGCAGTTCTGGATCTATCTAAAGAAGGCCGCCACAGGCGATTTCGGCAATTCGGTCCTCACCACCAATCCGGTGCTGACGGACATCGCCAATACGTTTCCCGCGACGCTGGAGCTTGCCACCCTCGGCACCCTGATCGGCGTCATCCTCGGCATCCCGCTCGGCATCCTCGCGGCGGTGAAACGCGGCAGCTTCATCGACCAGTTCGTGCGTGTGCTCGGTCTTGCCGGCTACTCCATCCCGATCTTCTGGCTCGGCCTGATGGGCCTGCTGGTCTTCTATGCCAAGCTCGGCTGGGTGGCTGGACCGGGCCGCATCGACGTGACCTATTCGTATCTCTACACACCGGTCACCAACATCGTGCTCCTCGACACAGCCATGCAGGGTCAGTGGGACGCGTTCTGGGATGCGGTTTCGCACATCATCCTGCCCGCCTGCCTGCTCGGCTATTTTTCGCTGGCCTATATCAGCCGCATGACGCGCTCCTTCATGCTCAACGAGCTTGCGCAGGAGTATGTGATCGCGGCGCGCGTCAAAGGCCTGTCCGAGATGCGCGTGATCTGGCGCCATGCCCTGCGCAACGCGGCCGTTCCCCTGATCACCGTGATCGCCCTGTCCTATGCCAACCTGCTCGAAGGCTCCGTGCTCACCGAGACGATCTTCGCGTGGCCAGGTCTGGGTCAGTACATCACCAATTCGCTGCAGAATGCGGATATGAACGCGGTGCTCGGCGGAACCCTCGTGATCGGAACCGCCTTCGTGCTGCTCAATCTCGTGTCCGACCTGCTCTACCGCTTGCTTGATCCGAGGACACGCTGATGACTGGCGCCCCTCTCCCCCTGGCTTCCGAGCCTGCCGGCATGCGTGCCTGGCTGCTCTCCCCGGAGCCGCATTCCCGCTGGCAGGCGCGCCTCGGCCGCTTCTATCTCGGCTGGCGTTCCTTCTCCCGGAACCCGCTCGCCGTCGTCGGCCTCGGCATCGTCCTCCTGCTGATCCTCGTGGCGATCTTCGCCGACGTCATCGCACCCTATTCGCCGGTCACCGGCGGGGACCTGCGCACTGAGCGTCTCCTGCCGCCGAGCGAGACCTTTTGGCTCGGAACGGACGATCAGGCCCGCGATATCTTCTCACGCATCGTGCACGGCTCCCGCGTCACGCTCTTCATCGTTGTTCTGGTGGCCCTGATCGCAACGCCCATCGGGCTTCTGGTCGGCACCGTCTCCGGCTATCTCGGCGGCTGGGTCGATACGGTCCTGATGCGGACAACCGACATCTTCCTGGCCTTCCCGCGCCTGATCCTGGCGCTCGCCTTCGTGGCGGCGCTGGGTCCCGGCATCGAGAACGCCATCATCGCCATCGCCATCACCTCCTGGCCGCCTTATGCCCGCATCGCGCGCGCCGAGACGCTGATGATCCGCAACAGCGATTTCATCGCGGCCGTGAAGCTCCAGGGCGCGTCTACGCCACGCATCATCCTTGGCCATGTGGTGCCGCTGTGCCTGTCCTCGCTGATCGTGCGCGTGACGCTTGACATGGCCGGCATCATCCTGACGGCGGCGGGCCTCGGCTTCCTCGGCCTTGGGGCGCAGCCGCCGATGCCGGAATGGGGCGCCATGGTGGCCACGGGCCGCAACTACCTCATCGATCAATGGTGGGTCGCCGCCATGCCGGGCATCGCCATCTTCGTGGTGAGCCTCGGCTTCAACCTGCTGGGCGACGGCCTGCGCGACGTTCTCGATCCGAAGGCTGCCAAATGACCAAGCCGCTTCTCGACGTCGAGGACCTGCGCGTCCGCTTTCATCTGCGCACCGGCACCGTGGAAGCGGTGCGCGGCGTGTCCTTCCAGCTCGGCCGCGAACGCCTCGGTATCGTGGGCGAGTCCGGCTCCGGCAAGTCTCAGACGGGCCGCGCCATCCTCGGCCTCACCCCGCCGCCCGGCGAGGTGACGGCCAAGCGCCTCGCCTTCGACGGCATTGACCTGCAGAAAGCCTCGAAGCGCACCCTGCGCACCTTGCGCGGCGGGCGCATCAGCATGGTCATGCAGGATCCGAAGTATTCGCTCAATCCGGTCATGACCATCGGCGAGCAGATCATCGAGGCCTATCAGGCCCATGTGAAGGCCGGCAAGGCGGAGGCCCGCGACAGGGCACTCGCCATGCTGGAAGCCGTGAAGATGCGTGACCCCGGCCGTGTGTTCTCCCTCTACCCGCACGAGGTCTCCGGCGGCATGGGGCAGCGCGCCATGATCGCCATGATGCTCGTGACAGAGCCCGACCTGCTCATCGCCGACGAACCCACCTCGGCTCTCGACGTGACAGTCTCGATGGAAGTGCTGCGCATTCTCGACGAGCTCGTGTCGGAACGCGGCATGGGCCTCATCTTCATCTCACACGATCTCAAGCTCGTCTCCTCTTTCTGCGACCGGGTGCTGGTGATGTATGCCGGCCGTGTCGTCGAAGAGCTGGAAGCGAAGAACCTGCGCGACGCGCAGCACCCATACACCCAGGGGCTGATGCGCTGCCTGCCGACGCTGGCGAATGACGTTCGCCCGCTACCCACCCTGAACCGCGATCCCGCATGGGCATTGTGACAGGCGACAGAACCGATGCTTGATATTCAGAACCTCAACGTTGTCTTCGGCACGGGCCGCCTCAGGGTCGACGCAGTCAAGAACGTGAGCTTCCACGTGGAGCCCGGAGCCGCTTACGGCCTCGTGGGTGAATCCGGGTCCGGCAAGTCCACGGTGCTGCGCGCCATCTGCGGCCTCGCGCCGATCACCAGCGGGCGCGTTGTCGTGGAGGGGAAGGAAGTCACCTCGCCGCGCAGCAAGGCCTTCTACCGCACCGCGCAGATGGTGTTTCAGGACCCCTACGCCTCGCTGCACCCGCGCCACACGGTGGACCGCACGCTGTCCGAGCCTCTCGCGATCCATGGCGAGAAGGACGCGGAGGCGCGCATTCTGCAGGCCCTGCGGGAGGTAGGCCTCGGCCCGTCCTTCCGCTTCCGCTATCCGCACCAGCTCTCCGGCGGCCAGCGCCAGCGCATCGCCATCGCCCGCGCGCTGATCCTGCGCCCGAAGGTGCTGCTCCTCGACGAGCCGACCTCGGCCCTCGATGCCTCCGTGCAGGCAGAGATCCTGAACCTCCTCGACGACCTGCGCCGGAGACTCGGCCTGACCTATATCCTGGTCAGCCATGACCTCGCCGTCGTAGCCCATCTGTGCGAGCGCCTGCTGGTCATGCAGCATGGCGAAGCCGTCGAGGAGACAACCTCTGCTGCCCTGCGCTCGGGCGTGGCCACGAACGACTATACGCAGTCGCTGATCCAGGCGAGCCAGGGCTTCACGCGGGTTGCCCCGCAACCGCTCCAGGCTCCTGCCGCCTAAGTACGCATTTTTCCCGCCACCCATTTTGATGTGAAACGATGTCCAGCTCTCCTTTGATGCCTGTCTTCGACGGCCACAACGACGTGCTGCTGCGCCTCATGCGCGGCAAGATCCAGCCCGAGCAGGCTTTTCTCGAAGGGGACAATATCGGCCATCTCGATTGGCCGCGCATGAAGCAGGGCGGCTTTGTCGGCGGGTTCTTCGCCGTCTACGTGCCGTCCGAGAGCGCGAATATCGACGTGGATGAGCTGATGGCTCAAGCGCAGTACGATGTTCCCCTCTCCTCGCCGCTTCCGCTGCCGACGAGCCAGCAGGTGACGGCGCACATGGCCGCGCTGCTCATCCGCATCGAGCGCGCCTCGAAAGGCGAGGTGAAGATCTGCCGTACAGCGGCCGACATCCGCCACTGCATCGATGCGGGCAAGCTCGCGGCGATCCTGCATATCGAGGGTGCTGAGGGAATCGACCCCGATCTCTATATGCTCGACGTGCTCTACGAGAGCGGCCTGCGCTCAATCGGCCCCGTCTGGAGCCGCCCGAACATCTTCGGCCATGGCGTGCCGTTCCGCTATCCCTCGACGCCGGACACAGGTCCCGGCCTCACCGATTGCGGCATCGAGCTAGTGCGCGCCTGCAACCGCCTCAAGATCATGATCGATCTCTCGCACCTGAACGAGAAGGGTTTCTGGGACGTGGCGCGGCTCTCCGATGCGCCGCTCGTCGCGACCCACTCCAATGCCTGGGAGATCTGCCGGCATTCGCGCAACCTGACCGACAAGCAGCTCGGCGCCATCCGCGAGAGCCGTGGCATGGTGGGCGTGAACTTCGCCACCTCGTTCATTCGCCCCGACGGCATGCGCAACGACGACACGCCCCTGGAGGAGATGATCCGCCATATGGATCACCTGATCGAGCATGTGGGTGTGGACGGCGTCGGCCTCGGCTCCGACTTCGACGGCGCGACGATTCCGGCCGAGATCGGCGACGTGCGCGGCCTGCCCCGCCTCGTCGATACCATGCGCCGCCACGGCTACGACGAGGCGACCCTGCGCAAGCTCTGCTACGAGAACTGGGTGAACGTTCTGGAGCGCACCTGGGGGCGGTGAGGCTGTTAAGCAGCACATCCCCTCTAGGGTCATCCCGGACGCCGCAGGCGATCCGGGATCGTGCGCAGAACCGGGCACTGGAACCTCGACACTGTCATCCCCGCGCAGGCGGGGATCCATAAACACGACATTTCATCACCGAACGAGGAGTGTCGCGCCTCGTTCTGCATCGTCAGCGGCTATGGATCCCGGGCTCCGCTTACGCGGCTCCGGGATGACAGTGCTGGACTGGTTTGAACGATCCCGGATCGGCATTCGCCGTCCGGGATGACACCTTAACATCTTCATAGCCGGCACAAGGACGGTGATGCCAAAGGCGGTGACCTACCGCTCCGCCTTCGAGGTCAGTGCAAACACGCTCGCAATGCCGCCGACGCCGAGCATGAGCAGCAGGCTCACCGCGTTGATCGCCGGCGATGCGCCCTCGCGCATCTGTCCGTACATGGTGATCGGCAGCGGCGCCACGGAACCCACCAGCATCAGGGTCGTGTTGAAGTTCTCGAACGACATCAGCAGCGCCACGAGGCCTGCCCCGATGAGGGCGGGTTTCAGGAAAGGCAGCGTCACGGTTCGCAGCACGCGCGCACGGCTGGCGCCGAGATCGAAGGCGGCTTCCTCCAGCGACCGGTCGAACTTGCGCAGGCGTGCGGCGATGATGAGCGTCGCGATGGTCAGGATGAAGGAGAGCTGGCCCAGCACCACGAGCGGCAGGCCGGGGCGCAGGAAGTCGAGATCGGTCTGAAGCCAGTCTTCAAGCCCATTCGCCACGCGCGAGAAGAAGGCCAGGATCGAGATGCCGAGCACCACGCCGGGGATGACCAGCGGCCACAGCATCATCATGGCCACGAATGTCTTGCCGCGAAACTCGGCCCGCTCCAGCACCCAGGCGTTCACCGTACCGAGCAGAACGGCGAGCAGCGCCACGGGAATCGCAACCCTGAAGCTGTTGCCGATGCTCTCGAGCCAAATCGGGTCCACCAGCACACCCGGCTTGCCGGCAATAGAGCCGGAGCCGGTGAACCATTCCAGCGTGAAGCCGCGCCACGGCGGCGACGGGAACGGGCTCGCGTTGAAGGCGAAGACCGCCACGACCAGAAGCGGCGCGAACAGGAAGAGATAGAACGCCCCGATGTAGAGCTTCCAGGTGAGAGACGGACGGTTCATGATGCCTAAGCCTGCTTCAGAGTGGTGCCGAGGCTCTGGCCGGTGAGGCGCAGGCCTAGCCACACGATGGCCGAGGAGAGCAGCAGGAGCAGCATGCCGAAGGCCGCGCCCTGGGGCCAGTTGAAGCGCGTGATGAACTGCGCGTAGATCTGCTCCGTGAACCACAACCCGTTCTTGCCACCAAGTAGCACCGGCGTGGCGAAGTTGCCCACGGTGAGCATGAACACGATGATGCAGCCCGCCACGATGCCGGGCATGGCATGGGGAATGACGATGCGGCGCAGTACGGTCCAGCGGCTCCCGCCGAGATCGTAGCCGGCCTCGACGACGGCGGGTTCCAGGCTCTCCAGCGCGTTAGCGAGCGGAACGATCATGAACAGCAATCCGCCATAGACGAGGCCGAGGATCACCGCGCCGTCGTTGTAGAGGAGCTCGACCGGCTGGCTCGAGAGGCCAATGGAACGCAGCACATAGGAGACCACGCCGGTCTCGCGCAGTAGGATCATCCAGCCGAGCGTGCGCACCAGCTCCGACACCCAGAACGGCAAGAGGCACAGCAGGAGAAGCATCGCCTTGAGGCGGCCTTGCGCCACGCGAGCGATGTAGAGCGCGATGGGAAAGGCGAGCACCAGCGTGAGCGCCGTCACGAGGATCGACATGAAGGCTGTGCGCGCGAAGGTGCGCCAGTAGAGCGGCTCGGTGAAGAATTCGAGGTAATTGCCGACACCGAAGGCATAGACCCGCGGCGCCACGCGCTCGCTGAAGGAGAGGACGAGGATCTCCACATGCGGCAGCACGATGAGCAGCCCGAGCCACAGGATGGCAGGCGCGAGCAGCAGGAAGAGCGTGAGGCGCTGCGCAGGCTTCGCGATCATGTGGCGAAGACCTTCATGGCATCGGCCGTCCAGCCCACGTGAACGGGCGCGCCGACCTGGATGCCGGCGAGCGGACCAACTTGCGGCAGCACAGCTCGCACCGGCTGCTCAAAGCCGGTCGTGTCGATGAGCAGGCTCGAAGCGGCCCCGTCGAACAGAACGGCCGAAACGCGGCCCTCGAAGCGGTTGGGGAGATTGCCCAACGATGAAGGATCCTGCGCGAGGGCCACAGCTTCAGGGCGCACGAAGGCAAGCGCCGCCTTCGCGGCTGCACTCCCCTGCCCCTGCACGATAGTGCCCGATGGAAGACGCACGGCAATGGCACCATTGGAGGCCGGCGCCGCCTCGCCCTGCAGGCGGTTCGTCTCGCCGACGAAGCTCGCGACGAAAGGCGTTGCCGGGTTGTGATAAAGCTCGCGCGGACTTCCTACCTGCTCAAACCGGCCCTGGTTCATCACCGCGATGCGATCGGACATGACGAGCGCTTCGGACTGATCGTGCGTGATGTAGGCGAAGGTGGTGTTGAACGTACCCTGCAACTGCTTGAGCTCGATCTTCATGTGCTCGCGCAGTTTCAGGTCAAGCGCGCCGAGCGGCTCGTCGAGGAGCACCAGCGTGGGCTCCAGCACCAAGCAGCGGGCAATCGCCACGCGCTGCCGCTGGCCGCCCGACAGCGCCGTCACGCGGCGCTCGCCGAAACCCTTGAGGCCCACACGCTCCAGCATGCGGCCTGCCCGCTCCTCGGCCTCCGCGCGCGAGACGCCGCGGCAGGTGAGCCCATAGGCCACGTTCTCGCCCACGCTCATCATGGGAAAGAGCGCGAGGCTCTGGAACACCATGTTGACCGGGCGCCGGTTGGCGGGAACGCCGATCATCGATTTCCCACGGATGCGGATGTCGCCGGAGGTCGGATGCTCGAACCCGGCGATCATGCGCATCAGGGTGGTCTTGCCGCAACCGGAGGGGCCGAGGATCGAGAAGAACTCGCCGGGAGCGACGCTGAAACTCACGTCATCGACGGCGGCATGCGCGCCGAAGCGCTTGGTGACGTTGACGATGTCGAGATCGGTGGAAGAGGCCATGACGCTGCCGATACAAAGTGTCATCCCCCAGCTTACGCCGGGGGATGATGGGACAAACGATGGAAGAGTTACGAACCGGCCTTCAGGCGGTCGAGAACCTTGCCTTCGATCTCCTCGAGGCCTGCCGGCACGGCTGGATACCACCGGATGTTGTCGATGGCGGCCTTCGGGAAGCTCTCGGCGAACTGATCCTTCAGCTTGCCTTCCATGAGCTTGTCGGCGCCGTTCGAGGCCGTGAAGTTGCCGGCGGCGGCAGCAACCTTTGCGGCGATCTCCGGGCGCATGTTGAAGTTGATCCACTTATAGGCAGCATCGTCGTTGCGGCCCTTGGCGGGGATTGCGAAGGTGTCGACCCAGCCGAGCGCTCCGGACTTCGGTGCAATGAACTTCATATCCGGGTTGTCGGCGTTGAGCTTCCATCCGCCCGTATCCCAGGCCATGGCGGCGACGATCTCGCCGGAGCGCAGTGCATTGAGGAGTTGATCGTTGCCCTCCCAGAAGAACTTCACGTTCTTTTTGCACTCGGCAAGCTTGGCGCCGACCTTGTCCATCAAGGCGGCATAGGCCTTTGCATCGCCGTACGCTGCGAAGGGATCCATGCCGTTGGCGAAGGCAAACGCAATCAGGGCCGGGCGCTTAGCGCGGAAGCTGGTCTTGCCGGCGAGAGACGGATCGCAGAGATCGTTGTAGTCGGCGACCTTGGGGGCGGCCTTGGTGTTCACCACGAGTCCGTCCGTGCCCCAGATATGGGGAACGCCGTAGACCTTGCCGTCCACGGTGGTGTTCTTTTTGGTGGCCTCGAGCATGGAGGCGATGAACTGGTCGGATTTCAGCTTGGAGACGTCGAGCGGCTTGTAGATGCCGAACTCCGCCTGCGGGCCGGCGATGCGGTCCTGGCTCGGCTGGGCGAGATCGAAGCCCGCCCCTTGGGTGGCGCGCAGCTTGGAGATCATCTCCTCGTTGTTCGAGGTCGTCACCTCGACTTCGATGCCTGTCTCCTTCGTGAACTGCGCCACGATATCGGCCGGCGCATAGCCCGACCAGGTCAGGAGCCGCAGTTTCTCGGCGGCCTCTGCCGATCCGACGACCATGAGAGCGGCCAGAGCGGTTGCCAGCTTCAGGCTGGTGCGTTTCGTCAACATCCTCGTCCTCCAGTGTGGTTGGGCTTTGCCCTTGTTCCCCAGTTGCAAAACTATATGACAGTTGCACGACGCGCTAGGGGTTTGAAGCCGGCTTAGGAATTCAAGGCCATGCTGACAGGGGCCGCTCTCCCGGCTATGGATGGGCTCTCTCTGCAGGAGCCTCTAGCCATGCGCAGTTTCTACCCCGAAATAGAACCCTATGAGACCGGCATGCTCGATGTGGGCGATGGTCATCGTGTCTATTGGGAATTGTGTGGGAATCCGAAAGGAAAACCCGTGGTTTTCCTTCATGGCGGCCCTGGTGGCGGCTGCACGCCGACGCAGCGCAGGCTGTTCGATCCTAAAAAATACCGCATCCTGCTCTTCGATCAGCGCGGCTGCGGGCGGTCCACTCCCTATGCCAGCCTGGAGGCCAACACCACTTGGCACCTCGTGGCCGATATCGAGCGCTTGCGCGAAATGATCGGTGTGGACAAGTGGATGGTCTTCGGCGGCTCCTGGGGCTCGACGCTTGCGCTCGCCTATGCCGAGACCCACCCGGAGCGCGTGACCGAACTCGTGCTGCGCGGGATCTTCACGCTGCGCCGCTCGGAGCTGCTCTGGTATTACCAGGAGGGAGCCTCGTGGCTCTTCCCCGACAAGTGGGAAGGCTTTCTCGCGCCGATTCCCGAAGAAGAGCGCGGCGATCTCATGGCGGCCTACCGCAAGCGCCTGATCGATCCAGATCCGGCCGTTCAGGCCAAGGCCGCACGCGCCTGGAGCCTGTGGGAAGGCGAGACGATCACACTTCTGCACAATCAGGAATACAGCGACCAGTTCGGCGACGAGCATTATGCCATCGCCTTCGCGCGAATCGAGAACCACTACTTCGTCAACGAGGGCTGGTTCGAGGAGGGGCAACTCATCCGCAACGCCCATCGGCTGAAGGGCATTCCGGGCGTGATCATCCAGGGCCGCTACGACATCGCCACGCCGCCGAAGACGGCGTGGGATTTGCACAAGGCTTGGCCTGAGGCACAGTTCATCATGGTGCCGGATGCCGGCCACGCGGTGAGCGAGCCGGGAATCACGCATCACCTCATCGAGGCGACGGATGCGTTTGCGAACCACTAAGCGTCATCCCGGATCGCCTGCGGCGTCCGGGATGACGAGCGTGCATTCTACTTCGCCGTCCAGCCGCCATCCATCGACAGGTTGGCGCCCGACATCTGGCTCGCTGCATCCGAGCACAGGAACACGGCAAGCCCCGCCACCTGATCGACGGTGACGAACTGCTTGGTGGGCTGCGCTTCCAGAAGCACGTCGTTGATCACCTGCTCCTTGGTCATGTTACGCGCCTTCATGGTGTCGGGAATCTGCCGCTCGACAAGCGGTGTCCAGACATAGCCGGGGCTGATGCAGTTCACGGTGATCCCGTGCGTCGCCACTTCCAGCGCCACCGTCTTGGTGAGGCCAGCGATGCCGTGCTTTGCCGCCACATAGGCCGACTTGAAGGGCGAGGCCACGAGGGAATGGGCCGAGGCCGTGTTGATGATGCGGCCCCATCCGCGTGCCTTCATGCCGGGCACCGCAGCGCGGATGGCGTGGAAGGCCGACGTGAGATTGATCGCGATGATCTGGTCCCATTTCTCGACCGGAAAATCCTCGATGGGCGAGACGAACTGGATGCCCGCATTGTTGACGAGAATATCGACGCTGCCGAAGGTACGCTCGCCGAGACGGACCATCTCCTCGATCTCGTCGCTTTTCAGCATGTTGGCCGGCGAATAGACCGCCTTCACGCCGAATTCGCTCTCGATCCCGGCGCGGGTCTTCTCGATCTCGACCTCGTCTCCCAGACCGTTGAGGACGACATTGGCGCCCTCCTTGGCGAACGCGCGGGCAATGGCCAGGCCGATACCACTGGTCGAACCGGTGACGACGGCTGCTTTCGATGTCAAGGTCATGGTCTTCTCCGCATGGGCCTGGGCTCCAGGCATCAGATGGCAGGTGGCATAACACGAAGGGCACGGTGGGGGTGAGCCTAGCAAAAAGGAGCATGGGGAACAGCAGCTATGCGCAAACCTGCCCATGTGTTGGGCGCATGTCCCTTTCACCTTCCCTACCGTTGTGTGGCAGCCGCCGATATGAGATGGATCGGAAGCCTTTGGACAACGCGATGGGGGCGTGGTGCCGACACCAAAGATTCTTCCCTGCGGCGATAGCGCCCTGACAGTCGAGTTCGGGAGCACGATCGATCCTGCCCTCAACGCCATGGTTCTGGCCCTCGATGAGATCGTCCGCACCCGTGCTCCAGCCGGGCTGATCGAGACGGTGCCGACCTATCGCTCGCTCAATATCCAGTTCGATCCGGCGGCGACCGACTACGATGCTCTTGTGAGGCTCCTCGACGAGGCGACGACGGATCTCGCGCCCCGCCACGCAGTGGGCCGGCGCTGGCGCGTGCCGGTGGTCTATGGCGGCGAATACGGGAGCGACCTGGAGGAAGTGGCGGAGATCCACGGCCTCACGCCCACCCAGGTGATCGATATCCACTCGTCTTCGGTCTACCGCATCTACATGATCGGCTTCCTGCCGGGCTTCACCTATCTCGGAGGCCTCGACAAGCGGATCGCCACATCGCGCAGGCTTCATCCGCGGGCCAAGATCCCTGCCGGCACCATCATGATCGGCGGCGAGCAGGCCGGCATCGCCCCCATGGACATGCCGAGCGGCTGGCACAATCTCGGCCTAACGCCCGTGCGGCCCTACGCACCGGAGCGCGATCCGGTGTTCCTGTTCGCGGCCGGTGATGAGATCATTTTCGAGCCCGTCGACGCCTTGCGCTGGGAGGCCATGGAGAAGGCCGTTCAGGCAGGCGAGCCGGTGGCCGAGGAGGTTTGCCCATGATCGACCTCGTGGTGAAATCCTGCGGCCCCATGACGGCCCTGCAGGATCGCGGCCGCTTCGGCTATCAGGGCTTCGGCGTCTCGCCCTCGGGCGCTATGGACCGTCGTGCCCTGGCGATGGCCAATGCCCTCGTGGGCAATCCGCACGACATGGGTGCAATCGAGTTCGTCAATCTCGGCGGCTCCTTCAACGGCGAAGGCGGCGACCTTCACCTTGCCGTCGCCGGCGCGGGCGTATCCGCCAGCATCGATGGCACCCCCATCCCGCCCCTGACATCCTTCGTTCTGAAGGAGGGCCAGAGCCTGGAGGTGGGGCACCCGCGCACCGGCACCTTCGCGTATCTGGCCGTAGCCGGCGGCGTTGCGGTCGAGCTGCAGCTGGGAAGCGTCTCGTTTCATCTGCGCTCCCGCCTCGGTGGCCTGAAAGGGGCGCCACTCCAGGCAGGAAACCGCCTGCTGTGCCGGCCGGAGAATCAGACGGGCGAGCCGATGCAGCTGAGCGTCGACATCCTTGAGGGGACCGGCCCCTTACGCGTCATGATGGGGCCGCAGGACGATTACTTCACGCCGGAAAGCATTTCTTTGCTTCTGGAAAGTGAATTCACCATCAGCCCCCAGGCCGACCGGATGGGCTTCCAGCTCACCGGCCCTAAGCTTGAGCATGCCAAGGGCTTCAACATCGTGTCGGACGGGATCGTCGACGGCCATATCCAGGTGCCAGGCAGCGGCCAGCCCATCGTGCTGATGCGCGACCGCCAGACAGCAGGCGGCTATCCGAAGATCGCCACGGTGATCAGCGCTGATCTCGCCCGCCTCGCGCAGATGCGCCCAGGCGCGAAGCTGCGCTTCAAGGCTGTGGGGCGGGACGAGGCCGTAGCGGCGGCGCGGCAGCTGAAGGACTGGATCGCGTCACTGCCTGGGCATCTCACTCCTGTGCGCTACAGCCTGACAACAGAACATCTCCTGAGCCGCAACCTCATCGGCGGCACGGTCGATGCGCTCTCTCCCGCAGGCCACGACTGAAAAGGGCGCCGCAACGGCGCCCTTCCCTTCTACTGTGTTCTGACGCCGCTCTCGTCGATGCGGTCCGGCGCGCCGGACGCCTTTGCCTCGCGACGGCGTTCGTGCAGCACGTATTCGGTATAGCCGTTGGGCTGCTCCGCCCCCTTGAACACCAGATCGCAGGCAGCGCGGAAGGCGGGGCCGTCGAAGTTCGGCGCCATCGGCCGATAGAGCGGATCGCCGGCATTCTGCCGGTCCACCACTTCCGCCATGCGGCGCAGGGTCTGCATCACCTGATCCTCGCTGACGATGCCGTGGCGCAGCCAGTTGGCAAGGTGCTGGCTCGAGATGCGCAAGGTGGCACGATCTTCCATGAGACCAACGTCATGGATGTCCGGCACCTTCGAGCAGCCGACGCCCTGGTCGATCCAGCGCACCACATAGCCGAGAATGCCCTGGCAGTTGTTGTCGAGTTCCTGCTGCACCGCATCGGGTGCCCAGTTCGACTGCGACACCGGGATGGTCAGGATGTCGGAGAGCTTGGCGCGCGGGCGCTTCTTGAGTTCTTCCTGTCGGGCCGGCACGCTCACCTGGTGATAATGCAGCGCATGCAGCGTCGCGGCGGTGGGCGACGGTACCCAGGCGGTGGTGGCCCCGGCCTGCGGGTGGCCGATCTTCTGGGAGAGCATGTCGGCCATCTTGTCGGGCGCGGCCCACATGCCCTTGCCGATCTGCGCCTTGCCGGGCAGGCCACAGAGCATACCCACATCCACGTTGTTGTCTTCGTAGGCCTTGATCCAAGGCATCGACTTCATGTCGTTCTTGCGGATCATCGGGCCTGCTTCCATCGAGGTGTGGATCTCGTCGCCCGTGCGGTCGAGGAAGCCGGTGTTGATGAACACGATGCGCTCGGCCGCCGCATGGATGCAGGCCTTGAGGTTGACGGTGGTGCGCCGCTCCTCATCCATGATGCCCATCTTGAGGGTGTTGCGAGGAAGATCCAGCATGCTCTCGACGGCGGCGAAGAGTTCGTTGGCAAAGGCCACCTCGTCCGGCCCGTGCATCTTGGGCTTCACGATATAGACCGAGCCCGCGCGGCTGTTGCGCAGGGAGCCCGCACCTTTCACATCATGGATGGCGAGGAGCGACGTAATGGCCGCATCGAGGATGGTCTCAGGGATCTCCTCGCCGTTCTCGTCGAGCACCGCATCGGTGAACATGTGGTGGCCCACGTTGCGCACCAGCATCAGGCTGCGCCCATGCAGGCGAAGTTCCCCGCCGTTCACGCTCGTATAGACCCGGTCCGGATTGAGACGGCGCTCGATCGTGCGTCCGCCCTTCTCGAAGCTCTCGACGAGGTCCCCCTTCATCAGCCCGAGCCAAGTGCGATAGACCTCGACCTTGTCGTCGGCATCCACTGCCGCCACCGAGTCCTCCAGGTCCATGATGGTGGAAACGGCCGATTCCATCACTACGTCGGCGACACCGGCCGGGTCCTCGGCCCCGATGGCATGGGAGCGGTCGATGCGGATGTCGAGATGCAGGTTGTTGTGGCGCAGCAGCACCGATGAGGGGCTTGCCGCCTCACTCTGGTAGCCGACGAACTGGGCCGGATCGGCAAGGCCCGTCTCGGTGCCGTCGCGAAGGGTGACGATGAGGGCCGTGCCCTGGATCGTGTAGGAGGCTGCATCCCGGTGGCTGCCGCCGGCGAGCGGTGCCGCCTGGTCGAGCACCTCACGGGCGCGGGCCACGACCTTGGCGCCGCGGGCCTTGTTGTAGGTCCCTGAGCGGGTGGCCCCCTCGTCCTCCGGGATCGCATCAGTGCCGTAGAGAGCGTCATAGAGGCTGCCCCAGCGGGCATTGGCGGCATTCAGCGCATAACGGGCGTTCGACACCGGCACTACGAGCTGAGGCCCGGCGATGCGGGCGATCTCGTCGTCCACGTTCTGCGTCCGAACCGCGAAGTCCTCGGGCTCCGGCAGCAGATAGCCGATGTCGCGCAGGAACCGTTCGTAGGCAGCCTGATCGAAGGGCTGGCCCTTTCGGGCGCGGTGATACTCGTCGATCTGCCCCTGGAGCTTGTCGCGAATGGCGAGCAGCTCGCGGTCGCGCGGGGCGAACTCCTTTACGAGACCGGCCAGCCCCTTCCAGAAGGCATCGGCGGATACGCCGGTATAGGCCAACGCCTCCCGCTCGATGAAATCGTGAAGAACCGGGGCGACCTGGAGGCCGTTCGTCTGGATGCGCGTCATCGTTCCGCTTTCGGTGGATGTGAAGATCCTGGCCTTAGATTAAGGCGTGGCGACTAAAAATGAAGATGAGCGCCGTTTCCATGAGACGAAGGGCTGATGGTACGGCCGGTCAACAAAAAAGCCGCCCGAAGGCGGCTCTTTGGAAAGATTTGGTGGAGCCAGGCGGGATCGAACCGCCGACCTCTTGCATGCCATGCAAGCGCTCTCCCAGCTGAGCTATGGCCCCATCCGAGCCGCGGTGCATGGGGGCATCGCGGCGAACTCTTTTGAAATCGGAGGCGTCTCTATAGTCGCCTCCGATCTGAGGTTCAAGCCTCTTCGTCGTCTTCCAGATCGCTGTCGATCAGGTCGGACACATCGTCGTCGCCCTCTTCCTCGTCCTCGAGGAAGGTGTCGTCATCGGCAGCGTCGTCGGCCACCTCGATGTCGTCATCGACCGGGATGTCCTTCTCGTTCTCGTCAGCTTCGACCTCGTCGAGGGAGACCATCTCCGGACCGGCCGCCTCGAGCTCGGTCTCGTCGTCATCGGCCACGGCGGCGGCACGGGCCGCCACGGGAGCGGCCACGCGGGTCGTCATGGCGGTTGCCTGGAACACGGTGCCGCATTTCGGGCAGACGGCCGGGTCCTTGCTGAGATCGTAGAATTTCGCGCCGCAGCTCATGCACTGGCGCTTCAAGCCGAGTTCCGGTTTGGCCACGGGTGATTGCCTTGGATAAGTGTGAATGGTTGGGAAGGCTCCGTTAGTCGGCAG
Source organism: Microvirga soli (assembly GCF_016734765.1). Taxonomy (GTDB): domain Bacteria; phylum Pseudomonadota; class Alphaproteobacteria; order Rhizobiales; family Beijerinckiaceae; genus Microvirga; species Microvirga soli. The sequence continues at coordinate 39,562 of NZ_JAERQE010000016.1, read as the reverse complement.
GGGATGGCTTGTCAAATGGGAAATTGCAGAGGCCAGGGCCGAGCTTGACCCAGCTTGCGCGTGACGGCGGGAAAACCCCGTGTTAGGAGCCCGCCCTGACGAGAAGGCTCTGAGGAACTCACCACAATGTCGCACGCGCACGGAACGCCCTCCCCGGTCGCCAGCAGGTCCGGAGCGCCCCTGAAAGGGCGCATCCGCGTTCCCGGCGACAAGTCGATCTCCCACCGCTCCATGATCTTCGGGCTTCTCTCCATCGGCGAAACCCGGGTCGAAGGCCTGCTGGAGGGCGACGATGTGCTGCGCACGGCCGAGGCCTGTCGGGCGCTCGGCGCCACCATCACCCGTGAGGGACCCGGCCGCTGGCGGATCGTCGGCGTCGGCATCGGCGGGCTGACCGAGCCCAAGGATGTGCTCGATTTCGGCAATGCGGGCACCGGCTCGCGCCTCATGATGGGCGTTGCCGGCAGCCACCCGATCACCTCGACCTTCGACGGCGACGCCTCCTTGAGGAAGCGCCCCATGCGCCGGATCCTCGACCCGCTCGCCCAGATGGGCGTGACCGTGGTGAGCGAGGCCGAAGGCGGGCGCTTGCCCCTGACCCTGCGCGGCCCCCGCGAGACGCTGCCCATCACCTACGAGACGCCCGCCGCCTCGGCCCAGATCAAGTCGGCGATCCTGCTCGCCGGCCTCAACTCGCCGGGTAAGACCACAGTGATCGAGCGCGAAGCCACCCGTGACCACACGGAGCGGATGCTAGGCCATTTCGGGGCGAGCGTGGAGGTTACCCCCCATGGCACCGACGGCCGCGCCATCACTCTGCAGGGCCAGCCGGAGCTTCGCGGCACCGATATCGTCGTGCCGACCGATCCCTCCTCGGCTGCCTTCCCCCTGGTGGCGGCTCTGATCACCCCCGGCTCGGACGTGGTGATCGAGGGCGTGATGATGAACCCGCTCCGCACCGGCCTCATCACGACCCTGATCGAGATGGGCGCTGCCATCGAGCGCCTGAACGAGCGCAACGAGGGCGGCGAGACGGTGGCTGATCTTCGCGTCCAGCACAGCAGGCTCACCGGTGTGACCGTTCCCCATGCGCGGGCACCGGCGATGATCGACGAATACCCGATCCTGGCGGTGGCAGCTTCCTTCGCCGAAGGCACGACCCGGATGCAGGGGCTGCATGAGCTGCGGGTCAAGGAATCCGACCGCTTGGCGGCCGTGGCGGCGGGCCTCGCTGAGGCGGGCGTCACGTATGAGATTGAGGGAGATGACCTGATCGTCCATGGTTCCGGCGGCAAGGTCCGGGGCGGCGGCAAGCCGGTGGCAACCCATCTCGACCACCGTATCGCCATGGCGTTCCTGGTCATGGGCCTGGCGACGAGCGAGCCGATGACCGTGGATGACGGCGCCATGATCGTGACCAGTTTCCCGTCCTTCATCCCGCTCATGCGGGAGCTCGGCGCCACGATCCAGGATTGAGCCCACCCATGATCATCGCCATCGACGGCCCTGCGGCTTCCGGCAAGGGCACCCTGGGCAAGCGTCTCGCCGAGCATTACGGCTTCGCCCATCTGGATACTGGCCTGCTCTACCGGGCCGTCGCCCGTGTGCTCATGGACAGGGACGTTCCCCTCGCCGACCAGGATGCGGCCACCGAGGTGGCGCAGAACCTCGACGTCTCGCACCTGGAGGACGATTCCCGCCTCAGAGGCGCTGCGATGGGCGAGGCTGCCTCGGTGGTCTCCGCCTATCAGCCGGTGCGCGACGCGCTTCTGGCCTTCCAGCGCCAGTTCAGCATGCAGAAGCCGGGCGCCGTGCTCGACGGGCGGGACATCGGCACCGTGGTTTGCCCGGACGCGGACGTGAAGCTCTTCATCACCGCGGCTCCCGAGGAACGGGCGCGGCGGCGCCATCTCGAACTCCTGCGACGCGGCGAGCAGGCCGAGTACGAGAACATCCTTGAGGACATCCGCCGCCGGGACGAGCGGGACATGAACCGCAGCACGGCCCCGCTCAAAGCCGCCGCCGACGCCGTGGCCCTCGACACGACGCACCTTGACCCCGACGCAGCGTTCCAGGCCGCTCTCACGATCATCGAGGCCAAGGATTCTTAAGCTGCATTCTTAAGCTGCATTCTTAAGCTCCCCTCTGGTCCAGGAGCAGCCTTGCCTTACTTCCAGAAGCTGGCACAGTTTTCCGACCAATCCGGCTCCCGCACAGGAGAATCCGATGGTTCGTTCCGGCTTCACCCGCCTTGCTGCAGGCCTGGCCTGTCTCTGGGCGCTCCTCGGCGCGCCGGCCCAGGCCCAGACTGAGAGCGAAGTCGACCTCGCTCTCGTGGTCGCGGTGGACATCTCCTTCTCCATGGACACGGACGAGCAGGCCCTGCAGCGGGAAGGCTTCGCCCAGGCCTTCCGGTCCAAGCTCGTTCACGACGCGATTCGCGGCGGCATGCTGGGCCGGATCGCCGTGACCTACATGGAATGGGCGGGCTCCCCGGATCAGAAGGTGATCGTCCCCTGGACGGTGCTCGACAATTCCGAGAGCCTGATGGCCTTCGCCGACAAGATCGCCTCCACGCCCCTGCGGCGGGCGCAGCGGACCTCGATCTCTAGCGCCATCGATTTCAGCGTAAAGCTACTGGAGGAGAGCGGTCTGAACGCCACCCGGCAGGTCATCGACGTATCCGGTGACGGCCCCAACAACCAGGGCCGGATGGTGCTGGAAGCCCGCGACGCGGCGCTCGCCAAGGGCATCACCATCAACGGGCTGCCGATCATGCTGCGCCAGCCGGGCTACCTCGACATCCCGGACCTCGACGTCTATTACAAGGATTGCGTGATCGGCGGCCAGGGTTCGTTCACCGTTCCGGTGCGGGAGCGTGACCAGTTCATCGAAGCGATCAAGACCAAGATATTGCTCGAGGTTGCCAACCTGATGCCCGGACAGCCCCTGATCAGCCGCATCCAGTCCCCTCAGCGCACCAACTGCATGGCCGGCGAGATGCAGTGGCGTGACCGCTGGAGCAATTGAGCTGTCTCTCCCATGAAGCAATTGACGCTGGCGCTCGTGGCCCACGACGCCAAGAAGGACGACATGGCCGCATTCGTGGCCCTGTACGAGAACGATCTTCGCCCCTTCTCCCTCTTCTCCACCGGCACCACCGGAGCGCGCGTGATGGAGCGTTGCCCTTCGCTCTCGGTCACGCGGCTGAAGAGCGGCCCGCTCGGCGGCGACCAGCAGATTGGCGCGATGATCGCGGAGGGCAGGATCGACGCCCTGTTCTTCTTCGTCGATCCGCTCTCGCCGCATCCGCACGACGTGGACGTGAAGGCGCTGATGCGGCTTGCCCTGGTGTACGACATCCCGATGGCCCTGAACCGCGCGACGGCGGGACGGCTGATCGAGTCGTTCCGGAGTTAGGGCCTGTTTGCCTTCGTGTATCGCGTCGGTGGGTTATGTCTTGATCAATTGGAAGCGATGAGATGGCCCGACTTTCAGCAGAAGAGCGCAAGCGACAGTCGCAAGCCCGCCGGGAAGCAAACGAGAAAGACCGCCGCGAGTATTGGGAAATCCTGATCGCGGGAACGCGGGACGGGCACGAGAAGACGCGACTGCTCTTCGACCAGCGGCAGGAGAACCTCTATCGACGTCTCGAGGAGCTCGAACTCAATTTAAGGGACGAGATCCGCGAACATGGACGGGTAACGCGCCTCTGGCTTGCTCTGCTCAGCGCGTCGGTCGTGATCCTGATCCTCGTCGCTCTTGGGCTCTGGGTGGGTTAAGCCCAGCGTTCGGATTTTACCAGACGGCCCTAACGACGGCAGCATCAAGAATCACGTGCCCCGCGGCTTCGCGCGTCTTGTGGGCGGCGCGGTCAGTGGATCCTCAGGCCAGGGATGCTTCGGGTATTGCCCGCGCATATCCGCCCGCACAGCCGCCCAGGAGCCGCGCCAAAATCCCGGCAGGTCGCGGGTGATCTGGATGGGGCGCTGCGCCGGCGAGAGCAGGTGCAGGATGAGCGGCACGCGCCCGGCCGCGATGGTGGGGTGCTTGTCGAGGCCGAAGAGTTCCTGCACCCGCACAGCGAGGACGGGCCCCTCTTCGGCGCCGTAATCGATCGGAATCTGCGATCCGGTCGGCACCTCGATATGGGTTGGCGCCTCGGCATCGAGGCGACGCTGCAGGTTCCACGGCAGCAGCCCGCGCAGGGCTTCGCTCAACAGGTCGGCGCCGATCTCGCCGAGGCCGCTCCGGCCAACCAGATGCGGGGCCAGCCACACGTCCGCCGTGCCCGTCAGCGCCTCATCGGACAGATCCGGCCATTCCTCGCCCTCGGCCTGGCGCAGAAACACCACGCGCTCGCGCCACTGCGCCAAGGCCTTCGACCAGGGCAGCGCATCGAGCCCCAATGAGACGAGACCTTCGGCCAGCGCCCGCGCGGCCTCTTCTGTCTGCGGAACCTTCAGGGGACGCTCGTTGAGCAACAGCGCACCCAGGCGTCGGACGCCCCGCGCCCGCAGGGCCCGCGCCTGCCGGTCGAAGGTGACTTCGTCGCGCTGCTCGATTGTATTGCCGAACAGCGCCTCGATCTCCTCCAGGGAAATGGCCGCCGCTGCGAGGATCCGTGCGGAGGCCGCACCACCGGCGATTTCGGCAACAGCCAGATAAGGCTCCTTGGCCAGCCGCTCATGCGCCTCGAGCGAGGCGCCACGCCCATTGGCCATGAGATATTCGCCCGGCTTGCCACGGGCCTTGGCGATGCGGTCGGGATAGGCCAGCGTCAGCAGCGCGCCGATGGAGTGCGGCTCACCTTTCGATGCACCTTTACTGCCCTTTGCCCAGCCCTCCGCCATACGCCGCATGTCCTCGGCGCGCTTGGAGCGGTCGCGGCGAAAGCGCTCGACCCGGTCAGCGAGATCAGCCGCATCGCCCCCGAGGCCGCGCTCGACGAGCACGGCGGCCACACCGGCGGCATCACGGGCCTGCCCGGTCTCGCCCGCGAGCAGCACCATGCGGGCTAGCCGCGGCGGCAGGGGCAGGTCGCGCAGGCGGCGCCCGACATCCGTGATGCGCCCCTCGCCATCGAGGGCGCCGAGCTGCTGCAGCAGCGTTCTCGCCTCCTTCAGGGCCGGTGCGGGCGGCGGATCGAGGAAGGAGAGCGCCATGGGATCGGCGACACCCCAGGCCGCGCAATCGAGCAGCAGAGGGGCGAGGTCGGCGGATAGGATCTCCGGCCGGCCGAAAGGCTCCAGCGCTCCGGTCGCGGCCTCCTCCCACAGCCGGTAGCAGACGCCAGGCTCGGTACGTCCTGCGCGGCCCCGCCGCTGATCGGCGGCGGCACGGGAGACGCGTACGGTTTCCAACCGCGTGAGGCCGATATTCGGCTCGTAGACCGGCACGCGGGCCAACCCTGAATCGACGACGACCCTCACACCCTCGATGGTGAGCGAGGTTTCGGCGATGGAGGTGGCAAGCACCACCTTGCGGCGTCCGGGCTTGGCGGGGCTCACCGCCAGATCCTGCTCGCCCCGCTCCAGCGCCCCATAGAGCGGCGCGATGTCGACGGCGGGATCGGTGATGCGCTCGCGTAGTACCGTCTCGACCCGGCGGATTTCTCCCTGGCCCGGCAGGAAGACCAGGATGGAGCCACTCTCAGCGCGAAGTGCGCGGGTGACCGCGTCCGCTACCTGCTCCTCGATGCGGCGGTTGGGGTCGCGCCCGAGATAGCGGGTCTCCACCGGATAGGCCCGGCCTTCGGATTCGACCACCGGCGCGTCGCTCAACAGCCTCGCCACCCGAGCGCCATCGAGCGTCGCGGACATTACGACGAGGCGAAGATCCTCGCGCAGCCCGCCTTGCGCATCGAGCGCCAGGGCAAGGCCGAGATCCGCATCGAGGGAGCGTTCATGGAACTCGTCGAACAGAACGGCCGCAATGCCTTCCAGCGCCGGATCGTCGAGGATCATGCGGGCGAAGACGCCCTCGGTCACCACCTCGATCCGCGTCCTGCGGCTCACCTTGGAGCCGAGGCGAACGCGCAGGCCCACAGTCTCGCCCACCGCCTCGCCAAGCGTCTGCGCCATGCGAGCCGCCGCCGCGCGGGCCGCAAGACGGCGCGGCTCCAGGACGATGATCTTTCCGCCGTTTACCCACGCCTCGTCGAGCAGCACCAGCGGCACGCGAGTGGTCTTGCCGGCGCCGGGCGGCGCGACGAGCACCGCATTCGGCCGCCCGCGCAGACTCGCCGTCAGGTCGCCGAGAACGGCATCGATGGGAAGGGAGGTGTCGAAAGCGCGCATGCCGCCTGATGGCTCATGCGGAGCGAGAGGGCAAGCGGTTAGACCGGAAAGCCATACCCCCGCAGCTCTGCCGCCAGATCGATTCCCTCCACGCAGTGGATCGCATGCATGCCGACATCGCGCGCCGCCGCTACATTGGGCTGGGAGTCGTCGATGAACACGCAATCCTCGGCTTTGAGCCCATAGCGGTCGAGCAGTAGATGGTAGATGGCGGGATCGGGCTTCAGCAGGCGCTCGTCGCCGGACACGATGATGCCGTCGAAGCCCGCGAGGAAGGGGAAACGCTCCTGCGCCAGGATGAACTTGGGGCCGGAGAAGTTGGTGATGCAGTAGTTCGGCACACCCGCCTCACGCAGGCGGAGCAGCAGGGCCACATGCTCCTCGAACACGCCGGAGACGGTCTCGTGCCAACGCTCATGAAAAGCGCGGATATGCGGCTCGTGCTTGGGATGATCCTTGACGAGAAGGGCCACCGCCTCGTCCCAGTCGCGGCCCCGGTCCTGCTCCACGTTCCAGTCATGGGTGCAGACGTTCTCCAAGAACCACTCCATCTCCGCCTCATCGTCGAAGAGGGTGCGGTAGAGGTTGCGCGGATCCCAGCGCAGCAGCACATTGCCGATATCGAACACGATTGTGGTGGGATGCCCCATGGTCAGGTTACTTTCCTTCAGTTCTCTTCGGGTGTGTTTAGCCTTGCAGAGACGGCGGCGCCACTCTCAAGATCGGCAGGGTGCTTGAAGGAAATGAGCAGCTAGAGAGCTTTCAGCCTGAACCGTCCCGAAAGTATTTCGAATCGGGAAGGCGGCAATTACAGGCTTTGTCGAATGTATCATTGAGGGTTTGATGGCCGAGGATGTGTCGCTCCTGCAATACGGGCTCATTGCCTTGTGCGCCCTGATCACGGGAACGATCGGCGGCATTGCGGGCTATGGCACCGGCCTTCTCATGCCTCTGGTGCTCGTGCCGATCGTCGGGGCAGAACCGGTCGTCCCGATCATCGGCCTGTCGGCCCTGTTCACCAATGCCAGCCGTGTCCTGGCCTTTCGTCAGGATCTCGACACCCGCCGCGCGCTCCTGATCGGCGGCATGGCCCTGCCGACCTGCATGCTCGGGGCCTATGGCTATACGTTCCTGACCGGCCGCGGCGCCGCCATCACCATCGGGACCTTCCTGATCCTGATGGTTCCGGCAAGGCTTTATCTGAAACGACGGCAGATGCAGCTGTCGGGCGGCAGCCTGGCAGCCGCGGGAGCAGGGTATGGATTGCTCGTCGGCGGCACGGCAGGCTCAGGCGTGATCCTGCTGTCGATCCTCATGGCATCGGGCCTGAGCGGGCGAGCGGTCATTGCGACGGATGCCGCAATTTCCTTAGGCTTGGGCGTCGTGAAGTCCGGCATCTTTCAGGCGTTCGGCGCCCTGCCCCCGTCATCGTGGATCATGGCCGTGATCATCGGTGTTTCGGCAACGCCGGGAGCCTTCATCGCCAAGAGGCTCACGCAGGCTCTGCCAATCCACATTCACAATGCCATTCTGGACGCCGCCATCATCTGTGGCGGCGTCATTCTTGTCGTTCAGGGGCTGCGCTGATTCAGCCACCGATATTGTAGGCGGCCAACGCCGCCATGTTGACGATGTCGTTGTCGGTGGCGCCCAGCGAGACGATCTGCACCGGCTTGTCGAGACCCACGACGAGCGGTCCCAGAACCATTGCGCCGCCGAGTTCCTGCAGCATCTTGGTGGAGATCGATGCCGAGTGGAAGGCCGGCATGATGAGCACGTTCGCCGTGTCGGTGAGGCGGCTGAATGGATACTGCGCCATGACGTCCCGGTTGAGCGCCACATCGGCAGCCATCTCGCCGTCATACTCGAAATCGACCCGCATGCCGTCGAGGATCTTCACGGCTTCCTGGATCTTCTCGGCCCGCTCCGCCTTCGGATGGCCGAAGGTCGAGAAGGACAGGAGCGCCACGCGGGGCTCGTAGCCGAGGCGGCGCGCCACGCCGGCGGATTCGATGGCGATCTCGGCGAGTTCCTGAGCGTTCGGCATCTCGTGAATGGCCGTGTCCGCCACCAGCACCGTGCGCCCCCGCGCGAGGCAGAGCGAGACGCCGATGACCCGGTGACCGGGCTTCGCATCGACCACGTGCCGCACGTCGGCAAGGGCCGTGGAGTAGTTGCGCGTCGCGCCTGTCACCATGGCATCAGCATCGCCCAACGCCACCATGGAGGCGGCGAAGTGGTTGCGGTCCTGGTTGATCATGCGCTGGCAGTCGCGGAACAGGTAGCCCTTGCGCTGCAGGCGTTCATAGAGAAACTGCGCATAGGTCGCGTTGCGGTTCGACAGGCGCGCGTTGTGGATCTCAATGCCTTCGCGGCCTTCGAGGTCGATGCCGGCCTGCACCGCCGTCTCATGGATGCGGTCCTCGCGTCCGACCAGGATGGCCTTGCCCAGCCCCTGGTTGACGAAGGACAGAGCCGCGCGGATCACCTGCTCCTCCTCGCCCTCGGCGAAGACCACGCGTTTGGGGAACCTGCGCACGCGCTCGAAGATGCGGTTGAGCGTTCCCGCCACCGGATCGCGCCGGGCGGAGAGCTGCGCCTTGTAGGAGCGCATGTCGACGATGGGACGGCGCGCCACCTCCGTGTCCATGGCGGCCTTCGCCACGGCCATCGGGATCGTGTGGATCAGGCGCGGATCGAACGGCACCGGGATGATGTAGTCGCGGCCGAAACGGGGGCGCGCACCCTGATAGGCGGCCGCCACCTCGTCCGGCACGTCCTCGCGGGCGAGTTCCGCCAGTGCGTGGGCGGCAGCGATCTTCATCTCCATGTTGATCGTGGTCGCCTGCACGTCGAGAGCGCCGCGGAAGATGTAGGGGAACCCGAGCACGTTGTTGACTTGGTTCGGGTAGTCGGAGCGGCCGGTCGCAATGATCACGTCGTCGCGAATGCGCGCCACCTCTTCCGGGGTGATCTCCGGGTCAGGATTGGCCATGGCAAAGATGATCGGGTTCGGCGCCATGGAGCGGATCATGTCGTCGCTGAACGCGCCCTTCGCCGACAGGCCGAACACCGCATCCGCGCCCTTGAGCGCGTCCGCTAGCGTGCGCGCATCGGTTTCGGCCGCGTGCGCCGATTTCCACTGGTTCATGCCCTCGGTGCGGCCCTTGTAGATCACGCCCTTGGTGTCGCAGAGGATGACGTTGTTGGGCGCAAAGCCCATGGCTTTCAGAAGCTCGGTGCAGGCGATGCCGGCCGCACCCGCGCCGTTCACAACGAGCCGGGTCTTTGCCATGTCGCGGTCAGTGAGATGCAGGGCGTTGATGAGCCCTGCGGCCGCGATGATCGCCGTGCCGTGCTGGTCGTCATGGAACACTGGAATGTCCATGAGCTCCCGCAGGCGCTCCTCGATGATGAAGCATTCCGGCGCCTTGATGTCCTCCAGATTGATGCCGCCGAAGGAGGGGCCGAGATAGCGCACGCAGTTGATGAAGTTGTCCGCATCTTCCGTGTCGACCTCGAGGTCGATGGAGTCCACATCCGCGAAGCGCTTGAAGAGCACCGACTTGCCCTCCATCACCGGCTTCGAGGCGAGCGCCCCGAGATTGCCGAGGCCGAGGATCGCGGTGCCGTTCGAGATCACCGCCACCATGTTGGCCCGGGTGGTGTAGTCGAAAGCGAGCGATGGGTTCTCGGCAATGGCCAGCACCGGCACCGCGACGCCCGGCGAATAGGCGAGCGACAGGTCGCGCTGGGTCGCCATGGGCTTGGTGGGGACGACCTCGAGCTTGCCGGGGCGTCCCTGGGCGTGGAATTGCAGCGCCTCCTGGTCCGTGAAGGTCGGGCGTTTGCGGCGGGTCGGGCGCTGATCGTCGGTCATGAGGGTCCGATTCTTGTGAGCAGGGCGTTTCCTAAGGGGGATGCGACCTTAAGACATAGGATGCGCTTTCCTCAAGACTTGTCCACATGCGCCCTTCGGACCCCATGACACGGGTGAAAGGGGCCTTGAGCTTTGCTACACAGGACGGATGTCGTCCCAAGCCGCGTATAAATCCTCCGAGACCGCCTCAGCGAACGCCGTCCCACAAGACAGCCGCGTCACGCCCATGATGGCCCAGTATATCGAGATCAAGGCCGCCAACCCGGACAGCCTGCTGTTCTACCGGATGGGCGACTTCTACGAGCTGTTCTTCGAGGACGCGGAGATCGCGAGCCAGTCGCTCGGCATCGTGCTCACCAAGCGCGGCAAGCACCAGGGGCAGGACATTCCCATGTGCGGCGTGCCGGTGGAGCGGGCGGACGATTATCTCCAGCGCCTCATCGGTCTCGGGCACCGGGTCGCCGTCTGCGAGCAGACAGAGGACCCGGCCGAGGCGAAGAAGCGCGGCTCGAAATCGGTGGTTCGCCGCGACGTCGTGCGCCTCGTCACGCCGGGCACGATCACCGAGGAGCGCCTGCTGGAACCGGGGCGGGCCAATTACCTGCTCGCCATCGCCCGGCGCCGGGCCTCCGACACCCAATGGTGCTATGGGCTGGCCGCCCTCGACATATCCACAGGCCATTTTGTCTTGAGCGAGACGGACGGCACTGGCCTCTCGGCCGAGATCGCCCGCTTCGAGCCGCGCGAGATCCTGGTGCCGGACGTGATCCACGACGATCCGGAGTTGAGGGGCTTCTGGCAGGAAACCCGCGCCTCGATCACGCCCCTGTCCCGCGAGGGCCTCGATCCGGCCTCGGCCGAGCGGCGGCTGAAAAGCTATTTCGGAGTCGCGACGCTGGACGCTTTCGGAGCCTTCAGCCCCGCCGAGATCACGGCGGCGGGCAGTGCGCTGTTCTATGTCGAGAAGACCCAGATCGACAGCCGTCCGATTCTCAACCCGCCTTCTCGCGATACCTCGGGCGCGGCGCTCGCCATCGATGCGGCGACTCGAGCCAACCTGGAACTGACCCGCACCCTGTCGGGCGAGCGGGCCGGCAGCCTGCTCGCCACCATCGACTGCACAGTAACACCCGGCGGCGCGCGGCTGCTGGCCGAGCGGCTTGCCGGTCCCCTCACCCATCCGGACCGGATCCGCGACCGGCAGGATTCGGTCACGGCGCTCGTCGAGAACGGCGACCTGCGTGACCGGCTGCGGCGCATCCTCAAGCGCTCGCCGGATCTCGCCCGCGCCCTGTCGCGCTTGAGCCTGGGACGCGGCGGACCGCGAGATCTGGCCTGCGTGCGCGACGGCTTGTTCGCGGCGCGCGAACTCGGGCTTGAGCTGGCGATTGCGCCCAATCTGCCGAGAGAACTCTCGGAGGCCGCCCAGGTGCTCCAAGGCCTGCGCACGGATGTAGCCGACCGGTTAAGCGCCGCCCTTGCCGACGAACTGCCGCTGCTCAAGCGCGACGGCGGCTTCATTCGCGCCGCGTTCGACGCAAGCCTCGACGAGTTGCGCGAGCTGCAGCAGGATTCCCGCCGCTTCATCGCGGCTCTTCAAGCCCGCTACGCCACCGACACCGGCTGCCGGGGCTTGCGCGTCAAGCACAACCACATGATCGGCTACTTCGTGGAGGTGCCGCAGAATGTGGGCGAGGACCTGCTGAAGGAGCCCTGGAAGGACACCTTCGTCCATCGCCAGACCATGGCGGGCGCCATGCGCTTCTCCACCATGGAACTCGGGGAGCTCGAATCGAAGATCGCCTCCGCGTCCGACCGAGCGCTGAAGATCGAACTCGCGCTGTTCGACGAGATGGTGCAGGCGCTCCTCGACCTCACGGAAGACATCGCCGCAGCCGCAGAGTCATTGGCCGTGATCGACGTGACGGCGGCCCTCGCAGACCTCGCCATGCGTCTCGACTGGACCTGCCCCGTGGTCGATACGGGCCTCGCCTTCACGATCAAGGGCGGTCGCCATCCGGTGGTCGAAGCGGCGCTCAAGCGCGAGGGCGTTCCGTTCATCGCCAACGATTCGGATCTATCGGGCAAGGATGCAGGTCACATCCTGCTGATCACGGGCCCGAACATGGGCGGCAAGTCCACCTATCTGCGCCAGAACGCGCTCATCGTCGTGCTGGCCCAGATGGGCTCCTACGTGCCGGCCAAAGAGGCGCATGTCGGCATCGTCGACCGGCTCTTCTCACGCGTCGGTGCGGCCGACGATCTGGCGCGGGGCCGCTCGACCTTCATGGTCGAGATGGTGGAAACCGCCGCCATCCTCAACCAGGCCACCGCCCGCTCTCTCGTGATCCTCGACGAGATCGGGCGCGGCACCGCCACCTTCGACGGGCTGTCCATCGCCTGGGCGGCTATTGAGCATCTGCACGAGACCAATCGCTGCCGGGCGCTGTTCGCCACGCATTTCCATGAATTGACGGCGCTGGCCGAGCGGATGCCTCGCATCTCGAACGCGACCCTGAAGGTCACGGAATGGAACGGCGAGGTGGTGTTCCTGCACGAGGTGGTGGCTGGTGCGGCCGACCGCTCCTATGGTCTGCAGGTGGCGCGGCTCGCAGGCCTGCCCACGGCCGTCGTCGAACGGGCAAAGACGATCTTGAGCGAGTTGGAGAGATCCGACCGGGAGGCTCCGAAGCGCGCGCTGCTCGACGACCTGCCGCTTTTTGCCGTTCCTGTTCGAACCGAGACCCCGCCTGCACCGAAGCAAGATCTCTTGCGTGAGGCGCTCGATGGTCTGGACCCGGACCAGATGACGCCGCGAGAGGCACTCGAGGCGCTCTACCGCCTGAAAGCGCAGCGATAACGGCAGGAGCCGTCAGGATATCTGGGAGCTACGCTCTCGGGCCCCACGACCGAAAGGGACGAAGGTCACCGTGCGGGCCTCCTGCGGCTCGCGCGGCTGGCCAGCCATCACATAGGCCAGCGCCTCGCGAACGCCGCGCTCCGTATAGGGCTTGGCGATGACGCCCCAGGCGCCGGCGAAATCCTCGGGAATGCGCTTGGCATTGGCCGTCATGAACAGCACAGTGACCCCGTGCTCACTGCTGAGATGGCGGGCAACATCGATGCCGCTCGGACCGTCGGAGAGATGGATATCGACGAATGCGAGGTCGGGCTTGAGATCCCGGCCAAGGGAAAGCGCGTCCTTGGACGAGGCCGCTATGCCCACGACATCATGTCCCAGATCCTGGAGCAGGCTTTCGAGTTCGAGCGCGATCAGGATTTCATCCTCCACAACGAGGATGCGCAAAGGCTTATCGCTACTCAAACTTCGTCTCCTCCGTGACAGCGGACACTCCAGTCTCTGCACGTGTACCTGGCTTCCGATCGTGCCAAGTCAACGGCCCTTTCAATCGGCGGATCAGCATCGCGGCTTCAGCGGAATGGAATCGATCCGTGTCATGAATGGGCCCCTCCCGAACAGGCTTTGCGGAGTTTAGTCGCCTTCCGGCTTTCTCCGTGCAGTCGGACTCAACGAATTTCCAGGGAAAGGGTTCCGCCGGAAAACGAAAGTCCTCCGCGAAAAATATAGCAACACTATCGCGTTTCAAATGGTCGCGCTAACATCGGGCCCAAGCTGGGAGGTTTGAGCCCGATGGTCACGCGCGTTTCCACTGTTGCGTTCGAAGGGATCGAGGCGCGTACGGTCGATGTTCAGGTGCAGATTTCCCCAGGTGCGGTCGCCTTCACCATCGTCGGCCTGCCCGACAAGGCAGTGGCGGAATCCCGCGAGCGGGTTCGCTCGGCCCTGATCGCCTCGGGCCTTGCCCTGCCGGCAAAGCGCATCACCGTGAACCTTGCTCCGGCCGACCTGCCGAAGGAAGGCAGCCATTATGACCTGCCCATCGCCCTTGCGGTCATGGGAGCCATCGGGGCCATCCCGGCGGATGCCTTGGGCGGCTTCACGGTACTGGGCGAACTGGCACTTGATGGCTCGATCACCGCCGTGGCGGGAGCGCTTCCCGCCGCCATGGCGGCCCATGAGCGTAGTCATGGGCTGATCTGCCCCGCGGCCTGCGGCTCGGAGGCCGCCTGGGCCGGCAGCGACATCGACATCCTGGCGCCGCGCTCGCTGATCCAGCTCGCCAACCACTTCAAGGGCACCCAGGTGCTGGCGCGGCCTGAGCCTGCCATCATGCCCGCCTCCGGCATGCTGCCTGATCTCAAGGACATCAAGGGACAGGAAAGCGCCAAGCGGACCCTCGAGATCGCCGCGGCCGGCGCCCATAACCTGTTGAGGTTATGCTACATTAATTTTCAACTATCGAATGTTGGTCTGAGTATCACTTCGCGCTGACATCATCTTGATCCGAGCACAGACAAATATCAGTATAACGGTGCCAACAGATCTCACCTGCCTCACCACGAAACTCGCTCTCATGGCCTGCCGCGGACTTATACTTTTGGCATACGTAGAAGCCGTAGAAATGAGGTTGCCTAATAGCGAGTGCGTGAATAGTCTCCTCCAGCAAAGAAAAAGGGCCGCACGAATGCGGCCCGAAGTTTAGGGAGGAAACGCCCAAGAAGGGCGGGCAGCACGGCAACGCCAATTGCCGTGCTGCATTGCAATAATGTACTTCTTGCTCTCAAAAGCGGCAAGCACAGACAGGCAGCATAGCTGCCTCTTTTTTTGACCTGTGACCTATTCGCCTCAGTCCTGCCGATGGTTTAACAGGTGAACGGGTATCGGCCCCCTTAGAAGGCCGAAAGTGTTGGTGCTCCAGCTCTACTGATCCAGGATTTCCTTCATGATCATTCAGATCAGGGGCTTGGGCATCCGGTCCATGCGGCTGACATAGAACGAGCCATAGTCTTTCGAGGCTTCCTTAGATTTCCTGAAGATCTGAATGCTCCAGAGATCGAGCTGCAAGCCCGCAACGCGAAGAGAGCCGCTTGGGCAACAGCGACTCTCTGAGCTCCTGATATCAGCGGGAGGGATAGAGCCAACCTTTGGCACCCGGCCAAGCGGTACTATCCCACCATGCTCTACGATAATTTATGACCAAAAAGCCTGCTCATGGCGATAGCGGCTGTTCAGCAACGCTGGCCCGGCGCTCGAGCGCAGCAAGGCTCCTGGGCGTTGGTGATCTCCCAGCCCCCTTTGGCAAGTTCAACATATGCCCGACTGGCAGTAAAATCGAACCTGCGAGCGAAGCTACAACAAGCACAAGCAAAGGCAGTGTCATCGGAATACTCATTCGCAATACAGCGACCACAAATGGCCACGTCCTCAGTATGGTGAATGAGTGTAGTTACTGGAATGTTAGTGGCGAATGGCCGACTGCTGAAAGCAGCAAAGAAAAAGGCCGCCCCAGATGCGGCCCAAGTTTGAATTCGTTCACGTGAATGGCAAGTGGGCTGAGCCCCGAGGCGGGAAGCGACAGCGACGCAGCGCCTTGCTGTAACAGCTATAGCCTCTTGCGCTGCCCCGAGGCTTGCACATGCCCCCCTGGCGCTGGATCGACCAAAGAAAAAGGCCACTGCGAACAGCGGCCGTAAGGCGGGACCAGGGTCCTTCCAGAGGGAACGACACAATCGGGAGGAATGATCGCGTCCTCCTTGAAATGGGTACGCCTGCCGCCGCCCGTCACCCGTTAAAAAGCCAAGCTGTCATGCGTCAAGCGCATCGTAGCTGCCCTGAAACCGACATCATTCAGATCACTTGCAAGAAAGCTCCTAAGCCATGATTCTGGCCAGCACCGGTTTCAACTGCTGGCAGAACTGCACCAGGGCGTCACGCTCGCCCGGCACCTTGAACCCGCGGGCGCAGATTGCGGGCGAAGGCAGGCCCGAACTTGAGCACTCACCGCCGGCCCGTCTCATAGGAGACATCAAGCCCACGTTCGGTCAGGACTTCCTCCACATCTCGATAACGGAGCGAGAACCGCAGGTAGAGCCAGACGGCATGCCAGATGATCTCGGGCGGGAATTGATGACAGCGATAGGAGATGGGCTGCATTCCCTACCCTACCGCGCGTCAGCCCCTTACGTCAGCCGTTCCCGTGACAATGCCTTCATCCCTATTCATGATTGAGACCAACAATAGGTTTGGTACAAAGGCCACTCGGGTCACCCTTGTGGATCGAGTTCCAAAAGAACCTGAAATTGTCTGATAGCATTCAATATTCCTGCTGAACAAATCTCAGGTTCCGAAGTCATCACGGTATATGCGCCGTCGCGCAAAAGTAGCGGGGTACACATGGACAAGTTACCGCTTGAGGGCATCAAGGTGCTGGACCTGTCGCGCGTGCTCGCGGGACCTTGGGCAACGATGACGCTCGCAGATCTTGGCGCGATGGTTTGGAAAATCGAGAGCGTAAAGGGCGGCGATGACACCCGTGCTTGGTCGGTGCCGAGCTACAAGGGAGTCAGCACATACTATCTCTGCGCTAATAGGGGCAAGCAGAGCATTGCTTTGGACCTCAAGAGCCCCGAAGGGCAACAAGTCGTCTTGGAGCTCGCGGCGGCAGCAGATGTGATCGTGGAGAACTTCCGCCCCGGAACGATGGAGCGGCTGGGTATCGGCTATGAGGATGTTCGCAAGCTTAACCCCGGCATCGTCTACTGCTCTATTTCCGGGTACGGCCAGACGGGACCGGAGAGCGATCGGCCAGGCTATGATTTCATCATGCAGGCGGAAAGTGGGCTGATGTCGATTACTGGCGAGGCGGATGGTCTCCCGCATCGGCTGGGCGTGGCCTTTACTGATGTGGCGGCCGGAATGGTCGCTACCCAATCAATTCTTGCAGCCCTCTATCAGCGGCGCGATACCGGCCTAGGGCAGTTCATCGATGTGGCTCTGCTCGAGACCACACTGAACCTGCTGATCAATATTGGGACAGGCTACCTGAATGCGGGCGTCGAGCCGAAGCGTTACGGGAATGCCCATCCCACAGTCGTACCCTATCAGGTGTTTGAGGCCGAGGATGATATCTTCGCACTGGCAGTGGGTAATGATCGGATGTTCGCAGATTTCTGCAATCACGTGATTGAGCGGCCTGATCTGGCGCTCGATCCCCGTTTCATCACTGCGCGCCAGCGTGCCCTGCACAGGGAAGAGCTTTTGCCGATCCTGGCAGAAATAATCCGGAATAGGTCATGCCAACACTGGCTTGATGCTTGCCACAGGGCAAGTGTGCCCGCCGGACGGGTCAAATCTGTATCGGAGGCGCTCAATAGTCCAAGTGTTGTCGAGCGTGAGGTGATTCAGCGGCTCGAACATCCAGAACTAGGCCCTGTCGCATTGGTCCGGCCCGCGCACGGCCTTGCCGCGCAACGAGATCACAAGGCCAAGGCGCCGCCCTTGTTGGGCGAAGACACGGCGGATGTACTTGCCACTGTTCTCGGTCTGCCACCTGAAGCAATCGCGGATCTCGTCCGCAAGGGCGTCATTGCATGCCATGCGCATTCCCCGCCTGAACCGCAATAGGTGCGCCAGTACGCGAATGCGGCTTTCACCGTCCGGATTGCGCATCCGGATCCTCATGGAACGCCACGATACCGGCACATCAAAAGTGCCGTGCTGAAGGTGCGGCAGCCAAGTTGAGCCCGAGGAGGTTTGAGTGTTAAATCAATTGAGCCTCAGACGATTACTTGCCCAGCTCGGTTGCCCGCGGGCATAGTGGCCCTGCGGGCTCACAGCGTCCGGCAGGCTCTGTCTAGGAAGCCTTCGCCTGTCTCGCGCGCTCATTTGACTCGTGTGTTGTCGCCTGCGGAGAGTTGAGAGCTGCCTGACGCAGGTCTTCCTTGGTAACTTCACCGTTTTCCAGCCGTTGGAGCAGCTGAACTAATCGAGCCCCGCCTTCGATCATGTCGGCCTGAATGGCCTCCCGGACACCTGCCGGGTTCCTGGCTTTAAGAGCTTCAAGCACTGCCAAGTGCTGGTGCGGACCAGGATAGGTTGGTCGAGCGTGGGGATAGTGATAATTGACCAAAGGCCCATTTCGCAGCCAGATAGTCTCAAGGATCGACAAGAGCTCAGGTAAGTCAGCGGCCTGGTACAGTGTATGATGGAATTCCCAGTTTGCGTGGACGGCATCGAACCAGCGGCTAGCCTCCTCCGCCTCAATCAATGTCCTATGAAGGCGCTCAAGCGTTTTTATAGTCTGTTTGGAAATCTTCCTGGTTGCCGCCTCAGCAGCCATTCCCTCCAGATGAAGACGGATGTCGCGGAGTTCCAAATACTGGCCGAGGGTAAGTTCGGCAACCGTGAAGGAGCGGGCGGCTTGCATTGTGAGCCCCTTCTCGCATACCAACTGCAGCACAGCCTCCCGCACAGGCGTTTCTGATACACCCATTGCAGACGCAAGCTCCCGAATTTTGAGCCGGTGCCCTGGCCAGAATCGGCCCTCCATCAGAGCCTTGCGCAGTTGGTTGTAGACGCGTGCGGTGAGATTGTCCCGCGCTACGGCCTCCACGAAGTTACCCATCCTGCTCTCTCGTCCTTCGCCGTTCGCTAGTGGGCCCTTCTTAGCGCCGCAGGCCCATCAAGCCCCAGATCCAAAATCCGGCATCTCCCGCGGGCGGCGCTGACTGGGCCTTAAATAACCTCTTGGCCCTTATTCCCAATCGCTCGATCTGGCAATATCATATATCATGTTGAAGCTGGAGGGAGAAGCGATGCTGTTCGGGTGCGTTGCAGACGATCTGACAGGTGCTGTCGAAATTGCATCGATGCTCGTGGCTCAAGGTGTGAGGACTTCTTTCTCCATTGGGCCAAACGTTCCGCAGGTGCAGGCCACGGACGCTCACGTTGTGGCCTTGAAGAGCCGCGTGGCACCTGTTGCCGAAGCCGTTTCCGATGTTGTGGCTGCGGCTTCAGCGTTGCGCCGCAGCGGAAGCAAACAGCTCTTTTTCAAGTACTGCGCTACATTCGATTCAACGCCGAAGGGTAACATCGGGCCATGCGCGGAAGCGCTGTTGGACCTTGTGGGATCCGATTTCACCATCTTTGCCCCGTCGTTTTGCGAAGTCGGACGCACGGTCTATCAAGGACACATGTTTGCCGGGCCACAGCTTCTGTCGGACTCCCCTAAGCGGTTCGATCCGCTCACGCCCATGACCGACTCAAACCTGCTGCGGGTTCTTGATGCACAAAGCACAAAGAAAGTTGGACTTCTGCCACATCAGGCAATTCATGCCGGGCCCCAAGCGGTTCGCCAGCGTATCGCGGAGTTGCGGGAAGGCGGCACCGCGTTTGCGATTGCCGACGCGATCTACGAGGCGGATCTTGCCGTCCTCGCCCGATCCTGTGCCGATCTTCCCCTCCTGACCGGCAACTCGTCCGTCGCGGCCCACCTTCCTCGCGTCTGGCGGGAAGAAAGCCTGCTTCAAGCTGATACTTCCGTTGATCCGCTGCCGGGCATCTCCGGCAATGCGGCGATCCTTGTGGGAAGCTGTGCTGAGCGAACGGCCGCGCAGTTAGCTTATTTCGAACAATCACATCCCGTTCTCAGACTGGACCTCGCCGGTGCATTTGCCGGCGAAGACCTGGTCAAGCGGGCAATGGCCTGGGCGGCTCAGCACATCGACAATGGACCGATCGCAGTCTCAACGGCCGCAGACACTGCGGAAGTGGCGCGGCTGCAGGACCGGCATGGCCGCCTTGAGGTCGCGGGCCGGGCAGAAGCCATTCTGTCAGATCTTGCCTCTGCCCTTGTTGAGCGATTTCAGGTCCGCCGGCTGATCGTTGCCGGTGGGGAAACGTCAGGTGCCGTCCTGAACGCCCTTGGCATCGATCGCCTCCAAATTGGCCCATATGAGGGACCAGGGATCGCCCGGGTATTCGCTCACGATCCGAAACCCATGGCGCTCCTGTTGAAGTCGGGCAAGCTCGGGAGCCTCGATATCTTCGAGGCTGTGCTGGACGCCATGCAGCATGCGATAGGCCCGGAGCACCGGCACGCGACCTGGCTCAACGCATGAACTCGGACATCGGAAAGAACATCATGAGTGAAGAGGCCCTGCGCGGCGGCATTGTGGAAGCAAGCCGCGAGGCTGAGCGACAGCATCTAAACAGCGGAACCGCAGGCAACATCAGCGTGCGCTGCAGGGATCGCATGCTGATCACGCCGACCGGTGTTCGTGTGAGCGATCTTACCGTGGACAAGATTGTTCTTACGGACTTTGAGGGCGCCTTCGAAGGCACTTGGCATCCATCCAGCGAATGGATGATGCATGCCGCGATTTACAAGGCATTTCCCGAAGCAGGGGCGGTTGTGCACACCCACTCGGACCATTGCGTCGCCATTGCATGCTTACGTGAGGCCATTCCGTCCTTCCACTACATGCTCGCAAGCTTCGGTGGTCGTGATGTCCCTTGCGCGGAATATGCACCCTTCGGCTCACCCGAGCTTGCTGCCGCTGCAGTGACGGCTCTCAAGGATCGAAGCGCCTGCCTCCTTGCCAATCACGGCGCAATCTGTTTCGGCGGGAGCTTGCCTGTGGCATTGGCTAAGGCCGCAAAACTCGAAAGCCTGGCCCGGCAGTACTGGCTTGCCCGTGCTATCGGTGCACCGGTTCTCCTTGATGCGAGTGAGATGAGCGAGGTTCACGCTCGCTATAAGGGGTATGGACAGCCATCATCCGTAGTCCCGTGATCCGTGTGCCCCTGCGAAGCCCAAGTCTCATCGCATTGACTGTCCCCTACGCCGGACAAGCCCGGCGCCTTGCGCGTTCTCGAAGTACCGCTCCGCTTCTCCCTGTTAGGGCGTCAGTTAGCGCAGGAAACAAATTTTGTGTTGAGGTAGGCTTCCATCGCCTCTGTGCCTCCCTCAGAACCATAGCCTGAGTCCTTGATGCCGCCGAAGGGAACTTCAGGAAGCGCAAGACCGTAATGGTTGATCGAGACCATTCCGCTTTCGATTGACGCCGCGAGGGTCGCGGCGTGTTCGGCCGAGCGTGTGAAGCCATATGCGGCAAGTCCGTAATTCAGTCGGTTAGCCTCCGCGATGGCCTCCGAGAGAGAACCGTATGGCACCACCAGCGCAAGAGGTCCGAACGGTTCCTCATTCATTGCCCGTGCCTCGCGAGGAACGGCGCTCAACACTGTTGGCTCGAAAAAGTAGCCTTTGTTGCCGATACGGCGTCCGCCTGTCACAACGCGCGCGCCCTTCGAGACAGCATCCTGGATCAGGTCCTCCATGGCGTGAACCCGGCGGGCATTGGCCAGCGGACCCATGGTGGTTCCATCCGCAAGCCCGTCGCCGACATTGATGGCCTCGGCGGCAGCCGCGAGGCGGCCGATGAACTCGTCGTGCACGTCCTCATGGACGATGAATCGCGTCGGCGCCACGCAGATTTGGCCGGCATTCCGGAATTTGCTCATCGCGAGAACCTTTGCAGTCTTCTCGATATCGGCGTCCGGGAGAACCAGGGCCGGGGCGTGGCCACCCAGTTCCATCGTGACCCGCTTCATATGAAGCCCTGCCAGCGAGGCAAGGTGCTTTCCGACGGCGGTGGATCCTGTGAAGGAGATCTTTCGGATGGTGGCGTGCGGGATCAGATGTCCGGAAATCTCGGCCGGGTTCCCATAGACCAAGTTGAGAACCCCCGCCGGCAGGCCTGCATCCGCATAAGCGCGCACCAACGCGGCTGGCGCAGCGGGCGTCTCCTCCGGTGCTTTGAGAATGACCGAGCATCCTGCGGCAAGCGCGGCCGAGATCTTGCGGACAGCTTGGTTAATCGGAAAATTCCAGGGCGTGAAGGCGGCGATGGGACCTACAGGCTCCTTGACCACGAGTTGTTGCACGTTGACGGACCGTGCGGGGATAACGCGACCGTAAGTGCGCCGTGCCTCCTCGGCAAACCAGTCAATGATGTCCGCCGCCGCAGCAGTTTCCGCACGCGATTCAGTAAGCGGCTTTCCCTGCTCTAAGGTCATGAGCCGGGCAACGTCCTCCTGCCGGCCCCGCAGCAGGTCAGCAGCCCGGCGCATCAGCTTGGATCGCTCGAAGGCCGAGATCCTGCACCACTCGGCGAACCCCCGTGCGGCGGCATTGAGGGCACGATTGAGGTCATCCTGGTCGGCGCAGGCTACCGTGCCAATTGTATCTTCGTTGGCTGGATTGAGGATCGGGATGGGTTTGCCACGCCCGGGCTGCCATACCCCGTCGATGTAGAGCAGAACGTCAGAATACATGTTGAGACCTCTGGACAGAGCCTCCGCTGCGGTTGTCAAGCGGTGGGGACCGGTGCCAAGTGCGTCGGAGGCCTGTTGATCGGGTGGTTAAGAACCGGTTGGGCAAAATGACAGGCTGCACGTTGACCTGGGGAGTACTCGACAAGGGGCGGCTCCTGTTCAGCGCAAATTCCTTGCGCTTTCCAGCAACGGGTGCGGAAACGGCATCCTGAAGGAGGGTTGAGCGGGCTTGGAACATCACCCTTCAACACGATCCGCGCGCGGGCCTTCTCCTTCTCCGGATCGGCTATAGGAACCGCGGACAACAGCGCCTGCGTGTACGGATGTCGGGCTTCGCGATAGAGCTGCTCCGCCTCGGCGATTTCAACGATCTTGCCGAGATACATCACCGCGACCCGATGTGAGATATGCCGCACGACGGATAAATCGTGGGCAATGAACACGTAAGCTGTCCCAAACTCCTGCTGAATATCCTTAAGCAGGTTCAGCACGCCGGCTTGGACTGACACATCGAGAGCCGAGACGGGCTCATCCAGCACAACGACATCCGGTTGAAGCGCCAGTGCGCGCGCGATTCCAACCCGCTGCCGCTGGCCGCCGGAAAGTTCGTGCGGATAGCGTTGCTTGTGTTCCGGACCGAGGCGGACAAGACGAATCAGATCGTCGACACGCCGCTCACGCTCTTGTCTCGGGTACCCTGCATTTCTCAGAGGCTCGGCAATGTTGTCTCCAATCCTCATGCGCGGATGCAGCGACGCATAAGGATCCTGGAACACAAGCTGGATATGCCGCCGCTGGCTGCGTAGGCTTTCGCCATGAAGGGCAACAAGATCCTCGCCGCGGAACAGGACCTGCCCTCCGGAAGGCTCAATGAGTTTAAGCAAGCAACGGCCAAGGGTGGACTTGCCACAGCCTGACTCCCCGACGAGGCCCAGCGTCTCGCCTGGAGCAAGATCAAAGGAAACATCAGAAATGGCCCGCACATGTGCCACCACTCTGTTGAGAAGGCCGCCGCGGATTGGGAACTCCTTCACCAGATGGCGCACGGACAGTATTGGTGTACGCTCAGCCGGATCGTTCGGTTCCATACTCTCCCGGCTCATTGCCTCACCTCTGCAATCTCGGCCCCGGCAAGCGCTTGATGAACGGGGATCTCCTCAAGACAATCCGCGAAGTGACAGGCTGAAAGGCTTTCGCCAGCCACCCGGAGTGCCGGATCGTCCGTCGCGCAGACACCGCGCGCATAGGTACAGCGGGGATGGTAAGCGCAACCGGGCGGCCGGCGTCCGAGGGGTGGCGGCGTACCTTCAATTGAGAACAGCCGCTCGCGTTTCTCGTCGAGCTTTGGAATCGAGGAGAGAAGCCCTCGCGTATAGGGATGCCGTGGATCGCGGAACAAGGCGCCGACCTCCGCCGCTTCAACCACCCGTCCTGAATAGATGACGGCAACGCGATCCACGTTCCCGGCGACGACACCAAGGTCATGAGTGATGAGCACGATGCCGAGGCCGAGCCGATCGCGCAGGCTCTTCAACACGTCGAGGACCTGAGCTTGCACGGTGACATCAAGGGCAGTGGTCGGCTCATCGGCGATCAGCAGATCAGGATCATTCGCCACAGCCATGGCGATCATTGCACGCTGGCGCATGCCCCCTGAAAATTCGTGCGGATACTGAGTCACCCGTCGGTCAGGCTCGGGGACTGCGACAAGGTCGAGCAGTTCGACCGCCCGGTCGGAAGCCTGTTTGCGGGAGATCCCCGGCTGATGCAACCTAATGGCCTCAACGATCTGCGCCCCGATGGTCAAAACCGGGTTGAGCGAGGACAGCGGATCCTGAAAGATCATGCCGATCCGGGATCCACGAAGCTTACGCATGTCGGACTGCGGCATTCCGACGAGTTCCTGGCCCTGGAACCGCACCGAACCTGCAACGCGCGCCGTTCGCGGTACCAGACCAAGGCAAGCCAACATCGCAACCGACTTGCCGGATCCGGATTCGCCGACGACGCCAAGGACCTCGCCGCGCGCGACATCGAGATCAATGCCGCGCACGGCGTCGAGCGTGACACCGCCAACGTGAAAGCCCACTGTAAGATTGCGGACCGACAGGAGAGACTTGTCTTGGTGCTTGAGTATCATCGATCTCGACTTAGAACTGATTGCCTCGGGGCCGGCATCGCCTTGTTAATGGGTTCTCGGATCGAGCATGTCGCGCAGTCCGTCCCCGAGAAAGTTGAACCCAAGGACGACGGTCAGGATCGCGAAGCCAGGCCCGAAGGCGATCCACCATTGATAGAAGTGGATGGCACCATCCGCCACCATTGAGCCCCATTCCGGCGTCGGTGGCGTTGCACCCAGACCGATAAAGCTCAACGACGCCGCAAGGAGGACCACCTGCCCGAAATCCATCGTGGCGTTGATCAGAACAGGTGTCCAGCACAGCGACAGGATATGGGTGAACAACAGCCGGGTCCGGCCTGCGCCGCCGGCGATGGCGGCCTCCACGTGCTCGCGTTCTCGAACTTCGAGCACCTGCCCGCGCATGAGCCGGGCATAGACCGGCCACCAGACCAGAACCATCGCGATGCCGGCGTTGGTCAGGCCTGGCCCGAGCGAGGCAGCGACCGCCATGGCGAGAAGCACCGGCGGAAACGAAAGGGTGATGTCGACCAACCGCATGATGGCGGCGCCAATGAAGCCTCCGACGAAGCCGGCAATCCCGCCAAGCAGGGACCCGATCACAACAGCCGATATGACGACGCCCAATGCAACCGGTAGCGAGTACTGAACCCCATAGAGCGTTCGTGTGAGCACATCCCGCCCCAAGGCGTCGGTGCCGAGCCAATGCGCCATGCTCGGCGGCTGAAGCCGCCGGCCTGCCAAGGCGAGGGGATCATAGGGCGCCCACAGGTTGATCGTGGCTGCCACGACGATCCAAAACAGGATTACGAGCGCACCGGCCAGCAATGGAGTTGTGAGCCAGTCCGGAGCCTTGCGACGGGGAAGAGTTGCCGAGGCTGCCATGCTTCGTCCTAACTGAGGCGGATTCGGGGGTTGGCGAACATATAGGCGATGTCTGTCAGAAGGTTCGTGACCAGAAAGGTTACACCGCCAACGACGGTCACGCCGATGATGGCCGGATAGTCGAGCGCGCGCGCAGCTTCGACCGCGTAAGATCCCATCCCCGGCCACGCAAAGATGGTTTCCGTCAGCACCGCTCCGGTAATCAAGTATGCGAACGAGTGGCCGATGACGGTCAGGGTCGGGATGAGCGTGTTCCGCAACGCATGATGAAGCAGAACCCGCAGTTCACCCGCACCTTTGGCGCGGGCAGTCAGCACATATTCTTGATTGAGTACCTCAAGCATGTTGGCCCGCACAAGCCTGGAGATCGTCCCCGTCACCGTCCAGCCAAGAACAAAGGCTGGCAAAATGAGGTGATGGAGCGCATCGACAAAGGCGGTGAGATCGCCGGCGAGCAGGGTATCAAGGGAGATCATCCCCGTGATCATGGGTGGCGGTTGCAGACGGGCATCCAGGCGCCCCGGGCCGGGCAACCAGCCCAGTTGGACCGAAAGGATGAAGAGCAGGCTGAGCCCCGACCAGAAGACAGGGAGCGATGATCCAACAAGGGCAAACAGCCGCGATCCGTGGTCGATCCAACTGTTCCTGTAATAGGCGGCAAGAACCCCGAGAGCGATCCCGAGCACCGTGCCGATCACCATCGCAGCAATCACCAGTTCCAGAGTGGCTGGAAGGCGTTCGAGCAGATCCTGCAGCACAGGCCTCTTGGTCGTGAACGACGTTCCCAGGTCGCCAGTGAGAAGCTTGCCCATATAAACGAGGTATTGTTCGGGCAGGCTCAGGTCGAGTCCCCATCGCTGCTTGGCCGCTGCGACCACCTCTGGATTGCTCATCTGCTGCTCGGAAATGATGGCCGTCAGCGGGTCGCCTTTCGTCACCCGCGACAGGAAGAATGTGATGGTGATGATGCCAAGAATGAGAAACGGCATCGCAATGAGGCGTCGGATCAGATAGCCGGACATGAACGAGTACCTCCAGCATAATTAGCTTGGATTGGGCCTTCTGCGCCGTAATGCGCCGCCTGGGTGCCGAACCTCGGTTGGACGGAACGGCCTGAAGGCAAGGAGTACGGCTCGTCCGCTGTCCAACGCATCCTCAGCCTGCTGTCGCCTCGTCGCGGGCGACGGCGGCAAAGCCAGCCTCGGCTGCCGCCAGGACGTGATTGATATCGGCAGGGGTGTGCGCTGCCGACAGGAACATGTTGTGCTTGGGATGGAAGTAGGCACCGTGTCGCAGTGCCGATGCGCAGAACAAGGCTGCCTTACCGAAATCCGGGTCGTCCTCAAACAGGATCATTGGCATCTGTACAGGTCCGGTCTGACGCAGAGCTAGCCCATAGCGCGATGCAAGGGTCTCCATGCCAGACCGCAGGCGTTGGCCCATGTCCCTCATGTGAGCGATCGCTTGCGTGTCCCGCAGCGTCGTGATGGTTGCCACCGCAGCCGCCATGGAGACGGCGCCATACCAGAACGATCCCGTGACGTAGACCTTCGTTGCAGCCTCACGGAACCGATTACTCCCCGTGACGGCTGCCAGAGAGTGGCCATTGGCAATCGCTTTGCTCCAGGCGCTGAGGTCGGGACGAATCCCGAGAGGCTCCCAGCTTCCTCCAAGATCTATGCGAAAGCCCGCCCGGACGTCGTCGACGATCAGCGCAGCTCCCTGCAGGTCACACAACCGGCGGGCACTCTGGGCAAACTCGACCGTGGGCATCTCCTGATCCCGGCCGATATCGTGCCGGAACGCGGTGACAATGATCGCGGCGAGATCGGAGCCGGCTTGGTCGACTGCGGCTTCCAAGCTCGGGACGTCATTGTAGTCGAAATGGATGATGTGCGCCCGGTCCTCCGTCGTGACTCCCGCCAAGGACGGCGTGCACCACGGCACGGCTCCGTGATAGGATCCGCGGGCCACGAGCACCTTGCGCTTTCCGGTGCCGGCCCGGGCGATGGTCACGCAGGCGGTCGTGGCATCGGTCCCGTTTTTTTGTAACATGACCCAATCAGCATGCGGGACTGTGTCGACCATTAGCTCGGCGAGTTCGACGAGAACATCGGCTGGTCCGTTCATGTTATCGCCACGCTCTCGCTGCCGGCGTGCCGCGTCCTCGACGGCGGGATGATGGTGACCAAGAACGATGGGACCCCAGCTGCACATCAGGTCGACATACTCATTGCCGTCCACGTCCCAAAGGCGGCACCCCTCCGCCCGTGCGAAGAATTGAGGATAGGCGTCTCCCAGATAACGGGTACTCATGTGCCCCCACATGCCGCCCGGGATCACCTGTTCAGCCCGGCTCCGCAGGGACCGGTCGATGGAGTTGATTAGCTTCGTCATGCAAGTACCAGAGCCCGGTTTCAAACCAAGAAATCAATGATGGAGAAGGCGGGAGACGCCTATAGCGTCTCCCGATGAAACGTCAGCGGCTGATCTCTGCAACAGGCAGGTTGCAGCAGGCGCTGTAGCGCACTCCCTTCACGCCCTTGTTGTAGGCAAGGATCAGGTTGGGGCTCACTAGCGGCAGAATGACCTTGTCCTTGATCATCTCAAGTCCGATCTCGTGATAGATCGTCGCCGCCTCCTCGCCTCCGGATGCAAGCGCTTTCTTCAACAGTTCCTGCTCCCTCGGGTTGATCACCGATGGGTCGTTCGCCGCACCGGCCCGCTTGGCCCAGGGAGATCCCGGCATCATCCCGAAGTACTCCACGTACTGGGCTGAGCCATAATAGTCAGGCGCGTAGAACACGGCCGTCAGCGGAATGCCGTTACCGCTCACCTGCTCTCGCCAGTTGGAGAAGGTCATGGGCTGAAGATTGACCTTCACGTTAATCTTGCTCAGTTCCTGCTGAACCTTTTGCATCAGGAGCGAGAGGTCGACGCCGTAAGCATTGAGGTTCGGGAAGGCGGCATCAAGCTCGATGTTGCTAGCATTGGACTTAGCGAGTAGGTCCTTGGCCTTGGCCGGATCGTAGGGTTCTTCCGGAAAGCCGCTGCCTCCCGGAAAGCCGAGCGGGATTGGAGCGGAGATGAGCTGTCCCTCCTTGCCAAGCGTGAATTCGAGGATCTCCTTTCGATTGAGGCCGAGGCTGATCGCTTCCCGGACCTCCTTCGTCATCTTCACCTTGTTGCCCTTGGCTCCGGGAGAAAGGGCGAGATAGATGAAGTTGTAGGACGGCACCGTCTGAACGGTCACGTCCTTGCTCCGGATTGTTTTGGCAGTGTCCGGGTCGATCTGCATGGCGATGTCCGCTGTCCCGCTCTCAAGCATCTGGGCTTGGGCGACAGCATCCTTGACCTGGCGGAAGACCACATCCTCGATCGCCGGTGCACTCCGCCAGTACTGCGCATTGCGCTTCAAGCGCAACTCGTTGTTGGGGCTGTAGGATGCGAGGACATAGGGACCGCTGCCAGGGGAGTTCTGAAGAAACCAGCCCTCGGCATTGTCTTTGGTGGCGGCATCGGCGGCTGCCATTGCGCCATTGGCTGAGGCCACCTTGCTGTTTACGACAGCCATATAGGGAGCCGAGACGATATTCAGGAACTCCGAGTTGGGCGCGGCCACGGTTACGACGACGGTTTGCGGATTCGGAGTGTCAATCTGGGTGATGTTCTCCGCCAGGAAGGCCGCGCTGCCCTTCAGATTTTTCAGCCGCTCCCATGACCATTTTACGTCTTTGGCCTCAACCGGAGATCCATCGCTGAACTTGGCCTTCGGGTCGAGCTTGAACGTGAACTTGGTCTGATCTGCACTCGCCTCCCAGTTGGCGGCCAGCAGGGGAACAAGCTTGTTACTGGTGTCGAGGGTGAGGAGCGTTTCATAGACAGTGGAATTGTAGATCTGGCAGGTGTCACAGAATGAGCGATGCGGGTCGAGCGAGTTGAGATCCATATTGCGCGCAATCACCAACGGCTTGTTCGCGCCTTGGGCATGGCTGGGAGACGGGGCGGCAAGGATGAGGCCGGCAGCAAGAGCGAGCAGGGCGGCTGTGCCATCAGAGCGCGTGATCCGTGACCGGCTGGATGATCCGCGGAGGTCGAGATGCTTCATCTTGGTCTTCCCCTCTGTATGGGCCTGAGTTCAGCCCGTGGTTGATTGGATCACACAGTCATGCCAAGCCTTGACAAGCCTGCAATGATTTCGGCGGGACCAGCGAGTGCTGCCCTGTTGAGCGGAGCGGAAACGACCGGAGCCGCACGACTTCCGGTCACGTGAACGATCTCGTGATCCAGATAGTCGAACACCCGGAGCTGAATCTCGTGGACGAGCTTGGCTCCGAGAGACGTGCCGTGCATTCCCTGTTCAGCGATCAAAACCCGGTTCGTACGACGGATGCTCGCCTCAACGCTGTTCCAGTCAAGCCCCAGCGGATCCAAGGTCCGCAGATCGATGATGTCAGCATCTACGCCGCTCTCGCGGGCCGCCTGAACCGCCTTATCCACCATGCTCGCGGCAGCAAGGATCGTGCATGCTGATCCCGATCGAACGGTTCGGGCTTTGCCGAACGGAACACAGAAGTCGAGGTCGCGCGTGGGAACAGGCCCCTCTGTCTGAAACAGCTCCACATGCTCGATCACCAAGACAGGGTCATCGCAGCGCAAAGCCGAGTTCATCAGCCCGACATAGTCGAAGGGCGTTGTCGGGGCGACAATCCGCCAGCCAGGGAACTGTGCAAAGAACCCCGACGGATCGCCGGAGTGCTGGGAGCCATACCCGGTATGCGGAGAGACTCGCACTCGAAGCACGAGCGGAACCCCGAACCCGCCCCCGAACATGTGCCGGATCTTGGCAACCTGATTGAAGAGTTGATCGGCGGCCACGAGGCAGAAATCACCAAACATGATTTCGACGATCGGGCGTAATCCACACAGCGCAGCGCCGAGGGCAACTCCGACGAACCCATTCTCGGCAATCGGCATTGCAAGCACGCGTTCAGGCCATCGCTCCAAGGCTCCGCGCGTGGCCCCGCTGACGCCGCCGCGCAGGCGATGGACGTCCTCACCCAAGATGACGATCCGGGGGTCACGCTCCATGGCATGGGCGATCACATCGGAAGCGGCCGTGATTAGCTTCGTCGTCTGAAGTTCATCGTCATGGTAGTCGCCGACCTCCCGGAAGCGCTCGCTCTTCAATTCGGACAGGTTGCCAAGGATCCCTTCGTCGATGGTGGACGGGTCGGGCCAGAGGTGTGCCGGCACCTTCTGTCGGTTGGTTTCGGGCTCTGTTTCCGTGAGCGCCGTGACGGCGGTTTCGATGGCCGCCCGCACCTTGGCGTCCAAGGCATTGATTTGGTGGCGATCGAGGATCCCCAAGCGCTCCAGCTCTGAGGCTGTTGTCGTCAGTGGATCGCGCGCCTTCCACTCGGCCTCCTCCTCGCGGCTCCTGTAGCCGAACTCACTCCCCGGTCGAGGGCCGCTTTGATGAAGAAAGCGGTAACACTGCGCCTCAATGAGGACGGGCCCGCGCTCCTCACGGATCATCCGGCAGGCTTCCTGCATGGCGCGTCGGACGGCAATGAGATCCATGCCGTCAACTGCGATCGCGGGAATGCCAAGCATTGGACCGCGGGTCGTCAGACACACCTCCCGGGTCTGCTCCCTGACATGGGTGGAGACCGCATAGAGATTGTTCTCCAGAAAGAAGATAACCGGCAGATCGTACAGAGCGGCGATGTTCATGGCCTCGTAGGAGGCCCCTGCCATAAGGGTTCCGTCGCCGAAGAAGCTGACCGAGATGTTGCCCGTGCCGAGCAGTTTGTCAGCCAAACCGTAGCCTGCCGCGTGGGGCAGGTTCCCGCCGATAATCGCGCTGGTGCCCGGAATACCAGCCCCAGCGAACCGCATGTGCATGGAACCACCACGGCCGCGGCAAAAGCCGGGGTCTAGCCCCATGATCTCGGCCATCAGGCCGGTGACCATGTCCTGCATCAGAGGCGTGAATGCATCCCCAGGAGCGCGATAGCCGGACGGGGTCGCGCTGTTCATCAGTTTCGTCAGGACCTGATGATGCGCCCGATGCGTCCCGTTGATGCGATCCGCGTTGCACAGTACTGACATCGCCCCGACGGCGCCCGCCTCCTGACCGATGCTCGCGTGCGCCGGCCCGTGTACGAGACCCTGCCCGGCGAGGTCGAGGATAGCCTCCTCGAAGCGGCGAATGAGGAGAATCTGCTCAAGCCAGCGAACGAGATCGTCTGGGCTTTCGGACTGCCAATCCGATTCCGTAACCTCAAGTCTGAACCAAGGTGTGCGTGTCTTCAGCAGCCGACGAGCTGTCATAAACTTCCCCCGGACTTGGTACATGATATATGATGTTGGGACGTTTCCAAGTGCTTTGATGAAAGCTCGCCGGTGCCCTTTTTCGATCCAATGATCCGGCAGGCCGCGTGGGTGTTCCTTCAGCCACTACAAGGCTTTTCCCTTCCTTGTTTCGGTTAGCGAGTATGGCTAACGGTTAGCGGAACCCACTCTGAAGACTTGTGCCCACTTCATTTTGAGATCACGGCCTCGATAGTCCGTTACATCTCTGGGGTGAATACACTGGATATAAGGTCTCACTAGGATCTGTCGTATCCAGATCCTAATCGTTGAATTCAGCGTTGGTTTACATCAAAGGGACACCGAGCCCCGATCCCGTCCTAGCCTCAAAGGAGCTAGGGCGAACTGCATCATGCCCGATGAACGCCAGGTCGGGGATGGTCGACTGGACCTCGGACCTAAGCACAACTTGACCCCTTCAACGTTTGGCTACCATAGCTACGTGGAGCAAAACGGCACAAAAGGCCGATGCTAGTACCCCATTGATGATGCTCGGGAGTGCTTCGAGTCGAACTCAGGAACCTCTAATCAAACGTTCGATGTTCCACTCGATCCGATGAACGCCACTTCATTCTGAGATCAAAGCCGAAAAGTAATAAAACTACAATCCGGTGGATCTAACCCGTTGATGAACGGCCCGCCCGGCGCCGGCAAGTCCATGCTGGCCCAGCGCCTGCCCTCCATCCTTCCGCCGCTCTCGCCGCGGGAGCTTCTGGAGGTCTCGATGATCCAGTCGGTGGCAGGGCTGCTGGCCGAGGGGGCCCTGTCGAGCCGCCGCCCGTTCCGGGCTCCGCACCATTCGGCCTCCATGGCGGCGCTGGTGGGCGGCGGCCTCAACGCCCGACTATGGAGCGACAATAAAGTTTTTGCAAAATAGAGGCATTGCTCCCTCTGAAGGTCTGGGGAGTAGCCAAACTAAAGTTTTGACATTTTAGCCGTTCAGGCGCCTGTCAGGCCGTGATCGGCATCAAACTAGAAACAATAAATTTTTTACAAAACCGAGATCGTTCTTGGTGGACCATCCACCAGAGAACTGAGGCGGAAATGATCGTCAGCACGACGAGACGCAGCGCTTGGCAGCACAGTGCAAAGGTCCATCACTCGGCGCCGTAGCTCCTGGCACAATCAAGAACATCCTGCTGCCGCCCCGCTTGGAGCGCGTCCCACGGCGTTTCGTTGTCCAGGGCAGCGTCAGGGGTCAGAAACCATTCCAACCGCATCCAGGGATCCCTGATCGGCATGACTGAGAGGATCTTGCGCATGTGCAGGATCGTCGTCGGATTCTTCAGTTGAAACGCCGGGTAGACCGTACGGCCGTCCATGTCGACGGCGATCAGGTCGCCCGCCTCCGCGTACCGCCGCAACTCCGGAAGGCTCATGCCGAGCCATTCGGCCACCAAATCCTCCTCCAACGCGCCGCCGGCCTTGCCGATCAGCCAGTGCTTGCGCTCGGCAGCGTCGCGATGCTGGATTTCCTCGTCACGGTAGTTCTGCCGCCGCAGCACCTTCGGTGGCGCCTCTCCGCTCAGGAATCGTACGATCGCACGGCCGTGCCACAGGGCAGTGTCGGTGGACGATTCAAGACGCTCCGGCCGAGGATGGTCCGACAGCGGCACGAATGTGTCGTCGGTGGCTAGCGCGGCGAGCCAGCCCAGTGCCGCCCAACCGAGCGTGAAATCCGCCAGTGTCAGCTCCGCTGAAGTCTCGGCGGATGCCGCGAGGGCTGTTGCCGCATTGCAGGCGAGTGTGATCATGCTCTCGTGCTGCCCGAGAGCAGCCCGGTAGACGCTGCACCGGAGCCGCCCCTCACGATCTTCTTCGGCCAGGGCGAGCATCAGCACGTCAATGCGCTGGGCCAGCTTTGCACCGACAACATCGGAGTCTTCCAAGTCGTTGAGCAGCCCCTGAAACGGGAGGAGCGCCTGGCGCTCAGGTGGGTCGAGCCGCTCAAGGCAGGCGATCTCGCCCTTGGCCCACTCAAGGACGTCCTCACGGATGCTGTCCTCAAAGAAGGGCATGAGGCGCAGCAGTTCGTCGGCAGACGGGAGGGTCCGTCCGGCCAGGATATGGCGCTGGCGGGTATTGTAGGCACGGACTTCAGCCGTTCTGACCGTCATGAGCCACCCCTCCGCAACCGCATACGCATGTTGTCGACGAGCAGTTGCCCGTGGTGTCGTGCGGTGTGTGCCGGCGCGTCGCAGCGGATGGGTCTCGGTTGCCCCACCAGTGCAGGGTCACCTGCCGCCACATCCGCTAGCCAGCCCAGCGCCGTGGCGATCAGTTGACAGTCTGCCTCGGGGGGCGATCCGGCCTCGGCTGAAACCAAGGCAAGCGAGACTGCCGTGGTCGCAATATCGATCTTGGCCTCCCTCACCCCGAGTGCTGCCCGGTAGTAGCTGCACCGGAGCCACCCCTCGTGATAGGCCGCGGGGAACGCGAGCATCAGTCGATCGACGATCGGACTCAAGTCCCACTGAGTCGAGGCTCGGCTGCTTGCCACCTGCCGCAGGTGCCGGGCGTGATGGTTGATTGACGCTTCGCAGCCATTCCAGTCATCGGGTTTGTATCCGTCCCATTCAATGCCCCCCAGCAAGCGCCCGGCGTAGTGGCGCATATCCTCGTGGAGGCTATCCTTGAAGAAAGGCATCCCGTGCAGGAGTTCGATGGCCTCGGGCCATCCACGTCCCGCGAGAATATCCCTCATGCGTTCCGGAGGATCGTTCGCTTGCGGCGCAACGGCAGCCGGATGTCGGAGATGGCCATCGGCTTCCACGTGCGGGGCCTGACGATCGGTGCCCGTGCCGGCATTCACGTCAGCCGGCCCGCCGGGCGTCCGTCGGCTTTCCTCATCCGTCGGGAGCAGAAGTGCCCTGAGCCTGCTCAGATACACCTGGCAGCGGCGGTGCTCGATGAGGGCCCAAGGCGGCAGGGCATCCACCACCTGGCGAACGAGCTCGAGCAAGTGCTGGTCAGCCGTGCGCGGATCCCTCGCGCCGTCCCGCAACGAATGGAGGGCGGCGACATACCCCGAGCCGTCCCCGCCCGTGTCCGGCTCCTCCCGCTCCCGCCGCAACATGCGCTCTGCCCATATGCACATATCGGCACGGATGCTGCCCCAGTAGAAGGGGAATCCGGCTTCGAGTTCCCAGACTTTCGGGAGCCTTCGCCCCCTACGGATGTCCGAAATGATCCTGCTGTTCATGGAGCCTCCCTGACGACACCGAAGGCCTGTTCCCCGTCAGCCGCCGCATCAGGTCGGCTGCGACGCTGCCGGCACGGCATTGTCGAGCGCATCGACAGGCCTCGGACATGATCCGGATGCCGGACGTGCAGATCACGCGTCCGGCCCCGGGGATTGGCGAATGCCCCAGGGCCGCGCCGACAGGCACGCTGTCGGGAACCCCGCATTCCTCCGAGAGGCCGTGACCGAGCCATGCATCCGTCCCCCATGCGCAAGGATCCAGGTCAGTGCCGCACGTCCCTGCTCGCCAGAACGACCTCGATCACGCTTCGCAGCTTGCGCAACGAACCGCCCGGCCATGCCTTCGCCACGGCTTCCATCTCGATCCCGTCGAGCGGGCTGCCCCAGCGGTGATCCAGTCCTTGCTCGGCCAGGATGTCGGAGATGATCCGGCGGGAGAGGATCGGGAGGTGGTCCCGTCCGGGTTCGGGAAACGGAAGGACACGGCAGCGGTCCCGGAGCGGGGCCGACAGTCCCTCCAGGGAGTTGGCTGTCATCAGCCATGTGACATAGGAAAGGCCGCACGGCGCCTGGACATATGGATCGTGAAAGCGGGATGCGGTCTCCCGTTCCAGAAACGCGAGAAGTGCGTCATGCGCCTGACCGTTGTGACGAGAGGTCCCGACCTTCTCGATCTCGTCCAGGATCGCACCCGGTCCTGCGGCCTTGTAGCGAGTGATGAGTGCAAAGGGCAGGGACGGTTCGCCGGTCGACCATCGACGTGGGGTACCCGCGAATGTTCCGTCGGAAACCCCACCGCATGGGATCATGTCGTGCGGCAGATTGAGAACCTTCAGGAGGCGGGTCGCGAAGCGGGACTTGCCGCATCCAGGAGTGCCGACAAGGATAGTCGGGCGGATCTGGACATGGGATCGGAGCGCGACGTCCCGAAGGACCTCGTCGATCACGTCTGCCGCATACGGGAACTCCGCCCTCAACGCTGCGCGAGCCGCCTTGAGATCAGGGACTGGAACCAGGGGCAGAGCGTTTCCGGTGAGTCCCTCGAGCTCTTTCACGACCTTCTTCCCTTCCCCTGTATTCGCGTTGCCGACGTGGGTGAAAATGACCGCTGATGTCGACATGGCGACTTCCGAGCGGCCCGTTGGGGATAAGCATCCCGGGCTCTTCGCAGGTTGGCTCGCCGGGAGCTGTCCGCTTGCGGTGGCCGCGCCATCCGTCATGGTAAGCAGCGCTTGGTGCTCCACGAATTCGATGAGCAATTGCCCAAAGCGGTCGACCATTGTCGCCGCCTCGCCCCGGCAAGGTGGCCGGATCTCACGTCCAAGATAGGCGTACTCAGGATCAGACGTTGCGAAGAAGAGCCAACCCAGTGTGGCCTTGACCATTTTGAGGGCCGTTGCCCGCTCGCTAGGGTACGACTCCAGCGTAATGGCCATCAGGACCGTATCGCGCGCGAGTGCGAGCACGGCGCGAGGGTCACCAAGGTGCGCGAGATAGATCCGACACCGCAGTCGCCAGGACCGGACGCCCTGTGGCAGACTGGCTTTGGCGTCATCAAGGACGTCCATAAGCGCCCTGACTTCGTCCGCTCCGGCGCATACGGTGAGTTGCTCCAAGCCGTTGACGACTGCGGCGACGTGGGGGTGGTCCGCCCTCCGGCGCAATCGAGGCATCAGCCGCTCGGCAAAGGCTTGCATGTCCTGCTGGATGTCGTCGCCAAGGAATGGCATTCCCTCGAGGAGTTCTTGTTCCGTCGGCAGGTGAAGGCCTGCTAAGGCGGCTTTCCGTCTCCGCTCGAAATGCTTTCGATCACGACCTGGACTGCGGCCAGGATCTTGGGGTGGCATGTCTGCTGACATGGCGAATCCTGCTTTTCACGACGGACTGTTAGGTCTCAGCGGGACTTCCGAGGCGGTACCAGCCTGCGAGGCCCCTCACCCAACCTTGCTGTTCAGCGAAGATCCAAAGATCCGGCATCTCCCTGAGGGGTTCGTCCTTTGGAAGGACCAGATCGTCAGCCGAGTCAGCCATGATTCTCAGGGATGGCGTGGATTGGATCTCGATGCTCCAATTGTTGAGGATGGGAGCCTCAGCCAGCTCCTGGGCAGTGGGTCCATGCCCATCCTGAATTGCTCGGAGAACCGCGCAAAGGTGTTCGAGGCCGTCGATCAGCCGGGCAACGCTGTCTCGGCCAAGGATCCGATCCTTGAGGATTACGAACATCAAGTCCCTCCTATGGTCTGAAGCGGCGTCTGTCGGCAAAGATGTGGGGAACTGCTGGGGTACAGCCGTGCAGTGGGTTCACTCGTCGGGCCGATAAATCGGGGTTCGTGCGTTGAGACGAGTGGCTCCCTGCGGAGCGGGCGCCCCCGTCCACCCTATGTTTTACTCTTGGAGCTTCTCCGGCTGCCCGAGACGGTACCAGCGCTCCAGCGTCAGCACCCAGCCTCGCGGCTCGGCAAGGACCCAGAGATCCGTCGAACAGAAGCCGAGATACTTCTCCGGCAGGTGGCTCGCCACACGTCCGAACAGAGCCTTGGCAGGTACGTATTCCATGGCCCAGTTCTCGATCACCGGGGCGTTGGCGAGGTCCTCCTCGGTTGGACCGGCGCTTGCGTGGATCGCCCTCAGGTTCGCGGCGAGGCGTTCCAGGCGATCGGCCGTCAGCAGCATTTGATCGGCGTCGGCGAATTCATTGCCCTCGAGTTCGAACATTCGAAGTCTCCTATCCGACGGGGTTGCTCCGGACTCGGAGCGATCGTCATCCGTCACGCGCGGGATGTGCGCCCGTCAGGCGTGCGCGGGTGCGATCTGCAAGCCTGCCGGCTCCGTCCGGCATCGGCAGCCGGCCTCGGGCCCTGCCGCAGACCGGCATGTGCATGGTCGTGCGAATCCTTTTGCACGGCATGCTGACGATGACGGGCAAGGACTCGGGACCTCCCTGGACGAGGAGCCAGGTTCGTGCGGCCTCGAGCCCTGCGCCGTGCGCCGGGATCGAGGCCGTGCCGAAAGGAACTTGCCGGACCGTCCCCGGGGCTGGAGAACGCCTGGGAGGAACGGCCCCTACACGGAGAGGGCCAATTGCCAGACCGCATGCGCTGGCCGCGAGCGAGGCCGGATATCGTTGGCGGTCCCTTGTCCATGGAGCCTGTGAATGTCCAAACCGTCATGCGTCTCCCCGGGATCAGGAACGAGTGATTCGCCTGACGATAGCCCACCCAAAGGATTGGATCCAGCATTATTGGCGTATCATGCGCCAAACTAGGCCTATGAAACGCCTGAACAGGCGTATTA
The DNA here is from genome assembly GCF_016734765.1 of Microvirga soli. Taxonomy (GTDB): domain Bacteria; phylum Pseudomonadota; class Alphaproteobacteria; order Rhizobiales; family Beijerinckiaceae; genus Microvirga; species Microvirga soli. The sequence continues at coordinate 1,291 of NZ_JAERQE010000016.1, read as the reverse complement.
TGCGCCAATTGTTGACAAGCTGGTGTTCTCTGGCGGCGCATGCTCATTGGCGCGCATGGATCCCGCGCCCGACCTGCTCAAGGCTGCCCGCATTGCGATCGGCCTCACCCAGCGTGAACTCGCCGATGCCGCACGCATTGGGCTGCGGTCGTTGACGCGCGTGGAGGCCGGTCTGGATCTGAACAGGCGTCTTCACCGCGCGGTCAAAGAGGCGTTGGAGACCAAGGGAGTGACATTCGAACCGGACGATGGCGTGTCTGGTCCTGGTTTTCGCGTAAGACCCGAATGCCTTGGCCGATCACGAGTATCAGGCTCACTGCTCTGATTCGACAGCGTCAACGACCTTCAGGACGATGGACCTTTTCGGAGCCTGTTGCGGGAGACTGGATCACCCAGACGCGCCTATCATAGCCTCGGCCTGCTCTCGGAGAAGTCAGGACCAAGGACTCAACGCCAGTGAACAAGTCCTTGCTGGATCAGCGCAAGCAGCATGCGAATGGCATGGATTACTGTGGTGAACTGGATTTCCCCGTATTCCACAGGCCAAGAACAAACCAAGAACTTTCCGGTGGCGGCTGCCGGCCGGAATCAGTACCTTCACGGCTCTCGAGGGAGGTGACGTGACCGATCAAGCTAAGCCAATAAGTGACATCGAGCGGTTGGAGGCTGAAGTCACCGCTGTCATCGAGGACTTCAATGGCGATCCACGAGCCGCCATCAAGGCGCTTCTCGTAGAACAGGACATCCTAGAGCAGCGGATTGGACGCTTGGCCTCAGCCCTGTCGTTTGGGTACGTCCGCGGCCGGACCGGCATCAATTCCGGCCAGTCTTGCTGACGACATGTCACCCGAGAGGATGGCGCCCATGCGTCACGGTCACTCGAGACGATCCCGGCGCATGATGACACCTGAGATAGCCGACAGGCTGCTCGAGTCCTTGCGTCCAACGCGCCATCTTCTCACGCGGTCGCTGGCCGACATTTCGATCGGCTGCCCGGAGTACCGCCAGATCGACCGCATGGTGCAGGAGATCGATGGCCTCGCCAAGCTCCTGATCGGTGACGAAACACATTTCTATCGGATGGATCCACCCGCGTCAGGGAATGGTGACAGGTAGCCGACCATTGACCGGCAGAGAGAGACAGGAGGCACTGCGAATGTCCGGATGGCGGCACATTCGAGACCTTCGGCTTATTTCCGCCTCGTGCCGATTTCGTTCTCTAATGGGTCAAGGGGCAACTCTCCAATCCTGAGCGGTTTTGCGATCCCAAAGGGTTTCTGCGTTCTCTACG
>NZ_JAERQE010000169.1 GCF_016734765.1 Microvirga soli | reverse complement strand
TGGCATCCCCGTCGGCGGAGAGATCCGGAGCGCCGTCGGAACCGTCGTCCAACACCCATCGTGGTCTCCCCTCTCCGACTGGTGCAACGCGGATGGACTCATCCTCCAGGATGAGCCTGACCATATAAGCGCCGGCGGTTCTGAAGTGTGCCAGGCGATCAGAGAGGCTATTCCACGGCAACAGGAGATCCGGGACGACGGGCTCAGCTGTCGGGTCTACGGCCTGAAGAAGGATACGTGCATCAAGCCCGCCTTCCTCCAGAACCAGCCCATGCGAAGCCACCAGAGCGGCAAGGCGCTCGTAGTAGGCCCGCATCAGTTCGCCCCCAGTGAGCCGCTTCAGGCCAAAGGCGAAGTCGACGTGTCTGAGGAGCGAAGCTGGAAAGCCGGCATCGACGAGGGCCTTGAGGCACTCGACATGCAAGCGGGCCGGATCCGGCTCGCTGCGGGCGATCTCACCGATCTTGTCCTGAGCCAGCTCGGTGGTGAGGATGAAAACAGCATCAGCCAAGGCACGCACCTTGCCTGCTTCATCGACAAGGTGGCCATGCCTCCAGATCCACTCGAGGCGGGTGCGGAGATTCGGGTGGGCTTGATCAATA
>NZ_JAERQE010000168.1 GCF_016734765.1 Microvirga soli | reverse complement strand
GCCAGCGACCTCAATGATGCCGAGTAGGCGCTGCTCGAACCCCTTGTTCCCCGCAGCCATCCAGCGGGACGGCGGCAGACCTATCCGTTGCGCCGCATCGTCGATGCCATCTTCTATCTGCTGCGCACCGGCGCGCAGTGGCGGCGGCTGCCGCATGAGGATCTGCCCCGGTCTGCTGTCTTCTCCCAGTATTCGCAGTGGCGTGAGGATGGCACCTGGGAGCACGTGAACCAGGCTCTGCGCGAGAGCTACCGCCGTGCGATCGGCCGGTCTCCTCAACCGAGTGCGGCGATCATCGCCAGCCAGTCAGTCAAGACCACCGAGATGGGGACCGCCCGGATACAACGGCGGTAAGACGATCAAGGGCCGCAAGCGGCATCTGCTGGTCGACACCCAAGGCACGCTGCTGAAGAACAAGGTGCAGCCCGCCGACATCCATGCTCGCGCCGGAGCCGAACTCTTGTTGGAGGGTCTGCAGCATCTCTTCCCGGCCATCGAGCTGATGTGGGCCGACACCGCTTATCGTGGGCTGAAGGATGAGATTGTCCATCCCGCAGCATTGGTGGAGCGGCGGAACCTGGATGCGGGCTGACGCGGAGCCCCCGACGCGACGAGTGGCTTTCAGGTGCT
>NZ_JAERQE010000167.1 GCF_016734765.1 Microvirga soli | reverse complement strand
TAAAGCGCTTTTGATCTGGGCTTGAATCCATTCGGGTGGGCTGCGCGTTGACTAGGATATGGCCCGGGAGGCAAGCCATGCCCCAGCCCTATTCCCCTGATCTGCGTGAGCGTGTTCTGGTTGCCTGCGAGCGCGGCGACCTTCCTCAGGTCGAGATTGCCCGCCGCTTCCAGGTCTGTCCCGCTACGATCTCCAACTGGCGCCGCCACGAGCGCGAGGAGGGTCGGCGTGCCCCCAAGCCGCACAGCGGCGGCGTGCCCTCGCGCCTGGATGCAGCAGCTCTGGCGGTGCTGCGTCAGCTCGTGATTGAGGACAATGACGCGCTGCTGCGCGAGTACCGCGAACGCCTGGCGGAGCGCACCGGCGTGACGGTCTGCCTGGCGGTGATCTGCGAGGCGCTCAAGCGCCTCAAGCTGCGTCCGAAAAAAAGACCCTCCGGGCGGCCGAGCAGGAGCGGCCCGAGATTGCGGCCGAGCGTGAGGCTTACCGCCAGCAGATGAGCGTGCTTCCCGCGGAACGCCTGGTGTTCCTAGATGAAAGCGGCGTCACCACCAAGATGGCCCGCACCCATGCTCGGGCGCCGCGCGGGCAACGCGCCTATGGGTCCATTCCCCTCGGCTCCTGGCAGCGGCTGACGGTGATAGGCGCGCTCGCCTGTGAGGGCCTGGTGGCCACG
>NZ_JAERQE010000166.1 GCF_016734765.1 Microvirga soli | reverse complement strand
CACTGCGCTTGGCCAGCCTGAGACCCCACGCCTTCAGCGCCGACCACTTGGCCACGCGGGTGAGCAGCACGTTGGCGGCCTCGTAGAGGTAGCTGCGCAGCATCACGTCGCCGCATTTGGAGATCCGGCCGGTCCAGTCGGTCGCGCCGGAGGCGTAGCCTCGTGCCGTCAGTCCCGCATAGGCGCCGACACTCCTCGACCGCTTGAAGCGGGTGGGATCATCGATCGTTGCCAGGAAGCACAACGCCGTGATGGCACCGACACCGGGGACTGTCATGAACCGTCGCACTTGAACACTCTCCCGAGCCAAGCGCAGCACCTTGCCATCCAGGTCTGCAATCTGCTGCTCGACGGCCTCACGCGCCCTGAGAAGCGGCAGGGTTGCGGCGGCGAGTTCCGGCCTGTCCTCGAGCAGTTCGGCCGCACGCCTGGCAAACACGTTCATCTTGGCCCGTCCGATCACCTGCCCGAGGTTCTTCAGAAGTCCGCGGATCTGGTTCTCCAGATCGCGCTTGAGTTTGACCAGCAGAGCGCGGCTGGAGAGGAGGGCCTTGATGGCGTGACTGCCGCGGTCTTTGACGTGCACCTGCTTGTACCATCCACATTGCATGATGCGGGCGATGCCAGCGGCATCGTTGCGGTCGTTCTTGTTGATCTGCATCTTCAACGCTGCCTTGGCATGCCGGGCATCGATGCAGATGACAGGCAATCCCAGCGCATTCAGCTCGTTCCAGAGCCAC
>NZ_JAERQE010000165.1 GCF_016734765.1 Microvirga soli | reverse complement strand
CGGGTTTGTCACGTTAACCCGAGCACGGTGACAAGGCGTGTAGACGGGTTGGCATGACCAAACCCGTTATCTACAAGCGCCATCGTTTCCCACCTGAGGTCATTACCCATGCGGTCTGGTTGTACTTCCAGTTCCCACTGAGCCTTCGGCTGGTCGAGGAGATGCTGCTCGAGCGCGGCATCCTCGTCTCTTACGAGACCGTCCAGCGGTGGGCTCTGAAGTTTGGATCGATTTACGCCCGCCGCCTCAAGCGCAAAGCGCCGAGCCGCCATGACATCTGGCACCTCGACGAGGTCGTAATCACCATAGCGGGCAAGAGGCACTGGCTCTGGCGGGCCATCGACCAGAACGGATATGTCCTTGACGAGATCGTTCAGAGCCGGCGTGATACCAAGGCCGCCAAGCGCTTGCTGAGGCGTCTGTTGAAGAAGCAGGGCGGTGCGCCGCGGCGGATGATCACCGACAAGCTCGGCTCCTATGCTGCCGCTCGCCGCCAGGTCATGCCATCGGTCGAGCATCGTTCGCACAAGAGGCCGAATAACAGGGCAGAGAATTCGCATCTGCCGCTGCGCCGACGCGAGCGGATCATGCAAGGCTTTCGATCACCGGGAGGCCTGCAGAGGTTTACCACTGTCTTCTCAGCCGTCCGCAACCTCTTCGTCCCACCTCGTTCCCGCCGCTCCGCCCTTGGTATCCACCTCTATCGCATCAACGCCATGGCAGAATGGAGAGCCGCGGCGGGTCTCATTGATTGAGCTGGTTAAGCGGCC
>NZ_JAERQE010000164.1 GCF_016734765.1 Microvirga soli | reverse complement strand
TTCACACATTGATCCACCAGCGTCATCTGACGCCATCATGCGGAAGGCCTGTCCTTACCGCGGAGAGAACCCTGGACTCGGCAAGGATGTGCATAGAGAGCTTGACCCCAAACCCGGAATTAGAGAACAACCAGGGTCAAAATCTGCCTTTAAGAGTGGGGCCACGAAGGCCAGCTCACCGCGCACTCTCAGACCTTCAGCTGGCTAGTTGGAAGGCATCGCCTAGCTGCTGGTTCGGCAGGTGGTCGATTTACCCGCTCGGTTCAGAGTGGCCTCCTTTCCCTTGATCCAGCACTCAACGTCGCCCTGCATATACCGGCCTCCATCCGCAGAGAGGGCTTGCAGGAGCGTCGTCTCAGTTGAGGACCCGACATAAACGAGCTTTACTGATCCCACTGAGGTGCTTGGGGGAGAGAACATGGCCTGAAGCTTTGTGCCATCCGCACAGGTATAATGAACAGGTTTACGATCTTGGCCCGCCGCTCCACTGGAGGCTCCTGCCAGAAACAGCGCGGTCAATAGCGCCCAGCCGACGGGGAGGATCGAACGGATCATGAGACAATCCCTTCTTTACCACCCGCCTTCAGCAACGCCACATTGATGCAGTTTTACCATCCCGAACTGCCCTGGTGAAAGCATTCGAGTACATCCTGTTCCTACCGGCCATTGTCCACTCCTATGGCGATAACGCAAGGATAACGGTTGGCTTTCGGTGATGTCACATTAACCCGCGTATGAGAGCGAGGCGTGTAGATGGGCCGGCATGACCGAGCCCGTCAGCTACAAA
>NZ_JAERQE010000163.1 GCF_016734765.1 Microvirga soli | reverse complement strand
GGTGTTGTCACGTTAACCCGCGTCGGGCGCATTGAGGTAAATTCGGCCTCATAACAGTTTCAAGCAGCGACATTCGCCGCGACGTTCCACGCTGCCATGGCGTTGAGGCGGTGAAGGTGGGTAGCGCGGGCGGAGCGGCGTGAGCGGGGTGGAACGAAATGGTTGCGGACGGCAGAGAACACGTTGACGAGCCTCTGCAGCCCTCCGGCAGATCGAAAGCCTTGCCTCGCCCGTTCTCGCAGGCGAAACGGGAGATGTGAATTCTCCGCTCGATTGTTGAGACCCTTGTGCGAGCGGTGTTCGACGTCTGGCATGATCTGACGCTGGGCGGCAGCGTAGGAGCCGAGCTTGTCGATGATCATTCGTCGAGGTGGGCAGCCTTGTTTCTTCAACAGCCGCTTCAGCAAGCGCTTGGCTGCCTTGGTGTCGCGTCGATCTTGGGGGATTTCGTCGAGGACATAGCCGTCCTGATCAACCGCCCGCCAGAGCCAATGCTTCTGGCCAGAGATCGTGACCACGACCTCGTCGAGATGCCAGATAGCGCGACAGCTCGGCGTCTTGCGCCTGAGGCGGTGCGCATACTCCGGTCCAAACTTCAAAGCCCAGCGGCGGACTGTCTCGTAGGAGACGATGATGCCGCGCTCGAGCAGCATCTCCTCGACCAGCCGCAGGCTCAATGGGAACCTGAAACAGAGCCAGACCGCATAGGCGATGATCTCAGGCGGAAAGCGATGGCGTTTGTAGCTGACGGACTCGATCATGCCAGCCCATCTACACCGCTCGACCTCATGTCCGGGTTAACGT
>NZ_JAERQE010000162.1 GCF_016734765.1 Microvirga soli | reverse complement strand
CGGTGATGTCACATTAACCCGCGTATGAGAGCGAGGCGTGTAGATGGGCCGGCATGACCGAGCCCGTCAGCTACAAACGCCATCGCTTTCCACCCCAGATCATCGCGCACGCGGTATGGCTCTATTTCAGGTTCCCCTTGAGCCTGCGGCTGGTCGAGGAGATGCTCCTGGAGCGCGGCATCCTCGTCTCCTATGAGACAGTCCGTCGGTGGGCTCTGAAGTTCGGGCCGGACTACGCCCGCCGCCTTAAACGCAAGAGGCCGAACCGGCGCGACATCTGGCATCTCGACGAGGTCGTGATCACCATTGCTGGCAAGAAGCACTGGTTGTGGCGGGCCGTTGATCAGGATGGCTATGTACTCGACGAGATCGTCCAGCCGCGGCGCAATACCAAGGCAGCCAAACGTTTGCTGAAGCGCCTGTTGAAGAAGCAGGGCGTGGCACCCAAGCGCATCATCACTGATAAACTTCCCTCTTATGGAGCCGCCAAGCGGGAGATCATGCCAGAGGTCGGCCACTGGTCGCATAAAGGCCTGAATAATAGGGCCGAGAACTCGCATGTTCCGTTGCGAAAGCGAGAGCGGGTTATACAGGGCTTTCGTTCACCGGGAGGTCTGCAGCGGTTTACTACAATCTTCTCGGCTGTCCGAAATATCTTCGTTCCGCCCCGCTCCCGCCGCTCTGCCCTTGCCTCTTATCTGCACCGCCTCAACGCCATGGCGGAATGGAGAACTGCGGCAGGCCTCATCGCTTGAGCCGGTTATGCAGCCGAGTTGCCCTCGATGCACCCCGCGTCAGTTAATGTGACATCACC
>NZ_JAERQE010000161.1 GCF_016734765.1 Microvirga soli | reverse complement strand
GCGATGGGCCGGTTGGCTGCGGGCGATCTGGACGTGAGTGTCACGGGCACGGAGCGCCGCGACGAGGTGGGGCTGCTTGCCCGCTCGCTGCAGGTGTTCAAGGACAATGCTGTTGAGGCCCGCCAGCTCGCCGCCGCCCAGGACGCCGAGAACCAGGCCAAGATGCGCCGCGCCGAGATGCTCGACCAGATCACCCGCCGCTTCGAGAGCAACGTGTCGGCCCTGACCCAAGGGCTGTCCTCAGCCGCCACCGAGATGGAGGCCACGGCGCAGACCATGACGGCGGTCGCCAGCCAGACCACCCAGCAGTCCGTCACCGTCTCGTCGGCCGCCCAGCAGACCTCGGCCAACGTGCAGACCGTGGCGGCCGCCACCGAGGAGCTGTCGATCTCGATCCGCGAGATCGCCTCCCAGGTGGCGCAGTCCTCGCAGATCGCCGACCGGGCCGTGCAGGGCGCGCGCCGCACCGATGCGGCCGTGCAGGATCTGGCCTCGACCGCCAGCCGCATCGGCGACGTGGTGCAGCTGATCAACACCATTGCCGGCCAGACCAACCTGCTGGCGCTCAATGCCACCATCGAGGCGGCGCGCGCCGGAGAAGCCGGCAAGGGCTTTGCCGTGGTGGCAACAGAAGTGAAGGAGCTGGCCTCGCAGACGGCCAAGGCGACGGAAGAGATCTCGGCCCAGATCGGCTCGGTGCAGCAGGCGACGCAGCAGACGGTGGCGGCCATTCAGGAGATCGCCCGCACGATCACCGAGATGAGCCAGATCTCCACGTCGATTGCGGCCGCCATGGAGGAGCAGGGGGCGGCGACCGCCGAGAT
>NZ_JAERQE010000160.1 GCF_016734765.1 Microvirga soli | reverse complement strand
TTGCCTCCCGGGCCATATCCTAGTCAACGCGCAGCCCACCCGAATGGATTCAAGCCCAGATCAAAAGCGCTTTAGGCACTCCTTCATCAATGACCATTAAGCTATTCCGTCACCTCCGGGCTGGCTGGCGCCTCCCATGCCCGGAAACGGTAGGGTACTGTGCGCTAAGCCCCAAGGTAGGCATCGGCTATTGGCGTCTCTTCGGAGATCCTCCGCGCTTCTGCTCCGACAGATGGCTCCGTGGGTGGCAACCGCTCTTCCGCGGGGACAAGTGAGCCATCGATAGCCACCGAGTTTCGATCGTAGCCATTGAGTGTCAGCGTTCAGTGATCCTCAAGCCGATGGCTGACTTCGGACGTATTTGGCTGCTATCGAGCCGTGACCCGAACATATCGGCAGGTTGGCCATGGACGACGATCTCACCAATCTTTCGCGGGATGATCTTGTTGCCGAGGTCATCCGGCTCCGGAACGGCATCCGCGCACACCGAGACAGCAGCGGTCACGAACTCTGCTGGCATCACCCGCAGTTATGGGGATTGTTGCCCGAGCCGATCCCCGACAACATCGAAGTTCCGGCCTGGCCGCAGTTCCTCCGCGGCTGCCTCCGCTACCGCGAGGCCCTCGACAATCAACTTCCCCACGCGCCACGCATCAACGTCGAGTTTAACCGCTAGCGGCCCCTGAGCTCCGGCATCAGCGGGCAATGCCACCTTGGTGGTGCCGGGGGACTACTGACAAACCGTTGTAGCGAAAGGTCAGCTCCTGGCAGATTGCGTTGACAAAGTCGGCACTCAGACGGGCTGAGACAGCGAGGAAGTTCGACTTGTCGAAGTTGGGTCT
>NZ_JAERQE010000015.1 GCF_016734765.1 Microvirga soli | reverse complement strand
TCAGCCAATGAGATCACCCGAGACGACTTCGTCCCAGGCGCAGGCTCAAGCTCATACAACGTGACCACGGGGCCGGGATTGACCTTGGAGATGGCGCCGCGGACGCCGAAATCCTCCAGGGTGCTTTCAAGCAGCGCGGCATTCTGCTCCAGGGCATCGGCCGAGATCGTGGGACCGGCAGGGCGCTTGGGCTCGGCAAGCAGGCCGAGCTGCGGCAGCTGGTAGTTCTCCTCGTCCAGCAGCGAGGGCTGTGCCTCGCGCGCCATGCGCTTGCCGGGCTTCGGCGCCGTATGGGCCGGCGCGACCCGGGTCGGGGCAGGTTCGGGTCGGGCGGCCGGGTGCGCCTGGGGAGCATCGTCCTCGTCCCAGGGGGCCTCGTCGTCGTGCATCGGAACGGCTGCGGGCGCCGGTCGCGGGCGTGGCGGTGCGCCATCGAGGACGGGCTCACGGCGGACAGCGGGCTGACGGCCGGAGCGCTTTGCGGGCGCAGGCGCGTCCTCATACTCATCGTCGGAGGCCGCGTTGCGGCCGTCCCGCCAGCGTCGGGCGGCGGCGCGCAGGCTCATAGCTCCGTGGGCCAGAGCCCCAAGGGACACGATGCCCCAGCCGGGCTCGTCGTGGCCGATCTCCTCGGCCTCGTCCCAATCCTGGATCTTGCGACGCCGGACCGGCACGGGATCGTCGATCTCCTCCGGCTCCTCGCGATGCTTCTCGTCCGCCGGGCCAAGGCCGCAGGCGGCCGAGAGGGTCAGGATGGCGATGCCCGCGAACAAGAAGCCAAGCACCGCGCTGGCCGAGCCATTGGACAATCCCGTGATGGCCTTGGCGCCGGCCAGGATCGCATCGCCGACCACACCGCCGAGCCCCGTGGGCAGGGGCCAGCTCTGGGTCGGGGGCAGGGCGCTCGCCAGCGCCGTCGCGGCGCCCGCGCCGATCACCCAGAGGGCGAGGCGCAGCTGCAGGCGGCCGAGCGCGCCCGATTTCATGAGCCGCCATCCCCATAACGCCAAGGGCAGCACGGCCGCGATGGCGCCGAGTCCGAGGAGCTGCATGAACAGATCGGCCACGATGGCGCCGGGCCAGCCGATGAGGTTGCGCACGGGCAGGTCGGTGGCGTTGTTGAGGCTCGGATCATCCACCGACCAGGTGGCGAGAGCTACGGCGACCGCGCCCGCGAAGGCGATCAGGCACAGGCCCGTCAGCTCCTGGGCCCGACGGGCCAGAAAGGCTCTCAAGGCGCTGAAGAGGCCATCGTAGGCGGAAGAAGAACGGCGGGCCGCGCGCATCAAACCACTCTAAAAAACCACAGGACGAGACAGTATTGCCTGGATGCTAGCGCGGCCGGGTTAAGGGTCCTTTAACCGTAAGTGCATCGGGTGGGGAAAAGTGGCTCCGGCCGTCCCGCGCCGTGCAATTCGACGGTGGCCTTTTGTACGGTTGACGTCCGAACTCCAAAAGACCAGTGTCCCGGCCATGAGACGCAGGACCTCGGCACAGGGCTGGACGCGCGCCGCCATCGCGGCGGTGATGGCCTATGCGTTCGTCCTGCAGGCCCTGCTGCTGTCCGCGAGCGGCGCCGTCCATGCCGCTGCTGCCACCGAGACGGTGGGGATCATCTGCCTCCAGGACGGCTCCTCCGCGCCCGATCATTCGCCCGCGAAAGATCACGGGACTCTCTGCTGCACCTTGAGCTGCCACGGCTCGGGGCCGGCAGGGCCGGTTCCGGTGGCCACCATCCTCGACCGGGTTGCGCCTCTTGCTGTCGCAAGCGCCCGTAGCGCGGACCAGCCGCAGCTACGCCTCACCTCCAACGTCCTGCCCCTGGGATCGCGCGCACCGCCGCGCCTCGGCTGATCGCCGCTTTCGCTTCCCATTCTGCAAGGACTTCTTTTCATGACTTTGTCCCGCCTCGGCGCGCTTGCTGCCGCGCTCATCGCCGTTTCCTCTCCCGCTCTCGCCCATGTCAGTTTCGAGAACGGCCAGGCGACGCCCAATTCCACCTACAAGGCCACCTTGCGTATCCCGCATGGCTGCGCGGGCAAGCCGACCCTGAAGCTGCGCGTGCGGATCCCGGAGGGGATCGTCGCCGTGAAACCCATGCCCAAGGCCGGCTGGAAACTGGAGACCACCAAGGGCTCTTACGTGAAGGCCTATCAGGTTCATGGCGAGGCCGTGTCCGAGGGTGTGACCGACATCGTCTGGACCGGCTCCCTCGACGACGGGCATTACGACGAGTTCGTGTTCCAGGCCCGCTTCACCGATGCGTACCAGCCGGGCGCGACGGTGTTCTTCCCCGTGGTGCAGGAATGCGACGGAATGGTCGAGGAATGGGCGCAGGTGCCCGCCGAGGGCCAGGATCCGCACAGCCTGAACGCTCCCGCGCCCGGCGTGAGGATCGTGGCCGCGCAAGGGGCGTCGGCGCCCGCGACGGTGAAGGCCGGATCCCTGACCCTCGAGCAGCCCTGGTCGCGCGCCACCCCAGGCGGTGCCAAGGTGGGCGGCGGGTATCTTCGCATCACCAACACCGGAACAGTGCCCGACCGCCTCACCGGCGGCTCGCTCCCCGTCGCCTCGAAGGTCGAGGTGCATGAGATGCGGCTCGAGGGCGATGTCATGCGCATGAAGGCCGTAGAGGGCGGGCTCGAGATCAAGCCCGGCGCCACCGTCGAGCTGAAGCCGGGTGGGCTCCATCTCATGTTCATGGACCTGAAGGAGCCGTTGAAGGAGGGCCAGACCGTGAAAGGGATCCTGACCTTCGAGAAGGCCGGCCCGGTCGAGGTGGAATATACCGTGCGCGGCATGGGCGGGGCTGCTCCCGCCGAGCACAAGCACTAAGGAGGGCACAGCGATGAACATGAAACGCCTTCTCGTGCCGTTCCTCGTCTTCACGACGGGACTCCTGGTGCTCGTCGTCACGGCGGGCCTGCTGCTCTTTCCGTCCGGGTCGCAGCAAAGCGCCGGCAAGGTGCCGATCGGCGGGCCGTTCCGGCTCACCAGCCATGAAGGCAAGCCGTTCACGGAAGAGAACCTGAAAGGAAAACCCTTCGTGGTGTTCTTCGGCTTCACCCATTGCCCGGAGGTGTGCCCGACCACGCTCTACGACCTCGCGCAGGACATGGCGGCGCTGGGCAAAGACGCGTCGAACCTGCAGGCCGCCTTCATCACGGTCGATCCGGAGCGCGACACCCCGGAGCTGATGAAGACGTATCTTGAGTCCTTCGATCCGCGCATCGTCGGCCTCACCGGCACGGAGGAGGAGATCGCCGCAGCAGCGCGCACCTACAAGATCTATTACCGCAAGGTGCCCACCGACGGCGGCTACACCATGGACCATTCGGCGACCCTGTTCCTCATGGACAGCAAGGGCGAGTTCTACGGCACGTCCAACTTCCAGGAGCCAGAGGAGACCCGGCGCGCGAAGCTGCGGCAGTTGATCAAGAACGGGTGAAACGTGATCGGCGTCATCCCGGGGCTGCGGAGCAGAACCCGGGATCGCAAGACGAGTATGGCGCCGGTAGCTCAACACTGTCATTCCCGCGAAGGCGGGAATCCATACCCGCTGACGGTGCAAGCTGAAGTGCTGTCGTGGTTATGGATTCCGGGCTCCGCTGCGCGGCCCCGGAATGACAGTGCTCGACTGGTCTTCGCGATCCCGGATCTTCGCTGCGCTCCGTCCGGGATGCCGTTTCTCGGATGACCATAAAAAAGCCCCGGCGTGTGACCGGGGCTTTTCCGTTTGTGCCTCTGGAAGGCTTCGTTGCCGCATCGCTCGAGGCGATGCGGATGGGCTTTAGTAGTTATAGGCGCGCTCGCCGTGGTCGGCGAGGTCGAGGCCTTCGCGCTCCTGGTCCTGGGTGACGCGCAGGCCCACGATGGCATCGACGATCTTGAAGAGGATCAGCGAGCCGATGCCGGTCCAGACCAGGGTCACCACCACGGCGATGACCTGGGTCACCAGCTGACTGCCGATGCTGTACTCGCCGATGCCGTAGCCGCCCAGCGAGGGAGCCGCCACGATGCCGGTGCCGATGGCCCCGATGATGCCGCCGACGCCGTGGATGCCGAACACGTCCAGCGCATCGTCATAGCCGAGCGCGTTCTTCACCCCCGTGACCGCGTAGTAGCAGACCGCCCCGGCCACGAGGCCGAGCACGATGGAGCCCATCGGACCGGCAAGGCCCGCGGCCGGCGTGATGGCGACAAGCCCTGCGACTGCGCTAGACGCGATGCCGAGCAGTGAGGCCTTGCCCTTGTGCAGTGCCTCAACGGTCATCCATGCGAGACCGGCGGCGCACGGCGCCACGATGGTGTTGAGAAGCGCCAGCGCCGCGCCGCCCGTGGCTTCCAGGTTGGAGCCGGCGTTAAAGGCGAACCAGCCGACCCACAGCAGGCAGGCGCCAACGAAGGTGAGCGTCAGCGAGTGCGGGGCGAGCAGGTCGCGGCCGTAGCCGATGCGCTTGCCGATGAGCAGGGCGCCGATGAGGCCAGCCACGCCCGAGTTGATGTGAACGACGGTGCCGCCCGCGAAGTCGAGCGCGCCGAGGCCGAAGAGATAGCCCTCCGAGAACCACACCATGTGGGCGACGGGCAGGTACACGAAGGTCAGCCACAGGCCGGTGAACAGCATCACGGCCGAGAACTTGATGCGTTCGGCGAAGGCGCCGACGATCAGCGCCGGGGTGATGGCCGCAAAGGTGAGCTGGAAGGCGATGAAGGTGAATTCCGGAATCGCCACGCCCTTGGTGAAGGTATCGGCAGTCGAATCCGTGGTCACGCCAGCGAGGAACGCCTTGGAGAAGCCGCCGATGATGGCACCGAGCATGCCTTCGCCGCCGGACGTGAAGGCAAGCGAATAGCCGTAGGTGACCCACAGGATGCCCACGAGGGAGAACACTGCGAAAACCTGCATCAGCACGGAGAGCATGTTCTTGGTGCGCACGAGGCCGCCATAGAACAGGGCGAGGCCGGGAATCGTCATGAGGATCACCAGGATCGTCGAGACGAGCATCCAGGCGGTGTCGCCCTTGTTGACGGTCGGAGTGGCTGCCGCAGCGTCCTGCGCCAGGGCAGGATCGAGCGCCAGGAGACTTATACCCAGCGCACCGAGCGCCGGCAGGAGAAGAGGACGGAAGGTCATCGGATGAAACCTCGAAAAATCAGCAAAAAGAGGATTAAAGGGCGTCGCCGTCGGTCTCGCCGGTGCGGATGCGAACCGCCTTTTCGAGCGAGGTGACGAAGATCTTGCCGTCACCGATCTGGCCCGTGCGCGCGGACGCCGTGATCGCCTCGATCACCGGGTCGACGAGCTCGCTCGGCACAGCTACTTCGATCTTCAGCTTCGGCAGGAAGCTCACGGCGTATTCAGCGCCGCGATAGATTTCCGTGTGGCCCTTCTGCCGCCCGTATCCCTTCACCTCGGTCACGGTGAGGCCGTGCACGCCGAGGCCGGTGAGCGCGTCGCGCACTTCCTCGAGCTTGAACGGCTTGATGACCGCCATCACAATTTTCATGGGTAGGCCCCCTTTTGCGTTGGCCCGGCAATCCCGGACAACGGTTTCAGCGTGAACCCGACCTCAGGGACGGGTGTCGCGGGGCTTTATGCAAGAAGCGTGCCAAGCCTTAGCGGCCATGGCGAGAGGCCGCTGCCTCTTTTCGAGGCAGCAGAGATTTGGCTGGAAAATGGCCTGTTTGACCTATTTTTAAGCAGATGAAATCAGAGCCCGACAAGCTGGATTGGGGCGGGCGCTATTTCCCTCCCCCTTGTGGGGAGGGGTGGTCGCATAGCGACCGGGGTGGGGGTGTGAGCGATAGCCTATGAAGGTGTGGCGCCGGCACCCCCACCTCCAACTCCTCCCCACAAGGGGGAGGAGAGCTGGGAGCGTCGCAATTTTAATTAGATTAGCGACGCCGTTCGCGGATAAGGCCTTCCTGGGCGACGGATGCGATCAACGTGCCGTCCTGCCTGAAGATGAGGCCGCGCGACAGGCCGCGGGCGCCGCCGGCGTTGGGCGTATCCTGCGCATAGAGCAGCCATTCGTCGGCCCGGAAGGGCCGGTGGAACCACATAGCGTGGTCGAGGCTCGCCGGCTGGATCTCGGGCTCGAACACCGTCCGGCCATGGGGGATCAGGGAGGTGTCCAGCAGGGTCATGTCGGACGCATAGGCGAGCACGCTCTGATGGATCGCCGGATCGTCCGGCAGGCGGCCGGTGGTCTTGATCCAGACATGGAAGCGCGGCTCGCCCGGATCGCGCGACATGTAGCGGTTGAGCTCCACGGGCCGGATCTCCAGCGGGCGCTCGCGCTCGTAATAGGTGCGCATGGGCTCCGGCATCTTGAGGATCAACCCGCCCTTCACCTCCTCCTCGCTGGGGAGTTCGTCCGGCCCCGGCACTTTCGGCATCTCGGCCTGATGGGCGAAGCCGTCCTCCTCCAGATGGAAGGAGGCCGACATGGAGAAGATCGCCTGTCCGTGCTGGATCGCCAGCACCCGGCGGGTGGTGAAGCTCTTGCCGTCGCGGATCCGGTCGACCTCATAGATGATCGGAACCTTGGGATCGCCGGGCAGCATGAAATAGCAATGCAGCGAATGGGGATGGCGCCCCTCCACCGTGCGGGTCGCCGCCACCAGCGCCTGCCCGATCACCTGTCCGCCGAACACCCGCTGCCAGCCGCTCTTGGGGCTTTGCCCGCGAAACAGGTTCACCTCGATCTGTTCGAGGTCGAGGATGGAGAGAAGATCGGTGACGGCGCGGGACATGGGCCTCAAAAATCCTGTGATCGCGAGAGATCATCCATCGGGGAGCGGCCTCGACACGTCAAGCTTGACGCTGGCGAATGATTGGCTGACACCCACCTATAACGTATGAGGCAGGGAGATGAAGCGATGAGCGCAGCAACAGGCTCGGCAACACCGCGCATCGTCATCGCGGGCGGCGGGCTCGCCGGGTTGTCTCTCGCACTGGCGCTCAAGACCGCGCTCGCTGAGGGCATCGACGTGGTCATGTGCGATCCGGCGCTCAAGCGCGACCCGCACGAGGACAAGCGCTCCTATGCCATCGCGGCGGCAGCGCGCCGGATGCTGACGGCGCTGGGCGTGTGGGATCAGGTGGCGGAACGCGCCCAGCCCATCCTCGACATGGTGATCACCGACAGCCGGTTGCAGGATCCGGTGCGCCCCACCTTCCTGACCTTCGCGGGCGAGGTGGACGGCAACGAGCCCTTCGCCCACATGGTCACGGCCGGCGACCTGACGGCGACGCTGCTCGATGCCTGCCGCACGGCCGGCGTCGGCCTGCGGCCCGAGGGCGTGAAGGGCTTCGCCGTCCAGGGCGCCCGCACCGACGTGACCTTGACCGATGGCGAGGTTCTGTCCGCCGCCCTGCTGGTCGCCGCCGATGGCGGGCGCTCGCGCCTGCGCGAACAGGCAGGCATCGGCTGGATCTCCTGGCCCTACCGGCAATCCGGCATCGTCGCCACCATCGCCCATGAGCGCGACCACGAGGGCAGGGCGGTGGAGCATTTCCTCCCCTCCGGCCCCTTCGCGATCCTGCCGCTGAAGCCTGAGCCTCAGGACGACGGCACCCTGCAGCACCGCTCCTCCATCGTCTGGACCGAGCGCGCCGAGAACGTGCCAGCCCTGCTGGAATCCCATCCCGAAGACCTGCTCGTCGAACTGGAGCGCCGCTTCGGCCTGCAACTCGGGCGGCTCTCCTTCAAGACGAAGCCGCAGGCCTTTCCCCTATCGTTCGGCGTGGCGCGGAGCTTCGTGGCCGAGCGCCTCGCGCTGCTCGGCGATGCCGCCCATGTGATTCATCCCATCGCCGGCCAGGGGCTCAATCTCGGCCTGCACGACGCAGCGGCGCTCGCTGAGATCGTCACGGACGCCATGCGCCTTGGCATGGATCCGGGCGCGGCCGATGTGCTCGACGGTTATGAGCGAGCGCGCCGCACCGACATCACCGCCATGGGCGTGGTGACGGATGGCCTCAACCGGCTGTTCTCCAACGACGTGCTGCCCGTGCGCCTGATCCGCGATCTGGGCCTCGGCCTCGTCGACCGCATGCCGGGCCTCAAACGCTTCTTCATCCGCGAGGCGGCAGGTTTGACCGGCCAGGAGCCGCCGCGGCTGCTCAGGGGCGAGGCGCTCTAACTCACCTTCCCATGCTCATGCCGGCATTCGTCATGGTCGGCCAGCACCTGGATGATCCGGCATTCCCGCACCGGGCCATGGCGGCAATCGTCCAGCATGTGCCGCAGCTCGGAGCGCAGGAGGGTGAGCTGCGCGATGCGGCGCTCCACGCTCTCCAGATGCCGCAGCACGATCCGGTCCGCCGGCTCGCAGGGCTGATCGGGGCGGGCACTCAGGCTCAAAAGCTCGCGGATGGCATCCACCTCGAAGCCAAGATCCCGCGCATGGCGGATGAAGCTGAGGCGCGAGACGTCCTCGGCGCCATAGCGGCGCTGGCGCCCCTCTGTGCGCGGCGGGGCGGGTAGGAGACCAATCTGCTCGTAATAGCGGATGGTCGGCACCTTCACGGCAACCCGGCGCGACAGGTCGCCAATCGACAGATCCATGATTTTTCCTCTTGAACCTCTAGTCGCTAGAGATTGTACAGGTCGCATCCGAGGACGAAAAGGAGATTCGGATGAGCCAAGGTCACACGCATGAGCACGGGTCGTGCTGTTCGTCCCATGAGCACCATGTTCACGAGGCTCTTCCGGCGAAAGCCCATACTCACGCGGAGGAGGCCTGCGGCTGCCACGGCGGCGTACCGGTCTTCGACGGGGTCGATCCGCGCTACAAGCGGGTGCTCTGGACTGTGATCGCCATCAATGCCGCGATGTTCATGACCGAGGTCGTGGCCGGCCACCTGGCCCGCTCGCAGGCCCTTCAGGCCGATGCCCTCGACTTTCTCGGCGACACGGTCACCTACGGCCTGAGCCTCGCGGTGATCGGCGCGTCCCTGCGCACCCGCGCGACCGCTGCCCTGTTCAAGGGGGTGAGCCTGTCGCTGATGGGCGCTTGGGTGCTGGGCTCGACCCTCTACCATGTGCTGGTCCTCGGCCTGCCACGGGCTGAGATCATGGGCGGCGTCGGGATCCTGGCGCTGGCGGCAAACGTCGCCAGCGTGCTCCTGGTGATGCGCTACAAGGACGGCGACGCCAATGTGCGCTCGGTCTGGCTGTGCTCGCGCAACGACGCCATCGGCAACGTGGTCGTCACCGGGGCGGCGGGCGCCGTCTGGTGGACGGCCAGCGCCTGGCCGGACCTAATCGTCGCGGGCCTCATGGCCGGCCTGTTCCTGTCATCGGCGGTGCAGATCCTGCGTCAGGCCTGGGCGGAGTACCGCAGCGCCGGCACGAGGACCCCGATTCCGGCGGAGTGACAAGAAAAAGGCCAGGCACATGCTTGGCCTTCATCATTTCAGGGGTGGTACGAGCCTTACTTCTTGGCGCGCTCAATCGCCTCGACGATCAGGCGGCGGGCCTCCTGGGCGTCGCCCCAGCGGATGATCTTGGCCCATTTGCCGGGCTCAAGATCCTTGTAGTGCTCGAAAAAGTGCTCGATCTGCTTGATGGTGATCTCGGGCAGGTCCGTGTAGTTCGCCACCCGGTCATAGCGCTGGGTCAGCTTGCTCGACGGGACCGCGATGATCTTCTCGTCCTGGCCGCCGTCGTCCTCCATCACCAGAACGCCCACGGGGCGCACATTGATGACGGCGCCGGGCGCGATGGCGCGGGTGTTGGCCACCAGTACGTCGCAGGGGTCGCCGTCGCCCGACAGGGTATGGGGGATGAAGCCGTAATTTCCGGGATACCGCATGGCGGTATAGAGGAAGCGGTCCACCACCAGGGCGCCCGATTCCTTGTCCATCTCGTACTTGATGGGCTCGCCGCCGATCGGCACTTCGATGACGACGTTCACGTCGTCCGGCGGGTTCTTTCCAATCTTTAACGCGTCAAGGCGCATAGAGCTGTTCTCCGGAACAAAGCCTGAGCATCCTCAAAGGCGAGGCATCCCATGCGGAAAGGGGACGCCGTGACACCGGTGAAAATGCGGCAGAAGCTGGACTTGGAGCGGTTTGAGCCCGATTGTCGGACGGCCGCCCCGGAAGCTTGGACGCTTCACTAGCCGGAGCAGGCTCCGGCAACAAGGACCGGAGGTTGAATTTTTTGAGGTTTTGGCCGGACCGGGGCCCTGCCCGAGGCAAGCCAGCGTCAGCGGAAGAGATAGGCCACCTTGGCCAGCGGCGTACCGCCGATGCGCTCCTCGACGCGGGCGACGCTCTGCCCGCCCATGCCTTCGTAAAAGTCACAGGCGCGGGTGTTGTCCTCCAGGGCCCAGACCACGGTTTTGTCGAGCTCCCGGTGCCGCAGGTCGTTGCGCACCGCCTTGAACAGGCGCCGCCCGAAGCCGATGCCCTGGTATTCCGGCAGGAGGTAGAGCTCGTCGATCTCGCCGTTCGCCGGCAGCGACCGGTCGCGGCAGCGGCCATAGGAAGCATAGCCTACGGCGCCTTTTCCGAGATCGAGCACCACCAGGGGACGCCCGCGGGACACGGTGGAGCGCCACCAATGCTCGCTGCGCCGGGAGAACATCTTCTCAAGGGTCACGCCCGGAATGATGCCGGAATACGCCTCTCGCCAAGCGGCATCGAACACCTTCGACAGAAAAGCCGCATCGTCGGGCTTCGCATGACGGATACTGACGAGAAGGTCGCTCATGGCTTTGGCAAAACGGGTAAGAGAAGCAATGAATTCAGTTTCCGCGTGAAAGGGTTAATGGGGCCTTAACAACCCGGCAGCCGGCTCAAGGAAAGCGTAGCCTTTTAGGCGAAACCGTGTCCTTCGGGACGGACTGAAACGCTGCAATAAACTGAGTGGCACCCTTGGCTTGGCAACCCCTAGGTTGTCCAGGAATATATGCAGTTAGTGTTCGCTGCCTTCCGGGCCGACGACAAACTCGCTCTATTGGAGAAACAGAGTATAGACACGCTATAAAATTGTGTTACGGCTCAAAATGACATTTAAGAACATTGCATAGTGCTCCGCCATTAGCGGAACTGGATATCAGAGCCGGATCGATGGTCGACAATCACTTTCATGCTTCGGTCATCCTAAACATTCATCGCGAAGCTGTCTTCTTGCGGCGCACGCTCCTGTCTCTCGACGAGGCGGTACGGTTTGCGAGATCAAAGGGTCTGGCTCTGGAGCTGGTGGCTGTGCTGGATCTAACCGACGAGGCCACCCGTGAGGTCTTATTCTCTTTCAACCTTGGCAGCTACCAGGATGTGCAGATCATCGACGTTGACCATGGCGCGCTCGGCCTTTCCCGCAATGCCGGCATCGAGCGAGCGCGTGGTGAATATATATTTACCGCAGATGCCGACGATCTGGTCTCCGACAATTACTTCTACGATATCTATCAAGCGGCAGAGAGGCTCGGTCCCGAGGCGCTCTACTTTCCAAGATATGTATTCGTCTTTGGAGAAAGCGCTGGCATCTGTCGGTGTTCCGGCCTTGATGAAGTCAGTCCGATGACATTCGTCGATATGCAGCCCTACATCTCTCGCGTTTGTGCCCATCGGGCAATCTTTCGCAGAATCCAATATAAAGATGTTCGACTTTCAAAAGGCTATGCTTACGAAGATTGGCACTTCAATGCTGAGGCCGTTGGCGCTGGGCTCAACGTTCATACAGTCGAAGATACGATTTTGTTCTATCGTCAGAGGCCCGGGAGTCTCTTGAAATCCGCGGATGCTCTCTCGATCCGTCAGATCCCACCGACACACCTGTTCAAACCTCCGAACTATCTTGAGATTTCAAGACCTTATTATGAGCGCTTTTTTGCAGAAGGTCCTGTATCCAAAGAGTCTTACACAACACAAACAGACATCTTGAATAATAAGCATATACAAACCAAGATCCAGTTCGCCAATGCTATAGAACCAGCTGTTTACTTGGAGAGGTATCGAGGCGTTCCTGTTATGGGAAACCACAGAGGAGTTCCTCCACTTGGCACCGCCTACTACACTTTGTGCGATATCCTCCAGGATAAGCCCTTCAGCGACATCTTCATCATTCCATTCCTTTCACGAGGCAGTAGAGAGAAGTACATCCTGTCATTGATAGAGGCGATGTACAGGCTTGATCCGTTCAAGAACTTCCTCGTTCTACTCGGTGAGGAGTTCAAGGGAGTGCAGTGGCTGCATCGTCTGCCGCCCAATGCTGCCATTGTCGATATGGCTTTGCATTGCCCCTCGCTTTCGATCGATCAGCGGTGCGTACTTGCTTTGAAGATCGTCGAAGTATCTTGTCCCGACACGCGCATTCACATGCTGCAGTCCGCTTTTGCAGATCGCCTGCTGTCGCTCTACGGTATCGTCCTACAAGAGCGGGAATGCGTCTACTATCGCTTTGCCGATGTAGAACGTGTGGAGAGCGGTCATGCGACAATCGTCGCCTCTCAGATCGGACTCATCGCCGATAACATCGATTACCTTTCAAAGATCGTCTGTGACAGCAACACGACAATCAGGAAGGACCATCACCGGCTTGGCGTGCAAAGCCATAAATGGCAGTGTCTTCATGCACCGGTTGAGATGCCGTCCATTTTGCCCGCCAGAGACAGTGATGCACACAGCCGCATCCTTTGGGCCTCCCATCTCAATGTTGAGAAAAGGCCGTCGATCGTTCCCTTGGTAGCTACCAAACTTGAAAGCCTTATACCCGCTGCCAGCATTGATATGTTCCGTGAATCCGTCTTCAACGAGTTTGAGCGCACCCACTTGGAGGGGCTGTCGAATCTTCGGTGTCATGATCTTTACGAAGGCTTCGAAGCACTCCCGCTGTCGAAGTATTCAATCTTCCTCTCTACGAGCTTGGAGGACGGGATACCGAATGTAATTCTTGAGGCCATGAGCTACGGCCTTGCTGTCGTGGCACCCGATGTCGGCGGCATTTCAGAGATCGTCATCGACGGTGAAACAGGAATCCTATTACCATCTCTGCCAGATGATGAAACCATGGCAGAGTCATACGTTCAGGCGCTAATGAGGTTCGCAGGTGACCCCGATCTGATCACGAGACTCGGATCTAAGGCGAGAGCATTCGTCGAAGAACATCATTCTCCAAAATCGCATACGAAGCGTGTGGCTGAGCTATTCGAATTTGAACAAAGGCATTTCCAGTATGCATAAGAGATCCGATGTTCCACGAATGCAGCCGGAAAATTCTGAGATCGAGTACTACAAGACGCTCGCGCAGCTTGCCGAGGAACGGGCTCGTGAGATCCGGCGGATTGCCTCTCTCGAACGAGCCGCTCTCGAGATGCGTCTTCTGCAGCAGGAACCAACAATCAAAGCTTATGCGGAAGAGCAGGAACGTCTGATGGGAGACATAGAGCGTCTCAGAGCTTCATCCCAACATTTGAAGGATAATGCACAACGACTCAATGTGAAGCTGGCGTCTACCAGGGCGCAGCTAAGAGCGCTTCAGAAAGCACAGAAGACGCTTGGTACATCACGTGCGTATCGTCTGGCGAATGCCTATGTGCAACTTGCGACCGGACAATCCCTAGTTGCCCGAACTCTTCAGCTTTTACGACCAGCCGCGCGAGCCCTCAACCAGATCAGGCGTGCGTTGAGCAGCAAATTGTAGAGATCAAGATCTCCGCGCTCACGAGCAAGGCTAAAAACACCGACTACAACTACTTCGTCATCTGAGCCAACGAAAAACAGGGCGCCCCATCGCTGAAGCGCCCCTCATGTTCGTCAGCGCCCGCTCCTCACGCGAAGGAGCGGGCGTTCTTATTCTGCAGGCCTTAGGCCGCAAGCTGGCGCAGGACGTAGTGCAGGATGCCGCCGTTGCGGAAGTACTCGACTTCCTCCAGCGTATCGATGCGGCAGAGCACGGGAACGCGCTTCACCGAGCCGTCGGCGGAGGTGACTTCCATTTCCATGCGCATGCGCGGCTTCAGGTCGCCGGCCAGGCCCTTGATGGTGATGGTCTCGTCACCCTTCAGCCCCAGCGTCTCCCAGGACGTGCCCTGCTCGAACACGAAGGGGGCCACGCCCATGCCGACGAGGTTCGAGCGGTGGATGCGCTCGAAGCTCTCGGCGACCACGGCACGCACGCCGAGCAGGTTCGTGCCCTTGGCCGCCCAGTCGCGGGACGAGCCGGTGCCGTATTCCTTGCCCGCGAGGACGATGAGCGGAACGCCCTCGGCCTTGTAGCGCATGGCGGCGTCGTAGATGAACATCCGCTCGCCCGACGGGTGATGGATGGTGTAGCCGCCCTCGACCACGTGTCCGCTTTCGTCCCGAACCATCTGGTTCTTGATGCGGATATTGGCGAAGGTGCCGCGCATCATCACCTCGTGGTTGCCGCGACGGGTGCCATACTGGTTGAAGTCGGCCACCCGCACCTGATGCGACTGCAGGTATTCACCGGCAGGCGACGCTGCGCGAATGTTGCCTGCGGGCGAGATGTGGTCGGTGGTGATCGAGTCCTGGAAGAGGCCGAGAATCCGCGCGTTCAGGATGTCCTCAACGGGCTTCGGCTCCTTGGTCATGCCTTCGAAATAGGGCGGGTTCTGCACATAGGTGGAACCCATGTCCCACTCATAAGTGAGGCCCGGCTCGAAGGTGACCTTCTTCCAGTTGGCATCGCCCGAGAACACGTCGGCGTAGCGGCTCTTGAACAGCTCGCTCGTGATCGTGCGGTCGATGAAGTCCTGCACCTCCGCGGACGAAGGCCAGATGTCCTTCAAATATACCGGCTTTCCGTCCGAGCCCAGCCCAAGCGGATCCTTCGCCAGATCGATCAGCATGGAGCCGGCGAGCGCGTAAGCGACAACGAGCGGAGGCGACGCGAGGTAGTTCGCGCGCACGTCCGGGTTCACGCGGCCCTCGAAGTTGCGGTTGCCGGAGAGCACCGACACGGCCACGAGGTCGTTGTCGTTGATCGCCTTCGAGATGTTCTCCGGCAGCGGGCCCGAGTTGCCGATGCAGGTGGTGCAGCCGAAGCCGACGATGTTGAAGCCGAGCTTGTCCAGGTCGCCCTGAAGGCCCGCCTTCTTGAAGTATTCCTCGACGATCTGCGATCCGGGCGCCAGCGAGGTCTTCACCCACGGCTTGGACGTGAGACCCTTGGCGACGGCGTTGCGGGCGAGAAGGCCTGCGCCGATCATCACGCTCGGGTTCGAGGTGTTGGTGCACGAGGTGATCGCCGCGATCACCACGTCGCCGTGGCCGATGTCGAAGTTCGCCTCGTCCACCTTCACGCGCTTGCCGATCTCGGCGGCCTTGCGGAACTCGGTTTCCATCGCGCCCTCGAAGGAGGGCTTGGCGGTGTCGAGGGTCACGCGGTCCTGCGGGCGCTTGGGGCCGGCGAGCGAGGGAACCACGTCGCCGAGGTCGAGCTCAAGGGTGTCGGTGAACACCGGGTCGGCCATGTCCGGGGTGAGCCACATGCCCTGCGCCTTGGCATAGGCTTCGACGAGAGCCACGCGCTCGTCCGTGCGGCTGGTGGTGCGCAGGTAGTCGATGGTCTTGACGTCGATCGGGAAGAACCCGCAGGTGGCGCCGTATTCGGGAGCCATGTTGCCGATGGTGGAGCGGTCGGCCACCGACATGTCGGTGAGGCCGGGGCCGTAGAATTCCACGAACTTGCCGACCACGCCCTTCTTGCGCAGCATCTGGGTGACGGTGAGCACGAGGTCGGTGGCGGTCACGCCCTCACGGAGCTTGCCGGTGAGCTTGAAGCCGATCACCTCGGGGATGAGCATGGAGACCGGCTGGCCGAGCATGGCGGCCTCCGCCTCGATGCCGCCGACGCCCCAGCCGAGAACGGCAAGGCCGTTGACCATGGTGGTGTGCGAATCGGTGCCGACCAGGGTGTCGGGATAGGCGGTTTCCTCGCCGGTCGCCGTGTCCTTGCGGGTCCAGACGGTCTGGGACAGGAACTCCAGGTTCACCTGGTGGCAGATGCCGGTGCCCGGGGGCACGACGGAGAAGTTCTCGAACGCGGTCTGGCCCCACTTGAGGAAGCGGTAGCGCTCGCCGTTGCGCTGGTATTCCAGCTCCACGTTGCGGTCGAAGGCCTTGGGCGTGCCGAACTCGTCCACGATCACCGAGTGGTCGATCACGAGGTCGACGGGCACGAGCGGGTTGATCTTGCGCGGGTCGCCGCCGAGGTTCTTCATAGCGTCGCGCATGGCGGCGAGATCCACCACGGCCGGAACGCCGGTGAAGTCCTGCATCAGGACGCGGGCGGGGCGGTAGGCGATTTCCTTCTCGGCCTTGCCCTTGTTGTCGAGCCAGGCGGCCACGGCCTCGATATCGGCCTTGGTGACCGTGCGGCCGTCCTCGTAGCGCAGCAGATTCTCGAGCAGCACCTTCATGGAGAAGGGCAGCTTCGAGGCGCCCTTGAGGCCGTTCTTCTCGGCCTCGACGAGGGAGTAATAGGTGTAGGTCTTGTCACCGACCTGGAGGGTCTGGCGGGCATTGAAGCTGTTGTTGAGCGTCACGGCGAATCCTCGCGTGCATTTGGGTTACGAACATGTGTTCGGCCGAAAGCGCGATAAGCGCGCGCCGCTCCGGGGGTGCCCGGACAGGGGAGTAAGCGCGCGAGGCGGATTGGACGCCTTGGCGCGCGGCGCAGCCACGGGTGCTATAGATCATTTCCAACCATCCCGCTACACGGTTTAGAACGGTTCTGGGGTGCAAAGAGGGCAGGGGTACCGGGTTTGCGTCTGAGTGTTAACAATTTGGCCTGCGAGCGGGGGGAGCGGCGCATCTTCGAGGGCGTCTCCTTCACGCTCTCAGCGGGCGAGGCCCTGGTGATCACCGGCCGCAACGGGGCCGGCAAGTCCTCTCTCCTCGACATCCTAGCCGGGCGCCTGCACCCTGCGGGCGGAGCGATTCTGCTGGACGAGGCCGGCGAGCGAACCCTGGCCGAGTGCCTGCACTATGTGGGCCATCGCGATGCTCTCAAGGCGGCGCTGACGGCAGAGGAAAATCTCACCTTCGCCCGCGATTTCCTCGGAAACCCGGCCCTGAAACCCCGCGAGGCACTGGAGGCGGTGGGCCTCGCCCATGCCGCCCGTCTGCCGGTGGCCTATCTCTCGGCCGGCCAGCGCCGCCGGGTGGCGCTGGCCCGGCTGCTCGTGGCGCATCGGCCCTTCTGGCTTCTGGATGAGCCGACATCGGCCCTCGATACGGCCTCGCAGGAAACCCTGCGCCTGATTCTCGAACGCCACCGGGAAAACGGCGGCATGATCGCGGCTTCGACTCATTCACCGCTGTTTCTCAAGGACGCCAAGGAGATCCAGCTCGAGCGCACCAAAATCCCTCCCCCCTCTGCGGGAGAGGGCTAATGCTGAAATCCTTCAATGCCCTCCTCGTCCGCGACCTCAAGCTCGCCGCCCGCGTAGGCGGCTCGGGCGTCATGGGGCTCATCTTCTTCCTGATGATCGTGACGCTGATCCCCTTCGCGCTCGGGCCCGATTTGAACCTGCTTTCGCGCATCGGTCCGGCGATCCTCTGGATCGCGGCCCTGCTCGCCACGCTCATCGGTCTCGACCGGCTGTTCCAGGCCGACCAGGAGGATGGGTCCCTCGACCTGCTGCGCCTGTCGCACACGCCGATGGAGATCGTGGTGCTGGCCAAGGTCATCGCCTATTGGCTCGTGACTGGCCTGCCGCTCGCCCTCGCGGCGCCGTTCTTAGGCTTTCTCGTGGCGCTCTCGCCCGAGGCCATGCTCGCCATGGTGGCGACCCTCCTGGTGGGCACGCCCGCGCTCACCTTCATCGGGGCGGTCGGGGCGGCGCTCACATCGTCGCTGCGGC
Organism: Microvirga soli; assembly: GCF_016734765.1. Classification (GTDB taxonomy): domain Bacteria; phylum Pseudomonadota; class Alphaproteobacteria; order Rhizobiales; family Beijerinckiaceae; genus Microvirga; species Microvirga soli. The sequence continues at coordinate 99,474 of NZ_JAERQE010000015.1, read as the reverse complement.
GCGGCGGGCTGATCCTGGCGATTCTGGTGCTGCCCTTCATGATCCCGACCCTGATCTTCGGGGTCTCGGCCGCCAATGCGGCGGTCGGTGGGACCATCCCGTTCGCTACACCGTTCCTGGTGCTCGTCGCTCTGTCGCTGATCGCCGCGGTGGTCGGCACCGTAGGCGCCGCCGCAGCCCTGCGGTCCGGAGAATAGACAAACCCCATGACAGAACCAACGACCGAACGCCTCGTCATTCGCATGCGACGTCCCCTGACCGATCCCGCGCCTGAGCCTGCCTGGCCCGCTGGCATTCGGCTGATTTCGTTCGATCCCGACCGGCATGCACAAACGGTCCATGCGCTGCTCGTGCAGGCCTATTCACGCGGTGGCGGCTACGTCGAGCCCTTCGCGGTCTGGTGGCCGAGCCTGCGGGATGATGCGGACTACGATCCGGCCCTGGTCTTCCTCGCTGCTGATCAGCACGATGAAATCGCCGGCGTAGCGCAATGCTGGACGAGCGGCTTCGTGAAGGATCTCGCCGTTGCTCCAGTCATGCGCCGACAGGGCCTGGGCTCAGCGCTGCTGCATCAGGTGCTCCACGCCTTCCGGCAGAGGGGGGCGGCCTTCATCGATCTGAAGGTCCATTCGGATAATCCGTCCGGTGCGTTGCGGCTCTACCGGTCTCATGGGTTCGAGGAGGTCGAGTCCTACAAGCTCGCCTGAGGTTCAGGCCGCCTGCGAAGCGCCTTCTCCCGGTGGCGCAAAGGCTGCCTCGAAACCCTCCACGCCCTCACAGGTGAAGGTGAGCACGCGTCCGGTGTCCCGCCGCATCCAGCCCCGGTCGATCATGCGGGACAGGAGAGCGGCGCCGAGCGCGCCGCCGAGATGGCTGTGGCGCTCGCTCCAATCGAGGCAGGCGCGGCAGACGGGACGGCGGCCTTTTTCGAGGGCTGCCAGATCGATGCCGAAATCGGCAAAGAAGGCGCGGCCCTTGGTCGTGAGAGCCAAGTCCCTGTCGCCATCGATGAGGCCCTGCTGCCGCGCCGCTTTCAGCAGGGCGACGCCGCGCTCGCCGGCGAGATGGTCGTAACAGATCCGGGCGGATCGCAGCGCCGCATCCCTGGGGCCGGTGCGCACCCGGGTGGCGCCTGTGCGCTGGGCAAGGCCCATCAGGGCCTCCAGCACCTGGGCGACGTCGGGGCCGGACAGCCGGAAATAGCGATGGCGTCCCTGCTTTTCGGCTGTCAGCAGATTGGCCGCATCGAGCTTGGCCAAGTGCCCGCTCGCCGTCTGGAGCGTAACGCCGGCCGCCTCCGCCAACTCGCTGACGGTGAGCGCCCGCCCGTCCATGAGGGCGGTGAGGATGTTGGCGCGGGCCGGATCACCCAGGAGCGCGGCAACAGATGCGATGACGGGACCTTCCTTCATACTTCGATCATAGCCGAAGCATCAGCGCCGATCCATCGGCTAAGACCGAACTGTCTTAGTCAAAGGATGCTATCGATGATCACGTGCTTCATCCGCTACGAAATCGACCCCTTCAAGGTCGAGGCCTTCAATGAATATGCCCGCAACTGGGGCCAGGCGATTCCCCGCTGCGGCGCGGATCTGATCGGCTATTATGCTCCCCACGAGGGCTCGAGCACATTGGCTTACGGCGTGTACAACATCAAGAACCTCTCCGAATACGAGGCCTATCGCGAGCGCCTGAGGAACGATCCTGCAGGCCGCGCCAATTACGAATTCGCCAAGCGGGAGCAGTTCATCCGCCGGGAGGACCGGACCTTCCTGCGACTTGCCTCAGGCCCTTATGCGGAGCTGATCAAGCCATGATCGCGGTAATCTTCGAAGTCTGGCTGGCCGGGGATGTGGGCAAGCGGGATTATCTCGGTCTCGCTGCGGCGCTCCGCTCCGACCTCATGGCGATGGACGGATTCATCTCCATCGAGCGCTTCCAGAGCCTCTCCGAGCCCGGCAAGCTTTTATCGCTGTCGTTCTGGCGCGACGAGGAGGCAGTGCGGGCCTGGCGCAACCTGCCCTCCCACCGCACCACGCAAGGGGCGGGCCGTGACGGCGTGTTTCGCGATTACCGCCTGCGGGTCGCGAGCGTGCTCCGCGACTACGGTCTCAATGAACGCGACGAGGCGCCGGCGGACAGCCGAACGGCGCATGAAGGCGTCACGGACGAAGGCTGATGCCGAAGGCCTGCTCGATGGCCGGCTTGCCGTCCCGCTCGACCCGGTAGATCGCCCGGTAGAGGCCGGGGCGGAAGCCTCCTTCAGGCTGTTTGACGCCGGAAAAGGCCATCCACTGCGCCTTGGCGCGATCAAGCGGTGGCGCCTTGTTCTGGGCGAGCGGCTTGCCGTCCGGATCGAACAGGGTGAGGGTCTGAACGTCGCCGCCTTTGAGGCCGATGGCGCGCACGAAGGCCACGAGAGCGGGAGACTTCGTGGTCGGCGTCTCCCGCTCGGCCGCGCCCGATTCGATCGCCTCCATGGTCACGGGGCCGCCGGCAAAACCCTTGTTAAGCACGGCGCCTGCCTGATAGGCGAGCGTCCGCTGGAGGGACGCCTCCCACAGGGACTTGCCGCCACCGCAGGACTTTTCCGGCGCCCCATAGGCGAAGGGATCGACGGGCTTGCCGTCCTTGAGAAGCGTGAAGTGCAGATGGGGATATTCGGTCAGTCCCGACAGCCCGATCTGGCCGATCTTGTCACCGGCCTTCACTTCGCGGCCGGATCGCACGGTGACGCTGCCCTTCGCCATATGGCAATAGGCTGTGCGCCAGCCGTTGCCGTGATCGATCACCACGGCGTTGCCGCAGCCGATCTGGCTGATCTTTTCACGGGTCTGCTCGGTGACGGCAGTGTCAGGAACGCCTTCGCGCGTGTTCGCGACTTTGCCATCGGCAGCGGCAACCACATCGACACCGGCCTGCTGCGCCAGCATGTTCGGAATGCGGATGTCGGTGCCGTCGTGGTCCTCATAGGTCAGGGTGCCGCATTGGTAGTCGCTCACGGCCGGGGAGGGGTCACGGTCCAGATAGTTCTGGATGAAGCAGGTGCGCCCGATCTCGCAGGCGACCGGCAGGCGCAAGGTGATGTCCTGCGCTAAAGCCGGAAGCGTGAGCAGGGTGAGGCCGAGGAGACTAGGCAATCCGAGGCGCATGATCGCTCCGCAACAGAGATGCGAAACTATAGGCCAGTTCGAATGGCGAATGAAAGGCGGGAAGGTTTCATGCCCCAGTGTCATTCCCGGCCGGAGCGCAGCGGAGGGGAAGGGAATCCATAGCGCCGCGTGTGTGAATGGATCCCCTTCCCTCGCTGACGCACGCCGGGGATGACACTCTCCTCGTCATGGCCGGACTTGTTCCGGCCATCCACGTCTTGAACCGCCGCAAAGACGTGGATCACCGGCACAAGGCTGGTGATGACGCGGGGACAGGTCATCACATGATAAAGCCAAGATTCTACGCACATTTCCGGAATGCCAAATCGCTTCCGGAACCTCTACAAACCCCATCTCTGGCGAAAACGTTATTCGCCTTGCGGCGATCTCCGCGTTGCAGGCGCTTCTTAAGACCGCTACATCGAACCCATGATCCGAGAGCTTGCCAACCCGACCCGCTTCATGAGCCTCAGCGGCACGCTGCTGCCGTGGGTAGGGGGGCTTGCCGCGATCCTGTTGGGTGTCGGGCTCTACATGGTCTGGTTCGCTGCGCCCGCCGATTACCAGCAGGGCGAGACGGTCAAGATCATGTATCTCCATGTGCCGGCGGCCTGGCTGTCCCTGTTCTTCTACATGATCATGGCAAGTTCCGCGCTCGGCACGCTGGTCTGGCGCCATCCGCTCGCCGACGTGTCGCAGAAGGCGGCCGCCCCCATCGGGGCTGCGTTCACGCTGATCTGCCTCGTCACCGGCTCGCTCTGGGGCAAGCCCATGTGGGGCACCTACTGGCAGTGGGATGCCCGGCTCACCTCCATGCTGGTGATGCTGCTGATCTATCTCGGGATCCTGGCCCTCTGGCGCGCCATCGAGGAGCCGAACCGCGCGGCCCGGGCCGTGTCGATCCTCACGCTTGTCGGCGCAGTGAACGTGCCGATCGTCAAATTCTCCGTCGATTGGTGGAACACCCTTCACCAGCCGGCCTCGGTGTTCCGCATCGACGGGCCGACCATCCATCCCTCCATGCTCGTGCCGCTCCTGATCATGGCCGTGGCCTTCTCGCTCCTGGGCGTGGCGCTGCATCTCTCCGGCATGCGCACCGAGATCCTGCGCCGTCGTGTGCGCACCCTGACCATTCTCGAGGCCGAGCGCCTCGACGCACAGGCGGCTTAAGCCATGTCGCACACGTTCTTCATCGCCTTTTCCTACATCGTGACTGCCCTTGTGGTCGCAGGTCTGATCCTGCGCGCCGTGATCGACCACCGCATTCAGCTGCGCGCGCTCGCCGACCTTGAATCCCGTGGCGTCGGCCGGAGATCCCGCCGTGGCTGAGGCAACCGAGCGCCCCCGGTCGCGCCTGATCTTCATCCTGCCGGGGCTGGTCTTTCTCGCCCTGGCTGGTCTTTTCGCCGTGCAGCTGTTCTCCGGCCGCAACCCGGCCGAGCTGCCCTCGGTGCTGATCAACAAGCCCGTGCCAACCTTCAACCTCGCGCCGCTGGACGGCCTTGTGGCCAATGGACAGGCCGTGCCGGGTTTGTCGAACGAGGACCTGAAGGGCCGCGTCACGGTGGTGAATGTCTGGGCATCCTGGTGCGGCCCCTGCCGCCAGGAGCACCCGCTGCTCGTCGATCTCGCCAAGGACCCGTCGATCCGCGTGGTCGGCATCAACCAGCGCGACAACACGGACAACGCCCGCCGCTTCCTCGGCAGCCTCGGCAACCCCTATGCCGCCGTGGGTGTCGACCCCAACGGCCGCACCTCCATCGACTGGGGCGTCTACGGCGTGCCGGAAACCTTCATCGTCGGCCCCGACGGCACCATCCGCCACAAGCATATCGGGCCTCTGACGCCGGAGAATCTTGGGGCATTCAAGGAGCGCCTGCGCCAAATCCCGCGCGCTTGAGCCGGTTGATCGACACGTCCAGCGCCGACAGGAACGCCGAGCGATCTTTTGCCGAAAACGGCTTCGGCCCGCCGGTCACGTCGCCCATGGCGCGCAGGTCCTCCATGAGGTTGCGGGTGGCGAGCGCCATGCCGATGGAGGCTTGCGTGAAGGGCCTACCCGTCGGGCCGATCACGTCGGCACCGGCCGTCACGCAGCGGTGGGCGAGCGGGATGTCGGCGGTGATCACGATGGCGCCGCGCCGGGCGCGCTCGGCGATCCAGTCGTCGGCTGCGTCGAACCCTGAACTCACCACCACGCGCTCGATCAACGGATCGGCCGGCACCTGCAGGAACGAGTTCGACACCACGAACACCTTCACGCCGTGGCGCCCGGCGACCTTGTAGATTTCACTCTTCACCGGGCAGGCATCCGCATCCACATAGACGGTGATCGCTTGGCTGGTCTCGCTCATGAACCATATATTCCTGTGAGATGAGGCTGCTGCCGCGGTCAGACGGCAGTTCATGCTAGCGTAACGGATCCGTAATGGGCGCTGGGGCAGTCCAGTGACATAGTGCATCAACCATCGGCGAGCAAAAGGAAGCCCGTGACCCCTCGATCCCGCACCCGCGCCGCCCTGGGCCTGCTCAACAACCTCCGCACGACGCCAGCCTTGAGCGATGCCACCCACCGGCTGATTCGCGAGGCCGACACCGGGGCGCTGCAGCGGGCCGGCATGGCCCGCATGGTCACGGCGGGTCTGCTGCTGCTCGCCGTCGTGATCGCCACGGCAGGCGTCGAACTCGACAGCCCCGTGGCGCGCAAGCAGATCGCCGCGGCGGAGCTCACCCTAGCCCTGTTCGGCGCCTCGGGATGGGTCGGCGCGTGGCTTGCCTCGAAGCGGATGGCCATTGCGCAGCTGCCGGTGGTCACGGCCATGACGGATGCCTTCCTGGTTCTCGGCAATCTCGCCTATAGCCATTGGGGCTTGGGCATTCCGGGAAGTCTATTTTCGGCGTTTCCGGTGTCCTGGGTGGTGCCGATCACCATGGCGGCGGCGGCGATCCACTATCAGCCGCGGCTTCAGGCCTTCGTGGCCGCCATCTATGTGGTCGGCCTGACGCTCATCGCCTTCAGCGGCGGGTTCATGAGCATCGAGGAGCGGCAGCAGGATCTTGCCGCCATCGCGGGCCTGTTCTCCATGCAGACCAACATGGTGCGCATCGTCATGGTTTTTGCCGCCGGCCTGATCCTGATCCTCGTGGCGCGCCAGGGGCGGCTGATGCTGGAGCGGGCCGTGCGCGAAACCACCCTGCGGGTCAATCTCACCCGTTACCTGCCGAGCGAGTTCGCCCCCATCCTGACCGATCAGGCCTTCGCGTCCTTGCGCCAGGGGCGGCGCATTCCGGTGACCGTGATGTTCGTCGACATCCGCGCCTCGACCACCTTCGGCGAGACCATGGAGCCGGCGCAGCTTGCTGTGTTCATCACATCCTTCCGCCGCCGTGTGCTGCGCGCGGCCTCCCGGCATGGCGGCGTCATCGACAAGTTCACCGGCGATGGGGCGCTCATCCTCTTCGGCGTGCCGGGTGCGCAGGACGGCGACGCCAGCCGTGCGCTCGCCTGCGGGCGCACCCTTTTGACGCTGATCGAACGCTGGAACGCCAAGCGCCGCTTCGACCCGCCGGTGCGCCTCGGCATCGGCATCCATACGGGCGACGTGTTCTGCGGCGTAGTGGGCGACGAGAGCCGGCTTGAGTTCACCGTCGTCGGCGAGACCGTCAACATCGCGTCCCGCATCGAGCAGGCGACGAAAGCTGCCGATTGCGAGCTTCTCGCTTCGCAGGAGACTGTCATGGCGGCCGGCGAGGAGAATCTCTGGACGGAGGTGGAATGCGATCCGCTGCCGGGGGTCACCCGCAGGATGGTGCTGATGAAGCCGGTGGGGTGACGCCTCGCGCACACTTCGCCGTCATGGCCGGGCTTGTCCCGGCCATCCACGTCTTTGAGCCGTTTTAGGACATGGATCCTCGGAACAAGTCCGGGGATGACGTTGCGGGTATCAGACCTCTTCCGCCTTCTTGATCTCGTGCTTCAGCAGCAGCGGTGTCTGGGCGAGTGCGAACGCGATGGTGAGCGGCATGATGCCGAAGACCTTGAAGCTCACCCAGAAATCCGTGGTCTGCGTGCGCCAGACGATCTCGTTGATGGCGGCGAGCGCGAAGAAGAACAGGGCCCAGCGCAAGGTGAGCTTGCGCCAGCCCTCCTCGTCGAGGTCGAACACGCTGTCGAGCACGATCTGCAGCAGGGGCTTGCGGAAATAGAGCCCGCCGAGCAGCACGAGCCCGAACAGAGTGTTCACGATGGTGGGCTTGAGCTTGATGAAGAGATCGTCCTGCAGGAAGAGCGTCAGTCCGCCGAAGATCACCACCACGATGGCCGACACCACGGGCATGATCGGCAGCTTGCGGGTGAGCCCGTAGCTGATCCCGAGCGCGATCACCGTCGCCACGATGAAGACCCCCGTGGCGGCGAAGATGCGCTGGTCTTCCGCGAAGCCGAAGCGGTCGCCATAGGCGTTGCCGATGAAGAACAGGGCCAGCGGGCCGAGTTCCAGGGCGAGCTTGAGGAGGGGAGGGAGGCGTTTTTCGTCGGTCATGAGGGTCTTCTAGAACATTTCACGGCAATGAGACACCGGTGTCATTCCCGGTCTCCGCTACGCTCCGGCCGGGAATGACATTGGGTTATCACGAATCTAGGCCCGCAATGGCTTTGGCGAAATCCCGTGCGGTGAAAGGCTCCAGGTCCTCCACCCCCTCGCCGACGCCGATGAAGTGCACCGGCAGGCGGAACTTCTCGGCGAGCGCCACAAGGATGCCGCCCCGGGCCGTGCCGTCGAGCTTGGTCATCACGAGGCCCGTGACGCCGGCGGCCTTCTGGAACAGCTCCACCTGGCTCATGGCATTCTGGCCGACCGTCGCATCGAGCACAAGGAGCGTGGCATGGGGCGCACTCGGGTCGAATTTCTTGACCACCCGCACGATCTTCTCGAGTTCGGCCATGAGCCCGGCCTTGTTCTGCAGGCGGCCGGCCGTGTCGATGAGCAACACGTCGGAGCCGTTGGCCTTGGCCTCCTGCAGGGCGTCATAGGCTAGCCCTGCCGCGTCCGCCCCCTGCTCGCGGGACAGCACCGGGGCGCCGACCCGCTCGCCCCATACCTTCAGCTGCTCGATGGCGGCGGCCCGGAAGGTGTCGCCGGCGGCGAGCATCACCTTCAGGCCCTGGCTGCGGAATTTCTGGGAGAGCTTGCCGATGGTCGTGGTCTTGCCCGCCCCGTTCACGCCGATCATCAGAATGACGAAGGGCTTATTCGAGCGGTCGACGATGAGCGGCTGGGCCACGGGCGAAAGGGTCTTCTCCACCTCGCCGGCCAGAATCGTCTTCACCTCCTGGGGAGAGATCTCCTTGTTGTAGCGCCCGGCGGAGATCGCCTCCGTGATCCGCATGGCGGTGGGCACGCCGAGATCGGCCTGGACCAGTGCGTCCTCCAGCTCCTCCAGGGTCGCCGCATCGAGCCGGCGCTTGGTGAAGAGGCCGGTGACGCTGTCGGACAGCGACGAGGAGGTGCGGCGCATGCCCTCCGTCAGGCGCTGCCACCAGCCGCGAGCCGCGGCGGGCTGTGTTTCAGGGGCGGGGGAGGGGAGCACTTCGGCAGGGGCAGGCTCAGGAGTTCCTAAGTCTGCGGCGGTGATGTCCAGGCGCAGCTCGGGGCCGTGCTCGGTGACGATGCGCGGCAGCGGCTCCTGCGGGTTGGTGCCCTCCGGGTCGAGACCCTCGATGGGCTGGAGATCGGCGCCGGCCAGCTCGGGCGGCGTCTTGTTCTCCTCGGGCGTATCGGGAGAGGCGGTGGTCACGGTCGAGGGAGCGGCCGTGAGATCGTCCGCACCGGTTGTAGGCGGGGAGGGCATCGCCTCGGGCTCGCCGCCGGCCTGCGGGGTTGCTGGCGCCGGTTCGGGAGCCGTGGGTGCGTCAGCCTTGCGCCCGAACAGACGGGAAAGAAATCCGGGCTTGTCGGGCTTTGTCTCGGCCATGGGTTTTGCTGTGCCTTTTCATTCTTGTGCTTGATTTAGCGCTGTCGCCTCGATAGCCGAGGCCACATGAATGCGGAAGAGATAGTAAGCCGATTGCTGTATCGCGATGCCCTGATGCTCGTGATCGACAAACCCGCCGGCCTGCCGGTGCATCCCGGCCCCAAGGGCGGCGAGACCCTGTTTCATCATCTCGATGCCCTCCGCTTCGGCCTGCCGCGCCGCCCGGAAGCCGCGCACCGCCTCGACAAGGACACCTCAGGCTGCCTCATCCTCGGCCGACATCCCAAGGCGATCGCGCAGCTGAACGAGATGTTCAAGCGGGGTGAGATCGACAAGGTCTACTGGGCGGTGGTTGAGGGTGGACCCGAGGCCGACGAGGGCACGATTGATCTCCCCCTCGCGCCGAAATCGCCGGATCGCGGCTGGTGGATGAAGGTGGACCCGAAGGGCCAGCCTTCCCTGACGCAGTGGCGGGTGTTGGGACGGAGCTTCACCTCCCCCTTGAGGGAGGAGGTCGCGCTGGAGGCGCGGGAGGGGGTGAGTAGCGCGACCTCTCCAAACCCTGCGCTGCCACCCCACCCCGGAGCGCTGGCGCGCTCCGACCCTCCCCCTCAAGGGGAGGATGAAAAGAGGTTCACTTTGTTGGAGCTGCGCCCCATCACTGGCCGCACCCATCAGCTGCGCGTTCATTGCCAGGCCTCGGGCTTTCCGATCCTGGGCGATCCGATCTACGGCACGGCGCCACGATTCGGCGGACCGGGGCTGCACCTGCATGCAAAAAGCGTGACCGTGCCGCTCTATCCGAAGAAGCCTCCGATCCTCGTGGAGGCGCCAGTGCCGGCGCATATGCGCGAGCGGGTGCAAGCCTGTGGTGTCATCCCGGACGGCGCAGCCGATCCGGGATCGGTGGCAGGATAGAACGCTGTCATTCCGGGGCTGCGCAGCAGAGCCCGGAATCTATAGCCGCTAGCACTGCAGAAAGTGGCGCAACGCAGTTCTGGACTGGTCTCGCAATCCCGGATCTCCGCTGGCGCTCCGTCCGGGATGACGATGCGGTTACGCTGCCAGCAACTCCTTGCCGTCGTGTCCGGCAATGGTGACGGACATGATCTCGCCCCGCGTCACCGGCCTGGTGAAGCGCACCGGCGTAAACCCTTCCGTGCGGCCGAGCTGGTTCAACTCGATCAGCACGGTGCGGCGCGCGCCGACCTCAGCGGTGAGATGCTTGAGCAAAGCAGCCTCGCCTTTCCCGCGCAGACGGCGCGCCCGGTCCTTCACCACATCGCGCGCCACCTGAGGCATGCGGGCTGCGGGCGTGCCGGGGCGCGGCGAGAAGGGGAAGACGTGGAGATGCGTGAGATCGCATTCCTCGACGATGTCGAGGGAGCGAGAAAACATCTCTTCCGTCTCGGTCGGAAAGCCTGCGATGATGTCGGCGCCGAAAATCATGTCCGGGCGCAGGCGCTTCACCTGCTCGCAGAACGCGATGGCGTCGCCGCGCAGATGCCGGCGCTTCATGCGCTTCAGCACCATGTCGTCGCCGGCCTGCAGCGAGAGATGCAGATGCGGCATCAGGCGGTGCTCGCCCGCGATCACGTCGAGCAGGTCGCCGTCGGCTTCGACTGAGTCGATCGAGGAGATGCGCAGGCGCTCCAGCTCCGGCACGTGACGCAGGATGCCCTTCACCAGGGTGCCGAGCTTCGGCTCGCCCGGCAGGTCCCGGCCGTAGCTGGTGATGTCGACGCCGGTGAGCACCACCTCGCGGGAGCCGTGCTCCACCAATGTGCGCACCTGATCCACCACCGCGCCCATGGGCACGGAGCGGGAGTTGCCGCGCCCGTACGGGATGATGCAGAAGGTGCAGCGGTGGTCGCAGCCGTTCTGCACCTGCACGAAGGCGCGGGTGTGCCCGCGCAGGCCGTCGATGAGATGCATGGCGGTCTCCTTCACCGCCATGATGTCGTTGACGAGGATCCTCTCCGAGGTGCCTATGCCGAAATCGCGCATCCCGGCCCAAGTCTCGGCCTTCATTTTCTCATGGTTGCCGACAACCTGAGACACCTCCGGCATGGCGGCAAAAGTTTCCGGCTCCACCTGAGCCGCGCAGCCCGTCACGATGATGCGCGCACCCGGCTTCTCGCGGGCGATCCTGCGGATCGACTGGCGCGCCTGACGCGTCGCCTCGCCCGTGACCGCGCAGGTGTTGACGATCACGACCTCGCCGAGGCCCGCGCCTTCCGCGTGGCGCTGCATGGTCTCCGACTCGTAGATGTTGAGACGGCAGCCGAAGGTGACGACCTCCACGGCCATCAGGCGACCTCCGAGAACAGAGCAGGCGACAGGGTGCCCTCGTGCTCCAGCTCGGTCGGCCCGGTCATGAGCACGTGGTCGTCGCTCTCGCGCCATTCGATCACGAGATCGCCGCCGGGCAGCGCCACCACGGCCTTCCGTCCAGTGAGGCCTTTGCGGGCGGCCGCCACGAGCGTGGCGCAGGCGGCCGAACCGCAGGCGCGGGTCGCACCGGCGCCGCGCTCCCAGACGCGGAGGACGATGTGCTCGGGGCCGGTGATTTGGGCAAAGGAGGTGTTGGCGCGCTCCGGCAGGGCCGGATCGTGCTCGAAGACCGGGCCGATGGCGGCAAGGTCATAGCCTTCCGCATTCCCGACCCAGAAGATCACATGCGGATTGCCCATGCTCACCGCCGACGGCCCCTGCAGCTCTGGCGCGTCGGGCAACCGGGTGTCGAGCGCGATGGTGCGGGTGTCCGGGTAGGGATCGCGCAGGGGAATCTCGTTCCAGGCCAGTCGCGGCGGGCCCATGTCGACGGTGAAGACCCGGTCCGAGACCCGCTCCACGGGCAGGAGCCCGGCCTTGGTCTCGAGCACCAGGTCGTGGTCCACGGGGCGGCTCATGATCGGGTCGGCGGTCATCGCCCAGGCAACGCAGCGGGTGCCGTTGCCGCAGGCGCCGGATTCCGAGCCGTCCGTGTTGTAGATGCGCATATAGGCATCGGTGCCCGGCGTCACGGGATCGTGCAGCACCATGAGCTGGTCGAAGCGCGAGCGGGGATCAGCCGCGATGGCGCGCGCTTCCGCGGCGCTCACGCGATGGAGGGAGCCGCGCAGGTCCAGCACGGTGATCTCGTTGCCGAGACCGTTCATCTTCAGGAAGCGGCTGTTCGAAAGAGCACTCATGCGGCCGTATATGGCTGAAAATGCGATAAATCGCGAGAGGGGTCGAGAAGCCCTGCGGCAATGACGTCAGAACGCCTGCAGGATCCGCGGAATGCTGGTGGCGATGATGACGAGACCGACGCCCACCATCAGGGGACGGGTCGGCAGGCGGCTGACCAGGAAGCCGCCGAGCGGTGCGGCCAGGACCCCTCCGACGATGAGGCCCGCCGCCGAGCTCAGCTCGGACCAGCCCAGCGTCACGATGAAGGTGGCGGAAATAACCGTAGTGACGAGGAATTCCGTCAGGTTCGTCGAGCCGATCACCTGCCGGGGCGCATGACCCCGGCCGATCAGCGAACTGGTGACGATGGGACCCCATCCGCCGCCGCCCATGGCGTCCAGCAGGCCGCCGCCCGCTCCGATCCAGGGCACCAGCCAGTCGCGCATCTCCCTGGGCCAGAGAGGCCGAAAGGCCTTGAAGAGGATGTAGAGGCCAATTGCCAGGAGATAGGCCGACACCAGGGGCTGGATGGTCTTGGCGTCGATATTGGCGAGAATAAACGCCCCGATGCCGCCGCCGATCATGCCAGCCGGAGCCAGCCGGGCCACGAGGCGCCAGTTCACGTTGCGGTGGAGCACGTGCGAGGTGCCGGAGGCCGCCGTGGTGAAGATCTCCGTCACATGGGTGACGGCGCTGGCGGTGGCCGGCGGCACCCCGAAAGCGAGCAGGCTCGTGGTGGACAGAACCCCGAATGCCATGCCCAGCGCCCCGTCGACGAGCTGAGCTCCGAAGCCGATCAGCGCAAATATCAGAAACTCTTCCGTCATGGGTTAAGCCCGGTGGCGAGAGGACGAAGCATGAGCATAAGGCATCGGCTCCAGCTTCCCTGAGGGCATCGTGCTGTCAATCAGACCAATTGTTGGGCAGCCCTGCTGCAATCCGTCTCTCCACAGCGGGTCGGGGATGCTCTCGCGGCAATGTTCAAACCCCCATATGGTGCAGCAAGGTATCCCTTCTTGATTCGCGGGTAAGGCGTTCTTCACATGCGGCTGCGCTTCTCTCATCCTGTCCTGATCCTGGCCCTGTGCTCCGGCGTGGCACTGGCGCAGACGCCTCCTCCGGCAAGCCCGCCACCAGGGGCAACCGAGGCGCCCGCAACCCCGGCGGCGCCCGCAGCACCTCCTCCGGCAGCGCCTCAGCCTGCGCCGCAGGCCCAAACCGCTCCTGCTCCTTCGGACACTCCGGCCCAACCCCAGGCGCCCGTGGCGGCTCAGCCTGCGCCTGTCACCCCGACCCCTACGGCTCCCGTCAGCCCGGCCCCCGTGCAGGAGGCGGCCCGCGCGACCCTGTTTCCGAACCCGAGCGATCCGACCGGCGTGGAGGAGGGCGTGCTCGTGTCCAAGAACACGGTGGTGCTCGCCGGCATCAGCGCCTGGGACGAGGCCTACGACAACCTGAAGAACGCCTTCACCAAGATCGCAGACGAGCTGAAGAAGGCCGGGATCGAGCCTGCGGGCCGGCCGCTCACGATCTTCGTCGACACCGACGACAACGGCTTCAAATACGAGGCCATGGTGCCGATCGCCAAGGTGCCGGAGGGCAAGACCGAGCTCACCCCCGAGATCAAGTTCGGCAAGACGCCTGAGGGCAAGTCCTTCCGCTTCGTGCATAAGGATGCCTATGACGAGATCGACGGCACCTACGAGACGATCACGGCCTATCTCGACATCAAGGAGATCGTGGCCAAGGACGCGTTCATCGAGGAATACGTGAGCGACTTCACGGACTCGCAGGACACCAATTTCGAGGTGAACATCTACGTTCAGCCGAAGGAATAACGCTTGCGATGATCGCGCTCTTCGACCTCGACGGAACCCTGACGAACCCGAAAACGGGCATCACCCGATCGGTCCAGTATGCCTTGGAGAGATTGGGGCGTCCTGTTCCGGACGCGGACGAACTCACCTGGATGATCGGCCCGCCGCTGATTGCGGGCTTCACGGAACTTCTGGGCGGAGCGGACGAGGTGCAGGAGGCCGTGCGCCTCTACCGCGAGCGCTACAGCGATGTGGGCCTGTACGAGAACGAGGTCTATGCGGGCATCCCGGTCTTGCTTCAGGATCTTCAGGAGAAGGATGTCCGCCTCTATGTAGCGACCTCGAAGCTCCAAGCCTTCGCACGGCGGATCCTCGACCATTTCGAGCTGTCGCGGTTCTTCATCGAGATCTACGGCTCGGACCTCGACAACCGCAACGCGGACAAGCGCGATCTCATCCGGCACATCCTCGAGCGGGAGCGCTTCGACCCGATGGATGCCGTCATGATCGGCGACCGGAAGCACGACGCCATCGGTGCCAAGGCTAATGGACTTGCGTCCATCGGTGTGACCTGGGGCTACGGCTCCCGGCAGGAACTGCTCGATGCTGGCGTTACCTGTCTGGTGGATGCTCCGCAGGACCTCGTGGAGCCCATCTTCATGCGGATGGGGACCATGCCTCGCCAGGCCGCAACGCTCTAAATCGGTCTTCCGGGATCTCGGCCATCTGCAGCGCCGCAGCCAGATCCTGCGGCGGCTCCTCGATGCCCTCATCCGTCAGTCGAAATGTGCCCCAGTGGTGGCCGAGCGCCTGATCGGCCTCGATGATACGCAGCACCTTCACGGCGTCTTCCGGGTTCATGTGCTGCGGCTCCATGAACCAGCGCGGCGCATAGGCCCCGATGGGCAGATGCGCGAGGCGCGGCTTGCCGAAACGCTCGCGAACGCCGTGAAAGATCTTGCCGTCGCCGAAGCCCGTATCGCCGATGTGGTAGATCACGCCCGCGGGCGTCGTGAGCACGAAGGCGCACCAGAGCGCCATGCGCCGGTCGTTGATGCCCCGCGCCGACCAGTGATAGGCGGGCTCGAGATGGGCCGTGACGCCGTTGCCGAGATCGACCGAGCCGCCCCAATCCCGTGTTTCGACCGGGATGTCCGGATGCTCGGCGCGGATCACCGCATCGTTGCCCAGAGGGGCCACGATCTTCGGGCGATTTCGCCGCCACAGACGGCCCAAGGTGTCGGTATCAAGATGGTCGTAATGGTTATGCGTGATCAGCACCACGTGGATCGGCGGCAGGTCGTCGAAGGTGATTCCCGGAGGATTGACCCGGGTGGGGCCGGCGAAGGAGACGGGGCTCGCCTTCTCGGCAAAGACCGGATCGGTCAGGATGTTGAGGCCGGCCACCTGGATCAGGAACGACGCGTGGCCGATAAGCGCCGAGCGCAGGCCGGGCACCTCAGCCGGGGGCTTGTCCCGGAACGGGCTCGGGAAGCTCTCCGGCCAATCCTTGCGCCCACCGCCGAGCCGCCAGCGTGCCAGTTCCATCAATCCCTTGTCCTGCGGCTGGCCGGGCGTGAAGAACCGCACTCCGTCGAAATGGTCGCTGACCGGGCCGTCGTAATAGCGGTTCTTCGAGCGCGCAGCGGTCATCCAGCCCAGCGCCCCGGTGGCGACGACGGGCAGGCCAAGCGCTTTAAGCAGGGTGCGGCGGTTCATCGGTGCAGGGATCCTCGGCGAAGCCTTAAGCGTGGGGATGGGGAGGCGGATCGGCAAGGGTTCAGGCCTCATCACCTTGGCATCATCCCGGATGGCGAAGCCGATCCGGGATTGCTTTCCGAATGGAGCACGTGCTCCCTCTCCCTGAGGGAGAGGGTTGGGGTGAGGGGTTACAGACCTCTCCGGATAAGGTTGTAACCCCTCACCCGGACCTCCGGTCCAACCTCTCCCACCGGGAGAGGTTAAGCAGCGCCATTCTCGTCGAACGATCCCGGATCTCCGCTGCGCTCCGTCCGGGATGACTGCGGTTGGACGTCCCAATACTTTCCATCGTCTTCCTTTTCCTTGACTCTCGTGCCGTTTTCCCTTATCGGCTGGCCGCAAATCTGTAGAGCGAGCCCATTTTGAGCCGCCGACCAGCCCGAGAGGCTGGAGGTCAACGTCCGACAGCGCGATGCGCCCTCGGGCGCGCTTTCTTTTGGGTTTCGCGTTGGGATGGTAGCGGATGTCGGACAAAGCCTTGCGCCTTGAAGACGCGATCAACGAGACCTGCCCGTGGTCGGGAAAGCCGATCGCGGCGGACTCGCTCACGCTTTATCGGGGCGAGGTGGTCGGCTTCTGCAATCCCGGATGCCGCGACAAGTTCGAGGCGGCCATAAGCCACTTTGAAAAAGCCATCGAGGATCGCGATGTACCTCTCATCGCAAGAGGAATTGAGTGATCATGTTCGAAGGCCTTTCCGATAAGCTTTCCAATATCCTCAACGGGCTGACGCGCCGCGGCGCGTTGACGGAAGAGGATGTCAACGCGGCCCTGCGTGAGGTCCGCCGCGCCCTGCTCGAGGCGGACGTTGCCCTCGAGGTCGTGCGCTCGTTCACGGACAAGGTGCGCGCCCGCGCGGTCGGCGCCGAGGTCGTAAAGTCCGTCTCGCCCGGCCAGCAGGTGGTCAAGATCGTCCACGACCAGCTCGTGGAGATGCTGGGCGCGGATGCGGAGGTCATCAGCCTCAACGCGGTGCCGCCCGTGGGCATCCTCATGGTCGGCCTCCAGGGCTCGGGTAAGACGACCACCACGGCCAAGATCGCCCGTCGCCTGAAGGATCGCGAGAACCGCAAGGTGCTCATGGCTTCTCTCGATACCCGCCGCCCGGCCGCCATGGAGCAGCTCGCGGTGCTGGGCAAGCAGGTGGGCGTCGACACGCTGCCGATCGTCGCCGGCCAATCGGCGGTGCAGATCGCCCGGCGCGCCATGGAGGCAGCACGGCTTGGCGGCTACGACGTGGTCATGCTCGACACCGCCGGCCGCGTCACGGTCGACGAGGCCCTGATGGTGGAAGCGGCCGAAGTGCGCACCGCCACCGGCCCGCACGAGGTTCTGCTCGTCGCCGATGCGCTCACCGGCCAGGACGCAGTCAACACTGCGCGCGCCTTCGACCAGCGCCTCGGCGTCACGGGCATCGTGCTGACCCGTATGGACGGCGATGCCCGCGGTGGCGCTGCTCTGTCCATGCGCGCCGTCACCGGCAAGCCGATCAAGCTCATCGGTACGGGCGAGAAGGTCGATGCGCTCGAGGAGTTCCATCCGTCGCGCGTCGCCAACCGCATTCTCGGCATGGGCGACATCGTCTCGCTCGTGGAAAAGGCCGCCGAGAATTTCGACGCCGAAAAAGCCCAGCGCATGGCCGACAAGATGCGCAAGGGCAAGTTCGATCTGGACGATCTGCGCGATCAGCTCGCCCAGATGGAAAAGATCGGCGGCATCGGCGGGATGCTCGGCATGCTGCCCGGCATCGCCAAGATGAAGTCGCAGCTCGAGAATGCCAATCTCGACGACAAGGTCATCAAGCGTCAGCGCGCCATCATCGACTCCATGACCCCGTCCGAGCGCCGCAACCCCGACATCCTCAAGGCATCGCGTAAAAAACGCATCGCCGCCGGTGCCGGCATGAAGGTCGAGGACATCAACAAGCTGCTCAAGATGCACCGCCAGATGGCCGACATGATGAAGATGATGGGCGGCGGCAAGGGCAAAGGCATGGCCGGCCAACTCGGCAAGATGTTCGGCATCGGCGGTGGCGGCGGTATGGGCGGCATGCCCCAACCGACGCCGGAGCAGATCGAGGCCCTGCAGAAGCAGATGGGCGGCAAGCTGCCCGACTTCCCCGGTAGCGCCGGCGGTCTTCCGTCGATGCCGAAGGAGGTGCCGGGCTTGCCCGGTCTGGGTAGCGGCAAGATCCCCGGCCTGCCGGGCATCGGTGGCTTCCCGTTCGGGAAGAAGAAATAGGTTTTGAGATGACGGCTGCTGATCTGCTCCAGCGCGCTCATACGCTGTCAAAGGAATTGGAGAATGCAGGAATCTGGAATGAGATCCGCTTCTTCCGTGAGGACGGGGTTACCGTCCTCGCACGTGTTCCCGGTGAATACTGGGAGATTGATCTGCTCGAGGACGGCATGACCAATGTGGAAGTGCTTCGGTCCACGGGTGACCTGGAGGATGAATCCTCTATCGAACGCCTGATCAGCGAATTTGGTGAAAAGCCTAAACACTAGGAGAATAGCAATGTCCCTGAAGATCCGTCTCACCCGTGGTGGTGCGAAGAAGCGTCCCTACTACCGCATCGTCGTCGCCGACTCGCGCTCCCCGCGCGATGGCCGTTTCATCGAGAAGGTCGGCACCTACGACCCGATGAAGCCGAAGGATGACGCCGGTCGCGTCGTTCTCGAGACCGAGAAGATCCAGGCCTGGCTCGCCAAGGGCGCTCAGCCGACCGACCGCGTCCTGCGCTTCCTCGACGCCGCCGGCCTCATGAAGCGTCCGGCCCGCAACAACCCTGAGAAGGCCGTTCCGGGCAAGAAGTCCCAGGAGCGCGCCGACGCCAAGGCCGCTGCGGCTGCCGCCGGCTCCGAAGGCGAGGCTGCGTAAGCACCCCAATGAAGCGGGGGCGTTCGAACAAGCAGGACCTTCGCCCTCTCCCCTCTGCGGGAGAGGGTGGCCCTCGTGTCAACGAGGGTCGGGAGAGGGGACGTGCTCAGTCGAAGAACGCCCCCTCTCCCGGCTCGCTCCGCTCGCCACCCTCCCCCGCAAAGGGGGGAGGGGGTGCGGCGGTTCTCCGAGATGACCTCGTCCTCGTGGGCGAGTTCGGTCGCGCCCATGGCCTCAAGGGCGAAGTGCGGCTGAAGTCTCATACGGCCGATCCGCGGGCGATTGCCGGTTACCGGCCGCTGATTGCCAGCAACGGCAAAACCTATTCTCTGAAGAGCGTGCGGGCCGCTCCCGGCGACGCACCCGATCTGCTCATCGCCGTCGTCGACGGCGTGACCACGCGCGAAGCGTCGGAAGCTCTCAACCGCGTCCAGCTTTACATCGAGCGCGACAAGCTTCCTCCCCCCGACGAGGAAGACGAATTTCTGTTGGCCGACCTGATCGGCTTATCCGTCCAGACGGAAGCCGGCGACATCATCGGCACTGTTGTGGCGGTGCCCAATTACGGCGGCGGCGACCTTCTCGAAATCGCCCCGGCGCAAAAGGGTCCGACCGCGCTTCTGCCCTTCACCAAGGCCTTCGTGCCGGTGGTGGATGTCGCGGCAAAGCGCATCGTGGCAGCACCGCCCGACGACCTGTTCGAGCCGGCAAAGCCTCAGCCCGAGGACGAGGCGTGAGCTTTTCCGCCACCATCCTGACCCTTTATCCGGACATGTTCCCAGGCCCGCTCGGGATGTCGCTCTCCGGCGATGCGCTGTCGCGCGGAGTGTGGTCGCTTGAAGCCAAGAACATCCGCGATCATGGCCTCGGCCGTCACCGCACCGTCGACGACACGCCGGCCGGCGGCGGTCCCGGCATGGTGATCCGCTGCGACGTGCTGGCTTCCGCCATCGATGCGAATGTAGCAGCCGACGATCCACGCCCGAAGCTGCTCATGAGCCCGCGCGGAAAACCGCTCACGCAAGGCTACGTGCGCGAGCTTGCCGCCGGTCCCGGCGTCGTCATCGTCTGCGGCCGGTTCGAAGGTGTGGACGAGCGCGTGATCAAGGCCCGCGGGCTAACGGAAGTCTCCATCGGAGACTACGTGCTCTCCGGCGGCGAGATGGCCGCGATGATCGTGCTCGATTCATGCGTACGGCTTCTGCCCGGCGTCATGGGCAAGGAGGCGTCGGGCACTGAGGAGAGCTTCGAGTCGAACCGTCTCGAATATCCGCACTACACGCGCCCCCGCGAGTGGGAGGGACGGCCCATCCCCGACGTGCTTCTCTCCGGCAACCACGCCCTGATCGAGCGCTGGCGTCGTGAAGAGTCTGAGCGCATCACCCGCGAGCGGCGGCCCGATCTGCTCACGTCCGGGCGGGACTGATTCCGGAACGAGCGAGTCCAAGGCGCCACTTGAGATTGACCCCGGCACTGCCGAGCAGGATCAGTCCGATGCCGCTCCACTGACCGAGCGACAGGTCCCGGCCATAGGCCAGGTAATCCACGAGAATCGCCACGGCCGGATAGGTAAACGAGAGCACGGCAATCATCGGCGTCGGCAGCTTCTGAAGGGCTGCGTAGAGCAGGATGTACATGATGCCGGTATGCACCACGCCGAGCACCGCCAGATATCCCCATTGCAGTGATTCCATCGGCAGGCTGGAGAAGTCGGCCAGCGGCAGAAGCATCAGGGTGCCGAGCACGGCTTGCACGAGCGCGATCACGTGCGGCGGAATGCCTTTGAGCTGCTTCACGACGATGGACGCCACTGCATAGAGGAAGGCTGCGCCCAAGGCCTGCAGAAGGCCTGTCCCATAACCGCTGCTCCACGAGAGAGTGCCGGCTTCGACCTGGGTGACCATCAGAAGGCCCACGAAGGCAAGGGCGATGAAAGCGAGCGCGTCTCCCGTTGGACGCTCGCCGAACAGGATCATCCCGAGCAGGATCAGGAAGAACGGCTGGGTGTTGTAGACGGCTGTCGCGATCGAGATCGAGGCATGGCCGTAGGACGAGAACAGCAGCACCCAGTTGAGCACGATGGCCGCGCCGCTCAACGTTGCGAGCATCAGCGTGCGGGTCGAGAACGGCCATGGCGCGAGAAGCCCTTTGACCCAGCAATAGGCGAACAGGCTCAAAGCCCCGAACAGGCAGCGGAAGAACACCACGTTCCAGACGCCTTGGCCGGATTCGACGACGAAGTACCCAATGGTGCCCGACAGCGCCATCGCGGCGATCATCTCCAGCCGTCCCGATACATTCGTCTGCGATTTCATGGCTGCACCTCCTGTGACGAGGCACAACTTTATCTTTTGCCGGGACGGGCGTACTTTCAGGATCGAAACCGGTTCGAACTTTTGGCCTTCGAAGCAATGGCGAATTCAGCAAGAAACCTTAAAATCAGGAATTCATCTCTGGACGAGATCGATCAGGCGCTGATCGGACTCCTGAGCGACAATGCCAGGCTCTCGCACGCGGAACTCGCCCGCAGCGTCGGCCTGTCGCCTCCGAGCGTCGCCGAACGCCTGCGGCGGCTGGAGGAGGAGGACGGCGTGGTCAGTGCCTATACGGTCGAACTCGACCCGAAGGCCTTGGGCTACACCCTGACGGCCATCGTGCGCATCCGGCCCCTGCCGGGCCAGCTGCACCATGTGGAGAAGCTCCTGATTGAGAGCCCCGAGGTCATCGAGTGCGATAAGGTGACCGGGGACGATTGCTTCGTGGCCCGCTATCTCCTGCGTTCCATCGACGAACTCGATCCGATCCTGGAGCGGATCGCGCAACGCGCCCAGACCAGCACCTCCATCGTCAAGGCTTCGCCCGTGAAGCGCCGTCTGCCGCCTGTTCCCTGATGTGTCTTCGGCGTCAGGATTGCGCGTTCGCTGCGAGCCTTGTCCCGAAGGTCTTCAGGTATTTCATCCCCGAATCGCACATCACGGTGACGATAGTCGCATCCGGCTCCAGCCGCTCGGCGAGCCGTAAAGCCGCGACGACATTGGCGCCTGTGGAGGTCCCGGCGAACAGGCCTTCCTCGCGGGCGAGGCGAAACGCCATCGCCATGGCTTCTTCGGTTGAGACGCGCTCGATGCCGGTCGCGATACTCTCGTGCCAGAGCGGCACCACATAGCCGGCGCCGATCCCGTCGATCTTGTGTGCACCTGACGGGCCGCCTGACAACACCGCCGACTCGGCGGGCTCGACGGCAACGATCTGAATATCGTCGCGATGGTGGCGCAACCCTTCGGCAATGCCGCGCAACGAAGCCGCCGTACCGACGCTCTGAATGAGGGCGTCGATGCGGCCGCCAGTTTGCTCCCGGATCTCGTCGGCCATGCGGTGATAGGCGGCGAGTTGATCCCGGTTCTTCATCTGGTCGGTCCAGAACGGGCCTTTCTCTTCCGCGATGATGCGGGCTTGCTCGATCATGTCTTTGGTAAGCTTCTCCGTCATGCGCCCGCTATCGCTTTCCACGATGTGGAGCGTCGCGCCGAGCAGCCGCATGTGGTCGAGCTTTTCCTGTGCGAAGGCATCCGACGTCACCACGTCGAGCGGGTATCCCTTCACGGCGCACACGAGCGCCAGCGACACCCCCGTGCTGCCGCCAGTATATTCGACCACCGAGCCGCCAGGTTTAAGCCGCCCATCGGCCTCCGCCGCCTCGATCATGGCGAGCGCCATCCGGTCCTTCATGCTGCCGGTGGGGTTCTCGCTCTCCAGCTTCAACAGGATGCGGGCGCCGTTGGACGGCACGATGCGACGCAGCGCAACCAGGGACGTGTTGCCGATGCGGTCGAGGATGGTACGGGATTGAGAGGTCATGATTGCTGTCCGAAGAACGTGCATCCTCGTTAGACCGGCACAGGCTTCCCGTCAGGTCCGGAATCCGGACTTCTCGACCCTCGGCCGCCATGGTAGCGCTTGGGCCATGGCAGATTACGGTCAGTTCTGTTCCGTGGCCCGCGCCCATGAGGTGATCGGCGGACGCTGGACCCTTCTCGTGGTGCGCGAGCTTCTGTGCGGCAGCCGCCGCTTCAACGACATCCGCCGCGGCATCCCGCGCATCTCCCGGACCATGCTGTCCGAGCGCCTGCAGGCGCTGGTGCAGGCGGGCGCCCTGCAGCGCATAGAGGGCGAGCATGGGCCGGAATATGCCCTCACCGAGGCTGGCCGAGAGCTGATGAACATCGTCAGCGCCCTCGGCACCTGGGGTCAGCGCTGGCTGCCGCGCCAAGCTGCGGATGAAGATCTCGATCTCGAGCCCCTGCTCGTCGACATGCAGCGGCGGGTGCGTGTAGAGGCCCTGCCGAAGGAACCCCTCGTCGTCCGCTTCGAGATCGAGGGGCAGCACCAGCCGCGCTTCCTGCTGCTGAAGGAGGCCGAGGTCTCGCTCTGCACGCAGAACCCCGGTTTTCCCGAGCCGCTTCGAGTCCGCGCCCGTCTGCCTGCGCTGGTCGCCTGGTGGCGGGGTGATGCGAGCTTTGCCGAGGCGCAGCGGATGGGGCTCACGGTGGAAGGGCCGCGAGCACTCGCAAGGTCATTCCCGGACTGGTTCGACAGGTACCTGTTCGCTGAGGTCAGGCCTGCCGCACGCCCATAGGCTCGACAACCCACCCGAACTCCTGTATAGGCGCGGCCTCAACTTAAAACAGGACGCCGAAATCCAGCGGGTTCGGGGCTTGCCCTGAGGCCGCGCAACGGCAGGAGTACAGACATGAACCTCATTCAGCAGATCGAGCAAGAGCAGATCGCCAAGCTCGCCAAGACCATTCCCGATTTCCAGCCCGGCGACACCGTCATCGTCAATGTGAAGGTGAAGGAAGGCGAGCGTTCGCGTATCCAGGCCTACGAGGGCGTCTGCATCGCCCGTTCGGGTGGCGGCCTCCAGGAGAGCTTCACGGTTCGCAAGATCTCCTACGGCGAAGGCGTCGAGCGCGTGTTCCCGATCTATTCGCCCAACGTCGACTCGATCAAGGTCGTGCGCCGCGGTGCCGTCCGTCGCGCCAAGCTGTACTACCTGCGCGACCGTCGCGGTAAGTCGGCCCGTATCACCGAGCGCGTCGAGAAGAAGCCCCAGGCCGCAGCTGAGTAAAGCTCCCACTTCTCAGGCAAAGTTTTCGAAAGCGCGGTGCAAACCGCGCTTTTTTGCTAATGGAACAAGCTTTGCGGACAGGGCCGCGCGACAAAAATATAATTGCGCGTTCTATCCTGTCTGCTATGCGATCGTTTCAAGGCGGCGTGCGCTCAGGGCATCTTCTCCGGAGAGCGGCAAACCGCTAAATATGCTGAAGTCACCCTTATTGAGACCGTTGGAAGAGCACCATGGCCAAAGCCCGCACCCTCTATGACAAGATCTGGGACGATCACGTCGTCGATCAGCAGGATGACGGGACGTGCCTCCTCTATATCGACCGCCACCTCGTCCATGAGGTGACGAGCCCCCAGGCCTTCGAGGGCCTGCGGATAACCGGCCGCAAGGTGCGCCAGCCGCAGAAGACGTTGGCCGTGGTTGATCACAACGTGCCGACCTCGGACCGCTCGCATGGCATCGAGGATCCCGAAGCCGCCACCCAGGTCGCGGCTCTCGCCCAGAACGCCAAGGATTTCGGCGTCGAGTACTACAACGAGCTCGATACCCGTCAGGGCATCGTGCACGTGGTCGGCCCTGAGCAGGGCTTCACGCTGCCGGGCATGACCATCGTGTGCGGCGACAGCCACACCTCGACCCATGGCGCCTTCGGCTCGCTGGCCCACGGCATCGGCACATCCGAGGTCGAGCACGTGCTCGCGACCCAGACGCTGATCCAGAAGAAGGCCAAGAACATGCGCGTGACCGTGGACGGGCAGCTGCCCGCCGGCGTCACCGCCAAGGACATCATCCTGGCTATCATCGGCGAGATCGGCACCGCCGGCGGCACCGGCCACGTCATGGAATATGCAGGCGAGGCCATCCGGTCCCTGTCCATGGAAGGCCGCATGACGATCTGCAACATGGCCATCGAGGGCGGCGCCCGCGCCGGCATGATCGCTCCCGACGAGAAGACCTATGCCTACCTCAAGGGCAAGCCCAAGGCGCCCCAGGGCGAGGCCTGGGACGCGGCCGTGCGCTACTGGGACTCTTTGCCCACCGACGAGGGCGCGTTCTTCGACTCCGAGATCCGCCTCGATGCCGCAAGCCTTCCCCCCATTGTCACCTGGGGCACGAGCCCTGAAGACGTGATCTCGGTGGCGGGCGTGGTGCCGAACCCGGACGACATCCAGGACGAGAACAAGCGCCGCTCCAAGTGGCGCGCCCTGGAATATATGGGCCTGACCCCCGGCATGAAGATCACCGACATTGCGCTCGACCGCGTGTTTATCGGCTCCTGCACCAACGGGCGCATCGAGGACTTGCGGGAAGTGGCCAAGGTGGTCGAAGGCAAGCGCGTGGCGGAGAGCGTCAGCGCCATGATCGTCCCCGGCTCCGGCATCGTGAAGATGCAGGCCGAGGCCGAAGGGCTGGACAAGATCTTCAAGGCGGCCGGCTTCGACTGGCGTGAGCCCGGCTGCTCCATGTGCCTGGCCATGAACGCAGATCGCCTCGCTCCGGGCGAGCGCTGCGCCTCGACCTCGAACCGCAATTTCGAGGGTCGTCAGGGCTTCAAGGGCCGCACCCACCTCGTCTCGCCCGCCATGGCGGCGGCGGCGGCGATTGCGGGCCGCTTCGTGGACATCCGCACCTTCGGCTGACCCATTGCTTTGAACAAACGAAAAGGCCGTGACTCTTAGCGAGTCACGGCCTCTTTCCATTAGGAAAGCTTTTAGCCCTTAGTCCACATAAACCCGGCGGCCGGCCACCACCTGGCGGCAGCGCTCGACCGGGCGACGGACGATGTCGCCATTCCGGCGGACGCGCTCTTCCATCACGGTGCGGCACACGGTGCGGGTGCGAGCGGGACGGACCACGCGGCGCTCGATGACGCGCTCACGATAGTCCGGGCGGTTCTGCTCCAGACGAACGCCGTTCGGGCCGATCCGCACATCGACACCTTGGGCCGACGCCGTTCCGGCGCCGAGGAAAGTCAACCCGGCTACAGCCAGGACACCGAGAATCGTACGCATTGTTGCCTCTTCAAGAATTGTTTATCCGGGGCAGTTAACGGCTCAGCCCCGCAGGCGTTCCGTTGCGAAGTTGCCGTTCAGGCGCCATGGTGAAGCCAATGTTAAGCCGGGAGGGGACCGATGAACGATCGGGAGCGCGAGACCCGCGAAGCCGCCGAGGCCCGCGAGGCGCTGGAGCGCGTGCAGCGGGATACGGACACGCTGGGATCATCGGCGCTCGCCCGCATGGGCCGGCGGGCGGGCGATCATTTCGGCGCCAAGGACGCCATGGATCCGGAGGGCGACACGGACCCGATCGAGCTCTGGGGCCGGCGCATCGGACGCATCCTGTCCCTGATCGGCGTCGTGATCCTCGGCTTCTGGCTCCTTGTTCAGCTCGACATTCTTTAAAATCATGACCGATCTCGCCGCCCTCCAGGCACCCTCCCTCGACGACCTGGAAGCCCTGGCGCGGGACGCTTACGCCCGCCTGCCGGCGGAATTCCGCGCCCTGTGCGAAGGTGTGGTGATCCGGGTCGAGGATTTTCCCGATGACGAGACCCTGCGGGAAATGGGCTGCGAAACACCCTTCGATCTCTTGGGCCTCTTTCGCGGCATCGGCCTCGCCCAGGGCGGCGCCATGATGCAGACGGGCCAGTTTCCCAACATGGTCTGGCTCTACCGCCGCCCGATTCTCGATTAC
Organism: Microvirga soli; assembly: GCF_016734765.1. Classification (GTDB taxonomy): domain Bacteria; phylum Pseudomonadota; class Alphaproteobacteria; order Rhizobiales; family Beijerinckiaceae; genus Microvirga; species Microvirga soli. Next base: position 72,898 of record NZ_JAERQE010000015.1, on the reverse strand, counting down.
TGGGCCGAGCACGAGGAGACCTTGGGCCACATCGTCACTCACGTACTAGTCCACGAGATTGGTCACCATTTCGGCCTCTCCGACGAGGACATGGAAGCCATCGAGGCGGCGGCTGGCTGACTCATGGATCAAAACCCGTTTCGGCTCACCCCGCAGAGTGTAGCGGCCCTCAACGAAGTGGCTGCTTTCCTGGCTTTGGACGATTTCGGTCCTAAGGGGTCTGACGGCTTGCCGGAGGGTTTGGCAACTGGATCTGTCGATTGCATCATCCTGGCAGGCAATTGCGTTCTTGAGACAGCCGAAGGTGCGTTTCGTGCCGTGAAGGGCGGCATCGGGCCTAAACTCCTGATCACGGGCGGCATCGGTCACGCAACGGAGGTTCTGCGCCGGAAAGTTGCAATGCATCCGGCCTATCGAGTCACGGTCACGGAGGCACGAACTGAGGCTCACATTCTTGCGGACATCGCTGAGCGGTTCTGGGGTATCGACCGCTCAAGCATTCTCATCGAGCCGGATTCCACCAACAGCGGCGAGAACGCCCGGTTCTCGCTTAAGGTTCTGGAGAATGCCGGCCTGCCTGTGAGAACGATCCTGCTGATCCAAGACCCGACGATGCAAAGGCGGGCCGATGCCACGTTCCGGCATGTCTGGAGCGATCGCCCTGACCTGACAATTCTCAACTGGCCCACATTCACCCCTCGGGTTCGCCTGGCCGAGGAGGAGCTTCAGTTCGACCTGAATGGGATTGCGGGGTTGTGGTCGATGGACCGCTTCCTGACCCTCGTCATGGGAGAGATCCCCCGGTTGCGCGACGACCCCCATGGCTATGGGCCCAAAGGGAAGGGCTTCATCGCGCATCTGGACATTCCTGAACACATTGAAGCGGCCTATGCGCAATTAAAGAACAGCTTGGCCAGCCATTTTGTAAGACACTAAGTGATCATGCGGCTATCGTTGCCCTAGCCGATCTCGGAACCCTTTGGTATGAGGCACCTGAAAAGCGGCTCAGGCACCGCCCGAAGGATTGAGGATCATGGATAAGTTCACCGTGCTGGAAAGCGTCGCGCCGCCGCTGCGGATCATCAATATCGACACCGATATGATCATCCCCAAGCAGTACCTGAAGACGATCAAGCGCACGGGGCTCGGCACCGGCCTCTTCTCGGAGATGCGCTACCGCGAGGACGGCTCGGAGAACCCGGATTTCGTCCTGAACCAGCCGGCCTACCGCAACGCCAAGATCCTGGTGGCAGGCGATAATTTCGGCTGCGGCTCGTCCCGCGAGCATGCCCCCTGGGCGCTGCTCGATTTCGGCATCCGCTGCGTGATCTCCACGAGCTTCGCCGACATTTTCTATAACAACTGCTTCCAGAATGGCATTCTGCCGATCAAGGTCTCCCCGGAAGACTTGGAAAAGCTCTTCGACGATGCCAGCCGCGGCGCCAACGCCACGCTGACCATTGACCTGGAGCGCCAGGAGATCCGCGGTCCCGACGGCGGTTCGATCACGTTCGACATCGACCCGTTCAAGAAGCATTGCATGCTCAACGGTCTCGACGGCATCGGGCTCACCATGGAGAAGGCCTCCGCCATCGATACCTTCGAGAAGAAGCTCGGCGAGCGGGCCTGGGCTTAAAAGCCTTTTGCGCTCATGGGGTGAGCGATGACGACAGCCAAGCCTCGGGTTCTTGATCGCGCCGATTGGGCGACCCATCCGGACCTGTTCTGGAAGGGCCATGTCGAGGGGCACACCCTCGGCACCGGCGCGACCGTGCTGTTCTATTCCACGGAAGAGGTCGGCGACGGGCCGAAATGGCACGTCCACCCCTACGACGAGATCTTCATCATCCGTGAGGGGCGGGCGCTCTTTACCGTGGGCGACGAGCGCTTCGAATGCGAAAAGGGCCAGGTTGTTTTCGGCCCGGCCCATGTTCCGCACAAATTCGTCAATCTCGGGCCCGGGCGGCTGGAGACCACAGACGTTCATGTGAACGAGCGCTGGATCCAGTGCAATCTTCCCGATCCGGAGATCGAGGCCGGTTGAGCCGAGGCCCTGTCATGACGAAAGCGTGAGGTGCGGCCCCGTTTTCACAAGATTAACCAAATTCCCTGCAATCTGCCCGGCATGAAAAAGCTTCTTGCCCCCGCTCTCCTCGTTTTCGCAGGCCTCGGCCTTGCCTCGCCGGCTGCGGCCCAGGCCGATTTCGGCTCCTGCCTTGCCGGCCTGAAATCCCAGGCTGCCGCTAAAGGAATCTCCGGTCAGGCATTCGATGCTGCAACCCGCGGCATTACGCCGGATCTGACGATCCTCGACCTCATGAGCAACCAGCCCGAGTTCAAGACGGCGATCTGGGACTATCTCTCGGCCCTCGTGGACGACGAGCGGGTGCAGGACGGCCGCGCCGCCATGCAGCAATCGGGCCGCGCCCTTGCTGCCGCAGAGGCGCGCTTCGGCGTCGACCGCTATGCCATCGCGGGCGTCTGGGGCGTCGAATCGAATTTCGGCAAGGATATCGGCGGGCGGCCCCTCGTGCAGTCGCTCTCGACCCTTGTGTGCTATGCGCCCCGCCGCAACGAGTATTTCAAGGGCGAGCTGATGGCGACGCTCAAGATCGTGCAGGACGGGGACATCAACCCGGCCAACTTGCGCGGCTCCTGGGCCGGCGCCTTCGGCCACACCCAGTTCATGCCCTCCACGTTCCAGCGCCTCGCAGTGGACGGTGATGGCGACGGGCGGCGCGACATCATGAACTCCGTGCCGGATGCAGTTCACTCCACGGCCAACTTCCTGAAGAAAGCCGGCTGGGTGAACGGCCTGCCCTGGGGCTACGAGGTGCGCCTGCCGCAGAACTTCAATTCCGGCCTGGCCGGGCGCAAGAACAAGAAGCCGCTCGCCACCTGGGCCGCCATGGGCGTGCGCCGCGTCGACGGACGGCCGCTTGAGGGCAGTTACGCCGCCGGCATTCTCATCCCGGCGGGCGTGAACGGCCCGGCCTTCATCGTGACCAAGAACTTCGACGCGGTCTACTCATACAACGCCGCCGAGTCCTACGGGCTCGCCATCGCGCTCCTCGGCGACCGGCTAAAAGGCCTGCCCGGCATCCAGACCGCTTGGCCCACCGATGATCCGCCGCTGTCGCGCGCCCAGCGCCGTGAGCTGCAAACCCTGCTCACCGCCCGCGGCTACGATGTGGGCGAGCCGGACGGCAAGATCGGCTCCAAGACCCGCGAGGCGATCAAGGACGTGGAGCGCCGCATCGGCCTCGAGCCCCGTGGCCGCCCCGGCGGCAAAGTCCTGCAGGCGCTGCGTGGCTGACCTGACTGCATCATCCTTGTGTGTGGTTCGTGAGACTGCGCACAGAACCTCGTCCCCGAACGTGATGTTATTGAGTTCGAATAACTTCGCGTTCGGAGGCAGCTGTGAGAGTCCCCCTTTGTCTTGCCGCCATATTTCTCAGGATTACTGCCGCGCAGGGGGCGGATGTCCAGACTGATCAACCGGCCTGGAGCAAGTATGCGGACAAGGAACAGGCATTCATCGCCTATGCCGTTCCCGAGAGCGATGTTGGGTTGCTGTGGATCTATTGCGCTCGGAAGAGCGGCCGGATCACGGTGATCCCTGATCTTTCGACGTCGAACATGAAAGAGGGCGATGCGCTCACGGTGACCCTCGCAAGTGACGGGGCACACACAAGGCTGATGGCAAAGGCATCTCGAGACCGTTTCGGCGATCTTCAGATTTCTGGGGTTCTGCAAGAGCCCAAACATCTTTTGCAGCTGTTCTCGAAAGGTCGAACACTGAAAGCCAGCGTTCCAGGCCATTCCATTGTCATGCCCCTCGACCGTCAGGCCCATCGGGTCTTTACCGCCTTCCGCAAGTCCTGCCCGTCCCTTCGTTAGGCCGACGTCGTCGCACTTCGTCCGCTTCATCGCCTGCCAGCCATTCGCCAGTTGCGGCCCTGGGGCATTTGGAGTTGAACTGCTCCCATGCTCATCGCCATCCTCACCGACATCCACGGCAACCGCGAGGCGCTCTCCGCCTGCCTCGCTCATGCGCGCCTGCTCAAGGTCGACCGCTTCGTCTTCCTCGGCGATTATGTGGGCTATGGTGCCGATCCGGCCTGGGTGGTCGACACGATCAGGACGCTGGTGGACCAGGGCGCCATCGCGCTGCTGGGCAATCACGATGCGGCCATCGACGGATCCGACGAGGATATGAACAGCACGGCCCGCGAGGCGATCCGCTGGACGCGCGGCCAGCTCGGACCCGAGCAGTGCCGGTTCCTGGCCGATCTTCCGCTGATCCATGAGGAAGGAAACGTCCTCTACGTTCATGCCAACGGCTATGCCCCGCGCAACTGGGACTACATGGACGGGCCCATGGAGGCGATCCGCCATTTTTCCCGGGTTGAGGCGCACGTCACCTTCTGCGGCCATGTGCATGTGCCCATGCTCTATCACATGAGCACCACCGCGAAGGTGGGCACCTTCTCGCCGGTGGCGAACAACGACATTCCGCTTCTGCCGACCCGCACTTGGCTTGCGGTCATCGGGGCCGTCGGGCAGCCGCGGGACGGGGTAGCGGCGGCGAATTACGCCGTCTTCGACACGGCGCGCCAGACCCTGCGCTACCTGCGCGTGCCTTATGACACGGCCACCGCTGCGCAAAAGGTGCGGGAGGCAGGCTTGCCTGAAAAGCTCGCGTTGCGTCTCGAACAGGGCCGCTGACGCATGCGCTGGCGTCTTGAGCCCGGCATGGTGATCGATGGCTTCACCTTGCAGGAGCACGTGAGCACCGGCGGCATGGCGCTGCTCTGGACCGTGACCCGAGAAGACGATCCGACGCCGCTGGTCATGAAGTTCCCGCTGCTCCTCGACAGCGACGATCCCCTGCCCATCGTCTGTTTCGAGACCGAGCAGATGATCATGCCACGCCTCACCGGCCCGCATGTGCCGCGCTTCGTCACTGCCGGGCCGCTCGATCCCATGCCCTACATCGTCATGGAGCGAATTCCGGGCGAGTCCCTCAAAAGCCGCCTCGACGAGGTGCCGTTGCCGTGGGAGGAGGTGGTCACTATGGGGGCGAAGGTGGCCCATGCCCTGCACGACCTGCATCTGCAGAAGGTCATCCATCTCGATATCAAGCCGAGCAACGTGATGATCCGCGAGACCGGCGAGGTCGTGCTCATCGATTATGGCTTCGCCCGGCACGAGCAATTGCCCGATCTTCTCGCCGAGGAGTTCCGCGAGCCCTTCGGCACCACGCCCTACATGGCGCCCGAGCAGGTGCTTCAGGATCGGGCCGACCCGCGCAGCGACCTCTTCGCGCTCGGCGTGATGCTGTATTTCTTCGTCACGGGCGAGCGCCCCTTCGGTACTCCGCGCGGCGGCCAGATCCGCAAGCGCCTGTGGCGCGATCCCGTGCCGCCGCGGGCGCTCGCCCCCGGATGCCCGCCCTGGCTGCAGGAGATCATCCTGCGCTGCCTCGAGGTCGACCCGCAGGACCGCTACGCGACGGCCGCCCAGCTGGCGCTGGACCTGGACAACCCCGACCAGGTGAAGCTCACCGAGCGCGCCGAGCGGTTGGCCCGGGACAGCGGAATGAAGACCTTCCGGCGCTGGCTCAAGGCGCGTAAGGCGCAGCCGCTGGAGATGCCCAACATCACCGGCCATCTCTCCCGCGCGCCCATCGTGCTCGCCGCAGTGGATCTCTCACCGGGCAGTGAGGATCTGGCGGAATCGTTGCGCCTGATGGTGCAGCGTGTCCTGTCGCTCGAGACCGAGGCGCGCATCGCCTGCGTCAATATTCTGAAAACCTCGCGCATCGCCGTCGACATCCTGGAGGATGCGGAGGGAAACAGCCTCCACGTCCAGCGCCTCGTCCAGCTCAAGCACTGGGGCGCGTCCCTGGGAGTTCCGACGGAGCGGATCTCCTACAGCGTGCTGGAGGCCCCCGACCCGGCGGCAGCGCTCGTCGACTACGCCCGTCATAACAACGTCGACCACATCGTGATCGGCGCGCGGGCCTCCTCGGCGCTCAGGCGCTACCTGGGCAGCGTCTCATCGCAGGTGGTGGCGGAGGCACCCTGCTCGGTCACGGTGGTGCGAACGCCGAAGGACAGACGCGCAGAGAACGGCTGACCGGCCTTTCTTTCCGCGTGGACTGCAGAGGATTGCAGGCTACGGAAGCCCATTGCTACGCTTGCCACGACATCAGGAGATCTTTCATGACGCGCCAGCTTCTTTCCTCCGGTTCTCCCATGGAGAAGGCTTACGGGTATTCTCGCGCGGTTGTGCAGGATCCTTGGGTCTTCATGGCCGGCACGACCGGTTATGATTATGACACCATGCAGATCCCGGACGACGTGGCGCAGCAGACGCGCAACTGCTGGCGGACGATCGAGCGTTTCCTCAATGAGGCGGGATCGAGCCTCAAGGATCTTGTCCGCGTGACCTATTATGCGACCGAGACGGACGATGCTGAGGCCATTCTTGCAATCTGTGGGGAGGTCCTTCGCGATATCCGTCCGGCAACATCCTTTCTGGTCGTCAAATCGCTTTTCCTGCCCGAGATGAAAATCGAGATCGAGGTGACGGCTTTGAAAGCCTCCGCCTAACGACCAACGCGATGAATGCTTGCCAAGGCAAGGGTCGCGCGCCTAAACCCTCCCGTCATGGCCGGACTTGTTCCGGCCATCCACGTCTTCTGAAACGCAGAGCCATCAAGACGTGGATCCCCGGCACAAGCCCGGGGACGACGAAGCGAAAATCGAGCAAGGATACCGATCATGGCAACGCACAAGCTTCTCCTTCTCCCCGGTGACGGCATCGGCCCCGAGGTCATGCGCGAGGTCGAGAAGATTGTGAGCTGGTTCCGCAAGCGCGGCCTCGGCTTTGAGACCGAAACCGATCTCGTCGGCGGTTCGGCCTATGACGCCCACGGAGCGTCGATTTCCGAAGACGCCATGAAGCTGGCTCAAGGAGCCGACGCGGTGCTCTTCGGCGCGGTCGGCGGCGCGAAATGGGACAGCGTGCCTTATGCGGTGCGCCCTGAGGCGGGCCTCCTGCGCCTGCGCAAGGATCTCGGCCTCTTCGCGAATCTTCGCCCGGCGATCTGCTACCCGGCACTGGCTGACGCCTCCTCGCTCAAGCGCGAGGTGGTGGAAGGCCTCGACATCATGATCGTGCGCGAGCTCACCGGCGGCGTCTATTTTGGCGAGCCGAAGGAGATCGTCACCCTGGAGGACGGCTCCCAGCGAGCGGTCGACACGCAGATCTATCATACCCATGAAGTCGAGCGCATCGCGCGGGTCGCCTTCGACCTCGCCAAGAAGCGCCGCAACAAAGTCTCGTCGGCGGAAAAATTCAACGTGATGAAGACCGGCGTGTTCTGGCGCCAGGTGGTCACCCGCATCCACAAGGCGGAGTTCTCCGACGTCGAGCTCGAGCATGTGCTGGCCGACAACTGCGCCATGCAGCTCGTGCGCTATCCCAAGCAGTTCGACGTGATCGTCACTGACAATTTGTTCGGCGACATCCTGTCGGATATCGCCGCCATGCTCACAGGCTCGCTCGGCATGCTGCCCTCCGCATCGCTGGGTGCCGAGGATCCGGCCACCGGACAGCGCAAGGCGCTCTACGAGCCGGTCCATGGCTCCGCGCCAGACATCGCCGGCAGGGGCTTGGCCAACCCGATCGCGATGATCGGCTCCTTCGGCATGGCGCTGCGCTATTCCTTCGGCCTTCTCGACGAGGCGGATCGTCTCGACAGGGCCATCGCCAATGTGCTGGCCTCCGGCACCCGCACCAAGGACATCGCCGCCCCCGGCATGAACGCGGTGGGCACGCAGGATGTGGGCGATGCCATCGTCAAGGAGCTCGAAGCTCAATCCTGATAATGAAAAGCCCCGGATCGCTCCGGGGCTTTTTGCCAGGGGTCAGCGAATCGATCCGGTCGAATCGATGTCCGAGAACGGGTTGCGCGCGCCCACGAACGGCCCGCCGATCGGATCGGGCAGGGAGCCTTCGCCGAAGCGGTCGCGCTGGTAACCCCAAGGCGGGTTCGCCACTGAGGAGATCATCGGTGCCGTGACGTAGCGGTTGAGCGAGCCCGGCTCGACTACGGGGCCGGGATCGAGGAAGCTGCGGGGCTGCACGCGAAGAACGAGGGGACGGTCCTGTGCCTGCGCGTCCGCCACCGGGATGGTCGCGAGCGCAGCCAGGGAAGCCAGACCCAGAAGGGCAAAGCGGCGCATGAGTAAACCTCCAGAAGGGGCGCTCCAATCTCTGCAATCGGCGCGCCGGCGTTGTTACGCTTGAATACTGTCAGAACAAGCCGACCATCGTTAAAATGGTTCCGTTCAGTCATGGCGTTCACTGCAAGGTGAGAAGGACAACGTGCGATGCAGCACAAGCGCGAGGGGCGAAAAGGCCTCGAAGGCAAGGACGGCTTGAGTCTTCTGGGCGATATGCCCCTCGTGGCCGAGACGCCCGAGGAGTTTCTCGACGACGAGACGACGCCCGTTGCGCGCTTCTTCGTGCGCAACAACGGCCTGCTGCCGGAGCCCGTGGCAGATGCGGACGGCTGGACCTTTTCCATCGACGGTGAGGTCGAGCGCCCGCTGCACCTGACGCTTGCCGACCTGAAAAGCCGCTTCCCACACAAGACCTTCCGCATGGTGCTCGAATGCGGCGGCAATGGCCGCTCCTTCTTTGAGCCGAAAGCCGAAGGCAATCCCTGGACCCATGGCGGCGTCGGCTGCGCGGAATGGACGGGCGTATCGTTGGGCGACGTGCTGCGCGAGGCAGGCCTGAAGAGCAGCGCTCTCTTCACCGGCCATTTCGGCGCCGATCCCGACAAGACCGGAAGCTTCGAGCATCAGGCCATGTCCCGCGGTGTACCGATTGCCAAGGCCCTGGAAGAGCACACGCTTCTGGTCTGGGCCATGAACGGCGAGACGCTGCCCTTCATTCATGGCGGTCCCCTGCGACTCGTCGTGCCGGGCTGGCCCGGTTCGCTCAGCCAGAAATGGCTCAAGCGCATCTGGGTTCGCGACCGGGAGCATGACGGGCCGGGCATGACGGGCCTGTCCTATCGCCTGCCGGTCCACCCCCTGGCTCCGGGCGAGGACAGCAAGAATGTCGAGACCCGCATCATCGAAACGATGCCGGTGCGCAGCATCGTCACGGCGCCGGCCGATGGTGTCCGCTATCCGGCGGGCACGCGGGCGCTCAGCGTTCGCGGTGCGGCCTGGGCGGGAGACGACGCGGTGGCGCGGGTGGAGGTGACCCTCGATGGTGGCGCGACCTGGGTCGAGGCCGCGATGACGCCGCCGCGCAATCGCTACGACTGGACGCGCTGGCAGATGTCCCTGCCCCTGTCCGGAGACGGCTTCTACGAGATCTTTGCCCGGGCCACGGACTCAAAAGGGCGGGCGCAGCCCTTCCGGGCCGCGAACTGGAATCCGAACGGCTATGGCTGCAACGTCATGCACCGGGTGGCGGTTACGGTCGGGCCGGAGGCTTGACGGCAACGGAAGCCGTGCGGGCAGCCGGTCCGCAGGCTTCAGTCCGGCCGCGCTCGGCGCGGGCAAAAACGGCCTTCATCGACGGGCTGCTGGCGCCGGCCAGACTCATCCCGTCGATGAAGCAGGCCAGCTGCGCGTCGTCGGGCGCGGAGGATCCGCAGAGCCAGCCCTGGAAGCTGAAATCGGCGTCCCCATCGGAAAAGCGGAAGGCCTGACAGGCCTGCTCGCCCTTGGCCGCCAGGGTCAGGGGAGCAGCTTCCAGGGTGCCGAACTTCGTCGTCACCGTCCGGCCTTGGCCCTGATGCGCTACGGCCAGGCCCGCGCGGGCGGCCCGGCGCACGATGTCGATGTAGAAACTGCCCGCACTCTCAGGCTGCCCCTGCACGAGCGACACCTGGGCATAGCGGAAGTCGCCGAAGCGGCCGAGGATCAGCGTATCTTCCCGCGCGCCGTTCGTGTGCTGGCGCGCCTCCATGGCGACGGGCCCTGAGGCCCCCGCAAGGGCATAAAGAGCCGGGGAGGCGGGGGCCGGTTTCCAGGACGGTGCAGGCGCGACCAGGACGGAGGAGGGCACCTCCTTGGCGCGCTCAGTTGGGCGGCGCGCCGGTTCCAGCTGCAGGGCGAGATAGGCAAGGCCCCCGATGCTGCAGAGGGACATCAGGATCACCCGCAGCCAGGACGACCGCCTGCGCTTCAGGCGACGGGCCGGGCGCTCGTCGACCCAGTCGGCGAGATCCTCCTCGTCCCATTCGGCATATCCCGCCCTTGGCATCGCGCCACCACTCGAATCCATGGATCACGTCATCACCATGTTCTACCGTGACACTGGCCAGGGTTCGAAAGGTTTTGCTAAGCAAGGTAAACCAAAGCTTAAAGCGCCGAGCCCCAATGCCCGAGACTGTCGTCCGCCTTGCCACCCTTGAAGACGCGGCCGCTATCGCGGCGCTGATCCGCGCCCTGGATCTGCATTATGGCGGCCCCGAGGTGGCTCAGCCCCTCGAGCCCACGCAGGCCATGGTCGAGCGCTCGATGCGGGAACAGGAGGGCACCCGCTATGCCCTCGCCTATCGGGACGGTCGCCCGGTCGGCCTTGCCTGCTTTGCCGTCCTGCGGCCGGGCTTCAAGCTGTCGGGGCTTCTCTTCATCAAGGAGCTCTTCGTCGAGAGCCAGGCCAGGGGCCAGGCCGTGGGAGTAGTGCTGATGCGCTGGCTGGCGGACCATGCCCGGGCACAGGGGCTGACCCGCATCGACCTCACCACGGATGGCACCAACACGGGCGCTCAGGCGTTCTACGAGCGCCTCGGGGCCGAGCGGATGAACAAGGTCTTCTACCGCTTCAATCTCTCGACCGATGTGCTGACAGGCGATTGAACGCACGGAGCCCAAGGAAACGCTTGACGAAAGCGTGTCTTTGGTGTGTTTCTGGCGCGATCAAAGCCGCAACCAGGCTTTGGATGGACGATGGCAATGGCGCTGCTCACTCAGACGACGAGCAAAACGAAAACCGCCACAACGGCTGTGAAAACAGCCGAATAAGCCTCGTCGTCCCCGGTCCTCTCTCCCACGGGGCGAGAGGCAGCACCCGAGCAGGGTCTTCAAGTTTTCCGGGGAGAGCCGCAACAGGAGAAGTCACATGGGTTTCAAGATCGCCGTCGTCGGTGCAACCGGCAATGTTGGCCGCGAGATGCTGAGCATCCTCGCCGAGCGGGCCTTCCCGGCCGATGAGGTGGTGGCGCTGGCCTCCCGCCGCAGCCAGGGGTCGGAAGTCTCCTACGGCGACAAGATCCTGAAGACGAAGACCCTCGACACCTATGATTTCTCCGATGTCGATATCTGCCTCATGTCCGCCGGTGGCGAGGTCTCCAAGGAGTGGTCGCCCAAGATCGCCGCTCAAGGCGCGGTGGTGATCGACAACTCCTCCGCCTGGCGCTACGACGCCGACGTGCCGCTGGTGGTGCCCGAGGTGAATGCCGAGGCCCTGCGCGAGATCAAGAAGGGCATCGTGGCCAACCCGAACTGCTCCACGGCGCAGCTCGTCGTGGCCCTCAAGCCGCTCCATGACCGCGCTACGATTAAGCGCGTCGTGGTCGCCACCTACCAGTCGGTCTCCGGCGCCGGCAAGGACGGCATGGACGAGCTCGACCGCCAGACCAAGGCGCTCTACTCGCTTCAGGACGTGCAGGAGAAGAAGTTCCCCAAGCGCATCGCCTTCAACCTGATCCCGCAGATCGACGTGTTCATGGAGGACGGGTACACGAAGGAAGAGTGGAAGATGGTGGCCGAGACCAAGAAGATGCTCGACCCGAAGATCAGGCTCACCGCGACTTGCGTGCGCGTGCCGGTCTTCATCGGCCATTCGGAAGCCGTGAATGTGGAGTTCGAGAACCCGATCAGTGCCGACGAGGCCCGCGACATCCTGCGCTCCTCGCCCGGCATCATGGTGATCGATAAGCGCGAGCCCGGCGGCTACATCACCCCGCACGAGGCGGCCGGCGAGGACGCCACCTACATCTCCCGCATCCGCGAGGACATCACGGTGGAGAACGGCCTGTCGTTCTGGTGCGTCTCCGACAACCTGCGCAAGGGCGCGGCGCTGAACGCCGTGCAGATCGCCGAAGCCATGGCCAATCGCGGCCTGCTGAAGGCGAAGAAGCAGGCGGCGTAATCAGCACCGCTCATCGAGATAAAAAAGGCCGCCTCGAGGCGGCCTTTTTGCATCAAGCACCCGACGAATCTTCGCGGTAACTGAAGAAATCGAAATCCGCCGGGAACGCCCGGCCCGTCATGTCATGGGCAGCCATGCCGACGAAGGCTCCGGTGAACGAGCCGTGGGCGCCGGGACCTGCCTCGTCCGACAGGATGCTGGCGTCGAGAACCGGGCCGACCGGCATCCATGTTTTGCCGTCCGTGGACCAGCGGAACTGAAGCTCAGCCAGACGCACGTCGACGCCAAGATGAACCGGACCGTCCGGCAGGGTCAGGTCGCTCTCCAGTGCATAGCTCATCAGCGCGTCGGGGTGATCGCCCAGGCACGAGATGACCTGCAGTACGCGCTGTCCGTCGTCACCGGCGGAGACAGCGAGATAATGGAAACGGGCGCGGTCGTAATAGCAGATCAGGCCGGCCAGCTGCTGATAGGTCTCAGGTTGGACATCCACCGATGTTTCGGCTGAGTAGATCCAGGCCGTCTGGCGGCGGGCCACCAGGGCCTGTTCGAACCAGCTGCCGATCGACTCGCGCCCGTAGAGGCGCAGACAGCCCGGGCGCGCCGAGAGCGAGAAGATCCGCTCCGGCTCGGGCGTCCGCAGCCACTGGAACGGGGAGGGCAGCTCGGCCTCATCGAAATCGTGACGCTCGGGCTCGGGCGGGAAGGGATGCGGTAGAAGATTGGGACCTTCTACCTCAAGGGCTGGTACCTGCCCACCATGAGCCAGGTGGAGCCATCCATCCTCGCCCCAGACCACCCGCTGGATGGCCGTTTCGCGGCCAAGCGGCGAGCGCCGCGTTCCTGGCAGGGGGCGGCTGCACAGATGGGTGTGGAACACCTCGCCCGTGGACGTCTCCACGTAGAAGCCGTGGCCTGCCCGCTGGAGCGGCGCGTCGGGCGCGTCCTTGCTGGTGATGAGATGGATGTTGGGATGAAGCTCGTAGGGGCCATCAATGGTTCTTGAACGCGCCATCGTGACCGCATGGTTGTAGGCGGTGCCGCCCTCGGCCACGGTCAGGTAGTACCAGCCGTTGCGCTTCCACAGGTGCGGCCCTTCGACGAGGCCGAGCGGGCTGCCCTTGAAGATGTTCTTGATGGGGCCGACGAGGCGCTGCTCTGTCGTTGAGTATTCCTGCAGCAGGATGCCGTCGAACGAAGAGCGGCGGCGACGGTGATCCCAGACCATGTTGACGAACCACTTGCGGCCGTCATCGTCGTGAAAGAGCGACGGGTCGAAGCCCGAGGAATTCATGTAAACGGGATCGGACCAGGGGCCCTCGATGGACGGCGCGGTCACGAGGTAGTTATGCGTGTCCTTGAAGTTGCCGAGGCGGCGCTTCACGTCGGTATAGATCAGCCAGAACAGGCCGTCCGCATAGGTGAGCGCCGGCGCCCAGACGCCGCAGCTGTCGGGGTTGCCCCGCATGTCGAGCTGGGACTTGCGGTTAAGCGGACGGCTCACCAGCCGCCAGTTCACGAGATCGCGCGAGTGGTGGATCTGCACGCCCGGATACCACTCGAACGTCGAGGTCGCGATGTAGTAATCGTCGCCGACCCGGCAGAAAGCCGGATCCGGATTGAAGCCCGGCAGGATGGGATTGCGGATGGTGGCCATGAGCGTTTCCGGTGAACCGACGGGACGGCGAAGGATCGTGGAGGCGGCCGAGGAATCCTATCCCTACACCTCGCGGGCGGCAAACATCGACACGCGCTCGGGCATGTCGTCCACGGCCTGCTTGAACTCGCCCGTCTCAGGATCGCGCACCAGCAGCACGCCGTTTGCGACCCCGAAATAGGCGCCGTGGAGCTGCAGCTTCCCGCGCTCGACCAGGATGCGCACGCAGGGGAACGTCATCAGGTTCTTGAGGCTGTTCTCGATGGCGGCGAGTTCGAGACGCGGCAGGTATTCCTCCAGGTTGCCGTCATGAGGCCCAAGCCGTTCGCCGGCCGGCTTGATCAGGGTCATCCAGCGGCCGATGAAATCGCCCGGCGAGAGAGGGGCGGTGTCATCCGCAAAGGCCCGCACGCCACCGCAGCGGGCGTGTCCCAGCACCACGATGTGCTTCACCCGCAGGGCCTGCACGGCGAATTCGAGGGCCGCGGACGTGCCGTGAAACTCGCCGCCGGTTTCATAGGGTGGAACAAGATTGGCCACGTTGCGCACCACGAACAATTCGCCCGGGCTGGCATCGAAGATGACTTCCGGCGACACACGGCTGTCGCAACAGCCGATCACCATCACCTCCGGCGACTGGCCCTTCTCGGCGAGCGTCTCGAAGCGGTTCTTCTCGCGCGGGAAGCGGTCATCGAGAAACGCGCGGTATCCTTCGGTCAGGCGGGTCGGGAACATGGGTCGTCCTTGCGATTACGGATGCACGAGTTCGGCGAGCTTCTGGAGTTCCACATTGGCCCCGCACAGGAGCACGCCAATTCTTTCACCTGAGCGTGGCATATAGGCGCCGGAGATCAGCGCGGCCAGAGCCGCCGCGCCACCGGGCTCGGACGCGATGCGATAGTCGCGCCAGAGCATCCGTTGGGCATCGCGGATCGCCTGATCCGTGACGAGCGCCACATGATCGACGCTCTCGCGGCAGACCTCGTAGACCAAATCGCCGGTGTTCTTGGCGCCGAGCGAATCGGCCGCCACCGAATCGACCTCCACGTCGACCGGCCGTCCGGCCTCAAGCGCCGCATGGAGCGCCCGCGAGCCCTCCGGCTCCACGCCCACCACCTTCACGCGGCCGGACCACCAGCTCGCCACGCCGCTGATGAGGCCGCCGCCGCCGACCGCCACGAGAACGGTGTCGAGGGCAGGAGCATCCTGCTCCCATTCCAGCGCCGCCGTGCCCTGGCCGATCATGGTGCTCTCGGCCGCGAAGGGGTGGATGCGCAGGGCGCCGGATTCGGCCACGTATCGGTCACAGGCTTCCTGCGCATCCGCATAGCGCGCGCCGCCGATCACCACCTCGGCCCCGTGCGAGCGGATGACCGCGATCTTCGCAGGGCTCGAGATCTCCGGCACGAAGATGCGGGCCTTCACGCCAAGCTGGCTCGCCGCGTAGGCCACGGCCGCTCCGTGATTGCCGCCGGAGGCCGCCGCGACGCCGGCGGACGGCACCTCCTGCGACAGGAGGGCGTTGAAGGCGCCGCGCGTCTTGAACGAGCCCGCATGCTGCAGGAACTCCAGCTTCAGGCTTACCGGCCCGTCATGGCCGAAGGCGCCCGTCTGGTTCAGGACCGGTGTGCGGCGCACATGCGGGGCGATGCGGGCATGGGCGGCTTCGATTTCGGCGCGGGTGATGGTCATGAGCGCAGCGTCCAGATGGCGACCGGCAGGCCGTGGGCATCGCGGCCGGGCGGGTCGGGAAAGGGTTGTCCTCCACCTCTCGCGATATCCAGCGCCACGGTCAACCCCGCGAGCGCATCGAGCAGGTCGTCCTGGGCTGCGCCGCGCGGGGGAGTCGCGTGGATCAGGCCTTCGGGCAGGAGGCCGGATCGGGTCAGGAGGGTTCGCCGCAGGGCCATGCCTGGCCCGTAGGGCGTGCCCTTGACCTTCTTCGGCTGGTCGAGAGCTTTGCGGTCGTTGAGAGCCCAGAAGGCAAGCTCCGGATGCACTTCGTACACGCGCGGTAGCAGGTCAGGCCGCGCCCGCAGCAGCGCGTCGATCTCGCGGATCTTGGGAAAGATCCCAAAGCCCTGGCGCGAGACTTTTCGCGGAGGCTCGGACGTGGCAGCCGCGAGCGCGCAGGCTTCCCCATAATCCTCAGCCTCCACGGCACGGCGCGAGGGGATGGCGAAGACTGAGGATTGCCTTTGCCCAAGCAGCGGACGGATCAGCTGCTCCGGCAGCCGCCCCGGACCATCCGTGCGCTCGGGCAGGCCGATGGGCATGTCGACGGCGATGACGGCGGGTTGCTCCAGGGCATCGGCGATGGCGTCGAGCGTCGGCACCGTCACGATGCGGTGGGCCTGCGGATCGTCCACCCGCATGAGCACCGCAATCCACCCGGCCCTGCAGCCGTCGACGCCTGCAACCCACATTCTTTCTGCTCTACTTGTCATCCCCGGCGGCCGTAGGCCGGGAAGGGGATCCATTCACACACGCGGCGCTATGGATTCCCTTCCCCTCCGCTGCGCTCCGGCCGGGAATGACACTGTTCTTCAAGCAGGACCACGATTAAAACCGATCCTCATCGTGAGGAAGACGCCATGACCACCATCCGCCCGCGCCGTTCCGCGCTTTACATGCCGGGCTCCAATGCCAGGGCCATCGAGAAGGCGAAGGCGTTGGCCGCCGACGTAGTGATCTTCGACCTCGAGGACGCGGTGGCGCCGGACGTGAAGGCGGAGGCGCGCGAGCGGGTCTGCGCGGCGGTGCAGGCCGGCGGCTACGGCAAGCGGGAACTGGTAATCCGCGTCAACGCCGTTGAGACGCCCTGGGGCGAGGCCGACCTCGCGGCCGCCATTGCGGCAGCGCCCGACGCGATCCTGGTGCCGAAGGTGTCGTCTGCGGAGACGCTTGCGGCCGTGGGGTTGCGCCTGCGCCGGTTGGGCGCTGCTGAGCGCACCCGCGTCTGGGCGATGATGGAGACGCCGCTCGCGATCCTGAATGCGGAATCGATTGCAAGCGCGGCCCACGATGTCGACACGCGGCTCGATTGCCTCGTCATGGGCACGAACGATCTCGCCAAGGACACCCGCGCGCGCCTGCTGCCGGGACGTGCCGCGATGCTCCCCTGGCTCATGGCGGCGCTCGCCGCCGCACGGGCGCACGGCATCGACATTCTCGACGGAGTTTACAACAGCCTGTCCGACGCGCAGGGCTTTCGCGCCGAGTGCGAACAGGGCCGCGATTGCGGCTTCGACGGCAAGACCCTGATCCACCCGGGTCAGATCGCAACGGCGAACGAGATCTTCGCGCCGTCGCTGGAGGAGGTGGACAGCGCCCGCGCCATCGTGGCGGCCTTCGATCAGCCGGAGAATGCCGGCAAGGGGGCGATCAGCCTCAACGGCCGCATGGTCGAGCGGCTGCATGCCGACATGGCGGCGCGCGTTCTGGCATTGGCGGAGGTGATAGCGGCGCGCTCAGGGCACCCTCTTTGAGCCCGGAGCCTGCTCTACGATGCGTCCAGGACAGCCTTGGAATAGGTATCCCGCTCGATCTCCAGGATCTCGACGCAAATCTGAACATGGAGCCCTGGACGTTCGGGCAGGAGGCCGCTCAATTCCTGCAACAGCATCGTGGATAAGGTCTGCCTGACCTCTGGAGGTCTGTGGTTCATGACAGCCAGCTTCGCATGAACGAAGCATCGGTTTTCGGGCGACGTTCCGATCACGAAGCAATCGATGGGAATTGCGCGGCTTTTGATGTCGACTTCGTCGAAGTGCCCCGTGTCGAAGATGACCTTGTTCATGTGAAGCAAGGCCTTTTGGGCATCGAACCCGGATAGGTTTCTTGTAAATTCCAGCGTCAAATGAGGCATTGCGCGATCCGGCTAGGATTGATTGCTCTCGCAGCCTTAGCGCCGCCTTGTTTGATGAACAAGGCAGGAAGCCTCAATCCCCCAGCGGCCGCGCCTCTTCCGGCAGCATGATCGGGATGCCGTCGCGGATCGGGTAGGCGAGCTTGGCGCGGCGGCTGATCAGCTCCTGCCGGGACGCGTCGTATTCGAGCGTTTCCTTGGTGAGCGGGCAGACGAGCAACTCCAGGAGCTTGGGATCGATCCGTGTTGCCTCCACGGCCTGGGGCGTCTCGGGTGTGTCGGGAACCATCGTTGGAATTCCTATTGCATGGTCGAATCGGAGCCGACGCCGCTGCGGGCGAGTTCGATCTCGGTGAGCGCGATAAGAACCTCCGCCCGCGACTTGAGATTGGGCGCTTCCAGGAGCGCCTGCTTCTCGCGTACGCCGAACGGGCTCATCATGCACAAGGCATTCACGAGGGCCTCGTTGGGCGCCTCCTCGATGCCGCGCCAGTCCACCTTCACGTGCACCGCGTCGACGAAGTCGCGCAGGGCCTTCACCACGCCGGCCCGGTCGACCTCGGTCTCGCCGGCGCGGGCCGTGAAGTCGGACGCGAAGGGCTCGAAACTCACGCGGCAGCGGCGGAAGAGATCGATGGGCGGCAGCTCCTCCTCGATGCGGAAGCGCCCGACGCCGATGAGCGTGATCAGATAGCGCCCGTCGCCGGTCTCGGCGAACTGGGTAATGCGGCCGGCGCAGCCGACCCGGTAGAGCTTCGGCGCCGTCGCGTTGGGATCGTTGTCCGCATCGGGTTGCACCATGCCGATGATGCGGTCGGTCTTGAGCGCCTCATCGATCATCGCGAGGTAGCGCGGCTCGAAAATGTTGAGCGGCATCTGCCCACGCGGGAAAAGAAGCGCGCCGGGAAGGGGAAAGACCGGTATGACCGACGGGCAATCCTCCGGCCCTCGGTACGCCGCGTTCATTCCCATTCCGATCTCCTCAACCGTTAAGACGCGTCAGGAGAACAGGAGCGAGGAGAGCCTCCGCCGCCCTGCCAGCGTCATCTCGTCCATCGGGCCCCAGGCCTCGAAGAACTGAACGAGCTGCTTGCGCGCGCCGTCTTCGTTCCAATTGCGGTCGCGCCGGACGATTTCAAGGAGGTGATCGACAGCTTCTCCGCGCCGTCCGCGGCCGTTCAACCCGATGGCGAGATCGAACCGCGCCTGATGGTCGCTCGGATCCGTCTCGACCTGACGCTGGAGATCCGCGAGATCGCCGAGCGAACCTGCCTGCTCGGCGAGTTCGATGGCCGCGCGGGCGCCGGCGATGGCCGGGTCACCCGCCTTCGCCTGCGGCGCCATGGCGAGGAAGCGCTTGGCGCCCTCAAGATCGCCCACCTCCACATGGAGCTTCACGAGGGCGGCGAGCGCCGCGACGTTCTCGGGATCCTGCGAGAGGACGGCAGCGTAGAGTTCGGCCGCTCCGCCCATGTCGCCGGCAGCTGCCAGCTGGTCGGCCTCGGCCAGGATCTCCTCAACGGCGCTGGGGCCGAGCGGGCCCACAAGGCGCTCGATGAAGCTCTTGATCTGGCTTTCCGGCAGGGCGCCCATGAAGCCGTCCACCGGCTGACCGCGCTGGAAGGCGAACACGGCGGGAATCGACTGCACACCGAGCTGGCCGGCGATCTGCGGATGCTCGTCGATGTTCATCTTGACGAGCTTCACCTTGCCGCCGGCGGCGCGCACGGCCTTTTCCAGGATCGGCGTCAGCTGCTTGCAGGGGCCGCACCAGGGCGCCCAGAAATCTACGAGCACCGGCTGCTGCATGGACTCGGCCAGCACGTCCTGGCGGAATGCCGCCGTGGTGGTGTCCTTCACCAGATCGTCGGAAGGGGCGGGGTTGTCGGAGAGCATGCGATCCTCGAATCGAGAGAAGAACTTCCCTTAGATGGCCTTAAATGGGAGCTTAAGCGTTGTCTGACAATTCCGCCGGCGGCTCCGGCAGACGCAGGATCAGTGGATCGTGCCCCGTGGCACGCAGGAACGCGACCAGATCCTCCCGCGACACGCCGGTGGTCATAGAATTGACGAGCGGATGAAAGTTCAGCCGTTCGTGCTCCATGAGGTTGGCATCGAGCACCATGGTGACCTTGCCGTCCGTGTCGTTCACCACGGCAAAGGCCGTGACGGAACCGGGCTCCACTCCCAAAAGCGCGCGCAGCTGCTCGGCGGAGCCGAAGGACAGGCGGCCGGAGGCCCCGAGAACCTCGTGCATGCGCTTGAGGTCGATGGCGGTGTCATGCTTGGCGGAGATCAGGAAGAAGCGGCCCTTCTTGTCCTTCACGAACAGGTTCTTGGAATGGGCGCCTGGAATGCGTTCCTTAACGGAGGCCGACTCGGCCACCGTGAAGACGGGCTCGTGCTCCACAGTCTCGGTCGGGATGCCGAGCGAGGACAGGCGTTCCAGGAGTTCCTGCGGGGAGAGATGGGCCAAGCTTGCAACCTCCGTGTCGGTTCGCCTTCTAGCGACCGGATGAAGCAGGCTCAAGGCTTCCGTCGAAAAGATCGCCCGAACCCTCTTGCAATGCGAGCCGTTTTGAGGCACATCACGGGCCTCGCAACGATGCCTCGGCATCGCGGAGCGCGGGTGTAGCTCAGGGGTAGAGCACAACCTTGCCAAGGTTGGGGTCGAGGGTTCGAATCCCTTCGCCCGCTCCAATTTCTCTCAGATACGAGAGATCTACGAAGGCCCGCCACTCGGCGGGCTTTTCGTTTTTTACGTCCTGCCAGCTGCTCCCGAGCCTTAGGCCTCGCGTCCGAAAAGCTTCCGGCCTATATCTCGGAAAAACCGGGAGGGACGACATGGCTGACGCACGGCACCTGAGCATCTTGAAGGAACTCGAGCGCAAGGTGCTCTGGCTGTCCACCTGGACGATCCATAATGCCAATCACCTGCGTCCCAACGAGGACGGGATGAAGATCGGCGGGCACCAGGCGTCCTCGGCCTCCCTCTCCACCATCCTGGCGGCGCTCTATTTCTCGGTGCTGCGCCCTGAGGACCGGGTGGCGGTGAAGCCCCATGCCAGCCCGATCTATCATGCCATCCAATATCTCTTCGGCCGCCAGACCCGTGAGAAGCTGGAGAATTTCCGCGGCTACAAGGGCGCGCAGTCCTATCCCTCCCGCACCAAGGACATCGACGACGTCGATTTCTCCACCGGCTCGGTGGGACTGGGCGTCGCCCAGACGCTGTTTGCCAGCCTCGTGCAGGACTACGTGAAGGCCCATGGCTGGATGAAGGACAAGCCGGAAGGCCGCATGATCTCACTCGTGGGCGATGCGGAGATGGACGAGGGCAACATCTTCGAGGCCTTGCTGGAAGGCTGGAAGCACGGCATCCGCAACACATGGTGGATCATCGACTACAACCGCCAGAGCCTGGATGCGGTGATTCGCGAGGGCCTGTGGCAGCGCTTCGAGGCGCTGTTCCGCAATTTCGGCTGGGACGTGGTGGTGCTCAAGCACGGCTCGCTCATGCAGGCGGCCTTTCAGGAGCCCGGCGGCGAGCGCTTACGCGACTGGATCGATTCCTGCCCGAACCAGCTCTACTCGGCTCTGACGTATCAAGGCGGTGCTGCGTGGCGCAAGCGCCTGCTCGACGATCTCGGCGACCAGGGGCCGGTCACCCGCCTCATCGAGAAGCGCTCGGACGAGGAACTCGCCGAACTCATGGCCAATCTCGGCGGCCACGACCTGCCGAGCCTGCTCGACGCCTTCGAGAAGGCGCGCCAGCACGACCGCCCGGTCTGCTTCCTGGCCTACACGATCAAGGGCTTCGGGCTGCCGCTCGCCGGCCACAAGGACAACCATTCCGGCATGCTGACGCCAACCCAGATGGGGGCCTGGCAGAAGACCCAAGGGGTGCGCCCGGGTCATGAATGGGACAAGTTCGAGGGCATGAAGGCTCCGCAGGCCGAGATCGAGCGCTTCCTCGCCGAGGTGCCGTTCATCCAGAAGGGCACCCGCCGCTACGCCGCGCCGGCCGTGCCGGTGCCGGAAAAGCTCGCCTTCCCGGCCAATCCGGCCATGTCGACTCAGCAGGGCTTCGGCTTCATCCTCAACGAGCTGGCGCGCTCGGACGATGCGCTCGCCGCGCGAATCGTCACCACGGCGCCGGACGTGACGGTCTCGACCAATCTCGGCGCCTGGGTGAACCGGCGCGGGCTCTATGCCCGCGAGAGCCTCGTCGACACCTTCAAGAAAGAGCGGATTCCCTCGACCTATAACTGGGAATTCTCGCCCTCCGGCCAGCATATCGAGCTCGGTATCGCCGAAATGAACCTGTTCATCGTGCTCTCGGCTTTGGGCCTGTCGCACTCGCTCTTCGGCGAGCGGATCCTGCCCATCGGTACCCTCTACGATCCGTTCATCTATCGCGGCGCCGATGCGCTCAACTATGCCTGCTACCAAGATGCCCGCTTCATGATCGTCGCGACGCCGTCCGGTGTGACGCTGGCGCCTGAGGGCGGGGCGCATCAGTCCATCGGCACGCCGCTGGTCGGTATGGCGCAGGACGGTCTCGCCTCCTTCGAGCCGGCCTTCGTGGACGAACTCGCGGTCATCATGCGCTGGGCCTTCGACTACATGCAGCGCGAGGGCGGCGAGCCCAATGAGAAAACCTGGCTGCGCGACGAGACCGGCGGCTCGGTCTACCTGCGCCTGTCCACCCGCACCCTGGAGCAGCCGCAGCGCGACATGACGCCCGATCTGGCCGACGAGATCATGGCGGGCGCCTACTGGCTCAGAAAGCCCGGGCCGAACGCTCAAGTTGTCGTTGCCTATACGGGCGCGGTGGCCCCAGAGGCGATCGAAGCGGTGGGCCTCATGGCCGAGGACCGGCGCGACGTCGGGCTCTTGGCCATCACCTCGGCCGACCGGCTCAACGCCGGCTGGACGGCAGCGCAGCGCGCCCGCGAGCGCGGTTTGGTCCATGCACGATCCCATGTGGAGCGCCTGCTCGCCGACGTGCCGCCCCATTGCGGGCTGGTGACGGTAATCGATGGCCATCCGGCGACGCTCGCCTGGATGGGCTCGGTCATGGGCCACCGCACCCGCTCGCTCGGCGTGGAGCATTTCGGCCAGACCGGCACGGTCAAGGATCTCTACCGCCATTTCGGCATCGACGCCCAGGGCATCATCGCGGCCGCCGAGATGATCGCCCCAGGCCGCCCGATCCGGCACCTGAAGGCGGTCTGACGGGCATTCGGAGTCACTGTGACAAGGCCGGCGCTGCTCTGCGAGCGGCAAAGCAGCGCTGGACCCCTGTTGGCGTTCCGAAAGATTTGCGGCCTGATGGTTCACATGCTAACCGCAGGCCTTCAATCGGGAATTTCAAAGAATCCATGGCGTCCAAGAGCATCCTTCGGGGGGATACCCTTCCCTTGATCAGCCGTCTGTGGCGGGACTGGATGCGTCCGCACCGCAAGACCCTGGCCGTGGTGGTCGTGCTGGTCGCCCTGGTGTCGGGCGCGACGGGGCTCTATCCGGTCCTGATCAAGGCCGCTTTCGATGCCTTCGACATCAAGGATGCGCGGGCCATCATGCTGGCCCCGCTCTTCGTGATCGTCGTGACCTCCGTGAAGGGCTTCTCGCTGCTCGCGCTCACCGTGCTCACCAACAAGGTGGTGACCCGAATCGAGGCCGACATGCAGACGGCCCTCTACGGTCACATGATCGAGGCCGATCTCTCCCAGATCGACCGCGAGAGCCCGGCGGCCCTCACTCAGCGCTTCACGACGGACTTCTCCTTCATCCGGGAGGCGCTGACCCGCCTCTCCACGGTGTTCCTGCGCGAGTCGACGACCCTCATGGCGCTGATCGCCGCCATGCTCTGGATCGACCCGGTGCTGACCATCGTGGCGGCCGTGATCGCGCCCTTCTTCGCCTACCCGGTGAACAAGATCGGCCGGAAGCTGCGCCGGGTTGCCGCCTCCACCCAGGAGCAGACCGGCGTGATGGCAAGCCTCATCACCGAGAGCCTTGCCGGCACGCGCATCGCCAAGACCTATGGGCTCGAACGCTACCTGAAGGCCAAGGCCGCCAAGACGTTCGACGACGTCCGCGACCTCAAGATGAAGGCGGCCAATGCCCGCGGGCGCATGGATCCGGTGCTCGAGACGGGCGGCGGCCTCGCCGTGGCCATCGTCCTGATGCTGATCGGCCAGCGCATTCTCGCCGGTGACAGCACCGTGGGCGATTTCACCGGCTTCGTCAGCGCCCTCGTCATGGCAGCGCACCCGGTCCGGGCGCTCGGAAACCTCAACGCCATCGTCCAGGAGGCAGCCGCCGCCCTGCACCGCACCTTCGACGTGATGGATCAGGCACCCAAGATCCAGGACCGGCCGGGTGCCGATCCCTTGCGGCTGAATGGCGGCGAGATCCGGTTTGTGGATGCGTCCTTCTCCTATGATGGAGAGGCGGCGGCCCTGGACCATGTCGATCTCGTGGCCGAGGCCGGGCAGACCACGGCCCTGGTCGGCCGCTCCGGCTCAGGCAAGTCGACGCTCCTGTCCCTCGTGCCGCGCCTCTATGATGCGACCCGGGGCGCCGTCGTGATCGACGGACAGGACGTGCGCGACGTCTCCCTGGCGACCCTGAGGCAGGCTGTTGCGGTGGTGAGCCAGGACGTGATCCTCTTCGACGACACGATCCGGGCCAACATCGCCTTCGGGCGGTCCGGCGCCTCGGACGAGGAGATCGTGAACGCCGCCAAGGCGGCAGCAGCCCACGACTTCATCGTCAGAATGCCCGAGGGCTACGACACGGTGGTCGGGCCGGGCGGCGGCCGCATGTCGGGCGGCGAACGCCAGCGCATTTCGCTCGCCAGAGCCTTCCTGAAGGACGCGCCGATCCTGCTCCTCGACGAGGCGACCAGCGCCCTCGATTCCGAATCGGAGCGTCTGGTGCAGGATGCCATCCGCAAGCTCATGAAGGGCCGCACCACCCTGGTGATCGCCCATCGCCTGTCGACGGTCCGCAATGCGGAAAAGATCGTCGTGATGGAAAAGGGGCGGGTTGCGGAAACAGGCTCGCACGAGGCTCTCATCGCCAAGGCGGGGGCCTATGCCCGCCTGCACCGCCTGCAGCTCTCCGACGACAGCGAGCCCAGCCTAGCGGTCTCCTGACACGGGGCCTGCGGCCTATTCGCGCCGCATGATCCTGTCGACGAGAAGATGGGACCAGAAGCCGTATCGGAAATTCCGCTCCAGATCGTCCGCGTCGTACCGGGTTTCGATCCAGGTGAGGAACGGAATGCCCTCAGCTTCGCCCTCGCGGCGGTAGAGATCGAAGAACTCGTCCAGGATGCCGGTCTTCGAGAACCGGAAGTGCCCATAGCGCATGGATAGCTGCTGCTGGGCCTCGTCAATGGACTTGCCCTCGTAAACGATGAGGTAGAGGGCCGCCACGAAGCCGGCCCGGTCCGCCCCGGATTTGCAGTGCAGAACCGCCGGGTACTCGATGGTGTCGAAGAATTTCTTGGCGGAGAGCAGGGTCTCCCGGTCCGGCGCCCCGCGGGAGCGCACCACGAATTCTTCCAGGTGGATGCCGAGCCGGTCGCAGGCCTCCTTCTGGAGCTGCCACGAGCCGTGCTCCCGGCCGCCCCGCAGGTTGATGATGGTCTTGATGCCCTCGGCCTTGAGGGCTGCGATCTGGTGCGGTGCCGGCTGGGCCGAGCGCCAGAGCCGGTCGGTGACCGGGTGCTTGTTCAGGTAGAAGAGGCGGAACACGCCGTGATCGGCGATGAGCATGTGGGCCCAGGCGGACATACGTCCCCACAGCCCCTCGACGGGTCTGTCCCATCGGGCGATCCGGGCCATGCGGCGGGCATAGCGGACTTCAGGCTTGAGGAACCTGTTGAGCACGTCGATCCAGCAATCTCTTTTGATGTAAGATCATTCGGTTGAAGCCCGAAGGCGGCCCTTATCGACGATGGGGGCCGAATAATCAATCGGCTGATGCCTATGCCGGTGCCGCGGGGAAAGTTCCCGCTCTCCCGGCAAGGACGATTCGACCCGATACAACCAATCGGTTGCCGGTCCGGCGCCTGTCGTGTAAGGGGTGCGCTTCGAAACAACCCTCCTCGACGAAATGAGCGTCTGGACACCGGGGCATCCCCGAGCTTGCCGGCGCCGCCTCGTTGAGACCAACATGCACATCAGGAGAGCGGCGTCATGGCGTCCACCTTCGAGACCGTCGCCGGCATCATTTCAGAGACCGCCGATATTCCGCGTGAGCAGATCACCCCCGAGAGCCACGCCATCGAGGATCTGGGCATCGACTCGCTCGCCTTCCTCGATATCGCATTCGCGATCGACAAGGCCTTCGGCATCAAGCTGCCCCTGGAGCAGTGGACCCAGGAAGTGAACGAGGGCAAGGCTCCGGCCGAGGAATACTTCGTCCTGAAGAACCTCGTGGCGCGCATCGACGCGCTGGTGGCCGCCAAGCAGGCCTGATCAAACAATCCCGGCGGGCCGGCTGATCGAGCCGGTCCGAAGAGGCGATCCATCAAGCGGCCCCGCCTCATGGATTCTCTTCCCATTGAATTCGCCGGGGGCGATAGGGTAGGGGATCCGGATGCGCCTCGAATATTTTGAAATGATCGACCAGGTGACGAGCCTCGACCGCGAGACCAAGCGGATCGAGGTGTCGTCCGTCGTCCCCCAGGAAAGCCCGGTCTTCGAAGGGCATTTCCCCGGCCACCCCCTCGTGCCCGGCGTTCTCCTCACCGAGACCATGGCCCAGGCCTCCGGCTATCTCGTGCTGGGCCTGATGGGCTTCACCCACATGCCGTTCCTGATGGGCGTCGACAAGGCGCGCTTTCGCACCTTCGTCGGACCGGGTACGGTGCTCACCGTCACGGCTTCGCTGGAGCATGAAGGCTCGGGCTATGCGGTGACCAAGGCCAGGATCACGGCCGAGGGCAAGCCGATCTGCGATGCGGAGCTGCGCTTCCGGATCATGCCCTTCCCGGAAGGCATGGACGGTCTGATGCGCGCGCAAGCCAAGCGCATCGGCCTCCTGGAGGAAAATGTGTGATGCGCGACGTCGTCATTACCGGAGTGGGCCTCGTCTCCTCGGCGGGAGAAGGCCTTGAGGCGCACCTGACGGCGCTTGCCGGCGGCAGCCCGAACACGGATGCGGCCAGTTTCGAGCCCTTCCCGGTCCACCCGGCGGTGACCCTCGAATGGGACCGGCAGATCCCGAAGAAATCCGACCAGCGGCAGATGGAGCCGTGGCAGAAGCTCGGCTGCTATGCGGCAGGCCTCGCCCTCGATGCAGCGGGCGCCAAAGAGGATGCGGACCTCAAGGGCCGCATGCAGCTCATCGTCTCGGCCGGCGGCGGCGAGCGGGATTATGCCGTCGACGGTCAGATCCTCACCGGGCTGCGCAAAGCCGACAATCCTGGCGTGTTCCTCAACGAGCGCCTGATGGGCGACCTGCGCCCGACCTTGTTCCTGGCGCAGCTCTCCAACCTGCTCGCCGGCAACATCTCCATCGTCCACGGCGTCACCGGCGCGTCCCGCACCTTCATGGGCGAGGAATCGAGCGGCATCGATGCCATCCGCATCGCCCGCGAGCGCATCGCCTCGGGCCAGGACGACATCTTTCTCGTCGGCGGTTCGTACAATGCCGAGCGGCCCGACGTGCTCCTCATCTACGAGATGGGCGGCTTCCTCTGGAAGAAGCCGTATACTTCAGTCTGGGAGCGCCCCGCGGAAGGTGGCGGCATGATCCTCGGATCAGGCGGTTGCTTCCTGGTGCTCGAATCCCGCGAACACGCCGCCGCGCGCGGCGCGAAGCCGCTTGCCGCTATCGCAGGTGTTGCCTCCGACCGCAGCCGCCGTCAGCCGGGCAGCGTCGAAGGTGCGCTTCACGGCCTGTCGCGGCAGCTCGGGGGCAAGCCTGATGTCGTGCTCTCCGGCGCCACAGGCATCAAGGGGATCACGGACGAGGAGCGGGCCGCGCTCAAGGACATCGCGCCCGGCGCGGCCATCCATGCGACCGGCGATCTCGTGGGCCACACCATGGAAGCCCAGGCGCCCATCGGCGTCGCGCTGGCCGCCGGCCTGATCGCCGGAGGCGGCCTGAGCGAGGCGCTCGTCACCTCCATCGGACATTGGCGCGGCGAAGGCGCCATCCGGCTCACCAAGGCTTGAGGAGAAGGCTATGGCGCTTCGCGACAAACAGGGCCGCCCGCTCGTTGCCGTCACCGGCATGGGCGTGGTCACGTCCCTCGGCCAGGGCAAGGACGACACCTGGGCCGCATTGACGGCCGGCCGGTCGGGCATCCACCGCATCGAGCGCTTTCCCACCGAGGGCTTGCGCACCACCATTGCCGGCACCATCGACTCGGTCGATGTGGAGCCCTTCTGCGCCCCCATGCTGTCCGAGCGGCTCGCCATGCTGGCGGCGGAGGAAGCAGTGGGGCAGTCGGGATTGGCACCCAGTGGTTTCCCGGGCGCGCTGTTCATCGCCGTGCCGCCGGTCGAGATGGAATGGCCGCAGCGCGAGGCCTTGGCTGAGGCTTCGGGCCAAGGCGATGAGGTGACTTACAAGGATCTTCTCAAGGCCGCGGCTACTGGCCGCTTCAAGCCGTGGCATGACCTCTTCATTTTCGGCACGGTGGCCGACCGGGTGGCCGACCGCTTCGGCACCAGAGGCTCGCCGATCTCGCTGTCGACCGCCTGTTCGTCGGGTGCCACCGCGATCCAGCTCGGCGTCGAGGCGATCCGCCGGGGCGAAACGGATGCCGCGCTCTGCATAGGCACCGACGGCTCCGTGAACCCGGAATCGCTGATCCGCTTCTCCCTGCTCTCGGCGCTCTCGACCCAGAACGAGAACCCGGAAGCGGCGTCCAAACCCTTCTCCAAGAACCGCGACGGCTTCGTCATGGGCGAGGGCGGCGCGGCGCTCGTGCTGGAGAATGCGGAAAGCGCGAAGGCGCGGGGCGCAAAAATCCTCGGCTACGTGCTCGGCTGCGGCGAGAAGGGTGACGGCTTCCACCGCACCCGCTCGTCCCCGAACGGCATGCCGGCCATCACGGCGATCCGCCAGGCGCTGGAGGATGCGGGCGTTTCGCCTGAGGATATCGATTACATCAATGCCCACGGCACCTCAACGCCGGAGAACGACAAGATGGAGGCCATGAGCTGCACCGCCGTGTTCGGCGAGCGCATGGCGAACCTTCCGATCTCATCCAACAAGTCGATGATCGGCCACACGCTCACGGCCGCCGGTGCGGTGGAGGCGGTGATGTCGCTCATGACTATCGGCACCGGCCGCATCGCGCCGACCATCAACTACCAGGTGCCCGATCCTGCGATCCCGCTCGACGTGGTGCCGAACGTCGCCCGCGACGCAAGCGTGAACTACGTGCTCTCGAACTCCTTCGGCTTCGGCGGCCAGAACACCTGCCTCGTCTTCGGGGCCGAGCCGAAAGGGGCTTGAGATCATGACACGGGTTCTGGTGACGGGCGGCGGCAAAGGCGTCGGGGCCGCCATCGTGCGGGCGCTCGTGGCCGCCGGCCACGATGTCGACTTCACCTATCGTTCCTCAGGCGATGCCGCGAAGGCACTCGCCGAGGAGCTGATGCAGGCGAATGCCGGCCGCACCATCAAGGCCCATGAGGTCGATCTCTCCGACAAGGCGGCGTTGGAGGCCTTCTGCGAGAGCATGGAAGGCGAGAGCTTCTTCGGGCTCATCCACAATGCCGGCCAGCCCTATGATGCGCTCGCCGCCATGATGCAGCAGGACAAGGCCGAAGCCGCCATGCAGGTGAACTTCTGGTCGTTCACCCGCATCGCCAAGGCGCTCATGCGCGGCATGATCCGCGCCAAGCAGGGCCGCATCGTGGCCATCGGGTCCGTGGCGGCGCTCCAGGGCAACCCCGGCAACGCGGCCTATGCCGCCTCCAAGGGTGCGCTGATCTCCTATTGCCGCACGCTTAGCGTCGAGACCGCCAAGCGCGGCGTCACGGTCAACGTGATCGCCCCGGGCTTCATTGACACGGACATGATGGCGCCTTACGCCGCCTATCGCGACAACATGGAAAAGCAGATCCCGGCCGGACGTTTCGCCAAGCCTGAGGAAATCGCCGGCCTCGCTGCCTTCCTCCTGTCCGAGCCCGCCGCCTACATCACCGGCACGGTTCTGCCCATCGACGGCGGCCTCACCTCGATGCTGGGCGTGCATCGGTAAGTGCACGGTCATCCCGGACGGCGAAACCGATCCGGGATCGTGTGACCAGCGCCACATCTCTCATGCCTCGGCGGCGCGCAGATAGCGGGTCATCAGCGTAGCCCACCACCCGGCACTCATTCCCGTGCCTAGGCCCATAACGGCATAAGGCAGCGCAAACCAGAAGGGCTCCTGGGCCAAGTTTCGGTTGAAGGCCAGGTAGACTTCGATGGCGTATCGCATCCCGAACACCATAAGGCCCGTCACGAGCCAGAACGCGGTGCCCGGCAACCGGATGATTCCTTCTGTCCGGTCGATGTCGATTCGGAGAAGCTGGGTCCAAAAAACTCCGATTCCGATCCCTAAAAGACAGCTGGCAAGCCAGAATGGAAGGATGTCCGAGAGACGGGACGAAAGAAGAAGCGTGCCGAGTGCCGTCGTCAGAAAAATCCCTGGAACGACAGAGAAGCGCGCAGGGCTTCCGCTCCCGGGTTTCAGGGCCCTCATGCCCAAATAGATGATCAAGGCAAGAACGGCCCAGACCCATGCAGGAGCACCTGTAACGATTGCCGAAATGGTGCTCACGACCGGGCCCCTTAACCTGAAGACAATTCTGTACTGTTATATGGAACTGAATGAGAGGGAAGCCGCCTACGGCTTGCCATTCCTCCATTGGCCCTTTAAGCCCCCGCAACCAGTTTCTCCCGTCATGGCCATCCACGTCTTTCCTCTGCAAGGGGCACCCCGGAGCAAGGCCGGGCATGACGACGACAAGGATTTCATTTCATGCGCTCCCTCCAGCTCTTCGGCGACCGTGACCTTCGCATCACCGAGATCGACGCTCCGCCGCCGCCCGCGCCCGGCGAGGTGCAGGTGCGGGTGAAGGCGCTGGCGCTGAACTTCCTCGATGTCTGGGGCTTTCGCGGCATGGCGTTTGCCAAGCGCAAGATGCCCCAGGCGGTGGGCGTCGAGGCATCTGGCGAGATCGCGGCCGTCGGCGAGGGCGTCACGCGGTTCAAGGCGGGCGACCCGGTCACCATGTACGGGGCCGAGACCTGCGGGCACTGCGCGGCCTGCCGGAAGGGGTGGGATAATCTCTGCGAGAACGTCGCCGGCATCATGGGCTTCCACATCGACGGCTTCGCCCGCGAGCTGATCAACCGTCCCGAGCGCCTGGTGATCCCGGTGCCCAAGGGCGTCTCCTTCGAGCAGGCGGCTTGCGCGCCCATCGGCTTCGGCACCGTGCAGCACATGCTGTTCGACAACGCGAAGCTCGAGCCCGGCGAGTCCATTCTCGTCCATGCGGGCGGTTCCGGCATCGGCACGGCGGCGATCAAGATGGCCAAGGCCATCGGCTGCACGGTCTATACGACGGTGGGTGACGACGAGAAGGGCGAGAAGGCCAAAGCCTTGGGCGCCGACTACGTGGTCAACTACCGCACCGAGCGCTTCGAGGGCGAGGTGCGCCGGCTGACCAAGCGAAAAGGTGTCGATGTGGTGTTCGAGCACGTGGGCGCCGAGACCTGGAACGGAAGCTTGCTGTGCCTCAAGCGCGGCGGGCGCCTCGTCACCTGCGGCTCCACCTCAGGCGTCTCCACCACCATGAACCTGATGCAGCTCTTCCAGCAGCAATACCGGATTTTCGGGTCCTTCGGGTGCCGGATCGAGAACATCTCCCAGTCCCTGGACAAGATGGCTCAAGGCATGACCCCCGTGATCGACGCGGTCTTCCCGCTCGATGAGTTCCAGCAGGGGCTTGAGCGGCTCGAGGGCCGCAAGGTCTTCGGCAAGGTGCTCGTGACATTCTGAGCTGAAAGCCGGCCGCTCGAACAATTCGCCGCGACCGCAGACCTTGACGAAACCGCTCGCCTTCGAAAAGACCAGGGGAGCTTCTTCTCAGGCCGGGATTCAGAAAAACGTGCAGCAGCCCCATCGCCCCCGCAGCCTCGTCTCGCGCCTCACCGAGACGGTCATGGTCGGCGTCGTGCGCGGCGTCTTCGGCTTGGCGCGGGCGCTCGGCCCCGAGCGCTCCGGCGCGGTGGGCGCGGCGCTGACCCGCACCTTCGGACCTCTGTTGCGCGCTCATAAGACCGCTCTGAATAACATCCGCGCGGTCTACCCGGAGAAGTCGGAGGCCGAGGTTAAAGCCCTTGCCATGGCAGCCTGGGACAATCTCGGCCGCACAGCTGGCGAATATCCGCATCTCGGGCGCTTGTTCGACTTCGATCCCGAGAGCGATGTTCCCGGCCGCACCGAGGTCGACGGCATCGACCACTTCCTCAGCTTACGCGACGACGGCAAGCCCGGCCTCATCTTCTCGGCTCATCTGGCCAACTGGGAATTGCCTGCGATCTGCGCGGCCCGTTTCGGGCTCGACACCACGGCGGTGTTCCGTGCGCCCAACGATCCGGCCATCGCCCGCGTGCTGCACGAGATCCGTAGCGAGACCATGGGTAATCTCGAAGCGGCCCGCCAGGGCGCGGCCTTCGCCATGCAGGGCGCGCTGGAGAAGGACGGGCATCTCGGCATGCTCATCGACCAGCATTTCACCCGCGGGGTGATCGTGAACTTCATGGGCCGCCCGGCCCTGGTGAACCCGATCCTGGGAAAATTCGCCCGCCGCTTCGATTGCCCGGTCCACGGGGTGCGGGTGATCCGCCTGCCCAACCACCGCTTCCGCCTCCAGCTCACGCCGCCTCTCGATCTGCCGCGCGACCCGGACGGGCAGATCAACGTGCAGGGCGCCATGCAGGCCATGACCTCCGTGGTGGAGGAATGGGTGCGGGAATATCCCGAGCAGTGGCTGTGGATGCACCGCCGCTGGCGGGTTCCTGAAACCGCTCAAGGTAACGTGAGTTCACCTTGATGCGGAATTCATGT
Organism: Microvirga soli; assembly: GCF_016734765.1. Taxonomy (GTDB): domain Bacteria; phylum Pseudomonadota; class Alphaproteobacteria; order Rhizobiales; family Beijerinckiaceae; genus Microvirga; species Microvirga soli. Next base: position 40,081 of record NZ_JAERQE010000015.1, on the reverse strand, counting down.
TCCATGGCTTGCATCATGGTATCTCGATTGAAAGCGACCCTGGCGGCCCTTGCATTTGCCGCCTTTCTGCAGCCCGCCCTGGCGGAACCGCCCCGCGCGGTGGTCGAGCTCTTTACGAGCCAGGGCTGCTCCTCCTGCCCGCCGGCCGACGAGCTCTTGGTCGAATTCTCCCGCCAGCCCGACATCGTCGCCCTGTCGCTGCCGGTCAATTACTGGGATTATCTCGGCTGGAAGGACACGCTCGCCCACGTGGCCTTCACCGAGCGGCAGAAGGCCTATGCCCATTCCCGCAGCGATCGGCAGGTCTTCACGCCGCAGATGATCGTCAACGGCAAGAAGTCCTCCATCGGGTCGGACCGGGCTCAGGTCGAGAAGGCGATCCAGTACACCACCAAGGGGCGCAAGGCCCTACCGGTGAATGTCGTCATCGACGAGCAGAACGACACGGTCACCATCACCGTCGAGGAGACCCCCGACACCACCCAGCGGGAGGCCGAAATCTGGATCCTGCCCGTCCTGAGATCGCAGACGGTGCCGATCGAGCGCGGCGAGAACAAGGGCAAGGCCATCACCTACGCCAATGTGGTGCGCGGCCTGAACCGGGTGGGCGAATGGCGCGGCGGCTCCGCCCGCTTCGAGGTGCCGCTCGACATGGCCCGCAAAGGCGGCGATGCCTATGTGGTGCTCCTGCAGGGCACGGACGCGACCCGGCCGGGCCTCATCCTCGGTGCTGCCAAAGGCCCGGGGCTTTAATCAAGAAGAATGACTTTGTTGGGCAACTCGTCCACGTCGTCGAGGCGGGGAGGGGCGTGCTGGGCCAGGATCGCGCCTGTGCGTCGGATGGCATCCTCCAGGCCTTCGATCATTCGGTCGTTGCGGATTGCCGTCGTCAGGTCTGCCACGATGCCGGCCCACACGCCTGGATCGACCCGGTCGGCAATGCCTGTGTCGGCCAGAATCTCGGCATGGTGCTCGGCGAGCGCCAGATAGATCAGCACCCCGGTCTTCTCCCGTGTGCGGGTCATCCCGCGCCGCAGGAACTCGCGCGAGGCTGCCTCGTGCGCCTGAGCGTGCTTGATGGAACGCGGCACCATGGCGAAGCGCAACTTCGGCCAGGAGAGGACAAGGCTTGAAACAAGCGCCACCGCGAGCTGGATCAGGAAGATGCGCGAGGTGCTGATGCTGGTCAGCCAGATCAGGGGCCAAGGCGTGACGAGCGCCGCGAGCAGCCCCCAGAGCAGCGGAACGGCACGATAATGCCCGGCCTGCTCGGCAATCACGAGAACGATTTCGCCGGAGGTCTCGTCCTCCACGTCACCGATCACGCTCGCCAGACGGGCCTGTTCGTCGTTTGAGATCATCTACCAGCTCCCCGAAGCGCCGCCGCCGCCCGACGAGCCGCCTCCTCCCGAGAAGCCGCCGCTGCCGCCGGACCATCCCCCTCCGCCGCCTCCCCATCCTCCGGTGGTGACGATCCACGGGCCATGGCGGCCCCGCCGCATGCCCTGCCGGCGGCCTGCGCCCATCATGCGCGAAATCAGGAAGAACAGGATCAGCAGGATCACGAAGGCCATGACGGGATCGATGGCGGTAGTGCTGTCCTCCCGCACCTGCGCTCTCCGCTGCCATTCCTCCGCATCGCCCGTGAGGATCGACAGCATGGCGTCCGCACCCGCATCGATGCCGCCGGCGAAGTTGCCCTTCTGAAACTGGGGCGCGATGGCCGTGGTGATGATGATCTTCGACAGGGCATCGGTGAGGGCGCCCTCCAGCCCATAGCCCACCTCGATGCGAACCTTGCGCTCCTGCGGCGCCACGAGGAGCAGCGCTCCGTTGTCCTTGTCCTTCTGGCCGAGCTGCCAGTGCCGGAACAGGCGGTTGGCGTAATCCTCGATCTCATAGCCTTCCAGCGAACGCAGGGTCGCGACCACCACCTGGTCCGTGGTCTTGTCCTCATGGGCTTTGAGCTTCGCCTCCAGGGCTGCCCGCTCTTCGGGCTTCAGAAGGTTCGCTGAATCAACCACGCGGCCGGTCAGGGGCGGGAAGGTCTGGGCCAGGGCGGGGAAGGAGAAGAGGAGGAGCGTGAGAACGGCCGCGATAAGGAGCGCCAAAACCCTCTTCCCCTTCATGGGGGAGGGGAAAGACAGCATGCCTATCATCCGTTCAGAACTTTACCGGCGGCGGGCGGTCCGATCCGGCCGTTGCGGTGAACGTCTCCATGGGCTTGGCTTCCGGATAGAGAATGCCGGCGATCCAGCGGCCCGGAATCGTGCGCAGCTCCGTGTTGTAGGCCTGAACGGTGGAGATGTAATCGCGCCGGGCAACGGCGATGCGGTTCTCCGTGCCCTCCAGCTGCGATTGCAGGGCCAGGAAGTTGGCGTTGGATTTCAGCTCCGGATAGCGCTCTACGGTGGCGAGCAGGCGGCCCAGCGCGCCGGAGAGCTGGTTCTGTGCCTCCTGGAACTGCCTGAACTTTTCCGGGTCGGTGATCGTGGAAGCGTCGACCTGAACCTGCGTGGCGCGGGCGCGGGCCTCCGTCACCTGGGTCAGCACCTCGCGCTCCTGCTGGGCGAAGCCCTTCACGGTCTCGACGAGGTTCGGAATGAGGTCGGCCCGGCGCTGATACTGGTTCTGCACCTCGCTCCAGGCGGCCTTGGCCTGCTCTTCGAGGGTCGGGACATTGTTGATGCCGCAGGCGGACAATCCGAACGCCAGGAGCAGGCCCATCAGGCCTAAGCGGATCCGGGCGGCTGAGAGCAATGCGGTCATGTCTGTCCTTTTTCGCGGTTTTTGGTTCTTCTTACCCCGCCCGGATCAACACATGGAGCAGCGGCGGCGTTTCAACAAGCGGCTTTGGGGTGGCCGTGCACACGGGATTGAGGCATGATCCCGCCGCTTTGATGGAAACGTATCCATGACCTTCCTGCCTGACATCGGTACCCTGCTCACCTACACTCTGGCCGCGATCCTGCTGTTCATCACGCCGGGTCCTGACATGAGCCTGTTCCTGGCCAAAACCATGTCAGGGGGGCGCAAGGCCGGCATGGCCTCCATGCTGGGTGCGACGGCGGGATGCTGCGTCCATACGCTGCTCGCAGCGCTGGGGCTCTCGGCGCTCCTGGCGGCCTCCGTCACCGCCTTCACGGTGCTGAAGATTGTTGGCGCGCTCTACCTGCTCTGGATGGCGTTCGATGCCGTGCGGCACGGCTCGGCCCTGAGCGTGAAGGAGGAGGGCCGGGCGGAAGTCTCGTTCTGGAAGACCTTCTTCATGGGTGTGGGTATCAATCTCACGAACCCCAAGGTGGTTTTGTTCTTCGTGACCTTCCTGCCGCAATTCGTGGATGCCAGCGATCCGCATGCGGCCGACAAGCTGTTGTTCCTTGGCTTCTACTTCGTCGCGCTCAACACGCCGATGGGCGTGCTCATGATCCTGGGCGCCGACAAGCTGATTTCTCTCCTGCGCGGCCGTCCGAAGCTCATGCGGGGGATCGACTATTCCTTCGCCGGCCTGTTCTCGGTCTTCGCCGTCAAGATCCTGACAACGGCGCGGTAGGTTCCCTTCGCCTGGGCTCGCGCCCGCCGATGATGGCCCAGTAGACGAGGCCGGCCACGGCGCCGGTCAGTCCCAGCACGAAGCTCACATGCAGCTCCTCGGGGCTCGCAATGCGGGCCTGCCCGCGCAGGATCCACGGCACGGCTGCGGTCAGCACGCCCGTGGCGAGCACGTGCCAGAGGAGGCTTCGCATCCCCAGCACCTCGCTGACGATGGCGACCAGCAGCGGCGGGAAGATCAGCAGCGTGAACATGATCCGGCCGACCGCCAGGAACGCGTCCTCGACAATCGGGCCTGGGTCCTCGGCGGCAAACACCGCATCGATCAGCGACCAGAAGCCGACGAACAGCGTATCGCCGGTCAGCAGCGCCATCACCGGGTCGACTATGGAAGCGATGAGGAAGAACGTCCCGCTCGCGCCGACGGCGATGAGAAGCGCGAAGGGGATAAGGATGAGCCAGCGGATCATGGCTCATAAGTAAAGGAGCCTCAGAGCATCCGCCAGTCAGGCTGTGGAGAAAGCACCGCGCTTAAGGGCAGCGCGATGCCTTTCAGGTTTTATTCCCCGTTCCCCACCACATACACCCCCTCAGCCCCGATGCCCTGTTCGGCCATCATGCGGGCACGGGCGCGCAGCTTTTCGGTCTCGCTCTTGAGCTGGCCGCAGGCGGCCAGGATATCGCGGCCGCGCGGGGTGCGCACGGGCGAGGCATAGCCGGCCCGGTAGACGATCTCGGAGAAGCGCTCGATCCGCTCCCAGTCCGAGCACTCATATTTCGAGCCGGGCCAGGGATTGAACGGGATCAGGTTGATCTTCGCCGGGATGCCCTTCAGCAGCTGGACGAGCTTGCGCGCATCGGCGTCCGAATCGTTCACCCCCTTGAGCATCACATACTCGAACGTGATGCGGCGGGCATTCGACAGGCCGGGATAGGCCCGGCAGGCATCGAGCAGTTGCGCGATGTCGTATTTGCGGTTGATCGGCACCAATTCGTCGCGGAGTTCATCGCGCACGGCATGAAGCGAGATCGCCAGCATCGTATTGGCCTCGGCGCCAAGGCGCTCCATCTGCGGCACGACCCCCGAGGTCGAGACCGTGATGCGGCGACGCGACAGAGTCAGGCCCTCGCCGTCTGACATCACCTCGATGGCAGCGACCACGTTGTCGGTGTTGTAGAGCGGCTCGCCCATGCCCATGAACACGATGTTGGACACGAAGCGTCCGCCATCGTTCGGCACGAAGGCGCCTTCCGGCGGGGTGGCGCCGGGCCAGTCGCCGATGGCATCGCGGGCCACGATCAGCTGCGCGACGATCTCGGCCGAGGTCAGGTTGCGCACGAGGCGCTGGGTGCCCGTGTGGCAGAAGGAGCAGGTGAGCGTGCAGCCGACCTGGCTCGACACGCACAGCGTGCCGCGGTCGGTCTCGGGGATATAGACGCATTCGATCTCCGCGCCCTTGTCGAGGGGGCCGGTGGAGGCCATGCGGATCAGCCACTTGCGGGTGCCGTCCTTCGACACCTGCTCGGAGACCACCTGCGGTCGGGCGAGCGTATAGGCGGCTGCCAGCCTGGCGCGCAGCTCCTTGCCCATGTTGGTCATTTCGGCGAAGTCTTTTGCGCCCCGGAAATAGATCCAGTGCCAAAGCTGGGCCACGCGCATCTTGTGCTCGCGCTCGGGCACGCCGATGGCGGCCAACGAGTCCTTGAGCTGATCGCGGGTGAGGCCCACGAGCGAGGCGCCGCCTGGAGCAGCCCCGGCCACCACGTTCAGCTCCGCGGTCTTTTCGATGAACCCGGCCGCGCGCGCGGCATCGCTGACGGCAACAGGAGCCGCATTGGGGTTGCGCTTGGCGATGTCGAGCACCGTCGCCATGGGAGATCATGCCTTCGTTGTTGGGAGTTCGGCGGTCATATAACACGATTGCGCCGGAAAAGTGAGCGTAAACGCAAAATCCGGGCCTGAGGCCCGGAAGATGCTTATCGGTATGTTGTTTTTCAACCGTGCGCGTTTTACGACGCGCATTCCTTGCGGGCGTGCTCCAGGGCCTTGCTGAAGCCGTTGAGGGAATAGCGGTCGGTCAGGTTCGAGCCACGGGCGGATTGCGACTTCACTGTCATGGTGCCGCTCTTCGCCATGGTGGCGATGGCCTGGCCTTCCTCGGCTGGATTCTTCAGCCAGGCATTGGTGGCCTTGGCCAGGAGGGCATAGGACGTGTTGCCGACGGAGACCTCGGCCGGGCCATTCTCCTTGGCTGTGAAGCCGAACTCGAACGCCACCTCGTTCTTCACGTTCTCCGCCGGGCGGAAGGAGACGAACAGATAGGCCGGATCGCGGGTGACATTCTTGGGCGACCAGTCCTTCGGGCGGCTCAGCGCATAGCAGATCTTCGAGCGGCCGCTCTGGGCCATGTAGACCTCCCAGTCGCCGTAGGACGTCACGAGCGAACCGCCCGGACTCGTGGCGCGGGCAGGCTTGGCCGCAACGGCAGCCGCCGCCCCGGCTGCGGCTGCCGCAGCAGCGGGCTTGGCCGGCGTGGTCTTCGTGGCGGAGGGCTTAGCCGGAGCCGGCTTGGCCGCTGGCTTGGCCGGGGTCGAACGGGTCGAACGCTGGGCCTGAGCCAGGGCTGCAGGTCCGGTTCCGATTACGACGAGGGCGGAAAGGATGCCCGCGGCGATGCCGCGCTGGAAAGATGCAGGAGTCATGGGGCGGACCATAAAGCCGGATGGTTAAGAACTTTTCACCGACCCCGTTAAGACGCTAGCGGGCGATTGGCGATGCGTCCAAACGTGGCGGTTGCTTCAAGGATGCCGGTTCAGGCTGAACCAGAACACAATAAAAAGGGCCGCTTGCGCGACCCCTTGTAGTATCCTTCAAAGCTTGTCGTTTTTGAAATTCGCTGGAGGAGTTGAAATCACTTTGATGCTAACGGAATCACTTATAGTGACAAGAAATAACATTGCAATAAGTACATATTCTTAATTTGCACGAACTTGCCGCAACTGTAGCCAAGCTTAAGTGAGGGCGTCCGCCAGCGTTTTCCTGGCTTTTTTTTTGTGCTCTTCCGTGATCGAGCCGGCCACCTGGGTGATGGCTGCGGCGAGCACGGCTGCATCGTCGGCAAAGCCGATCAAGGGCAGAAGATCGGTGATCGCATCGGTCGGGAACACGAAATACGCGATGGCCCCGATGAGAATCAGCTTCACGCGGCTCGGAGTCGATGGGTCGGTGGCGCAGAAATAGGCCGCAACGAGATCTTCCGCGAAGGGGATCTTGCCGGCCACGCGCTTGAACTTCTCCCAGAAGCGGCGCTTGAGGCCCTCCTCGTCGCGGGTCGCCTCGCGCATGGCCTCCATCTCGGCCTTGGTAAAAGGCTTCACGAAGGGGTCGCTCATCCGGTCCGTTCCTTCCATGGTCTGCGTTCCCGTTGCGTCGAAGATACCGTAAGACGGGCTTCGACCCAGGGAGAAAAGCGATGAAGCTCGACAAATTGATGGCAGCCATCGTCACCGGAGGCGCTTCGGGCCTCGGCGAGGCCACAGCCCGCATGCTCGCGGCCAACGGCGCGAAGGTGGCCATTCTCGATATGAACGCGGAACGCGGCGGCGAGGTTGCCCGCGACATCGGCGGCGTCTTCTGCCGGGCCGACGTGACCGACGAGGCCTCCATCGATTCGGCGCTCTCTGAGGCGCGGGCGGCGAACGGCATCGAGCGCGTTCTCGTCAACTGCGCCGGCATCGCGCCGGGCAAGCGCACGGTGGCGAAGAAGCGCGAGACCGGCGAGCTGATCCCGCACGATCTCGCGAGCTTCCGCCGCGCTGTGGAGATCAACCTCATCGGCACTTATGCGATGATTTCGAAATGCGCCGCCGCCATGGCTGGCCTGGATCCCGTGACGCCCGACGGCGGGCGCGGCGTCATCGTCAACACCTCGTCGGTGGCAGCCCAAGATGGGCAGATCGGGCAGGCGGCCTATGCTGCCTCCAAGGGCGGCGTGCTTGGCCTGACGCTTCCCGTCGCGCGCGATCTTTCGGGCTTCGGCATCCGCGTGATGACCATCATGCCGGGTCTGTTCCACACGCCGCTGTTCGAGGGTATTGCGGAGGATTACCGCAAGGCGCTGGAAGCCAATGTGCCATTCCCGTCCCGTCTGGGCCGCCCTGAGGAATACGCCAACCTCGTCAAGGCCATCATCGAGAACGACATGCTCAACGGCGAAGGCATCCGCCTCGACGGTGCGTTGCGCATGCAGCCGAAGTAAAGATCAAGCTGGAAGCTGCTCTAAGGAGCAGCTTCCCCTAAGACCTTCTGCATGATGATGGTTCTCTCAGCACCATGGTATTCATCGCGGATAGCTGAGAATCCGAGCTTTGCGTAAAAGCGCTCAGCCGTGATGGAAGAGGGAACCATCAGGTGTGCAATCCCACCCTGGCGAGCCCTTCGTTCGAGTTCCTGCATCAAGGCCGTTCCGATGCCACGAGCTTGATGATCTGGAGCAATGAAGACTGTCCGAATGACGGCACCTTGCAAGCTTGCCGTTCCCACGACTTCGTCTGTCAAAACAGCAACCAGAACTTCACGTGCTCCCATCAGCTCGCTCACCCGCTCAGGGGAGAAGTTGGTAGCAACGGAAGCGATGATCTCGGGCGGGTAATCCTGGGCATTGGTTTCCCGAAGAGCCCTGACAATCACTCGGCTGATGGCTTCAGCATCATGGCGGACGGCTGGGCGGATTAGAAGCTCCGATCTCATGCGTTTATTCCCGGTTCTCAGAAAAGCTTTTGAGATCCGGAGTGCACAGCCAAGCTTCGCGGCGCTTGGTCCAGGCCTCGTAGGTGGGCGTAAACAGATTGGGCTCTTCGAACGCGCCGAGCTTGATCTCGATCTCGTCGCCTGCATCCCGGTCGAACACCTGCGAGCCGCAAGTCGCGCAGAAGCAGCGCTCGGATTCCGGCGTGGCGGACCAGGTCCTCGTTTCGCCCGTGATCGTCACCTGATCGACGGGGTAGATCACGAAGGCGCTGAAAGGGGCGCCACTGATCTTGCGGCAGGTCATGCAATGGCACAGGCCCACGCGCTTCGGTTCGCCCGTGGTCTTGAACGTCAGCTGGCCGCAGGCGCAGCCACCGGTCCGGATGCGGGGTTCCGCCATGGTCTATCTCTTCACCAGCCCGGCGGCCATCTGGTCCATGCGCTGCGCCAGTTCGACGTCGCGGCGCGTGAGTCCCTTGGCGTCGTGGGATGCAAGGGTGACCTCGACCCTGTTGTAGGTGTTCGACCATTCGGGGTGATGGTTCATGGCCTCGGCTGCGAGCGCCACGCGGGTCATCCAGCCGAAGGCCTGGCTGAAGTCGTCGAAGACGAAGCGCTTGGTGATCGCATCGCGGCCTTCGACCATTGCCCAGCCGTCGAGGGCGGGCAGAAGTTCCTGGCGTTCGGTATCGGACAAGCGGGGCATGAGCGGCCTTCACCTTGAGAAGTGATGTTCTCTAGTGATGAAGCGGCAGCGTGCAGTTTCAAGGGCTCAAGGAATGGCGAGCAGCCGAATGAGCCCCAGGCTGATCGCAATCAGCACGAGAAGCGAGAGTGTCACGGCAAGCGTCACCCGTCCTCCGACCTTGGCCAGCACCTTCAGATCGACGCCGAGCCCCAGCGCCGCCATCGCGATCACGGTGAGAAATGTCGTGATCGGCATTACCACCTGCAGGAGCGCTTCGGGAATGGCGCCGAGGGAGCGCAGCAGCGCGAGGCTCAAGAAGCCGATGATGAACCAGGGCACGAGCCGACCAAAGGCGAGGCTTGGTTTCGCTCCTTCAACCCCCTGCCGGCCTGCCAAGACCGAGAGCGCGATCACCACCGGACCGAGCATGAGCACGCGCACAAGCTTCACCAGCGTGCCGAGCTGCGTGCTCACGAGGCCGACCGGAGCCGTGGCAGCCAGCACCTGCGGCACCGCATAGACGGTCAAACCGGCCAGCACGCCGTATTGCGTCACTGAGAGGCCGATGAGCGGCACCAGCAGGGGCAGGGCGAGCACCACGATCACGCCGAGAATGGCCGTGAAGGCAATGGAGGAAGCGACGTCCGCAGGCTTGGCTCCGATCACCGGCGCCACCGCCGCGATCGCTGAGTTGCCGCAGATTGCGTTGCCGCAGGCCACCAGCACGGCCATGCGCTTCGGCAGACCGAGTATCCGCCCGAGGGCGTAGCTTGTGCCAAGCGCCAAGGCTACCACCACGGCAATGCCAAGGATGAGCCCGAGGCCGGCATCGAGCACGGCCTGGAAGCTGATCGAGGCGCCGAGCAGCATCACGGCGAACTCAAGCAGGGTCTTGGCGGAAAACCCAATGCCGGGCGCCCAGCGCCGGTCGGGCGTCCAGAGGGTTCGGATGAGGGTGCCGAGCAGGATTGCGATGACGAGGGCTTCGAGCCAAGCGCGGCCGGTCCAGTGCTCCTCGAGCCGCTGAAGTCCCATGGCGGCGAGCGCGATGCCTGCGCAGAGGGCGATGCCCGGCGCTGCTTGCGCAAGAGGAATGCGGATCATGGGATCGGTTCAGTTCTGTCTGTCGTGAGGAGGGGCTAGTCTGAAGGGTTGATGGAAGCAAGTGCAAAACGGTGACTGTCATTCCGGGGCGCCGCAGGCGAGCCCGGAATCCATAACCGCTAACAGTGCAGAAAAGGCGTGACGCTGATCGCCTCTATTTTGAACGTCATGTTTATGGATTCCGGGCTCCGCTGCGCGGCCCCGGAATGACAGTGGCTAAGTAAACGCTAGTCCCCGAACCCATCCTCGATGGCGCGCCAGTCCTGCGTCAGCGTGAACGTCTCGCGATCAATGACGATGAAGCAGCCGCCGCCGGGATGCTGCGGGCGGCTTTCCTGCCCGATCTCCACCTGCTGGAGGTGTGCGGTGAGCAGGCAGCCAACGGCACCGTGGGACACGACGACCGTGTCGCCGGAGGTCTGGTCCTCGCGCAGGAGCCGGCTGACGGCATTCACGATGCGCGTCTGCGCGTCGATGGCGCGCTCCCAGCCGCGGATGCTCTCGTGGGGGCGGCCGAAGAATTCGCGCACCACGTCCCAGAACTCCGGCGGCGCGATGAAACCGGTCGACGAGCGGTCGTTCTCCCCGAGATCCTCATGCGTCGCATAGGAGAGGCCGAGCCGCTCCGCCACGATGGCAGCGCCGTCCGTCGCCTTCCTTTCGGTGCTCGCATAAACGGACGTGACGTTACGGTCTGCGAGCAGATCCACGAACCGCTCCATGCGGGCGTGCCCGACGGGGTTCAGGGGCCATTCGGTGATGGTCTGGTTCGGGTCGATGACCACTTCGGGATGGGTGATGAAGATGAGAGACGCCATGACCGTGGCTGTAACGCTCTTGCGTCGAAACGTCGAGCCCTAGCTCAGGGGATAGGCTGCCTCGACAATGTAGGGACCGCCGCCCATGGAGGCGCGTGACGAGTAGAGCACGAACCGATCTGCCGTGAAGGTGAGCTTGGGGAAGTGGCCGTGAGTCGCAATGTAATGCGCGACGTCGACCGGGGAGACCTGCTTCAGGCGCGCCAATGTGATGTGCGGCGTGAACTTGCGAGTCTCTGGCGGCAGACCCGCCTGGCGCAGGAGGCGCTCCTGCTCCCCCTGCAGCTCGCTCAACTCGCCATTGACTGCAGTACGGGCGAACACTGCGCGAGGCTTCGAGCCCCCGAAGCTGTCGAGCCCGTCTATTGTAATGCTGAGCGGCGCGCGCTGGCGCCTTTCGCCGAGAATCGACGTGACATCGTCGGCCATGCGCTCGTCGATGTCGCCGATGAAGCGCAGGGTGATGTGGTAGTTCTCGGGCTCGACCCAGCGCGCACCGGGAATCCCACCGCGAAAGCCCGACAGGGCCAGGGCGATCTCGGGCGGGATTTCGATGCCGGTGAACAGACGTGGCATGCGGCACCTCTCGAGATTTGCTGATGCCAACTCAGACGATTGGTGGCCGGGTTTGTTCCGGATCATGAAGCGTCATCCCGGACGGCCTAAGCCGATCCGGGATGACGCTGGCATTGTTACGGACAAGGATTGCAGTGCTCGACGTGGATCGCGTCGATGCGCTTCTCCAGCTCCGGCGTGATCGTCACGCCGATCGAGGCAATGTCCGTCTTCAGCTGCTCCATGGAGGTGGCGCCGATGATGTTGGACGTCACGAAGGGGCGTGAGTTGACGAAGGCCAGCGCCATCTGGGCCGGATCGAGGCCGAACTCCTTCGCGAGCGCGATGTACTTGCGGATCGCCGCCTCGGCGGTGGCATTCTCGTAGCGCTGGCCGCGGCCGAACAGGGTCGTGCGGGTTCCCGGCGGGCGTGCGCCGTCGAGATACTTGCCGGTGAGATAGCCTTGAGCCAGCGGCGAATAGGCCAACAGGCTCACATTCTCCTGCATGGTCACCTCAGCCAGTGCCACCTCGTAGGTGCGGTTGAGGAGGTTGTAGGCGTTCTGCACCGACTGCACCCGCGCCTGACCCTTGGAATCCGCATGCTTGAGGAAGGTCATGGTGCCCCAGGCGCTCTCATTGGAGAGGCCGAAATGGCGAATCTTTCCGGCCTTCACCAAGTCGGTCATGATCTCGACCGTCTCGGCGATGGGGTGGGACTTTCCTTCCTGATGGCGGAAGATCGTCGGGTTCGAGCCCCATGGCATGGGGCGGTCGGGCCAGTGGATCTGGTAAAGGTCGATGTAGTCGGTCTGGAGCCGCTTGAGGCTCTTGTTCACCGCCTCCTCGATCTGGACGCGCGAAAGCTCTGCCTTCGAGCCGTCGTCCCGGAACCAGGTGTTGTCGGAGCGGCCGACCACTTTTGACGCGAGAATCACCTTGTCGCGGCTGCCCCGCGCCTTGAACCACGAACCGATGATTCGCTCCGTGGAGCCTTGCGTCTCCGCACGAGGCGGGATCGAGTAGAGCTCGGCCGTGTCGAAGAAGTTGACGCCCTGGTCGAGGGCGTAATCCATCTGCGCGTGGCCCTCGGCCTCCGTGTTCTGCTGGCCCCAGGTCATGGTGCCGAGGCAGATGAGGCTGACATTGAGGTCCGTGCGGCCGAGGCGGCGATATTCCATAGGCTTTGGCTCCTCGCGACGGTGCGATCCGCCGCGTTCAGGCAAGTAGGGGGCGCTGACGACGATCAGCGCTGGGCGATGCGGGCGAGAAAGCTCTCGACGGTGGGCAGGATGCGCTCGACGATGATCTCCACGCCCTTGGCCGTCGGGTGCAGGCCGTCGGGCAGGTTGAGGGAGCGATCGCCGGCGACTCCGTCCAGGAAGAAGGGATAGAGCACAAGGTCGTGCTTCTTCGCAATGTCCTGATGAATTGGATCGAACTTCGCAATGTAATCCGGGCCGAGATTGCGCGAGGCATAGATGCCGGCGAGCATCACCGGGATGTTGCGGGCTTTCAGCCGCTCGACGATGGTTTCGAGGTTCTTGCGGGTGAGCGCCGGGTCGAGCCCGCGCAGCATGTCGTTGGCGCCGAGCTCCAAGATCACCCCGTCGGTGCCGTCGGGCACGGACCAGTCGAGCCGGTCGAGGCCGCTGGAGGAGGTGTCGCCGGAGACGCCCGCATTGGTGATCTCCACCTTGTAACCCTTCGCTTTGAGCGCCCGCTCCAGCACCGTTGGGAAAGCCGCCTCCTGCGGCAGGCCGTAGCCTGCGCTCAGGCTGTCGCCGAGCGCCACGAGGCGGATCGGCTGGCCTTGCGCGTGAGTCTCCGAGGGAGGGACGATCATGGCGGCGAGGACCGCCGCACACGCAAATATGATCGTCATGAATGGGCCGGATTGGCGCTTCATCGATAGGCTTCCCATCTATGCCGGACTAGAACCGGGTGAATTCCAAGTTTCCAACAGATCGGGTGAACAGGCATGCAGGACAAGGCCATCGCGCTGCACGATGTCGATTTGAGCCTCGGGCGCGGGGCCGCGCGGGTGCATATCCTCAAGGGAATTTCCCTGGACATCCCCAAGGGCGAAGCGGTGGGGCTCGTCGGCCCCTCGGGCTCCGGCAAGTCGACCCTGCTCATGACCATGGCAGGATTGGAGCGCCCCGATTCAGGCAAAGTCATCGTCGACGGAACCGACCTGTCGGGCCTCGACGAGGATGCGTTGGCGCGCTTTCGCGGCCGCCGCATCGGCATCGTGTTCCAGTCCTTCCACCTCGTGCCCACCATGACGGCCTTGGAAAACGTGGCGCTGCCCCTGGAGCTTGCGGGCGAGGATGAGGCCTTCGAGCGGGCTGAGGCCGAGCTGCAGGCCGTGGGCCTTGGGTCTCGCCTGCACCATTATCCGGCGCAGCTCTCCGGCGGCGAGCAGCAGCGCGTGGCGATTGCCCGCGCCATCGTGCCCAATCCGGCGATCCTCGTGGCCGACGAGCCCACCGGCAACCTCGACGAGAACACGGGCGGGTCCATCATCGACCTGCTCTTCGCCTTGAAGCGCGACCGGGGCGCGACCCTGGTGCTCGTGACCCACGACCTCAACCTCGCGCGCCTCTGCGACCGCATGGTGCGCCTGCGCTCCGGCCAGCTGGAGGCCGACGCCGCCTCCATTGTCGCCTAAGGAAAATCCCATGCACGGCACCCTTCCGGCCACGCCGCAGAAGCGCTCTTCCTCGTCCCGCCTGCCGCTCCTGCTGCGCCTCGCTTTCCGCGAGCTGCGCGCGGGGCTCAAAGGCTTCGGGATCTTCCTTGCCTGCATTGCGCTGGGCGTTGCGGCGATTGCCAGCGTCTCGTCCCTGTCCCGGTCGCTCACCGAGGGCATTTCCCGTGAGGGACGCCGCATTCTCGGCGGCGACATGGCCTTCTCCCTGATCCAGCGCGAGGCGGCGGCGCCGGAGCGGGCATTCCTGGAATCGAAGGGCCGGGTCAACGTGATCGCCTCCATGCGGGCCATGGCGGTGGCCGGCGACAAGGGTTCCGGTCTGGTCGAGATGAAGGCGGTCGATGGCGGCTATCCCACGGTCGGCGCGCTCGAGACCGATCCGCAGCTTGCCCCCGCCGAGCTCTTTGCCGAGCGCAACGGTGCTTTCGGCGCGGCGGTCGATCCGGCGCTGCTGGCGCGCCTTGATCTCAAAGTCGGTGACCGGGTGACGGTGGGCGCCGCCAATGTGGAACTGCGGGCGCGGCTCGTGTCGGAGCCCGACAAGATCGCCGACGGCATCGGCTTCGGGCCGCGGCTCCTGCTCTCGCAGGAAGCGTTGAATGCAACCGGCCTCGTGCAGCCCGGCAGCCTCGTGCGCTGGACCTACAGACTCACGGTGCTACCCGAGCAATCGACGGAAGAAGGGCTGACCCGGATCGAGGCGGAGGCCGACCGCGTCCTGCCGGAGGCGGGCTGGAACATCCGCACGCGGCTGAATGCCGATCCGCGCTTTGCCCGCAACATCGAGCGCTTCACCCAGTTCCTCACACTCGTCGGCCTCACGGCCCTGCTCGTGGGCGGCGTCGGCGTCGCCAATGCGGTGCGCGGCTTCGTCGACCGCAAGCGCGCCTCCATCGCCACCCTCAAGAGCCTCGGCGCGCCGGGCGGGCAGGTGGTGATGCTCTACCTCACCCAGGTGATGCTGATCGCCATCGTGGGCATCGGCATCGGGCTCGCTTTCGGGGCGGCCCTGCCGTTCGTGATCACCGGGTTGTTCGGCCATCTCCTGCCGATCCCGATTCAGCCGACCCTGGCCTGGAGCGAGCTCGGCATCGCGCTGCTCTATGGGGCGCTCACCGCCCTGGTTTTCGCCATCGCGCCTTTGGGAAGAGCTCACGACGTGCCGGTCTCAGGCCTGTTCCGCGACCAGATCGACCCGGAGCGGCGCTGGCCGCGCAAACGCTATGTGACGGCCCTGGCGTTCTCCGTCGTGGCGCTCGTCGGACTATCGGTGCTGGCGGCCTATGACCGGCGGGTGGCCCTGATGTTCGTAGCCGCCGCCGCTGGCTCCTTCCTGCTCCTGCGCATTGTCGCCATGGGCATCATGGCGCTGGCCCGCCGGTTGCCGCGTCCGCGCAGGACGGCGCCGCGTCTTGCGCTCGCCAACATCCACCGGCCCGGCGCGCTCACGCCCTCGCTCGTGCTGTCGCTGGGCCTCGGCATCACGCTCCTGGTTACGCTCGCGCTCATCGACACCAACCTGACGCGCCAGCTCACCCAGAGCCTGCCGCAGCGGGCACCAAGCTTCTTCTTCCTCGACATCCCGAACCAGCAGGCGGATGCCTTCGAGGGCTTCCTGAAGCAACAGGCGTCCGATGCGCAGATCGAGCGCGTGCCCATGATGCGCGGCCGTCTCGTGACGCTGGGCGGCCGGCCCGTGGCCGAGATCAAGGCCGAGGAGGACATCGCCTGGGTACTCTCGGGCGATCGCGGCATCACCTATGCCAAGGTACCGCCGGAGGGCTCGAAGATCGTCCAGGGCGATTGGTGGCCCGAGGATTATCGCGGCAAGCCGCTGGTTTCCTTCGACCGGAAGATCGCCGAGGGCCTGGGGCTGAAGATCGGTGATGAGATCACCGTCAACGTGCTCGGGCGCGACATCTCCGCCACCATTTCGAACCTGCGCGAGGTGGAGTGGCGAAGCATGGGCATCAACTTCGTCATGGTGTTCTCGCCCAACACCTTTGCCGGCGCGCCGCATACGCATCTGGCCACCGTCACCTTCCCGAACGGCTCCGATGAGGCCCTCGATGCCCGCATCCTGCGCAGCTCCGCCCAGGCCTATCCCATGGTCACGAGCGTGCGGGTGAAGGACGCCCTGGAGGCGGTCAACGATGTGGTCTCGCAGCTCGTCATGGCGATTCGCGGCGCGAGTTCCATCGCGCTGATCGCGAGCCTTCTGGTGCTGGCCGGTGCCCTGGCAGCCGGCCACCGGGCGCGGCTCTACGATGCGGTGGTGCTGAAGACGCTGGGCGCGACCCGGGCCCGGCTGCTCTCGGCCTATGCGCTCGAATATGGGCTGCTCGGGCTTGCCGCAGCCGTATTCGGTCTCCTCGCCGGCTCGCTCGCGGCCTATTTCATCGTCGACCGGGTCATGAACCTAAGCTTTACCTTAGATTTGTCGGGCGCCATCCTGGCTTCAGCCTTGGCCGTTCTGGTGAGTGTCGGATTAGGCCTGGTCGGAACCTGGCGAATTCTCAGTCAAAAGCCGGCCCAGTATTTAAGAAACCTTTGAGCGCTGGCGAGCGCGAGCGCGTTATAAAGGAGCGTGAAAAGCTTTGTGAGGAGCAGCATCAACTCTGCTCTTCATTTTTCTTGCTTCACGAAGAATTGAAGCTTGACCTTGCCTCTTGCAGAAAAAGGCCCGACCTCTCATATTTTAGCTGTCGTCGCCCCACGCGGCGGCCGAGGGCTGAACCCAGCCTTTCGAGGGAACAACGGGACACCGCGAGAAAGGACTCCGATGCAACCGTATGAGCAAAACCAAAACGCCTATGGCACCGGCTTTGCCCGGACGGCGGCTCAGGTCGATCAGGGCCTGCGCGCCTTCATGCTCGGCGTCTACAACAACATGGTCCTGGGCCTTGCCATCTCGGCCCTGGTCGCGCTCGGCATCAACATGCTGGCCACCACGAGCGATCCGTCGCAAGCGGTTGCCCGGATGGGTGGTGTCGGTCTGACCCAGTTCGGCGCGACGCTGTATGGCTCGCCCCTGATGTGGGTTGTGGCGCTGGCGCCTCTGGCCTTCATCTTTTTCTTCTCGTTCCGCATGGACCGGATGTCCGCGGCGACGGCCCGCACCACCTTCTTCGCTTTTGCGGCGGTGATGGGTGCTTCGCTCTCGACGCTTCTGATCCGCTACACCGGTGCGAGCGTGGTGCAGGTGTTCTTCATCACGGCCGCGGCCTTCGGCTCGCTGTCGCTCTGGGGCTACACCACGAACCGCAGCCTGTCCGGCATGGGCTCGTTCCTGATCATGGGTCTCGTCGGCCTGATCCTGGCTTCGATCGTGAACATCTTCGTCGCGTCGAGCATGCTGCAGTTCGGCATCTCGGTGATCGGCGTGCTGATCTTCGCAGGCCTCACCGCCTACGACACGCAGAAGCTGAAGGAGATGTACCTGTACGGCAACTTCGACTCTGAAGCCGCCGCCAAGGTCTCCGTGTTCGGCGCCCTGACGCTGTACCTGGACTTCATCAACATGTTCCAGTTCCTCCTGGCTCTTGTGGGCAACCGCAACCAGTAAGGATCGAGCGGATCGCTTGATCGCGAAGCCCCGGCTGAAAAGCCGGGGCTTTTGTTTTGGGATCAGGTCTGCGCCGAGCGGTGGCCGAACCAGGCGCTCGCAACAGCCGCCGCAGCACAGATCAGGGCCACGAGCCCGAAACCGCCGGCCATGGCGGCGGTGTAAGTGTTGTGCATGGCGTCGGTTCTAGCCTCGGACGGCAGGGGAGTGCCGAACGTCGCCTGCCCGAAGAGATCCGCGGCTTCTGGGCTCACCCATGAGGCGGCGTACTGGAAGCCCAAGGTGGCAATGACGCCGAGACCGGCGACAGCGATGAGACCCGCCACGCGGGAGATCGCGTTGTTGATGCCCGACGCCACGCCGATCCGGTCGGCGGGAGCGGCATTCATCACCGTCGTCGACAAGGGCGCGACGGTAATGCCCATGCCTAATCCCATCACGGCCATGATCGGCACGACCGCCAGCCAATAGCTTCCGTGAAAGACGGCAGGGGCCAGAAGCGCGAAACTCAAAGCCGTGATGAGCGGACCAACGGTGAGGAGCATGCGCGTGCCGAACCGGTCGGCCAGAACACCGCCGAGGCGGGAGAGCACGGCCATGACAAGAGTGAACGGCAGGAACACGGACCCTGCTCTGGCGGCCGAATAGCCATGGGCTTCGATCAGCGCCTGGGGCAAGAAGAAGAGAGCCCCACTCAGCGCGAAATAAAGCAATAGCGTCAGCGCATTGACGTTGGCGAAGGCCGAGACACGAAACAGGTCGAGGGGCATCATCGGGGCGGTGCTGCGCCGCTCGTGCAACACGAAGAGGATGAGGATCACGGCACCGGCCAATGTCAGCAGGATGGCGATGCTCCGCTGACTCTCCCGGTCACCCAGCGCCGTCAGTCCATAGGCGAGGAGGCCCAAGCCCAGGACGGCGAGGACGGCTCCGAGCCAGTCCATGGCGGTGTCTTCCCGAACGGGACTGTCCGGCACATGTCGTCCGCACAGCCAGAGCGCCAGCGCGGCAACCGGGAGGTTGATCCAGAAGATCGCCTGCCACGGTCCAACATCGATGAGCCATCCCCCGAGGATCGGCCCGAAAGCTGCCGCGATGGCGGAGGCGGCTGCCCAGGTGCCGATGGCCTTGCCCCGGGCATCCGGTGGGAAATGCGCACTGATGAGGGCCAGGGATCCCGGCACCAGCAGGGCGCCGCTGATACCCTGAAAGGCCCGTGCCACGATCAGCATCCCGGCTGATTGGGACAGGCCGCACCACAGGGAGGTCAGGCCGAAACAGGCAATGCCGATCATGAAGATTCGTCGCAGACCATAGGCGTCGCCAGCCGCGCCGCCGACAAGCAGGAAGGCGGACAATGTCAGCGCGTAGGCATTGGTAACCCACTGCATCTCGGACAAGGATGCTTGCAGACTCTCGCGCATCTGCGGGATCGCGACGGTCACGATGGCGCCATCGGCAAACACCATGCTGGAGCCCAGGATCGCGCTCCAGACGACCGCGTTCTGCACACGGGATGTGATAGCCGGCGGCGTTTCGCCCGGGCTGAGCTGGTTCACCCGTAACCCCCTCTCATGACATCCCATGCTAAGGCCCTAGCAGGAATAAAGACAGTCCCGCCGAGCCGACGCTACTTCCTCATGGGCCTGAGAATGGTCTAGAGAATGTGCATGAGCTTCGTCATTCGCCCTTCACTCGAAACAGACATTTCCGCCATCGCGGTGATCTATGCCCATGCGGTGACGCATGGCACCGCCTCGTTCGAACTCGAGCCGCCGTCGGAAAGCGAGATCGCGCGCCGCCGCAATGCCATTATGGAGGGCGGCTATCCCTATCTTGTGGCGGAGCGCAGTGGGGAAGTGCTCGGTTACGCCTATGCGGGCGCCTATCGCCCACGCCCTGCCTATCGCTCGACAGTGGAAGATTCGATCTACGTTGCGCCATCCGCCCAGGGACAGGGCGTCGGGCGCGCGCTTCTGGTGGCGCTGATCGAACAATGCGAGGCGCTGGACTTCCGGCTCATGGTGGCGGTCATCGGCGATGAGGATTCGCATGGCTCCATCGCCCTGCACAGAAGCCTCGGCTTCGAGCCTGCCGGCATTCTCAAGGGCATCGGCTACAAGCACGGGCGCTGGCTTTCCACCGTGCTGATGCAGCGCCCCCTCGGACGCGGCACGGACGAGCCGCCGACGCGACCTGTCACCTGAGACCCTGATGCTCACCAGTATGACCCGCAGACCGAAGGACGGTCTGTGGCAGAACCCGGATTTCATGCGCCTGTGGGGCGCCCAGACCCTCTCGGCTATCGGCACGCGCTTCACGCGCGAAGGGCTGCCGATCATCGCGGCGCTCACCCTCGATGCATCGGCGACGGATCTCGGGATTCTCGTAGCGTTGAGCATGCTGCCGGGCGTGCTTCTGAGCCCCTTCGTGGGCGCGTGGATCGACCGGACACGGCGGCGGCGCGTGCTCATCATGGCCGATCTGCTGCGAGCCGCGGTGCTGCTGACCCTGCCGGTCATGGCGTGGCTCGACGCCATCACTATCGGCCAGGTGATCGGTGTCGCCACGGTGGTGGCCCTGTTCTCCATGGTCTTCCAGACCGCCGACAACGCCTATCTGCCCACCGTGGTGGAGAAGGATGAGCTCCTGGAGGGCAACGCGAAGCTCGCCACCACCGACGCGCTGGCGGAGATCGCCGGTCCTGCTCTCGCCGGTGTTGCGATCCAGACCCTGACGGCGCCGTTTGCCATCCTGTTCGATGCCCTGTCCTATCTCTGGTCCGCCGTGCTGCTCGCCTCCATCAAGCGGCCGGAGCCGCCGCTCGTCACGGGCGAGCATACGCCGGACCTGTGGCGGGAGACACGGGAGGGCCTGCGCTTCGTCTTCGGGCATCCGGTGCTCAGGCCGCTCACCTTATGCCTTGCGACGCTCGCCTTCTTCCTGAGCTTTTTCGCGCCGCTTTACGTGCTGTATGCGGTCCGTGATCTCGGCATCCAGCCGGGGCTTCTCGGGTTCATCGTGGCGCTCGGCGGCATCAGCGGCCTCGTCGGCGCGCGTCTCGCCGCCTGGGCCGGACGGCGCTTCTCCGTCCGCAGGATTCTCATCGGCGCGCTGCTGGCCTACGGCGTTGTGATCTGCTTCATTCCCCTGGCACAGGGTCCCTTGTGGGTGGCGGCCGGAGCGCTCTGCATCAGCCAGCTGTTCGGAGACGGGCTCTGGGTGGCGTTCTCCACCAACGCGACCGTCCTGCGTCAGACGGTGACGCCGGATTCCTTACGCGGGCGCGAAGCCGGCATGGTGCATCTCCTGACCGGCGGCCTCGGACTCATCGCGGCTCTCACGGCCGGATTCGTGGCGGATCGGATCGGCATCCGGATCGTGCTCTGGGCGGGAGCCTTAGGGGTCTTCGCGTCGAGCCTGTGGCTTCTGGCTCTGCCGCGAAATGTGGATCAGCGTTACTCAGGGGATTGAGCAACAGATCAATCCCAAAAGCGCATGTCCGCTTTTAGATCCGATGCTTTAATTCGACACTACCTTTGGCTTGTCGAGCACGCGCAGCACACGATCAAGCTCGTGTCCGCGCTTGAGGATCAGGCCGGTCGAGACGATCACGGCATACGCGCCCTGCTTCTTGGCAAGCTTCGGGTCTTTCTCGATGCGGTAGAGGGGCATTTCCGATGTGCGGCGGAAGATGGAGAACACGGCCTTGTCCGGCATGAAATCGATGGCGTAATCGCGCCATTCGCCGGCAGCCACCATGCGGCCGTAGAGGTTGAGAATGGCCTGCAACTCGGAGCGGTCGAAGGACACCTGCTTCGGCGCGGCGGGGAAGGGCACGATATGGGCCGAGCCCTGGCTCGAGCCGCCGCGCAGCGGCTCTGCGATGTCACCTTCGCTCATGACGCCTCCCATGGCTGTTAACATGGTCTGATGATGGGCTTAGGTGGCTATCGGATCAACCCGTCAGGACACAATGAATCACCGCTTCCTTTGCAAATCTTATTCCTGCCTCATTCGTGCCGAAATGGAGCCGCACTGAACCCCGTAAATGCTTAAGTTGCCTCGACGGCCCGGCTCATCGAATGGCTTGGACACGTCAGCCCCCCAGCCCTCCGGGTCGTTTGGAGAGCCGGGCCACGTCGAGACACAAGGCTGCCTTACGGGGCAGCCTTTTTCTTTTTCAGAACCCCGATAGCACGATCTTGCCGCGCGTGCGGCCGCTCTCGATGAGCGCATGCGCGCGCTTGAGATTGGCTGCGTTGATTGGCCCGATCACGTCGGACAGCGTTGTCCTGATCGTTCCCGCATCCACCAGGCGCGAGGCCTCGGTCAGGATCTCGTGCTGGCGCTCCATGTCGGCGGTCTGGAAGGTCGAGCGGGTGAACATGGATTCCCAGTGGATCGACACGCTCTTGCCCTTCAGCAGGCTGATGTCGAGGGGCGCCTTCGGGTCGTCGATGAGCGCGAAGCGGCCCTGAGGCGCGATGGCTTTGGCGATCTCTGGAAAATGCGTCTCCGTTTGGGTGATCGAGAACACGAAGGCCGGTGCGCCGATTCGGAGGGCTTCGACCTGAGCGGCGAGGGGTTTGCTGTGATCGATCACATGATGGGCGCCGAGCTCCTTCACCCAGGCCCGCGTTTCGGGGCGTGAAGCGGTGGCGATCACGGTGAGGTCCGTGAGGTGGCGCGCCAGCTGAAGGGCCACCGAGCCCACGCCGCCGCCGGCGCCGACGATCAGGATCGCATTGGCCGCACCCTTGACCGGTCGTTTCACGTCCAGCCGGTCGAACAGGGTCTCCCAGGCGGTCAGCGTGGTGAGCGGCAGGGCGGCCGCCTCCTCGATGCTGAGGGATTGGGGCTTTCTTCCCACCAGCCGCTCGTCGACCACATGGGATTCCGCATTGGTGCCCTGCCGGGTGATGGCGCCGGCATAGAACACCTCGTCGCCTTCCTTGAAGAGCGAGACCTCCGAGCCGACCCCACGCACGATGCCGGCGGCGTCAAACCCCAGCACCTTCACGCCGCCCGCCTCGGGTTGGGCCCGCATGCGGACCTTGGTGTCGACCGGGTTCAGGGATACTGCCTTGATCTCGACCAGAAGGTCTCGCGGCCCTGGCTCGGGCTGGGGCAGGTCGACGTCGATGAGGGAGGCATCCTGGTCGATGGGAAGAGATTGCTGGTAGCCGACGGCGCGCATGACTTGTCTCCTGTTGATGGAAACATAGTTGAGCATAGCGTAGGATGCCGCAAGAACGCACAAAAACAGCCCATAGTGTCAAAAAGGATACCGTGATGCCGAGGGTGTCTTCGAAAATTCCGGGAGTTCAGGGCTGCGCCGTCGAGCGCACGCTCAGCCTCATCGACGGCAAGTGGAAGATCGTCGTGCTCTACAAGCTCCTGCGCGGGACGCTCCGCTTCAACGAGCTGCGCCGGCTCATCCCCAACGTCACGCAGCGCATGCTCACGCATCAGCTGCGCGAACTGGAGGCCGACGGGCTCATCGTCCGCACGGTCTATGCCCAGGTGCCGCCCCGAGTCGAATATGCCCTGTCGGTTCGCGGGCGGAGTCTCGAGCCGGTGCTCATGGCCATGAAGGAATGGGGTGATACGAATCTTGCGTCTGATGAGGCTCAGGCAGCATAAAGTGTTCGTGCGCAGCCATAACTTAACTCTGCACAGCGTGCTTCCGCAGGCTGTCCTTGCGCCGCCTGCCGCTCTGTGGCAACGCTCCCGCAACAACGACGATAAGAGGATGCGCGCATGAAGCTGGATACACCCACCAGCGGAGGCGAGTTGACGGCGGAAGCCGTCGCCGTGCTGGAAGCCGGACACAAGGACACCCCTCCGACCTTCGTGCGCGATCTGTACGGGCGGGTGCCGTCCGAGGATCTCGCGTTCTACTCGCCTCAATCCCTGGCGGATCTCGCAGCGGAAGCTTTCGAGCATCTCAAGACGTCCCGCACCGCTGATGGCGCGGATGTCCGCCTCCTCGATGTGGAAGTCGAGCGCGACGGTCGGCGCCAGGACGTGACGGTGCTCGAGATCGTCAACGACAACATGCCCTTCCTGCTCGACTCGACCCTCGCTGAGATCGTCGACCAGGGCTACGACCCG
The DNA here is from genome assembly GCF_016734765.1 of Microvirga soli. Classification (GTDB taxonomy): domain Bacteria; phylum Pseudomonadota; class Alphaproteobacteria; order Rhizobiales; family Beijerinckiaceae; genus Microvirga; species Microvirga soli. The sequence continues at coordinate 16,216 of NZ_JAERQE010000015.1, read as the reverse complement.
CTTCTCGTGGCCCATCCGATCCTGGCCGTGGAGCGCGACGCCAGCGGCGCGCTGGTTCGCCTCGTGGGTGAGGCGACCGCCGCCCTGCGGCTCGGCGTGAAGCGCGAAAGCTTCATCCATATTCACCTGCCCCGAATCGACGATCCTGAGACCCGTGCCGGAATCATTGAGGCCATGCGGCGAGTCCACAGCGATGTGTCGCTGGCGGTGCACGACTGGCCGGGCATGCGTGCCCGCGTGACCGAGATCGTGCACAATTACCGCCTCAACCCTCCGCCGCTGCCGGATGACGAGGTGAAGGAGGCGATCGCCTTCCTCGACTGGATCGCCCGGGACAATTTCACCTTCCTTGGATTGCGGGAATACCGCCTGCCGTCCGGCGACACCGCGGCCGATCCGGTGGAGGGTTCGGGCTTAGGCCTCCTGCGCGACCCGAACGTGCGCGTGCTGCGCCGCGGCCGCGATCTGGTTTCCATGTCGCCGGAAATCCGCGCCTTCCTTGCGCGTCCCCAGGCGCTCATCATCACCAAGGCGAACGTGAAGTCCCGCGTCCATCGCCGGGCGCATCTCGACTATATCGGGATCAAGCTCTTCGACGGGAACGGCCACCTGCAGGGGGAACTGCGCGTCGTCGGCCTGTTCACTGCAAGCGCCTACACCAACACCACCGGCGAGGTGCCATATCTGCGCCTCAAGGTGGCGAAGGTCACGGCCCGCGCGGGCTTCGACCCGGCGAGTTATGCCGGCCGCGCGCTTCTCAACGTGCTCGAGAATTATCCGCGCGACGAGCTGTTCCAGATCGACGAGGACACGCTCTACCACTTCGCCATCGACATCATGAATCTGTCGGAGCGTCCGCGGGTGCGGGCGCTGGCACGGGCCGACGAGTTCGACCGTTTCGTGTCGGTGCTCGTGTTCGTGCCGAAGGATCGATACGACACGCAGGCGCGCCTGCGCATCGGCCAGTTCCTCGCCGGCATCTACGAGGGGCGCGTCTCCGCCTCCTATCCGTCCTATCCGGAAGGTCCGCTCGCGCGCACCCACTACATCATCGGCCGTGACGAGGGGCAGACTCCGCAGGTCGCCCGCGAGACCCTCGAGAAGGGGATCTCCGCCATCGTGCGCACCTGGAGCGATGCGCTGCGCGATGCGCTCGACGCTTCCGTCGGCGGCGCGAAGGCGCGCGCGCTCGCATCCCGCTACGGCGAGGCGTTCAGCGCCGCCTATCGCGAGGCCTTCGGGGCCGAGCAGGTGATCCAGGACATCAGCCTGCTGGAGCAGCTCTCGGAGGCGCGCCCTCGCGCCGTCGACCTCTATCGCCGCGAAGGCGATCCCGACACCCGCGTGAACCTGAAGGTGTTCTCGCTCAACCAGTCGATGCCCCTGTCGGACCGCGTGCCGCTCCTGGAAAATCTCGGCTTCCGGGTGGTGAACGAGCGAACCTATCGTGTGGCCTTTGCAGGCTCGGACCGGGTGTGGCTCCACGACATGACCCTGGAGCGCGCCGCAGGCGGCACAATCGAGATCGACGAGATCCAGGCGCTCATTGAGGCGGCGCTGCTTGCGCTCTTCCGGGGCCTTGCGGAATCCGACGGCTTCAACCGCCTCGTGCTCGAAGCCGGTCTCGGCTGGCGCGATGTGGCCATGATCCGCGCGTTCGGCCGCTACCTGCGCCAGATCCAGGTCACCTACGCGCAGGATTACATCGCCGAAACGCTGGCGCGTCACGGCGCCATCGTGGCCGATCTCGTGAAGCTCTTCTACGCCCGCTTCGACCCGCGCTACGAGAAGGGCCGCGAGGGCGCCGAGGCCGTGATCCGCGAGCGGATCGAGGGGCAGCTGAAGCAGGTCACGAGCCTGGACGACGACCGGATCCTGCGCCGCTTCATCAACCTGATCGATGCGGCGACCCGCACCAACTTCTTCCAGCTCGAAGACAACGGCCTGCCGCGCCAGACCATCGCGTTCAAGTTCGAATGCGCCAAGGTGGAAGGTCTGCCGCTGCCCCGGCCTCTCTACGAAATCTTCGTCTACTCGCCTCGTGTCGAAGGCGTGCACCTGCGCTTCGGCAAGGTAGCGCGCGGGGGTCTGCGCTGGTCCGACCGGCCGCAGGATTTCCGCACGGAGGTCTTGGGCCTCGTGAAGGCGCAGCAGGTGAAGAACGCCGTCATCGTGCCGGTGGGCGCCAAGGGCGGCTTCGTGCCCAAGCACCTGCCGCCCGCGAGCGACCGGCAGGCCTGGCTCGCCGAGGGCACCGAGAGTTACCGCATCTTCGTGCGCACGATGCTGCAGATCACCGACAACATCGTCGGCGACAGCATCGTCCCGCCGCCGGATACGGTGCGCCACGATGGCGACGATCCCTACCTCGTGGTCGCGGCCGACAAGGGCACGGCCACCTTCTCCGATACGGCAAATGCGCTGTCCATCGAGAAGGGCCACTGGCTCGGCGATGCCTTCGCGTCCGGCGGCAGCCAGGGCTACGACCACAAGAAGATGGGCATCACGGCCCGTGGTGCCTGGGAGGCGGTGAAGCGCCACTTCCGCGAGATCGACATCGACATCCAGACCACTCCGGTCACGGTGGCGGGCGTGGGCGATATGTCGGGTGACGTGTTCGGCAACGGCATGCTGCTGTCGCGGGCGCTGAAGCTCGTGGCCGCCTTCGACCATCGCGACATCTTCCTCGATCCGAACCCGGATCCGGAGGCGACTTATCTGGAGCGCGAGCGCCTGTTCAACCTGCCCCGCTCCAGCTGGCAGGATTACGACAAGGCGCTGATCTCGGCCGGTGGCGGTATCTTCCCGCGCAATGCGAAATCGATTCCGCTTTCGGCCGAAGTGCGTGCGTTGCTCGACCTCGACAAGCCGGAAGCCACACCCGCCGAGGTGATGAACGCAATCCTGAAAGCCCGCGTCGACCTGCTCTGGTTCGGCGGCATCGGCACCTATGTCCGCGCCTCGACCGAGACGGACGAACAGGTGGGCGACCGCGCCAACGATGCGATCCGCATCGCCGGCCCTGATGTGCGCGCCAAGGTGATCGGCGAGGGCGCCAATCTGGGCATGACCCAGCGCGGGCGCATCGAGGCGGCCCAGAAGGGCGTGCGCCTCAACACGGATGCCATCGACAACTCGGCGGGCGTGAACACCTCCGACGTGGAGGTGAACATCAAGATCGCGCTGACCACGCCGGAACGCGACGGACGCCTCTCGGACGAGCAGCGCAACGCTCTGCTTGCGGACATGACCGAGGACGTTGCCGCGCTGGTGCTGCGCAACAACTACCTGCAGAGTCTGGCGCTGTCGCTCTCCGAGCAGCGCGGTTTCGCCGATCTTGGCTTCGCGCGCCGGCTCATGCACATGCTGGAGGCGGATGGCCGCCTCAACCGCGCGGTGGAATACCTGCCTGACGACTCGACGCTCGCCGAGCGCGCTCGGCGCGGCGAGGCGCTGACGCGGCCGGAGCTCGCGGTGCTCCTGGCCTATGCCAAGCTCTCCTTGCACGACGCGCTGCTGGAGAGCCCGGTGCCGGACGATCCCTATCTCGGCAAGGAGCTCGACCGCTACTTCCCGGCCGAGATGCGCGAGCGCTTCCCCGACGCGATCGCAGGCCATCGCCTGCGGCGCGAGATCATCGCGACGCAGCTTGCGAACGCGATCATCAACCGGGGCGGTCCGACCATGGTGGCCCGCCTGGTGGACCAGACCGGCGCCGATGCGCCGACCATCGCGGCGGCCTATGCGGCCACACGCGATTCCTTCAATCTCACCGAGATGAACATTGCCATCGATGCCCTCGACGGCATCGTGCCGGGCCAGGTGCAGCTGCGCCTCTACGGCGAGTTGCAGGATCTGCTCATGAACCGGATCGTCTGGTTCATCCGCAACGTGGACTTCGTCAATCACTCCCTCGACCAGATCATCGGCACCTACCAGGCCGGCATCGCGGAAGTCGAGAAGAGCCTTGGCGACGCGCTCTCTCCCGAGGCCAAGACGGTGTGGGACGTGCGCACGCGGTCGCTGGTTGATGAGGGTGTTCCCGAGGACCTGGCGCGGCGCATCGCGTCGCTGTCCGACCTCGTTGCAGCGCCCGACATCGTGCAGACGGCGCAGAAGACCGGCAAACCGGTGGCTGAGATCGCCTGCACCCACTTCGCGCTCGAGGCCTCATTCCGTCTCGGTGCGCTGATCGGGGCCGCGCAGGACATCAGCGTCAGCGATTACTACGACCGTCTGGCGCTGGACCGAGCCATCGACAGCATCGCCTATGCCCATCGCGGCCTGACCGCCGAGGTGTCCGCTCATGAAGCTTCCGGAGCAGAAGCCGTGCGCGCCTGGAGCGAGAAGCGCGGTGCCGACGTCAACCGCATACGGAGCGCGGTCGACGGCATCGTGTCGTCGGGCCTGACCCTGTCGAAGATCACCGTCGCGGCAAGCCTTTTGGGCGATCTGGCGCGGACGACGTGAGACGCTGATACAAACCTGAACGAAGACAGCGAGGGACATCGGTGAGAGACATCAATCCCCTCGCGCCTTCACGAAGCGCCTCACGTCCGGCCATCCTGGGCTGGCTCCTGTTCGACTGGGCGTGCCAGCCCTTCTTCACGCTGGTCACCACCTTCGTGTTCGCGCCTTATTTCGCATCGGTGCTGGCCTCCGACCCTGTAAGCGGTCAGAGCCTCTGGGGCTACGCGACGGCGGCGGCTGGGCTCGTGCTCGCCGTTCTCTCGCCGGTGCTCGGCTCCATCGCCGATGCCACGGGGCCGAAGAAGCCCTGGATCGCAGCCTGCGGCCTCGTGCTGGTCATCGCGTCCTTCGCGCTCTGGTATGCCGCGCCCGGGCAATCCTATGCCATTCCCATTGCATTAATTGGCTTTGCCTTCGGAACGGTAGCCGTGGAAGTGGCCGCCGTGTTCAACAACGCCATGATCCCGCATCTCGTGCCGCCGGAGCGCTATGGACGCCTCTCAGGCACCGGATGGGCGATGGGCTATCTCGGCGGGCTCGTGTCGCTCGTGATCGTCCTGGGCTTTCTCGCCGCCGACCCCACTTCGATGAAGACCGTGTTCGGCCTGGATCCGCTCTTCGGGCTCGATCCGGCAACACGCGAGGGCGACCGCATCACAGGTCCGTTCTCGGCCCTGTGGTTTCTCGTCTTCGTGCTGCCGTTGTTTCTGCTCACCCCGGATATCCGACGCTCGGGCATAAGCCTGAACGCGGCCGCGCGACAGGGCTTGGAGCAGGTGAGGAACACCCTTGCCGATGCACGGCGCCACCCGAGCGTCGGGCGCTTCCTCCTGGCCAACATGGTCTATCAGGATGCGCTGGTGGCGCTCTTCGCGTTCGGGGGCATTTACGGGGCCGGCGTATTCGGCTGGCAGGCCATCGAGCTCGGGCTCTTCGGCATCATGCTCACCATCACCGGTACCATCGGGGCGCTGATCGGCGGGCGGCTCGACGACCGCATCGGGGCCAAGCCCGTAATCCTCGGCGCCATCGTCCTCCTGGCGCTCGTCTGCGTCGGCATTCTGTCGCTGGGGCGCGACTCCATCTTCTTCGTGGTGCCGACCGCGCCACCTGCACCCGATGACGGCCTCTACGGCTCCGCGCCGGAAAAGGTGTTCGTACTGCTCGGCCTCGTCATCGGCGCCGTGGCGGGTCCGTTGCAGGCATCCTCGCGCAGCCTGCTGGCGCGGCTCGTGCCGGCCGAGGCAGCCGGGCGCTATTTCGGGCTGCTCGCGCTTTCAGGCAAGGTGACGTCCTTCCTCGCGCCACTCGCAGTCGCTGTGGCAACCGCGATCTTTCAGACGCAAGCAGCCGGACCGGCTGTGCTGATCCTGTTCCTGCTCGTGGGCTTCTGGCTGTTGAGCGGTGTGAAGCGGGTGTGAGATCGCACCCCCTTGTCATCCCCGGCGGCCGTGAGGCCGGGAAGGGGATCCATAGTGCCGCGCCTGTGAGTGGATTCCCTTCCCCTTCGCTGCGCTACGGCCGGGAATGACACCGAGGTTGAACCACGCTGTCTCCACGCCTTCGCAGGAATGACAGCGAAGCGGATCACTCCAGCGTCACCGCCGTGCCGCTGACTGACACCATCATCATGCCTTCGTTCTTGCCCAGCGCTCCGTAATCCAGGTGAACGCCCACGATGGCATGCGCGCCGAGGCGCTGCGCCTCCTCGATCATCTCCTGCAGGGCCGTGTCTCGTCCGTCGCGCAAAACCCGCTCGTAGGAGCCCGCACGTCCGCCCACCACGTCGCGGATGGAGGCGAAGAAATCGCGGAACACGTTGGCGCCGAGAATCGCCTCGCCCGAGACGATGCCGCGATAGGAACCGATGCGGCGGCCTTCGATGGTGGGTGTCGTGGTGATGATCATCAGGGTCTCCTTCTGCTCCGCTTCAGATGGGGAGGGTGAGGAGAAATGTCATCCCGGACGGAGCGCAGCGACGATCCGGGATCGGGTGCAGGGTGTGACGCTTCTTTCCATCATGCCCGGACTTGTTCGGGGCATGCACGTTTCAAACCCGCTCAAAGACGTGGATGGCCGGGACGAGCCCGGCCATGACGAGGAGTATTTGGAAGCGATCCCAGGTTCTGCTGCGCAGCCCCGGAATGACGCTATGGTCAATGCCTGAAATGCCGGTGTCCCGTGAACACCATGGCGAGCCCTGCCTCGTCGGCGGCTTTGATGACTTCGTCGTCGCGCATGGAGCCGCCGGGTTGGATCACCGCGGTGGCTCCGGCTTCTGCCGCGGCAAGCAGGCCGTCCGCGAAGGGGAAGAAGGCGTCTGAGGCGACCACCGAGCCCTTGGCGAGGGTCTCAGGCAGGTTTGCGGCTTTCGCGGCTTCCGCAGCCTTCCAGGCGGCGATGCGGGAGGAATCGACGCGGCTCATCTGGCCGGCGCCGATGCCCACCGTGGCGAGGTCCTTCGCGTACACGATGGCGTTCGACTTCACGTGCTTGGCGACCCGGAAGGCGAACCGCAGATCCGCGAGCTCCTGCTCCGTGGGCGCGCGCTTCGTCACGACCTTCAGGTCCATGGCGTCGACCACCGCGTTGTCGCGGTTCTGCGCCAGGAAGCCGCCGGCCACCGTGCGCAGCGTCAGCCCCGGCGCGCGCGGATCGGGCAGGGAGCTGGCGAGCAGCAGGCGCAGGTTCTTCTTGGCGGCCACGATGGCAATGGCCTCCTCGCTCGCGTCGGGCGCGATGATCACCTCGGTGAAGATCTCGGTGATGGCCTTGGCGGCCTCCGCATCGAGCATGCGGTTCATGGCGACGATGCCGCCGAAGGCCGAGACCGGATCGCAGCGCAGGGCCTTCTCGTAAGCCTCGCGCAGGCTCGTACCCTCCGCCACGCCGCACGGATTGGCGTGCTTGACGATCACGATGGCGGCCGAACGGCCTGGATCGAACTCAGCCACGGCCTCATAGGCCGCATCCGTGTCGTTGATGTTGTTGTAGGAGAGCTGCTTGCCCTGCACTTGCCGGGCCGTGGCGACGCCGGGGCGGTTTTCCGGTGTGCGGTAGAAGGCGGCAGACTGGTGCGGGTTCTCGCCGTAGCGCATCACCTCGGCAATCGAGCCGCCGAGCGCGCGGAACGGCGGGGTGGCCTCGCCAAGCTCGTTCGCGAACCAGTTGGAGATCGCGGCATCGTAGGCGGCCGTGCGCGAATAGGCCTTCTGCGCCAAGCGCCGGCGCAGGGTCAGCGTGACCGAGCCGTCGTATTGCGCGAGATCGTCGAGAACCGCCGCGTAATCGGCGCCGTCCACCACCACGGCCACATCGCCGTGGTTCTTGGCCGCCGCGCGGATCATGGCGGGACCGCCGATATCGATGTTCTCGATGCAGTCGTCGTAAGAGCGGCCGGCCGCGACCGTCGCCTCGAACGGGTAGAGGTTTACCACCAGCAGGTCGATGGCCTGGATCCCGTGGGCGAGCATCGCCGCCTGATGCTCCGGGTTGGCGCGGATCGCCAGGAGGCCGCCATGAACCGCCGGGTGCAGCGTCTTCACGCGCCCGTCCATCATCTCAGGGAATCCCGTGAGCTCGCTCACGTCCTTCACGGGCAGGCCCGCTTCGCTCAAGCTTTTATGCGTGCCGCCGGTGGAGACCAGCTCGATGCCGCGCTCATGGAGCGCGCGGGCAAAGTCCACGAGACCCGTCTTGTCGGATACGGAAAGCAGAGCACAGGACACGCGCTTCAGATCGCTAGGCATGACGGCCGCTCCATCAAGGAAGAAGATGCGGGCGCGATAGCACGGGAGGCTAAGGATGGGAACCGGGGAGGGGCCGAGTTTCGGGCCGCACACTTGCGCAATAGCTGGCAAATCCGTTGTTGCTGTTCATTGGCATTCCATGGAATCGAACGACGTCATTCATCTGCTAGAGCCTTCTCGATGATATCGGCACGCTCCGACACACTAATCTTGGGCAGAATAGAAACCTTGTACCCAAGCATAGGGTAAGCCTCCAGCAGGCGAGAGTATTCAGCTTCCGCTGCTGCCATATCGTGACGCCGCTCTGGATCATTTGCGTAGATTTCCGGCCACGGCGGCGTGAAGAACACAGTTTGGTGGTAGCGATGCAACTGAGCGAGTGAGGTGAGAACCGGCTCATGTGTCAGGTGCTGTAGGAAAGCCGCAGCGTCCACTAGGCTCCTGTCAAAAAATACCCACCCATTCCAAGCGGCTGCCGCCGCTCGATCTTCCAGGGCCATAACGATTGCACGATGAGAAAAGGCCTTTTCGTCCTTCCAGGGAAGCGCCACCCCTCCTTTTTGCAGTTCCTGTCTGACGATCCGTCGGCCAGGCTCCTCCACGATGGGGTGTCCACGCCTGCCAAGCTCAGCGAGCAAAGTGGATTTGCCACCGCCCGAACAGCCGGAAATGACAACAAATCGCTTCATTGACCCTCCTTTGCTTATGGAGCCGTGACGATCTCAAACGTTCAAATAGCTTGGCGGATGATATAACCTCTGCTAGGACTCCTGTCATGATTAACCGCGCATCCTGGCTTACCCATAAATTCACGTACCTCAAAGGGTGCGCGGGATGGGTATTGCGCTGATGCGTGCGTGATCATTCCCGAGGACCCTCCCGAGGCGGGTAGGGTCCTGACGTTCTCTGCTCTCCTCATGTCGATTGTGAGGAGCAAGCATGAACACCCTTTTCCATACGCCAAAACGCAAGCCCCGCTTCTACCCGGTCATTCGCGCCATCAGGATTGTTGTGTCCTGGGTGACGGGTATTGCTGCGTCGTGGAATCGCTTCACCGAGCGGCGGGCGTTGCAGAGGTTGGAGCATCTCAACGACCATGCGTTGCGCGATATCGGCGTGTGGCGCGAGCCTGAACCCCGCGTCGACGAATGGTGGAAGATGAATCCGCCGCCCTGAAGCGAGGTTTCTGAGCCGTCAGACGGTGGTTCACAAAGTGCTGGCAACCCTCCTCCCCCTTGTGGGGAGGAGTGGGAGGTGGGGGTGTGAGCGATAGCCTATGAAGGTCAGGCGCCAACACCCCCACCCCGGCTGCTTTCGCAGCCACCCCTCCCCACAAGGGGGAGGGGAGATGGGTGCATCGCACTGATGAATCAGCACTCATGGGAATTCCGTGGAGCTCGGTAGAGGTGCCCTCAAATCAGCTCCGCCTGCTCCGCAGGCTGCTCGGCGCTGAACGTGCGCGCCAGGCGCTCGAAGCGCCAGCGCACGGAAGGCGTCTCGCTCGGGCGGACCGTCAGCACGATCTGTTCGGTGCGGCGCAGGCCGTCGGCGGTGGCCAGAAACACGCTGTCGTCGATCTCGGCCTCGATGGGGACCGCCGAGAACTGCCAGGCCTCGCGGTTGGGCAGCACCAGCATCACCACGCGGCCGCCCTGGGCAAGGCTCGCCTTGATGCCGGGCGCGAGATGAAATCGGATGATGGCCTGGGCCGTTCCAGCGTTGCCGCCTTCGCTCCAGAAATTGTCCTCGCCTTCAAGCACGTTGCCCTTGGGGGCGAGCTGCCAGCGCCGCTCGTGGGTGATCCCGAAGCGCGCCTTGTAGCCGTCGTGGCTGGCGGAGAGAAGCTGCGCGTGCTCGCGCTCGCTGCGCTCCGCCGTCACCCGCTCCGGGCCGCTGAGGATGACCGGACCGACCCGGCGCAGAAGCCAGGCGGACATCCGGCGCTGCAACCAGCTCCCCTTCTTGTCGACGATCTGGCAGGAGGAGATGTCGTTGATGGAGGCGGTGGAATGCGCGGCGGTCGAGCGCGAGGCCTGGATGATTGCCTCGGCGGCGATCTGCGGCATGCCGCAGTTGACCACGATGCGCTGCGCGGCGCTCGAGAACTCGAAGGACAGGCAGCCGGCGGACGCTTCCTGCGACAGGGGCCGCGGCGGCGGCGCGCCCACATCGGCCACCACCAGGGTGCGCCCGGCCTCCAGCCGCTCATAGCCCGAATGGGGCGCGTGGTGGATCGGCTGGCTGCGCATGTCGTCATAAGTGAGCAGCGTTGCGAGATGATCGGCCGCCGTGACGCCCATGCCGTTGAAATGCGAGAGCGTGCCGTCCCCGTGCCGGAACAGCCGAACCATCGGCAGCATGCGGTCGATAGAGTGCAGCAGCGCCTCGGGCGTGTCGACCTCGCGGCTGGCGAACATCTGGCGCAAGGGGAGAAGATCGAACAGCAGCTCGACGACAATGCGCGGATTGCGGCTCGCATGGCCGCCATCGGCCAGGATCTGCCGGTCGAGCTCGCGGGCGAGCAGGCGGGTCGCGCGGCGTAAGGAGCGGTCGAGCCCCTCGCAGCACAGGCCCGCATAGCAGAGCGCGATCCCGGCCATGAGCTGCTGATAGGGCAGGGCGCCGGCGCGGATCTGGCGTTCCAGAATCCGCACATGCTGCCCGATGATCTTCAGGAATCGCTGGTAGAAGGCGTGGTCGGCCCCTTCCAGGATCAGCGGCGACTGGCTGATGAAGGACATGAGCCGGCGCGCGGTGATCTCGGTGCTACAGGCGATGCGCCTGTCGCCGAGCTTGGAGGTGACGAACTCGTCGACCAGCGAGCGGGCATTGGCCTGGGCCAGCGCGGTGCCGGCGGCACGCAGGTGGCGCAGCCAGCCGAAGCCGTAGAGCGCCTCGCCCCAGGCGCGGCTCGGGGGATTGAACGCAAAGGGCGAGCGCCCGCCCGTGGTGACGGCGCGGCCCGAAAAGGCGAAGAAGCCGGAATAGATGTCGGTCGCGATGGTGGGATCGGCCGTGCGCAGATCCTGCGGGGCGAAGAGCAGCCGCGTGGGCACGGGAGCGCTGGAGAGCCGGGACAAGCTCCAGACCATGCTTTCACGCGTGGCGCGGCCTGCCTCGCGAAGGGCAAGCCTGTACAAACGCCAGCGATCCGGCCCGAAATCCACCCGTGGCGCTCCTCTTGTTCGCTTGAATCCAAGCCAACTTAAGTGAGGAGTTCCTGCTGACCGGTTAACACCCGGTAAGAGACGATTCACTATCTTTACGAACCTTTGTGCACAAACCGTGCGACAAAGAAGCCGTCGAGGCCGGAGCGGTCATGCTCCGCCAGCGCCAATTGGCTCGGCAGGGTCCGCAGATCCCCGTCCCGCGTGATGCACTCGTCGAAGCCGCCGATCTCGTCAGGGGTGACGGGCACGCGGGCGAAATCAGGATGACGCGACAGGAAGCTTTCCGCCTGCCGCTCGCCTTCCTCGGCTTCCAGGGAACAGGTGCAGTAGACGAGCCGCCCGCCGGGTTTGAGCAGGCCGGCCGCCTTGTCGAGGAGGCGGCTCTGGAGCCCGGCGAGCTTGCGGATGTCCTCCTCGCCCTTGGTCCAGGCCGCGTCCGGATGGCGGCGAATGGTGCCGGTGGCGGAGCACGGGGCATCGAGCAGGATGGCGTCGAAGGGCGCGGCGTCGAGCTTTTCCGCATCGATCGCGCGGGTCTCGGCCTTCAGGTTCAGGCGGGCGAGGTTTTCCTCCAGCCGAATCAGACGCTTGGCCGAGCGGTCGACCGCAAGCACCTCGGCGCCGGCGGCGGCCAATTGGGCGGTCTTGCCGCCAGGGGCGGCGCAGAGATCCGCGATGCGCTCGCCGGGCTTCGGGTTGAGCAGGCGGGCCGGCAGGGCTGCGGCGGCATCCTGCACCCACCATTCACCGGCCTCGAAACCGGGCAACTCGCGGATGGCGGTGCGTTCCTTCAGGCGGATGCTGCCCGTGGGCAGGAGAACGCCGCCCAGACGCTCGGCCCAGGATTCCGGATCGCTCTTCACCGTCAGGTCGACGGAGGCAAGCGAACGGTGCGCCTCGGCAATTCTGGTGGCGAGCTCCTCGCCGTATTGCGCGATCCAGCGCTCCTCCAGCCATGTGGGCGTGTCGAGCCATGGGTCGTTCTCGGCCAGAATCGCCTCGCGCTCGCGGGCGACCCGGCGCAGGACGGCATTGATGAAGCCGCCCGCGTGATGGAGCTTGGGATCGTTCTGCGCGAGCTGCACCGCGCTGTCGACGACTGCGTGGTCGGGCACGTCGAGGTACAGGATCTGCGCCGCCCCGGTGGCGAGGAGATGCATCAGGCGCTCGTCCTTCGGCGGCTTGTTGAGCCGCTCACGCAGGGCATGCCCGAGGGTGCCGAGGCGCCGGAAGGTCACGATGGCGATGGCCCTGGCCAGCGCCTCGTCGCGGGAGGAGAGGTTCTCCGCGCGGGCGAGTTCCTCCATCACGTCGTCGAGCGGCACGCGCCGCTTGAGGGTCTCCGTCACGGCCATCCAGGCGAGGCGGCGGGGGCCGAGGCCCGTTTGTTCGTCCGATTGACTCAAAAGCTTATCCCCAAGGCCCGCGGCGGGTGCCGCTGGAGCCCCCAGCCGAGCCCCAGGGGCCCGCCGAACTCTGCGTGAAGAAGCCGCTTTGCGGCGTCGAGCCCATCTCCTGCGCCAAAGCGTGGAGCGCCGCAATCCGGTTTTCGGTCGCGGGATGGGTCGAGAACAGGTTGTCCACCCCCTGTCCCGACAGCGGGTTGATGATGAAGAGGGAGGCGGTGGCAGGCCGCCGCTCCGCATCCGGGTTCGGGATATGCGCCACGCCGCCGGCGATGCGGGCGAGCGCCGAGGCCAGCGCCAGGGGCTGGCCGGAGATCGCCGCGCCCATCCGGTCGGCGTCGTATTCCCGCGAGCGGCTGATCGCCATCTGGATGATCATGGCGGCAAGGGGTGCCAGCAGCGCGGTGGCCAGCATCACGATGGGGTTCGGCCGCTCGTCGCCGCGTCCGCCGAAGAGGAAGCCGAACTGGGCGAGCGTCGCGATGGCGCCGGCCACCGTTGCGCTCACCGTCATGATCAGCGTGTCGCGGTTCTTGATGTGGGCGAGCTCGTGCGCCATCACGCCGGCGATCTCGTCGCGGGAGAGCATGTTGAGCAGGCCCGTGGTGGCGGCGACCGCCGCATTTTCCGGGTTGCGCCCTGTGGCGAACGCATTGGGCTGCGGGTTGTCGATGAGATAGACCCGCGGCATGGGCAGGCCTGCGCGCTGGCTGAGATCGCGCACCATCTGCACCAGTTCCGGCGCGGTGCGCTCGTCCACCTCGACGGCGTGATGGGCGGCGAGCGCCAGCCGGTCCGAGTTCCAGTAGGCGAAGAGGTTGGTGGCCAGGCCAAAGCCGAGCGCAATCATCATGCCGGTGCCGCCGCCGAGAAAATAGCCGACGACGCCGAACAGGGCCATGAGGCCGGCCAGCAGCATTCCGGTCTTGACGGTGTTCATCGGGGTCTCCACCTCGTGGTCAGCACGACATTCATCCTCCAGCCCCTATGTGGGAATGGTCCAGCTCTCTCCCAAGAGGAGCGGGAATCGGTATAAGGCCTCTCATGAGCACGAACGACAACATCCCCGCGGATCGCCCCGTCGAAGGCGCGGCCCCCGGCAAGCCACTGTCACCCGCGGCCCAGCGGGCGCTCGAGGAAGCGGCCCAGCGCCGCCTCGACATCGACGCCCGCGCGGCCGAGATCGCCAAGCAGAAGGAACTCCAGGGCCGCGGCGGCCTCGAGCCCGTCCGCTATGACGATTGGGAGGTGAAGGGCCTGGCAAGCGATTTTTAGACAGCGTCGACGGGTTTACTCAGGCTTATATGCGCATATATTATGCGCATACGTATTCGGGAGGTGTCGCGATGTCCAAGCCCGTTGGAGCAATAAGGGATCGACGTCCCACCAACGTCACCCTTCTCGTCGAGCTTGTGGCTGAGGCGAAAGCCCTCAACATCAACGTTTCCCAGGCCTGCGAACGCGGTTTGGCTCACTCGGTCGTGGAGGCCCGGAGAGCCCGCTGGCTTGAAGATAACAAAGACGCCATAGAAGCGTACAACGACATGATCGAACGGGATGGATTGCCCCTGGATGAATTCCGGCAATTCTGATGAGCCAGTTCAACGTTTATACCGGGGTCGGCCGCTCCGGCAGCCTTGTGGTCGATCTGCAATCCAACATCCTGGAGCCCATCGCCACCCGCATGGTTGCGCCGCTCTTCCTGAAAAGCGAGACAAAGGTCATCACCGAGTTGACGCCGATGGTGAGCATCGATGGACGAGATCTCGTGGTCATGATTCCGCTCATGGGATCGATCCCAGCGCGTGAACTGCAGCGTCCTGTGGGTTCGCTCGCCTCCGATCAGGATGCTATCAAGCGGGCGCTCGATCTTCTGTTCCTTGGCTTTTGACCGTGTGGTCGGGCATTCGCTCGACATCGACCCGGAAAGCCGAAAAAATTTTGGGTCGCATGTCACATCGGGCCGTCCCGTCTCGTCTTAGCATCGTCAGCAACACGACAATGAGGACCAAGACGATGAAAGCCCGGTTGATTCCCTTCGAAGTCGCCCCCGGCTCCCTGAAGCCGATGATCGAGCTCGAAAAGACCCTCAAGAACAGCGGTCTGGAGCACAGCCTGTTGGAGCTGGTGAAAACCCGCGCCTCGCAGATCAACGGCTGCGCCTATTGCATCCACATGCACACCAAGGATGCCCGCGCCAACGGCGAGACCGAAGAGCGGCTCTACCTCCTGAGCGCCTGGCGGGAATCCCCACTCTACAGCGACCGCGAGCGGGCTGCCCTCGCCTGGACCGAGGCCCTGACGCTGGTGGCCGAAACTCACGCTCCCGATGAGGATTATGCGGAACTGAGCCGCCACTTCACGCCCGCCGAGCAGGTCAACCTGACCCTGATGATCGGCGCCATCAATGCCTGGAATCGCCTGGCCATCGGCTTCCGGTCGATCCACCCGGTCGAGGCTGGCCGTGCTGCCGCCTGATGGCGACGCCGCGGACCGGTTCCAGCCCCTCAGGCCGGGGCTGGTCCGCCTCGCCTACCGCATGCTTGGCTCCATCGCGGAGGCCGAGGATGTGGTGCAGGAGGCCTATATCCGCTGGCACCAGACGGACCGCTCGGCCGTGCGCGAGCCAGGCGCCTTCCTGTCCAAGACCGTCACGCGCCTGTGCCTCGACATTCTGAAATCGGCACGCGTGAAGCGCGAGACCTATATCGGGCCCTGGCTGCCCGAGCCGGTTCTGGAAGCCGACCGGGAGGAGGATACGGCCGAGGACCTGTCCCTGACGCTGATGATGGCGCTGGAGCGGCTCTCGCCCCTGGAGCGCGCGGCCTTTCTCCTGCACGACGTGTTCGGTCTCGGCTTCGACGAGGTCGCCGCGACCCTCGATCGGGATCCGGCCGCCTGCCGCCAGCTTGCGGCGCGGGCCCGCAAGAACGTGCGGGCGGAAAGACCGCGCTATGCCATCGACCGTGAGGAAGGCGAGCGGATGACCGATGCCTTCTTCGCCGCCTCGCGCAGCGGCGATCTGTCTGGCTTACGCAATCTCCTCGCCGAGAACGTCGTGTCCTACACCGATGGCGGCGGCATCCGGAACGCGGCGCTCAACCCGCTGTTCGGTTTCCGCAGGGTCGCCGGCTTGTTCCTGGGCGTGGCGCGCAAGAGCGCAGGCCAATTGCCCACGATCCTCTACAAGGGCCCGATCAACGGGCTGCCGGGCTTCGTCACCCTCGAGCAGGACGGCATGGTGCAGACCACCGCGCTCGACATCGAGGATGGCCGCATCGTCGGGGTCTATATCGTCCGCAATCCCGAAAAGCTCCGGCACCTGGCGGATCTGGCGGACTAGCTGTCTGGATGCGAGACCTCCTTTGCATGAGCGACGACCTGGAGGGCTTGCGGCAAAGCGTTTGGATCGGGCGGCTTT
>NZ_JAERQE010000159.1 GCF_016734765.1 Microvirga soli | reverse complement strand
CTAGAGTGCGTTGACATTCATTTGGTCCAGATGAATGCGCTGACGAGGCAAAGGATTGACATGAACGCCCGTGGGGTTTGTTCGTAGCGGGTGGCGATGCGTCTGAAGTGCTTGATTTTCAGGAAGAACCGCTCGACGAGGTTGCGCTCGCAATAGAGGGCGTAGTCGCAGGGGACTTGCGGCGATGTTGTCCTGGGCGGGATGACCGGCACGGCATCCTGGCGTTCGATGGCCTCCCGCAAGGGCGTGGCATCGTAGCCCTTGTCCCCCAAGACATGGTCGGCGGGAAGATCGGCGATCAAGGCCTCAGCCTGAGTGATATCGCTCGCCTGTCCCGGCGTCAGGATGAAGCGGAGCGGATTGCCCAAAGCATCCACGACCGCATGGATCTTGGTCGTCAGCCCGCCGCGGGAGCGTCCGATCGCACGAGCCTCACACCCCCCTTTTTGCCCGCTGCATGCTGGTGCGCCCGGACAATGGTTGAGTCGATCATGACGTATTCGAAGTCGGGCTCATCCGCCATGGTGGCAAACAGCCGATCCCAGACGCCGCTCTTGGACCAGCGCGAGAAGCGAACAAAGGCGCTGTTCCAGTTGCCGAAGAGTTCCGGCAGATCCCGCCACGGCGCCCCAGTTCGGGCCAGCCAGAGCACGGCTTCCACGAACAGTCGGCTATCGACCGCCGTTCTGCCAGGATCCATGCGTTTGCCCGGCAAATGCGGCTCCATCCGATCCCACTGGTGATCTGTCAAAATCAGACGAACTCCGCTCACCCAAGCCTCCGCTCCGAAAAGGAGCTTGAATCAGAGTTGCGAGCCCGTGGGAATCATGAATGTCAACGCGCCCTAG
>NZ_JAERQE010000158.1 GCF_016734765.1 Microvirga soli | reverse complement strand
AGCGATGGCGTTTGTAGCTGACGGACTCGATCATGCCAGCCCATCTACACCGCTCGACCTCATGTCCGGGTTAACGTGACAACGCCCAAGAGGGGAGGGGAGTTAGATTTTCCGGATCGGTCCCGCATACTGGGCGACGATTGCGTCGGCTGTGAGCAACGTGATCCCCTCGATCATGGCTTGTGCGATCAGGATGCGATCAAAGGGATCCTTGTGGATCGCCGGCAATCCGACAATGGCCACGGCATGTTCGCTGACCACCGGCAGTTCACTGTAGCCGTTATCCAGCAAACCGCGCCGCAAGACCCGGGCGTCCGCGGCAAAGTCGCTTCGACCGAGACTGCTCTTGATGGAGACTTCCCACAGGCTCGCCGCGCTGAAGAACAGTTCATTGTCGGGCGCCTCGATCAGGCGGAGGGCTTCGTCAGACAGCTTATCCGGTTCGCCCGCGGCCCAGAGAAGCACGTGAGTATCGAGGAGAAGCTTCATGACTGGCCGCTAAAGAGCGCGTCGATGACCTCGTCGCCCATGCGGTCGAAATCGGCGGGGACCTGCACTTGGCCAGACAGGAACCCGACCCGCTTGACCTGAGCGGCTTCGGGAGCACTCAGCGGCACGACCTTGACCAAGGGCTTGCCTGCTTTGGCGATGACGAAGCTTTCGCCCTTGGCCGCCCGCTCGACCAGACGCGAGAGATGGGTCTTCGCGTGGTGAATGTTTACCGTATCCATATCCGCACCGTAGAACTTAGTTTATTGAGCTTAGTCTAACTGTGCAGGCGCTGTCACGCAACCCTAACTGTTTGGTAGCGGAACGTTGTTGGGACCAGGTGCGTTGCGCGATTGAGGAGTACACTTGGCGCTTTGAGAGACTGC
>NZ_JAERQE010000157.1 GCF_016734765.1 Microvirga soli | reverse complement strand
TGTCTGGATGCGAGACCTCCTTTGCATGAGCGACGACCTGGAGGGCTTGCGGCAAAGCGTTTGGATCGGGCGGCTTTGAGCGAAAGTTGGCCAGCTTCGGCTCGGCGGCCAGACCCCGTTGCACGACCTGTTCAGGTGAAGCCCCCTTGAGCACGCGTTGACGTCTTCTGTTGTAGGCTTGGTTGAAGCCTTTGAGCAGGGTCTCCAGATCCCGATGGCTATAGATCGTGATCCCCAGCACCTCGCGCTGCACCCGCCCGTTGAAGCGCTCGACGAGGCCATTGGTCTGCGGCGTGTAGGGTTTGGTCCTGCGGTGCTCCACCTTCAGCTTGCGGCAGGCCTCCTCAAAGCCATCAGCGGTAAAGCACGAGCCGCGGTCGGTGAGCACGTGCGTGACCTTGAAGGGGAAGGCGCGGACCGCCTCCTTCAGGAAGGCAACCGCGCTGGTGGTCAGCTCATCGTCCTTGACGGCTAAGTGCACCCAGCGGGAGCAGCGGTCAATGGCGACATAGAGAAAGCGCTTGCGGCGCTCGCCATTGGCGGTCTCCAGCTTGGGCAGGTGCTTGATGTCCATGTGCACGAAGCCGAGATCGTAGTCCTTGAACGTGCCGATCTTGCGCTGGCGCTGCTGCGCCGGTGGCAGGCGGCCCAAGCCTTCAGCCTTGAGGATGCGGTAGACCGCATCGCGGTTAAGATGCGGCAGGAAGTGGCTGACCACAAAGGTGAGGTCATCGAGCGGAAAGCCGGTAGCCTGGCGCAGGGCACAGACGATCGCCCGCTCCTCGTCTGTAGCTTTCCAGGGCAGCTTGTGCGGCCGGCTGGAATGGTCCTGGCAGTCCTGCGCCCCACGTTTGCGCCACTTGCGGATGGTCTCAGTGCTCAC
>NZ_JAERQE010000156.1 GCF_016734765.1 Microvirga soli | reverse complement strand
CATTACAGTTGCAGGTGCCGCGGATGAGCTCATAATCTCCTGATCTGACACGGGAGGCTGCCATGACGGGTGTGCCCATCGAGCAGATGCTCGAACTCTGGTGTGTGGAGTTGCGTCAGGTCAAAGCCAACCTCAAGTCGCTGTTTGCTCATCCCAGTGTCGGCGCCTCGGCCGCCGCCTTCCTCGATGGGGTGCTCGGCCCCGAGCGGCGCAAGACCGGCTGGATGCGGGCCGAGGCTGCCGGCGACTTGGGGCCATGGCGCCAGCAGGCGGTGCTCGGCCGCAGCCACTGGGACGCCGATGCCTTGCGCGATCTGGTGCGCGACTATGCCCTTGAGACGCTCGCCGCGCCTGGGGCCGTGCTGGTGATCGATGAGACCGGCTTTCTCAAGCAGGGTGCGCGCTCGTGCGGGGTCGGGCGTCAGTACACCGGATCAGCGGGCAAGATCACCAACTGCCAGATCGGGGTGTTTGCGGCGTACGTGTCAGACAAGGGCTGCGCCTTCATCGACCGTCAGCTCTATCTGCCCAAGGACTGGGCCAACAAGCCCGAGCGCCGCACCGCCGCTCAGGTGCCTGATCGCATCGGCTTTGTCACCAAACCCGAGATCGCCGCGCAGATAATCGCGCGGGCTCTTGTAGCGGGCGTTCCGTTCGACTGGGTCGCGGCCGATACGATCTATGGTGTGGGAGCCATCGAGATGCAGTTGCGCCGGGCCGGCAAAGGCTATGTGCTGGGCGCGCACGCCACGGACCGGTTCAACTCCTGGATTGACAAGCCTGAGGTCGCCGGCACGGCCGAGCAGATTGCCAAGGCTCTTGTGCCCGAGGCTTGGACGCGCCTGTCGGCGGGTGACGGAACCAAGGGAGCGCGCCTGTATGA
>NZ_JAERQE010000155.1 GCF_016734765.1 Microvirga soli | reverse complement strand
CCGCCACCTGTCAGCGCCGGAAGTCGCGGTCTTTCTCCACTTCCATGCCGCTGACGTCGAGCTCGGCCCCGACCAGCACGACCGTGACGGACAGCCAGATCCACAGCATGAACCCGATCATGGTACCGACTGACCCGTACAGCTCGTCCAGGGTGCCGAGCCACGACATGGCCCACGAGAAGAGCAGCGAGGCGCAGACCCAGAGGAGCGAGGCGGCGGCGCTCCCGAACGCGATCCAGCGCCAGTCCACGGTGTCCCGGTTCGGTCCGAAGCGGTAGACGACCGAAAGCGCCAGCCCAACCACAACCAGGATGGCAGGCCAGCGGAGCAGATCGAGGATGTGCTCCGTTGTCGCCTCGAGCCCCACCACCCGCAGGAGGCCGGGAAACAGCACCACCGCCGCGATGGCGAAAAACGCAAAGGCGATGCCGCCGATGGTGAAGGCAAGCGACTTCGCGATCAATTTCAGGAGGCTGCGCCTGTCCTTCTGGCCATAAACCGTGTTCAGGCCGCGAAACAGCGAGGTCGTGCCCCGGTTGATGCTCAGCACGAGCGTGGCCGCTCCGACAACCGAGGCCACGCCGAGCTGCTCGGTGTCGGAGGCGCCGCTTGTCACCATGTACCTGATCTGGCGGGAGATGACCCGGACCGCGTAATCCGGAAGCACGCTCGGCAGGGTTCCCTGAAGGACGTCCGCCAGCCTCGGGCCGGCAAACAGGCTGTAGAGTCCCACGATGGCGGCGATGCCGGGAAAGACCGCGAGCACGACGAAGAACGCGACGCCCGAGGCAATCGTCGTGACGTCGTCATCGTAGGCGCGATAGCCGGTGCGCCTGAGGATCCGGAACAGACGGTGAATGGTCGCCTCGTGTGCTTGCTGGCCTATGGCACCAACGCGCTCGGTAAGCGACTGGCCCATGCTGG
>NZ_JAERQE010000154.1 GCF_016734765.1 Microvirga soli | reverse complement strand
AATCCAGGAAGTAAGAGCGCAGTCGCCAGAGACCCGAATTGTGGCTCTATCCGATCAATTCGATCTCAGCTTTGTGCGCGTGGCGCACGAGGCGGGCGTCACCGGCTTCTGCCTCACCACCAGCGGCCCTGAGGTGCTCATCAATTCACTGGAACTGGTCATGCTCGGGGAGAGCATTCTGCCCTTTGAGGTGGTGCGCTCCCTCATGGAGAGGGCTCCCCAAGCCGGTAATCAGCCGGTTCAGGATGACTGCGTGGCAGAGTCGAAGTTGTCTGAACTGACGGCCTGCAAGCTCTCGGCGCGGGAGGCGGAAATCCTGGGTTGCTTGACGAAGGGGGAGGCCAACAAGGTCATCGCCCGCAGGCTCGATATTACCGAGGCCACCATCAAGGTGCATGTCAAAGCCATCCTTCGAAAGATCGGAGCAACGAACCGCACCCAAGCAGCCATGTGGGCTTCTCAGCGCCTGCCGCGTCAAGGCGGAGCGCCTATGAATGCCTGAGGTGGCTGAGTTGAAGATCGAGGTTGGTGCTGAGGTTCGCGTTCACTTCCATCCGCCTTACCCGATGCAGAGCTTTTGTGAGGGTACGGTCAGTCGGGTTGATGTCACCACCCGAGACGGGCGCTTCTTTGTCGTCGATGTCACACACGAGGTTATTCTCGACCGGGAGCACCCCATCAGGCGTGGATTTCGTGATTTTGTCCGCTACGACTGTCCGAACGACTTTCCAGGCCGGATTGAGGTTCTCTCGACCGCAGAGCAGACCATAGCCAGCGAGCCGCTGCCAACGACACTGGAAGCACAAGAAGTAATTGACCAGGGGGCGGATGAGTCTCTTTCGGCTGAACTCGATGTCCACTCCGGACCAGAGATCGAACAAACACCTGAAGCAGAGACAAAGTCTGAGGAAGCTCCGGTCAATGTTGAGCCTCAGCCTGCCAATGAGCAGAGGGGCCTGCTCGCCGCCTTGTTCGGGCGGAAGAAGTAGCTCACGAACGCCCAT
>NZ_JAERQE010000153.1 GCF_016734765.1 Microvirga soli | reverse complement strand
CTAGCTGTGAGATCTAAGGAGGTTGTTCATCCCGTCTGAGGGCCTGAAGGTGGTCGTTGCGACACGAACCCCTGATGGACCTGAGAGATGAACAACCCGCACCAGAATGCCCGTACGACCCCCCTGGGTCGAGCGGAAATGATCCGCCGCATCCTTGAAGACGGCCAGCCGATCCGAGAGGTGGCGGCCGGCTTCGGCATCAGCGAGCGCACCGCCCGCAAGTGGCTGGCACGCTACAGGGCGGAAGGGCCCAGCGGACTGGACAACCGTTCCTCTTGCCCGCGAACGGTGGCAAACCGCACGGGCGAGTACTGGATCGGCGTGATGGAGATGCTGCGGCGGGAGTACCGCCTCACGGCAGACGAGATCGCTGGCAAGCTGAAACTGGCCCGTTCCACTGTAGCAGCCTGGCTCACCCGACGGGGCTTGGGCCGCCTGACAGCCCTGGAGCCAAAGGAACCTCCGCGGCGCTATCAGCGTCAGCACCCCGGCGAGCTGATCCACCTGGACATCAAGAAGCTGGCCCGCTTCGAGCGGGTGGGTCATCGCATCACAGGTGATCGGCGCAATCCCAGTGCTGGGGCGGGCTACGACTGCTTCCATGTGGCCATTGATGACGCCACTCGCCTGGCCTATGTCGAGGTGCTGCCGGATGAGACCCGCCGCTCAACCACAGCCTTCCTGGTCAGAGCTCTGCGCTGGTTCAGAGCGCGAGGCATCCGGGTCGAGCGGGTGATGACGGACAACGGGTCTGGCTACGTCGCCAGACTGTTCCGCAAGGCGCTGCGGCTACTCGGGATCCGGCACATCCGCACGAGACCGTACACGCCGAAAACCAACGGCAAGGCTGAGCGCTTCATCCAGACACTCCTGCGAGAGTGGGCTTATGCGATCCCGTTCAGTTCATCGGATGCTCGGATCGCCGACCTGCCGCGGTGGCTGACCTGGTACAATCAGCAGCGCCCACATGGTAGCCTCGGGCGACGAACACCGGCTCAGGCTCTCGCCGGAACAACCTGATCAGAAGTCACA
>NZ_JAERQE010000152.1 GCF_016734765.1 Microvirga soli | reverse complement strand
GCACCTCCTCACAGGTACAGAAGACCCCCACCACCCCATGCTACCAGACAGCGGGCTTTGCCGTCCTAGAAAAAAAGGATATCAAAGAGTGGTCAGTGGAGTGGCAGGCCAATACCTGGGCCGGTTATTTTCTACTGCCAGACTCTGTCATGTCCCTCTTCGACAGCGTCGAGGAGATTGTCGAGATGTGCAAAGTAGACGTGCCAACCGCTGAGTTCCGTTTGGATCAGTACCGAAGCAAAAAGCGCCGCATGCGTGGCTCTGAAATTTGCGTCGACTGTGGAGGAATCAGGGTCCTCGACAGATTCGGCCGAATGGCCTGCGGGAACTGCGGATCATGACGCAAGGTCAACTCACAAAATAACCCCACAACACAACAAGCGCATAATCAACTTTTGACTGTGGAAAACACCGTGCGCAACCCAACAATGTACCCGTGAATGGTAAGATAAAGATTCAAGCGCTTGCGCTCGTTAGAAATCCGCCGCCGGGAACGAGACCCGGCGGCGGCACCCACGAAGCCTGCTAAGGTACTTGTGGGGGCGGAAAGAAGTAGACTCGCTACCACTCTCCGGGTGGCACTGGACCGTATCGAGTCAACATCTGTTCGTCCAGCGGAGCCTTAGCTCTATCCATAGCTGGACTACACATATGACTAATAAGAAGGACTACCATGTTGTTCCCAACGCCGATGGTGGTTGGGATGTAAAGCGGGAAGGCGGTCAGCGCTCGAGCGGCCACTTCGACCGTAAGTCGGATGCTCTAGATCGCGGCAGAGACCTTGCTCGAGATGCAAAAGTCGAACTCGTAGATCATCGGAAAGATGGCACTATCCGGGATAGTGATAGCTACGGGCGCGATCCGAACCCTCCTAGAGACAAGAAGCATTGACGATATAAGAATGGCCAGGATTAATCCTGGCCATTCTTTCAATTCAACGTGTTTCCGCAAGAAGCAATAGAAGCCATGAGCGCCTCCAAATGACCTGCCACTGAAATTTTCCTCCAGGTTGAGTTAGAGTCCGGCCCCTCACAAGGACGGACAATGAAGCGTTCACG
>NZ_JAERQE010000151.1 GCF_016734765.1 Microvirga soli | reverse complement strand
CCCAAGCCTCCGCTCCGAAAAGGAGCTTGAATCAGAGTTGCGAGCCCGTGGGAATCATGAATGTCAACGCGCCCTAGAGCATCGGACTGGAAATTCGACTCCTGGGTTTTGGCGTAGTGCGATCTGTGATTCACTCTCTGGAACGGGAGGTGGATCATGGGTCACTGCTATTCTCTCGATCTTCGGGTGCGCGTCGCCGACTTTGTCGAGGCGGGGCATTCCTGCCGGGCGGCCGCCGAGCACTTTGACGTCAGCGACAGCTGCGCCATCAAGCTGGTGCGGCGCACGCGGGACACCGGCTCACCGGCGCCGGCCCGTCAGGGCCGTCCACCGGGACGCGGCAAGCTGGTGCCCTATGAGAGCTTCCTGATCCAGACCGTCGAGGCAAGGCCGGCCATCACCATGCCTGAGCTCGCCGCAAGGCTGCTGGACGAGCACGGGATTGTGGCTGCTCCCGCGATGGTCTCGCGCTTCCTGTGCCGGCGCGGCTTCACCTAGAAAAAACACCTGATGGCGGCGGAGTGCGCACGCGCCGACGTGCGGGATGAGCGCAGCGTTTGGCAGACACAGCGTCAGGCCCGCATGCGCCAAGAGCCGCACCGCTTAGTGTTCTTGGACGAGACCTACGTCAACACCAAGATGACCCGCCTGCGCGGGCGCTCGCGCAAAGGCCAGCGGTTGCGCATGAGCGCTCCCTTCGGACATTGGAAGACGCACACCTTTATCGCCGGGCTGCGGTGCAGCAAGTTGAGCGCCCCGTGGGTGATTGATGGTCCGATCACCCGCTTGGCGTTCGAGGCTTACATCGAGACACAGCTCGCGCCGACGCTGAGATCAGGCGATGTGGTGATCCTCGACAACCTCGCGGTCCACAAAAGCGAGAAGGCCGCGCAGTGTCTGAGGCAAAGAGGCGCCTGGTTCCTGTTCCTGCCTGCTTACTCGCCCGATCTCAATCCGATTGAACAGGCCTTTGCCAAGATCAAGGCACACTTGTCAACGGGCGTTGAAGCCTCCGCATTTGTGGGCCTTCAATTTTCCCTTACCTGATAGACGACGACGTTCTCCGGT
>NZ_JAERQE010000150.1 GCF_016734765.1 Microvirga soli | reverse complement strand
GCTGAGGATCTCGGCGTCGGCCTGTCGACCCTGCGCAACTGGATCGACCGCCGCCGTGAGCGCCAGATCGACGATCCGCCCGAGGAGCACCAGGAGGACATGGCGGCCGAGCTCAAGCGACTGCGACGCGAGAACGAGATCCTGCGCCAGGAACGGGGGATCCTGAAGAAGGCGACCGCTTTTTTCGCCAAGGAGGGAAGTCGATGAGGTTCAAGTTCATCGATCTGGCGAAAGAGAACTTCCCCGTCACCCGTCTGTGCCGCGTCCTCGATGTCAGTTCCAGCGGCTATTTCGCCTGGCGCTCCCGTCCAGCCAGCCCGCGCCAGCGCGAGGACTTGGTGCTGCTGGCCCACATCCGCTCGGCCTTCACCCTCTCGAATGGGACTTACGGTAGCCCGCGCATGACCCGCGAGCTGCAGGATGAGGGCCTGCCCGTCGGCCGCCGTCGGACGGCCCGGCTGATGCGCGAGAATGGTCTCAAGGCCCGGCAGAAGCGGCGCTTCAAACGCACCACCGACAGCCACCACGCCTTCCCGGTCGCGCCCAACCTGCTCGAGCAGGACTTCTCGGCCGAGCGTCCGAACCAGAAATGGAATGCCGATATCTCGTACGTGTGGACGGGTGAAGGCTGGCTGTACCTGGCCGTGGTCCTCGATCTCTTCGCCCGGCGGGTAGTCGGCTGGGCGGTGAGTGACCGGCTGCACAAGAAACTGGCGCTCGAGGCGCTGCGTAAGGCGCTGGCGATCCGAAGACCCGGTGAGGGGCTGACCCACCACGCGGACCGCGGCAGCCAATATTGTTCGATCGCGTATCAGGCCGAGCTGAGGAAACACGGCATTCGGATCTCGATGTCCGGGAAGGGCAACTGTTATGATAATTCGGTGGTCGAGACCTTCTTCAAGACCTTGAAGTCCGAACTGGTCTGGCGCACCGTCTTCCAGACGAGAGCTGAGGCCAAGGCGGCGATTGGGCGTTATATTGATGGCTTTTACAATCCTGTACGGCGTCATTCGACACTGGACTATGTCAGCCCGGTTCAGTTTGAAAGGCTAGCCGGATCGCTACAAAACCGCTCTCC
>NZ_JAERQE010000014.1 GCF_016734765.1 Microvirga soli | reverse complement strand
CGCAAGGTCGAGCGTAAGGACGGGGAGCTCTACAACGTGGAGTTCGCCACGATCCCGAACGTCAAGGATCCGGTCAAAGCCGCTAAGTCAAACTGATCACACCAGTCTAAGAAGCGCCGCTGAAGAGCGGCGCTTCCCATAAGTTTTTCGGAGAACGCGGTGCTCACCATTCTCTTCGATGGCATTGCCTACGGCATGCTGCTGTTCGTGCTGGCCTGCGGCTTGGCCGTCACGCTCGGCCTGATGAACTTCGTCAATCTCGCCCATGGTGCCTTCGCCATGGCGGGCGGTTACGTCACGGCCGTGCTGATGAACCGAATCGGCGTGCCTTTCCTGGCAACCCTGCCGCTCGCCTTCATCGTTCCGGCCATCCTTGGGCTGGTGCTTGAGAGAACGCTCTATAAGCGCCTCTACACCCGCAGCCATCTCGATCAGGTGCTGTTCTCCATCGGCCTCGTCTTCATGGCGGTCGCCGCCGTCGACTATAGTTTCGGCTCGCAGCAGCAGCTGATCCAGCTGCCGACATGGCTCCAGGGTCGCATCGATATTCTAGGCGTTCAGGTCGGCCTCTACCGCAGCTTCATCATCGTGATCTGCGGCGCCCTCGTGGTCGCCCTGCAGCTGATCCTCACCAAAACCCGCTTCGGCAGCCGCCTGAGGGCTGCGGTGGACGACCCACGGGTTGCGCGCGGGCTCGGCATCAATGTGAGCCTGATCTTCGCCACGACTTTCGCGTTCGGATCCGGGCTCGCGGGATTGGGTGGCGCGCTCGGCGCGGAAATCCTCGGGCTCGATCCGACCTTCCCGCTCAAGTTCATGATCTACTTCCTGATCGTCGTCACTGTCGGCGGCACAACCAGTATCACAGGCCCATTTCTGGCCTCGCTCCTGCTCGGCATCGCCGATGTGGCGGGCAAATACTATGTGCCGAGTGTCGGCGCCTTCGTCATCTACACGCTGATGATCGTCGTTCTCGTTCTGCGCCCGCAGGGGCTTTTTGAACGTGCGCGCTGATCCAACAGGACCTGAACTCATGTCGACGAACGTCGCCGATTATGTCAGAACCACCTTGGTCCGCAGAGGGCGATGGGGCATTGGCGAAATTGTCTTTTGGCTCATCGCAGCCGCGACCTTGTATTTCCTGCCTGAGCGGCATTTGATCCTGAACGAGATCGCGATCATCGGTCTGTTTGCTCTCTCCCTCGATCTCATTCTCGGCTATGCCGGCATCGTATCGCTCGGCCATGCAGCTTTCTTCGGGCTGGGGGCTTACACGGCTGGAATTCTGGCAAGAGATGGCATCGCAGATCCATTACTGGGATTGGGAGCCGCCGCCATCGCCGCCGCGATCTTGGGTTTCGTGACAAGCTTCCTCGTGCTGCGCGGGTCCGACCTCACCAAGCTGATGGTGACGCTGGGCGTGGCGCTCGTTCTCGGCGAAATCGCCAATCAAGCCTCCTGGCTCACAGGTGGTGCGGATGGTCTCCAGGGCATCACCATGGGCCCCATCCTCGGTCTGTTCGAGTTCGACATCTTCGGCACGACGGCTTACGCCTACAGCCTCACGGTGACCTTCCTGCTCTTCATCGTCGCGCGCAGGATCGTGGTCTCGCCCTACGGCCTTTCGCTGCGTTCGATCCGCGACAATCCCCTGAAGGCCCGCGCCGTCGGGATTCCGGTCAATCACCGCCTCGTGGCGGTTTACACGCTTGCGGCGGCTTATGCCGGTGTGGCGGGTGCGTTGCTGGCCCAAACCACTCAGTTTGTGTCGCTTGATGTTCTCGCCTTCCATCGCTCCGCCGACGTGATGCTGGTGCTTGTGATCGGCGGCGTCGGCTATCTCTATGGCGGGCTCATTGGAGCCATCGTGTTCAAGGTGCTGCAGGACGTGATCTCGGCGTGGACGCCACAATACTGGCAGTTCTGGATCGGCCTGATCTTGGTCATCATCGTGCTTGTAGGTCGTGAGCGCCTGACCGAGCGGGTGAGGGTGCTTTGGAAGGGCGCAGCAGGCCGCACGGCCAAGAGCCCTGAGACGCTGCAGAAAACATCTGCCCGGGAGGTATGACGTGACCATCGCTCTCGAAACCAAAGGTCTCGTCAAACGCTTCGGCGGCCTCGTCGCGACAGATAATGTGTCGTTCAAGCTGGAGCAGGGTGCCCGCCATGCGCTGATCGGCCCCAATGGCGCCGGCAAGACGACATTTATCAACCTGCTCACCGGTGTCATCAAACCGACGGCCGGGCAGATCTACCTGGAAGGTCAGGAGATCACAGGCCTTCGCCCCGAACTGCGGGTGCAGCGCGGCCTCGCACGCACCTTCCAGATCAACCAGCTCTTTCCCGCCATGACTCCGCTTGAGACCATCGGTCTAGCCGTGTCCGAGCGCACCGGCGGTGGACGCGACTGGTGGCGCGTAACGGGGAGCAAGCGGGAGATCATCGATGAGATCGTCGAGATCGCGCAACGCTTCCGCCTCACCGATGTGCTCGACGAGCGAACCTCCAATCTGGCCTATGGCAAGCAGCGGCTCCTGGAGATTGCTGTGGCCTTCGCCTGCAAACCCCGCGTGCTCCTGCTGGACGAGCCGGCCGCCGGCGTGCCGGAGGCGGAGCGGCACGAACTGCTTGCGACCGTGGCAGCGCTCCCGCGGGACGTTTCCGTTCTCCTGATCGAGCACGACATGGATCTGGTCTTCAGCTTTGCCGACCGCATTTCGGTGCTGGTCAACGGTGCGCTGTTCACGGAAGGCACCGTCGAGGAGGTTTCGACCGATCCGAGGGTTCGCGCCGTCTATCTCGGGGAGAGCGTCGATGAGTGATCTTCTCACCCTGCAGAAGGTATCCGCAGGTTACGGCGATGCGATCGTCGTCTCGAACATCGACCTTCACCTCAAGCCAGGTGAGTCCCTGGCCGTGCTCGGCCGCAACGGCACGGGCAAGACCACGCTTCTGAATACCATCATCGGAGTCACCCGTCATCGCGGCGGCTCGATCATGCTCGACGGTCAAAACCTGACGACGACGCGCTCCGACAAGCGCGCGCATGCGGGCATCGGCTGGGTTCCGCAGGAACGCAACATCTTCAAGTCACTGACCGTGGAGGAAAACCTCACGGCGATATCCCGTCCAGGGCCTTGGAACGTGAACCGTGTGTACGAGATGTTTCCGCGTCTCAAGGAGCGCCGAACCAATATGGGCAACCAGCTCTCCGGCGGAGAGCAGCAGATGCTGGCGGTGGCCCGTGCGCTGGTGCTCAATCCAAAGCTCCTGCTGCTGGACGAGCCGACGGAAGGCCTTGCACCCATCATCATCGAGGAACTGCTTGCCGCACTGACGCGAATCATTCGCGGAGAGGGCATGTCGGCCATCGTGGTCGAGCAGCATGCGAAGAAGATCCTTGGCGTGACCGACAACGCGCTCATCCTCGATCGCGGCACCATCGTTCATGCAAGCTCAAGCCGGTCTCTCATCGACGACCCGGCCGCTCTCGAACAGCACCTCGGCGTGACGGCAAAGAAGAAGCCGATGCGCGCCGTATCCCATTAGCCTGAAGAACCGGAGTATCGACCCATGCAACGCACCAAGCCACCTTTCCGCGCCGACATGGTCGGCAGCCTTCTGCGCACGGCAGCCCTCAAGGAAGCCCGTCACAAGCACCATGACGGGGAGATCTCGGACAAGGCTCTGAAAGAAGTCGAGGATCGTGAGATCCGGGCTCTCATCAAGCGCCAGGAGGAGATCGGCCTGCATGCGGTGACCGATGGCGAGTTCCGCCGCGCCTACTGGCATTTCGACTTCCTGGAGCATCTCGACGGCGTCACGTCGGTCGAGGCTGATTCCGGCATGAACTTCAAGGGTGGCGTCGGCATTGCGAAGGCTCTGCGCGTGACCGGCAAGGTTGGCTTCTCGGGCCAGCACCCGATGATCGACCACTTTCGCTTCGTGAAGGACAACACGGATCGGGTCGCCAAAATGACGATCCCTGGCCCGAGCATGCTGCATTACCGCGGTGGGCGGAAGATGATGAACATGGGCGTCTATCCCAATATGGATGACTTCTATGCCGATGTCGGCAAGGCCTACAATAAGGCCGTGCATGCCTTCTATGATGCCGGCTGCCGCTATCTTCAGCTCGACGACATCTCGTTTGCCTATCTCTGCGACCCCGATCAGCGCGAGATGCTGCGCCAGCGCGGCGACGATCCGGAAAAGCAGCCCGAGATCTATGCCAGCATGGTGCGCGAAGCCCTCAAGGACAAGCCGGACGACCTGACGATCACGATGCATCTGTGCCGCGGCAATTTCCGCTCCACCTTCATCGCGTCCGGGGGCTACGAGCCCGTAGCCGAGGTCCTGTTCAATCGCATGCCGGTCGACGGCTATTTCATGGAGTGGGACACGGATCGTGCCGGTGGCTTCGAGCCCCTGCGCTTCCTGCCGAAGGGCAAGTCCGTGATCCTGGGGCTCGTAACATCCAAGACCGGTATTCTCGAGAAGAAGGACGACATCAAGCGCCGCATCGACGAAGCCGCCAAGTATGTCGACCTCGACCAGCTCTGCCTCTCGCCGCAATGCGGCTTCGCCTCCACGGAGGAAGGCAATACGCTCGCCGAGGAGGAGCAGTGGGCCAAGCTGCGCATGATCGTCGAGATAGCCGAGGAGGTCTGGGGCAGCCCCGGCTCCGGCGCCAGGAAGGCAGCCTGATCATCAACTGGGAGCCTGGGTGCAAGACACTCCAGGCTCCCGCTTTGCAGGCTCACCGGATCAAAAGACATGACGACGCAAGATGAACCTGTGCTCGACCTTGCGCATCTCGGGCATCTCGAACTGCTGACGCCGAAGCCGGACGAGAGCCTCCGCTTCTTCGTCGACGTGCTCGGCATGACCGAGAGCGGCCGGCAGGGGGATTCGGTCTATCTTCGCGGCTGGGACGACTATGAGCGGCACTCGCTCAAGCTGACAGCGTCAAAAAAGCCCGGCATGGGCCACATGGCCTTTCGCGCACGCAGCCAGCCCGCGCTTGAGCGGCGGGTCGCGGCGCTCAAGGGCTCCGGCTATGACATCGGCTGGACCGACGGCGATCTGGGGCATGGCCCGGCCTTCCTCTGCCGCGATCCCGATGGGCATCAAATCGAACTCTATTACGAGACCGAATGGTACGTGGCTCCGCCCGAACTGAAACCTGCCCTGAAGAACCAGGCCCAGCGCTTCCCGGCCCGCGGCGTCAACGTGCGCCGTCTCGATCACCTGAATTGCCTAGCGTCCGACATCCGTGCGAACCGCATCTTCTATGAGGATTATCTCGGATGTCGCCTGACCGAGCAGATCATTCAGAATGATGGCAACGAGGCCGGCATGTGGATGACGCTTACCAACAAGAGCTATGACTTCGCCTTTACTCGTGATCACACGGGAGCCAAGGGGCGCTTTCACCATCTGACCTATGCCCTCGATAGCCGGGAAGATGTCTTGAGGGCCGCCGACATCTTCCTCGAAGCCGGTGTGCCCATCGAGTCCGGGCCGCACAAGCACGCGGTCCAGCAAACCTTCTTCCTCTACGTCTATGAGCCAGGAGGAAACCGCGTCGAGGTATGCAATGCGGGCGCCCGCCTCATCCTCGCACCGGACTGGAAACCGATCGTCTGGACCGAAGAGGAGCGCAAGAAGGGACAGGCCTGGGGGATGAAGACGGTCGAGTCGTTCCACACCTATGGCACGCCACCGGTTGAGGATGTGGACTGACGACCACGAGGTCATCTACGGGGCTGAAATCACCGCGCTGCCATGCCGCGACATGAACAGGTAGTAGCTGACCGGTGCCGCCTCCGGATTAGAGAAGCTGTAGGCGGAGGTCACATCGAAGCGCAGCGCGTCACCGGGCTCCATGTAGAATGTCTCGTCCCCGATTTTGACGACAAGCGGTCCGCTTGGAGAGAAGATGAGCTTGCGGGTCGGCACCGGATAGGGAGAGAGCAGGCCTGTCGATTGAAATCCGGGCAGAACATGTCGCACCAGTTCAATGTCGTCTCCCTCCGCCGGGGAAAAGACGGCCTCCCGTTCAAAGCCGGTCGATGGGTCGCGAAAGCGGCTTCGCCGCTGGGCCCGCTGCAGCTGAATAGCGGAAGACTGCGCCTGTTCGCCAAGCAATGCGGACAGGCTCACGTTGAGACACGTTGCGATGCGGACGAGAATCCCGACGGTCGGCATCTTCTCGCCGCGCTCGATCTTCGAGATCATGGCCCGGCTGACCTGGGCTCGTTGGGCCAGCATTTCCAAAGTCAGGCTTTGCGTTCGGCGAAGCTCTCGCAGGCGAGATCCAAGAACCGCCAGCAACTCCTCCCCGGATTCGCTGCCACCATCAGTTTCTTTGTTTATGGCAGGGGGTGTACGCATGGGGTCGAGCCTACCCGGTAAAACATGAGGTGAAGGTCCTTATGCTGCGAGGGCTTATCACTTGCAACCATCCTGGCTGTGAAGATGTAAGCGTGGGCCAGCCTTCATCACTTGCCCGTCGAGCGTGCGCTCAACCAGCTTCTCGGCCAAACGCGCCGCTTCGATCAGACGGGTGAGACTTAGACCTGTTTCGATGTCCATCTCATGGAGCATATGAACCATGTCTTCCGTGCAGACATTGCCTGCGGCCTGAGGCGCAAATGGGCATCCTCCCATCCCGCCGACGCTGCTCTCGAAGCGTCTGATCCCCTGCTGCAGCGCCACCATTACTCCCACCAGGCCCAGGCCTCGTGTGTTGTGGAAATGGAATGCCGGGTCGATCTCAGGCAGCTTGTGCTTCAGGGCTTCGGCGAGCGTCTGAACCTGGCGCGGCGTGGCCATTCCGGTGGTGTCGCAGAAGCTCACTCGTGAAATGCCGAGCTGCTGAATCCTATCCGCAAGCCCGATCACCTTCTCAACCGGCACGTTGCCTTCAAAGGGGCAGCCAAAAGCAACGGAAAGCGAAATATCGACCCGAACTCCGGCAGCATAGGCCGTTCTGACGATTTCATGCAACTCTGCCAAGGATTCGTCAGTGCTCCGGTTGAGATTGTGTGCCCCATGGGTGTCTGTGGCCGAGAGAACGAAAACAAGCACGTCAGCTTCTGCCGCTATGGCGCGCTCCGCGCCACGGATGTTGGGAATCAGTGCCTTAAGCTCCATTCCGGGCGTGCGGCCAAGCGCAGCAAGGAGCTCTGCTGCATCCGCCAGCTGCGGCACGCGTGTGGGTGAGACAAATGATGTCACCTCCAGACTGGTATGGCCGGCATCGATCAGCGCGCGGGCCAATGCCAACTTCTCGTGCGTGGAGAGAATTCGCTTTTCGATCTGCAGGCCATCGCGCAGGCCGACTTCGGTGATGAATACGCGATCAGGCAAGCGAGTCACGGCTTAGATCGTCCCATTCTGCGAAAGGCGATCCAACTGAGCTTCATTCATTCTCAGGAGGCCGCAATAGACTTCCCGATTGTGCTCCCCGACTGCAGGGCCGGCCCAGCGGACCTGACGTGACGCGGGGCCAAACATCGGCACGGTTCCAGGG
This sequence comes from Microvirga soli, assembly GCF_016734765.1. Taxonomy (GTDB): domain Bacteria; phylum Pseudomonadota; class Alphaproteobacteria; order Rhizobiales; family Beijerinckiaceae; genus Microvirga; species Microvirga soli. Next base: position 119,764 of record NZ_JAERQE010000014.1, on the reverse strand, counting down.
TGCAGCACGCGGCCTAAATACGGGTCCTCCACCCACTGCACCATCCTGCGAGCGTTGTATTGCGCATCCTCTGCGATGTCCGCAGCCGTATAGACGCGGCTGGATGGTATATCGGCTTCGGCCAATATTGCGGCGATTGAGGATCCCACGATGCTCTCCCGTTTAGGCGACGGCAGGGCCACCCTCGCAAGGCGCCAAACCGTAACCTGCCTTCTTATGGTTCATTATTATGTATCAACATCTACCATGGTAGAATCCAGCTGAGCAATAGGAAAATCTCCTATAGTGGATTTTCTGGGTGTGACGTCCATGAGAGGCGACGCAAGGTGATTAACCCTAGGTTGTGGACCCACTCGAGTTGACGCCTGACGCTCACAAAGGGATCGTTGCGGGAGATAAGTCCTTCAGGGAAGATCCCAACGGTGAAGGCACCGTGACCAAGCTTGGGGGGCGTGAAGCTGCTTCAGACCCGGCTGAGCAACTGCTCCCGATCAGAAGGACAATCAGCTTAGATTGACGCTGGCTTTGCTGGGAGCATCAACAATAAAGGCCGCCGCATGAGCCCATGCGGCGGCCTAGCGGCAATAAAGTTTTACCGTCCCCAGCGCAGAACGACTGGATCGAGGCGCTTTGCAATTTCAATGAGACCTTTTCGGGTCTCCGGGTGCAGGGGCATCAGGGGACGTCGCACCGCGTCCGAGCGGATCACGCCACCTTCCTTCATCAATACCTTGGCAGCCGAGAGCCCACACTGCCTGTTCTCATAATTGATCAGAGGCAGCCAACGCTCGTAGGCCGCCGCCGCTTCTTCACGGTCGCCCGCAAAGTAGGGATCGATGATCTGGCGGATGCCGTCCGGATAGGCGCCGCCCGTCATCGCGCCCGTAGCACCAGCATCGAGGTCGGCCATCAGCGTGATGGCTTCTTCGCCGTCCCACGGCCCTTCGATGGCGTCGCCCCCAAGTGCGATCAGTTCGCGAAGTTTGTTCGCCGTGCCGGCCACTTCGATCTTGAAGTAGGACACATTGGCAATCTCCTGCGCCATGCGCGCGAGGAACGGCGCCGACAGGGACGTGCCGGCCATCGGCGCATCCTGGATCATGATCGGGATGCTGATCGCGTCGGAGACCTGGCGGAAGAATTCGGAGATGCCGGGTTCCGACACCCGCAGGGTCGCGCCGAAGAAGGGTGGCATTATCATGACCATCGCGGCGCCAGCGTCCTGCGCGCGCCGGCTGCGCTCGGCGCAGATCTCGGTCGAGAAGTGGCTGGTGGTGACGATGACCGGAACCCGGCCTGCGACATGCTCAAGCACTGTCGTCATCACGGCCTCGCGCTCCTCGTCGCGCAGCAGGAACTGCTCGGAGAAGTTCGCCAGGATGCAGAGGCCGTCGGAACCCGCATCGATCATGAAATCGATAGCGCGCTTCTGGCCTTCGAGATCAACGCGGCCGCTGTCGTCGAAGATGGTGGGAGCTACCGGAAACACGCCACGATAGGGGCGGTTGGAACTGCTGCCGGTTGCGGACATGGTCTCTTCCTTCATGATTGTGGTGCCGTTCTCTAGTGGTTGTCGCGCGGTACAGGCGAGCCGGTACGGCCCACCAGGAAATCCAGATCAACCCCTTTGTCAGCCTGCAGGACATGGTCGACATAAAGCTTGGCCCAGCCGCGCGTCGCGTGCGGCTCCGGCGCCACCCATGCAGCCCGCCTGCGCTCCATCTCGTCTGCTTCCACGTGAAGATGCAGGCTGCGGGCCGTCACATCAAGTGTGATCAGGTCACCGCTCTGCACCAGCGCCAGTGGTCCACCAGCGGCCGCTTCCGGTGCCACATGCAGCACCACGGTGCCGTAGGCGGTGCCCGACATACGCGCATCCGAGATGCGGATCATGTCACGGACCCCCTTTCTGAGCAGCTTCTGCGGCAGGGGCATGTTGCCGACTTCCGCCATGCCAGGGTAACCCTTCGGTCCGCAATTCTTGAGCACCATGATGCAGGTCTCGTCGATGTCGAGATCATCGTCATCGATGCGGTGATGCAGATCCTCAATCGTCTCAAACACGACCGCGCGACCCGTGTGCTGCATCAGTTCGGGCGAAGCGGCTGACGGCTTAATGACGGCGCCGTTCGGCGCCAGATTTCCCTTGAGGATAGCAATGCCGGCTTCCGGCTTGAATGGTTCCTCAAAGGAGGTGATCACCTCCCGATTCCAGCACGGCGCGTCCTTGACGTTGTCCCAGATCGGTCGGCCGTTGACGGTCAGCGCATCCTTGTGCAGCAGGCCGCGTTCGCCGAGCGTGCGCAACACCACCGGCAGGCCACCGGCGTAGTAGAAATCCTCCATCAGGAAACGGCCGGAGGGCATGAGGTCCACGAGGCAGTGGATGTCTCGCCCGAGCCGGTCGAAGTCGTCGAGGGTAAGATCGATGCCGACACGGCCGGCGATCGCCAGCAGATGCACCACAGCGTTGGTCGAGCCGCCGATGGCCGCGAGCGTGCGGATGGCGTTCTCGAACGCCTGTCGTGTCATGACCTTGGAGAGCACGAGATCCTCGTGCACCATCTCGACGATGCGCCGTCCGGCCATGCGGGCGAGCTGATTGCGGCGCGCGTCAGCAGCCGGGATGGCGGCATTCTCCGGCAGGCCGACACCGAGCGCCTCGACCATGGACGCCATGGTGGAGCCGGTGCCCATGGTCATGCAGTGTCCGGCCGAGCGGTTCATGCCACCCTCCGCCTCATGGAACTCCTCCAGCGTGACCTCTCCGGCACGGAGCTGCTCGCTCATGGAGATGATGTTGGTGCCCGAGCCGATGATCTTGCCGCGATAAACCCCGCGCAACTGCGGCCCGCCGGAGACCCCGATGGTGGGCAGGTCCGCAGAGGCTGCCCCCATGAGCAGGGCAGGGGTGGTCTTGTCGCAGCCCATGAGCAGGACGACACCGTCGAGCGGATGGGCGCGGATCGCCTCCTCCACATCCATGGCCGCGAGGTTGCGAAACAGCATGGCAGTGGGGCGCATGGTCACCTCGCCGAGCGAGGAGACGGGGAACTCGAGCGGGAAGCCGCCGGCATCGAGCACGCCATATTTCACATGCTCGGCAATGGTGCGGAAATGGGCGTTGCAGGGGGTGAGCTCGGACCAGGTGTTGCAGATCCCGATGACCGGACGGCCATCGAACTGGTCCTGGGGAAAGCCGCTGTTCTTGAGGAAGGAGCGGTAATAGAACCCCATCTTGTCCTGTCGTCCAAACCAGGCTTGGCTGCGAAGTTCGCGCTTCTTGTCTTCACTCATCGTGCTCGCCTTTGACACTGCCGCGCCATCCAGATGGGGCTAGGACCCCACGACTTTGGTTGTATAGGCGCTCTCATCAATTCATATAATACTACTAATAGGCAGCTGTTAAGGCTGCTAAAGTCGAAGAGCAACGACAAATTGAGGGAGAGAACGCATGAAGGCTCGTCATCTTCTGACGACAATCGGCATGGCTGCACTGATGCTGTCCTCGGGTGCCGCCTATGCCCAATCCAAAATGACCATCGGGTTCTCGCAGGTCGGGTCGGAATCCGGCTGGCGGGCTGCCGAGACCAAGGTCTCGAAAATCGAGGCCGATAAGCGGGGTGTCGACCTGAAGATCTCCGATGCACAGCAGAAACAGGAAAACCAGATCCGCGCCGTCAGGTCCTTCATCGCACAGGGCGTCGACGGAATCTTCATTGCGCCGGTGGTGTCCACGGGCTGGGACGCGGTTCTCAAAGAGGCCAAGGACGCCAAGATCCCCGTTGTCCTGCTCGACCGCTCCATCGAGACCAAAGACGATTCGCTCTATCTCACGGCCGTGACTTCCGACACCGTGTATGAGGGCAAGGTGGCCGGTGAGTGGCTGGCCAAGGAGACCGGCGGCAAGTGCAACGTGGTGGAACTGCAGGGCACCGTCGGGTCGAGCCCGGCGATCAACCGCAAGAAGGGGTTCGATCAGGTCATTGCCGCCAATCCCGGCATGAAGATCGTCCGTACCCAGTCCGGTGACTTCACCCGCACGAAGGGCAAGGAAGTCATGGAAAGCTTCATCAAGGCCGAAGGCGGCGGCAAGAACATCTGCGCCGTCTATGCGCACAACGACGACATGGCGATCGGCGCCATTCAGGCCATCAAGGAAGCGGGGCTGAAGCCCGGCAAGGACATCAAGATCGTGTCCATCGATGCCGTGCCAGACATCTTCAAGGCTATGGCTGATGGTGAAGCCAATGTGACCGTGGAACTGACCCCCAACATGGCAGGTCCGGCTTTCGATGCCCTGATGGCCTTCAAGAAGGACGGCAAGCAGCCGCCGAAGTGGATCCAGACGGAGTCCAAGGTCTATACGCCCGAGACCGCAAAGGCCGAGTACGACAAGCGCAAGGATCTCTACTAAGATCGTAAGGCATAAGCGGCAGCAGGCAGGTTTGCCTGCTGCCATATAGACCCGCCAAGCTTCGGCGGTTTTGCGCGTGTGCATGCGAGGGCGTGATGCAGCCAGTGACAGAGCAGCCTCAGCTCCTTGAGATCCGAGGTCTCACGAAGGGATTTCCAGGAGTGCAGGCCCTCGCTCAGGTCGATTTCACCCTCCATGCGGGGGAGATTCATGGTTTGCTCGGCGAGAACGGCGCCGGCAAGTCGACCTTGATCAAGGTGCTGACGGGCGTGTTCAGGCGCGATGCCGGCACCATCCGTCTCGAGGGCAAAGAGGTGTCAGCCCGCGACCCCGCCGATGCGCTCTCGTTAGGAATCGGTACGGTCTATCAGGAGGTCAATCTCCTGCCGAACCTCTCCGTGGCGGAAAACCTTTTCATCGGCCGACAGCCGCACCGTTTCGGCCTCGTGCGCACCGGCGAGATGCGCCGCCGCGCCGCCGAATTGCTCACGGGCTATGGCCTCGACATCGATGTCGCCAATCCCTTGAGCAGCTATTCCGTCGCCATTCAGCAGATCGTTGCGATTGCCCGCGCTGTCGATCTCTCGGCCAAGGTGCTGATTCTCGACGAGCCGACGGCAAGTCTCGACGCCCAGGAGGTTGAGACTCTCTTCGGGATCTTGAATCGTCTGAAGAGCCGTGGCATCGGCATCGTGTTCGTCACGCATTTCCTCGATCAGGTCTATGCTGTCTGCGACCGCATCACCGTGCTGCGCAACGGGCGTCTTGTGGGCTCCCGCCCCATCGCCGAATTGCCGCGGATCGAACTCGTGTCCATGATGCTGGGGCGCGAACTCGCCGCTGAGGCGCTCCACCGCAACCAGCGCCCTGCCGTTTCGGGGGAACCCCTCGTCGCTTTCAAGAATTACGGCAAGAGCCGCCTGATCGAACCGTTCGATCTGGCTTTGCGCCCTGGTGAGGTCGTTGGGCTGGCCGGACTTCTCGGCTCAGGGCGGACCGAAACCGCCAAGCTGGTTTTCGGCATTGAACGGGCGGATAGCGGTCAGGCCTTTGTGGACGGCAAGGCTGTTCGGCTTGCCTCCCCGCGCGATGCCGCGCGATTGCGCTTCGGCTTCACGCCTGAAGACCGCAAGACGGAAGGCATCGTCGCAGAGCTGTCGATCCGTGAGAACATCATCCTGGCGCTGCAGGCGCAACGCGGCTGGCTGCACAAGATCCCGCGCGCCAAGCAGGATGAGATTGCAAATCGCTTCATCAAGCTCCTTGATATCCGCACCCCGGATGCGGAGAAGCCAATCGGTCTTCTCTCCGGTGGCAACCAGCAGAAGGCATTGCTGGCCCGCTGGCTTGCTACCGAGCCTCGCTTCCTGATCCTCGACGAGCCGACCCGCGGCATCGATGTGGGAGCCCATGCCGAGATCATCCGCCTGATCGAGCGGCTGTGCGAAGATGGTCTTGCGCTCCTGGTGATCTCCTCTGAACTTGAGGAAATCGCCTCCTACAGCGACCGTGTGGTTGTGCTGCGCGATCGCAGGCATGTGCGCGAGCTTTCGGGAAACGAGGTGAGCGCCGACACCATCATGACAACCATTGCGAGCCACTGAATGAGCGGCATGATCCAGGCCATTGCTCCACGCACCATACCCAAGGGGCTGCCGCAGGTTGCGGCGCTCCTGATCGTCTTTCTCGTCAACTGGCTCGTCTTCCGCGACTTCTTTGCCCTGCGGCTGCAGGATGGGCGGCTGTTCGGCAGTCTCGTCGATGTGCTGAACAGAGCCGCGCCCGTCGCTATTCTCGCATTGGGCATGACACTCGTCATCGCCACAAGAGGGATCGATCTCTCCGTCGGGGCCGTCATGGCGATTGCAGGGGCCGTGGCCGCAACTCTGACGGCTCAGGGCCATCCGCTTCCCGTCGCATTCGCGGCCGCTGCCGGCGTCGGCCTTCTCTGCGGCCTTTGGAACGGGATCCTTGTTGCCGTTCTTGAAATCCAGCCCTTTGTGGCAACCCTGATCCTGATGGTGGCCGGGCGCGGCTTTGCGCAGCTTGTTACGGAAGGTCAGATCATCACCTTCGTGAGCGAAGGCTTTGCCGTGATCGGCGGGGGATCCTTCCTGATGCTGCCGATGCCGGTTGTCATTGCCCTCGTGATGCTGCTCGTGACCCACCTCGTGGTTCGGTACACCGCACTCGGGCTTTTCATCGAATCCATCGGAGCCAATAACAGGTCCAGCGCCTACGCGGGGATCGGCACCAAGGCTGTCACCATCTCAGTCTATATGTGGTGCAGCCTCTGTGCTGCCATCGCGGGCCTCATCGTCACGGCCGATATCCGTGGAGCGGATGCCAACAATGCGGGCTTGTGGCTTGAGCTCGATGCCATTCTCGCCGTGGTGATCGGCGGCACCTCCTTGTTCGGCGGCCGGTTCAGTCTTGGTCTCTCGGTCGTCGGTGCGCTCATCATCCAAGCTATGAACACCGGCATCCTGCTGAGCGGCTACCCTCCCGAGTACAACCTCATCGTGAAAGCCATCGTCGTGCTTGCCGTGCTGCTCGCCCAATCGCCGGTTCTGTCGGCCATCCGTTCCGTCTGGAAGGCAAAGGCATGATCAGGCGTCATCTCCCGGTTCTCATCACGCTCGCCGTTTTCATCGCCGGCTACCTGATCTGCCTCGCCCAGTTTCCGAGCTTCGCCTCGACGCGTGTGATCGGCAATCTCCTGACGGACAATGCCTTTCTCGGCATCGTCGCTGTCGGCATGACCTTCGTGATCCTGTCCGGCGGCATCGACCTCTCGGTCGGCTCGGTGATCGCCTTCACGGGCGTCTTCCTGGCGGTGGTCATCGAGCGGTATGGTCTCAACCCATACCTGGCCTTCATCCTCATCCTCGGCCTGGCCGCGCTCTTTGGAGCCGCCATGGGTTTCCTGATCCATGCTTTTCAGATCCCGGCCTTCATCGTGACGTTGGCGGGCATGTTCCTGGCTCGCGGCCTCTGTTTCGTGCTCACCACGGATTCGATCCCGATCAATGCCCCCGCCTATGGCCAGATTACCGACATTTCCTTTACGCTCCCGGGCGGAGGCAGGCTGACCTTCATTGCCATCGTCATGCTCCTGACCTTCGCGGCCGGCATCGTCTTGGCCCACTTCACGCGGTTCGGCGCCAATGTTTATGCACTCGGTGGCAACCGAAACTCGGCCGAACTGATGGGTGTTCCCGTAGGGAAGACCACGATCCGGATCTACATGCTGTCGAGCCTTCTCGCCGCCCTGGCGGGAATTGTCTTTTCCTTCTACACCTCCGCAGGCTATTCCCTGGCTGCGACCGGGGTCGAACTCGACACCATCGCAGCGGTGGTAATCGGCGGCACGTTGCTGACAGGTGGCTATGGGACAATCATCGGTACGTTGGTCGGCGTGCTGATCCAGGGGTTGATCCAGACGTACATTACCTTCGAGGGGACCTTAAGTTCCTGGTGGACGAAAATTGCCATCGGTGCTCTCCTGTTCGCATTCATTGTCTTGCAGCGGGGGTTGTCGGCGGCATCTGTTCGATCCCGGTCCAATTGAGAGAACAGGATCATGGTGTTGATGAACGGTTTCCAGAAGCCCTCAAGAGCGCGATCGGCCCACGATCTCGTCGCCCATGGAATCGGTCAGAATATCATGCAGGGCCGCTTCCCTATCGGCAGCATCCTGCCGGGCGACGTGGAGCTGATGGAGCTTTATGGGGTCTCGCGCACAGCGCTCCGGGAGGCTTTGAAGACCCTTGCCGCAAAGGGGCTGATCGAGTCCAAGACGAAGGTTGGTACCAAGGTTCTGGATCGCAACAACTGGAACATGTTCGACGCCGACATCCTTGATTGGCATCTTGAGATGGGCGTCGATGCCCGCTTCCTCGGATGGTTGTTCGAGATCCGGCAGATGCTGGAGCCGCTCGCCTGCGCGACGGCGGCCCTGCGGCGCACGCCGGAGCAGCTCAAGGCCATGCACAAGGCTCTTCAGGGCATGTACGGGTGCGAGAGCAACCGGCAAGGTTTCACCAAAGCCGATTTGGCTTTTCACCAAGCCATCCTTGAGGCCTCCGGCAATCCCTTTCTGCAGTCGATCGGCTCCGTCATCGGAGCTGCGCTGGCGACGTCGTTCACGATCAGCTCCCCGGTCTCCAGCGATGATCGTTTCAACGAGGTGATGCGACAGCATCAAGGCGTTTTCGACGCCATCGATCAGCGGAATCCGGCTGCCGCAAGCGACGCCATGGCCGCGCTCATCCTACAGGCTGCGGAGAGAGTTCAGATCAAGCACGCGGAGAGCTCGCTCGCTAGGATCCAGATCCACACGTTCTCAGGGGCCGATTAACTAGGGCACTACTCTCTGCGCTTCTTCACGAGCGTGTAAGCACCAAGCAGTCGAGCACGGCGCCATAATGGCAGGCGGCCGCGACGAGAACGAAGCCGTGCCAGATCGCATTCTGATAGCGCAGGCTCTCCCAGAGGTGGAACACCACGCCGGCCGTGTAGAGAATGCCCCCGATGGCGAGAAGCCAGAAAGTCGAGTCGGGGAGAGCGCCGAACACTGTCTCATAAGCCATGACGCCGCTCCAGCTCAGGAACAGGTAGAGCAGAATCGAGAGGCGGTCGAACCGGCCTGGGAACAGGAGTTTGAGTGCGATGCCCAATACGGATGTCAACCACACACCGCCCAGCAGTAGCAAGGATTCCGCTCCTGCCTTCATTTGGGTGATGAACGGCGTGTAGGTGCCGGCGATCAGGAGGTAAATGGCGGAATGGTCAAACCGCCGCAGCATCCATTTGATGGGCGAGATCGGCCAAAGGTTGTAGAGCGCCGATATCGTGAGCACTGCCAATAGGCCGACGCCATAGACCAAGATGGAAGTGAACTCCCATATTCCAACGGTCGGAGCCGCTATGATAAGCAGGGCAATGATGGAGACAGTCCCGACTGTCACGCCTACTGCATGGACAATGCCGTCGGCGATCATCTCATGCTTGTCGTAGTCCCATCTCAAGCTCGCTTCCTTTGCAGTTAGGTGGGTTGCGAAATTCTGGCACAGGTCATGGATGTAAATACAGCGGCGCCCGAAGGATATTTGGCTTCCTTTTGATGCCCTTCAAGATGGGCTATTCACTTAGGAACGATGGATCCTGTGCGGAAGGCGGTTTGATCAAGGTCATGCCATACCGATAATTTCTTGTTCCATGAGCAATTCATATTCACCCAGAGGACGGGAGCATAGGGAGGAGGATTGATCTCTTCTGTATATAGCCGTGTAAGATCTCAAATCAGTCTAAATCCTGACGCGCCTTTGCCTCGATTGAACACTGACTTTATGATCGTCTTTGGGATAAGCGGAAATTTGTGATGCATGAGAATGAGTTGTTTCCTCTGGATACTGTTCCATCTCGGGTGAAGTTTGCGATCTTGCGCGAGTTCAAGGGGCGCACACCTGCTATTCGAGAGGTTGCTCTGATCTGCGACAGAAGCTGGTTGGCCGTTCCGGGGATCGGGCGGACTGCATTGGCGTGCATCCGTCAAGCCACGGACAATCAGCATCCTTCCCGTGCTGATCAATCTCCTGCCCGAATATCCGATTCCGAGTTGCTAACGCGTCTTGAACGCTTGCAGGAGGAGCTTCAGAGACTGAATGAGGTGCTAAACGCAGCTCTGCTGCCGGCATCAAAGAAGGTATTTCGCTCCGGGCGGATGCGGAAGAATGCGTTGATCGCTCATGGACATCAGGTCTCGGGAGGTGCTTTCTGATCCGCCAAGCGCTTGTGCGTTCCCTTCCTTAGTATCGACCATACTTGCAAACCGGCTCAAAGCTTATCTTGGTCTCCGCTGAAGCGGTCGCATGTCATTCCTGCTTCGTGTCTCCCCGAATGGCAACTATCACTCTATGGAAGACATCGTCGGATTTGTTCGATATTGCCCAAGCATGGAAGATTCTGTTCCTTTGAAGGAGCCCCTCAATGAGTGAATGGCGGCCGTTGAAGACCGCACCTCGGGATGGATCCAGGCTCGATGTATGGACGGAAAACGGAGTCCGTTACATTGATGTGTTTTGGCATCAAGGTCCCGGATTTCCTCAAGGTGCGTTCGTATTCTTCGACAGTCATCTGCGTGATTATATCGACGTGGATGACGCTACTCACTGGATGCCTCCTCCAGCGCCTCCGGGCGTCGAGACATCTTCGTAAAAGATGCTGATCCCAAAGGTTAATCACGTGCTTCGAGACCTGCAAAGAGGCCCGTGTTTCCGGCCCTCTGTGTAGGCATTGAACACCCCCAAAGGTATCATCGCTCCAAATTTCCAGTGTGAATACACGGCGAAGCCATAATGCGGCTTCGTAATAGATTGCCATCGGCGAGGCCATCTAAACGAGAGATTGTAATCATGGGTGCCCTTCGTGCGAGCCATCAACCCGTAAGGGTTAGATAAAAGAGGGCTGGCCATGACTCGACAAATGTTCTGGCGATCTGGGTCGGTCCACGAGGGAAGATCAACCATAGACAGAAAATGGTGGATCATAATCGGGGCCCTTGGTGCATTGGGCACCACAGCCTACCTATTGCCAGGCTTGGCAAATGGACGGCATATAAGAGGACACCACCTAGCCGAAGTAACCGACATCCCGCCTGCTCCGAATAATGCAGATGCCAACAGCGGGGGGGTGCCTAAATCATACTCCCCGCCAATCGCTACGTGGCAAGATGTGCCCCTGCTCGCATTGCAAGGCTCTTCCGAGATTGCGGCAGATGGCGAGGTCCGGCTCTTTGCGCTCCAAGCCGCTTTTGAGCGGGAGCGGAATAGTGCCGCCGCTGCTCAGCTGCAGGTTGTTAGCCTTCAAGAGAAGTTGGCTAACCTGCGGGAGACGCAGGAGGAGGTACTGGTTCTCCGGGAGCAGCTTGCTGATGCAAAGGAGCACGCAAGACAAACACCCGAACTCATAAGCGCGGAGACTGAGCAGAAAAAACGTGCAGACAATGCACTGTTCAGGGTCGCCGCATTGCAGGAGGAGCTGTCAAACCTTAGTACGGAGGTTCTCAAGGCTAAGACAACAGCGGACGTCGAGACCGTGAGAGCTGCTTCTGCGTTTGCGCAGCTGGAAGCGGTACAGCATCAGCTGGCGATCGCCACTGCTCTGCCAAGCCACAGGACAGAGAGCCAGCCTGGGTCAAAGAACGACGGGATTGTTGATGAATCTCTTCTCGATAACCCTAGAGATGTCCACCCAGCAGAGCGAGCCTCCGAGCTCTCTCTGCCTCCAAAGGCAAATCAGACTTTATCCATCGAGCAAAGACAATTCCCAGTTCGAAATATTCGGCCGAGCAGAAGCCCCAGGGCGATCACTGACAAGCCTCATCAAGCTCTCTTAAGTACCAGGGTTAAACCGCTGGCTAGACCAGCTAACAAGACTGTGGCTGCTCCAATTTCCACACCTGATCCTGACGCATCAAGACACACTAGGCTCACCCACGAACCGACAAACCGGAACGTGCGAACAGTAGGAAAGCCCCCGCAACAAGCAGGTCAGCCGCCCCGCGTGCTTACTCAGGAGACTCGAAATCAGCGTGACTCTGGCGCTCTTAGCTTGCCGGGTGATTTGCTGCCCGACAGCAAGCTTTGGTGAACTTTCGTCAGCGTCCAGCCTCAGTGGTTTCCTGAACCTCAATCATTAGGAGGAGCCATGCTCCGGATACCTCTCACTTCAATTGTCATTGCTGCATTGCTGGCAGCTCATCCTGTCGCTGCCAAGAATGAGGGTAACGGCGGTGGCAATGGTAGAGGCGGAGAGAATGGCGGTGGGGGCAGCCAAGGTCATGGAAATGGTGGCGGTCAGGATCATGGGAATGGTGGGGGCAAAGGCAACGGCGGCAACGCCAACAATGGCGATAAAGGCAACAGCAGCGGTGGTGGAGAGAGGGGCGGGCGTGGTGGCCAGGACAGTGGAGGCAGCAGAGGCGGTCAGGGCAACGAGGGGCAGGGGGCAGGGAACAACAGAAGCGGAGGGAGTGCCGAGGGGCGTGGCAGTCATGGACGTGGTGCCAGCGAAGGAGTTGCTGGAGGGAGCAGCAGCCCAGCAGATGCTGGACAGAGTGCTCGCGGAGGATCAACCGCCAATACCGGGGGTCGCGATAATCGGGACGCTCGTAGTGCGGAGCCGCCGGCCGCGCCAAGGGCTGAGGCTGTAGGAGGCACACCAGCGGCAACGGCTGCATCATTCGCAGCTCGAGAGGGCATGGCCGAATTGAACCTCCCATCCTCGCTTATCCCTCGTCTTGAACCCTCGCGTGCCGAGAGAGGGGAGCCGATTGAGGTGCGAAGGATGCGAGCGGGGGTATCAGGCCGGATTGTCGAGCTATGCCGCACTTCCATCGCGGCGGCGGCTCTTCGTTATGGAGCAATCCGGGTGGATGCGGCAGGGGCCGGGCAGACAAGCCGCCTACCAGGTGGCGGGCTCATGGCTCCTCTCCAGGTCAGCGTCGTGTATGCCCGTGCGAACGCACGCCAGATTCGACAGTCCCGCGTTGCGTGCCGGCTCAATGCTGCGGGTTCCGTTGTGGCTCTGCGCTGAAGCTTCACCGATCAACATGGGGTCAGTTCACTGCTCCCGAACCTCTTAAGGAGTGCTCCGCTGCCGCCTCATTCAACGCGAAGAGAAGAACGCCGATGTCGTCGTTCAGCAGCCTGATGGCATTGCGAGCATACTCCCGGGAGCGCTCCTTGCTCGTTGCAGGGCCGTTGTCCCATGAGGAGCCATGTTTCTCAGCCTCGTAGATTGCCCGAGCCACGAGCTCCACTGTGGGGTCGGTCCTTGCTCTGCTCATGATAGAGATCCCTGCTCCAGAGGATTGGAATGTTCTGGTGCGCTTCCTTGTCATATGCTGGCGAGCAAGAGACTTGCCCCGATGAAGGAACTGACAGAGGTAACGAAGAGGATCGAGGCCCTCCCAAGCGAGGGACCTGCGTGGGAGCCATCGATCTGTTCCGAGTTGATCGTCTGTGAGCCTTGATCAAGGGACATGAGCTTTATCCTGCGTTTGAGTGCGAATGCATGGCTGTCAAACGCACGCAGACATCGGCTTATTCCTTCACGAACTGTGTATGAGTGTTGCTAAAGCTTGGCAGCAGCAGTGTCTCGCTGGCGGTTCCCATAAGTTGATTGCTATTTCTGGCGCAACCCATGCCACTTAAGGTGGTGGCCACGAAGATTGGCTGTCTAAACTGGAACGCCGAACAGGAAACTGAGCCGGTCGTCACCGCCAGCCTAGGGCTGGCGCGACATGCTTCAGGATAGCCTCGATGACATGGGCGTTATAATCGACGCCAAGCTGGTTCGGTACAGTCAGAAGCAGGGTATCGGCCTCTGCAATCGCCTCGTCGGCCTTGAGTTCTTCCACGAGCCGGTCTGGCTCGGCAGCATACGAGCGGCCGAAGATGGCGCGCATGTTGTCGATGATGCCGATTTGGTCACTGTCGTTGCCGCGGCCGAAATAGGCGCGGTCGCGGTCGTCCACGAGGGCGAAGATTGAGCGTGAGACCGAGACGCGTGGCTCGCGGATGTGTCCCGCCTCTTTCCAGGCTGTCCTGTAGCGGCGGATCTGCTTGGCCTGCTGAACGTGGAAGGGTTCGCCTGTCTCGTCCTCCTTCAGGGTCGAGCTCTGGAGGTTCATGCCGTGTTGTGCGGCCCATGCGGCCGTGGCATCGGAGGCAGCCCCCCACCAGATGCGCTCTCGCAGGCCCTCCGAGTGTGGCTCAAGGCGCAGCAGGCCGGGAGGGTTCGGAAACATCGGGCGCGGGTTCGGCTGGGCAAAACCCTCACCTTTGAGGATGTTCAGAAACACCTCCGCATGTTGGCGGGCCATGTCGGCATCGCTCTGGCCCTCCTCGGGCGCATAACCGAAGTACCGCCAGCCATCGATCACCTGCTCGGGTGAGCCGCGGCTGATGCCGAGCTGAAGACGGCTGCCGCTGATCAGATCGGCCGCGCCTGCATCCTCGGCCATGTAGAGAGGGTTTTCGTAGCGCATGTCGATGACGGCCGTGCCGATCTCGATGCGGCTGGTCCTCGCGCCGACGGCTGCCAGCAGCGGAAAAGGCGAGGCGAGCTGGCGCGCGAAGTGATGGACACGAAAATAGGCGCCGTCCGCGCCAAGCTCTTCCGCCGCCACGGCAAGGTCAATCGATTGAAGGAGGGTGTCACGGGCGGTTCGCGTCTGTGATTGGGGCGAAGGCGACCAATGTCCGAACGACAGAAATCCGATCTTCTTCATGAGTCCGCTCTCAGCACATGCCTTCGGTTGATTCGACACGATAGCAGGCAGATTGGCTGTACGTGCCCAATCCCTCGTAAGGCCGTTCCCACGGCAGATCAATCCGACCGCATGTCTGCTTGGGCAATATCATCTCTAGGCTTGGTCGTTGCCTAGACTCGGACGTACCCGGGATACTTGGCTTTGATCTCATCGATATGGGACAATGTGCCTGAGAGGTGCTCCCGGAGATGCTTCTGTGCTTCCTCGGGTTTGCCGTCGGCAATGGCCTGCACGATCAGCCTGTGATGATGCACAATGTTTTGAGCCTTGCCCGGAGTAGGAAGGTGCAGTCGGCGTAGACGATCGATATGTCCGCTGCGGCTGCGCACGAGAACCCAGAGTTCCTGCATCTGCGCAGCCTCATAGAGATGCTGATGGAAGTCCTGGTCCGCTGCGGCGAAAACTTCGAAATCTTCAGCCTCCATCAGGGCCTGCTGTTGAGCCAGGAAGCCGTGGAGCCTCGCGATCAGCCTCTGATCGGGCGTGAGCGCCAGGGTCCTGACGATCTCAAGTTCCAAAGAACGGCGAAGGAAATGCGCCTGATGAGCAAGCGTCAGGTCGATTGGACTGACGACGGTCGCATGCTGCGGGAAAATTTCCACCAAACCCTCCTCCTGGAGCTTCAGGAGAGCGTCCCGGATCGGCGTCGAGCTAAGGCCGAATTCCTTCTGGAGGGTGAGGCGGTTCAGCACCGTTCCCGGGGCGAGGGTGAGGGCGAGGATGGCTTCTCGCAGATACTCGAAAACCTGAGGAGCCGCATGGCGTGACCTGTCCCGGGGCCGCAATGAAGTCACCGTCAAGGTATCCATCTCCTGTCCTTCCTATGGGCTGCGGCCCAATTGCCGGGCAGTATTACATCAAAAATTTGCATTAGAATACAAGTTGACAGGCTAATGCATTAGCGTTTTAGTCGCCAATGTTCTTGCTGGGACATCCAGCCGCAAGCCCGCACAGACGGGTAACAACACCTGACGCAAATCATAGGAGGAAGCGCATGAAGTCGCTGAAGCTGTTATCTGCCGCAGTTCTGGGCATCGCGATCTCTGCACCAGCATTCGCTGCCGGCTATCCGGAAAAGCCTGTCACGGTGGTGGTGCCGTTCCCGGCAGGTGGCGCATCCGACACGACGGCTCGCGTGACCACCCAGAAGATGCAGGAAAGCCTGGGGCAGCCCATCGTCGTTGAGAACAAGCCTGGCGCTAATGGCTCCCTCGGTGCAGGGCAGGTCGCGAAGGCCAAGGCCGATGGCTACACCCTAATCGTCGGTTCAATCGGCGTCTATGCCATCAACCCGGTTCTCTACAAGAGCCTGCCTTACGACCCGACCAAGGATTTCGACCTGCTCACGGTGGCCGTGCGCACGCCGAACGTTCTCGTGGCCAACCCGAATTTTCCGGCCAACAACGTCAAGGAGCTTGTCGAGCATCTCAAGAAGAACCCTGAGAAGGTGACATTCGCCTCGTCCGGAGCGGGCTCGTCTGACCATCTTACGGCGGCTCTGTTCTGGCAGAAGACCGGCACCACCGGCGTCCATGTGCCCTACAAGGGTGGCGCTCCCGCTATCACTGATTTGATCGGCGGCCACGCCGACGTGTCGTTCCAGAACCTCGGCGCCGTGTCGAACCATATCAAGGCCGGAAAGCTGAAGCTTTTGGCCGTTACGGCTGAGAAGCGGAACCCCACCTTCTCGGATGCACCGACTATGAAAGAGGCTGGCGTCGAGGGAGTCGAAGTTTATTCCTGGCAGGCCGTCGCAGCCCCGAAAGGACTCCCGGCCGATGTGAAGAGCAAGCTCGAACAGTCCCTGATCTCCGCATTGAACTCGCCCGACGTGAAGGGCAAGTTCAACGACATCGGCTTCGAGGTCGTCGCCAACACGAGCGGCCAATTCTCGGATTTCCTGAACCAGGAAATCAGTCGCTGGAAGACTGTTGTCGAAACCGGCAAGATCACGGCTGACCAATAATCCAGCCTCGTGGGGCAGCCGTCCTGGCTGCTCCACATCCTGACATTTTGAGATTGCTCAGAGCGTCGCCTTTCGTCCGGTCCTTGTGCAGCCATCGTGCGCGCTGAGGTGATGGCGAAGCGCTCATCTTCATTGCACCAGGAGGACGCTCGTGATGTCACACGTGCTCCAGAAGAAAGATTTTTGGGCTGGCGTGCTCTACATCGCCTTCGGGGCCGCCGCCTTCTGGATCGGCCGGGATTATCCGATGGGCACGGCAGGGCGCATGGGAGCAGGCTATTTCCCTTCCGTGCTCAGCGTCATCCTCATGCTGATCGGCCTGCTCTCCGCAGCGCGCGCTTTTCGTCAGGAGGGTCAACCTGTCGGCGCCATCGCCTGGAAGCCTCTGGCGCTCGTCGTCGGCTCGGTGGCTCTCTTCGGGCTGCTGCTCCCTACGGCGGGCTTGGTCGTCGCCCTCACTGTCCTCATTCTGACCAGCGCCTTCGCGAGCCAATATTTCCGCCTGGACCCCAAGGCTGTCGCCGGATTGATCCTCCTGGTGGCGTTCTGCACCGTCGTTTTCGTCAAGGCTCTTGGCGTGCCTCTGCCGCTCGTCGGCTCCTGGTTTGGCGAGTAGGGGCGGGCCATGGAAACGATCTCCAACTTGTGGCTTGGTCTTGAAACCGCCCTGACGTTCTGGAACCTGACCTATTGCATGACGGGCGTGCTCCTCGGCACTGCAATCGGTGTGCTGCCCGGCCTTGGGCCGACGGCCACCATTGCCATGCTGCTGCCTGTCACCTTCGGCCTGCCGCCGGTCTCGGCGCTGATCATGCTGGCCGGCATCTACTACGGCGCGCAATATGGTGGCTCCACCACTGCAATCCTGGTCAACCTGCCGGGTGAATCATCGAGCGTTGTGACCGCGCTCGACGGCTACCAGATGGCTCGCCAGGGCAAGGCGGGCAAGGCGCTGGCGACGGCTGCCATCGGCTCCTTCTTCGCCGGCACTGTCGCGACTGTGCTTCTTGCCGTCTTCGCACCTCCATTGGCGGATCTTGCCTTGCAGTTCGGTCCTGCCGAATACTTTTCCCTGATGGTGCTAGGCCTTGTCGCTTCGGTTGTGCTGGCACATGGCTCGCTGCTGCATGCTTTCGGCATGATCATCCTCGGCCTCATCCTGGGACTGATCGGAACCGACGTGAATTCTGGCACGACCCGTTACACATTCGGCTTCCCGCAGATTGCCGACGGGATCAATTTCGTCGTTGTCGCCATGGGCGTTTTCGGACTTGGAGAAATCATCGGCAATCTAGAGAACGAAGCGACCCGCACGGCGGTGCTCAAAAGCGTGACGGGGCTCATGCCGACGAGAGAAGACCTGAAGAGGATTGCGGCGCCCATCCTGCGCGGGACAATTTTGGGATCCATGCTCGGCATTCTTCCGGGCGGCGGTGCCATGCTCGCTTCGTTCGCGGCCTATACCCTGGAGAAGAAGGTCTCCCGTACGCCTGAGCAGTTCGGCAAGGGTGCCATCGAGGGGGTGGCGGGACCGGAGAGCGCCAACAACGCCGGCGCGCAGACGTCTTTCATTCCCATGCTGACGCTCGGTATCCCGTCCAATCCCGTCATGGCTCTCATGATCGGCGCGATGATCATGCAGGGCATCCAGCCAGGCCCTTCGGTGATGACCGAGCAGCCGGTGCTGTTCTGGGGCCTCATCGTCTCCATGTGGATCGGCAACCTATTCCTGCTCGTCCTCAACCTGCCGCTGATCGGGCTGTGGGTGCGGATGATCTCGGTGCCATATCACTTCCTGTACCCGGCTATCCTGGTCTTCTGCGCCATTGGCGTGTTCAGCCTCAACAATGCAACCTTCGACGTCTACCTGATGGCGATCTTCGGGTTCCTGGGATACATTTTCCGCAAGCTCGATTGCGAGCCGGCTCCCATGCTGCTCGGGTTCATCCTCGGCCCGATGATGGAGGAGCATCTGCGCCGGGCCATGCTGATCTCCAAAGGCGATACCATGGTTTTTCTGGGCCGTCCGATCAGCGCGACGATGCTGATCCTGGCGTTCATCCTCCTTGCAACGGTGCTGGCTCCGGCTGTCCGCCAGAAGCGTGAAGAAGCCTTCCAGGAGGAAGGCTGAGCCCCCGCCCATTGATCCCAAACACATCGACATCACAGGCACGACGTGAGTCCTATGACAACCAAGACCAAAAAGCCCGAAGATCTTCGTAGCGCGCGATGGTTCGCTCCCGACGACCTGCGTGGCTTCGGCCACCGGTCCCGGATCATGCAGATGGGCTATGCTCCCGAGGACTGGGTCGGGCGCCCTATCATTGCGATCATCAACACCTGGTCCGACATCAACCCTTGCCACTCCCACTTCAAGCAGCGGGTCGAGGACGTGAAGCGCGGCGTATTCCAGGCCGGCGGCTTTCCCATCGAACTGCCTGCGATCTCTCTGTCAGAGAACTTCGTCAAACCGACCACCATGCTCTACCGCAACATGCTGGCCATGGACACGGAAGAGCTCATCCGCTCTCACCCGGTTGACGGCGTGGTCCTCATGGGTGGCTGCGACAAGACCACGCCTGGCCTTCTGCTGGGTGCAACGAGCGCCAACCTGCCGACGATCTACATTCCGGCTGGTCCCATGCTGCGCGGCAACTGGAAGGGTAAGACCCTCGGCTCCGGCTCCGATGCCTGGAAATATTGGGATGAGCGCCGGGCCGGCAACATCACCAAGGAGGATTGGGTGGAGGTCGAAGGCGGCATCGCCCGTAGCCACGGCCACTGCATGACCATGGGCACCGCCAGCACCATGACGGCCATTGCAGAGTCCGTCGGCATGACGCTGCCGGGTGCTTCCTCTATCCCTGCCGCCGACGTCAATCACATCCGCATGTGTGCAGAGGCGGGCCGACGCGCTGTCGAAATGGTGTGGGAGGATCTCACACCGGGCAAGGTCCAGACCCGTCCAGCTTACGAGAACGCCATCGCGGTCGCCATGGCCATGGGCTGCTCCACCAATGCCGTGATTCACCTGATCGCCATGGGGCGCCGGGCCGGGCACGATATCGGCCTCGACGATTTCGAGATCGCCAGCCGCAAGGTCCCGGTGATCGCGAACGTCCGCCCGAGCGGTGCGGCCTATCTGATGGAAGACTTCTACTTCGCCGGCGGGTTGCCGGCGTTGATGACGCGCATCAGCGGGCATCTTCATCTTGATTGTCTCACGGTGACGGGCAGGACGCTCGGCGAGAACATCGCACGCGCAGAGGTCTATAACGACGATGTCATCCGCAACGTGGACAACGCCATCTACGAGGAAGGCGCGCTCGCCGTCCTCAAGGGCAATCTGGCGCCGGATGGTTGCGTCATGAAGCCGAGCGCCTGCGAGCCGCGGTTACGCCAACATTCGGGACCAGCTCTCGTCTTCGACGACTATCCTTCCATGAAGGCCGCCATCGATGACGACGATCTCGATGTGACGGCTGATCATATCTTGGTCCTGCGCAATGCGGGCCCCCAGGGCGGCCCTGGAATGCCGGAATGGGGCATGCTGCCGATTCCGAAGAAGCTCGTGAGGCAGGGCGTGCGTGACATGCTACGCCTGTCGGACGCCCGCATGAGTGGCACGAGCTACGGCGCATGCATCCTTCACGTGTCGCCCGAGGCGCATGTGGGCGGGCCACTCGCCCTCGTACGCACAGGCGACATCATCTCTGTCGATATTCCGGCTCGCCGCATCACCCTCGAAGTCGCCGACGAGGAGCTCGAATTGAGACGCGCCCTGCTGCCGGAGCGCAAGCCGCGTTTTGAGCGTGGCTACGGCTGGATGTTTACCAAGCATATCCGCCAAGCTCATGAGGGTTGCGACTTCGATTTCCTCGAAACAAGCCACGGCGCACCCGTGGCCGAGCCCGATATTTTCTAAGTTCCAGGAGATGCACCAATGACCGGACTGAAGTCTGAGACCTGCGAGAAGCTCAAGAAAGTCGCGACCCCTACGCTGATGACGGCTCTCTACAAGCGCGGGCTGCGCAACCAGTGGATCCAGGACGTCCACCGCATCAACCGCGATGCTGGCCCGATGGTGGGCGAGGCCTTCACGCTGCGCTACATGCCGGCTCGTGAGGACCTGAACCAGCTGAGCGTCTTCAGGGACCGTGAGCATCCGCAGCGTAAGGCGGTAGAGATCTGCCCTCCGGGGGCGGTTCTCGTCATGGACAGCCGCAAGAACCCGCGTGCGGCCTCGGCCGGCTCGATCTTGATCTCCCGCTTGATGGTGCGGGGCGTTGCCGGCGTGGTCACCGACGGCGGCTTTCGCGATACGCCCGAGATCGAGAGCCTTGGGATTCCAGCTTATCACAATCGTCCATCCGCCCCGACCAACTTGACCCTGCACCAAGCCATCGACATCAACGTGCCGATCGGCTGCGGCGATGCGCCGGTGTTCCCCGGCGACGTCATCGTCGGCGATGCCGAAGGCGTGGTGGTGATTCCGGCTCACCTGGCTGACGAGATCGCAGATGAGACGGTCGAGATGACGGCGTTCGAGGATTTCGTGACCGAGGAGGTCCTGAAGGGGCGTTCCATCCTGGGCCTCTATCCGGCCACGGACGAGCAGGCCAGCATCGACTTTGCAGCTTGGCGCGAGAGAACGGGCCGCTGATTGGATGGTTGACGAAGAGCGACAACATGACGAGTCTGCAAAACGCCTTACGCTCCAAGCGCAAGGTGTAGGTCATTTGGAGGCGAGATGAAAGCGAACAGGATTAAGTCGCTATGGGCGGACAACAAGCCGGTACTAAATGGCTGGCTCTCAATTCCGAATGCGTTTACGGCCGAGATTCTGGCGGAGCAGGGATACGATTCCATCACGATCGACCTCCAGCATGGGCTCATCGACTATCAGGTTGCAGTCAGCATGCTGCAGGCGATGCGCGCCAGTGAAGTCGCGCCTCTCGTGCGTGTTCCGTGGCTCGATCCCGCCGCCATCATGAAGGTGCTTGACGCTGGAGCCTGCGGGGTCATTTGCCCGATGATCAACAGCGGGGCCGAAGCGGCCGAACTTGTGTCGTACATGCGCTATCCTCCGGCAGGAACCCGCAGCTTCGGTCCGACCCGGGCCGTGTTCTCCGCTGGATCAAACTATGGTGCGGAGGCAGATGACTATGTTCTCTGCTTCGCTATGATCGAAACGGCTGAGGCATTTAAAAATCTTGAGGAGATCGTTTCGACCCCAGGCTTGGACGGCATCTATATCGGCCCGTCCGATCTGACCCTTGGGCTGACCGGGCGGCAATACCCCTTCGGTTTCGATCGGGAGGAACCGGAGATGGTAGACGCGATCCGCAAGATCCTCGATGCCGCCCATCGGACTGGCATCCGTGCCGCCCTTCACTGCGGTGCGCCGGCCTACGCCGCAAAGGCCATAAGCTGGGGCTTCGATCTAGTGACACTCCCCAACGACGTCCGCCTCCTCGCCGCTGCGTCTCGCGCAAGCGTAGCCGATACACGGACACTGATCGCAGCCGGTGCTGGTGCAATTATTTGAAAATTCCGCCGAGAACTCCAGTATGGAGTTCTTCATAACTTCGTACTGTAAGACCTGCGCCTATGGGAAAACGATAATATCGGCGTGCTTAGTCAAGCCGTATATTACAAACGCTCCCGTTCCGATACTTTTGGTCTTTCAAATCTTAAGAATCCAGCTGCCCCAAGGCTTCTTTGTCGCGTAAGACGATGGAACGGTGTGTGGGGAGATCGATAACACCCTTACGTTCCAGCTGGGTCAAGGAACGCGAGACCGTTTCGATGGTCAGGCCTAGGTGATCAGCGATGTCGAGGCGCGACATTGGGAGGTCGACCTGTTCGTCATTGGAAACGCGTTTCGACATGGCGAGCAGGAACGTGGCGACTTTCTCTAACGCGTTCTTGCGTCCGAGAAGCAGCATGTGATTTTGCGCGTGCTCAAGCGAGCGCATCATTGCGGTCACGATCTGCCGGGAAAGTTCTCCGCCATCCAGGGCTAATGCGCCAAGATTGCAGTGGCGGTAGAGGACGACGGTCGTGTCTCCGAGTGCCTCGGCGGTGAAGCGGTGTTCCTCACCGGGTTCAAGGCCAAAGATGTCGCCAGGAAGGTGAAAGGCATCAATCTGCCGCCGTCCGTCGCTGAGAAGCTTGTAGGTCCGCACTGCGCCGGTCACCACCTTGTAGAAAAAGGCCGGTCGGTCTCCCTCGGCAAAAATCTCTTCGTCCTTGGCGACAGTGCGTGTGGCTCCTAGGGCGACTGTATCCTGTGACGGGCGCGGCAGGGGAACACTGCGTAGAAGGATAGCAGGCGCGGGCTGGGAGATGCTTGAGGCGTGGACGGTTTGCATGGAACTCTCGTCTTCTTCTGTGTCTGACGTGAGCTCAGAATTACCTTGGGGGGGTGGGCCGTAAAATTCAGATGCTTCCCCTAAGGGATATCCCTTAGGTGATCGCAGGCACTAAGCAGAAGGCGAGAGAGCCCCAAGAATGCTGTCAATCAGGGTGCTGTCCTCAAGCGGCTTTTCCAGCACCTGCCGAAAGCCGGAGTGAACCGCCCGCTTCTGCATATCCTTGGTGGCTCTGGCTGTGATCAATATGCCCGGGAGCTTGACGGCACGTCGCCGGAGCCGCTCCATCAACTCGACCCCGTTCATCTTCGGCATGTAGTAATCGACGACGAGGCAGCCGGTTGCAGGCAGGTCGACATCGGCAAGGAGCTGGTCGCCGCTCTCATAGAGGCGCACGTCCAGGCCCTCCATCTCGAGAGCAAACTTCAACGATTGTCGGACGGCCGCGTCATCGTCCACGACGATGACCGGCCCTGATTTCACCGGCATGGTACGATCCTGCGCAATTCCTGGCTGGAGAACCTTGGGCCTACTCCACCCACGGAATTAAGGACTTGATATGCCTCAACTTGCAGGCTCTCTCCTATTCAGGAATTTCCCTTAAGGACCAGGGATGGACCGCTGGCCGATCAGAAGAGCCATACGGACAAGCTCCGAGAGGCTTGAAGCCTGCATCTTGCTCATAACGTTTGCCCGATAGATTTCAACCGTACGCGGGCTGATGCCGAGATCGTAGGCAATGACCTTGTTGGCTTTGCCGGAGACAAGACCTTCCAGAACCTGGGCCTCGCGCTCAGAAAGGGAGAGAGCCCGCGCTTTGATCTCGGTGGCTTGGGCGTCCTGGTGAGCATTCTGCTCTTGGCGCTTCAGAGCGGCCCGGACGGCTGCGAGAAAGAGATCGTCGTCGAAGGGCTTTTCGATAAAGTCGAGCGCGCCCTCTTTCATGGCTTCAACGGCCAAAGGGACATCCGCATGGCCTGTCATGACGATGACAGGAAGCCTGAAGCCGCCTGCCTTCAGGCGACGTAGAAACTCGATGCCGTCGATCCCTGGCATGCGGACATCGGTAATGATGCATCCGGTCGATGCATCCCTCACATTTTGCAGGAACGAGGAGGCAGATTCGTGAAGGCGCACTGGCAGGCCGTCTGAGGCGAGCAGGAAAGAAAGCGATTGGCGTACCGCCTGATCATCATCAACCACATGTACAACAGCCTCACTCGGCATTAGCCAACTCCTCCTGACTGACAGATCGCAGGGTAAACCTGAAACTGGTGCCCTGGTTCGGCTTCGACTTAACCCAGATCTTGCCGCCATGCGACTCGATGATCGTCCGGCAGATCGAAAGGCCGACACCCATGCCGTGCTTCTTGGTCGTGATGAACGGCTGGAATAGTTGATTGATGATCTCAGGTGCGATGCCGGTGCCCGTGTCCGAGACGCTGACTTCAATCATGTGGTCGCTCGACAGCGCTTTGGTTGCCACCACGAGTTCGCGTTGCGGCGCATCCTGCATCGCCTCGATGGCATTGCGAATGAGGTTCAGCAAGACCTGCTGCACCTGAATGCGATCCGCCAGCACAAGAGAGGCATTGGGATCGAGACTGAAGGTGACGCGTACGTCTCTCTCCTTAGCGCCGACCAGGGCCAGTGCGCTTGCTTCCTCGACGAGCTTAGGCAGGTTCTCGATGTGGCGTTCGCTTTCGCCACGGGTCACGAACTCACGCAGATGGCGGATGACCTGGCCTGCCCGGAGGGCTTGGTCGGCCGCCTCGTTGACCGCATTCTGCAGCATAGGTACTTCGTCGCCTACCATGCGTTGGAGGATGCGGCGGCATCCCTTGAGGTAATTGGCGATGGCCGTGAGGGGCTGATTGATCTCGTGGGCTAATGTCGAAGCCATCTCGCCAAGAGCCGTGAAGCGAGACATGTGAACGAGTTCGGATTGCAGCTCCTGCAGGCGGGCTTCAGTTCTCTGGCGCTCCGTCAGGTCACGGATAAATCCGGTAAAGTAACGCTGGCCGCTGGAGCGCATTTCACCGACTGCAAGCTCCATAGGAAACGTGGAACCATCCTTGCGCTGCCCGACCACTACGCGTCCGATTCCAATGATCTTGCGCTCACCGGTCGTGAGATAGCGGCTCATATAAGTGTCATGCTGGTCCCGGTAGGGATTTGGCATGAGAATCTTGATGTTCTCACCAATCACTTCTTGCGCCTTAAAATTGAACAGGCGTTCGGCTGCGGCGCTGAAGAACTGCATCCTCGCCTGCTCATCGATAACGATCATGGCGTCCGGCACAGTCTCCAGGATCGAACGAAGATGCGCTTCACGGGTTTTGAGAGCTTCTTCAGCTGCAGCGCGTTCGGTGATGTCGCGCGTTACCTTGGCATAGCCCAGCAACTGCCCCGCTGCGTCCTTCAATGGGGTCAGGCTGACATGTGCCAGGAAAGTGGTGCCATCCTGACGAACTCGGATACCCTGTTCCTCGAAACGGCCAGTTTTATGGGCGAGTTCGAGTGCGCGGTCAGCCTTGCCATCCGCCCGATCCTCGGGCGTATGGAAAATCGAGAAATGCCGGCCCAGAACCTGGTCCTTGCCCCAGCCGGTAATATACTCGGCTCCGGTGTTCCAGGTGGTGACATGCCCCTGCAAGTCAAGCATGCAGATCGCGTAATCTGCCACTGCATCTACGAGGCGCTCGAAAGTCTGATCCGAGCATGGCGAGACGGCAGTGAGGTTGGGCGCAGTCGTCAAACAGATTCTCCCGTCCGGAAACGGGCTCCGGAGCATCAGGTGCGGTATACCCTGTAAAAATCGTTGTTTCCACCCTGGCTCCTATCACAGGAGCGGGTTGCCTTCTATGGAAGGCATGTCGCGGGAGAGAAGGTTACGAGAAGGCGCTGGCCGCGAATGCCCCCAGAAGTGCGCCGCTGAGCAGGGAACCGTCGTGAATGCCGAGCAGGAGGCGCGATGGCGCGCCATCCTTATAAATCCATAAGGTGGTGCCGAGGGTCACAAGTGACCATCCAATGCCGATCAGGGCGACCGAAAGGGAAAAGCCCGTCGCTTCCTGAGATAATCCAAAGATCAGGCTTCCTGCGATCAGCAGAAGGCCTCCCAGTGAAACCAGAGGAACAGGGCGGGCCGCGCTGGGAAGGCAGGCAAGTGCCAGGGAAGGGGCATACATGGCCATGATGTGCCACGCGACCGTTCCTGCGACGGCCTCCGCAAGGCCGCACCCAACCATTGCGATCGGCATCGCGCCCATGAGAGCCGTCATGAGGAACCAAGCCAAGGTGCCGAGAGCCGTTGGCGCCACAATGTCGCGCAACCGTTGCAACCCCTTGGCTTGGCTTTGAACCTCACGCGTCCTGCGATAGGGAAGAGCCGCGGTGGCGGCAAGAGACCCCACATGAGCCAGTGCGGCCGCCGCCGCCGTTCCGGCAAATGCCCGCGGTGAGGCAAAGATCCCTGCGAGATCGGCAATGGTCGGCGCAGCCAAGCTCGCAAGGGTGGCTGCTCCGAAGACGATCAGTACAGGTCTGGTGCCCTTGCTACCCATGGGCATGGCAGCATGGCGATAGAACAAGCCAAAGCCAGCAGCGATGCCGAGCCAGAAGGCCCCGAGCACCAGGGCTCCGAAATGCAGCGTCACGAGAGCCCAGACCAGAACCAGGCCGCCCGCCGCCCCAAGGCTCCCGCCCAGAGAAAAAGCCGCCCGGCGTCCGAAGGAATCGAGAAGGAGGGACGCTGGCAGACTGGCGAGCGCCGCTCCTGCATAGAAGGCTGTATAGGGCACCGTGGCCCAGCCCTTGCTCGGCGCAAGCGCGAGGCCCGCCAGCGGGAGGATGCTCAAGGTGAGAACCTGCGCCAGGATGGAGAAGGCAAAACCGATGGCGAGAGGCGCCGTTGGGCTGCGATCAGCGGTGCTGTCGCTGACCGGTCCAGGCTCGCACACACAGTCGAGCCGCCCTGCTCGGGGCATGGCGGATAGCGATGTCATCGCCGGACGTCGTCATCGGATAGGACCCGGACGGCTGCACCCTGCACGTCGTCATACTGCCCATCCTTGAGCGACCAGAGAAAGGCCGCGAGACCCGTGAGCCCCAGCAGGAGGGCTATGGGAACGAGGTAAATCAACACTTCCATGGCATCAGGCTCCCTCGACCAGGATAGAATTAGAAGCGACAGGGGCAGCAGGCATGATGGGAGCCCGGCCGCGGCTCCGAAGAGCGTTCAGTGTCACGATGGACGAGGACCCTGACATGGCAAGCGCCGCCACCAGGGGCGTAACATAGCCAAGGAAGGCGAGGGGAACGGCAATCAGGTTATAGATCAGGGCAATGCCAAGATTCTGTCGCATGAGTCGGTGAGCCCGGCGGGCGATCTCGAGAGTATCCTGCACAGGCTTCAGCCTGTCGCCTAGGAAGACCGCATCGGCCTGCGCCTGCGTCAGATCTGCGGCACTGATCGGCGACAGCGAGACATGTGCCGCCGCCAGTGCCGGTGCGTCGTTGAGGCCGTCGCCGACCATCAGCACCTTGCGGCCGTCGGCTTTGAGAGCTTCAAGCGCTTCGATCTTGTCGGCCGGCTTGCAGTTGCCGCGCCATAGGTCGATGCCGAGCATGGCGGCAATGGGGGCTACGGCCTCGGACCGGTCGCCGGACAGGATGCGGCAGTCGAAGCCGCGCTGGCGCAGGCTCTGCACGATGGTGACAGCGTCAGGGCGAAGCGCCTGCCGTACAAGCAGAACGGTCTGCCTGTCACCCCAGGAGAAGGCGATTACGGAGGCCATCGGATCGGTCGAGGCTATTTTCTCCGCGATGCCTAGAGCACCGCAGAAGGTCAGGCTGCCGAGCCGCATCTCCTGACCGTCTACGACGGCCCAAACACCCTGACCGGGCTCTTCCAGGACATCGCCATAGGGCCGGCGGTCTTGAGTCATCTGCGCCACTGCAGCGGCCAGAGGATGGTGGCTCGACAGCGCAAGCCGGCCTGCGGCCTCCAACAGCCTGGGCTCCACATCGCCGGCGTTGATCACACTCATGGCCGGGAGAGTCAGGGTCCCGGTCTTGTCGAAGACGATCGTATCGACCTTGGCCAGGCGCTCGAAGGCGTCGCCCGCGTTGAGGAACACGCCGGCGCGGAAGAGAGCCCCAGAGGCAACCACCTGGACCACCGGCACGGCCAGTGCCAGCGCGCACGGGCATGTGATGATGAGAACCGCAATGGCCGCAATCAGAGCATCGTGCACGGACGCCCCGGTCATAATCCAGGTCAGGGCCGTGATGGCGGCCGCCGTGTGGACGACCGGCGCGTAGATCTTTGCCACCCGGTCGGCCAACTGCACATAACGCGATTTGGCCGCCGCCGCGTTCTCCAACAGCCTTTCGACCTCGTCGAGGAGCGTGCCCTTGCCCGCTGCGGTGACCCGCAGGGTCAGGGTGCCGTTGTAGTTCATGCTCCCGGCATAGACCTGATCCTCGGCTCTCACAGCCCGATGAGTCGTCTCTCCGGTTACGAGACTCTCGTCAATGTCCGAAGAGCCGGAGATGACGACGCCGTCAACGGAAATGCGCTCACCCGGGCGCACAAGAACCCGGTCACCAGCGTTCAAGGCAGCGGTGGGGAGCAGGACGACCTCGCCTGTCTCCTCGATCCTGCGTGCGACTTCGGCCCGGAACGACGCGAGGTTGCTTGCGACCGCTCGGGTTTTGCGCCGCATGGCCTGATCGAGGTAGCGGCCGCAGAGCAGGAAGAAGAGCAGCATGACGACAGAGTCGAAATATGTGTGCTCGGCAGAGTTGATTGTCTCGACCACCGACACGGTCAGGGCCAGCAGAATGCCGATGACGATCGGCACATCCATGTTGGTGCGGCGGTTGCGCAGCGCGTTCAAGGCGCTTCGGAAGAACGGCTGGCCGGCATAGGCGACCGCCGGCAGGGCGATGAGGGCAGCGAGCCAATGGAAGAAGTCGCGGGTCTCAGGCGTGATGTCCGTGACGTTGCCTGACCAGACGGATACGGCAAGCAACATGATGTTCATGGAGGCGAAGCCTGCAACCGTCAGGCATTTCAAGAGCCATTTGGCCCGGCGATCCTCCTCTTCCTCCACCAGCCTCGACCGGAAGGGATGCCCCCGGTAGCCGAGCCGCTGGAGTTCTTCCACTACATCGGTCGGAGAAACCGCTCCGTCGCGCCATTCCACGGCGAGACGATGATTGGTGTAGTTCAGGCGCGCGTCCACAATGCCCGGAAGCCGGCATAAGCCACCCTCGATCTCGTCGATGCAGGCGGCACAATCAATCCCCTCGACGGCAAGGTCGAGATGAGCCGTGCCATCGCCCTGGCGTTGCACGTAGATGGAGAGATCGAGAGTGTCGGCCATCGAAAAGGAATCCTCAGAGTGTGACACGGCTCTTCGAGCGGAAAACGGTTTTCGCCTCGCGCTTCAAGTCGATGACGAAATCCCACAGGCCTTCCGGCGCAGGTGTCAGGCTCTTGAACCGGCCGGGTGTCAGCTCGACGACTTCGAGGATCACGTCACGACGCTTGTCGGTGGGATGGGCGAGACGAACCTCGGGCGTGAGACCTGCTAAGGCATGCCCCTGGGCATCGCGCGCCGTGATGATGATGTCTGAGGCCGCGCCGTGGGGCAGGGATGCCTCGATCGTCCAATGGCGGGAGTCCTGGGCTTGAGCGGCCGCAACATCGTTCTTGAACGATAGGCCGGCCTTGTAGGCGCTCTCCGTTTCAACGCCGCTGAAGCTCGAGATGGCAACGCGCACCATGTAGAAGTTCATGGCGAAGATGACGCCGAAGAACGACACGAAATAGAGAAGGACCGTGCGACCGGTGATGGGCCTCGGCGGCCGTTTTGTAGTGGCTGTGGTGGTCATGGGATCGATCCTTATGGAGCCTTGAAGTGATCGCTCGTGCTCGCGGTATCGCCGGTGGCGAGGTCGGTCAGGACAAAGCGGACAGATGTCGAGTCTTCGGCCATCGAAGCGGTATCCGTCACCAGAACGCGCGCCTCGAGGGTCTGATCCGGCCCGACGGTGACGATGGAGCGGCCCTGCTGGTCGATTTCTCCGCCGACCAGTTCCACCTTGGCCTCGCCTAGCCCTTCCACCATGAGAGCATAGCGGCGCTCGTCGAGATTCTTGTTGGCGACACGGATGGTGAAGCCGTTGCGGATCGAGCCATCGGAGAGGCGGACGAAGAGGGGGTTGCGGTCGTGCATGACGCTCAAGTAGAGGCTCTGGCGCATGGCGAGAGAGGTAATCATGATCGCGCCGACAAGGGCGATGAGGCCGGCATAGAAGAGTGTGCGCGGGCGCAGAATGCGGCGCACTTCCGGGCGCCCTTCGATGCGCGCCTGGACGTTCATGTCGGTATCGTAGGCAATCAGGCCCTGGGGGCGGCCGATCTTATCCATGACGCTGTCGCAGGCGTCCATGCACAGGCCGCATTGGATGCAATCGAGCTGCAGGCCCTTGCGGATATCGACGCCCGTGGGGCAAACGACCACACATTGATTGCAATCGATGCAATCGCCGGCAGGCAGGCCCTGCAGCTTCAACGCCTCGTTCTTCTTCACCGAGCCACGCGGCTCGCCGCGGTCGTAGCGGTAGGTGACGTTCAGCGCGTATTCGTCCGTCAGTGCAGCCTGGATGCGCGGCCATGGGCACATATAGGTGCAGACCTGTTCGCGCATGAAGCCGGCGAGGGTGTAGGTCGTGACGGTAAGAATGCCGATCCAGAGATAGGCAATGTAAGACGCCTGGAAGGTTGCCAACTCATAGACTAGGGTCGGTGCGTCGGCAAAGTAGAGCACCCAGGCGCCGCCAGTCCACCAGGCGATCATGATCCAGATGAAATGCTTCAATCCCTTCCGAGCGAAGACCGGGAGGGTAAGCTTTTCCTTGTCGTGGCGGATCCGCTCCCGCCGGTCGCCCTCCACCCAGCGTTCGACAGCGTAGAACAGGTCGGTCCATACGGTTTGAGGGCAGAGATAGCCGCACCAGATCCGGCCGGCGACGGCATTCATGAGGAAAAGGATCAGCGCCGCCAGGACCAGAAGGCCGGTCAGGTAGTAGACCTCCTGCGGCCAGATCTCGATGAAGAGGAAATAGAAGCGGCTGTTGGCCAGGTCGACGAGAATGGCCTGGTCCGGCGCGTTAGGGCCGCGATCCCAACGGATGAAGGGCAGGAAGTAGTAGATGCCGAGGGTAACGGCGAGGACGATCCACTTGATCGTGCGATAGCGGCCTTTGACGGCCTGAGGATAAATCTGCTTGCGGGGAGCATAGAGCGGCGCGTCGTCGGCCGAGGCTCCATAGGGATGGGGAAGGGGGGCGTCGGCCATCGAATCTATCGCAATCGTCTCGATCTGAATGACGATGGGATACGATGCGGCACGCCAAGCCGCCTTGATCCAAATCAAGCAGCGGCCGGAGGTCGCCCACCAGCCGCTTGGTTCTCAGAACTTGAACAGGCTCACGGCTTCTGGTCGCCGCCCAGGGAATGAACGTAGAGAGTCAACGCCTTGATGGTCGTGTCATCCAGTCGTCCGTGCCATGTTGGCATGACGCCTCCTCGGCCGTTCATCAGCCCTTCCACGATGTTCGCCTTGTCCGATCCGAAGAGCCAGATCTTGTCCGACAGGTTCGGCGCGCCGAGTTCCTGGCTGCCTTGTCCCTTGATGCCGTGGCAGGCGGCGCAGTTATCGGCATAGACCTTGGCACCGGCTGCCAGATCGGCTCCCTTGTCGGTCGGAAGGCCCGACAGGGACCGAACGTAATCCGCCGCATGAGAGATCTCTTCGCGCTTCAGCATTCCGTCGCGGCCGAAGGCAGGCATGGTACCTGAATGGCCCTGGTCACTCGTCGAGCGGGCGCCGTGGCGGATCGTGTGCTCGATCTGGGCGAGCGATCCGCCCCAGAGCCAATCGTCGTCGTTCAGGTTCGGATAGCCCTTGGCGCCAGCGCCACCCGCTCCGTGGCAGGGAGCGCAAT
The DNA here is from genome assembly GCF_016734765.1 of Microvirga soli. Classification (GTDB taxonomy): domain Bacteria; phylum Pseudomonadota; class Alphaproteobacteria; order Rhizobiales; family Beijerinckiaceae; genus Microvirga; species Microvirga soli. The sequence goes on along the minus strand of NZ_JAERQE010000014.1, from coordinate 87,647 downwards.
TGTCGCCAAACGCGGCCTTGCCCTGAGCCCGCGCGAAGGCGAACATTTCAGGGTTCTGCTTGATCTCCTCGAGAGAAGACCCTGCGAGCTTCGTCGTCATGCCGGAGCGCTGCTGCTTGAGAGCTTCGAGCTCCACCACGACCGCGTCGCGCGAATGCCACCCGAGCGCACCCCTGGTGTAGGACGAGATCATCGGAATTGCCGGGTAGGCGAAGGCGTAGAGAACAGACCAGAAGATCGTCAGGTAGAATGTCCACAGCCACCAGCGCGGCAATGGGTTGTTGAGCTCCTGGATGCCGTCCCAGGCGTGCCCCGTTGTGGTGACGCCCGTGACGGCATCCACCTGTTCATGAGACTCATGGGCCATGGGATCAATCCTCCTGGAGAGGCATGCGGGAGGCTTCATCGAAGCGGGCCTTCCGCGAGGGAGCGAGGGCATAGATCAGCACCGACAGGAAGACGGCGACGAAGTAGAGGAGCCCCCAGGTCTGGGCGAATTCGGCGAAGAATTTATATGCGGCTGGCATGTTCGTCGGTCCTCAGCGCACGTTGGCCTTGTTGTCGTAGAGTTTGAAGCCGACCTGTGTACCCAGCATCTGCAGGTAGGCGATGAGGGCGTCGGCTTCCGTGACCTTCTGCGGGTTGCCGTCGAAGGTGCGCGACTGCGCCTTCGGATAGCGCTTGGCGAGGCCGATAGCATTCGGGTCGTCGCCATTGGCCTGGATCCGAATGTCGCTCTCGGCCAGCTTCAGCATCTCTGCGGTATAGGGGACGCCGAGGGTCGCCTGAACCTTCAGCTCCTGCGCGATGGTGGACGTGTCGAGCTCCGTCTTCTCGAGCCATGGATAGCTCGGCATGATTGAACCGGGCACCACCGCGCGAGGATCCTTTAAGTGATCCTTATGCCAGTCGTCGGAGTACTTGTTGCCGAGACGGGCTAGATCCGGGCCGGTGCGCTTGGAGCCCCACTGGAAGGGCCGGTCGTACATGCTCTCGGCTGCCAGCGAGTAATGGCCGTAGCGTTCCACCTCGTCGCGCAACGGACGCACCATCTGGCTGTGGCAGTTGTAGCATCCCTCACGCACATAGATGTTGCGGCCCGCCATCTCGAGCGGGGTGTAGGGCCTGACGCCCTCCACCTTCTCAATGGTGCTCTTCAGGTAGAAGAGGGGCACGATCTCGACCAGGCCGCCGATGGAGATGACGATCAGCACCCCGAGGATGAGGATGATCGAATTGGTCTCGAAGATCTTGTGACGGGACCAGAATGACATGATCGTTTCCTTTATTCGGCGGCAATGAGGGCGGGCTGCATGGTCTGAGGCACTTCCTCGACCGCCTCTCCGGCCGAAATCGTCTTCCAGACGTTCCAGGCCATGATCAGGCTGCCGGCCACGAAGAAGGCGCCGCCGAGTGCACGGATGACATAGAAGGGGTTCATCGCTTCCACCGTCTCGATGAAGGAGTATTCAAGGAAGCCGAGGCTGGTATAAGCGCGCCACATGAGGCCCTGGAGGATGCCGGCCACCCACATCGACGAGATGTAGAGAACGATGCCCAGGGTGGAGATCCAGAAGTGCCAGGAGACGGCCTTCATGGAGTAGAGCTCCTTCTTGTTCCACAGCCACGGCACGAGGCAGTAGATGGCGCCGAAGGAGATGTAGGCGACCCAGCCGAGTGCGCCGGCATGGACGTGGCCGATGGTCCAATCAGTGTAGTGCGACAGGGAGTTCACGGCCTTCACGGACATGAGCGGACCTTCGAAAGTGGCCATGCCATAGAAGGCAACCGACACCACCATGAGGCGCAGCACAGGGTCGGTGCGCAGCTTGTCCCAGGCACCCGAGAGAGTCATGAGACCGTTGATCATGCCGCCCCATGAGGGCATCCAGAGCATGACCGAGAAGACCATGCCGAGCGTCTGCGCCCAATCGGGCAGGGCGGTGTAATGCAGGTGGTGGGGGCCTGCCCAGATATACATGAAGATCAGCGACCAGAAGTGGATGATCGAGAGCCGGTAGGAATAGACCGGCCGCTCGGCCCGCTTCGGGATGAAGTAGTACATGATGGCGAGGAAGCCGGCGGTGAGGAAGAAGCCGACAGCGTTATGGCCGTACCACCATTGCACCAGCGCATCCTGCACGCCCGACCACACGATATAGCTCTTGGGCGAGAACAGCGAGACCGGGATAGCCGCGTTGTTGCCGAGATGCAGGACCGCGATGGTCAGGATGAAGGCGAGATAGAACCAGTTCGCCACATAGATGTGCGGCTCCTTGCGTCGCATGACCGTGCCGAGGAAGACCAGGAAATACGTGACCCACACGACGGTCAGGAAGAGATCCGCATACCACTCGGGTTCGGCATATTCCTTGCCCTGCGTGATGCCAAGCAGGTAGCCCGTGCCGGCGATCACGATGAAGAAATTATAGCCCAGGACCACGAACCAGGGTGCGATGTCGCCGACCATGCGGGCCCGGCAGGTGCGCTGCACGACATAGAACGAGCTGGCGATCAGCACGTTGCCGCCGAAGGCGAAGATCACGGCCGATGTGTGCAGCGGACGCATCCTGCCGAACGATAGCCAGGACGTGTCGAAGTTAAGGGCCGGATAGGCGAGCTGTAGGGCGATCAGGAGGCCAATGGTGAAACCGGCGATGCCCCATATCACGGAGGCGATCGTGGCGAACTTCACGGGTCCCATGTTGTAGTTCGGCTTGTCGCCGATGGTCAGCGGGGGCAGCTGCGCCGGGCGCTCGTAGTACCGGTTCACGATGGCGAACACGGCAGCCACGCTGGCTGCCGCGAAAAGGTAGGCGTGGAAGGCGTATTCGGGCGTATAGGCCTTCGCCGCGATGATGATGCTGAGGAGCGCCAGGGCGGCGAAGGCAAGGGCGGAGCCCCCTTCGCCGAAGGTCATTCCTTTTGAGGGTGCTACCGCTTGAGCCATAGGCTTCAACCTTTTGAGAACATCGGCGAGGCCGTGAGCTTCGCCGTCAGCAGAGTTGTTTAAGGAGAGGGTTGGGAAGGGGCATTGATGCAGATCAAACGGCCGTTTGCCTGTGCCCGGCACCTACAGGGCGCGGGAGTGTCGCTGGGTGCCGTTTTCCAGATAGCGGTCGAATACGGCGCAGACATTTCTGACTAGAGCGCGCCCCTCGGCTGGAATCACCAGGGTCAGACCGTCACGGATGACAAGCCCATCCCGCGCGAGTTCGTCGATGGCATCAAGCTCCGGTCTGAAATCCACTGGAGAGCAAAACTCCGAAGCGATCTCATCGAGATCCACCGAGAAATCGCACATCAGACGTTCGATGATCATGCGGCGCAGGCGATCGTCCCCGGAGAGAGCGACGCCGCGAACGACGGGCAACCGACCCTTCAGAACAGCCTCGCGATAGCCGACCGTCGTTGGAGCGTTCTGGATGTAGCCTTGCGGTAGGGAGCCGATGGCCGATGTGCCGAACCCGATCAGGGCCGTCGCCTCGTCCGTCGTGTAGCCCTGGAAGTTGCGGTGGAGCCGTCCATCCTTCTGCCGGCGTGCCATGGGGTCGCCCGGCTTGGCGAAATGGTCGATGCCGACCTGGACATAGCCTGCACGCATAAAGACGGTGGCTGCAGCCTCACGTTGTTCGACACGTGCAACGGCATCGGGGAGAGCCTGCTCGGGCATCAGGGCTTGGTGGCGCTTCATCCAGGGCACATGGGCATAGCCGAAAAGGGCGATACGGTCGGGATCGAGCTTCAGCGCCAGTTCCACGGAGCGCGTGACGCTTTCGACGCTCTGAAATGGCAGGCCATACATGAGATCAAGATTCAGGCCGCTCACCCCAGCCTGCCGCAACCAGGCAACGACCTGCGCCGTCTGCTCGAAGGACTGAACCCGCTTGATGGTTTCCTGAACTAACGGATCGAAATCCTGAACCCCAAGACTGGCTCGGTTGAGCCCGGAGGCCGCGAGGGCCTCGACATGGGCCACGGTGATGGTTCTCGGATCGATTTCGACAGCAATCTCCGCATCGGATCGAACCGCGAAGGCTGCATCCAGGCGATTTGAGACCTGTCTGAGATCCTCCGGTGACAGGATTGTGGGTGTGCCGCCGCCCCAATGAATGTGGGATGCATCCAGGCGGCCAGGCAGACGGCTCGCGACGAGTTCGATCTCCCGCTCCAGGCACTCCACATAGGAGGCAACCGCTTTATAGCCGCGAGTCACGACCGTGTTGCAGCCGCAATAGAGGCAAAGCTCCGCACAGAACGGCACATGCAGGTAAAGGGAAACAGGCTTGTCTGGCGCGAGCTCGGCAAGCCAGGAAGCGTAAGTCTCGGCCGTGACGTCCGGCTTAAAATGCGGAGCGGTCGGATAGCTGGTGTAGCGTGGAACACGCTGATCGTATCGGGCAATGAGTTCTGGCGTCATAGCCAGAACGTGCATCATCAGGATCCGTATGGCCTTGATTTAGGTCAAGAGAATGCCAAGGCTCAGAGACAAGCCTTTGAGAGGCAATCGGCCTTTAAGGGTAAGGGCCCATAAGGTAAATACTATATAAAGTCAGAGGCTTATATAATGGAAGAGGGCGCGAGATACTCGTCTGGATGGTTAGCTTCCAACTGTCATCGAGGCCGCCACCGATAGCGTAAGCCGTCCTGTCCTGAAACAACCTGTGACGGGATCAAAGGGCAACCGCAAAGGGAGGACCTAGCGCAGAGCCGCTGACGAGTTAGGGACGGCCTGATTTGGTCAGCCATTGGCCTCGGCCTTCAATACATCACTGCATTAAGTGTGACAGAGACGGGCGAAGCCGCCGCCAGTTGTTCGCTGCCCCGCGCGACCAGCCAGCCATCCGTACGCTCCAAGCGCGCAACAATCTGCAGCGTCGACGAAGCAGTCGCGCTCGCTGGTGAGGGCAAGTTAAAGGCTATGGTCCTTGATCTCCCATCACTTTTAATGCGCGTTTTCGCGATGCGTCGTCGCGCATTGTCCCGAATGGCAGAGTCTTCAAGGTAAACCTCGACGTAACCCTCTGGGATAACCGCGCCGCCCTCGAATGTTATGGCACCACGAATATCTGCTGGTTGTGCAGCAACTGGTCCGACGGACGTAGCGAAGGCCGCAACTCCCGCTGTCAGTAGTACTGTGCGGCGGGCGGTCATACGCGTCATCAAGCACTCTCCATTATCACCCCGCAAAAAAGCGCGCGGTGGCAGCGTTAACGCACAGCTCGTGCTTCTTAGGACGAGGTAACTGCAACTGCAGTACCAGATGGGGCGCTTGGAAGCGCCCCATCTGCGGTCGAGTTAGATGATAATGAAGTCGGCAGCCGAAACATTCAGGTGTTTGCTCAATCGCGCAAACTGAATAGCTCCAGCTTGTCCAGTGCCATCTACGTCATAGGACAAGGCGCCACTATCGGTATCGTAGATGATACGGTCATCGGTGTCATGGGCGACACCCGCCGCACTCCGGTGAAATGCCCCTAAAGCAAGGGCGCCATCGCCACCCACGTCTGTAAAGATGAGGTTGTCCAACAGGATCGTATCGTCGGCGACGATGAAGTCCTTGATCCAGTCGACATTGCCGTTCCCAAGTTCCGTCGAGAAGCGGAAAGTATCCTCTCCCGAGCCGCCAGTGAGCGTGTCGGCTGCAAGGCCGCCATCCAGCAGATCGCTGCCCCGGCCACCGTTGAGCCTATCAGATCCCGCAACGCCCGGCCGGGCCGGCGCGGGGGGGAACTCAACCGACACGTTCAACTCATAGGTTGATCCTTCCGGTATGGCTTCTGCCCAGCCATTGCCCGGCGCCGTCTCCGACCAGCTACCTTCCAGGATGTAATAGGTTCCGGTCTCCTCCACGACAAATACAGTGCTTGAGTCCCGGTTGCTGGTAGAGCCAGGGTCGCCGCCGCCATCATCGTTCTGAGTGACGATGTTGCCGTTGCTGTCGAGCAGCCTCAGCCAACTGTCATGAACATTCGGATCGGCAATCCCGTCAATATCGATCGTAATGACCGTCCCGGCCGCCAGATCGATCTTGTAATAGCCGCCCTTGCCGTTTCCGGTAGCATTGACGGTGGTATGAAGCACCGTCGTCGAATCGAAGATATCGGGGTCGCTGGCAAGGGAGAAGTTGTTGGAGATGTCAAACGCGGCTGCGATCGAGTTGTTCGTCGCGTCCGATCCCAACGTGGCGTAACCGGTCCCCATGCCCGGCCGTGGAGCCGCGTCGCCCTGATAGTCGAAATCGCCCAGCAGGGTGTCATCGCCGCGGCCACCGTCGATGACGTCGTTCCCGCCCTGGCCAGTTAATACATTGGCTGCGCCATCGCCGGTCAGGCGGTCATTGAATCCCGAACCTGCAAGATTTTCGATGGAGACATATTTATCTCCACCGGATTTCCCTCCAGTGAGAGTCAGTGCAACGCCGCGCGTCGCGTCAGAGTAGTCTGCCGTGTCTCTGCCGGCACCGCCGTTCAATCTGTCAGCGCCGCCACCGCCGGTCAGCGTGTCATCCCCAGCCCCGCCGGAGAGTTCATTGGCCCGGTCCGTGCCGATGAGACGATCATTGGAGGATGAACCGACGGCATTTTCAAAGCCGACAAGTATATCGTGCCGTATAGTTGTGCCTCGACCGACGATTTGCACCGGACCATCGCCGTCGCCACCGTAGGCCGTGCCGTTCGCAAGATCTATTGTCACACCGCCAGAGCTGCCCGCGTAGACGACCGTGTCTGTACCTGACCCGCCATCCAGGTAGTCTTGACCAGAGCCGCCGATGATCGTGTCGTTGCCGGCTTCGCCATACAGGATGTCGCCATCATTGCCGCCATCCAGGATGTCATTGCCGCCACCGCCATTGAAGTAATCTCCGCCACCTCGGCCCCAGAAATGATTAGCGGCGGATGTGCCGATGAAGCGGTCAATACGGTCATCTGAGCCGATCAGATTCTCGATGCTGTTGAAAGTGTCACCCGAGGCGGTCCCGCCGCTGGCAACATTCGTAGCGAGATTGACGAGCAGCTGGAACGGGCTTTCCTTGCTATAATCGACCGTGTCGATGCCTGCGCCACCCCTGAATACATCTATGCCGTCCTGGCCGCTCAGTGTATCGTTGCCGTCGCCGCCATCGAGCATATCATTGCCTTGGCCGCCAAGGATGACGTCGTTGCCGCCGCCGCCGTAAAGCGCGTCGTCTCCATCGTCGCTTTCGGTCTGGTCTTCAAGGTCTTCAACATCGATCGTGTTGTTGATGTCACGGCTGGCGAGTGAGTCGCGGCCGCCGATGATCAGGTCATCACCTCCCTGGCCGAAGACCGTATCGTCGCCGGCGCCGCCGTCGAGCGTATTGTTTCCGCCATCGCCGAAGATAAGGCTGGTCATCGTGTTGTCGCCGACGATGGGTGGGCTCTCGCCGTCGTCATCAGGCTGCGTCGTCGACACGTCGGCGTAGATGATGTTTTCGACGTTGGCGATCTTCCTGATCCTCAAGTTCCTGGCCAGGAGGATAACCGTGTCGTTGCCGCCGTTGGCCTCCTCCCGAACGATGTCGTCCATGGAATCGACGAAATAGATGTCGTCGCCGCCGTTGCCGGCCATACGGTCACCGCCGCCGCGGCCGTCCAGAGTGTTGGCGCCATCATTGCCGATCAGGACGTCGTCATACCTGCTGCCGATGCCGTTCTCGATATAATAGTCAGTCCCGTTTGCGTTGTGCCCGGCGAAGATCGACACATTATTGCTGTGCCCGTTGACACTGGAGAACTGTCCAGCGCGCAAATCGAGGATTGTACCCGCAGTCGAGCCGGAGAAGTTGATCGTGTCGGTCCCGCCGGTATCATGGATCGCAAAACCGATGTCATGCTGCATACCCGAGGAGGTCAGCTTGTAGCCGTACTGCGTGCTGCCGAAGCCGTAGACATTGTCGCCGGTATTGAGGTCGATAGACTGATAGGTGCGCACTCCATTCGCGTCGACGGTTGAGAAAAACCGGCGAATGGTCGCCTCAATGTCGGCCATAAGCGGCGTCGCTGCGGACCAGCGGCTGGTTTCACCGACATCGATTCCATCGAAGTAGGACATGACGCTGTATTGCTGGCGATCATAAGTCCAGGTTGCGTTGTTCAGATAATTAATCTGTACGCCGCCGGGGCCGCTATAATTGTAGAGCCCCGGATGATTGAGGCCAAATTCATGGCCGAATTCGTGGACGAAGGAATCGAAAACGTAACCGCCGAGATCGGTCTTATTGGGTTCCGTATCGTGGAAACGCTGGCCGATGCTGACATAGCGATTGCTCGAATAGGCGCTGCCATCATCCTCTTCACCAAGCTCGGGGCTGACAACCTCTATCCAATCCGTTGCTCTATTGAATGGCGCGTCATCCACGATCTCGAATTTCAGAGGAGTGACAGACGACCACATTTGTAAGGCGCCGATCGCGGCAGCCTTGTAATCAGGGTGATCGTTGAGTTCGTAGACGTTAATCCTCAGCGTTCCCGCGGCGATCTCGGGCGTCAGGCTGCGAGGCAATGCACCGAGATAATCAAGGAAGGCCTCATAGTCTTCGCTCTTGCCATAAGGATTATCCGGTGTCTGATCGTTAACCCACCACTGATCGCTCGTTTGACTGGGACTCGGCATCGTAGGGTTCCTCTCACGACTGTGCGCAGATTCCGGCTGTGCCGTTCTGCAGCTACCAATTTTCCCTCAGGCACGGCGTCTACCTGCCTGTCAGCGCGTTCACGCTTTTTGATAATCTGGCCGGAATCTTCGACTTGTCTACCCCCAAAGGAGTACCTTATTTGTCAGGAGGAGAACCCAAGCTCATGCTGAGGATGTGCGCGCGTTGAGACGGAGCGTGCGCGTGATCATTGATGTGCGTATGTATGCAAGTTCACTTGCAGCACAGAGCGGTCCAAAGGATTTCCGTTTTCGATTTCTCTTCAACTCACAAATTGATCTCACCCTCGAATTCGAGCGGGAGCCCATCTGACAGGCACGATCAAATCTGGTGCGGTATGCTACCAAATGCCGCATCGAAATAGGGACTTGGGTCAAGCCTCTTCTAGAAGAATTGTTCGTGACACCAGAAGCCTGACTCAAACTTAGTATAATCCCCCTAGTGATTTGACCTTAAATGGATAATTCAATTTATAAGGTAGGGGTATTTCGCCGACGATATTAGATTGCAAGATCGGGAGCGGGGTGCGACATCGCTGAGTTCGGGGATTGATCGAGCCTACAAAGCCAGGGATCCGGTGCCCGCGTAGCTGCTGCCTTCTGGTATGCGAAGCCCTTATGCTGATCGCCGCTGCATGTCCGGCAGAAGCCTTGAGCATTATAACGACCTTTGAACCTGTGATGAGGCTGATAGTAAACCTTATGCTGAAGATGCCTCTTTGGAATAACATTTCATTCGTCGACTATCGCTAAATCTCCAGCATGGATTTGAGAGATTTGTCCCTAGGCATAAGTCAAAGGACCATGTCCATCATGATGAGAATGCTGCCGAGGAGAATGAGAGCGATAGCCGGCCAATGGATCATGAGGCTGAAGGATCTTGGGTACTGCTGCGGCTCCAGACTCGCCCGCTGACTTTCTGTCCCGCTCCGCCGTGCATCGCTGAGCCGACCTCTCCAGAGAGCCTGACTTGCGGCATAAACCACGCCGGCAATGATGAGCAAAGCGCCAATCCAGATAAGGGCAAAGCCAGAATCCACGGAGCTCTCCTGTTGTCAGGGCCATGCATTCTACCATGGACTCCGCATGCCAAGGATAGGTATACCGGGGCCTCATCGACAGTCGTGCAGCTGGATTAGGCATTTCCAGGCGATGCAGGCCCCGTTTGGAAGTATGATCAAGCTTCGAGGCCGCGGCTGCGCGAGGCCGTCGAATACGAAGCATCCCGTCTGTGCCCAGACTGCCAAGGTTCATCCCTGGAGGTCCGGACTATGGGCCAGTTTGATATTGTCGCCGGTGCAAGCGATACGCTGGCATATCCGACCATGAAGCGATCGGAAGCTCACGATCCAGGTGCGAAGAACGTGAGGCGCGACAGCAATGTGTGGTCCGACTCAAGCACCATGATCGCGACGAAGGCCAGAACGGCGCTGATCGGGACCAGGATGGCATAGACGAGGGATAGGCGCTCCCAGGCCATGTGCATGAATACCGCCACAATGAGACCGGCCTTGAGCAGCATGAACAAGAGGATCAGAGAGTAGCGAAGGCTGCCCTCCAGCTGGAAGTAATCGACGAGGTATGAGCAGGCACTCAGAATGAACAGCCATGCCCAGACGACAAGGTAGAGCCTGATGGGATGCTGCTGTCCCTGCGCGGGGCGAAGTGCCGTTTCCTGTGCCATGGTCTGGTCCCTACCAGAGATAGAAGAGGGCGAAGATGAAGACCCATACCAGGTCCACGAAGTGCCAGTAGAGGCCTATGATCTCCACGGCCTCGTACCGTCCCTTCCGGCTCGTGAAGAAACCTCTTCGCTCGTGATCGAAGTCACCGCGCCAGACTTTTCTTGCGACAATCAGAAGGAAGATCACGCCAATGGTCACGTGGGTGCCGTGAAAGCCGGTGATCATGAAGAATGTCGATCCGAACTGGGCCGCTCCCCACGGGTTGGACCACGGCCTCACCCCCTCATGGATTAGCTTAGTCCACTCGAAAGCCTGCATGCCAACGAAGGTGGCGCCGAGAAACGCCGTCAAGAGCATTAGGGTGGCGGTTTTCCTGCGGTCGCGGCGATAACCAAAATTGACGGCCATGGCCATGGTGCCACTGCTGCTGATCAAGACGAAGGTCATGATGGCGATCAGGATGAGGGGCAGTGTCATGCCTCCGATCGTCAGGGCAAAAACCTCGCTTGCATTCGGCCATAGGACCGTCGTGGACATCCTGGCGGTCATGTAGGCAATCAGGAAGCTGCTAAAAACGAAAGTGTCGCTGAGCAGGAAGATCCACATCATTGCCTTGCCCCAAGACACGTTCCTGAAGGCAGTCCTGTCGGAGGAGAAGTCACTCGCGATGCTGCGCAGTCCCGAAGGATCGTTCTGGGTTGTCGCGAGGGGAGAGAAGGCTTGCTCTGCCATGGCGTGCATTCCTCCTAGCCTAATACTTGCCGGCAAAGGTCAATGGCGGTGCCGGCCCATCCTGTCAGGATGCTCAGGAGGACGAGCCAAATGAACAGCAGGAAATGCCAATAGGTAGCGCAGAGCCCCACGCTCAGCCGCAGCCGCTCAGGCGGGGCGTCGCGCCATGCAGCGGCGATCGCTCGGCTCAAGGCCACCATACCGCCGATCACGTGTACGCCATGAACTCCCGTCAGGACATAGAAGAAAGCATTGGCGGAGTTCGAAGCAAGGAGGTAGCCGCCTGTCGTCAGTTGGTGCCAAGCCAGAAGCTGCCCTGACAGGAAAGCCAGCGCCGTCACGCCAGCTGCAAGGAGCCCTAGTCTCAGGGCAGCACCATCGTTCCGGGTGGCTGCCTTTCCCGCGTCGTGCAAGGCGATGCTGCTTAGGATCAGCATGATAGTGTTCAGCCACACCACGTTGGGCAGGGGCACGTCGCGCCAGTCAGGCATCTGCATCCTGATTGCATAGGCGCTGATGAAAAGCGCGAAGAGAGAACCGACCACGGCCAGAAAAACCCTGAGCCCTGTCCTGGCGACCGCTGGGTCCACGCCTCCCAGGGGGGCATAGGCAACTGTAGCCCCTTGTTCCAGCCAGGGTTTGGTCATCACTCCCTGACGCGAGAGCCACCACACACCGATAGCAATTAGGACGCCTAGGACAATGAGAATGCTACCCATGAGCTGCACCTGGAGCGAGTTGGGTGCTTGGCTGGTTTTGAGGCAGGAAATCGACGGGTGCGCCCGGAACGCTGTAATCGTAGGCCCAGCGGTAGACGACTGGCATATCCTTGCCCCAGTTGCCGTGCGGAGGTGGGGTTTCAGGGGTTTGCCACTCCAGCGTGGTCGCGTGCCAGGGATTTCCACCAGCAGGCCTGCCGGAACGCAGGCTCCAGAAGAGATTGAAAACGAAGACAAGCTGAACGGCGCCGACGATCAGCGCGACAATGGTGATGAAGGCGTTGAGCGTGTGGGCAGATGCAGGAACGAAGGCCATGTCGCCGATCTCGTAATAGCGGCGCGGAACTCCCATGAGGCCAAGATAGTGCATGGGAAAGAAGATCGCGTAAGCTCCTAGGAAAGTAACCCAGAAGTGAAGCTTTCCAAGCGTATCGTTCAGCATGCGGCCGGTCACCTTCGGATACCAATGGTAGACGGCACCGAAAATCACCAGAATTGGAGCGACGCCCATGACCATATGGAAGTGCGCAACGACGAACATCGTATCGGAGAGCGGTACATCCACGACGACATTGCCGAGAAACAAGCCTGTCAGGCCCCCATTCAGAAAGGTGACGATGAACGCGAGCGCGAACAGCATGGGAACGTTCAGGTGGATGTCGCCGCGCCAGAGAGTCAGAACCCAATTGTAGACTTTGATCGCGGTTGGAATGGCAATGATGAGCGTGGTGGTGGCAAAGAAGAATCCGAAATACGGGTCCATACCGCTCACATACATGTGGTGAGCCCACACGACGAAACTGAGAGCGCCGATTGCCAGGAGAGCCCAGACCATCATTCGATAGCCGAAGATATTGCGCCGCGCATGGGTGCTGATCAGGTCGGACACGATCCCGAACGCCGGCAGGGCGACAATGTATACCTCCGGATGGCCGAAGAACCAGAACAGGTGCTGAAAGAGCAGCGGACTTCCGCCGCTGCGGTCTAAGGGCTGGCCCATCTCGATGATGGCCGGCATAAAGAAGCTGGTGCCGAGCGCCCGGTCGAACAGCATCATCACGGCACCCACGAACAGGGCCGGAAAGGCCAGGAGTGCCATGAAGCTTGCAGTGAAGATGCCCCATACCGTCAGCGGCATGCGCATCAAGGTCATCCCCTGCGCCCGCGCCTGCAGCACGGTTACCACATAGTTCAAGCCACCCATGGTGAAACCGATGATGAAGACCATCAGCGAGACGAGCATGAGGATGATGCCCCAGTCCTGCCCTCCCGGCGTACCGGATAGGATCGCTTGTGGCGGATACAGGGTCCAACCGGCGCCAGTAGGCCCGCCCGGCGCGAAGAAGCTTGCAACGAGGATGAGCACGGCGAGCAGGTACACCCAGAAGCTCAACATGTTGACATAGGGAAAGACCATATCGCGCGCGCCAACCATCAGGGGAATGAGGTAATTGCCGAAACCTCCGAGGAAGAGTGCAGTCAGCACGTAGACCACCATCATCATTCCATGCATGGTGATGAACTGATAATAAGCGTTCGCGTCGATAAACGAGAAGACGCCGGGAAAACCGAGCTGCAGGCGCATCAGCCATGAGAGCACGAGCGCGACTAGCCCAACGGTCAATGCGGTGAGAGAATATTGGATGGCGATGATCTTCGCGTCCTGGCTGAAGACGTATTTCGTCACCCAGCTGTGCGGGTGGTAGAGCTCGACATCACCGGCAACCACATCGGGTCCCGTTCCGGCATGATCGAGGGGCACATCAACCATTGGGATCGTTCCCTGATCGTCTTCTTCGCCCCTTGCTTACTTGCCATGATCGGCGATTCTTTATTGAGCCTCAGGCATTAGACGCGCAAAGCTGCGAGACCGCTGATCTTGCAGCCAGGCCTGGTAGTCGCCCTGCTCCTGCACGACGACCTTTCCCCGCATCTGGGGGTGCCCGACGCCGCAGAGTTCGGCGCACAGGATCTCAAAGGTTCCGGTCCGCGTCGGCGTGAACCAGATGTAGGATACTTGGCCAGGCACCAGATCCATCTTCGCACGCACTTCGGGGACGTAGAAATTATGGATAACGTCGACAGAGCGCAGCAGCGCCTTGACTGGTTTGCCGACGGGCAGGCGTAGCTCGCCGCCCTCGACGATCAGGTCATCCTGGGCCTTCGGATCCTCACGGCTAACGCCCAAGGGATTGTCAGCACTGACAAGGCGGGTGTCGACAATGCCAAGCTGACCATCCGGACCGGGAAGGCGAAAGCTCCACTGCCATTGCTGGCCGAGAATTTCGATGTCGGTCGCATCCGCCGGAACGGTGATGAACTGCCTCCAAACGAACAAGCCTGGCGTCAGCATGGCCGCGACGCCGACGCCGGTGCCGACAGTGAGCCACAGTTCCAAGCGCCTGCTTTCGGGTTCGTAGTGGGCCCGCCGGCCTGGTTGATGACGGAATCGGTAGACGCAATAAGCCATGAAAAGCACGATCGCGACGAAAACCGCGCCCGTGATCCAGAATGTGATGACGATAGTGCTATCGATATAGCCCCAGTTCGACGCAATCGGCGTCCACCACCAGGGGCTCACAAGATGGAAAACCACCGAGCCTACAGCGATCAGAACCAGTATGAGCGCTACAGCCATCCCCGTTCATCCTTGCCGAAGTGGCTTTCGGCATGAAACAGAAGGCAATAACTTCTCACCTAAGGCATCAGGCTGCTTTAGGTCATATCGCACTAATTCTTCCAGGGTACTCGTCGCAAGAATTGCTTGCTACGCTTGCCTGTCAAGTAAGCCAAAATTATACCTAATGGCTGAGCTGGTCAACAATTCGCAGGCCGCGGCCTCTTGTATCTGAATGCTCCTCATCTCTTATTTTTTACATTGTTCCATGCTGCCTGCCCAACCTTGATTGTCGATTCTCACGCTCCTCAGGGCCAGGGGCTCCCCGTCAGGAGCGTATCTGGTCTGGGCGGTTGGGCCCCAAAAAGCATGAGTGCTGTCATTTCGAGGTGATGGCCCCTAGGCCGCATTCGGCCGTGCCGGCAATGGTAGACAGCTTGTAGCTCCGGTGAGCAGTTCTGCTCTGCCACAGTCGCAAGGTACCCTGTTATCTCGGTGATGGTGGTTCCAGACCCCAAGGCGAGCGTCGCAGGGAGAAGCCAAGGTCGGCCCACTCTCTCTAAGAACTGCCCGTTGAGGCGCTTGCCCGCTGGGATATCCGGAGCTTGCCCTCCTTTACGTGCGCCTCTATTGCCCAGCGCAGAACCACCGGAACGAGGCATCCAGTAATCTGGATTAGACCCTTCTTGGTATCCGGATGTAAGGATTGCTGGGATGGCGCAACGTCTTGGGTCGCGTCACAATCCTTCATTAAGCAGCACCTGGGCTAAGCTTATCCGGCAGGTGGCGGAGAGGATTCACCCAGATGACCCTGGGAGATCACTAGCCGAGGCCCGAAGCCATGCCTCCTCCGAGGCCGACTGGTTAAGACAGGCTCAGCCTCGCTGCTGAGGAAATAGTAGTATAGTATGATTTATTATCAGGGAGGCTGAACTAACATTCTGCTAGGCTGCACAGAGCAGGTCGCCAGACGGGAGCTGACCTGCCTTGATAATGAGATCAGACAGCCGCTTCTGGGGTATGCTGAAGCGGCAAGCTGACAGGAAGTCTTCGACACAAAGGGTGCTGATCCGCGCCAGGCGCAAAAGCGAAAGCCTGGGCATGAAGAAGAGGGAGAACGACCTTGAAGACGTTTACGACCACATTGGCGGCTGCGGCTCTTGGAGCCTTCGGCCTGCTTGGTGCCGCACAGGCGCAGGATAAAGGTACTGTTGGCGTGGCCATGCCGACGAAGTCGTCCGCACGCTGGATTGACGACGGCAACAACATGGTCAAGGTGCTCAAAGAGAAGGGCTACAACGTCGACCTGCAATATGCGGAAGACGACATCCCGAACCAGCTGGCGCAGATCGAGAACATGATCACCAAGGGCCCCAAGGTGCTTGTGATCGCGGCCATCGACGGTACCACGCTCTCTGACGCGCTGCAGCAGGCCGCCGACAAGGGCATCAAGGTCATCGCCTACGACCGCCTGATCCGCAATTCCAAGAACGTCGACTACTACGCCACGTTCGACAACTTCCAGGTCGGCGTGCTCCAGGGCGGCTACATCGAAAAGGCGCTCGGCCTGAAGGAGGGCAAGGGCCCGTTCAACATTGAGCTGTTCGGCGGCTCGCCCGACGACAACAACGCCTTCTTCTTCTACAACGGCGCCATGTCTGTGCTCGACCCCTACATCAAAAGCGGCAAGCTCAAGGTTGCCAGCGGACAGACCGGCATGGACAAGGTCTCGACTCTGCGCTGGGATGGCGCGGTCGCCCAGGCCCGCATGGATAACCTGCTCTCCGCCTACTACACCGACAAGCGCGTCGATGCTGTTCTCTCGCCTTACGACGGCTTGAGCATCGGCATCATCTCGTCGCTCAAGGGCGTGGGCTACGGCACGGCTCAGCAACCGATGCCGGTGATCACCGGACAGGATGCGGAAGTCCAGTCCGTGAAGTCTATCCTCGCCAAGGAGCAGACCTCAACGGTGTTCAAGGACACCCGGGAACTCGCCAAAGTCACGGTCAACATGGTCGACGCCGTGCTCTCCGGCAAGCAGCCGGAGGTCAACGACACCAAGACCTATGAGAACGGCGTGAAGACCGTGCCGTCCTATCTCCTGAAGCCGGTGAGCGTCGATGCCTCGAACTGGAAGGAAGTTCTGGTCGGCAGCGGCTACTACAAGGAGGATCAGTTCAAGTAACCGGCCCAATGCAAGCGGACCCTGCGCAGCCGCGTGGGGTCCTTCCTCGTTCCTGGAGAGCTTGTCAAACCCGGCGCCGCTTGAGGTTATGTAATGAACTCAATCCTTGAGATGCGAGAAATCACCAAGACGTTTCCAGGCGTGAAAGCTCTCGACAATGTCAATATCACTGTCAAGGCCGGTGAGATCCATGCGCTTGTAGGGGAGAACGGTGCCGGCAAGTCCACGCTCATGAAGGTCTTGAGCGGTGTCTATCCCCACGGCTCCTATTCCGGCTCGATCATTTATGAAGGCGAGGAGCGCCGCTTCAAGGGGATCGCCGACAGCGAGGCGCTTGGCATCATCATCATCCATCAGGAGCTGGCGCTGGTGCCGCTCCTGTCGATTGCGGAGAATATCTTTCTTGGCAACGAGCAGGCGCATTACGGCATCATAGACTGGTCGGCCGCGTTCGCGAGGACGAAGCAACTGCTCAAGGTCGTAGGCCTCGACGAATCTCCCGAGACACTCGTGACCAATCTCGGTGTTGGCAAGCAGCAGCTTGTCGAGATCGCCAAGGCGCTCTCGAAAAAAGTTAAGCTTCTCATCTTGGACGAGCCGACGGCAAGCTTGAACGAGAAGGACAGCGACGCCCTTCTGAACCTGCTGCTCCAGTTCAAGGCTCAGGGTATCTCCTCGATTCTGATCTCGCACAAGCTCAACGAGATTTCCAAGGTTGCGGACGCGATCACGGTGCTCCGGGATGGCGGCACAGTTGAGACGCTGGACTGCCGGGCGGAAACCGTCAGCGAGGACCGCATCATCCGCGGCATGGTGGGCCGCACCATGGAGGACCGCTACCCTAAGCGTGAGCCGAACATCGGTGAAACTATCTTCGAGGTTGAGAATTGGTCGGCGTACCACCCGATCCACACCCATATGCAGGTCGTGAAGAGCGTCAACCTGAGCATCCGGCGTGGAGAGATCGTCGGCATCGCTGGACTGATGGGGGCAGGGCGTACCGAATTCGCCATGAGCCTGTTCGGGCGCAGCTATGGCCAGAACATCACCGGTCGCGTGGTGCTCCACGGCAAGGAGATCGACGTGAGCACGGTCGAGAAGGCCGTCTCCAACAGGATCGCCTACGCCACCGAGGACCGTAAGACCTATGGCCTCGTTCTGGCTGAGGACATCCGTAAGAACGTCACTTTGGCCAATCTCGAGGGGGTTTCCAGAAATCTCGTTATCGATGATGTTCAGGAACTAGCGGTCGCCAACGACTATCGCGCCAAGATGCGCATCCGCAGCCCTAGCGTCTTTCAGGAGGCGGTCAACCTGTCTGGTGGCAACCAGCAGAAGGTCGTTCTGAGCAAATGGCTCTTCTCCGACCCGGAGATCCTCATTCTCGACGAGCCCACTCGTGGTATCGACGTAGGTGCGAAATACGAAATTTATACGATCATCAACAGGCTGGCCGATGGGGGCAAAGGTGTTCTCATGATATCCTCCGAGATGCCGGAACTGCTCGGCATGTGCGACAGGATCTACGTGATGAATGAGGGCTCCCTGATCGCCGAGCTCGACATTGCCGACGCATCCCAGGAAAAAATCATGCACGCTATCGTCAAGTCCGGGAGACGCTGAGATGGATACGAGAACTGCTGACGATCTGCACGTTTCCCAGCCGAAGACCTCGTGGATGGAGTTCATCAAGGCCCATTTCCGCGACTACGGCATGCTGCTGTCGCTTCTGGTCATCATGCTGTTCTTCCAGGTGGTCACCAACGGTACGCTCCTGCGCCCCCTCAATCTCACCAATCTCGTCCTCCAGAACAGCTATATCGTCATCATGGCGCTCGGCATGCTGCTCGTGATCGTGGCCGGGCATATCGACCTTTCGGTCGGCTCCATCGTCGGCTTCGTCGGTGGCCTGGCCGCCATGATGATGGTGCGGTGGGGCTTCGATCCTGTCACGACCACCATTGCCTGCCTGATCATGGGAGGCCTCATCGGCGCGGCGCAGGGCTACTGGGTTGCCTATTCCAAAGTGCCGTCCTTCATCGTGACCCTTGCCGGCATGCTCGTCTTCAAAGGGCTCACTCTGGCGCTCCTGGGCGGCATGTCGGTGGGGCCCTTCCCGGTGGTGTTCCAGCGGCTGAGCTCGGGCTTCATCCCGGATGTCTTCGGCGGGCAGGGCTTCAACTACACCGCGCTCTTCCTCGGGATCGCGAGCCTGACCGCACTCATCTACTTCAGTTTCCGCAGCCGCTCCAATCAGCTCAAGCATGGGGTGGAAACGGCTCCCTTCGGCCTCTTCGCATTCAAGAACGGCCTGCTCGCCGTGCTCGTGATCGCCTTCTGCTACCTGATGGCGACCTATCGTGGATTGCCGAACGTGCTTGTCATTATGGCGGTGCTGATCGCACTCTATGCCTTCGTGACCAACCGCACCACCATCGGCCGACGTATCTATGCCCTCGGCGGCAACGAGAAGGCCGCGAAGCTTTCTGGCATCAAGACCGAGCGCCTGACCTTTCTCACGTTCGTTAACATGGGTGTTCTGGCCGGTCTCGCCGGCTTGATCTTCGCGGCACGTTTAAACACTGCAACCCCGAAGGCTGGTCTTGGGTTCGAGCTGGACGTGATCGCGGCGGTGTTCATCGGTGGCGCCTCGGCCACAGGCGGTGTCGGTAAGGTCACCGGGGCGGTCATCGGCGCGTTCGTAATGGGCGTGATGAATAACGGAATGTCGATTCTAGGGATCGGCATCGACTACCAACAGGTCATCAAGGGGCTCGTGCTGCTCGCAGCTGTGTCCCTGGACGTGTACAACAGGAAAAAGTGATTGAGGCTGGAGGCGCTCAACGATCGTACGACACGGAGCTGCTATTTCAGTGCGAACATGCCGAATTGCGAGATGTCGCGCCTTAGCCCTCATGGGTGAGCGCGCCCCCTGGCGCAAGTCCTGTGGCATATGTCAGTTGGCGATGTGTGCGACGGAGCCTTGCTGCCGACCACGGGGCTGAACCTGGCGGGAGGAGCTAATGGCCTCCCGGCCGAGGTCAGGCCGCCGGGGATGCGGTATCGATCACGAAGCGATATTTCACGTCGCTCTTGAGCACCACGGCGCGGATGAGGCTCTGGCGTCTCAGAGCCCCGTCGATCAGAACTTAACTGCGCGACATGTCCAACGGTGGTTCGACGCCCTCCCGCAATGGGCTCACGTACGGAGTCTCACGCGTTCTCTCCGCAAGATCGGCCTTGGCGGCCGCGATCAGGGATGGATCGGTGATCGCCGCCATGCCGGTTGCGGCCATCGCCTTGGCGACATGCACCATTGCTTTATGCGCGGCCGGCATTTTGCCTTGGGCCACGATCTGCCATGTGTGGAACGGCGTGCCGATTGCCACCGTCGGAGCGTGTGCTTGAACGGTGGGAACAACCCAGCTCACATCACCGATATCGGTCGAGCCGATCATGGGCTTGCGTGGTGAATCGAGAGGCGTCAGGAAATCGGCGAGAGGCGCATCGGTCTTCGGCTGCCCGATGGCTTTATAGACGGATGCGATCTCCTGTTCCGAAAGGGTTGCACGGATCTTGCGCGCGAATTCGCGATCGGCGTCGTCGAATGAAGGCGGTCCAAGCTCCTCCATGGCATTGTGAAGGGCGTGTTCGAGCGGGGTGTTGCCAAGCGTATCGGAGACGGCGCTGACAATCCGCATCTCGACGCTGGTTTCCGTCATAAGGGCTGCTCCCTGCGCGATCTTGTGCACGCGCTCGATCAGGTCGAGCATGCCGGGCAGGTCCATGGCGCGGATCGAATAGCGCACGCGGGCATAAGCCTGCACTACGTTCGGCGCGATGCCACCCGTATCCAGCAGGGCATAGTGCACACGGGCATCGGACGGCATGTGCTCGCGCATATAGTTCACGCCCACATTCATCAGCTCGACGGCATCGAGAGCGCTGCGTCCCAAGTGAGGAGCTGCAGCGGCATGGGCTGCACGGCCGGTAAAGGCGAAATCGGCGCGAGTGTTGGCCAGCGACAGCGCCGGTGCGACCTCCCAGAAACTGTAGGGATGCCAAGAGATCGCGATGTCGGCATCGTCGAAGGCGCCAGCGCGCACCATGAAGGCCTTGGCTGCGCCCCCTTCCTCGGCCGGGCATCCATAATACCTGACGCGACCCGGAATGCCCTTCTCGGCAAGCCAGTTCTTCAGGGCGACAGCGGCGAGCATGGCGCCCGATCCGAGAAGATTGTGCCCACATCCGTGTCCGTGCCCACCGGGTTCGATGGGACGATGCTCCGCAACGCCGGCTTCCTGGCTCAAGCCTGGCAGAGCATCGTACTCGCCCAGGAAAGCGATCACCGGTCCGCCTTCGCCCGCTTCGCCGATGACGGCGGTTGGGATGCCGGCAACACCCTCGGTGACGCGGAAGCCCTGATAGCGCAATTCCGCAGCATGCTCGGCAACGGAGCGAACTTCGGTGTAGCAGACCTCCGGCATTCCCCAGACGCGATCGCTCAAGGCAATGAGGCGGCTCTTTGCAGCGTCCACATGCTGCCAGATCTCGTTTCGGACGTTCATGTCTCGCTCCAAAGTCGGTCGTGGAAGGTCGTCAAATCGCCGCCGCTTTACAAAGCGCCCATTTCTGCGGTGATCAGGTCTTCAGCCGGTGGAATGTGCCCCTCGAACCAGTAGGCTGCTGCTGCGCGAGACATGGCGGCGCCGTCATGACCCACCCCCCCGACGTGGATCAACTTCCAATGGAAGGGAAATCCGAGGCGCTTGGCTTCCTGATAGGCGAAATCGTAGACGAACTGCGCGCGCGCATAGCGGTGCGGTCCCTGCCTCAAGGCCTCGACCTGCGCAGGGAGGTTCGGATCGTCGGTGCTGATATCCTGATCGCCCGCGAAGATATGCATTGGATAGGCGAACCAGCGCGCTAGACTGGCCTCGTCGAGACCGAGCTTGCCAAGCCCTTCAGGGAAGTCGCGTTCCAGTGTCGGCAAGCTGTACCAGCCGGGATTGCCAGCGATGACGGCCTCGAAAGATCCGTGATCCTGGGTTGCAAGCATCCGGTGCGCGAACTGTCCACCGGCCGAATGACCGAAGAGTCTCGCTTTCGGGCGACACATCACACCCCCCTTCTGCAAGGCGGTGAGGACGCGAGCCGGGATGGCATAGAGCCATGTCTCGAAAGGGCGCACGCCTCCGCCATCTCCGATGACCAAGCCGTTGTTGTATGACTCGGGGCCGGGAAAGCGTGCATCCGAAAAGGTCGGCGCCGCGATCAGGATGCGGTGCTTGTCCGCTGCGGGAATCCAGAAATCCCGATACTCATCGCCGTTTCGAAGCATGCCGTGCTGGACGATGACGACCGGATCTTCGGGGCCATGATTGACCGGGCGATAGAAATTTACTTCGATCGGCCTGTCCGGGTGGTGTGGGTCGATGAAGGGAAGCGTGCTGCGGCCGATCTCAGGGATAAGCGTGGTCGTTGTCATGTGTTGTCCGAATGATGCAGATGGCAGGCAGCGCTGCGTCCCGGAGCAATCTGTTTCAGGATCGGGCGGACTTCACGGCATTTCGCCATGGCATGCTCGCAGCGGGGGTGAAACGGGCAACCGCCGGGCGGTGCCAGAGGGGAAGGCAGTTCGCCCTTGAGCGGCTGGAACGCACGCTTGCGCCGCGCCGTCGAGGGGCTCGCCGCAATGAGCGCCGCGCTGTAGGGGTGAGCCGGCGTGGAGAAGATGGCAGAGGCCGACCCGACTTCGACAATGCGTCCGAGATACATAATCGCGACACGATCGCTGATGTGACGGACGACGCCGAGATCGTGACTGACAAACAGATAGGTCAGCCCATGCTTCTCGCGAATGTCCATGAACAGGTTGATGACCTGCGCCTGGATCGAGACATCGAGCGCCGAAACGGGTTCGTCGCAAACCAGGAACTCCGGCTTCACCGCGAGTGCGCGGGCAATGCCGATGCGCTGCCGTTGTCCCCCGGAGAACTGATGCGGGTAGCGATCGCGATAGGCGAGATCGAGGCCGACTTCGGTCAGGGACCTGTCGACTGCAGCATCGATCTCGCTCTTCGGCAGCAGGCCATGAACTCGCAGCGCCTCTCCGACAATCTTGCCCACCCGCATGCGCGGATTGAGCGAAGCATAAGGGTCTTGAAACACCATCTGGACTTTGAGCAGGTAATTCAGCCGCTCCTTGCCGTGAAGGTCGGCCACAGGCCGTCCCTCGTAAACCACGTTCCCGCCGCTGGGCTTGGTGATGCCTGTCGCAACCCGCGCAAGCGTGGACTTGCCGCAGCCGGATTCACCGACAAGGCCCAAGACCTCTCCCTTGTTCAGGCTGAGATCAACGCCGTCGACAGCCTTCAGCACGGGCGGCGGCGGAGCGTTGCCGGTCGCGGCCAGGATGCGCTGGGCGATGGTCGGCTTGCCGCGGAAGTGCTTCTTGACGTCACGCAGCTCGAAGAAGGATCCGTTCATGAAGCGTGACTTTCGGACACGGGGTTATGACACCGATAGCTGTGCTCATGACTCGTGAGCTGCGGCAAGGGATCGACTTCGGCGCAGAGAGGCAGAGCGCGTTCGCACCGTGGACAAAACGGGCAGCCGCTGGGCCGCGCATTGATGCTGGGGGCCGTTCCGCTGATCTGCTTCAGCCGCTCTCCAGGGGCGACCGTCGCGGCCGATGAACCGAGCAGGCCGAGCGTGTAAGGATGGCGGGGGCGGTCGAGAACGTCGTCGACCGTTCCTGCTTCGACAATCCGACCGGCATACATGACGGCAACCCGGTCGGCGAGTTCTGCCACGACGGCGAGATCGTGGGTAATCCAAAGAACCGCTGTGCCGGTCTCCCGGCTGAGTTTTTGGACCTCGAACAGGATCTGGCTCTGGATCGTGACGTCGAGCGCCGTCGTCGGCTCGTCGGCAATGATCAGATCGGGTTCGTTCAGGAGCGCGGTCGCAATCGCCACACGTTGGCGCATGCCGCCCGAGAACTCGTGTGGATACTGCCTCAGGCGTGCATCTGGAGAGGAAATGCCAACTCGCGACAAGGCAAGTGAAGATTTCTTCAGGGCCTCCTGCCTGCTGCAGGAACGGTGCTCCAGGATCGCCTCGCACATCTGCTCGCCAATAGTGAGAACGGGATTGAGTGTCATCAGCGGATCCTGAAAGATCATCGCGATGCGGTCGCCCCTCAGATCGCGCAGGCGCTCCTCAGAGGCTCTGCGCAGATCCTCTCCCTTGAACAGCACGTCTCCGGCAACGATCTCGCCCGGAGCGTCGATCAACTGCACCAGAGAAAATCCGGTCACCGATTTGCCGGATCCGGACTCACCGACGAGACCCACGATCTCGCCTGGCTGCACGACAATATCAACTCCATCGACAGCGGGCCACGCGCCCGCGAGATCGTGAAACACGGTCTTCAATCCGCGAACTTCGAGCAGCGGCGACGTCATGGGCCTCTCACGTTGAAGCTGCGGCGCAGGCGCTCACCCACGAGGTTGAGCGACATGATCAGTAAGACGAGGGCGATCCCGGGGAAGGCTGCGATCCAATACTCTCCGGAGAGCAGGAACTCGAACCCGTTTGCGATCAGGAGGCCGAGGGAGGGCTGCGTCACCGGAACTCCGACCCCAAGGAAGGAAAGGGTGGCTTCCAGGGTGATCGCGCCCGCGATGCTGATGGTCGATACGACCAGCACGGAGCCGATGGAGTTTGGCAGCAGATGCGCCAGCATGATATGCCGCGTCGGCAGACCGAAGTTGACAGCGGCCTCGATGTATTCCTTGCGCCGTTCGACGAGTGCTGCGGCACGCATCAATCGCGCGTACTGAGCCCATTGCACCAGGATGATCGCGACAATCACTTTGTCGATGCCTCGGCCGATCGAGGCGAGCAGCACCAGGGCGATCAGGATCGACGGGAAGCCGAGCATGAAATCGACGACGCGCATGATTGCCGCATCGACGGCTCCGCCAAATTGCGCAGCAACGAGACCTGCGAAGACGCCGATGAGGAGTGCGCCTACGGTAGATGTCAGGCCGACCAGAAGACTGGTTCTCAGTCCATACAGGATAGCGCTGAGCATGTCGCGCCCCTGCGCGTCGGTACCGAGCCAGTAGGTGATACCGGTCATTCCCTGGGATCCAGGCTCCAGCCGATTGTCCATCACGCTCAAGGACCCGAGGTCATGCGGGTTTTGAGGCGCGATAAAGGGGGCAAGGAGTGCGAGGAGCAGGAGGATGGCCAGCAATATCATTGCGCCGCGTGTCGTAGGGCGGCTCCTGATCCGGCGCAGGACTTGTCTGCGCAGCGGCGTGTCGGCGTCGGCCCCCACGGTTGCTGGCATCGCCTTCAACGAGTTCATGCCATTTCTCCCGTCAGCTTCACGCGCGGATCGAGCGCCGCGTAGAGAATGTCGACGAGGAAATTCACGGCGACGAAGAGCAGGGTTGCGAGCATGACATAGGCGACCACGACAGGGCGGTCGAGATTGTAGATGCTGTCGATGAGGAGCTTGCCCATGCCTGGCCAAGCGAACACGGTCTCAGTGATTGTCGAGAAGGCGACGAGGCTCCCGAATTCCATGCCGGCCACCGTCACGACCGGGATCAGGATGTTGCGCAGCACATGCCGCCCAACGATGCGTTTGCTGCGCAAGCCTTTGGCGCGGGCGTATTTGACATAGTCCTGCGTCATCGCTTCCGTCGTTCCTGCCGCGACCAGACGAATCATCAGCGCCATGTTCGGAATGGCGAGGTTGAGGGCCGGCAGGGTGAGGTGCTTCAGCCCGTTGAGCGTCAACAGGCTCGTCTCAAGGCCGAGGACGGAAACCGTCTCGCCGCGCCCTGCTGTCGGCAGCCAGCCGAGAAAGACGCTGAAGAGAAGGATGAGCATCATCCCCTTCCAGAAACTCGGAAGGGAAAAGCCAAGGATCGTTCCTGCCATGATTGCGCGGCTCGGTCGGCTCTCCGGGTTGAGACCGGCTAGGAGACCGAGCGGAATGCCGACGACAGCGGCAAGGCTCATGGCCAGAAGGACGAGTTCGAAGGTTGCAGGCAATCGGGCCAGGATCAGATCGACGGCCGGAACACCGTGGACGAAGGAGCGCCCGAGATCGCCTTTCAGGGCATTGCCCAGGAAGCCGAAATATTGCTGCCAGATGGGCAGGTCGAGCCCAAGGCGCCGGATCATCGCCGTGCGTTCGGCAGCGCTGACCTGTGGAGGAACCAGGAGTTCGATGGGGTCTCCGATGCCATAGACGGCAAGGAAAACCACGACAGAAACCGCGAGCAGAACCAGGACGCTCTGGATCAGACGCTGCAGGATGTAGGCCGTCATGTCGGGCGTTCCGATCTGCTCGCAGTTTCGTTCATTGCTTGCTTACTGCGCGGGCTTGACCTGCATGGCCATCGTGAACTGATCCGCGCGGCCGACATATTTCAGGTTCGCCTTGTAGGCCCACACGGTGCTTTCGAAATGCAGCGGAATAAACGCGCCACCTTCGATCGCCTTCGTTCCGGCCTGCTGGAGAATCTCCGCCCGCTTAGCATCGTCGAGGGTCACGATGGCGGTGCGGATCAGCTTGTCGAATTCCGGATCGCTATAGCCGCCGTAGTTCGAGCCGCCGATGGTCTTTGCCTCGTCTGGGGTTGCTGGCCACTGACGCAGGAAGGACGAGGCCTCGCCGCTCGTGGAGCCCCAGCCGCCGAGCGCCACACTGAATTCCTTCTTGGCGCGACGCGGGAAGTAGATGGCGCGGGCCATCGCATCCACCTCGGAGCGAATCCCGACTTGGGTCAGATACTGCGCAACGGCCTGCGTGATCTGGCTGTCGTTGATGTAGCGGTCGTTGGTTGTCGAGAGCGTGATCTGGAAACCGTTCGGATAGCCCGCCTCGGCCAGGAGCTTTTTCGCCGCGGCCGGATCGTAGGCAAGCTTCGGCGGATCAGTCAACGCGCCGAACATGCCGTTGGGCAGGAACTGATAGGCAGGCTCGGCAGCCCCATCCATGATGCGCTTGATGATGGCGTCGCGGTCGATGGCGAGCGACATTGCCTTGCGCACGCGCGGATCCTTCAGCGGGTTCTTGCCGTTCTCCGCCTTTACGAACGGGCTCGGTTCGCGCGCCACATCGAGCTGGAAGTAGATCACGCGGGTCGAGGGAGTGATCACGTGGCCGAAGCGCTTGTCGTCCTTGATGCGCGACACGTCGCGTGCAGCCGGGTTCTCGATTACGTCGTAATCGCCGGCGAGCAGACCTGCCAGGCGCGGCCCGGCATTGGGAACGGGCACGAAATTCACGCTGGCCCACGGCTCTGCCGGGCCCCAGTACTTTTCGTTGCGCTCGAGTTCAACGCCGGTTCCCTTCACATAGCTCTTGAACTTGTAAGGGCCCGTGCCGATGGTGAGCTTGCCATCGTTGAAGTCGCCGACGACCGGCCATGCTCCGGTCACGCCGCAATTCTTGGCCGGGTCGAAGGATAGCTTGTCATGGGGGACGATGGACGAACTCAGGATAGCAAGGCCTGACAGGAAGTTCGGCAGGAGGGGATCCGGGGCCTTCGTGGTGATGACGATCGTATGCGGATCGGGTGCCTCGACAGCCGTGAAGTTACCCGTGATGTCGGCAAACGAGCCTGCAATCGCAGTCTCGTTCTTCAAGGTCCGGCAGAAGCTGAAGATCACGTCGTCGGCGGAGAAAGGCTTGCCGTTGGAGAAGGTCACTCCCTGGCGAAGCTTGAAGGTCCAGCGATTTTTGCCGTCGTTCTCCCACGAGGTCGCAAGGCTGGGCATCACCTTCTGCTTCTCGTCCTGCTTGGTCAGGCCATCGAAGATATGCGCCACCAAAGCGTTGTTCGGCGTCAGATCGTGATAATGTGGGTCGATTGCGGTCGGCTCCGAGCTGAGCGCGATCTTGAGAGACTGGGCCCAGGCGGGAGCGCCGAGCAGGCATGTGCCGGCGACTAAAGCGAATAGAACAGGATTGCTCATCGAAGATCCCTATGGTTTCTTTGTTGCTGCTTTTTTGACAGTTTTATTTTCGCAAATTAGAAATCATGAAAATATTCTGACGTCAATCAGCAGGGAGCGTCCATGCCGCAAGTCCTGAAGCCGACGACCGATCTCGCCAACCGAATTGCGCAGGTTTATTCCTCGCTCAGCGGTGCCCATCGACGTGCGGCGGATTTCGTGCTGCAAAACCCACTCGATACGGCAACAATGACGATTGAAGGGTTCGCCGAGCGATGCGGCGCGTCCACCGCGACGGTCACCCGGTTCGTTCGCGCTCTTGGCTATGGCGGTTACGGCGAGTTCCGGACGGCGCTCTCCGCGGCGCTCCGGCTTGCCATGGCTCCCGTCGACAGCCTTGCCGATGCTCATAACACGAAAAGCTCCGCCTTCTCGACCGTCGTCATGGCCATCAAGGATCAGGCAGCCAATTTAGAAGAGACCCTTGCTGCTATCGACGAGAAGACCTGCTCTCAAGCGATGGAAGCCATGTTGCGCGCTCGCCGGATCTTTATCGTTGGATCCGGAGCAAGCCACCATGTGGCAGCTCACCTTGAAGAAGGGTTGACGCTCTATCTTGATGCGAACGTGATCTTTGCATCATCACGCGGTGGGCCTGAAAAAGCGATCCGACATATTATGAGTGTCGGGCCAGACGATCTTGTGCTGGCGATCTCTCTCCCACGCTATTCCCGCGGTACCGTCGATCTGGCAAAACTTGCCAAGAACCGCGGAGCAGCAGTGCTGGCATTGACGGACGCGCCGAGTTCGCCACTTGTGCCTATCGCCGATATAACCTTTTATGCCCCGGCAAGGAACCGGCTGTTGCCGAACTCGCCAACGGCAGCCTTCGCGCTCGCCGATGCTATCGTTGCTGCCGTAGCTCGAGAGCGGCCCGATGCGGTCGCGGCTTTGAAGGAACTCAGTGAAAGTCTTCTGTGGACTTTCTATCAGTGATCGAGGTGACTGCAGATTCATACCATTCGCTTCCCGGAATGGCAGGAACTGACACTTCCCGGAAGTAAGCCGAATGTCAGCTCTGGCAGGGAACAGCGGACGCTCCTGGAGGGGAGAAGGTCGTGAGTGCATGGCTGAAGGGCGACATCCTACTTCGATAGATCTCGCGTCGGCCTGAGTTCGAGCGCAATTCAAAGAGCGCTTCGGTGCATCGAGCCCCGTTTGGGCAGCCCTGCCGTTCACGAATTCATGTCCTGGGAAGGGAAAGCAAATCCTATCCAACCTAGGTCCTTAAAGGAGTGCGTGAACTGGTCGTCAAAATCTGTGGGTCATCGGGAGTACCGCCAGCAGCATAGTCCTATTGAACGTCACGATTTATATGGTTCTGTAGCGTAACAGGCAGCTGTCGGCGGACAGCTTTCCCTTGTTCTAGGATTTGCTTCCGATAGGCGCGGGTCATTGAAGTGATTATGATCACAGGAACCCAAGGGGTTTGCTGTGTACCGATCCGGGGACGGCGCCACTGCTTTTGACATTCACATCGATGCCGCTGACGCGTCGACGCGCGCGGTCGACTCAGATTCCGCGATTCCGTTTCCCGACAGAGATCTTCTGTTCAACGCAGGTTTCAGAAGATCCGGGGCCGATCTCCTGCTCACAGGATCCGAGACAAACGCTGTTGTCTTGGGATATTTCAAAGACGACCGGCGCCTTAGCCTTGTTACCCCTGAAGGCGCAAGCCTTACGGGCGCGACCATCGAGGCGTTGGCGGGCCCGGATGCTTCAGGGCAGTACGCGCAAACGGGTGCCGCGGCGGCGGCCCCGGTTTCGATTGGCCGCGTCGAAAAAGCGTCAGGCTCTGCGACTGTGCTGCGAAATGGCGTCTCGATCACACTTCGGCTTGGCGACCCAGTCGCAAAAGGCGATGTCGTGCAAACGGGTCCGAACTCCACTCTGACGATCAAGTTCAACGATGGAACAGTCTTCAGCCTGTCCTCCAGTGCCCGGATGGTGCTCAACGACATGGTCTATGCTGCGGACTCCAATGCAAATTCGGCGCTTCTCACGCTCGTTCAAGGCGTGATCGGGTTTGTAGCAGGACGCATTGCCAAGACCGGTGATCTCAAGATCGATACGCCTGTCGCCACGATGGCGATCAGAGGAACGGCCGTTCAGACGGAGATCGCGGCCGCCAGCGGAACGACGCGGTTCTCCCTGCTCACCGAGCCGGACGGAAGCGTCGGTTCTATCGTTCTGCTGGACAAGAACAATTCATCCCGCGTGATCGCATCGATGTCGGATGCCCGCGTCGCGACACTGCTGACACCGATGTCCGGATCCGAACCGCGGATCACACAAACAACCAAGACGAGCGACGACATCAGGGGCGAAAGCAATTTCGTGAGGGATCTGTATCAGTTCTTTTCCCCTGCGCCTCAGCAGAGGAGAGGCAGCAGCGATCCTGACGATGCTCCCATCGTCCCGGCGAACGTGCTCCAGCCTGTTGATCCACTCGATCCTTCAGAGTTTGCCATAGCGCTACCTTTCTTGAAGAGCGCCGTATCCCGCGGTGTGATCCTTCCATCCCCCATAGCAGCGCCTGCAGCGGTCCAAGGTGCTGCGGTGGAGGATGGACCGGTTGCACGGCTTGGCGCGCTGCCGGCTTCTGAACCCTCAGATTCAGGAATACCCCCGCGTGTGATCGTGCCTGAATCACTGCCTCCCGGCGTGACGTATCTCGCCAACGCGCAAAGTTTTCGCCTGGATCCGACGCATCCGGCTTACCAGCATCTAGGCGTGGGAGAAACAGAGACGGTCACGGTTGCTTATGATCTAATCTTCAACGGCGACACCTCTGTGCAGGCGTCGGTGACCTGGATTGTCGATGGCCGAAACGACGCGCCCGTTGCAAGAAATGATCGCATCGGCGCTGTAGAAGAGGTTGGGCGGACGGTCATCGCGGTGCTTGCGAATGATCGGGATATGGATGGCGACACCCTTCGGCCGATCCGCTGGACCACTCCATCCGACGGCTCCGTCAGTCTTGATGCAAGGGGCAATCTCGTCTTCGACCCTGGCACCGACTTTCAGGCTCTCAGTGCAGGTGAAACTGCAACGGTGAGGTTTGCCTATACCGTATCCGACGGCAACGGAGAAACCGATACGGCGGCCGTGACCCTGCAGGTCCGCGGAGCAGGGTCGTTCTCGTCTCCCCATCAGATCGTTAGAGACACTGAAGTTCTCGGGTTCAATCGCCAGCCCGTCTCTCTGTCGGTCGATGCGCCGACAGCCACGACAGCTGCAACGACTGATCTGAAACTGGTCATCGGCCTTGGCCCGGTCCCGCAGCCGCAGATGAACATTCTCTATCTGATCGACATCTCAGGCAGCACTTCGGACAGTTTCGCGGGAATGTCTGTCGGTGATCTCAACGGTGATGGTCGCGCAGACACTGTTCTCGATGCGGAGATCGCAGGTCTGATTGCACTGACGGAACAGGTGAGGAGCCTCGGTTTCTCCTCTGCAGACGTCACGGTGACAATCATACCGTTCAACGGAAGCGCCGATCCCACCGAGCCCAGGGGGCAGAACCAGAGCGGGGTGAATGCTGCGACCTTCAGCCTGGGACAGGCCGGAGATGGAGCCATCGCTACCTATCTCAGAAGCCTTGATGCAGACGGCGAGACGA
This sequence comes from Microvirga soli, assembly GCF_016734765.1. Classification (GTDB taxonomy): domain Bacteria; phylum Pseudomonadota; class Alphaproteobacteria; order Rhizobiales; family Beijerinckiaceae; genus Microvirga; species Microvirga soli. The sequence continues at coordinate 56,359 of NZ_JAERQE010000014.1, read as the reverse complement.
ACTTCGCCAGCGCCCTGCAGGCGGCCAATAGCCGCCTGCAGAGCCTCGATCAGGGAGGCGAGGAAAACTTCCTGTATTTCCTCTCCGACGGCAGGGGGCAGGGCCCCATCGAGGCCGAGATCGCGATCCTGAACGACCGCTACGGGGCGAGGATCACCGCTCTCGGTGTTGGTGAGAATGCAAACCTTTCGCAATTGAATGACATCGATAATACGGGTGGAGCCTCTCTGCTGACGTCACCGGAGCAAATCGATGTCTCCGTTCTTGGATTGCCTCTGAAAAGTGGGACGATCACCGATGTCGACGTGTTTGTGAACGGCAGGGAGATCCTCGAGATTGGACGAGAAGATCTCATTCTGACGCCGCAAGGGTGGATTCTGAGCGCATCCATTGACGGTTTGCGGCGGATTGCTGGCGATCAGAACGCCGTGTCGGCGACGGTCACGTTTGCCAGCGGTGAAGTGCTTGCGACCGAGCTATTCATCGCAGGCGCTCTGCCCCGATCCACGGATGGCATCCTGTGAGGAACATGCTTCGGTTGGTGCCACCTAGGCCGCTCGATGACCGTCTCAACCGGCGGAACACGCGTTCACAACCCGACCATTGTCGGCCCGAGTCCCTGTTCTCGCGGAACGGCAGTCATGGCGTCCATTCTGAATAGGACGCGACGCTTCGGGACCGGCCGGATCGTCGGCCTCCTGCTTCTCGTGAGCCTGCTGGCGCTCCGGATCCTGGATCCGGGACCCGTTGAGGCTGTGCGTCTGAAGTCGCTGGATATCTATCAGCTCATCTATCCTCGTGCCGAGCGTCAGGGCCTCGTGGCCATCGTGGATATCGACGAGCAGAGTCTGCGGGCTCTGGGGCAATGGCCATGGCCACGCACAATCATGGCTGAGATGGTTGCAAAGATCGTCGAAGGAGGTGGAACGGTCATCGGGTTCGATGTGCTCTTTCCGGAGCCCGATCGCAGCTCGCCTGAGGTCGCGGCCGAAACCTTTCAGAATTTGGATGACGCTACACGCGAGAAGCTCCGGCATCTGCCCAGCAACGACACCATCTTTGCCGATGCCATTCGAGCGTCCACGGTAGTGCTCGGACGCTCAGGATATCGCGTCTCAGGGACTATTCCTACCGACCAAGTAGGGATCCAGACTGGAATCGCGACTCTCGGGCCCGACCCGCGTCTTTTCTTGGTCGAATTCCCGCACCTGCTACGGAACCTGCCTGTTCTCGACGAAGCCGCTCGAGGACATGGCATGTTCTCGGTTGCTCCCGACCGGGACGGCGTCGTTCGCCGTGTCCCGGTCGTCGCATTGGCCGACGGGACCATCGTTCCTTCTCTCTCCCTGGAGATGCTGAGGGTCGCCACCGGATCGGACGCGATTCTCGTCAAGACGGATCCGAGTGGCGTTCGGAGCGTCGGGGCGGGGGCTTTCGAGATTCCCACGGATGGCAAAGGCCGGGTCTGGCTTCACTACTCTCCTCCCAGCCTAGGCAGATATATCCCTGCGGTCGACCTTCTGCGCGACCGAATGCCCGCCGGTGCCCTGGCGGGAAAAATGGTGCTTATCGGAACCTCCGCCGCCGGACTTCTCGATCTCAAGGTCACCCCGGTGCATCCGGCGCTGCCAGGGGTGGAATTGCATGCCCAGCTCCTGGAGAGTGCTCTCACAGGATCGACCCTGAGCAGGCCGAGCTACACAGCCTTCATCGAACTTGCGCTCACAGCGCTAATGAGCGTTCTGCTGATCGTCCAAGCTCCCAGGGTGAATGCCGGAACTCTCTTCGCCCTCGGAGGCGCTACTGCTGTGGTGACATTGGCGGTGTCGTGGTACTGCTTCACGGGACTCGATCTTCTTATCGACTACACCTTCCCCTTGCTCTCGAGCTTCCTGGTCTACGCCGTTCTCGTTTGCACCAACTATGTGACCGTTTCCGCAGATCGCTACCGGATCAGATCGGCCTTCAGCCAGTATCTCTCTCCAGATCTGGTCGAGCAGCTGGCACAATCGCCGGAGAAGTTGACCCTCGGCGGAGAACAGCGCGAGCTCACCGTCCTCTTCTCGGACGTGCGTGGCTTCACGGCGATTTCCGAGCTCTACAAGGATGATCCGCAGGGGCTGACGGCGCTCATCAATCGGCTCTTCACCCCGCTGACACAGGACATCATGAAGCGTCGTGGGACGATCGATAAATACATGGGCGACGCGATCATGGCCTTCTGGAACGCTCCGCTCACGGATCCCAACCACGAGGTGAACGCATGTGAGGCAGCATTAGCAATGCTGCACAGCCTTAGGGTACTCAATGAGCAGCAGCAGAAGGATGTTGACGGCGATCAGGCAATGCCGCCGCTCAGAATCGGAATAGGCTTGAACACCGGCCTCTGTGTTGTCGGCAACTTCGGCTCCGATCTTCACTTCAACTATTCGGTCTTGGGCGATACGGTCAATCTGGCGTCCCGTTTCGAGGGGCTGACCAAGCAGTACGGCATTCCCATTCTTATCGGTGAAAAAACCGCCCAGGCTGTCCGCGCTCGCTTCGCCGTGCTCGAAGTCGATCATCTGCAGGTGAGGGGAAAGAATGAACTAGAGCGGATCTTCACGATCCTGGGTCATGCCGATGTCGCTAGAAGCTCTGACTTCGTGGAGTTGGTCAAACGAAACGACGCCATGCTCGCTGCCTATCGTCGCTGCGACTGGCCGCAAGCTCTTGAGGCAATTCTCCTTTGCCGGGAACTCGGCAAAAAATTCGCCTTGGATGATTACTATGAGCTTTACATCCAGCAGATCCGATACCGCGCTGACGCCTCGATATCATCGAGATGAAGTGGCTGTGGCTTCGTCATCGCTGCAGACAGCATGGTCGATGAAACGGCACTCATGCATCACCGCTATGCTGCCGATTAATGTGCTGGATTACCAAACGCATGAACGTCGCAGTTTGGCACATTTCAGACTAGGCCGACGTCTGCTCTCAAGCTGAAGGCGGGCATTTGTCAAATTCGTGATGGGCGCCTGCCTGCGGCCCAAGCGGGCTGAGCGGATTTTTAGACGGTGAACCAAGGCAGTGTCGGAGCCGTAAAAGCCTTCTCTGGTGCCCAGAAAATGGCTCCCGCTGAATTGCCACAACGAATCCAGCGCTTAAAGGTAGAGGCCAACAGAGGAAAATACCAATTATATCAGGTGCTTAGATAATGGCGGAGGGAGCGGGATTCGAACCCGCGATACGGTTTCCCGTATACACACTTTCCAGGCGTGCGCCTTCAACCACTCGGCCACCCCTCCAGCATGAGCTTATGCAGCCCATGAACCCTTGCTCGCCAGTCCGGCAGGCTGTCAGGTTCTCCGCTTCCATCTGCGGAGCGCCCGTGTATCGCCAAATCGGGGCAAAAGGCAAGACCGAACTTGTGACAAATCATCCTGAATCGCCTTTGCGATCGCGACAAAAAAGACTAGATAATTCCCCCTCTGTTTGGAGAGGTACCCTCCCTTGAAGTTCTTAGCGCGTAGCCTTGGCCTCCTGCTGATCGCAGCGGGGTTCGTTGGGTTGGTCATTGATGGCACACGGTCCATCGTCAACAATGCTGTATCGTTCGCTCCCATCGGAAAAGTGGCTGGCGTGATCTTCCCCGGAAGTGCGCTCGGTGTGGATGGAGGAATCGCCCAACGCAGCTACCCATGGCTGTGGGAGCCGATTGCCACCTATGGCCTTCAACTGCCTGCCTCTCTGACCGGCTTCATCATCGGGGCCTTCCTGCTGTGGCTCGGGCAGAAGCCCCTGGAGCCCATCGGCTATCTGGCCGAACGCTGAGGGCTTCACGGCAAGGTGACGCGATCAGCCCCTCCCACCGGGGCAGGGCAATGATTACATAGTCGGGGTCACGCGAGGGATCCCCTATGTTCAGCTTCCGCAAACGCACCGACCTGCCAAACGCCGCCGAGGCTCTGCCGGGCCGGTCCAGCCCCATCCCCACCGCTGAGCGGCATTTCATCAACGGCCGCCCTCTGCTGCCGCCCTATCCGGACGGTATGGAGAGAGCCGTGTTCGGTTTGGGCTGCTTCTGGGGCGCCGAGCGCAAGTTCTGGCAGATGGGTGACGGAATCTGGATCACCGCTGCGGGATACCTGGCCGGCACCACGCCGAACCCCACCTACGAGGAGGTCTGCTCGGGCCTCACCGGGCACAATGAGGTGGTTCTGGTGGTCTTCGACCCCAAGGTCATCTCCTACGATGCCCTGCTGAAGACCTTCTGGGAGAACCACGATCCGACCCAGGGCATGCGCCAGGGCAACGATGTCGGCACCCAGTATCGCTCCGGGATCTATGTGGTCACCGAGGATCAGCGCAGGGCCGCCGAGGCCTCCAAGGCAGCTTACGCCCGGGCGCTGGCTGCCAAGGGTTACGGGCAGGTTACAACCGAGATCCTGGAGGCGGGGCCGTTCTACTTCGCCGAGGACTATCACCAGCAATACCTGGCCAAGAACCCGAATGGTTATTGCGGCCTCGGCGGAACCGGCGTGTCCTGCCCTATCGGCGTGGGGGTCGCGGCCGAATAAGCCAACCCTTCCATTGTCAAGCTTCAAGAGAGCGGCTCGTTTCCGGCTAGCGCATCGTGCGGACCCAGCGGGCCGCGCGAGCGAAAAGTGGCCTCGGTTTTCCGCACGATGCGCCGCATAAAGGATGAAGCATCTAGTGGAGCCCAAAAGTGCAAATCCACTTTTGGGTTCGATGCTTTGGCGAGCCGCTCTTTTTGTACTTAAGGCCCGTCAGGCGCGTCGAGAACGCCTCGGCACTCGTTGGGCAGCTGCGCCATGGTCAGGGGCGGACGGGGCTTCCCAGGCTTCGGGTTGAGCATCTGGGGCGTGAACCAGCCCGCGAGCTCCGCCCCGCAGCCGTCGCCTCCGGGCGGTGGGTCCTGATCCGAGCATCCCGCGCTACCGGCCGGACAGGCGAGGCGGATATGGAAATGATAGTTGTGCCCCCACATCGGCCGCACCTTGGTCAGCCAGCCCCGGTCTGAGCCCGCCTCGCGGCAGAGCGCCTTCTTGATGGCGGGATTCACGAAGATCCGGGCGACGCTCCGTTCCTGCGCGGCGGCGCGGACGAGAGCCGTGTGCTCGGATGTCCAGCGGTTCGGATCCACATCGAGCCAGTCGTCCCGCACCATGTTGGTGGCCGACATCTCCTCCCGCTCGGCCCGTGACAGGCGGCGGTTGGGCATGGGGGTGAGCCATATATCCGCATCGAGGCCGATCTGGTGCGAGGCGTGGCCCGTGATCATGGGGCCGCCGCGTGGCTGGGAGATGTCGCCGACGAGAAGCCCCGGCCATCCATTGACGAAGGGAAGCCGCGTGGCAAACCTCTGCAGGAAGTCGATCAACTGCGGGTGGCCCCAGTTGCGGTTGCGGGACAGGCGCATGACCTGCCAGTTCTCGCCATCCACCGGAATGGCCGCAGCACCCGCGACGCAGCCGCGGGCATAGCCGCCGATGGAGCGCGCCCGCAGGTCGGCGGGCGTGGTGCGCCGGCCGAAAAGCTCTTTCGCGGCCAGCTTCGGATCGTCCGGATTGGCAAGCGGGGCTAAGGGCTTCGGGTTCAGGGTTCCCTTGTCCTGCGCGGCGGCGGAGCCGCCGATGACGAGAGCAAGCGCGATGGCGGAGAAGCGAATCGGGTTCATGCGGGAAGGCTAACCCGCATCTCGTCGCTTCGGAACGTGCCCCCGGCGGCCATCTTGTCGCTCTTCAAGAAGAAGGGCCGGATGTGAGGTCCGGCCCTTCGAAGCATCGGACCCGAAAGCGGACTTGCACCGTTGGGATCCAGCTGATGCTCCAATATCGTCAGTGCCGTGGCTGCGGTCGGCCCTCGTAAGGACCGCGCTGGCTCACATGGCCCGGGCCAAGGGTGCGCTTGTCATGGCCGTTGCCGGTGCGGCGCATGGTAGGCTGATAGCGCGGCGTCGGGCGCTTGGTCCGACGTACGCGCCGTCCTCCTCCCAGCGGCGGCACGAACAGCGCCGCGATGCCGGCCGCGACACCGGCCAGAACGGCTGCCGTGACGAGCGGATGAAGCTGCGCCTCGAGCAGGAGGCTGGTCTTGCGCGGCTCGCCGGGCAGGGACGAGTACATGTCGCCGTCATCCCGTGCCTGATAGAGGTTGTCGCGCATGCCGGGACGCTCCGGCTGATCCGTCGTCTGCGATCCGTAGCCTGTCCACTCCATCGCCTTGTCCACCAAGCGCGGGGCAACCTTGCCCATGGCGCCGATGACCCAGCCGCCGAAGCCAACGGTGATCTCACGCCGCTGATGCTCGGCCGCGAACATGATCGCCTTGCCCACAAGATGCGGATCGTAGGCCGGCGGAGGAACGGCGTTGTTGTGATCGAGATAGTTGCGGGCGTGCTCCACATAAGGCGTGTCGATGGAGGAGGGCTTGATCAGCGTCACGGCGATCGGAGCGCCCTGGTTCTCCAGCTCCATGCGCAGGCCATCGGTGAAGGCCTTCACGGCATGCTTGGAGGCGGAATACTGGGTCTGCAGGATCATGGTCCGCTCGGACAGGACGCTGCCCACATTGATGATGGTGCCGCCGCGCCGGCGCATGTGGTCGGCTGCGATCATGGAGCCGTTAACGACGCCCCAGTAATTCACGTCGAAGAGCTGGCGCTGGTCCTCCATGGGGATCTCGTTGAGGTTGCCATACAAAGCAACGGCCGCATCGTTCACCCAGGTGTCGAAGCCGCCGAAGGTATCGATGGCCGTGCGCGCCACGCGCTCCAGATCCTCCCGTTTGCTGACGTCCGCCGCCACCGCGACGGCTCGGGTGCCGCCATGACTGAGCTCATCGGCGATCTTGCGCAGGGCCTCCTCGTTTCGAGCAACGAGGACGAGGCCTCGGGTACCCCGCTCGGCGAACAGGTGCGCTGTTGCAAGTCCGATGCCGCTGGATGCGCCGGTGATCACGACCACCTGCTCCTCGACCGGCTTCTGGCGAACCGCCATGGCAATCTCCCTCATATCTTTCATTTCGGAAACGTTGATCAACGTGAGGGCAGTGAGGGGGTTCCTAAGGCAGCGCTTCAGCTAAGAGCAAAGCCTTGGAAAGCTTGGAGAAGCGCGGCACGGAACCTGCTTTTCAACCCGAGCGTTGCCTTAGGATCTCACAGACGAAGGAGCGAGATGATGGAGACGACGGCACAGAGTGGCGACGTTCGCGAAACCCATAGCCTGATCGCCAGCGACAAGGTTGAGGGAACGCCCGTCCGCCGCTCGGACGGTGAGAAGATCGGGACGATCGAGCGCGTGATGATCGAGAAGCGGTCCGGCAAGGTGGCCTATGCGGTCATGAGCTTCGGCGGCTTCATGGGTCTCGGCGAGGAATACTACACGCTTCCCTGGGGCGTCCTGAAGTACAACACGGAACTCGACGCCTACGAGCTGAACCTCAACGAGGATCAGCTGCGCGGCGCTCCCCGGCGCAGTGCGGAAGGGCACGATGCTTCCTATGACCGGGAATGGGAGGAGCACGTCCATCGCTACTACAATGCCACCCCCTATTGGGGCGCCAGCGATCCGATGAGCTCGGGCCGGTAAACCGGAATCCAGCACCCAAAAAGAAATCGCCCGGTTTTCACCGGGCGATTTTTTATGGGCATGCGCCGGACGATAGGGAAGCCTATCCCGGCGCGTGCCGCATGGGCGTCTTAGCGCCGCGACTTCGACGGGCTCTTGCGGGAGCTCGACGAACGGGAGCTGGACGAACGCTTGGCCACCTTGCCCGACTTCTTCGTGGAAGAGGTCCGGCTCGAAGCAGCAGCAGCGCGCTTGGGCGCCGACTTGGAAGCGCTGCGCGACTTGGAGGCCGAGCTGCGGGACGAAGACTTCACCGCACCGCGGCTGGAGCTGCGCGAGGCCGTCTTCTTGGCCGAAGAGCGCGATGCGCCGGAGCGAGCCGAAGTGGACTTGCGGGCAGCCGAAGAGCTCGACTTGGCCGAGGACTTCTTGGCGGTCGACTTCTTGGCAGCCGTCTTCTTGGCGGTGGTCTTCTTAGCCGCTGTCTTCCGAGCAGTGGTCTTCTTGGCGCCGGACTTCGCCGAGGACTTGGCGGCCGACCTGGCCGAAGTCTTCTTGGCAGCCGTCTTCTTGGCGGTGGTCTTCTTAGCCGCTGTCTTGGCGGTGGTCTTCTTGGCAGCGGTCTTCTTGGCGCCGGACTTGGCCGAGGACTTCGATGCCGACTTTGCGGTCGACTTCGCTGCGGTCTTCTTCGCAGTGGTCTTCTTGGCCGCCGTCTTCTTGGCGCCGGACTTCTTGGTGCTGGAGGAGCTGCTGCGAGAGCTGCTCTTCTTCGCGGTCTTCTTTTTGGTGCTGGTCGCACCGGTGTCACCCGTGAACAGCATTGTCAGCGGGTTCTTGGTATCTGTCGGCATTGCCGCCTCCTTCAAGGGCCTTCGCGTGCAACCGTCACGCTTGGAAGGCAACGTCGTTATACCAAGGGGGTTCCGAATAACGGAAAGTGTTGACAGTAGAACGCGCACTTTTTCTGTGGATATGTTGCTCGACACCGCTCTCTTCACTTGCGGATGCAAGACTCAATATCGGGTGCGAGATGAGGCAGTTAGAGACTCCTCTTAAGAGACGCTGGTATGATCGACACCTCCGGAAGGCTGTCGTGCACTGTCGAAAAAAATCATTTAAATACAAAGCGTTAAATGATGTCGAAAGTTGATTGTCTTCATTGCGCGAGTATTCGAACAACTTCAAGAGCGTTCAACATCGCGCTGGAATCCTCTTCACTCGGAGGGGGACGATCAGGGCATTTCGCGTGTCCGATGACGTGCTCTGACACGTGTCGAAAAAAATCGTCTTTCCGGCATGACGTGCGGCATCGGAATGCCCTTTCGAGTCGAGAATCATGTTTGATGACTCGTCGCGTGACGTGTTGACTGCCCGCTTGAAGACGATCGCTCATGCGCGCCTTGGTCGCTGGAGGCTTCGTGTCGATGAAGGCTTCACGCGACGGAAGCGGCAGGGTAAGCGGAGAGAGCATTCACATCGTCCGGTCCATCGTGCCCCAACGCAGCATCCTTGCCGTCGTCCTCTGGATGAGCGGCGCGCTCCTCGCCTTCTCGGCAACGGCCATCGCCGTGCGCGCGCTTGCGCCTGCCTTCTCGATCTTCGAGATGCTGGCTGTGCGCAACGGCGCCGGGGTCCTGATCCTGCTTGCTCTCGCGCTTCTCAAGCCGGAGCTCCGGCCGGGCTTGAGGCCGCGGCGCTTCGGCCTTCATCTCACACGCAACGTGCTGCATTTCGCCGGCACGGATGGATGGGCTTTCGGCCTTACGCTTCTGCCGCTCGCAACCGTCTTCGCGCTTGAGTTCACCACGCCGGCCTGGGTGGCGCTGCTGGCGATTCCGCTGCTCAAGGAGCAGATGACACGCGGCCGTCTCGTGGCTGTCGTCCTCGGCTTCATCGGCATTCTCGTGATCCTGCGGCCGGGGCTGGAATCCTTGCAGCCGGCCAGTTTCCTGATGCTCGGAGTGGCCTTCAGCTTCGCGCTCGTGGCCATCATGACCAAGCGTCTCACAATGACCGAGAGCACCTTCTCGATCCTGTTCTTCATGAACCTGCTGCAGCTGCCCATGAACCTTGCGGGCGTGCGCCGCGCCTTCTGGCTTCAGGTCGACACAGCCCATGTGCTGCCCCTCATCGGCATCTCCCTTGGCGGCCTGCTCGCTCATTACTGCCTGACCAATGCCTACCGTCAGGGCGATGCCACGATGGTCGTGCCCCTCGACTTCATGCGCATCCCGCTGATCGCCTTCGTCGGCTGGCAGTTCTATGGCGAGCCGCTCGACCCTTATGTCTTCCTCGGCAGCTTCTGCATCATCGTGGGTCTTCTCTATTCCCTTCACCGCGAGGCACGCACCGCATGACCTGGTCGCCGCAACAGGACGCCGCCCTGAAAGCCGTCGCCGAGTGGCTCCGCCGCGGCGACCGTCCCGTGTTCCGGTTGTTCGGCTATGCCGGCACCGGCAAGACGACGCTCGCCAAGCATATCGCCGAGCACGTGGACGGCGACGTGGCCTTCGGCGCCTATACGGGCAAGGCGGCGCTCGTGCTGCGCACGAAGGGATGCGCGGAGGCTTCCACGATCCACTCGATGATCTACAAGTCGCGGGAGTCGGACGAGAACGGTCCGCAATTCGTCATCAACCGCCAGAGCCCGGCCTCCAAGGCCGATCTCATCATCATCGACGAATGCTCCATGGTGGACGAAGAACTGGGACGCGATCTCCTGTCCTTCGGTCAGCCGGTTCTCGTGCTCGGCGATCCGGCGCAGCTGCCGCCGGTCAAGGGCGGCGGATTCTTCACGGAAGGCGAGCCCGACGTGATGCTCACGGAGGTTCATCGCCAGGCCAAGGACAACCCGATCATTCATCTTTCCATGCAAGTCCGGGAGGGTGGGCGTCTCGAGGCCGGCATTTATGGTGAGAGCCGCATCATCAGCCGCCGCGAGATCGATGCCGCCGCCGTGATGGCGGCCGATCAGGTGCTGGTCGGCCTCAACAAGACGCGGCGCCTCTACAATACCCGCCTGCGCGAACTGAACGGCTACCGCGATCCCATGCCGGCTGCGGGTGAGAAGCTCGTGTGCCTGCGCAACGACAAGACCAAGGGCCTGCTCAACGGCGGCACCTGGAGCATCCAGGCCCTGCGTGGCATCCGCAACGATTTCATCCGTATGGACGTGCTGCCCGACGACGATGCCCGCCGACGCTCGGTGGAAGTGGCCGTGCACAAGGCTTTCTTCGAGGGCACCGAGGAGGAGGTGCCGTTCGTGCTGCGCAAGGAGTCGGACGAGTTCACCTACGGCTACGCGCTGACCGTGCACAAGGCTCAAGGCTCGCAATGGGACGACCTCGTGCTCTTCGACGAATCCTTCGCCTTCCGCGAGCACCGCAGCCGCTGGCTCTACACGGCCCTGACCCGGGCCGCCGAAAAGGTCACCGTCGTGATCTAGAGCATCGGACCCAAAGTGGATCTGCACTTTTGGGTCCGATGCTCCTCCTTCGAAGCGCTAGGAACCGGCGAGGCTCCGGTATCGCAGCCCATTCGGGAACCCGATCAAGCTTGAGCGCTTATGCCTGAAGCTGAACAGCAAGCACCGGGGTTGCCGACATGCTCAAATGGGCTCTGATCTTTCTCGTTGTTTCCCTCGTGGCCGGAGCTCTGGGCTTCACGGGGATCGCCTCAGGCGCGCGCAGCATTGCCAAGGTCCTGTTCGGCATCTTCCTGCTGATCTTCGTGATCTTCATCCTGCTGGCCTGGGGAGCGGGCGAGCTGATCTTCTAAAAACGGCCTCGTCCGGCCATGCATGCGCCGGGTGCATGAAGTCCCTGCTTCTAAAGCTCTGCCTTCTTTTCCGAGGCTCGCTATAGGGGCTGTTCAACTTTTTACGTTTCAGCGCGCCTGAGAGAAACTTTCTGTCTCGTGTGCGCCTTGAAGCGTAAACGAACGAAAGGGACGCCCATGAAACGTCGTGCATTCCTGCAAGCCGCAACGATCGGCGCTGCATCGACCGCCGTTGCCGCTCCGGCCATCGCCCAGTCGAATCCGGAGGTCCGCTGGCGGCTGACTTCCGCTTTCCCGAAGTCCCTCGATACCCTGTTCGGCGGCGGTGAGACGCTCGCTAAACTCGTCTCCGAGGCGACCGACGGCAAGTTCCAGATCCAGCCCTTCGCGCCCGGCGAGATCGTCGGCGCGCCTCAGGCGCTCGACGCCATTGCGGGCGGAACGGTGGAGATGGGCCACACCTGCTCCTACTACTATGTCGGGAAGGATCCGACCTTCGCCATCGGCACGACCTTGCCCTTCGGCCTCAACTCGCGCCAGACCAACGCGTGGCTCTACCATGGCGGCGGCAACGACCTCCTGAACGAGTTCTATGCCAAGCACAATGTCTATGCCCTGCCGGCCGGCAACACCGGCGTGCAGATGGGCGGCTGGTTCCGCAAGGAGATCAAGACCGTTCAGGATCTGCAGGGCCTGAAGATGCGCATCGCCGGCCTTGCGGGCCAGATCATGGGCAAGCTCGGCGTGGTGCCGCAGCAGATCGCCGGCGGCGATCTCTACCCGTCGCTCGAGCGCGGCACCATCGACGCGGCCGAGTGGGTGGCTCCCTACGACGACGAGAAGCTCGGCCTCAACAAGGTGGCGCCGTACTACTACTATCCTGGCTTCTGGGAGGGCGGCCCCGCCATCCACTTCTACATCAACCTGCAGAAGTGGAACGAACTGCCGAAGACCTATCAGGCCGCGCTTCGATCAGCAGCCGGGTATGTCAACGTGGACACGCAGGCCAAGTACGATGCCAAGAATCCGGCGGCCCTGCGCAGCCTCATCGGCGCCGGGGCGCAGCTGCGTCCGTTCTCGCAGGAGATTATGGATGCGGCCTACAAGGCGGCCAATGAGGTCTATGACGAGACCTCTGCCAAGAACGCCGACTTCAAGAAGATCTATGACAGCTACAAGGCTTTCCGCGGCGAGGAATATCTCTGGTTCCAGGTGGCGGAATATGCCTACGACACCTTTATGATCCGGGCCCGCGCCCGCGGCTGATCTGCCCGATAAAAGGCGGGCCTGGAGCCCGCCTTTTTTAAGGTTACTACTGGGTTGCGAAGGCCGACGTGTCTTCGCCCGCGAGCTTCTTCGCGTAGAAGGCGATGGTCTTCGAATAGACCTGCGACTTGTTCCAGGCGCGGATCGCTTCGAAGTTCGGGGTTCCAGGCTCCCAGTCGGCGCCCTTCACCCAACCATGGCCCTTCAGATAGTTGGCCGTCGAGGCGAGCACGTCCGCCGGGCTGCGCAGGAGATTGGCGTGTCCGTCGCCGTCGAAATCCACGGCGTATTTGACATAGGAGGACGGCATGAACTGCGTCTGCCCCATCTCGCCCGCCCAGGCCCCACGCATCTCGGCCGGGGACAGATCGCCCCTGTCGACAATTCTCAGCGCATCGAACAAATGAGCCTTGAAGAAGTCGGAGCGGCGGCAATCATAGGCCAGCGTCGCGACCGAGCGGATCACCGGCAGGTTGCCCCGCACCGCGCCGAAATCGGTCTCCAGTCCCCAGATTGCCACCAGCACCGGGCCTGGCACGCCGAAGCGCTGCTCGATGCGCTGGAGAGTGCCGGCGTGCCGCTGCAGCATGTTGGCGCCGCCCTTGAGGCGACCGGCGGATACCATGCGGCCGGCGAACTGCTCGAAGCTCTGCTTGAACACGCCCTGGCCGCGATCCCGCTTGATCACGCTCTGATCGAAGGTGATGCCGGACAGGCCCTGCTTGACGGCTTGCGGCGAGATGCCCTGGGCCACGGCTTCCTGCGCGATGTCGTCGAGCCATTTCTCAAAACCGGCCGGATCCCGGCAGGTGGCAGCACTTGCCTGGCCTGCCGCGAGCAGGGTGGCCGCGAGGAGCGAGGCGCGTATGAAAGCCCGCATGAAGTTTCTCCAGGTTCATTTTCGTTACTGAGCGAGGTAGGGCCCAACGCCCGCAACTCAAGATCACAGGTTCCTGAGGCAACCGGAGCAGTGCCCGCGCGTTGCCCTGAAGATGAGGGGCCGCCCCAGTGGGAGGATCGAGTGCGTAGCGTGAAATCCTGGCGAGCAAGGTCATTTCAAGCCACGATCCTGGTTCTGCTCTGCGCCGCTTCCGGCACGCAGGCTGCCAACGGGCCGCTCGACCGGCCTGTGAGCAGCGAGCCTGTTCAGGTACGCTTCGATCCCATGATCCGGCAGACCTCGGTAACGGGTGCTGTCCCGTCCGGGCTCTGCTTTTCCTTCTCACTTCCGGAGGAATGGCAGCCGACCGCCCATGGCCTCAAATCGGCCCTCTCGGATATAGAGATCGGCATCGGCCTTCGCTCCGCCGGAGACCTTCGCGACATGCCGCAGCCTGACCTCGCGAGCCGCGACGCGGCCTTCCTGCAGAAGGATTACGAGGAGCTTCTCGGGCGCCCCGCGCAGTCGGTCTCCTTGTCCTCCCACGGGAAAGCCGCACGCTGGTCCGCCACCTGGGTGGATGCCAACCTGCCGAGCGCCTCGCAGAGCATGACGGTCGAGACCTTGATCGTGCCGCTCTCGGGCGAGTGGGTGCTCGAACTCTCGGTGGACGGCGCCGAAACCCAGGCTGCCTACGATGCAATCGCACAGCGCCTGCTGATGCGGCTCCAGGTGCAGGGCAGGGCAGCCTGCCAGGGCTGAGGCCAACAGAGATCTTGAACGCTTTTCATCTGACCGCTAGCCATCCATGGTGAGCGGACTGAAGCCGTCGGCGCGCAAGGACCAATCCATGGACGTGATCATCTACCACAATCCCCAGTGCGGCACCTCCCGCAACACGCTTGCGATGATCCGCAATGCAGGGATCGAGCCGCACATCATCGAGTACCTGAAGTGCCCGCCCACACGCCTGCTCCTGCGCCAGCTGATTGGGCGCATGGGAGTGAGCGTCCGCGACGTGATCCGCCAGAAGGCAGCGCCTTTCCAGGAACTCGGCCTCGGCGATCCGTCCCTCACCGACGATCAGCTGCTCGACGCCATGATGGAGCACCCGGTCCTGATCGAACGTCCCATCGTGGTCACGCCGCTCGGAGTCCGGCTCTGCCGCCCATCGGAAGCGGTGCTCGACATCCTGCCGCCGCAGCAGGGCGCGTTCGTCAAGGAAGACGGCGAGCCGGTGGTCGATGCCGCAGGGCGGCGCGTCGGCATCGCCTGACGCTGCGGAACAAGCGGGCGCTCCTCCGGTTCAGGAACAGGACATCCCATGACCGGAGGAACACACCATGGAATTGCAAGGCAAGGTCGCGCTCGTCACAGGCGCAGGATCCGGCATTGGCAAGGCGGCGGCTCTGCGCCTTGCGCGTGAAGGCGCCATGGTGGGCGTTCTCAGCCATACGGACGACGAGATTCGTGAAGTCGCTCAGGAGATCGAGCAGGCCGGCGGCAAGGCCATTCCGCTCGTGGCCGATGTGGCCAGCGAGGGCCAGATGAAGAAGGCCGTGGCCGATCTCGTCCAAGCCTATGGACGGCTCGACATCGTGTTCGCCAATGCGGGCATCAACGGTGTCTGGGCGCCGATCGACGAGCTGCAACCGGAGGAGTGGGACCGCACCATCAACACCAATCTGCGCGGCACTTACCTGACGATCTATTATGCGGTGCCACACCTGAAGAAGGCTGGCGGCTCCATTGTTATCACGGCTTCAATCAACGGCACGCGCACCTTTACGAGCGCGGGCGCCACAGCCTATTCCGCCACCAAGGCCGCCCAGGTGGCGATGACCCAGATGCTGGCCGTGGAGCTCGCCAAGCACAAGATCCGGGTGAATGCGGTCTGTCCTGGCAAGATCGACACGGAGATCGCGGAGAACACCGATAAGCGCAACACGGAGAAAGCGGAGGTGCCGGCTGAGTTTCCCGCCGGTCGGATCCCACTCACCGGCAACGAACCCGGCACGAGCGACGAGGTGGCGGAACTCGTGCTCTTCCTTGCTTCCGATCGCGCTCGCCACATCACCGGCACGCCCGTCTGGATCGACGGCGCGCAATCGCTTCTTGTGTAAGTGAAGTGAGTTTGACAGGCTTGAGCATCGGACCCAAAAGCGGGCTTGCCCTTTTGGGATCCACCCGATGAGCTAGTGCGCCTCCAGCCGCGTTCCCACCGGAATGGTCGGTTCGGGTACGAAGGATTCCTTCGCCTCAGTGGGCGGTGCGGCGCGCTGAATGCTACGATAAGCCCCCCAGATCGCCATGATAGATTGGGTAACGATGACGAGATAAAGGAGGCCAAAGCGTCCGAACTCGGTCATGGTCATGCCCGCAATCAGGGGGCCGATGGTTGCGCCGATACCGAGCAGGATCAGTAATCCGCCGGCTGCCGCCACGAATTCGTCCGGTTGCACCATGTCGTTCACATGCGCGGTCACGATGCTGTAAGTCGGAATGACGCTGCCGCCGAAGATGGTCACGTAGGCGAAAACGAGCCAAGTGGGCCCGTCCAACGGCACGAAATGAATGAGCACGAGCAGGATGGAAGCCGCCATGGCGGAGGTGCCGATGATCACATGCCGGCGATCCATCCGGTCCGAAAGCCAGCCAAGAGGGTAGGTGGTCGCGAAGCCGCCCAGCGTGCCGCAGGCCATGAAGATTGCGACCTCCAATGTGTCCAATCCGCGCTCCTGTGCCCAGACCGGGCCGAGCGCGAAGAAGGAGCTCGTGGTGATGCCGCACAGAACTGCGGCGACCACGCCGAAGGGCGATTGCCGGTAGAGCTGCATCAGATTGATCGTGGTGTTGCTCACCGCATGGACCGGTGCGTTCGCCCGCGACAGGGCCGTCGGCACCAGGGCGAGCGAGATGAGGATGGCGACGAAGCAGAACAATCTGTAGCTGTGCGGATCGCCGAGAGGCAGGAGCATCTGCCCGCCGATCCCGGCGATCAGGCCCGTCATGCCGTAAACGCTCAAGACCTGCCCGCGTGTTTGAGGGGTGGCGGAGGCGTTGAGCCAGCTCTCGACGACGATGAACAATCCGGCAAAGCAAAAGCCTGTCAGGGCTCGCGCGCCGATCCAGACGGCCGGGCTTATCACGAGGAGATGCAGCAGAACGGCCGACGCAGCCACCGCCGCCAGCGCCGAGAAGGCGCGGGTATGACCCACCTGCTTGATCACACGCCCGGCATAGAGCGAGCCGATGACGATGCCGCCCCAGAAAGCCGATCCCACGGCGCCGATCTCGGTCGGCGTGAACTGCTCGATGCTCCCGCGCACGCTGAGCAGCGTGCCCTGCAGGGTATTGCCGACCTGCATGAGCGCATAGCCGAGGAGGAGAGCGAAAAGTGTCGGCAGTGTGGTCCGCAGGGACGAAGTCATGGGTTCTCCTCGTGAAGCGAGATCCTGTGGCTCGGATGTGCGGTGCGTGAAAGCCTGGCCTCACCTTAAGGACGTGCCGGATCCCGGCGTCGCGTGACCCCGTTCTTCGGCCGATGACAATGAGGAGACCAAACCTCGTGCCTGGGTTGAACTCTGCCAGGGAGGGGATGTTCCAATGTTCGTTTATGCAGGGGCGCCGCAATCAAAAAGGCCCGGCCGTGAATGGCCGGGCCTTAAGGATACCGATGAAAGCTGCAGTGGTGGATCAGCTGTCCATCTTCAGCGCTGCAATGAAGGCTTCCTGAGGGATGTCGACCTTGCCGAACTGGCGCATCCGCTTCTTGCCTTCCTTCTGCTTGTCGAGCAGCTTGCGCTTGCGCGAGGCGTCGCCGCCGTAGCACTTGGCGGTCACGTCCTTGCGCAGGGCCCGGATGGTCTCGCGGGCGATGATCTTGCCGCCGATGGCCGCCTGGACCGGGATCTGGAACATGTGCGGCGGGATCAGCTCTTTCAGCTTCTCGCACATGGCGCGTCCCCGGCCCTCGGCGCGGTCGCGGTGGACCAGCATGGAGAGCGCGTCTACCGGCTCGGCATTGACCAGCACCGACATCTTCACGAGGTCGCCCTCGCGATAATCGGAGATATGGTAGTCGAACGAGGCGTAGCCCTTCGAGATCGACTTCAAGCGGTCGTAGAAATCGAACACCACCTCGTTGAGCGGCAGGTCGTAGACCACCATGGCGCGCTTGCCGACATAGTTCAGGTCGATCTGGACGCCGCGCCGCTCCTGGCACAGCTTCAGCACCGAGCCGAGATAATCGTCGGGCGTGAGGATGGTGGCGCGGATCCACGGCTCCTCGATGGTTTCAATCTTCATCACGTCCGGCATGTCGGCCGGATTGTGCAGCTCGATGGTCGAGCCGTCGCGCAGCTTCAGGTGATAGACCACACTAGGCGCAGTGGAAATGAGGTCGAGGTTGAACTCGCGCTCCAGGCGCTCCTGGATGATCTCAAGGTGCAGGAGGCCGAGGAAGCCGCAACGGAAGCCGAAACCCAGCGCTGCGGAGGTTTCCATCTCGTAGGAGAAGCTCGCGTCGTTGAGGCGGAGTTTCCCCATGGCGGCGCGCAGGTTCTCGAACTCGGCGGCGTCCACCGGGAAGAGGCCGCAGAACACCACCGGCTGCACGGGCTTGAAGCCCGGAAGCGCCTGGGCCGTGGGCTTGCGCTCGTCCGTGATGGTGTCGCCGACGCGGGTATCGGCCACTTCCTTGATCGAGGCGGTGAAGAAGCCGACCTCGCCGGGGCCGAGCTGCGCCAGCTCGGTCATCTTCGGGTTGAACACGCCGACGCGGTCGAGGCTGTAGGAAGCGTTGGTGCCCATCATCTTGATGGTCGAGCCCTTCCTCATCGACCCGTCGATGATGCGCACGAGCACGACCACGCCGAGATAGGCGTCGTACCAGGAATCGACCAGGAGAGCCTTCAATGGCGCGTCCGGGTCGCCCTTCGGCGGCGGCAGCTTGGTCACGATGGCTTCCAGCACGCCCTCGATATTGAGGCCGGTCTTGGCCGAGATCGGCACGGCCTCCGAGGCGTCGATGCCGATCACCTCCTCGATCTGCTCCTTGATCCGGTCCGGATCGGCGGCGGGCAGGTCGATCTTGTTGAGGACCGGGACGATCTCGTGGTTGGCGTCGATGGCCTGGTAAACGTTGGCGAGCGTCTGCGCCTCCACGCCCTGGGAGGCGTCGACCACCAGGAGCGAGCCCTCGCAGGCGGCGAGCGAGCGCGAGACCTCGTAGGCGAAGTCCACGTGGCCAGGGGTGTCCATGAGGTTCAGGATATAGGTTTTGCCGTCCTGCGCCTTGTATTCCAGGCGCACGGTCTGCGCCTTGATGGTGATGCCGCGCTCGCGCTCGATATCCATGTTGTCGAGCACCTGCTCCGTCATCTCGCGGGCGGTTAGCGCCCCCGTGGTCTGGATCAGGCGGTCGGCCAGCGTCGACTTGCCGTGGTCGATATGGGCCACGATGGAGAAGTTGCGGATATTGTCGAAAGTGCGCGCGGTCATCAGTAAACTCTGGCGGGTGTGAAACCCTGTTGGCCGGGCAATAGCAGCCCGGCCCCCTCATGCCAAGGGAAGGCGGTGTCGCGCGGGCGCTTTCCAGGGTTTCGGGCGCCTTAGTGGCCCGCCGCGAGGCTGGCCCCCTCCTTCTGGTGGGGACCCAGCTTCTCGACCAGGGTGGCGCTCGCCTCGTTGAGGCCCACGATCTCCACCGGAATATCGTGATGGCGGAACTTCAAAACCACACGATCCAGGGCATTGATGCCGGTGATGTCCCAGAAATGGGAGGCCATCACATCGATCACCACCCGCTTTAGGTCATCCTCGCGGAAGTCGAAGGCGCTGTGGAAGGCCTCCGCCGTGGCAAAGAAGATCTCGCCGTTGACCCGATAGGTCCGGACATCACCCTCGCGCTCCGAGGCGATGGTGAAGAACTTGGCAACCTTGCGGGCAAAGAAGATGCCGCTGAGCACTACGCCCACCAGCACGCCCTTAGCGAGGTCATGGGTGAAGACCACGACGGCCACGGTCGCCACCATGACGATGCTGGAGCTCTTCGGGTAAAGGCGCATGGCCAGGAGCGAGCCCCATTGGAAGGTGTTGATCGACACCATGATCATCACCGCCACCAGGGCGGCCATGGGGATCTGGCGCACCCAGTCGTCGAGCACGAGGATGAGGAAGAGCAGGAAGGCACCGGCCCAGAGGGTCGAGAGCCGCCCGCGCCCGCCGGACGAGACGTTGATCACCGACTGGCCGATCATGGCGCAGCCTGCCATGCCGCCGAACAGGCCCGCCACGATGTTGGCGAGGCCCTGGCCGGCGCATTCCCGGTTCTTGGAGCTGTCCGTGTCCGTCATCTCGTCCACGATGGCGGCCGTCATGAGGGATTCGAGCAGGCCCACCATGGCGAGCGTAAGCGAGTAGGGCAGGATGATCTGCAAGGTTTCCAGGGTCAGCGGCACGTCGGGCAGGGCAAAGGCCGGCAGGTCGCTCGGCAGCTGGCCCATATCGCCGACTGTGCGCAGGTCCAAGCCGAAATAAACGGCGACGATCGTCAGCAGGACGATAGTCACGAGGGCGGAGGGAACGGCCTTCGTGACCAGCGGCAGGAGGTAGATGATCGCAAGGCCCGCCGCGACCATGCCGTACATGAGCGGTCCCTGACCGACGAATTCGGGGAGCTGAGCCATGAAGATCAGGATGGCGAGCGCATTGACGAAGCCCGTCACCACCGAGCGGGAGACGAAGCGCATGAGATCGCCGAGGCGAAGCAGGCCTGCCACGATCTGAAGCGCGCCAGTTAGAAGCGTGGCGGCGAGCAGATACTGCAGGCCGTGCTCCTTAACCAGCGTAACCATGACGAGCGCCATGGCCCCGGTGGCGGCGGAGATCATGCCGGGGCGGCCGCCCGCGACGGCGGTAACGACCGCGATGCAGAAGGAGGCGTAGAGGCCGACCTTCGGGTCGACGCCGGCGATGATCGAGAAGGCGATGGCCTCGGGGATGAGGGCGAGCGCCACCACGGTGCCGGCGAGGAGATCTCGCGGCACGTTGGGAAACCACTCGGCCTTAAGGCGGGAGAGTTGCGTCATGGGAGAGTTCTCTTGCAGGCCTGCTGTCGAGGGCAGGCTGGAGCCGCAGGCGCAAGCTTTGCCTTGAAGCAGGGCAGCCATGGCGACGAAGAAAATGGGAAACGGTTCAGAAGAGCCACGATGCGCTTGACGCTCTGCGCTACGGCGGAGTCGTCGGTGAAGTTTTCGCGAAGGCTATGTCGTGAACCATGCCCCTCCATAACAGCATGTATCACCATTGCAACCAGTGGGCCTGGGACCAGGGCATGTGCCAGGTGCATGATGTGAGGAGTGCTCCGCGCAAGCGTGTCTCCCGCTCATCGTCCCTTTCGAGATGACAACCGTCTGAAGGGCCACCCCCGAAGAGTTTTCGCAGCATGACACCCACGTGCGTAGGATCACTGCGACGTAAGGGGAAAAAGCGTATCCATCGGCATGCGTTCGTCCTGGAAAAGGGAAGACGTGCATGGCCCAGGTGAGTGCCACCGCGCAGCGGTTGAAATCCGGTTGGAGCCATCGCTCGGCGGCCGTCGGAGCGATCCTGGCCATGTCCTTCGTCGTGCTGACAGGGGCGCCAGCCATCCCGCAACCGGCAACCGCGAACCCGCCGTCGACCCTGCAGGAGACCGGCCTCTATGCCGATCCTGTCACCCTGCAGGTCGATTCCGCGCACCTCGCCTTTGCGCCGCAATACCCGTTGTGGAGCGATGGCGCCACCAAGCGCCGCTGGATCTCGCTGCCGCCGGGCACCGCCATCGACGGGTCCGATCCGGAAGCCTGGATCTTTCCGGTCGGCACGCGCTTCTGGAAAGAATTCTCCTTCAACGGTGAGAAAGTCGAGACGCGCTATCTCGAACGCCGGGCTGACGGCCAATGGCTTTATGCCGCCTATGCCTGGAGCGACGACGGCCGCGAAGCGCAACTGGTCTCAGTCCGCGGCAGGCGTGGTGCGTATCCGCTTGCGGGCGGGCGCTCGCACACAATTCCAGGCGTGACCGATTGCAAGGCCTGCCATCAGGGAGGGCCGTCAGAAATTCTCGGCTTCGGGACGCTTCAGCTGTCGTCGGAGCGGGATGCCGGTGCAATACATGCCGAGCTTCAGCCCGAGCCGCATGTGGATCTTGCCCATCTCGTCGACAGAGGGCTGCTTGTTGGCCTGCCCAAGGCCCTGCGCGATGCGCCGCCTCGGATTGCTGCTGCGACGGCAACGGAGCGTGCTGCTCTCGGCTATCTGCATGGCAATTGCGGCCATTGTCACAACGAGCGCGGCTCTTTGCAGAACATAGCGCTCTTTCTGCGTCACAGGGCTGAAACCACCGGTGAGCCCGCGCTTGCAAGCACAGTTGCTCAGCCCGTGAGGAAACCGGCTCCCGGGCAATCGCCGGATGCCGTGCTGCGCGTCGAGCCGGGGCATCCGGAGCGCAGCGGTCTGGTGCAGCGGGTCTCCTCTCGCTCCCCCGCCTTGCAGATGCCGCCGCTCGGAACCGAGCTGATCGACGATGAAGCCGTGCGCCTGCTCTACCGCTGGATCGAAGAGAAAGGTGCTTCCATCCAGCAAGCGCACGCAAACGCAGAAGGGAGATGACCATGCACCGCGCCCTGCCGTTGATGTTGACGACTGCCTTGCTGATCCCCACCGCCGTGTCTTCTCAGGACAGCGCCGGCGTGCAGGTGAAGCGCGGGGAGTACCTGGTCTCCATTGCCGGTTGCCACGATTGCCATACGCCTTGGATCATTGGCTCTGCCGGTCCTGAGCCTGACACGAAGCGGGCATTGTCGGGCCATCCGCAGGATGTGACGATCTCCGCGCCGGCCACCCTCTCGCCACCCTGGAGCGGCGCCATGAATCCAACCTCGACAGGATGGTCGGGGCCCTGGGGCGTCAGTTTCTCCGCGAATCTCACGTCCGATCCGGAAACCGGTGTGCTGCGGGACTTCACCGAGCAGCAGTTCATCCAGACCATGCGCACGGGGCGTCACCAGGGCCAGGGCCGGCCGATCCTGCCGCCGATGCCATGGCCGGCCTATGGAAATATGACTGATGACGACCTGAAGGCCGTCTTTGCTTATCTCCGGCAGGTTCCGCCCGTGAAGAACAAAGTGCCCGATCCGCTGCCGCCGAAGCAGTAGAAGCCGAGCAGGCGTTACCGCCCCTTCTCCAGGATCCTTGAGATCACCTTCGCGGTGTAGTCCACCATCGGGACGATGCGGGCATAGTTGAGCCGCGTGGGGCCGATGACGCCGAGAACGCCGACGATCTTCTGGCTGCCGTCCCGGAACGGGGCGGCGATCATCGAGGAGCCGGAGAGCGAGAACAGCTTGTTCTCCGAGCCGATGAAGATGCGCACCCCTTCGCCGCCTTCGGCGCGGCTCAGCAAGTCGATCACATCCGTCTGCGTTTCGAGATCGGAGAAGAGCAGCCGGATGCGTTCCAGGTCTTCCACTGCCTTCAGGTCGTCCAGGAGATTGGCCTGGCCGCGCACGATGAGTTGCCGGGAGTCTGCGGGTCCCACCGTGGTGGCGAGGCCCGCTTCAACCAGTCGGGCGGTGAGCGCATCGAGCTCGCGCTCCATGTCGCCGCGGCGGACCTGGATCTCCTGTTTGATGTCCGCGATGGTTTTGCCCTGGATGCGGGCGTTAAGAAAATTGCCGGCCTCCACCAGAGCTCCGGCGGGAAGACCCGCCGGCAGATCGAGGAGGCGGTTTTCCACGGAGCCATCCTCGGAGACCAGCACCACCAGGGCGCGGGCCGGGTCGAGGCGTACGAATTCGATGTGCTTGAGCCGCGCATTGGACTTGGAGGTCACCACCACACCGGCGCCGCGTGAGACGCCGGACAGCAGGGCAGACGCCTCAGCCAGGGCCGTTTCCATGGTGTGGCCGCTTGCGGCCGCCCGCATCTGCGCCTCGATGCGCGCCCGCTCGTCGGAGGTGACGTCGCCGATCTCCATCATGGCATCGACGAAGAAACGCAGGCCCGACTCGGTCGGCAGGCGCCCGGCGCTGGTATGAGGCGCGAAGATCAGGCCCGCGGACTCCAGATCCGCCATCACATTGCGGATCGATGCCGGCGAGAGGGCCATCGGCAGGATGCGCGAGAGATGGCGCGAGCCCACGGGCTCGCCCGTGATCAGGTAGCTCTCGACGATCTGGCGGAAGATCTCGCGGGAACGGTCGTTCAGCTCCGCGATGGCGCGGGCTTCCGACAGATGGGAAAAAGAACCGTTTGCGTGCATCCGGTGGGTTCTACGCTCTCAAACATTTAACGCTGCAATGAAGCATTATGTGCGGGACCGCAGGTGCTTAGGCAAGGCTTGACCCTTGCACAATGGGCCCGGGGGCCTCAAACAGGCGTGAATCACGAGATTTCAAGGAGAATCCCGCCATGCGCCCGTCCAACCGTGCCCCCGACGAATTGCGGCCCGTCACCCTGGAGCGCGGCGTTGCCCGCTATGCGGAGGGCTCCTGCCTCGTCTCCTTCGGCAACACGAAGGTCATCTGCACCGCTTCCCTGGAAGAGAAGGGCCCGCCGTGGCTGCGCGGCACGGGCAAGGGCTGGGTGACGGCGGAATATTCCATGCTGCCCCGTGCCACCCATGAGCGCACCCGCCGCGAGGTCAATTCCGGCAAGCCCTCCGGCCGCACCCAGGAAATCCAGCGCCTCATCGGCCGCTCCCTGCGCGCCGTGGTCAACCTGCCGGCCATCGGCGAGCGGCAGATCGTGGTCGATTGCGACGTGATCCAGGCCGACGGCGGCACCCGCACGGCCTCCATCACGGGCGCCTGGGTGGCCCTGCACGATTGCTTCGCCTGGATGCAGAGCCGCTCGATCATCTCGATCAACCCCCTGCGCGAGCCCGTCGCCGCCATCTCCTGCGGCATCTACAAGGGCACCCCGGTGCTCGATCTCGACTATGCCGAGGACTCGGCCGCCGAGACGGATTCCAATTTCGTGATCACAGGCTCCGGCGGCATCGTCGAGGTTCAAGGCACGGCGGAGGGCAAGCCCTTTTCCGAGGAGGAGTTCCTGCACCTGCTGCGCCTTGCCAAGGCCGGCGTGACGCAATTGGTCGAACTGCAGAAGAAGACCGTGGCATGAGCCTGCATCGCTCCCTGACCGGCAAGGTCGTCATCGCCACCCACAATGCGGGCAAGCTGCGTGAGATGCAGGAGCTGCTCGCACCTTTTGGTGTAGAGGCGGTTTCGGCCGGCGAACTCGGTCTGCCGGTGCCCGACGAGACGGGGCACATGTTCGCCGAGAACGCTGCCATCAAGGCCCATGCGGCCGCCAAGGCCACGGGCCTGCCGGCGCTCTCCGACGATTCAGGGCTCTGCGTTCATGCACTCGACGGTGCGCCCGGCCTGTTCACGGCCGATTGGGCGGGACCGAACAAGGACTTCTACGCCGCCATGGAGCGGGTGATCCGCGAACTTGAAAAGCGCGAGGCCACCGACCGGCGCGCTCACTTCGTCTCGGCGCTGGTCATCGCCTGGCCTGACGGGCATGAGGAATTGTTCGAGGGCCGCATCTTCGGCCAGGTGGTCTGGCCGCCGCGCGGGACCAAGGGTTTCGGCTACGACCCCATGTTCCAGCCGGACGGCTTTACCGAGACTTTCGGAGAAATCTCCTCGGAGGAGAAGCATGGCATCGACTGGTCGAAGCCGCAGCCCTCTGGCCTCTCTCACCGGGCGCGCGCTTTCGTGAAGCTGGCTGCCGGGTGCTTGGCCAGGGCTTGATCAAGCCCCCGGAGAGCGTCGAACCATGCTGACGGTGATCCATATCAACGGTCCCATCAACAGCGGCAAGTCGACTCTCGGCCGCGCTTTGGCGAGTTCTCTACCCGAAGCATCTTTCATTGATGGCGACGATCATGAGGCCTCTGATGACACTCCCCTGAGTGTCCGGATCGAGGCTGCCCTTCGCCGTATCGAAGCAGAGATCGCGACCGGGCAGGGGCGCTGCCTTGTCGTGGCGTACCCCTTGGACAATGCTGATTATGAGAGGCTGAAAGCGGCTTCTGACAGGCGCCAGGCTCGATTTTTAGTGCTGACGCTCGCACCGCCGCTTGAGGTGGCGCTCACGAATCGAGGGCGGCGGGCTCTCTCATCTGAAGAAAAGCGCCGCGTCGTCGAGATGTATGACGAGGGGTATCATGCCCGTTCCTTCAGCGACCTTGTTCTCGATACGTCGCTGTTGAGCCTTTCCGACAATGTCGAGAAAGTGCGCGGGTTACTTCTCGCAAACGGCCTTTGAAAGAAAAGAGCGCCCCGGAGGGCGCTCTTGCTGTTCATGAGCCGCTTCAGACGTTGGTCGGGCCGTTGCCGCGGCGCTTGGCCATGTAGGCGTCGAACTCCTCGCGGTCCTTGGCGCGCTTCAGCTCCTCGACGAAGTTGCGGAAATCGCGGGCTTCCTCGTCGAGCTTGCGGCGCTCTTCCTCAAGGCGCTCGATCTCGCTGCGGCGGTAATCATCGAAGGCCGCATTGCCGGTGCTGGCAAAGCCGCCGAAACCGGCAGCGCCGCGAGAGCGGAAGAGGTCATCCTTGGCCCGGCCGAAGGTCTCGTTCAGGAAGGCCTTGGCCTCGTCGTATTTGGGATATCCCATGATTTTCCACACCAGATAGGCCAGCGCGAGCGGCCAAACAAAGATGAAGCCCAGAATGATGCCGGCGATCTCCAGACCGCGGCCGGGCTTGCGCCCGCAGCGGCGGTTGGTCCGGTTTTCCCACGGCCCCGCGTGCGGGCCCGCGTTCCAGGCGGCGGAGGCAGAATCTGACATCGAAAGGGTTCCTATGTTAATGCTAACAACATTAACATGCGGATCGATCTTGGCGCTTTCAAGAGATCAAACTTGAAAAATCGGCGAGGCGCTTAGGCTTTGCCCTTGAGAGCTCCGTGCACGAGGGCGAGGACGCCGGCCCGCAGAAGTTCGTACTTGTCAGGCAAACCAGGTCCTTTCGGCAGCTGGCCGGCGGCGTCGAGGGTGGCGATCCCGTGGGACAGCGCCCAGACCTCGATGGCGATGAACCGGGCATCGACGGTCTGAAAACCTTCCGGGAAGGTGTCGGCGAGAGCCTTGACCAGGAAGTCGAACGCGTTGCCGGCGGGCTTGCCCCCGCTTTCCACAGCCTTGGCCCAGAAGGGACTGCAGGAGGCTTCGCCCTCGGCAGCCTTCGCCGAGAACATGGCCGTATAGAAGCCGGGCTCCTGCTCGGCGAAGGCGAGATAGGCCTCGCCCATGCGGGTGAAGCGCTCAAGCGCCGTGCCGTCGCTCTGCAGAGCCCGGCCAAGGCGCTTGGCGAGTTCGTCATAGCCACGGAAGGCCACCTCGGCCACCAGGGCGTCCCGACCCCGGAAATGGCGATAGAGGGCCGCCGGCGTCACGCCCACGAGCTTGGCCGCGTCGGCGAGCGTAAACCCGCCGATTCCCCGCTCGGCAATAAAGCGCTGCGCCGCGTCGATCAGCGCCTCCTTCAGGTTGCCGTGGTGATAGCCCTGCCGGTCGAACGGACCGCGCCAATGCCGCATGATGGGTTCCTAACTCTCTGCCAATCACCTTAGGCTTCCGGTGCGGCGGAAGCCAGAACGGAACGGCTCATAGAGTGAACATCCTTGTGAGCGAAGAGGTTCAGAAATCTGTCTCTCACGAGATGTCAAAGGTGCGTCATCCCGGCCGAGCAGAGCGAGAGCCGGGATCGCCGGCAGAATCAGGCGCCATTCTCGTCCTACGATCCCGGACGCCTGCGGCGTCTGGGATGACAGCGCGTTTGAATGCAGCAGCGCGACACCGGCACCCGTGACGTTCGGCCTCCAACCTGCCATATACGCCCCATGATCGATCACCCGACGCGCGACGTGGGCTTTGGCGTTTATGTCCACTGGCCCTTCTGCGCCTCCAAATGCCCCTATTGCGACTTCAACAGCCATGTCCGCCACCAGCCGGTGGATCAGGAGCGGTTTCTTAGCGCCTTCCAGCGCGAGATCGCCCACACGGCCGCGCGCATTCCGGGCAGGACGGTCACGAGCGTGTTCTTCGGGGGCGGCACGCCCTCGCTCATGAAGCCGCAGACCGTGGGCGCGATCCTCAACGCCATCGGCGGCGCCTGGGGCATCGACCCGAAGGCTGAGGTGACGCTCGAGGCCAATCCCACCAGCGTCGAGGCCGAGCGCTTCCGCGGCTATCGCGGTGCCGGCATCAACCGGGTGTCCCTCGGCGTGCAGGCGCTCAACGACCCCGATCTCAAACGCCTCGGGCGCATGCACTCCGTCGACGAGGCGCTGGGAGCGGTGAAGATCGCCGCCTCGATCTTCGAGCGCTATTCCTTCGATCTGATCTATGCCCGTCCCGGCCAGACGCCTCAGGCCTGGGGCGCCGAACTGGAGCAGGCGATCTCCCATGCGGTGGAGCACCTGTCGCTCTATCAGCTCACCATCGAGCCGGGCACCTGGTTCCAGCGTCTCTTCGATGCCGGCAAGATCACCGTGCCGGACGAGGAGACGGGCCGCGCGCTCTACGACATCACGCAGGAAATCTGCGCGAAGCACGGGCTGCCCGCTTACGAGATCTCCAACCATGCGCGGCCCGGTGCGGAATCGCAGCACAACCTGCTCTATTGGCGCTACGGCGAATATGCCGGCATCGGCCCCGGCGCCCATGGACGTTTGGTGACCGGCAATGCGCGGCTCGCCACCGCGACGGAAAAGCACCCCGAAACATGGCTGGGGCTGGTCGAACGCGAGGGGCATGGCGTCATCGACGAGGAGGTGCTGACCTCAGAGGCCGAGGGCGACGAGTTCCTGCTCATGGGCCTTCGCCTCAAGGAAGGCGTCGACCCGCGCCGCTTCGAGGCGTTCACGGGCAAGACGCTCAATCAGCGCGGCTTACGGATTCTGAAAGAGGAAGGCCTGATCCAGGTCGATGGCTCACGGCTTGCCGTGACGCCGAAGGGTTTTCCGGTGCTCAATGCGGTGATTGCGGAACTGGCTGCTTAGAACACGCGCTGTCATTCCGGGGCGCCGTAGGCGAGCCCGGAATCCATAAACGCTGACAGTGCAGGAAGGGGCGAAATGCCGACCGTTTTCTCTTGAGACGTCGCGGTTATGGATCCCCGCCTTCGCGGGGATGACAGCGGAGGGCTTCAGCGCCCCACCTTGCTCTCGATCACATCCCACACTGTCACCGCCAGATCCGGCCCACCGAGGCGCTTGATGGCGCGGATGCCGGTGGGAGCCGTCACGTTGATCTCGGTGAGGTTTCCGTCGATCACGTCGATGCCCACGAGGATCAGGCCCATGCGCTTGAGATCGGGGCCGATGGTCTCGCAGATCTCGCGCTCACGGGGTGTGAGGTCGGTGGGCTTTGCCGCCCCGCCCCGCACCATGTTGGAGCGGATGTCGTTGGCCGCGGGCACCCGGTTGATGGCGCCCGCCGCCTCGCCGTCGATGAGGATGATGCGCTTGTCGCCTTCCGTGATCTTGGGCAGGAAGCGCTGGATCACCCAGGGCTCCCGGAACAGGTTGGCGAAGAGGTCGTAGAGCGAGCCGAAATTCGGATCCTCGCGCCCGACCTTGAACACGCTCGCGCCGCCATGGCCGTAGAGCGGCTTCATCACCACGTCGCCATGCTCGCGCCGGAACTCCTCGATCTCCTGCTTGTCGCGGGAAATCAGGGTCGGGGGCATCAGGTGTGGGAAATGGGTGACGAAGATCTTTTCCGGCGCGTTGCGCACATGGGACGGGTCGTTGACCACGAGGGTCTTGGGGTGGATGCGTTCCAGGAAATGGGTGGCGGTGATGTAGGCCAGGTCGAAGGGCGGATCCTGGCGCATGAGCACCGCATCGACACCTGAGAGATCGACCCGCTCCGGCGTTCCCAGCGTGAAGTGGTCGCCCTCCACGTCCCGCGCCTCGACGGGCTCCGCCATGGCGATCACGGCGCCGTCGCGCAGGGACAGGCGATCGGGCGTATAATGCAGCACCCGGTGACCCCGCCGCTGGGCTTCAAGCAGGAGCGCAAAGCCCGTATCGCCCGCAATCTTCAGACTGCGGATGTGATCCATCTGGAACGCAACGGTGAGGGTCATGAGTCGGGCCTCCTGGGAAGCAGGGTTATTGGGCCTAAACTGTAGTATGGCAACCGTTCATCCCGCGTGGCCTGAACGAAAGCCGGGGATGTGGGTTATTCAACGGCCCCGCTTCAGGCTGCCCCTTGCAGATCCCCTCAAGCTTTTCCATGTGAGAGTACATGCCCCGCCGCGCCCTTCTGATCGTCAATGCCAAGAGCCGCAGCGGTGCCGCCCAGCGCGACATGGCCGTCGAGCGCCTGAAGGACCATGGAATCGAGCCGGTCCATGTGGATTGCGGCCGCCGGGAGGACCTGTCGCCCCTCATCGTCAAGCACGCGAAAGATGTGGATTGCGCCGTGGTCGGCGGGGGAGACGGCACGCTCAACGCGGCGGCCTTCGGGGTCATCGAGGCCGGCCTGCCGCTCGGCATCCTGCCGCTCGGCACGGCCAACGATCTCGCCCGCACCCTGGAAGTTCCCTTCGATCTCGATGGCGCCGCACAGGTGATTGCCGACGGACACACCCGCAAGATCGATCTCGGCCTCGTCAACGGCGAGCCATTCTTCAACGTGGCGAGCGTCGGGCTCTCGGCGGAACTGGCCCAGAAGCTGACGCGGGA
Source organism: Microvirga soli (assembly GCF_016734765.1). GTDB lineage: Bacteria > Pseudomonadota > Alphaproteobacteria > Rhizobiales > Beijerinckiaceae > Microvirga > Microvirga soli. Next base: position 26,110 of record NZ_JAERQE010000014.1, on the reverse strand, counting down.
CATCAAACGCCGCTGGGGGCGTCTCGGCTATGCCATGGTGGCCCTGAACGTTCTGATGCATGCCAAACCCTTCCGGGCCACGATCTACAGCGAGAACGAGGCGGCGCGCGTGCGCACCCTCCAGATCGCCGTAGGCAACGGCCGCTTCTATGGCGGTGGCAATGCGGTCGAGCAGGATGCCGCCATCGACGATCACCATCTCGATCTCTACAGCCTGGAACTGGAGCGGGCCTGGAAGCTCGCCCTCATGGCCCGCTCGTTCCGCCATGGACGCCACGGCGCCTGGAACGAGGTGAGGGCGGTGCGCGCCAAGGAGTTCGACATCCGCACCCGCAAGCCCAGACCTGTCAATGCGGATGGCGAGATCGTCACGCAGACACCGGCTCATTTCTCGATCCGGCCAGCGGCCGTGACGGTGTTTGCCCCGAAGGTGGCGGCTAAATAGGGTTTCACTTCGACTCTGCTGTCGTTCCGGGGCGGCTCAAAGAGCCGAGCCCGACCCGAAGGGCCGCGCCAAAGGCGTGGAAATCCATGAACACGACGCTTAAGGAAGTGCGAGTAGCGTCACACACCAATCTGCACCGTTAGTGGTTATGGATTCCGGGCTCTCGCTACCGCTCGCCCCGGAATGACAGTGGAGGCGCCTCAACCCATCTCCAACTCGAACACGCTCACAATATGTTTTGGCCATGTCTTGGGTGCGATAAACACTGCATCCGCGCGCCATGTCCTGTTCGCCGCCCATTCATTCCGTGCCAGCCAAGCACGCACCGCACGTGAGAAGCGCTGGCGCTTGCGAGCGGTTATCGACAAGAGCGCATCATCCATGAGTCCGCGCGCCTTCACCTCGACGAACGCGATGGTGTCGCCGCGCATGACGATCAGGTCGATCTCGCCGCCGGAAGCCGCATAGCGGCGCGCGAGCGGGCGATAGCCTTTCGAGATCAGGAACAGCAGCGCGATCCACTCGGCCCGGTGGCCGCGCAGAAAGGTCGCTTCGCGACGATCGAGCGCGTTCTTCATTCGCCCTTCTTCGCAAGCACCAGGGCGCGGGCATAGATCTCCCGCTTGGGCAGGTCGAGTTCGGCCGCGACGATTGCCGCGGCATCCTTGATCGAGTGATTCTTGAGTGCTGCTTCGAGCTTGTTGTCCAGCGCCGCATCGGCTTCCGCCGCGTGCATTTCCTTGGTGGCTTCGCCGATCAGCACCACGATCTCACCCTTGGGCGGGCCCTCCTCGGCGAATTGCCGGGCAAGTTCGGGGAGCGTGCCGCGCCGGATGGTCTCGAACATCTTGGTGAGCTCGCGCGCCACCACGGCCTGCCGCTCGCCCAGCACCTCGGCGGCGTCCGCGAGCATTTCGGGCAGGCGATGCGGACCCTCGAACAGCATGAGCGTGCCGGGAATGGTGCCGATCTCGGCAAGCCTCGTGCGGCGCGCGCCGCTCTTCGACGGCAGGAAGCCCTCGAAGAAGAACCGGTCCGTGGGCAGGCCCGAGGCCACCAGCGCGGTGAGCACGGCGGACGGGCCTGGGATCGGCGTAACCGGGAGCCCTTCCTCGATCGCCGCCTGCACGAGTTTGTAGCCCGGATCGGACACCAGCGGCGTGCCGGCATCGGACACCAGGGCCAGGGCCTGACCCTCGCGGATACGGTGAACCATGCGCTCGCGCACGGCCTCGTTGGAATGCTCGTGATAGGCCACCAGCGGCGTGGTGATGCCATAATGGGCCAACAGCGTCTTCGTCACCCGCGTATCCTCGGCCAGGACCGCATCTGCGGCGGCGAGTACGCTGAGCGCCCGGAAGGACACGTCCTGCAGGTTGCCGATGGGGGTGGCGACCACATAGAGGCCGGGTGAGAGGGGCTTGGCTTCGGCGGCAAGGCCGAAGGCGGTGAAGGTGGCGATCCGCTCATTAGGTTCGCGCCGCCTGGTCCGGTTGTCGATTCTCTGAGTCATGAGGTCAGCACTCTCGCATGAAGCGGCGCCTTTGCGAAAGCCGCCGCGTACGGCCTTCGCAGAACCGATGAGAAACAATGTTTACTTTTCTCTGCCACGCTTAGCCTCAAGAACGATGGCTGTTTCCAAAGGGGGTGGAGATGGCACGCATATCGCGTGGTTGGGCTCGGGGCTTTCCGGTTCGTATGGCTTGGGCTCCTGTCCTGGCTGTGTCGCTGGGCCTGTCGGGTTGCGTGGGCTCCGAGAGCCGTGTGGCGCCGCGCAAGGTCAGCAGGCCTCAAGCCGCATCCGTCGAGCCGTCCTATGCGGCCGGTGTTGCGACGCCTGCTTCCTCCATGCAGGTTTCCTCGCCGGGCCAACTCGGCGGCTCCACTATCGGCACCGGTCCCGTCAAGGTTGCCCTGATCCTGCCCATGAGCGCTGCCGGGCAGGGCGCCGTGGTGGCGCAGAGCATGCGCAACGCTGCCGACATGGCTGTGAGCGAATTCCAGGGCTCCGACATCACAATCCTCGTGAAGGACGATAATGGCACGCCCGAGGGAGCGCGCGCCGCCGCGCAGCAGGCGCTCGCGGAGGGGGCCGAACTCGTCATCGGACCGCTCTTCTCCGGTTCCGTTCAGGCAGCCGCCCAGGTGGTGCGCGAACGGGGCAAATCCGTCATCGGCTTCTCGTCGGATGCGAGCGTCGCCACCCGTGGCGTCTATCTGTTGAGCTTCCTCGTGCAGGAGGAGGTCGACCGCATCGTCGCCTTCGCGGCGAGCCAGGGCCGCCGATCGATCGCGGCCCTGATCCCGGAAACGCAATATGGCCGCGTAGCCGAGGCGCGGCTGCAGCAGGCGGCGGCCCGGCAGGGCCTGCGCATCGCCGCGCTCGAATATTACCCGGCCGGTCAGCCGCAGGTGGGCGTGCAGCGCCTGGCCCGCGTGATCGGCGGACCCGCGCCTCAGGCGGATGCTCTGTTCATCCCCGACAACGGCGACAGCCTGCCGGCCGTCGCTCAGGCGCTGCAGATGGCGGGCTTCGATCCGACACGGGTCAAGCCGCTCGGCACCGGCGTGTGGAATAAGCCGCGCATCTTCGGTCTGCCGGCCTTGCAGGGCGGCTGGTTCGCAGCGCCCGACAACCGGGGCTTCGAAGCCTTCGCCGAGCGCTACCGCGCGCGCTTCAACACCGACCCGATCCGCCTTGCAACGCTCTCCTACGACGCTGTGACCCTGGCGGCGGCGCTTGCACGCATGCAGGGGGTTCAGGGTTTCAGCGACGCGATGCTGACTAACCCGGCGGGCTTTGCCGGCGCCGATGGCGTATTCCGCTTCAATCCCGACGGCACCAACGCCCGCGCACTCACTGTGCAGGAGATCCGGGGCGGCAGCGCCGTTGCGATCAGCGGCGCGCCCAGAACCCTGGTCGCTTCGGGAACCTAACGCTCTCTCGGGGTGTCATTCCGGTAGGAACCGGCCCGCCGCGCTGCAGGGTCAGGGAGGATCCTTCGCGATATGGCCCATTGGAAGCTGCTTCTCAGGCGCTTGGTTCGCCAGATCTGGTTCAAGATCGCGCTCTTCTGCCTGGGCGGCTTTGCGGCGGCCTTCACCGCTCTGCTGCTGCAGCCCTACATCCCCGAGGATATAGCTCTCAGCGTCGGGGCCGATTCCGTCGGCAACATTCTCGGCATCCTGGCCGCCAGCATGCTGACGGTGACGACCTTCTCCCTGACCACCATGGTCTCCGCCTTCGCATCCGCCAGCACGAACCTGACACCGCGGGCCACGCAACTCCTCATGGAGGACACGACGGCTCATAACGCCCTCGCCACCTTCCTGGGTGCCTTCCTTTACAGCATCGTCGGCATCGTCGCCCTCTCGACGGAAACCTATGGGGCCAACGGACGCCTGGTTCTGCTCGCCGTCACCATCCTGGTGATCATCTTCATCGTGGTGACGCTGCTGCGTTGGATCAGCCGTCTGACCAAGCTCGGCACTGTGCGAGAGACCATCGAGCAGCTCGAAGAGGCCGCGTCTTCGGCCCTCAGTCGATGGTGCAAACACCCTCATCTTCGGGCCGCGCCCCGCCTGGACTGGGTCCGCATGGCGCAGGCTGTCTATCCCACCGAGATCGGTTACGTTCAGAACATCGACGTGGAGAAGCTGGCCTCCATTGTCGAGAGCAGGGATGCGCTGATCGACGTGGATGTTCTGCCGGGTGCTTTCGTCGAGCCGACGCGCCCCATCGCCTATGTGGACGAAGAGATGTCGGACGAGGACATCGGCAGGGTGCGCCATGCCTTTCTCATCGGCGACCGGCGCACTTACGAGCAGGACCCGCGCTTCGGGCTCATCGCCCTGAGTGAGGTGGCCTCGCGGGCTCTGTCCCCGGCTGTCAACGATCCAGGGACCGCCATCGACGTGATCAACGCCGGCGTTCGCATCCTGGCCCTCCAAGGCGGCCGGAATGCTGAGGAGGACGTCGCCTTTCCCAAGGTCCGAATGCCCGCCCTGTCCACCGCGGACATGATGCAGGATTTCTTTGTGCCCATCGCGCGGGACGGCGCCGGTCTGGTCGAGGTGGGGATCAAGCTGCAGAAAGCGCTACAATCCCTGTCGAGACTGTCGCCTGAGGTCTTCGGCAAGCTTGCCGAGGAGCATTCAGAGGATGCCTTGCGGCGTGCGGAAAAAAGCCTCGACGAGGAACGTGATCTCGAACGGATCCGCCGCCACGCTCTGACCCATCGGCCGAAGCAGATCGTCCAGAAGAGCGTGGCGTATCCCGGCTCGTAGGTCCGGTAGATCAGCGGCGCGTCAGTGTCGCGCTCAACTCGGGTTTGTTGTTGAGACTCTGGAACACCACGCAGTAGCGCTCGGTGAGCTTGAGCAGCTGATCGACTTTCTCCTGCGGCGCATCCGTGTCGACCTCGAAGGAGAGGCGGATGTTCTTGAAGCCCACGGGCGCGCCCTTGTCGACGCCGAGTGTGCCGCGGAAATCCAGATCGCCTTCCGCCTTCACGGCGCCGTGGCGCAGGTCGATTTCGAGCGCGGTGGCGACTGCCTTCAGGGTCACGCCCGCGCAGGCCACGAGCGCTTCGAGCAGCATGTCGCCCGAGCACAGCTCCGCGCCGGAGCCGCCAGTGGCCGGGTGGAGGCCTGCGACCGCGAGCGCGCGGCCGGTCTCGACCTTGCACGCGATGTGCTGGTCATCGAGCGTACCTTGCGCCTTGAGGGTGATGACGGCGGCGTTCGGATCGCTGCGGTATTGATCCTTCAGCGGCGCCTGGAGGGCGCGAAGGGCGGTGGCGTCCATGATGGTGTCCTTGGGAGTTGTTACCACCACAGCGCAGCGGCCTGACGGTCGCGTTCGCGCTGGGGCTGCTCTTGCGGAGCTTTGAGGGAATGGTCGAGGGCCGTCAAGATGCGGCGCACCGAGGTCTCGAAGGGAAGCCCCGTCCTGTCGCGAGGCCGTGAGAGCGTGAGCGGCAATTCGTCGAAGATGCGGCCGGGCTTGGGCCGCATCACGACAGCGCGGTCGGCGAGCGTCACGGCCTCCTGCACGTCGTGCGTGACGAGCACCACGGTCGGGCGCGTTTCCTCCCACAGGCCGAGCAGATGCTCGTGCAGGCTCGCACGGGTGAAGGCATCGAGCGCCGAGAACGGCTCGTCGAGAAGCAGCACCTTCGGGTTGGTGACGAAAGCGCGGGCAATCGAGACGCGCTGCTGCTGTCCGCCCGAGAGGTCGCGCGGCCAGCGGTCGGCGTGTTCGACGAGGCCGGTCTTTTCGAGCGCATGTGTCACGCGCTGCTTCTTCTCGGAAGCGCTTAACCCAGCAAGGCCAAAGGCGATGTTGTCGAACACCGACAGCCAGGGGAGCAGGCGCGGTTCCTGAAACACGATGCCCACTGCTGGATGCGGCCCGGTGAGCGTTTCTCCGTCGAGGCGGATCCTGCCGGCGCTTTCCCGGTCGAGGCCGGCGATGAGGCGCAGCAATGTGGTCTTGCCACAGCCCGAACCGCCGATCAGCGCAACGATCTCGCCCTCGTGTACGGTGAGATTGATGTCGGAGAGCGCCCGCGTGCCGTCCGCGTAGGTCTTGGAGAGGTGCTCGAAAGACAACATTACAGTTGCTCCCGCACGGTGTCCTGCCAGCGCACGAGCGGCTTGGTCGATGCAACCAGCAGGCTGTCGGCGAGCTTGCCGAGGAGCGCGAAGGCGATGATGGCGGCGAGGATCTGGTCGGGCTTGCCCATCTGCTGTCCGTCGACGAGCAGATAGCCGAGGCCCTCGGATGCGCCCATGAATTCAGCCGCGACCACGAACATGAAGCCGAGGCCTAACCCTGAGCGCAGCGCGATGACGGCTTCAGGCAGAACGGCCGGCAGCAGGATGCGGCGGGCGAGCTGGACGCGCGAGAGGCGAAACACGTGGCCCACCTCCACGAGCTTGCGGTCGACGGAGAGGATCGCGCCCGCGATGCCGAGATAGACCGGGAAGAACACACCCACGGCAATCAACGCCACTTTCGAGGCTTCGAAGATACCGAGCCACAGAATGAACAGCGGCACCCAGGCGATGGAGGGAATCGCGCGCAGGGCCTGCAGGGTCGGGTCGAGCAATTGGCGAAGGGTCTGGCTGGAGCCTGAGAGCGCGCCGAGCACGATGCCTGACAAAGCCCCGATGAGAAAGCCGACGAGAACGCGCCAGAGTGTCATCCAGGCATGGGTCCACAACTCGCCGGTTTCGGCGAGAGCCGAGAGCGTTGCGATGATGCGGCTCGGCGGCGGCACAATACGGCCCTCGGCAAGGCCGAAGGTGACGGCCCCTTCCCAGAGAAGCGCAATGGCGACAGGCAAAAAAAAGCCGAGAAGGATGCGCCAGTCGAAGACGCGTCGCTTCTCGGTGGAGGTTGGGGCCGCGAGAGCGGCGGCACCCTCATGGGAGGACCAGGCAGAGCTTGTGGCTTGGCCTGTCACGGCGCTCTCCCGTGATGAAATCATCAGCGCGACGCGGTGGCGAAGCGGCGGTCGATCAGCGAATCGACGGCGGCGCGCACATCCGTCTGCGGGGTAATGACACCCGCTTCCTGCAGGGCGAGGCCTGCGGCGAGGATCGTGTCGACCTGAGGCTGACCGATGGAGGAGTGCGTGAGCTCCGTGCGCTCAAGCTGGCGCTCGATCACCGGATCGGGCAGCTTGGTGTAGGCGATCAGGGACTTCTTCAGCTCGTCCTTGTTGGCGAGCGCGTATTTGCGCGCTTCCCCATAGGCCTTGAGCACGCGCTCCACGAGAGCCGGGTTCTCCTTGGCGAAGGCTTCCGAGACGTTGAGCACGCCCCAGGTGTTGGCGCCGGCGTTGCGGTAGAAGAGCTGGGCGCCGCTCTCCGCTTCAGCAGCCGCCATCAGCGGATCGAGGCCAGCCCAGGCATCCACGTCGCCGCGCTCCAGAGCGGTGCGGCCATCCGGATGCTGGAGCAGAACGAGTTTCACGTCCTTCTCGGTGAGCTTGGCCTCCTGCAGGGCGCGCACCAGGAAGATGTGCGGATCGGTGCCGCGGGTCACGGCCACGCGCTTGCCCTTCAGGTCCTCGACCTTGGTGATGCCCGTATCCTTGCGGGTCACGAGCGCCGTCCATTCAGGGCGGGAATAGACATAGATCGACTTGATCGGGTTGCCGTTGATCTTGCCGATCAGCGCTGCAGCGCCGGCCGTGGAACCGAAATCGATCGAACCGGCATTCAGGAACTCAAGCGCCTTGTTGGAGCCGAGCGACTGCACCCAACGCACCTTGATGCCGTCCTTCTCCAGCTCCTTCTCGAGAAAGCCCTTGTCCTTGAGAACGAGGCTGACCGGGTTGTAGGTGGCGAAGTCGATCTTGATTTCCTTGGGCTGCGCAATGGCCCCGTTGGCGAGCAAAGTCAGGCTCGTGGCAACGGAGGCGGCGAGGAGAAGACGGCGGGTCAGGCTCATTGTTTTAAGTCCCATGTTGGGCGCATGGGGCCTGGGACTGCGGTCCTGAGGGCACCCGGCGCTTTAGCTGCACTTGTTTCGCGCCCGCAATCTGCATACTCAAATCGGCGCGTGTCCTTTTTATAGAACCAAATGTTTTTTATGTCAAACAATATCTCTTATAAAGAACATATTATCCGCTTTTCCGGATAAGGCCAGTCAGACTTTGCTCAGCCATTGGGCGAAGGCCTTTTCTGGTGGTAAGCCGAATGGCAGCTCGTATACGGTTGTTCCATGCCAGCTCACAGCCTTGAGACCATCCAGCAAAGCCTTGGCGGCCGGACGATCCGGGATGCCGCGGAACTGCGTGCTTCCCTCGTCCCCCTGCTCAAGACCTTCCTCGATGAGGGGAGGGCGGAGGCCGAGGCGAAGCTGCTGGAGAGCCAGGACGGGCTCGCCTGTGCCCGCTACCTCTGCGACCGGATGGACCAGCTTGTGCGCATCGTGCACGATGCGGTCGTCCAGCATCTCTACCCCAGTGCCAACCCGTCCGCCGGAGAGCGCGTTGCGGTCGCGGCGACCGGCGGCTATGGGCGCGGGACCCTGGCTCCCGGCTCCGACGTCGATCTCCTGTTCCTTCTGCCCTACAAGCAGACGGCGTGGAGCGAGAGCGTTGTCGAGGCCATGCTCTATGTGCTGTGGGACCTGAAGCTGAAGGTGGGCCACGCGACCCGCTCGGTGGAGGAGTGTCTGCGCGAGGCGCATGCGGATATGACGATCCGCACGTCGCTTCTTGAAACGCGCTTCCTGTTCGGTGACAGGGAGCTCTTCGATGATTTGATCAAGCGCTTCGACAAGGAAATCGTCGCCACCTCGGCTCCGGCCTTCGTCGATGCGAAGCTGAAAGAGCGCGACGCCCGCGTGGCCAAGGCCGGCGCCTCCCGCTACCTCGTCGAGCCCAACGTGAAGGACGGCAAGGGAGGCTTGCGCGATCTCAACACGCTCTTCTGGATTGCCAAATACGTCTACCGGGTGAAAGAGCCCGAGGAGCTGGTCACGGCGGGCCTCTTCACGAAGGACGAGTTCAACCTGTTCGCGCGCTGCGAGGAGTTTCTGTGGCGCGTGCGCTGCCACATGCATTTCGCCACGGGCCGCGCCGAGGAACGCCTGACCTTCGACCTGCAGCGCACGATTGCCGAGCGCATCGGCTATGCCCCACGGGGTGGGTTGTCTGCTGTCGAGCGGTTCATGAAAGCCTACTTCCTGATTGCCAAGGATGTGGGCGATCTGACGGCCATCGTTTGCGCCGAGCTTGAGTCACGTCAGACCAAGCCGCGCCCCATGCTCGACCGGGTTCTCGGCCGCTTCCGCCGCCGCCGTGGCGGCGCATTGGTGGGCGATGGCTTCATCATCGACAACAACCGCCTCAACGTCGAGAATGAAGACGCTTTCGAGCGCGATCCCGTCAACCTCATCCGCCTGTTCTGGCTTGCCGACCGGCGCAATCTTGCCATTCATCCCGATGCGAAGCGTCTGGCAACGCGCTCGCTCAAGCTCATCGGCCCGAGCCTGCGCAACGATCCGGAAGCCAACCGGCTGTTTCTCGAGATCATCACGTCCAAGAATGCCCCGGAGGTGGTGCTGCGTCAGATGAACGAGGCCGGCGTGCTCGGCCGCCTGGTTCCCGATTTCGGCCGCATCGTCGCGATGATGCAGTTCAACATGTATCATCACTATACGGTGGACGAGCACCTCGTACGCTCGGTGGGCGTGCTCACGGAGATCGAGGCGGGCCAGCTCGGGGGCGAGCATCCGCTGGCGAACCGGATCTTTCCCACCATCCGCAACCGGCGAGCGCTCTATGTCGCCGTCTTCCTGCACGACATCGCCAAGGGCCGGCCGGAGGATCACTCGACCGCCGGTGCCGCGATCGCCCGCAAGCTCGGGCCGCGCTTCGGCCTCTCCGATGCAGAAACCGACACCGTGGCCTGGCTGATCGAGCATCACCTGCTCATGTCGAACACGGCGCAGAGCCGCGACCTCTCCGATCCCGCCACCATCAAGAGCTTCGCCGAGGTGGTGCAGACTATGGAGCGCCTCAAGCTCCTGCTCGTGCTCACGATTGCCGACATCAAGGCCGTGGGACCCGGCACCTGGACCGGATGGAAGGGCCAGCTCCTGCGCAACCTCTATCACGAGACGGAGGTGCTCCTCGGCGGCGGCGCTGTGGATATCGCCCGCTCCGAGCGGGTGCGCCTCGCGCAGGAGCAGCTGCGGGCCGAGCTGCCCGATTGGTCGGATGCCGAATTCGAGGCTTATGCAGCCCGCCACATGCCGGGCTATTGGATCAAGACCGACGAGACCCGGCGGGCGAAGCAGGCCCGGCTCCTGAAAGAAGCGGAGAAGGGCGGACGGACCGTCACCACGGCTTATGAGACGGACCAGTTCCGGGACGTGACCGAACTCACCATCCTGTCCCCGGACCATCCGCGCCTGCTCGCCATCATTACCGGGGCCTGCGCGGCGTCCGGGGGCAACATCGTCGATGCCCAGATCTTCACCACCACGGACGGCCTGGCGCTCGACACCATCGTGCTCTCCCGCGCCTTCGACCGGGACGAGGACGAACTGCGCCGGGCCGAGCGGGTGGCCAAGGCCATCGAGCGGGCCCTGAAGGGCGAGGTGAGGATCGCCGATCTCGTGGACGGCAAGCGCCCGACCAAACCCGCCTCGAGGGCCTTCCACGTGCCCCCGGAGGTGACCATCGACAATTCCCTGTCGAACCGCCAGACGGTGATCGAGGTCTCCGGCCTGGACCGGCCGGGCCTGCTCTACGACCTCACCACGGCCTTGGGGAAGCTCAACCTCAACATCGCCTCGGCCCATATCGTGACCTTCGGCGAAAAGGCCGTGGACGTGTTCTACGTGACGGACCTGACCGGCACGAAAGTCACCCATGCGGGCCGCCAGGCCACCATCCGCCGGGCCCTGCTGGACGTGTTCAAGGCAGAGGAAACCGCCTCCCTCCAGCGGCGCAGTGCTTGATTTGTGGCGCCGGGGACCTGATATGTGCCCCGAACCCCTGTTTCTCCCACCTTCAGTTGATCGACCATGAATCCGAACGACACGGAAAACCAGAACGCGGCCCCACAGGCCGAGCCCGCCAACGATGCTGCCCCCGAGGCCGCTTCCGCGCCTGAGGCCGACCCGATTGCCGTTCTCGAGGCCGAGAAGGCGGATTTGAAGGACAAGCTCCTGCGCCTGATGGCCGATATGGAGAACCTGCGCCGTCGCACCGAGCGCGAGATCGCCGATGCCCGCACCTATGCGGTGGCGAACTTCGCCCGCGACATGCTCAACGTGGCCGACAATATCCGTCGCGCCATCGAGAGCGTGCCGGAGGAGGCGAGCAAAACCGCCGAGGGCGCGTTCAAGGGCCTCATCGACGGCATCGACCTCACCGAGCGCGACCTGCTCAAGAACCTGGAGCGCCACGGGGTGAAGCGCCTCGACCCGCAGGGCCAGAAATTCGACCCGAACGTGCACCAGGCCATGTTCGAGATCCCCAATGCGGAAGTCCCGAACGGCACGGTCCTGCAGGTGGTCCAGTCCGGCTACGTCATCGGCGACCGGGTCCTGCGCCCGGCCCTGGTCGGCGTTTCCAAGGGCGGCCCGAAGGCGGCCACCAATGGGGCTGGGGGCGAGACGGCGGATAATTCCTCGACGGCTTTGTAACTTCCAAGCTCTACGCTTTTCCCTCCCCCTTGTGGGGAGGGGTGGCCGCGGCAGCGGCCGGGGTGGGGGTGCCGGCGCCAGACCTTCATCGGTTATCGCCCACACCCCTACCTCCAACTCCTCCCCACAAGGGGGAGGAGAGCCGGTTGCCTGAAAAGAGCCTGCGTGATCAATACGCGGATGCTTTGTGGCTCAGCAGGCAAGGTGCCCTCGGTGAACTTCCTCCAATCCATTCCCTTCGAAACCATCGGCGTCGCCGTCTTCGCGCTGTCGGGCGCCCTGATGGCGGCCCGCAAGGGCATGGACCCGTTCGGCTTTGCGCTCCTGGCGACCCTCACGGGCGTCGGTGGCGGCACGGTCAGGGACCTTCTCATCGGCATCCGGCCGGTTTTCTGGGTGGGTGATCCGGTCGACGTGCTGGTCTGCCTCATCGTGGCAGAACTCGTCTTCATCCTCGGCCCGAAGCGCGTCACCTGGATCGAGGGCGGACGGCAGGGGCGCCTGCTGCTCTGGGCGGACGCCTTGGGCCTGGCCCTGTTCGCGGTCTCAGGCACGGCCAAGGCGCTCGGCGCCGGCGTTCCGGCCCTGTCGGCGGTGGCGCTCGGCACCGTCACGGCCACGTTCGGCGGCATCATCCGCGACATCTTCGCCGGAACGACGCCCCTCGTGCTGCGCAAGGAGATCTATGTCACGGCGGCGGCTTTGGGCGCTGCCGTCATGGTGGCCCTGCAGGCTATCGGCCTCGATCCGTTCCTCAGCGCCGCGCTGGGCTTTGTTGCTGCCTTCAGCTTGAGGGCGCTCGCCCTCCTGCACGGCTGGTCCCTGCCGGCCTTCCCGGCCCGGGATTAGAAAGCGTTCATCTCCACGCCGTCGATCACCGCCCGGAAGCGCCGCAGGTTCTCGTCCCGCTGCTCAACCCGGGTCAGGCCGACCATGCGCACGTAGCGACCGGGTTCGAAGCGGATGGTCTGCATCACGACGACCGGCTGGCCCGATTCCGCCTCCACGGCCTTGGCGACGATCTCGTGCCAGTCCTGGCCCTTGAAGCGGAAGGATTCCGAGCGCTCGAGCTTGATGTCCTTGAGGATCTGGTTGGCGTTGAGCGCCGCGCGGGCGAACTGGTTGCGCTGCTCGCCGGCGGGCGGGGCGGCATTGAGCGAGGCTGCCATGATCAGGATCGGCTGCTCCACCGCCTTGATCGTGTCCTTGGGACCGTCCGTGAACAGGACCGAGTTGCCGGAAATCGACCGCACCGGGCGGAAGCCTGCGAGGTCGCCGAGCCGGAAGGGCAGGGCGGAGACCTGCTCCTCGATGGAGATCGGCCCGCGCAGGACGACACTCTTCAGCGCGTCCCGGATCTGCGCCTCGCTGTAGCCGTCAGCGCCGCCGCGAACCTGCGCGATGACGAGGCCGGTTACGTCCTGGCCCTTCACGGCCATGACCCATTTGCGCCCTTCCACAGGGCCTTCCATGGTGCCGCCGATCAGCACGCCGGTCTTGTCGCCGAGCTTCAAGGTCTCGCGGGAGGTCTCGTTCAGGCCCTGGCGCTTCAGAGCGTCCTTGGTGAAGCCCTTGACCAGTTGCTCATAGGCCTGCGCCGGCATCTCCACGAGGTTGATGGCAGCGGCCTTCTCCTCGTTCTCGAAGCCGCTGAAGCGCCGCGACACGGCCATGTCCTGCGGTGGAACGATGCCGATCCGCGAGGCGGGCGGGAATACGGGCTCGGCCGCGAAGGCGGCCTGAACCGCGAGGGCGAAGCCCAAGGCAGCGGCTGCAAAAGCTTTCATGGATGCCCCTCCAATTGATGTGTGCTTCGAGGCTAGCGCATCGTGCGGAAAAGTGGGAACCGGTTTTCCGATCCACCCGATGCGCAAGCTATGGATTGAGCATCGGATGATCCCAAAAGTGCAAGTCCACTTTTGGGTCCGATGCTCAGAGCGCCTTTTCCACCTTGCGCAAGGTGAGATTGAGGCGCCCGCCCTGCGGCAGCAGGTCCGAGCTGCCTGGCGTCAGCCGGTCGATCCCATGATAGATCAGCCGCGCCGGGCCGCCGAACACGATCGCGTCACCGGAGCGGAGCTTGATCGATTTCGTCGGATCCTTGCGCTCCAGCCCGCCATAGCGGAATAGCGCCGTGTCGCCCAGGGACAGGGAGACGACAGGGGCATCGAACTCCTCCTCGTCCTTGTCCTGGTGCATCCCCATGCGGGCGCTCTGTTCGTAGAAGTTGATCAGGCAGGCATCGGGCGGATGCGGATAGCCGCTCAACTCCTCCCAGGCACGCAGCACCCATTCCGGCATGGCGGGCCAGGGCTCGCCGGTCTCAGGATGTGTCGGCTGGTAGCGATAACCCTGCACATCAGACACCCATCCCAGCCGCCCGCAATTGGTCATCCGCACGGAAAAAGGCTTTCCCGTACGCGGCATGCGCGGCGTGAAGAGAGGCGCGGCCTTCGTGATCCCGCGCAGAGACTGGAGCAGTTGCTCCTGGGCTGGGCGGTCGAGGTAGTCGGGGTAGTAGATGAGGCCGGGGCTAAGGGTGATGGAGGACATGGCTTTCAACACACTCCGCTGTCATTCTGGAGCGCCGTAGGCGAGCCCGGAATCCATAAACACGACGTATCGAGAAAGGGCTTTGAACGTCACGATCCTTTCTATGCTGTCAGCGGTTATAGATTCCGGGCTCCGCTCCGCGGCCCCGGAATGACAGTGGTGTTTCTTACCCCTCCAGCACCTTCTTGCTGGCGACAGTCGTATCCTCGTTGAGCTTGTAGACGAGCGGGATGCCGGTCGCGAGCTCGAGGCCAGGGATCGTCTCCGAAGTCAAACCATCGAGCACCATCACGAGGGCGCGCAGGGAATTGCCGTGCGCGGCGACCAGTACGCGCTCGCCGCGCATCGTGCGGGGCAGGATCTCGCGGATGTAGTAGGGCAGCACGCGCGCCACCGTGTCCTTCAGGCTCTCGCCACCGGGGGGCGGCACATCGTAGGAGCGGCGCCAGAGATGGACCTGCTCCTCGCCCCAGCGGGTGCGGGCGTCGTCCTTGTTGAGGCCGGCGAGGTCGCCGTAATCACGCTCATTCAAGGCTTGGTTGGCGATGGTCTTGAGATCGGGCTGGCCGATCTCTTCCAGGATCAGCTTGCAGGTGCGCTGGGCGCGGGAAAGATCGGACGTGAAGGCGATGTCGAACTGGACGCCCATCTCCTTGAGACGCTGACCGGCCGTGCGGGCTTCCTGGACGCCGAGATCGGTCAGGCCGGGATCCTTCCAGCCGGTGAACAGGTTCTTGAGGTTCCATTCGCTCTGGCCGTGACGGGCAAGCACAAGAAGGCGATCCATATCGTCGTGTCTCCGATGTCGGTGAGATGTGAGAAGGTTTTAGAGCCGGTCGAGGCCAAGGACATGGTCCATGGTGTAATAGCCCGGCTTCTTGTCGAAGCCCCAGAGCGCGGCCCTGACCGCGCCGCGGGCGAAGAGGCCCCGGTCCTCGGCCCGGTGTGACAGCTCCAGGCGCTCGCCGGCGCCGGCGAAGATCACCGAATGCTCACCCACCACGGTGCCGCCGCGCAGGGTCGCAAAGCCGATGTCGCCCGGATTGCGCGCGCCGGTATGCCCGTCGCGGCTGCGTACGGAGCGCTCCTTCAGCGAGATCTTGCGGCCTTCCGCAGCAGCTTCCCCGAGAAGGAGCGCCGTGCCGGAGGGCGCGTCGACCTTCATGCGGTGGTGCATTTCCAGCACCTCGATGTCGAAGTCTTCGCCGAGCGTCGCCGCTGCCTTGCGGACAAGGCCCGCGAGCAGGTTGACCCCGAGCGACATGTTGCCGGACTGGACGATGCGCGCATGGCGCGCCGCCGCCTCCAACTTGGCGAAGTCGGCCTCCTGAAGTCCGGTCGTGCCGACCACATGGACGATGCGGGCCTGGGCGGCGAGCGCCGCGAAGGCAACCGTTCCGGCAGGCGCCGTGAAGTCGAGCACGCCGTCGGCCTGGGCGAAGACGGGCAGGGGATCGTCGGTGACGGTCACGCCGAGATGGCCGGTGCCGGCGAGTAGCCCGGCATCCTGCCCGAGGGCTTGTGAGCCCTCCCGTTCGATGGCGCCGACGAGGGTGCAGCCCTCGGTCTCGGTCACGGCCTTGATGAGCATGCGCCCCATGCGTCCGGCAGCGCCCACCACGACAAGTCGCATCTCGCTCATGGCCGTTCTCCTGTTGTCATGGGGTCAGGGTATAGCGGCTCGGCGGGTGGCTGAGAAGCGCGGAGCCTTTCCCCTCTCCCCTCTGCGGGAGAGGGTGCCCTGCGAAGCAGGGTGGGAGAGGGGCTGTGTTTAAACTTACTGCCCCTCTCCCGGCTCACATCCGTTCGCCACCCTCTCCCGCAGAGGGGAGAGGGCACGTCTCTAACCCGGCTGCGGTCCCTCGTAGGCTTCAATGATGATGATGTCGGCGACCGCGTGGCCGTCGCGCTCGGCCTTCGCGGCCTGGTATTCGGGCGAATCCCAGCACTCCAACGCCGCCTCATAGGTCGGGAACTCGATCACCACATTGCGGGCCCGCGCTTCACCTTCGGCAACCCGATACGCGCCGCCGCGCACCAGGAAGCGGGCGCCGTATTTGGCGAACGGCACCGCATTGGCCTTCACGTAATTCTGGTAGGCGTCCGGGTTCGAGACATCGACGCGGCCGATCCAATAGCCCTTCATCGTTCAAGCTCCTTCCACGAGCACGAATTCACCCACGCAGGCGCCGTCGCGCTTGGCTTTGGCGGCCTGATATTCGGGAGAGTTGTAATAGGTCTTGGCCTGCTCGACCGAGTCGAACTCGATCACCACATTGCGGGCGCGTGCCTCGCCCTCGAGCGCCTCATAGGCGCCGCCGCGCACCAGGGGACGGCCGCCATATTGGCGGATCGCCTCGGTGGCGCCCTTGGCGTATTCCGCATAGGCCTCGGAATTGGTGACGGTCACGCGGGCAATGACATAGCCTTTAGGCATCAGGCGCTCCTTTGAGATTTCATGTGACGCAGCGAACGCGAGAGGCGGCCGATCGTCAACCCTCATCCTTGTCGTCATCACCGGCCTTGTGCCGGTGATCCCGCTTTAAGACCCTCTGTCCTCATCCTGAGGAGGATTGTGTGAGCAATCCGTCTCGAAGGAGGATCCAGTGCTCTCTTGACCCTCCTTCGAGACGCAGCCTGTCGGCTGCTCCTCAGGATGAGGGTTGCGGTTGTTCAATACGCGGATGGCTGGGGCTGATCCCGGATCAAGTCCGGGGACGGCCATGACGGAGAGGGAATGTCTCATCCATTCCCTTTGGGAAGATCAATCGACCAGGAGAGCCGGCAGGTCGGCCAGCAGGCTGTCGCGGGCGCGAAAGCTCGCCACGGAACTTTCCTTGCGCTCGTCGCGGATCAGCCGCGTGAACAGGATCCTGCGCTCGCCCTTCTGCGCCCATCCGACGAACCAGCCGAACTGACGGGAGCGGTCGAACGCGCCGTTCCGCAGCGGCTGGAAGCCCGTGCCGGTCTTGCCATAAGCCGTCCAGCCATCGGCCAGCGGGAAGCTCGGCATGATCGCGAGGGTCATGTCGCGGGCCTTGTCTGAGACCGGCAGTTCGCGCTTCAGGAGCCTGCTCATGAAAGCGATCTGCTCCACAGGCGAGATCTGCAGCGAGGAGGCGCTCAACCATGCGCGGGTCAGGCCGTTCTCCTTGCCCTTGTCGCCGCTGACGTCGCGGTTGCCATAGCCGAAGCCCTTGACATAACGTTTGAAGCGCTGCGAGCCGAGGTCGCGGGTCAAGACGTGCGAGTACCAGAGCACGGAATCCTTCAGCCAAGAGCGCGGCGTCGTGGTTTTCCGCCATGCCTCGTTCCAGGATTTGTATTCAGGCTTGTAGGGCCAGGCAGGCTCATCCTCGCCCTTGAGGATGCCGGCATCATAGCCCATCACGCTCAACGGGACCTTGAAGGTGGAGGCGGGGCTGCTGCGGCGCTCGCAATCGCCCTCGCGCTTCAGCACGCGGCCGGTCTCAAGCTCGGTGACGAGGGTGCAGGTATCGGCCCGGGCTGCGCCGGCGAGCGCGAGCAGGCAGGACCACGCAAGAAGTAGGCGAGCCAGCATCGGGTGTCTCAGGCGTCGGCGATCTCACGGACAATGGCTTCCGCTGCCGCGCGCGGATCGGCAGCCTTCACGATGGGGCGGCCGACCACGAGGTGGTTGGCGCCGAGCCGGATGCCCTCCGCCGGCGTGACGACGCGCTTCTGATCGCCAGCCTCGGCACCGGTCGGGCGGATGCCGGGCGTGACGATCAGGCGGTTGCGACCGACGATGCCGCGCACGCGCTGGGCTTCCGGCGCTGCGCAGACGATGCCGTCGATGCCGATGTCTCGGGCCTGCTCCGCGCGACGCGCCACGAGCTCTGCTGCCGAAACCGGAGCATAGCCTGCCTCGGCGAGATCGTTGTCGTCGTAGGATGTCAGCACCGTCACGGCGAGGATTTTCAGATCGGATCCCGCTTTTCCGGCCATGGCGGCCCGCATGGTCTGCGGGTAGGCGTGGACGGTCAGGAACGTGGCGCCAAGGCGCGCCACCGAGCGCACGCCCTGCTCCACCGTGTTGCCGATGTCGTGCAGCTTGAGATCGAGAAAGACCTTCTTGCCCTGGCCGATCAGCTCGCGGGCGAACTCGAAGCCACCGGCATAAGCCAGCTGATAACCGATCTTGTAGAAGGTGCCGGCATCGCCGATGCGCGTCACGATGGAGCGCGCTTCATCGACGCTTCCCACATCGAGACCAATGATGAGCCTGTCGCGAATGTCTCCTGCGGGAACGAAATTCGTCGAAAGAGACATCGCGGCGCTCATGGCTTGTTGACCTTGTTGTAGACCCAGACGCGGGCCGGGGGCAGGTTGCGCCAGATCCGGTTGGACGCCCGGGCGCTGTAGCTGTCCGAGCGCGCCGGGATCGGCGGCACCACCGCATAGGTGAACTGGATGAAGGGCGCGTTCGGGTGCATCATGGCCTGCGCGGCTTCCAGGAGGTCCAGGCGCTGATCCATGGGCTTGGTGAAGAGCGGCAGGCTCGACACGGTGGCGGCTCCCGGCTCGGCCAAGATGCCGGAGAGGGTCTCCTTCAGGTCGTAGGCATCGCCCTGGATGATCGTCGCCTTGGGAAAGCGGCGCTTCAGGAGCTGGCAGAATTCGGGATTGTACTCGATCAGCACCAGCCGGTCCTGGGCCACGCCGCGGCGGATCAGGGCGTCGGTCACCGGGCCGGTGCCGGGGCCGAGCTCGATGACGGGGCCTGGAATGCGCGGGTCCACATAGGACGCCATGGCCCTGGCCAGGACCTTGCTGGAGGGGGTCACGGACCCGATGACAAGAGGCCGCTCGAGCCAGGAGCGCAGGAAGCGCGCCTCATCCTGGAAGCGATCTTTCTTGAGAGGGATTTTCCGGGCCGTTGGCCGTTGGAACGACTGAACCACTAAGCTGACCCCTCGATCCTGCAGATCATTCTGGCTGTTTAGACCCCGAAGAAAACGACCGTCAAGTTAAGTTGATCCGCCCAGACCGTCGAGAAACTCACGGAATCGGGAGAAAAATCCCGAACTTTCCGGGTGGTTCTCCTTGGAGCACTCCTGGTCGAACTCCATCAGGAGCTCGCGCTGGCGCTTGGTGAGCTTCTGCGGGGTTTCCACAACAACCTGGATGTAGAGGTCGCCCACATCCCTCGCGCGCAGCACCGGCATGCCCTTGCCGCGCAGGCGAAACTGCTTGCCGGTCTGGGTGCCCTCGGGCACCTTCACGAGCGCCTCGGAGCCGCCCAGCGTCGGCACATTGAACTCGCCGCCGATCGCCGCCGTCACCATGGAGATCGGCACGCGGCAGAACAGGTCCGCGCCATCCCGCTGGAAGAACGGATGCGCCTTGATCGACAGGAAGATGTAGAGGTCGCCCGCAGGCCCGCCGCGCAGGCCCGCTTCGCCTTCGCCCGCAAGGCGGATGCGCGTGCCGTCCTCGACGCCGGCCGGGATGTTGACCGAGAGCGTGCGCTCGCGGGTGACGCGGCCTGCGCCGCCGCAGGAGGCACAGGGGTCGTCGATGACCTCGCCGCGCCCATGGCAGTTGGGGCAGGTGCGCTCGATGGAGAAGAAGCCTTGCGTCGCCCGCACCCGGCCAGCGCCGCCGCAGGTGGGGCAGGCCTTGGGCTTCGAGCCCGGCTTCGCGCCGGAGCCTGAGCAGGCCTCGCAGGTGACTGAGGTCGGGATCCTGAGTTCCGCGTTCTTGCCGTGGAAGGCCTCGTCGAGGGAGATCTCGAGATTGTAGCGCATGTCGGCGCCACGCTCGCGCCCGCCGGCGCTGCGGCCGCGGCCCCGCCCGCCGCCACCGGCATCGCCGAAGAAGTTCTCGAAGATGTCCGACATGAAGTCGGAGAAATCGCCGTTGAAGCCCGGCCCACCGGCCCCGCTGCCATTGGCGAAGGCCGCGTGGCCGTAGCGGTCGTAGGCCGCGCGCTTCTGGCCGTCGGAGAGGGTCTGGTAAGCCTCGTTGAGCTCCTTGAACTGGACCTCGGCCTCGTGATTGCCCGGGTTGCGGTCCGGGTGATACTGCATCGCGAGCTTGCGGAAGGCGGCCTTCATCTCCGCCTCGGTCGCGGTCTTCGCGACGCCAAGAACCTCGTAATAATCGCGCTTGGACATGTCAGGCGCCCCTCGGAGCGGTCAGCCGCTCCGTCTTGTTCATCGTCCGCATTGCATGCGCTGCACAGGGAGAAGCTCCTGAAGCTTTTGCCGGAGCATCGCGAAAAGCGGTCGGTTGATCGGTCATGGGTGTTTCAAGCTCATTTCACGAAAACGGCACCCGGTCATGAAACCGGGTGCCGAATTCTCTAAAGAGCGCTCTTCATTCAGGCGCGCTTTTTCTTGTCGCCTTCGTCGACTTCCTGGAAGTCGGCGTCGATGACGTCGTCCTTCTTAGGCTCTTCGCCCTCCGGCTGCTCGCCGCCTTCCGCAGCGCCGGCCTGAGCCGCGTACATGGCTTCGCCGAGCTTCATGGAGGCCTGCATCAGGTCCGTCGTGCGGGCCTTGATGACCTCGGAGTCCTCGCCGGCCAGCGCCTGACGCAGCGCGTCGATGGCGGTGGTGATGCCCTGCCTGTCGGCTTCCGACACCTTGTCGCCGTACTCCGTGACCGATTTCTCGGTGGCGTGGATCAGGCTCTCGCCCTGGTTCCTGGCCTCGACAAGCTCGCGGCGCTTCTTGTCTTCCTCGGCGTGGGCCTCGGCGTCCTTCACCATCTTGTCGATGTCGGCGTCAGAGAGACCACCGGACGCCTGGATGCGGATCTGGTGCTCCTTGGCCGTGGCCTTGTCCTTCGCCGTGACGTTCACGATGCCGTTCGCGTCGATGTCGAAGGTCACCTCGATCTGCGGCACGCCGCGCGGTGCGGGCGGAATGCCCACGAGGTCGAACTGGCCGAGCAGCTTGTTGTCCGCCGCCATCTCGCGCTCGCCCTGGAAGACCCGGATGGTGACCGCGTTCTGGTTGTCTTCGGCCGTGGAGAACACCTGGCTCTTCTTCGTCGGGATCGTCGTGTTGCGGTCGATCAGACGGGTGAACACGCCGCCGAGCGTCTCGATGCCGAGCGACAGCGGGGTCACGTCGAGGAGCAGAACGTCCTTCACGTCGCCCTGGAGCACGCCGGCCTGGATCGCCGCGCCGATAGCCACGACCTCATCCGGGTTGACGCCCTTGTGGGGCTCCTTGCCGAAGAAGTTCTTCACCACTTCCTGGATCTTGGGCATGCGGGTCATGCCGCCGACCAGAACCACCTCGTCGATGTCGCCCGGCGAGATGCCGGCATCCTTGAGGGCCTTGCGGCAGGGCTCGATGGTCTTCTGCACGAGGTCGTCCACGAGCTGCTCGAACTTGGCGCGCGAGAGCTTGAGGGCGAGGTGCTTCGGACCGGAGGCGTCCGCCGTGATGTAGGGCAGGTTGATCTCGGTCTGGGAGGCTGAGGACAGCTCGATCTTGGCCTTCTCGGCCGCTTCCTTCAGGCGCTGAAGGGCGAGCTTGTCCTTGGTCAGGTCGATGCCCTGCTCCTTCTTGAACTCCGCCGCCAGGTACTCGACCAGGCGCATGTCGAAGTCCTCGCCGCCGAGGAAGGTGTCGCCGTTGGTGGACTTCACCTCGAACACGCCGTCGCCGATCTCGAGCACGGACACGTCGAAGGTGCCGCCGCCGAGGTCATAGACCGCGATCATGCCGGTCTGCTTCTTGTCCAGGCCGTAGGCCAGGGCAGCGGCAGTCGGCTCGTTGATGATGCGCAGGACCTCGAGGCCGGCGATGCGGCCGGCGTCCTTGGTGGCCTGACGCTGGGCGTCGTTGAAATAGGCCGGAACCGTGATGACGGCTTGCGTGACCGGCTGCCCGAGATAGGACTCGGCCGTCTCCTTCATCTTCTGAAGGGTGAAGGCGGAGATCTGCGAGGGCGACATCTGCTTGCCGTCGGCCTCGACCCAGGCGTCGTTATTGCCGCCCTTCACGATGTGATAGGGGACGAGGCCCACGTCCTTCTTGGTCATGGGGTCGTCGAAGGTGCGGCCGATCAGTCGCTTGATGGCGAAGAACGTGCGCGACGGGTTCGTGACCCCCTGGCGCTTGGCCGGCTGGCCGACGAGGCGCTCGCCTTCGTCCGTGAAGGCCACGATGGACGGGGTCGTCCGGGCGCCTTCCGCGTTTTCGATGACTTTAGGCGTCGAGCCTTCCATGACTGCGACGCAGGAATTGGTGGTGCCGAGATCGATGCCGATCACTTTACCCATGGCGGGATCCCTCACTTTCAAGCAGACCGCCGAGCCCTCAAAGCAGCTCGGCCCATGGCTTACATGTTGCTGACAAATTGCCGGGGCCGCCTCGAACCGAGCCGTGCCCCGTGCTGGCCAGGATATAAGAAGGGGTTTTCAGGCCTGCAAGACGATCATGAGCGCTAGTTTGCGCCAATTCGTCGAAGCCGGACCCTGTTGCATTCCTGCAATAAGGGCCGGAGCGCCCGAGTCGCGGTCCTTGAGGCCCGGTTCAGGCGGAGCGGTTATCGGGGGCTGTTTCGACGATCAGGGTGAGCGCCGCCCGCAGGACCACCTGCCCGGCCTCGTCCCGGACACTGACGATGAAGGTTTTCTGGTCGCCGTCGGGAAGGGCGTCCCGCGCCAGGTCGGGCAGGGCCTTCTGGGCCTCGATCCTGGCCATTTCGACGCTCTGCAGCTCGATCCCTTCAGGGTCGGAAATGAGGCGGTTGCCGTCGTAGGTGTCGAAAAAAAAGCGCGCCAACGGCATTCCCTCATAGCCTCGTGTCTTACAACTCAAGGAAGGGGCGATTTGTTCGATAGTCCGTCGGTGAGGTGGAAAAGCCTAAAATTCCAAGCTCCTGGCCGGCCTTTGAGCAATGGCTGGCCAAGCGAAACGGTCGGGCCTACCATGCCCGGTACATAGCCGGTGTGGCTGTGGCTGGTTGCGGGACGCAGGGCCTGCGAGAAGGAGCCCGACCATGATGGCCCATCCCCCGAACGGAATGATGATCCGCAAGCTGGAGAGCATCTTTCCGCTCTCGGATGAGGAAAGGGATGCCCTTGCCAGCCTCCCGATGCAGGTCGTGACCTTCAGGCCCGATCAGGACATCGTGCGCATCGGCGACCGTCCGACCCAGTCCTGCATGGTGCTCCAGGGCTTCACCTGCGTCTACAAGCTCACGGCCGAGGGGAAGCGCCAGATCGTGGCCTTCCATGTGCCCGGCGACATGCCCGATCTGCAGAGCCTGCACCTGAAGGTGTTGGACAACAGTGTTGCCACGGTAAGCCCCTGCACGCTCGGCTTCATCCCGCACGAGGCCCTGCAGGGCATTTGCAACCGCCATTCCCGGATCACCGCAGCCCTGTGGCGCGAGACCCTTGTCGACGCCTCGATCTTCCGGGAATGGATGACCGGCATCGGGCGGCGCGAAGCCTATAACCGGATGGCCCATCTCCTGTGCGAGTTCCTGGTGCGCCTGACGGCGGTGGGCCTAGCGGAGGACGGGACCTTCGACCTGCCCATCACCCAGACCGAGCTTGCGGATGCCATCGGGGCCAGCACGGTTCACGTCAACCGCGTCCTGCAGGAGCTTCGGGCCGACGGACTCATCCGCAGCAAGGGAACGCAGGTGAGCATCCTGGACTGGGAAGGATTGAAGGCAACGGGCGATTTCGACCCGCTCTACCTCCACCTCAGGCAGGATGGGAATGCGTGAATAAGGACGGCTGACCGCGTCGAAACTCAAGCCCTGCACGGTTTAAGAGGGCGGGCTCGGTGATCCTCCTCCGATCCCCATGATCGGCAGAAGCTGATCGCGCTTGAAGCGCTCAGTGCGCTCCCGTTCCCGGGCCTCGATCTGCTCGGCCGTCGGCTCGCACGCATCCTCGCATTCCATGAACATGACCGCGACCTTGTCGAGCGCGCCACGCTCCGAAGCCTCGGGCGACTCCGGACCGGAGGTCTGTGCCAGGAAGGCGTTCAGGAGCGGCCAATGCGAAACGTGGTGCCAGAGCTTCTGGATCGGTGCGCCCATGGCAGCCTCCTCTCATCCAAGAATTGCTCTTGGTGGAAGGATAGCACAGGTCAGCCCAATCTCTAAGTAAGGCGGCCGGGATGATCCCGCTCTGGGCGTAAGAGAACTCTACCCTTCGCTCCCGGTCAGGCTGCGTCCCGCTTCCCAGCCCAAAATCGCCTGCTTGCGGGTAAGCCCCCAATGGTAGCCGGTGAGGGCGCCGGAGCGGCCGAGCACCCGGTGGCAGGGGACCACGAAGGAGACCGGGTTCTTGCCCACCGCTGCGCCCACGGCCCGGCAGGCCGCGGGCTTGCCGATGTGGCGGGCGATGTCGGAATAGGTCGTGGCCCGGTCGCGGGGGATGCGCAGCAGGGTCTGCCAGACCCGCACCTCGAAATCGGTGCCGATGAGCACCACCCGGAGCGGCTGTTCCGCCTGCCATTGCGACGGGCTGAAGATGCGCTTCGCCACAGACGCCGTGGCGACCGGGTCCTCCACATACTCCGCCTTCGGCCAGCGCCGGGTCATGTCGGCAAGCGCCGCCTGCCGGTCCCCGTCATCCACGAAGCCTAGGCCTGCGAGCCCTCTGTCGGTGACGATCAGCAGCGCCTCGCCGAAGGGCGAGGGATGGAAGCCGAAGCGCATGGTCAGGCCCGAGCCGCCCGTCTTGTAGTCGCCGGGCGTCATGGCTTCGTGGGTGACGAACAGGTCATGCAGCCGGGCCGGGCCTGACAGCCCAAGCTCGTAGGTGGCGTCGAGCACGCTCGCGGAATCCGCCAGGAGCGCCTTGGCGTTGTCGAGCGTAATCGCCTGGAGAAAGGCTTTGGGCGACAGGCCTGCCCAGCGCCGGAAGAGATGATGCACATGGGTGGTGGAGAGCCCCACATGGTCGGCGATCGCCTCCAGCGAGGGCTGTTCGCGCCAGCGCTCGGAGATGTACGCGATGATCCGGCGCACCCGCTCGTAGTCGGAATGGGGCTCGTCCGGCACCATGAGGTCGGCCGGTTCGATGGTGATGTTGCGCAAGGTATCGAGCATGGGAGTGATCCTTCATTACGGATCATCTTAAGCGATCCCGAGGGAGTGGCGACACCCGATTTCTGCGGTGTTTTTCTCACCCGCTCACACGGTTGTGCCGCCGCTTTCGCTACATGACTGCGAGAATGCCAGCGGCCTTTGTCACGGACACGAACATCTGCCGAGCATGCTCGATCGTGGCCTGATCGGGGTGCTCATGAGCACATGCCAGAGCCGCGGCGGCAATTAGCCAGATTCCAGGACTGCGGGCACGCAGCTCGGTGAGTTGCGTGATGCCGTACCATCGCATCACGGCCAATGCTTTCGTGAGATCCTTGATCGCATACTGCCGCTTTCCCCCATTGGCGGCTTCGATTGTGATGATGACGGGCGAACTGAAAGAATGTCGGTTCATGAAGGGCTTCCGAAGATGGAGATTGGCGTAAGACGGCTCATTCGTCGGCCGCTACTGGAACTCTGCTGGCCAAGGAGCAAAAGGCGGGGAAGTGATCCTGCCCCGCAAGGCTCGGCCTTTCGTCTGTCTTCTTCCGTGCGATTTCTGCTTCGGCAGGTTGGAACTGCCGCTCCGGCCGAAGGATATGGCGACGTGACGAAGGGTGAGAGGCGGTTTTCGTGGTTCTCATGAAAAGCACTCAGGATAGGCGTTGCTGTCGGCATCCGCGGATGCGTGACACTTCATCGACCGTGATCGAGCCCCAGGCAGTGCTTGTTCATCTATAGTTTATGGCGGACTGATACCTGACTTGCTCCATCCCGTCAGTCGGGAAGCCGACATATCCATCAAGATCGCTTAACCTATGTTAGTCGGCCCTGAATAATGCGGCGGCACGAGGCGGGCGCTGGATTTCAGGCGACCTGAGAAGTATCCGATTGCGCGA
>NZ_JAERQE010000149.1 GCF_016734765.1 Microvirga soli | reverse complement strand
GTTCTCTAATGGGTCAAGGGGCAACTCTCCAATCCTGAGCGGTTTTGCGATCCCAAAGGGTTTCTGCGTTCTCTACGTGCTCCAGGGCACTTGATGGGGTCAGATGGAGTGGAGCGACTTGGTTGAAACCGCAGTCGACCCTTGGCACAGGCCGCATGCGACAAAATCGGCGTCGTCTTCCACACCCTCCCTTGGGCAACGCTCCGCTCGGGAGCTCGTCTCGACCTGCTTCTGCTCGTCCTCCTAGGCTGCCTGGAATGTGGTGCCGTGCCGGAGCATGGCATGCATGATGATCGCCAAGCGGCGGGCCAGCGCCACGCGCGCCTTCCTCATGGTCGAGCGCCGGGCAATGCCCAGCGCCCACTCCTTGAGGGCCAAGGCACCGCGGTAGCGCGTGAGCATCACATTGGCGGCCTCGTACAACAGGGTTCGCACCCGCCGGTCGCCGCACTTCGAGATGCTGCCGACATAGTCGATCTCGCCCGATTGGAAGCGTCTTGGCACCAGGCCCAGATAGGCTCCTACATCACGCGATCGGTGGAAGCGCTCCGGTGCATCGATGGTGGCGACAAAGGCCAGCGCTGTCAGTTGGCCCACACCGGGGATAGTCATCAGCCGCTGGCAGGCCTGTGACGAACGGGCCAGCAACCGCATGTCACGGTCGATCGCTACAACCGCTTCCAGAACAGCTTTGCGGGCTGCAAGCAGGCCCTGCATGGCACCGGATAGACCTGCGATCCCTTGGCTGGCTTGGATCACCTGCTCGGTAAAGCGCGGACTGAGCCCACGCGGCAAGCGGACCCCGAACACGACAGCCAGGCCACGGATCTGGTTCTCCAGGGTGACACGCTGACCGACCAGCTTCTTGCGGGCGATGATCAGGGCTCGCACCGCATGAGCGGGTAGCGATTTGACATGCACGGGCTTGAAGAAGCCGGTGCGGGCGAGATGGGCCAGCCCGCGGGCATCGTTGCGGTCGGTCTTGTGCGTGGCGAGCGACTTGAGAGCCTGGTAGGCCTGCCGGCTCTCGATGCAGATCACTGGCAGCCCGAGGCCGGCAAGGCCATGGAAGAGCATCGGCGCCATGCGGCCGGTCTCGAGCACGATCGTCTGGCAGGCGGGTGC
>NZ_JAERQE010000148.1 GCF_016734765.1 Microvirga soli | reverse complement strand
GAACATTCCTGGGGGCTGCGGGTGCTGTGGCCATGACGCTGGCCTTGAGCGGGGCGGCCTTGGCGCAGGAGACGGTGAAGATCGGCCTCATTCTGCCGATGACGGGGCCGTTCGCCTCCACGGGCCGGCAGATCGAAGCGGCGGCCAAGCTGTACATGCAGCAGCAGGGCGACACGGTGGCGGGCAAGAAGATCCAGCTGATCGTGAAGGATGACACGGGTGTGGCGGACGTGACCAAGCGTCTGGCCCAGGAGCTGATCGTCAACGACAAGATCAGCGTCATGGCCGGCTTCGGCCTCACCCCGCTGGCACTTGCGCCGGCACCGCTCGCCACACAGGCCAAAGTTCCCCAAGTCGTCATGGCTGCCGCCACGGCGACGATCACGGAAGCCTCGCCCTTCATCGTTCGCACGAGCTTCACCCTGCCGCAGGCCACCGTGCCGATGGCGGATTGGGCCTCGCAGAACGGCATCAAGAAGGTCGTCACCCTGGTGTCGGATTACGGCCCCGGCATCGACGCCGAGAAGGCGTTCACCGGTGCGTTCACAGGCAAAGGCGGTCAGGTGGAGAACCTGCGGGTGCCGTTGGCCAACCCCGACTTCTCGCCCTTCCTGCAGAAGGTCGCTGACGCCAAGCCCGACGCATTGTTCGTGTTCGTGCCCTCCGGTATCGGTGCGCAGTTCATGAAGCAGTTCGTGGAGCGCGGCCTCGACAAGAGCGGTGTCAAGCTGATCGGCCCCGGCGACGTGACGGATGACGACATCCTGAACGGCATGGGCGATGTTGCTCTCGGAGCTATCACCACGCAGCACTATTCGACAGCGCACGACAGCCCTGAGAACAAGGCGTTTGTGGAGGCGTTCAAGAAGGCCAACAACGGGATGCGTCCGAACTTCATGGCGGTGGGCGGCTATGACGGCATGCACCTGATCTACGAGGGCCTGAAGAAGACCAACGGCCAGGGCGGTCAGGCGCTGATCGACGCCATGAAGGGCATGAGCTGGACCAGCCCGCGCGGGCCGGTGTCGATCGACCCGCAGACCCGCGACATCATCCAGAACATCTATGTGCGCAAGGTCGAGCGTAAGGACGGGGAGCTCTACAACGTGGAGTTCGCCACGATCCCGAACGTCAAGGATCCGGTCAA
>NZ_JAERQE010000147.1 GCF_016734765.1 Microvirga soli | reverse complement strand
CGCTCCTGGCGCTTCCTATTATGCAAATCCCGCTACGGCGTGTGGCACATACGGCTCTTCCAGTTCCGCGATCTCCTCAGATGTCAGCTTGATCGACAGGGCGGCCACCGCATCCTCCAGATGCTGCGGCTTTGAGGCTCCGACAATCGGCGCCGTCACCACTGGCTTGTGCAGCAGCCAAGCCAATGCAACCTGCGCCCGAGGAACTCCGCGTCGGCTTGCGACTTCGGCCACACGTTCCACAACCTTGCGGTCCGCCTCCGCTGTCTTGGCATACAGCGTTTTGCCGAACTCGTCCGTCTCCGAGCGGGCACTACTCTCATCCCAGTCACGGGTGAGACGGCCGCGCGCCAGCGGGCTCCAGGGAATGACGCCAATTTCCTCAGCTTGGCACAGCCGCAGCATCTCCCGCTCCTCCTCGCGGTAGAGGAGATTGTAGTAGTTCTGCATGGAGACAAAACGCGTCCAGCCGTTCAGGTCGGCCGTGTAGAGGGCTTTAGCGAATTGCCAGGCATACATTGAGGAGGCTCCGATGTACCGAGCCTTGCCGGCCTTGACGACATCGTGCAGGGCTTCGAGCGTTTCCTCGATCGGGGTTGAATAGTCCCAGCGGTGGATCTGGTAGAGATCCACATAGTCGGTGCCGAGCCGGCGCAGGCTGTTGTCGATCTCGGTCATGATCGCAAGGCGTGACAGGCCTGCCCCGTTCGGCCCCGGGCGCATGCGCCCGTGCACCTTTGTGGCGATCACGACCTCCTCGCGTCTGGCAAAGTCTTTGAGCGCCTGGCCGACGATCTCTTCGCTCGTGCCGTCGGAATAAACGTTGGCCGTATCGAAGAACGTGATGCCGAGCTCCAGCGCACGCTTGATGAAGGGACGGCTTTGTTCTTCGCCCAGGGTCCAGGGATGGTTGCCGCGATCGGGCGTTCCGTAGGTCATACAGCCGAGACACAGGCGAGAGACCTCAAGCCCTGAGCGGCCAAGCTTCACATAATCCATAGCCGTAAGTCTCCTAGCATGCGTTTTGACCTGCCAAGCCGCGGCTTGGCAGGCCCCACCAAAGATGTTGGTGAGGCCGCATGCCAAGCGTCGACTAGCACAGGGGTTACGTAGCTTTCGCCCGTGGTCGCCCAGAGAGCAATCAATCGTCAGCGCGCACATCGAA
>NZ_JAERQE010000146.1 GCF_016734765.1 Microvirga soli | reverse complement strand
GCCATAGCTTTTTTGAGGTTTTCGTCGATTTTGTCGAGGAAGCCGGTGGTGGAGAGCCACTTCTGCTCGGCGCCGACGAGCAGCGCCAGATCCTTGGTCATGTAGCCGGACTCCACCGTGTCCACGCACACCTTCTCCAGGGTCTGGGCAAAGCGCGCCAGCTCCTCGTTGTTGTCGAGCTTGGCCCGATGGCTCAGGCCGCGGGTCCAGGCGAAGATCGACGCGATCGAGTTGGTCGAGGTCTCCTTGCCCTTCTGGTGCTCGCGGTAGTGGCGCGTCACGGTGCCATGCGCGGCTTCCGCCTCCACCGTCTGGCCGTCCGGCGTCATCAGCACCGAGGTCATCAGGCCTAAGCTGCCGAAGCCCTGCGCCACCGTGTCGGACTGCACGTCGCCGTCGTAGTTCTTGCACGCCCACACATAGCCGCCCGACCACTTCAGGGCCGAGGCCACCATGTCGTCGATGAGCCGGTGCTCGTAGTGGATGCCGGCGGCCTGGAACTTGGCCTTGAACTCGGTGTCGTAGATCTCCTGGAAGATGTTCATGAAGCGGCCGTCGTACTGCTTCAGGATCGTGTTCTTCGTCGAGAGGTAGACCGGGTACTTGCGGTTCAGGCCGTAGTTCAGCGACGCGCGGGCAAAATCCCGGATCGACTCGTCCAGGTTGTACATGCCCATGGCGACGCCGGCGTCCGGGAACTTGAAGATCTCCTTCTCGATCACCGTGCCGTCCTCGCCCTCGAACTTCATGGTCAGGCGGCCCTTGCCGGGCACCTTGAAGTCGGTGGCCTTGTACTGGTCGCCGAAGGCGTGACGGCCGACGATGATCGGCTGGGTCCAGCCGGGCACGAGCCGCGGCACGTTCTTGCAGATGATGGGCTCGCGGAAGATCACGCCGCCGAGGATGTTGCGGATCGTGCCGTTGGGCGACTTCCACATTTCCTTGAGCTTGAACTCCTCGACGCGGCCCTCGTCCGGCGTGATGGTGGCGCACTTCACGCCGACGCCGTACTTCTTGATCGCCTCGGCGGCCTCGACCGTGACCTTGTCGTTGGTGGCGTCGCGGTGCTCGACGCCCAGGTCGTAGTACTTCAGGTCGATGTCGAGATAGGGGTGGATCAGCTTGTCTTTGATGAACTGCCAAATGATGCGGGTCATCTCGTCGCCGTCGAGCTCGACGACCGGATTGGCAACCTTGATCTTCGCCA
>NZ_JAERQE010000145.1 GCF_016734765.1 Microvirga soli | reverse complement strand
TGGATTGCGCCCTTTGGAGTGTGCAGTGATCATGCCGCGGGATTGACCGTCTGGCGGGCGTGTTGATCCTCAAACTGCTTCGGGCTCAAATAGCCGAGGGCCGAGTGGAGCCTCCGGTATAGACCTCCTCGATAAAGCGCGGAAGATCCTCGGCTACATCCTCAAAGGTCTCGTAGGCCATTGGGTCGACCGCCTCCACCTTGAGCGTCGTCATGAAGCTCTCCGCCTTGGCGTTGTCGTACGGATTGCCGCGCCGGCCCATCGAGCCGACGAGACCAGCGCCATCCAGAGCCTCGCGATAGATCTCGGCCGCATAGTGCGAGCCTCTGTCGGAGTGACGGATGCATCCAGGCGGAGGGTGTCGCTCGGCGATGGCAGCTTTGAGTGCCGCCAGCGTCAGGCGGGCGCTAATCGACCGGCTGAGCGCATAGCCCACCACCCGGCGTGACCAGGCGTCGAGAATGATTGCCACATAAACGAAGCCTGTCGTGATGGCGACGTAGGTGATGTGCGCCACCCAGAGCTGATTGGGGCCGCCTCCCACCCGATCAGCAGCCCGGTTCGGGAAGATCGGGCCGTCATGATTGCTGTCCGTGGTGGCCACGAAGCGGCGGCGCATGCGTGGCTGCCGATCAGGCTCGCGCATCAGGCGGCGGATCTTCTTGTGGTTCACCACCATGCCGGCCTGCCGCAGAGCCGCGCCCACACGCCGGTCGCCATACCTTTCGAACTCATCGCAGATGGCGGCAATGGCCTCGACAATCGCTGTGTCGTCGGCAGGAGCCGTCGGCTCGTCGTAGGAGGTGGAGCGGGGCAGGCCCATCAGTCGGCATCCCTCTGAGACGGAGAGACCATGGGGCCGGTGATGGTGGATGCAGGCCCGCTTCTCGGCCGGGGTGCGTGCTTCAGAGCCCGCTTTAGAAACTCGAGTTCAAGAGCCTGTTTGCCAACCAGCCGCTCAAGGGCGGCCATCCGCGCCTCGTACTCCTGGAGCAATGCGGCCGCGGCCGTGTCCTCATCGAGGGCGCCGGCCTCGTACTTCCGGACCCAGATCCGGATCAGGTTGCGCGACAGGGCATGGCGCTTGGCCAGGCTGTGCAGGGGCTCGCCGGCGAGGTAGTCTGTGCAACCTGCCGTTTGCAGTCGATGCTGTGGGTGCGGTTCTTCACCATGGGCTTCAGTCTCCGACAAGCCTGGCAGACCCAGTCAACTCCTCAGTGCGTATCTGTCTACCTCAAGGGGCGCAATCCA
>NZ_JAERQE010000144.1 GCF_016734765.1 Microvirga soli | reverse complement strand
TGACCTGCCACTGAAGTTTCATCCAGCCGCCGTTAGAGCCCCGGCAGGTGATACGCCGTGTGGCGCGACGTGAGCAAGGGGCCAGCGCGCGGAGCCTGTCCGTTGCGCAGCGTGATGGTCCCTTGCGGTTCGTAGAGCCTCGGCAAATGCCGTAGGTGTCTGATAGCCCAATGAGGAATGGGGCCTCGCGGTGTTGTAATCTGCAACCCAGGCCGCAATCAGCTGGCGGGCATGATCCAGGCCGAAGAACAGGCTCTCGTTCAACAGCTCGTCCCGCATGCGGCCGTTGAACGACTCAATGTAGCCGTTCTGCATCGGCTTGCCTGGGGCAATGTAATGCCACTCGATCCGGTGCTCGGTACACCAAGTGAGAATAGTATTCGAGGTCAGTTCGGTGCCGTTATCGGAGACAATCATCCTCGGCGTGCCACGCCGCTCGATCAGGGTTGTCAGTTCCCGGGCGACCCGCTTGCCCGAGATCGAGGTATCGGGGATCGCTGCCAGGCATTCCCGCGTCACGTCATCGACGATGTTCAGGATCCGGAAGCGCCGGCCGTTGGCAAACTGGTCATGGACAAAGTCGAGCGACCAGCGCGCGTTGGCTTTGGCCTCCACCAGGATCGGCGCCCGTGTGCCCACAGCCCGTCGGCGCGCCTGACGCTTACGAACCGTCAGGCCCTCCTCACGATAAAGCCGGTAGACCCGGTTCAGGCCCGCGCTCTCGCCTTCCCGCCGCAGCAGCACAAACAGCCGCCGATAGCCGAAGCGACGCCGCTTGTGGGCCAGCTCGCGTAGCCGGCCTCGAAGGGCTGCATCATCCGGCCGGCAGGAGCGATAGCGGACCGTGGTGCGATCCACTCCGATGAGGGAACAGGCCCGCCGTTCCGACAGGCCAAAGCTGGCCTGCAGGTGCGCGACGGCTTCGCGCTGAGCGGCGGGCCTTACCACTTTTTTGAGAGCAGCTCGCGCAAGGCCGAGGCATCGAGCATCGTCTCGGCCAGCAGCTTCTTCAGTTTGGCGTTCTCATCCTCAAGCGCCTTCAACCGTTTGGCGTCGGAGACATCCATGCCGCCGAACTTGGCTTTCCAGTTGTACAGGGTGGCTTCCGACATGCCATGTTTCCGGCACAGGTCGGCCGCCTTTGCCCCAGCCTCCTGCTCCCGCAAAATCCCAATAATCTGCTCGTCCGTGAACCGTGAACGCTTCATTGTCCGTCCTTGTGAGGGGCCGGACTCTAACTCAACCTGGAGGAAAATTTCAGTGGCAGGTCA
>NZ_JAERQE010000143.1 GCF_016734765.1 Microvirga soli | reverse complement strand
GCCGGTCCTCCCAATGACCACCTCATCCCAACACCCGGCGCGTCAGCAAATTTCCACCACCAGCGCGGACTCTACCCGATGGGTACGTGTACTCTACAGACCACTGGGTGCCACGTTCTTTGCCAGTCGGCACGCCTGGGGCCGCAGAGCAGCCTACGCCTCACAGTTCCTCGACCCGATTGGACGAGCATGGCGGACAAAGGCGAAAGTGAAAGCGGCTTTGCTTGGAGATGAGGATCCGGATAAGTGGGATCTGCCACACAAACCCAAGGGCATGCGCTGGGCCACATACGAGCGGTGGGTGGCGAAGTACGATGCTGCCGAGGAGATGCTCGATGCGCAACTCGCCCTGGCAGCGGCGCGGCTGATGAAAAAATTTAGCAGCGAGTGCTCTTCTTCCAGGCTTGGCGAAGAATCGCTCCGCGCTGTGCAAGCATTTGTTAATCTGTCGGGCGCAGCCTCTTCATGTGCCAGCACGGCACGGTTGTTTCCTCTGAAGCCGGCCGTGAAAGGCGGCCCCCGAGCGTCAAACCTAACTGGCGCTCTTTCTTTGACGGCCGCTCTGTCAATGAAGACGGCGCGCTTTGGCCGAGTTGGCCCCCACCATCAGCTACCAGTAGAGCGACTGTTTTACGGATGAGCATCGAGTGCCCATCACAGGACGACTCATCCCTATGTTAATAGAGAGGAATAGTCATGATTGTCCGCATTCTCACTGCTACTAGCCTCCTTCTTGCTGCACCTGTTGCCATTGCGGCGCCTACGAAGCCGAAGCCGGTTTCGGCTGTGGTCATCACAAACTCCCGCGAAGTGCAGGCGACGGAGGTCGCTATTGGCGCAAACGGGCAAACAGTTCGGCTGGCAAAGCCACTTGCCCCGAATGCGCAAGCCACTCTGAGGTTGCCGAAGATGGCGGGCTGTATGGTGGTTGTGGCGGCGGTCTTTGAGGATGAGGCAACATCAGAACACTCTGAGTTTGATGTGTGCAAGGACAGAACCATCCGTTTCACAGATTGATTTCCGCTACTTCCGGACAGGATGGGCGTAGAGGGAATACACTTTTCTAAGACGCGGTGAGCGCGGTCTCAGCTGCGGTGCCAAGGCGCTAAGGTTCGCTGCGCTCTCCGGTCATTCAGCCCCTCGATAACAACCTGAAGGGACCCATATCCCTGTGACCCACATTCGGTCCAGAGATTAGGTATCATTGGACTTGCTTCAGATTAGTGGAGAGCGGTTTTGTAGCGATCCGGCTAGCCTTTCAAACTGAACCGGGCTGACAT
>NZ_JAERQE010000142.1 GCF_016734765.1 Microvirga soli | reverse complement strand
GCTGAGCCGGGTTGCTCAGGCGGTCACGGCCGACAGCCTGCGAACGGGATCATCGCTCAACGAAGTCAGACTTTCCAGCGACATGTAACGTCGGCTGACTGCCCACTCGTCGTTCTGCTCCAGCATCAGGGCTCCCACCAGCCGGATCACCGCCCGGTCATTGGGGAAGATCCCCACCCCATCAGAGCGCCGCTTGATCTCGCCGTTGAGCCGCTCGAGTGGATTGGTCGAGGCAATCTGCGGCCAGTGCTCGCGCGGAAAGCTCATGTACACCAGTACCTCCTCGCGCGAGCGGTCCATCAGCTCGACCAGCTTCGGACAGCGCTCGCGCAGGGCGTCAGTTACCGAAGCCCATTGCTCCCTGGCCGCGTCAGCCGTGTCCTGGACAAAGATCGTCTTGAGCATCGCCACCACGGCCGGACGTTGCTTGGGGGCAAGGTGGGCCATGGCGTTGCGCATCCAATGCACCCGGCAGCGCTGGAGCGCGGCATGGAACACCCGGGTCGCTGCGGCCCGCAGCCCCTTGTGATCGTCGGCAATCACCAGCTTCACCCCGCGCAGGCCCCGGTCGGCGAGTGAGCGCAGGAAGGCGGTCCAGAACGGTTCGGCCTCTGATGCCCCGGTGGTGATCCCCAGCACCTCGCGCCGGCCATCGCTGTTGACGCCCACGGCCAGTATCACGGCCGTGGAGACGATCCGACCGGCCTCTCGCGTCTTCAGGTAGGTGGCATCGATCCAGAGATACGGCCACTCGCCCTCGATCGGCCGCTCCAGGAAGGCGTTCACCCGCTCGTCGATCTCCTCGCACAGCCGTGAGACCTGGCTCTTGGAGATCCCCGTCATGCCCATGGCCTTGACGAGATCGTCGACGGAGCGGGTCGAGATGCCATGGACATAGGCCTCCTGGATCACCGCCGTGAGCGCCTTCTCGGCGGTGCGGCGCGGCTCGAGGAAAGCCGGGAAGTAGGAACCCTTGCGCAGCTTGGGGATGGACAGGTCGATCCGGCCGGCGCGGGTGTCCCAGGCGCGCTCGCGGTAGCCGTTGCGGTGAGTAAGGCGATCCGGGCTGCGCACGCCCGCCGGGGCACCGGTCAGGGCCTCGACCTCCAGGTTCATCAGGCGCTCGGCCGCAAAGGCGAGCATGTCGCGGATGAGATCGGCATCGGCCCCCTTTTCGATCAGCTCGATCAGGGCCATTCTCTCGTCGGTCATCGTCGTCTCCGGGGTCAGGGTCAGGTGTCGCAACCCGCACTCTAACCGAAGACTGGCGATGACCACCTCATCGGTGGCCTGCTCCTACACCACGCCCCGGGACGCTACC
>NZ_JAERQE010000141.1 GCF_016734765.1 Microvirga soli | reverse complement strand
GGCAAGAACAGCTTCCACCTCGTCGGTCAGGATCAACGCGGCGCCATCGTGCTGCGGATCAAGCTCTCCCGGTCCCAACTCACCCAGCGGTTGGCCAACATTCCACCTTGCCTGATCGGCATGGAAGCCTGCGCTGGTGCCCACCACGTCGGCCGCCAGCTCCAAGCATTGGGCCATGACGTGCGCCTGATCCCGGCCCAGTACGTCAAACCGTTTCTGAAGGGCCACAAGAACGACTATCGCGATGCCGAAGCCATTGCGGAGGCGGTGCAGCGGCCCACCATGTCGTTCGTGGCGATCAAGATGCCAGAGCAGATGGATCTGCTCGCCCTGCACCGGGTCCGCTCTCGCCTGGTCAGCCAGCGCACGGGCGTCACCAACCAGATCCGCGGCTTCCTGCTTGAGCGCGGCATCACCGTGCGCCAGGGCCTTGCGCCGCTGCGGCAGGCGCTGTCAGGCATCCTGGGTTCGTCCTCCGACGCCTTGTCACCGCGGCTGGTTTGCCTCATCGCTGACCTGATGGAGGATTGGCGCCGGCTCGACGAGCGCATCACCGAGGTCTCGGCTGAGATCGAGGCGCTCGCCGCCCAGGACGAGCACTGCCAGCGCCTGATGAGCGTGCCGGGCGTGGGGCCGATCATCTCCAGTGCTGTCGTGGCGGCCATTGGAACGGGGGCAGGGTTCAAGCAGGGGCGGGACTTTGGCGCCTGGCTCGGGCTGGTCCCCAAGCAGGAGTCGACCGGCGACCGCACCATTCTGGGCAAGATCTCGAAGCGCGGCAACAAGTACCTGCGGACGCTCTTCGTGCAGGCGGCACACATCGTGCTGGTGCGCCGGCCGCATGGGGCGAGGGTGGGGCTGTGGCCGTGGATCGAGGCCGCGGGGCGGCGGCTGCACCGCAACATGCTGGTGATTGCCCTGGCCAACAAGCTCGCCCGCATTGCCTGGGCGGTGCTGGCGCGTGGACATGCTTATCAGCCGAGGAGTGCCTCCCATGCAGTGTGAGGTGAGAGCGCTTCAGGCTCTGTCTGCAACCAATCAGCCCTGAGGAGACAACGATGAAGTCGATGATCTAATCAGCGGCTGTCCCGCCGAGGTCTGCGAGATGACGAAGGAGATGGACGAACGGTCTGCCCGGCGCAACCACGAGACTGGGTGCCATGATGGCCCGCAGAGGTCTTTCAGCTAGCGAGTCTTGGATGCGCGCGGATACCCATGATGGCCCGGAGCTGAGGCTCCACCTTGAGGCCGAATACATTGATGCAGCTCTCACGTTCGTCCGTCCGCCAACATCATCTTGCGACGCACGGCCGGACCATACA
>NZ_JAERQE010000140.1 GCF_016734765.1 Microvirga soli | reverse complement strand
TTTCGTAAAGCGTGTCTGGGGCATGGAGCACCTCCTGGATCATAAGAAGTGCTCTCCATTGTTCCGAAGCAAGACCATATTCGCGGTGCAGACATATGCCGCCTGTTACTTGTGCATCAGACGGATCTTCTCAGCGCCGCTCAAAATCACCCAGGTGACCACAACGGGCCGGGAGCCAAACATCGGCTGAATATACTCAGGCGGACTGAGCGTGTTTACGTGTCATAGCCGCAATTGCATCGAAGCTTCTTGTGAGTGATCGCCAAAGGTTGCCAATCTCATTCGATCCGGATGATCTGGAGCTGAGCTCGTTAGCACCGGCCCCATGGGCCAAGGAGAGCGACAGTTCAGGGCTATGTGTAATCTGACCTGCCCATGTTGGAACATCGAGCGCCTGCATTGCCCCTCTAGCGTCCGTAACCATCGGGTCATCCGAGCCATTCTTGGCCGGCGCTGCGTTGATGACCACCGCGTAAGGCTTCTTGAGGTCACGGCAGACCTGGATCGTTGCCTGAACGGCGTCGATATCAAACAGCCCTGGTCGCATTGGAATCACGACAAGATCTGCGTGCCAGATCGCCTCGGCCACCGAGCCTTCGGCAATTGGCGCCGTATCGATCAAGACCCATTCAACCCCGTCGCGTCTCGCATTCGCCAATGTGGCTCCGAGGTGCTTGCTGCCAACATGGAGCGGAAGATTCCGTGCCCCCCGGACCTCGTGCCAAAGAGCCAGAGATCCCTGAGGGTCTGCGTCAATCAGGAGCGTCGGCCGAGAGTGCTCGGCCATATAGCTCCCCAAATGCGCGGCAAGGGTGCTCTTTCCAGAACCTCCCTTGCGGGAAGCAAAAACCAAGACATTCATGCCAGCTCTCCCGATCCGGGCAAATCAGTTACGATCATGACCACAAATACGAAACAAAGTTGCAACGCTTTCTAACAGCAAACGGGGCGCATGTCCTCGCCCTGCCTCCTGTCATGGAAAGGCCTGCTCATTATCCCAGATCGATCAGGCAGTGCATAATCACGCGCGTATGGTTAACAGAGTATTGATCGTGGCTTCGGTTCAACGATCTCAGCCCGTCACCGTGCATCCGCACTCTGACCACTTGCGGCGCTCACGCTACCGGCTGGGAGATCCGCTACCGCGCTGCAAAGGCCGTCGGTGCAGTCTGGAGTCGAGTTCAAATATCCAGAAACGCCGGTGATTTCTGTAACAGTTCTTTACCACCTTGAACCAGCGGTTCTCGAATCATAAGGCCTGATCGCACATCGCTCTTCGGTCTGAATACTACTCACATTCGAATCAAGTGCGTAACTGAGAATCAC
>NZ_JAERQE010000013.1 GCF_016734765.1 Microvirga soli | reverse complement strand
CATCAGGGGTTCGTGTCGCAACGACCACCTTCAGGCCCTCAGACGGGATGAACAACCTCCTTAGATCTCACAGCTAGCCCCATCGGCAATGACCGGTTTGTCGTAGCCTGGGAGGGTGTCGAGGGAGCAAGCCGTGTCATCCGCGCTCAAGTGTTCGGCAGCGACGGAGCCCCTGCAGGCAATGCCGTCAGCTTCACAAAGCCAAACGGAACTCTGGAAGGCACACCTGTTATCAAGGCACTTGCGAGTGGCGGCTTCGCCATAGCCTTCATGGTCGATGTGGGCGGGGATGATGAAAACATTTATACCGCTGCCGTTGCGGCCAATGGCACGATCATCGCCAACACAACCTATGTCGGCACCAGCACAGCTGGAGACCAGTGGGATCCGTCCCTGATCGCTCTCTCCGGCAATACTTATGCGGTGGGCTGGATGAGCGATAGCGAACGAGGGCAACAATACGTGGTGGAAGTGATTGGCGTCCCCGGCACGTCCGTTCCTCCGCCTAATCCAACCCCGAATCCCGATCCTACTCCAACATCAAGCGATCAATGGTTGGGCACGAACGGCAACGACGTCCATACCGGCACATCTGCTTCGGAAGCGCTGAAAGGTCTGGGCGGCAAAGACATGATTGACGGCGGGGCCGGCAACGACAAGCTCTGGGGCGGCCTGGGCAACGATAGCCTGATGGGCGGCGATGGACTCGACATCTTCGTGTTCGACACGAAGCTGAATAAGGGCAGCAACAGGGACATGATTGCAGATTACAAGGTCGCGGATGACTCGATCTGGCTCGACAACAAGGTGTTCTCCAAGTTGGGAAAGAAGGGGTCGGAAGCAAGTCCTGCAAAGCTGAGCAAGTCGGTCTTCGCGTACGAAAAGGCGAAGGACAAGAACGACTATATCGTCTACAGCAAGAAGAAAGGCACGATCTCTTACGATGCCGATGGCTCAGGCACCAAGTACAAGGCTTTGGAGTTCGCCACGGTTAAGAAGGGCCTGAAGCTCACCCATGACGACTTCTTCGTCATCTAGCCCCAAAAGTCGCCTTACCGCCTCTCCTCGAAAAACTCCCGCAGCAATGCGACGGCCTCGCTCTCCCTGATGCCGCCGTAGACCTCGGGGGCGTGGTGGCAGGTCGGCTGGTCGAAGAAGCGCACGCCGCTGTCGACCGCCCCGCCCTTCGGATCATGGGCGGCGTAATAGACCCGGCGGATGCGGGCAAACGAGATCGCCCCGGCGCACATGGTGCAGGGTTCCAGGGTCACGTAGAGATCGCAGCCGGAGAGACGCTCGTCGTCGAGGGCCTCACAGGCCCGGCGGATGGCGAGCATCTCGGCATGGGCGGAAGGGTCGCGCAGCTCCCGCGGGCGGTTGCCGGCGGAGGCGACGATGCGCCCGTCCCGGACGATGACGGCCCCCACCGGCACCTCGCCGCGGGCGGCAGCAGAGCGGGCCTCGTCGAAGGCCACGCTCATGGGATCGGCCTCCCCCGGATCAAGCGGCGTGTGATCGGCGTTGTCCATAGCTCTCGTGTTCCCTTGGCCCTCGCTTCTCTTGGGCACCTCTGCTATCAGGCTCCCATGACCGACAGCAACGACGATAATCGCAAGGGCCGTCCGCCGGGACGCTCCGACCGTGGCCGCCCCTCATCCGGCGACCGCCCCCGCAAGCCCCGCGAAGGCGGCGAGCGTCCCTTCCGCGCCCGTGGCGACGACGATCGCCCGCGCAAGCCCCGTGACGCCGGAGACAAGCCTTTCCGCAGCCGCGATGGCGACAAGCCCTTCCGTCCGCGGGCCGAGGGAGGCGACCGGCCTTTCCGCAGCCGTGACAACGACGACCGTCCGCGCCGCTCTGAGGGCGGCGACAAGAAGCCGTTCCGACCGCGCACGGAGAGCGGCGACAAGCCATTCCGCGCCCGCAGCGCGGGGGACAAGCCGTTCCGCCCTCGTGGCG
Source organism: Microvirga soli (assembly GCF_016734765.1). GTDB lineage: Bacteria > Pseudomonadota > Alphaproteobacteria > Rhizobiales > Beijerinckiaceae > Microvirga > Microvirga soli. The sequence goes on along the minus strand of NZ_JAERQE010000013.1, from coordinate 131,301 downwards.
AAGGAGGCGACAAGCCCTTCCGCCCGCGTCGCGAGGATGGCGACCGCCCCTTCCGGGGCCGCGGCAGCGATGAGCGTCCGCGCCGTTTCGACCGCTCGAGCGAGGATCGCCCGCGCCGCGCCCGCGAGGAGCAGCCTGCCGTGCAGGCCGAGCCCCAGGAGCCGGTCGAGGATCGCATTGCCAAGGTGATCGCCCGTGCGGGCATTGCTTCCCGCCGTGACGTGGAGGTGATGATCGCGGAAGGTCGTGTGACCCTCAACGGCAAGGTGCTGGAGAGCCCGGCCGTCAACGTGACCGCAACTGATACGATCACTGTGGACGGCGAGCCCCTGCCCGCCAAGGAGCGCACGCGCCTGTGGCTGTTCCACAAGCCGCGCGGCCTCGTGACCACGGCGAAGGACCCGGAGGGACGCCCCACCGTGTTCGACAACCTGCCCGAGGATCTGCCCCGCGTGGTGGCGGTGGGCCGGCTCGACATCAACACGGAAGGGCTGCTGCTGCTCACCAATGACGGCGGGCTCGCCCGCGTCATCGCCCATCCGGACACCGGCTGGCTGCGTCGCTACAAGGTGCGCGCCCACGGCGAGATCAACCAAGCCGATCTCGACGGGCTCCGCAACGGCATCTCCATCGACGGGATCGATTACGGCCCCATCGAAGCACGCCTCGACCGTATCCAGGGCGACAACGCGTGGATCACGATGGGCCTGCGCGAGGGCAAGAACCGCGAGATCAAGCGCATCCTGGAGCATATGGGTCTGCAGGTGAACCGCCTGATCCGTATGTCCTTCGGTCCGTTCCAGCTCGGCGACCTCGAAGACGGCCTCGTGGAAGAGGTGAAGACCAAGGTTCTGAAGGATCAGCTCGGCGCAGCGCTTGCTGCGGAAGCCGGGGTCGATTTCGAAAGCCCGGTGCGCGAGCCCATCGCGCCTTTCGGCTCCTCGAAGAAGGAGCGCCAGGACCGTGACGAGCGCCCTGCCCGGCCCGCCCGCGGCCGCGATGAGGAGCGTCCGCGCCGCCGTCGCGACGATGACGAACGGCCGTTCCGTCCCCGTGACGGCGAACGTCGCGGTCGTGACGAGGAAGAGCCCGCAAAGCGCCCGTCGCGCCTCGACCCCAAGCGCAGCGTGTGGCGCGCCGGCGAAACCGACGAGGATGCGCCGAGCAGAAAGATGCCCCGCCGCGGCGCCGATCCGCGCGAGGCCCGCGCTGTAGCCGGTGAGCGTCAGCGTGAACGCATGGGCGCGATTACCTCCAAGGAAGGCCGCAAGGTCCGGGTGGAGCGCCTCGTGCGCCAGCCGCAGGAAGAAGAGGCGCCTGCTCCGCGCAGGGGCCGTGGCGGTGCTGGGGCTGAGGACCGCCCACGCCGCCGTGACGATCGTGATGCGACTCCGGCCCGTCGCGGGCGTGAGGGCGCAAGCCGTCCGCCGCGCCGCGACGACGACCGCCCGCGCCGTCCGGCCGGCGACAGGCCGTTCCGCTCACGAGATGAGGGTTCCGAAGATCGTCCGCGCAGGCCACAGGGCGACCGCCCCTTCCGTTCGCGCGAAGGCGGCGATGACCGCCCTCGCAAGCCGCAGGGAGACCGTCCGTTCCGTGCACGCGAGGGAGGCGACGACCGTCCCCGCAAACCGCAGGGAGATCGCCCATTCCGCGCTCGCGGTGACGATGAGCGTCCCCGTCGCGGCCCTCCGCGCGGCGATGGACCGTCTCGCGGTGGGCCGAGAGGCGGTGCCGGCGGTGGCTTCAAAGGCGGCCCCAGAGGTGCATCCAAGGGAGGCGCCTCGAAGGGCGGCTTCAAAGGTGGCTCCAAGGGCGGCCCGCGCGGCCGCCGCTGACAGGGATTAGGCCATGAGAATCGTGGGCGGGCGCTGGCGCGGCCGCTCGCTCAAAGGGCCGAGCTCGGACGCCATCCGCCCGACCTCGGACCGCCTGCGCGAGACGCTCTTCAACATCCTCGAGCATTCCTATGACGATCCCCTCGAGGGCGCGCGCGTGCTCGACCTGTTCGCCGGCACCGGCGCCTTAGGGTTGGAAGCGCTCTCGCGCGGCGCCGCCTTCGCGCTCTTCGTCGACGATGGCGCGCAGGCCCGCGGCATCATCCGCGAGAACGTGGAAGCGCTCGGCGCCGGCGGTGCCACCCGCCTCTTCCGCCGCGATGCCACGCGCATGGGAGAAGCTGCACCGAACGCGCCCTTCTCCCTGGTGTTCTGCGACCCACCCTACGGCCGGGATCTCGCGCCAAAGGCCCTGCGTTCCTGCGCCGAAGGCGGCTGGCTCGTGCCCGATGCGCTCGTGATCGTGGAGGAAGCGCAGGGCGTTGAAGTCACGCTGCCAGAGCGTTTCGAGGAGATCGAGCGGCGGGATTACGGAGAGACCAAGGTGGTGTTCGGGCGGTTCATGGGGTGATCGTTTCGCCCTGCGACAGCACGGTTTCACAAGACGGTTGTCCTATCGCTGATTCTGCATAACATTGCGTCACTGCGCCGAAGGGCGCCATGTTATGACTGCGATGGGGATCGCCATGGCCGAACCGTTTCTCTGGGGATCCCAGATCAGTCTTCCCGCTGGCCTCCGAAACCCTCATGTGACAGCGCTCAGCAACGGCACATTCCTGGTACTCAGCCGGATCGGCACAGTGTGGGACGAATCCGGATTCAAAGCATGGGTCTATAATGCGGATGGAACGCTCAAGGAGGAGAAGACCCTTGACGTGCCCAGTGACTACACGACCGAGGCGAACGCCACTCACTTCGACCGGTATGTCCTGAACCCCGTTGCAGCAGAACTCCCGGATGGGCGTATCGCCATCACGTGGTCCATGCGTCACAGCAATAGCGCTCAATATGGCGTCGCGTGGCTGAGTCTCTATGGGGCCGACCTGCAGCCTCTCGGTTCAGCCCGCCCCATCGCCGGCCTGAAGCTTACCCCATCATATGCGGATGGTGTTCACGCCTCCGACGACATCCTCAGCCTTGGCGATGGCACACTTGCCGTTGCTTATCGAAGCTATGCAGGCGAAGCCTTTGTACGCATCGTGGGAGCGAATGGCACTCTCTCAAATCCCGTGAGCCTCGGCCCTACATTTGCAGCCGATATATCCAGCAATCCCGATTTTGGATCCGTAGTTGATCTGACGGTTCTTTCGAACGGCCATGTGGTCGCTGTGGTTCGTGGGAGCACAACAGCAAACCATTTTTACATCCTGGACACATCAGATGCGCAGAACCCCACTCGGTCAGGTCCGTTTTCCATCCCAGTCGTGGCGCCTTCGGACCTGAAATCAATCGAGGTAACCGCTCTTGAAGATGGTCGCTTCGTTGTCACTTGGACTGAGAAAGGTGGGATCGATGAGAGCGGTACCGAACCAGAGGTCACGGTCGAGTTTCAAGTCTACAACTCTGACGGCACGGCTAACACTAACACTGGACCCTTAGCTTTCTACCCGAGCGCTCAGGATGCTGCTTCGGTCGGCACTCCTGATATTCTCGCTCTTCCGGGCGGCGGCTTTGCGCTTGCCGCTCAAGTCGTTCCGAACGATTTCCCTCTGAACTCGGAAGTTCGCTTGGCGATCTTCAACGCAGATGGGGAACGTGTGAGCGACAAGTTGCTCGTGAGTGAGCCAGCCGCAGAGGGAAAGTTCTCAGTTAAGGGATTGTCGCTGCTGGCTGACGGGCGCATTGCCGTGCATCTTTCAAACGGCATCCAGATCGTCGATCCGCGAACCGAAGCGGTTTCTCTGACGGGTACGAACCGGGACGACCAGTATATCGGCACCGCCTTCAACGACACGCTTGCAGGAGGCACGGGCGATGACATCCTTGATGGCGGCGCCGGTCGCGATATTCTCATAGGCGGGGCCGGGAACGACACCTACAAGGCCAACGCCTCGGACGTGATCGAGGACAGCTCCGGGTCGAACGATACCGTCATCCTGATCTCCGGCGAACGCTATACCATGGCCAACGGGATCGAAACCCTTATTCTCGCGGCAGACCTTCAAGGCGTGAACGCAACCGGCAACGAGTTGAGGAACACCCTGAGAGGCAACAAATTCGGCAACACCCTCGATGGCGGTGCAGGTGCCGATACTCTGGATGGTGGTGACGGCTTCGATTTCGCGTCCTACGCCAGCGCAGCCTCAGGCGTCACGGTCAATCTCGCCACTGGCGCAAGCCCGGACGGCGACATCTTCATCAGCATCGAAGGCGTGATCGGCTCAAGTCATGCCGATATCTTCACCGGCAATGGCTCCGCGCTCCTCACGGCCCGCGGCGGCGATGACACCTACACCGTCAAATCGGGAGATGTTGTCGAAGAAGCTGCCGATGAGGGCCGCGATACGGTGATCGTCGGCGGGAGCTATGCGTTGAAGGCCGATGCCCACATCGAAGTGTTGCGGCTTTCCGGCATTTCCTCGAAGACATCCGCCAATCTCACAGGCTCCGACACGGCCAACGAGATCCTCGGGCATACCGGCAAGAACACGCTCAAGGGCCTCGGCGGCCATGATGTGATCAAGGCCTCTTCCGGTGACGACCGCGTCTACGGCGATGCCGGCAATGACACGCTTTATGGCGGCTCCGGAAACGACAGGCTCTATGGCGGTAGCGGAACGGGCAAGGACGTGTTCGTGTTCGACACGAAGCTCAGCAAGACCAAGAACGTGGACCGGATATACGACTTCAGCACGAAGTATGACTCCATTCAACTCGAGAACAAGATTTTCACCAAGCTCGGAAGGGACTCGTCGAAGGGCGTGAAGTTCAAGTCGGACATGTTCGTGAAGGGCAATGCCGCGCAGGATCGGGAGGACCGCATCGTCTATGACAGCAAGACGGGGGCGCTCTATTACGACCAGGACGGCACCGGCTCGAAGGCTCAGGTGAAGATCGCCACCTTGTCGAAAAACCTCAAGCTGACCTATCACGACTTCTTCGTGATTTGATCGACATAGAGCGCGACCACCTTTCACCCTCACTGTCATCCCGGGGCCGCATAGCAGAGCCCGGGATCCATAACCGCTGACGGGGCAGAACCAGGTGGGACGCTGCCCGTCCTCTTCTGAAGCGTGGTGTTTATGGATCCCCGCCTGCGCGGGGATGACAGTGGAGGCGCAAGAGCGCGCCTGCATGATCATGTAAGCATTTGCCCTCCCTTTAAGCGGCCGCTATACCGCCTCTTCACACGTCACCGAGGAAGGGTTCATCATGAAAGCGGTTCTCTTCGAGCAATTCGGTCAGCCACCGCGCGTGCAGAACGTGCCGGATCCGACGCCCTCGGCGGAGGGCGTCGTGATCAAGGTGGAGGCGACGGGCCTGTGCCGGAGCGACTGGCATGGCTGGATGGGACATGATCCCGACGTGGTTTTGCCGCATGTGCCGGGGCACGAACTCGCCGGCACCGTTCTTGCCACCGGCAAGCAGGTAACGCGCTGGAAGAAGGGCGACCGTGTCACGGTGCCGTTCGTCGGCGGATGCGGACATTGCCACGAATGCAACTCGGGCAACCACCAGGTCTGCGAACAGCAATTCCAGCCGGGCTTCACGGCCTGGGGGTCGTTCGCGGAATATGTGGCGGTGGACTACGCGGACACGAACCTCGTGGCGCTTCCCGAGGAACTGGATTTTGCCACCGCGGCCAGCCTCGGCTGCCGCTTTGTCACGTCGTTCCGCGCCATCGTCGACCAGGGCCGGGTGAAGCCCGGCGAATGGGTGGCGATGCACGGCTGCGGCGGCGTCGGGCTCTCGGCCATCATGATCGCCAGCGCCATGGGGGCAAACGTGATCGCCATCGATTTGACCGACGAGAAGCTTGCCTTCGCGCGCGAGATGGGTGCGGTCGCGACGATCAATGCCCGCGATTCCGCCGACGTGATCGGCGCCGTGAGGGAGATTACGAAAGGCGGCGCGCATGTGTCGGTGGATGCGCTGGGGCATCCGGCCACCTGCTTCAACTCCATCGCCAATTTGCGTCGTCGCGGGCGTCACGTGCAGGTTGGGCTGATGGTGGGCGATCATGCCCGCGCCTCCGTGCCGATGGCGCAGATCATCGCGCATGAACTGGAGATCTACGGCAGCCACGGCATGCAGGCCTTCCGCTACCACGACATGATGGCGATGATCCGCACCGGCAAGCTCACCCCGCAGAAGCTGGTCGGCAAGCATCTGAGCCTGGACGAGGCGCCCGCCGCCCTCATGGCCATGGACCGGTTCGAGGGGCTCGGCATCAGCGTCGTCACGCGTTTCGAATGATCCACGACCTGCCCTCCTCCCCCTTGTAGGGAGGAGTTGGAGGTGGGGGTGCCGGCGCTACGTTCTGAGATGTTGGTGCACACACCCCCACCCTTAATCCCTCCCCACAAGGGGGAGGGAAAGAGAGCCACATCCTGCGCCCGTGTTGTTGAACAAACATCGGCCGCGCTATGTAAGCCTTCAGTCCCGTTGCTGCGCTGGAGAATCCGATGGCCTACCTGCCTGCCGCCAACCGCTACGACTCGATGATCTACAACCGGTGCGGCCATAGCGGGCTGCTGCTGCCGGCGATCTCATTGGGGCTCTGGCACAATTTCGGCGAGGACAAATCGGCCGCCACTGCGCGGGAGATCTGCCGCACGGCGTTCGACCTCGGCATCACGCACTTCGATCTCGCCAACAATTACGGGCCGCCTCCGGGCTCGGCGGAAACCCTGTTCGGCGAGATCCTGCGCAGCGAGTTCCACGGGCTTCGCGATGAGCTGGTGATCTCCACCAAGGCCGGCTACCGCATGTGGCCGGGTCCTTACGGTGAGTGGGGCAGCCGCAAATATGTGCTCTCCAGCCTCGACCAGAGCCTCAAGCGCTTAGGCGCCGATTATGTGGACATCTTCTATTCCCACCGCTTCGATCCGGACACGCCGCTGGAAGAGACCATGCTGGCCCTGGACTCGGCAGTGCGGCAAGGCAAGGCGCTTTATGTGGGCCTCTCGTCCTACAACAGCCAGCGCACCCGCGAGGCCGTGGCGATCCTGCGCGAGCTGAGGACGCCCTGCATCATCCACCAGCCGAGCTATTCCATGCTCAACCGCTGGATCGAGGAGGATGGCCTGCTCGACACCCTCGACGATGCAGGCATGGGCTCCATCGTGTTCTCGCCGCTGGCTCAGGGCATGCTGACCACGAAATACCTGAACGGCATTCCCGAAGAGAGCCGCGCCGCGCAGGGCAAGTCCCTGCGCACCACTTTCCTGAACGAGGACAACCTTGCGCGCATCCGCAGCCTCAACAGCATCGCCGAGCGACGGGGGCAGACGCTGGCCCAGATGGCGCTCGCCTGGGTGTTGCGCGGCGGACGCGTGACCTCGGCGCTCATCGGCGCGAGCCGTCCCGAGCAGGTCGTCGATTGCGTCGGCGCGCTCAAGAACCTGTCCTTCACCCCGGAGGAGCTTGCCGAGATCGACCGCTTCGCCGGTGAGGGCAACCTGAACATCTGGGCGGCCTCGGCGGAACGGAAGGGTCCGTCGCGTTGAAGCATCGATCCCAAAAGTGGATCTGCACTTTTGGGATCGATTTGATGCTCCAGCACAGACCGCAATCCCCAGTCTCTTCGGGGATACCCCTTTCGAGGGACTTGAGAAGCCGGTTAACAAATGGTTAATGCAAAGCTTCATTGGCCATTTGTCCCGGGTCGCTTCCATGGTCTCCGTCACTGCCTCCGACAACCGCCGGCACGCCAGGCGCTTTCCTGCCCAACATCCGGCGCAGATCCTGCTGGGGCCTGACGCGATGATCCCGTGCACGGTGAAGGACATCTCGACCGGCGGCGCCAGGATCGCCCTGAAGCCGCAGATGGACCTGCCCGAGACCTTCGAGCTGTTCATCGCGGCCCACGACCTGCAGGTCCGCCGGGCGCGGGTGTGCTGGCGCCGGGGTGCTTTCGCCGGGATCGCGTTCAGCTCGGATGATGCTGACGCGGGCATGAGCGTGGAAGCGCCTCGCACCCCCAGCTTCGAGGATTGCCTCGATCAGGCCGCCATGCCGGCGCATCTGGCCGCCAAGCCGATGCGCAAGAGCCTCAAGCTCTGGCAGACAAATATCTGACCAACCGACCCGTCTGCCAATACGTACAGGGCCATTGACGAAACTTTATTGCCATGCTTGCCTCCTCTCGAATTGGGGGAAGCCGATGTCCTATTCTCGTAAGCTTCTGATCGTCCTCGTTGCCACCAGCACTTTGCAGATTGCGCCCATAACCCCGTCATCCGGGGCCGAGCAGGCGATCAGCAGGCAATCCGATTGTACGCGGGTCGGAGGAAAGCTGAGACCGAGCGGCTTCAAGCCCAGCGACAATCTTCCCTATGTCTGCACCTATCCCGGCTCGCATGACCGAAAGTGCAAGCGGCAGATGAAAGACGACACGGCTTACTACGACATCGCAGACAAGAAGTGCGTGTCAGAGTTCATGTGTGAGGAATGGTTCGTCTGTTAGCGGCAAACCCTTTTGATCAGGTTTGCCAGCGCCTGATCACCTAGGTCCCAGGTTAACCTTGAGCCAACCTATCGCCGGCCGAACAGGCGCTCGATGTCGCTCAACTTCAGTTCCACGTAAGTCGGACGCCCGTGGTTGCACTGGCCTGAGAGCGGCGTCGCCTCCATCTCACGCAGGAGCGCGTTCATCTCCTCCGGCCGCAGGCGCCGCCCGGCGCGGATCGAGCCGTGGCAGGACATGCGCGAGAGAACCGCATCGAGCCGCTCCTCCAGTGGGCTTGAAGCGCCCTGCCCCCATTCGGCGAGCGCATCGGCCACATCCTGCACCAGCGCCTTGATGCGACCGCCTGCCAGCGCGGACGGCACCTCGCGCACGAGCAGCGCGCCGTGACCGAACGGCTCGACCACGAGGCCGAGGCTCTCGAGGGAGGACGCCTCCGACAGAACGCGGTCCGCATCCACAGGATCGAGATCGACCACTTCGGGAATGAGCAGCAATTGCCGGGCGATGCCCGATGAGGCACGCTCCCGCTTCAGCCGCTCATAGACAAGGCGCTCATGCGCCGCATGCTGGTCGACGATGACGATGCCGTCCTGCGTCTGCGTCACGATATAGGTGCCATGCAGCTGCGCGCGTGCGGCACCGAGGGGCGATTCCTCTGCCTGCGGCTCCATCTCATGCAGCGTTGCGCGGCTGTCGGCGGAGGGCATCGCAAGATCGGGCAGGCTCGCCTGCCGCTCAGAAAGGCCCGATGTGTAGGATGCCTCCGGCGCATCGAGCGGTGCCTGCCAGTTCGCGAAGGCGCCAGTGGGGCGGATCGCATGGGCGCGGTGCGGATAGGCCGGGCGCAGGGGCACCGCGCCTTGCGGGCGCAGGCTCTCGAGCGTGCGTGTGCCGCCGGTCGAGGAGGCCCTGAACGCGTAGCGGGTGATGGCCTCCTTCAGCGCTCCGACCACGAAGCCGCGCACGAAAGCGGGATCGCGGAAGCGCACCTCGGTCTTGGCCGGATGCACGTTCACGTCGACGCTGCGCGGATCGAGATCGATCATGACGGCGAGCACCGGGTGCCGGTCCGACGCCATCACATCCGCATAGGCGCCGCGCACGGCGCCGAGCAGCAGCTTGTCGCGCACAGGCCTGCCGTTGACCACGAAATGGATCGCCGTGCCGGTGCCGCGGTGATAGGTCGGCAGGCTCGCGAAACCGCTCAGCCGCACGCCCTCGCGCTCCACGCCGATCGCCATGGCGTTCTCGTGGAACTCAGACCCCAGCACCCGTGAGAGGCGGCGCAGGAAGCCGTGTTCGCCGGGCTCCTCCGGCGGATAGGTGAACGCCGTGATGTGCTCGCCCGACAGGGTGAAGCGAACAGTGGGATGCGCGATGGCGAGCCGCTTGACGATCTCCGCCACGGCCTGCGCCTCCGAGCGGTCGCTCTTCAGAAACTTTAGGCGCGCGGGCGTAGCGGAGAACAGGTCCGTCACTTCCACGCGGGTGCCCTTGGGCGCAGGTGCAGGCCGCACCGGGCTCTTGATGCCCGCTTCCACCACGATGGCGCTGCCGGTCTCGGCCTCAACTGTCCGCGACACGATGGAGAGCCGCGCCACCGCGCCGATGGAGGGCAGCGCCTCGCCCCGGAAACCCAATGTGTTGATGGCGAACAGGTCGCCGTCCGGAAGCTTCGAGGTCGCGTGGCGTTCGACGGCCAGCTCCAGATCCTCGGGCGTCATGCCCCGGCCGTCATCGACGATGCGGATCAGGCGGCGCCCGCCTGCCTCCACGGTGATTTCGATGGAGGTGGCGCCCGCATCGACCGCATTCTCAACCAGCTCCTTCACGGCCGCCGCCGGGCGCTCGACAACCTCGCCCGCAGCGATGCGGTCGACGAGGATGGGATCGAGGCGGCGCACATGCATGAGGATTGCGGGTCTCAAGGATTCGGATGAAGGGAAGATAGGCGTTGAAGGCGGCAGAAACCAGAACGCGCGACGTTATTCCCCTGCTCACTTACCAGCGTCGTCATCCCGGACGGCGTCAGCCGATCCGGGATCGGGTACAGGATAGGGTGCTCCTCCCCCTCCCCCTTGTTGGGAGGAGGGCTCTTGCGCCGCTCTCGGCTGACGATCCCGGGTTCCGCTGCGCGGCCCCGGGATGACCACCTCTCGGCAATGGCCGCTCCTCAGCCCTGCGCGAGGTACTGCTTCGCCAGGATCTTGCCCTCTTCCACCGCAGGCTGATCGAACGGATCGACCCCCAGGGCGTAGCCGGCGAGGATCGTCTCCAGCATGAAATGCATGAGGATTTCGCCGACCGCGCGCTCGTCGAGCTTTTCGATATGGATCTGGCGGGTCGGACGGCCATTCTTGGCCAGGGTGTCGGCGGTGGCGCGGCCCTGCGCGGCCACCAGATCGCCGATATGCTTGCCGCCGAAGCCCGGCTCGCCGGCCCGCTTGGCGAGCTTCTCGTCCATGAGCGGCCCCTTGCCCGCCACGCCCGTGGTCATGACCGTGAAGAGCTTGTCGTTGGGGCCCGCGAGGTAGAGCTGGAGTTGGCTGTGCTGGTCCACCGGGCCAATGGCCGCTACCGGCTGGGTGCCGTGGCCGTCCTTGCCGACGCTCTCGGCCCAGAGCTGCACCCACCAACGGGTGAAGCGCTCGAGCCGATCCGCATAGCCCATCGCCACGGTGATGCCCTTGCCGTTACGGGCCATGGCCACGTTGAGGGCCGCACCGAGCGCCGCCGGCGCATCCTTGGCGGAAGCGCCGTTGCGGAAGGGTTCGTAGGCGTCAGCAGCCCCCTGACGGATCGCCGCAATGTCGAGGCCGAGGACGGCTGCCGGCAGCAGGCCCACATTGGTGAGCACCGAGTAACGCCCGCCGATGCCGGTGTGATGCTCGAGAAAGCGCACGCCCTCGGGCTCCAGCAGATCGCGCAGCGCATTTCGGCTGCCATCCTTGCGCGGCTCGGACAGGCCCAAGAACACGTCCTTTGGGTGCGCACTCAGGCCCGCCTTGTCGAGGGCCGTGAGCACGGCAATCGTCTGCATCAGGGTCTCGCCCGTGCCGCCGGACTTCGAGATCGACACGAATTTGGTCGAGGAGAGCGGCAGCTTGTGCAGCACCCGGTCGAAGGTGACGGGATCGAGATTGTCGAGGAAGTGCACTCGGGGGCTCTCGGTGAAGCGCCCGGCACCCGGCACCGCGTAATCCTTCAGCTGGGCCAGGGTCTGGCCGCCGAGGCTCGATCCGCCTGTACCAAGGAACACCACGTCGGTGGCATCGTCGCGCAGGAAGGTGGCCGCCTCGCGGATGCTCGCCAGATCGTCCGTGGTGCGGGGCATATGGAGCAGCGGCAGACGCCCCGAAGAATCGTCTTCCGCCAGCCGCTTCATAGCCTGGCCGACGAGCCCGAGCGCCTCATCCAGCGCTGCCTGCGACAGACCGCCCTCCCCGATATTGGCATCCAGGGCAAGATCGATCGATTGCTGCAGGGGCATAGGCGTACTCCGACTCGTTGCAAGTTGGAGCGCAAGATTAGGGCACACAGGGGGGCACGGCTAGGGCTAGAGCATCGAACGCAAAAGTGGGCACCGGTTTTGCGTGGAAAGATGCGTCAATTCAAATAGCTAAAGCATCGGACGTGAAATCGGACGCACGTCCGATGCTTTAAGCCGGAATGCCACTGCTCAGAGGGGACACCCGCTCGTTATTCTGCCCGACGACCGCAGCACATGACCGACCGTCAGGCGTGGCCTCACACGCCGGTGGGCCGTCCCGCGATCACCGTCAGCATCTGGCCATCGCCAAAGATGCGCTCGGCGGCCTTGCGGATATCGGCCTGCGTGACTGCGCCGACGAGGGCGTTGCGGCGGCCGATATAGTCGATACCGAGCCCCTCGAAGGCGATCTGGGCCAACGTATGGGCAATCTTGGTCGAGGTGTCGAAGCCGAGCGCATAGGAGCCGATGAGGTAGTCTTTGGCCTTCTGCAACTCCTCGTCGGAGGGGCCTTCGCTCGTGAGCTTCGCCATCTCACCGGTGATGACATCGAGAGCCTCAACCACGCGCTCGTTCTTGGTGGCCGTATAGCCCCAGGTCATGGCGGCGGAGCGGTAGCTCACCAGCGATGTGCCGACGCTGTAGGCGAGGCCGCGCTTCTCGCGCACCTCCTGGAACAGGCGAGACGTGAAGGCGCCGCCACCCAGGATGTGGTTGAGCACATAGGCCGGGATAAAGCCCGGATCGCTCCAGGCAATGCCGTTCATGCCGAAGCGAATGACCGATTGCGGCACGTCGAGATCGACTACGATGCGCGAACCGGTCTTCTGCAGCGTCGCGGGCTCGATGATTCCGAGAGCCTTCGCTTCAGGAAGAGAGCCGAACACCCTGTCGAGCAGCGCCGACAGATTGTCGGCCCCGATGGCGCCGACCACCGCGACCTTGACGCGTCCGCGGGCGATGATCGCCCGGTGCATGGCCACGAGATCATCCCGCGTGATCGCCGCGACGCTCTCGGGTGTGCCAGACGTTGGGCGGCCGTAAGGATGACCGGCAAAGCCTTCCTCGAAGAAACGGCGGGTCGCCATCACGCCGGGATCGTTCTGCTGGTATTTCAGGCCGGCAATCGTCTGAGCCCGCACGCGTTCGATGGAATCCTGATCGAAGCGCGGCTCGGCCAGCGCTAGGCGCATCAGCTCAAAGGCTTCGTCCGCATGCTTGACCAGCGTCTTCAGGGAGCCGCCGAGCGCATCATTGCCGGCATTGAAGGACAGCTCGATGGCGCGCGCAGCCAGGCGCTCCTGGAAGGCGTCGGAATCATAATCGCCGGCACCCTCGTCGAGCAGGCGCGCGAGCATCTGCGCGACACCCGGCTTGTCCGCCGGATCATGCGCCGAGCCGCCCTCGAAGATGAACGAGACGGCGATGAGCGGCACCACATCGGACTCGACATGCCAAGCCTCGACGCCGCCCGGTGAGGTCAGCGCCTTCACCTGGGTCGGAGACGAGGACAGGGTTTCGACAGAAGCTGTCATTGTGACCTCAAATTCTGGGGCAGGCAGCTTACGAAGCCGACTTCTGCAGGTAGCCCGTCACGGAGCGGCGGGGGACAAGATAGCGCTCGGCGGCAGATGCGAGGTCGTCCTTGAGAACGGTCTCGATTTCGACCGGCCAGCGACGCACCTCCTCGATGGTCTCACCGATGGCGAGCGCCGAGCCGTAGATGCGGGCGAGCGAGGATTGGCTGTCGGTGGAATAGATCGTCTCGGCCACGAGGCGCGTCTTGGCGCGCTCAATGGAATCCCCATCCAGCGCCTCGGACGGGATCGTCTTGAGCACCTGATCGACGGCTTCTTCCAGGGCCTGAAGCGACACGCCCTCGGCCGGAACCGCATAGACGCAGAAGCGCGTGTCTTCCATGGCGGAGGACATGTACCAGGCGCCTGCATTCACCGCGATGCCGCGCTCCATGACGAGCTTGCGGTAGAGATACGACGTCGGGCCGCCGCCGATGACCTCGGCGAGCAGTTCGAGCGAATAGCAATCGCGCTGCGAGGCTGTGCGGCAGGACGGCACGAGATAGAGCCGCTGCAAGGTGGGCTGCTCGACCTTGGGGTCGGCGACCGTGATGTGACGGGCCGCCACGGGCTCCGGCTCGCGCGGGCGCACACGCACCGGGCGCTTGCCCTGCGGCGCGACGCGGCCATAGGTGGTGTCGGCCAGGCGGCGCACCTCGTCCTCGGTCACGTCGCCGGCCACCACGAGGATGCCGTTCTCAGGCGTGTAGAAGCGGCGATAATAATCGAGCGCGTGATCGCGGTTGAGCGTCTCGATCTCGTGCATCCAGCCGATGATCGGAATGCCATAAGGATGATGCACGAAGAGCGAGGCGGCCATGGCCTCGGACAGCTGCGCCGAAGGATCGGTCTCGACGCGCATGCGGCGCTCTTCCAGCACCACGTCCCGCTCGGGAGCGATGACGGACTCCTCCAGGAGGAGGTTCGTCATGCGGTCGGCCTCGAACTCCATCATGGTCTTGAGGTTCTCGCGCGCGACGCGCTGGAAGTACGCCGTGTAGTCGAAGGACGTGAACGCGTTCTCCTGGCCGCCGAGGCCGGACACGACCTTGGAGAACTCGCCGGCCGGATGCTTCTCCGTGCCCTTGAACATCAGATGCTCGAGGAAATGCGCGATGCCCGACTGGCCGATCGGATCATCCGCCGAACCGTTGCGATACCAGATCATGTGCGTGACGACGGGAACGCGATGATCGGGGATGACCACAACATCGAGACCGTTGTCGAGAGTGAAGGAGGACAGGTTCGGGCCACTGCCTTCCGTTCGCCCGAAGGAAGCGGCGTCCGCGCGAAGAATGGGCTTAGAGGCAGTGTCCATGACGTTTCAACCTTGGCGACATCAAATCGTTTCGCAGGATAGACCTACGGGAATAGTCAAATTGAGGGGGTACGCAAGCGAGGCCGCGAAACTTTCCGGTGGGGAGACAGTTCGCACGGAAAGGGGAAACCAGGCTTGGCCTTTTCAGGACCCCATAACGTTTTCAGGCGAAGCGGGGGAACCCGTTCGCCTGAAAAAGAGAGAAGAGTGAGTGGCTATCGCCTGCGCTCTTGCTGCTGGCGGATGAAGGCCTGTGGTCCCTCGGGATCGCCGTTGATCACCGGATCGGCGGAAGCCTTGAGCTTGCCGCCACCCTGGGCCTTGAGGAGCGTTCCGGGAGGATCGCTGAGATAGCGGCGCTCCAAACCGTCACCCTGAAGCTTCACGTCATCGTCCTTCATCGAGAAGGAGCGAAGCTCGTCCGGGGTCATGCGGCTCATATCGGCCTGTGCGCCGGAGCGAGCGGGTGCAGCCGTGGCGATGTTATTCGGGTTGCGTCCGGCGCGCATCTCCTCGACGGAGAGACGGCGGCCTTCATTGAGCTTGTAGGCTTCCGAGCTGGTCCAGGGCGTCCGGGCCTCGGCCGCCGCCTTGCGGCGTGCTGCCACGTCGGGGTCGTTGGGCCAGTTGCCGTTGCGCGCCTCGGCACCGCCGCCTGGGGCCGGCGCGGGCAGGT
This sequence comes from Microvirga soli, assembly GCF_016734765.1. Taxonomy (GTDB): domain Bacteria; phylum Pseudomonadota; class Alphaproteobacteria; order Rhizobiales; family Beijerinckiaceae; genus Microvirga; species Microvirga soli. The sequence goes on along the minus strand of NZ_JAERQE010000013.1, from coordinate 115,771 downwards.
CCAGCTTCGGCGGGAGCACGAGAGGAGCACGCTCGTTATAGACGATGGGCGCCTTCTCCTTGGGAATGATGCCGATGGCGCCAAGAATGCTCTTCATGCCTTCGCCCTCCTGCGCCGAAGCGCCGGTAGCGGCGACCAGAAGCGCCAGAGCCCCCGCGCACCCTACGATTTTCATTCCCTTCATGGCACCCACCATTGGTTTCTCGTTGTGGCCGGAAGGCCTGATCGCTCATTCAGGCGAACATATGGCAGCCGGGCGCTGCAGAATATCATTTCTTCGCCCGACGCCCTTCCAGGACGAAGGAGTCATAGAGCAAACCGACCACCCCCGCAACGATGGCCGCATCCGCCACGTTGAACACGTACCAGGACCATGACCCGATGTGGAACTGGATGAAATCGAACACGGCCCCATAGGCCAGCCGGTCGATGACATTGCCGACGGCCCCGCCGACGATGAGCCCGAGGGACGTTGCCAGGAGCTTGGCCGTGGTGCGGCGGATCCAGAGGGACAACCCAATGGCGGCCAGGATCGACACCACGATCAGGACCCAGCGGCCAAGATCGGAGTTCTGCTGGAACAGCCCATAGGAGATGCCCCGGTTCCACACCACGATCAGGTTGATGAACGGGGCGAACTCCACCGGCTCCTTCACCGGCAGGTCGAAGACGAACAGGGTATAGAGCTTGGTCGCCTGGTCGAGGACGAGCGTGATCAGAGCGGCCGAGAAGCCGAGGATCGCGGCGGCCGAGAGACCTTTGCGAACCGTGCGGCTCTTGCCGGGGTTCCTCGGGCTGCGCGGACGCGTCGCAGCGCCGGAGCGCTGCGGGCCGGCCTGAGAGGTCGCGCCGGCCTCGGGCAGCGGCGCGCCGGTCCCGTTCGCCTTGCTCATTCCGCCGCCGCCTTGAGCTGGTCCCACTCCCGCAGGGCTGCCGCATCGCGGGGCGTCACGTCCGGATAGTTCGGATCGCTGCCCACCTCCGGGGTGACCTTCCATGACCGGGCGCACTTGCGACCTTGAGCCAGACCCGGCACGACCGCCACGCCCTTCACGTCCTCGAGGCGGAAAGCGTCAGCCGGCCCCTCGCCCTGCACCACCTGGATGCCGGACGTGATCGAGATCTCGGCAAGGTCGAGGCCCTGGACGGCCTGGAGCAGGCTCTCATCCGCGATGTGCACCACGGGCGCAGCCTCCAGGCTCGCGCCGATGCGCTTCTGCGCACGCTCGATCTCGAGTGCACCCGTGACGACACGGCGCACGCGGCGCACCTTCGACCAGCGCTCCGCGAGCGCCTCGTCGCGCCATTCCGCCGGCACGTCGGGGAAGGTCTCGAGATGCACCGACTCGGCCTCTGGATAGCGCTCAAGCCACGCTTCCTCTGCCGTGAAGGCGAGGATCGGCGCGATCCACGTCGCCACGCAGCGGAAGGTCTGGTCGATCACGGTCAGGGCGCTCTTGCGCACCTTGCTCGAGATCGGATCGCAGTAGAGCGCGTCCTTGCGGATGTCGAAATAGAATGCCGACAGGTCCGTGGTCATGAACGAGTTGAGGAGCGCAATCACCCGCTTGTAATCGAAGCTGCTGTAGGCCTCGCGCATCTCGCCGTCGAGCTCAGAAAGGCGGTGGAGCACGAAACGCTCCAGCTCCGGCATTTCGTTGAAAGCAACCTTATCAGCTTCGCGGAAATGCGCGAGCGAGCCCAGCATCCAGCGGATCGTGTTGCGCAGCTTGCGGTAGGTCTCGACGAAGGTCTTCAGGATCTCCGGGCCGATGCGCAGATCGTCCGAGTAGTCGGAGGCCGCCACCCACAGGCGCAGAATATCGGCGCCCGAATCCTGGATCACCTTCTGCGGGGCGACCACGTTGCCGAGCGACTTCGACATCTTCTGACCCTTCTCGTCCAGGACGAAGCCGTGGGTCAGAACGATGTCGTAAGGCGCGCGACCGCGCGTGCCGCAGCTCTCCAGCAGCGAGGAGTGGAACCAGCCGCGATGCTGGTCCGATCCTTCGAGATACATGACCTGATCGGGACCGCCATCGACCTTGCGCGTCACCTTCAGGTCCTCGCGCTTCTCCAGCGCGAAGGCATGGGTGCAGCCCGAGTCGAACCACACGTCGAGGATGTCGTTCACCTTGTCGAAATCGCTCAGCTCATAACCGAAGGGCTTGAGGAAGCGTGAACCGTCACCCGCATACCATGCATCCGCACCTTCCTTCTCGAAGGCCTCGGCAATGGCGTTGTTCACGCGCTCGTCCTTGAGGATCTCGTTGCTGTTCTTCTTCACGAACACGGCAATCGGCACGCCCCAGGCGCGCTGGCGCGACACCACCCAGTCAGGACGGTTCTCGATCATGCCGTTGATGCGGTTCGCGCCGGATTCCGGCACCCACTCGACGGTCTTGATGGCGTTGAGCGCGCGGGTGCGGAGCGTATCGCGGGCGGGCTCCTCCGGCTGAAGGACCAGAGGCGCAGCCTGGTGAACGCCGCCCTCGCCGCTGAGCGGCTTGTCCATGGAGATGAACCATTGCGGCGTGTTACGGAAGATCAGCGGACCCTTCGAGCGCCAGGAATGGGGATACTGGTGCTTGAGGCGCCCGCGCGCGATCAGCGCGCCGACCTCGACGAGCTTCTTGATCACCGCCTCATTGGCGCCCGCATCCTTGCCCTTGTCGTCGTAGATGCGCTCGCCCGCGAAGAACGGCACGTCGGGGAAGTAGGACGAATCCGGCGAGACCGTATGCGGCACCTCTTTCGTGCCGCAGGCGGCGAACACGTCGCGATGCTTTACGTAAGTATTGTAGTCATCCGCGCCGTGGCCGGGAGCCGTGTGCACGAAGCCCGTGCCCGCATCGTCGGTGACGTAATCGGCCGGCAGCACCGGCACGCCGAAATCCCAGTAGCCGTTCGCGCCTTCAAGACCACGGAACGGGTGCGCGCAGCGCTCGAGCATCACCGGCAGCACGTCCTTCACGCGCTCATATCCGGCAACACGCGCGGCGGCGAACACGTCGGCCGCGAGCTTGTCGGCGATGACGAGGCGGTCGCCCACCTTCGCCCAGTTGTCGTCCGCTGCTTCCGTGACCTCGTAGAGGCCGTAGGCGATGTTCTCGCCATAGGCGATGGCGCGGTTGGCCGGGATCGTCCAGGGCGTGGTCGTCCAGATCACCACGGACGCGCCGTCGAGATCGCCGTCGAGCGTGTTGGTGATCTTGAACTTCACCCAGATCGTCGTGGAGGTCTTCTCGTGATACTCGACCTCGGCCTCGGCCAGCGCCGTCTTCTCGACCGCGGACCACATCACCGGCTTCGAGCCGCGATAGAGCTGATCGCTCACCGCGAACTTGATGATCTCGCGGGCGATCTGCGCTTCCGCGTCGAAGCTCATGGTCTGGTACGGGTTCGTCCAGTCGCCCTCGACACCGAGGCGCTTGAACTCCTCGCGCTGCACGTCGATCCACTTCTCGGCGAAGGCGCGGCACTCGCGGCGGAATTCGACGATGTCCACATCGTCCTTGTTCTTGCCCTTGGCCCGGTACTCCTCCTCGATCTTCCACTCGATCGGCAGGCCGTGGCAGTCCCAGCCGGGCACGTAGTTGGAGTCGAAGCCCAGCATGCCCTGCGAGCGGACCACGAGATCCTTCAGGATCTTGTTGAGCGCGTGGCCGATATGGATGTTGCCGTTGGCATAGGGAGGGCCGTCATGCAGCACAAAGCGCGGACGGCCCTTCTGGACCTCGCGCAGACGCTCATAGAGCCGGTTCTCGTTCCAGCGCTGCAGGAGCAGCGGCTCCCGCTGCGGCAGACCGGCCCGCATGGGAAACTCGGTCTGGGGCAGGAACAGGGTTTCGGAATAGTCGCGGGCAGCGCGGTCTAGCTTATCGGTCATGACGATCAATCAGGTCTCGTGTGGCCCGGGTCAAGGCGGGCGCATCAGGCTTCTCTTTGAGGGCGAACGGCTAGGATCCCGGACCTTCGCAGGTCATGCGAAAGCCGGGCCGATAATTCGCGCCGCGCCTATCCGGGCCGCCGGCAGAACCTGAGAAACCATGGGCATGGGGAGCCTTTTAGCAGCGCCGGGGCGGATAATAAAGCGCGGACGCATGGGATTCCTGCAAGGGTTCCTTGATCCCGGCAGGCAGGAACCAATGCCACGGTTCCGACTTGCTCCCATCGGGCCGGACGGCCCTCTTCCCAAGGACGGAGCCCTCCCTTGCCGCGATCCAGCCTGACGCCCCCGCAGTCGCCCGTGCGCTACAGCCCTTCCGTCGAGACGCCCCATCCGGACGAGGCGGAGGTCGGAGCGAGCATTCTGGAATCGATGCAGAAGATCCGGGAGAAGACCCTGGAGGATTACGGCCGTCCCGTCCGCAGTGTGCACGCCAAGAGCCACGGCGTCCTCAAGGGCGAGCTGCATGTGCTCCCCGACCTGCCGCCGGTTCTTGCCCAAGGCCTGTTCGCCAAGGCCAGCACCTACCCGGTTGCCTTAAGGCTCTCGACCACCCCTGGGGACATTCTCGACGACAGCGTCTCCACCCCGCGCGGTCTTGCGATCAAGGTGGCTGAGGTCGAGGGTGAGCGACTGCCGGGATCGGAGGGCGGCACGACCCAGGATTTCGTTCTGGTGAATGGGCCGACCTTTCAGGCAAAGCCAAAACCGTTCGCCCAGAATCTCAAGCTTCTCGAAAAGACCACCGACCGGCTCGACCGCACCAAGAAGGTGGTGTCGGCGGTCTCGCGGGGCCTGGAAACCCTGATCGAGGCGTTCGGCGGCCAGAGCGTCGCGCTGAAGTCCCTCGGCGGGCATCCGGAGACGCATATCCTGGGCGAGACCTTCTTCTCGCAGGCGCCGATCCGCTACGGCGACTACATAGCCAAGGTCTCGGTTGCGCCGGTGAGCGCTGAGCTGACGGCGCTCAAGGACGCCCCGGTCGATCTCAACGGCAAGCCGGATGGCCTGCGCGAAGCCGTGGTGGATTTCTTCCGTCAGTATGGCGGCGAGTGGGAGATCCGGGTTCAGCTCTGCACCGATCTCGAAACCATGCCGGTTGAGGATGCCTCGATCTTGTGGCCGGAGGACCAGAGTCCCTATATTCCTGTCGGTCGCATTACGGTTGCGCCGCAGGAGGCTTGGAGCGACAACAAGGTGGCTGCCATCGACGAGGGTCTGTTCTTCAGTCCCTGGCATGGCCTTGCCGCGCATCAGCCCCTGGGCGTCATCATGCGTCTGCGCCGGAAGGCTTATGAAGCCTCTGCGGCGTTCAGAGCGGCCCATAACGGGCACGCCATCGAGGAGCCGAAGACGCTGGATGCAATTCCGGCGTAGAGGCTCTTCCAACCATTCAAGAGGAAGACCCATGGCCCACTCCCCTGTGGACGACAAGCAGCGCTCAACAGCCGGTTTCGACCTCACACCGCCCAGCCCCGAACAGTTCCGCACGCTCGTGAACAATCTCGACGATGAGGAGCGCCGCGTTCTCCTGGAGCACGGCACGGAGCGGCCCTTCTGCGGCGTCTTCAACGAGGCCAAGGACAAGGGCACCTATTGCTGCCGCCTCTGCGGGCTTCCGCTCTTCCACGCCGGCACCAAGTTCGAATCCGGCACCGGCTGGCCGAGCTTCTTCGATCCCATCGACCGCTCGCATGTCGCCTTCGTGCGCGACACCAGCTACGGCATGGTCCGCACCGAGATCCGCTGCGCCCGCTGCGAAGGCCATCTCGGCCACGTCTTCAATGACGGCCCGCCCCCGACCGGTGAGCGCTACTGCATGAACTCGGTCTCCATGCGCTTTGTGGCCGAGGGCGATCCGCTGCCGGACGAGCTGGGACGCGGCGCACCCGAAGGCGAGGTGGCGGGCTAAGGCCCCGCCATGGAGCCGAGCCGGCAGGAAACGGACGACAGGACGGGCGCAGATTTCTACGCCCGCCTGCCGGTCTTCGATCACTTCTCCGATCTGACCGATGCTCGGCGCTACATGCCCGTTCCGGACGATTGGGTGATCGGCCTGAGCGACATCGTCCGCTCCACCTCGGCCATCCAGGCGGGACGCTACAAGGAAGTCAACACGGCCGCCGCCGCCGTCATCGCGGCTTTGGCCAACAAGCTCGGCACAAGCGAATTCCCCTTCGTGTTTGGCGGCGACGGCGCGAGCTTCGCCCTGCCGGCTTCCGAGTATGACATCGCACGAGAGGTGTTGAGCGCTGTCGCGGCCTGGGTGCGGGACGCCTTCGATTTCGAGCTGCGCATCGCCCTCGTGCCGGTCTCGGAGATCAGGGCTCAGGGCCACGATGTCCGCATTGCCCGGTTCGCCGCCTCGCCGGACGTGTCCTATGCCATGTTCGCGGGAGGCGGCCTCGCCTATGCCGAGCGGCAGATGAAGAACGGCGCCTTCGCCATTCCTCCAGCCTCATCGGGCACTCTGCCCGACCTGACGGGCCTGAGCTGCCGCTTCGACGAGATCACGCCGGAGCGCGGTGTCATTCTCTCCCTGATCGTCCTGCCCACCCCGGAAGCCGACATGGAGGCTTTCAACACGCTCATTGGCGAGGTGCTTGCCCTGGCCGAGGGGCAGGAAGCCGGTCGCCCGCTCTCTGATAAAGGGCCTCCGCTCGCATCCCCGTTCAAGGGCTTCGGGGTTGAGGCCAAGACGGTCAGAACGGGCGGGTTTCGCCTCCTGCCCCTGGCGCGGCTCGCGGCTGGACGGCTCGCATCGTTCATGATCTTCCGAACGGGTCGGCCTTTCGGCGGCTTCGATCCTGCTCGCTACCGTCACCAGCTCGTCGAGAACACGGATTTTCGCAAGTTCGATGACGGCTTACGGATGACGCTCGACTGCACGCCTGCGTTGGCCGATCGGCTGGAGACGATGCTGTCGGAGGCCGAACAGCATGGCATCGCCCGCCACGGCCTGCACCGGCAGGAGGCGGCCCTCATGACGTGCTTCGTCCCCTCGCCCACCCGAGCCGATCACATCCATTTCGTCGACGGCGCCATGGGTGGCTACGCCATGGCCGCGCAGGCGATGAAGCCTGCGGTATGAAGCATCGTCATCCTGGACGGCGCAGCCGATCCGGGATCGCTTTCAGGACAAGCCGCGATTTCCCTCTCCCCTCTGCGGGAGAGGGTGGCGAACGGAGTGAGCCGGGAGAGGGGCAGTCATCGAACGAACTCGGCCCCTCTCCCCCCTGCTTCGCAGGGCACCCTCTCCCGCAAAGGGGAGAGGGTTGATCGCGCCACTCTCGTCCGGCGATCCCGGATCTGCGCTGCGCTTCGTCCGGGATGACGCCTCACAGCTTCAACCGACCATCGAAACCGTCTTATCCTCAGCAAGCATCCTCTTCGCCTCAACCGAATCCCGATCCATCTGGGCGATCAGCGCCTCGATGCCATCGAACCGCTCCTCGCCGCGGATCCAGCCTATGAACTCCACGTCCAGAACCTGCCCGTAGAGATCGCCGGCGAAATCGAAGAGATGCACTTCGAGCAGAGGTGCTCCGTTGTCGAAGGTCGGGCGGCGGCCGAAGCTGGCAACCCCATCGACCAGTGTACCGCCAACCGAGGCTCGCACCGCATAGATGCCGTGCCGCAGGCGGCAATCGTCGGGCAGACGCATATTGGCCGTCGGATAGCCGAGGACGCGCCCGCGCTTGTCGCCGTGGCGAACCTCGGAGCGGACGAACCAGCGATAGCCGAGAAGCCGGTTGGCCGTAGCAATATCGCCCGCTTCCAGGGCGGTCCGGATGGCGCTGGAGGAGACCGGCTCCGTGCCCTCGACAATGGCAGGCGCCACAAGGCAATCGAGCCCCCGCTCCCGGCACAGCTCCATCATGCGCTCCGGATTGCCCTCGCGCGCCCGGCCGAAATGGAAATCGTGGCCGATCACGACCCCCGACAGTTCCAAGTCTTTCGCCAGCAGGTCCACGAAGCCCGCGGCCGTGAGCGCGGCAAGCGATCCGTCGAAGCGCCTCTGGAACACGCCCGCGAGGCCAAGCCGCGCGAAGATCGCCAGCTTCACGGGCTCCGGCGTCAGGCGAAACAGCGGCTGGTCGGGCTGGAAGAAGCTGCGCGGATGCGGCTCGAAGGTGACGACCGCAGCGGGTCGTCCGGAGTTCAACGCTACAGTCAGCAGGTGCCGGTGCCCGCGATGCACCCCGTCGAAATTGCCGATAGCCGCCACGGCTCCCTTGAGGCTCTCGGGCACAGGCTCGCCATCGCGGCAGATCGCGAAGGGAATGGGCATCAGGGGAGAACCTCGGAACTCATCTGGAACTGGTCGGTGCCGCGCGACCCTGTCGAAAAGCACCCTGTGGGTCAAGCCCGTTCGCCTCGACGGCCTTCAAGAGAGATCCTATATTGTTGCATCTCCGCGACGAACCGCTCTGGAATGCTCATGCTCAAAGCTTTTGCGCTTGTCCTCATAACCTTTGGGCTCTGGTGGTTGGCCTTGTACATCTGGGACCAGACGGAGCACGGGAAGATCGACTACTGCTTGGATGCAGGCGGTGCTTGGGACTACGAGCTGAAGAAATGCAAGGGTGCCAGACCGGGCTACCATGGTCCGTAACTGGGCTTACCAGGACAGCATATCCGTAAACGCGATCGGCCGAACCGGCTGCCGGTCCACCCAATCCTGCACGTGATCCGAGACGAGATCGCCTTTGTGGAGGCCCAATTCCTCCGCGTGGATGCCGCGGGCGATCATCAGGGCGTCGATGCCGAAGCCCACGGCGCCTGCGATGTCGGTGCGGATCGCGTCGCCGACCGCCAGCACCCTCCCCTTCGGGATCGGATGACCGGCGAGATCGGACGCGACGGTGAGAGCTCGCTCATAGACCGGACGATGGGGCTTTCCCGCATAGAAGACCTCGCCGCCCATCTCCTCGTAGGCCAGCGCAATGGTGCCGGCGCAGGGCAGGATCATGTGGCCGCGCTCGACCACAAGATCGGGATTGGCGCAGACCATCAGCAGATTGCGCCGGCGCATGGCCTCGAGCTGCGGGCGGTAATCCTCGACCGTCTCCTCCTCGTCATTGTCGAAGCCGGAGCAGACCACGTAATCCGCCTCATCGATGGAGCCGAAGCGCACGTCGATTCCGTTGTAGATCGGCATGTCGCGGGGTGGGCCGATGTGGTGCACCACCTTGTCGATGCGCTCCTGGATGGCGAGCCGGGTCAGATCGCCCGAGGTCACGATGGCGTCGTAGGCCGAGCGGGGCACCTGGAAACCGTCGAGCTGCGTTCCCACCGAGGCGCCGGGGCGCGGGGCGTTGGAGACAAGCACCACCCGCCCGCCCTTGGCACGAAAGCGCGTGAGCGCGTTGCTCGCAGCCTCATAGGCTTTGACGCCGTTGTGCAGCACGCCCCAGACATCGCAAAGGATAAGGTCGTAATTCTCGGCGAGAGATTGGAGGCCCTCGACGTGAAGGGGACGGGATGAGGCGGTCATGAGGGCTCACTTGTTAGGAGCCCCGGCGGGTAGGACCTTGCGACCTTCAAGTCAACCGGCGCGCCGGAGGCGGGTTGGCGCATCCTCCAGGCCGAAGGGGCGCGGCAGCTCCTGCTCGCCGGCGATCTCCGGTTTCACCGGTCGCGGGGCCGCGAAGGCGAAGCCCTGTGCGAGCGGGACGCCGAGGTCGGCGAGAACCGGCACCATGTGATCCTGGTCCACCCGCTCGGCGATCAGACGGATGCCCTGGCGGCGCAGCGTGGAGGAGAAGTCCCGCACGTCGAGCTCCGGTCCCGCATAGCGTCCGTCCTGCTGCTCGGCGGCCTTGATCATCAGATCGGCCGGCAGCTTCATGAAGCGGATGCCCAGATCGGCCAGCGCTTTCGCATCGAACCGGAGATCGGCGGCGCGATCGAGGGAGAACGGCACGCCGCGCTCCCGCAGGCTCGCCAGCGCGGCCTTGAGGTCGCCATCGAGATGGCGCCAGCTGTGCTGGGGTAGTTCCAGGACGATCCTGCCGAGGATTTCGGGGGAGGAATCCAGCAGCCCGGCGAGCGACCACAGGAAGCCTGGCTCGACGATTGCATGGGCCGACAGGTTTACTCCCACGATGGCCTCGCTGCCGCGCGCCATGAGATGGCGGGCGACTGCCATGGCGCGGATCAGGATCCGCCGGTCGAAATCGGACGCGCGGCCGGCGCATTCCAGAATGGGCAGGAACTCGGCTGGGGCCAGCAGGGTCCCGTCCGCCAGGCGCAGCCGCGCCAGGACTTCATAGAAGCGGATCTTGGCTTGCGGCAGCGACACGATGGGCTGCAGGTGCAGCTCGATCCGGTCCGCCTCGAAAGCCTGGGTGACGAGCCTGATCCGGCTCGTCTCGTCGGCCGAAAGCCTGCGGATGGAAGGCAGCAGGGACGGCTCGGGAAAACGCTCGGAACCGGCGACCGACCCGCCCACGAGCGCAAGGGCGGGCCTGCCACGCAGCATGAGGTCAGCCTGGGCGCCGCTCTCCGGCGCATCGGCGGCTTTGGCGAGCTCCCGCAGAAGCCCGGCCGGTCCCTCTCCCGCTCTCCTGCCTGGGCTCCGCACAGATGCGGAATGCAGGCCCGCCCCGGCCTGCTGCCGCAGAATGAGAAGACCGGCGATCACCATCGTGATCAGAACGGCAAAGGCCGGCATGACGAGCCCCGCCTCCAACGGCACATAGGCCGCGGCGGATGCCGTCAGAAAGGCCGGCGTGAAGGCGAGCAAAGCCGCCTTCCGGCCCTTCAGGACCGGATTCATTTTCTTGGTAATGACCATGGGTGCCCCCGCTCCCCTGGCTCGGGTTCTATGCCCGAATCAGTGTCTTAACCGAAAGTGAATCAAGACGAATCGCGAGGCAAGTTTCGTATTCCCGCAATGGACATTTTTGCGCAACCGCGCGTTGCTCGCTCAGGACCGGTCAGTCAGTTTGGAAAGGGCGTATCGATGGAAGAGCCGCGCAAGGACCTGCTCATGCAGGTTGATGGAATGACCTGCCAGGGCTGCGTCACTTCGGTCACCAAGGCGATCCAGCGCCTGGATCCCGGCGCCAAGGTCGAGGTGGACCTCGATCATGGACGGGTGCACGTAGTCACCACGGCGCAGGCTCTTGAAGTGACCCAGGCCCTCAATGGAGCCGGCTATGAGGCGACCGGCATGACGATGTAGCTCAAGGGTTGCGCCCTGCTCATGGCTCGGGCCAAAGTTCCTTTTGCCGCGTCCGGAAACGGCTGCTAGGCTCCCGGCCAGTTATTTCCGGGGATTAGCCATGACCGCCCAGATTTCCAGAGCCGCCAACGACTCGCTTGCACCCAACGATCTCGAGGCCTGGTGGCTTCCGTTCACGGCAAACCGCTCCTTCAAGCAGCGGCCCCGGATGATCGCCCGCGCCAAGGACATGTACTACTACACGCCCGAGGGCCGTGAGGTGATCGACGGCGCTGCCGGTCTCTGGTGCTGCAATGCGGGCCACAACCGGGACGAGATCACCCAGGCCATCCAGGCCCAGGCGGCGGAACTCGACTACTCGCCGGCCTTCCAGTTCGGCCATGCGGGCGGCTTCGCCCTGGCCTCCCGCCTCGCCCAGCTCGCGCCCGGCGACCTGAACCATGTGTTCTTCTGCAACTCGGGCTCCGAGGCCGTGGATACGGCGCTCAAGGTTGCCCTCGCCTACTGGAACGCGAAGGGCCAGGGCAGCAAGACGCGCCTGATCGGCCGCGAGCGCGGCTATCACGGCGTCGGCTTCGGCGGCATCTCGGTGGGCGGCATCGTCAAGAACCGCCAGTTCTTCGGCTCGCTGCTGGCAGGCGTCGACCACCTGCCCCACACCTATAACCGCGAGCAGCAGGCCTTCTCCCGCGGCGAGCCCGAATGGGGCGCACATCTCGCGGACGAGCTCGAGCGCATCGTGGCGCTGCACGACGCCTCGACGATTGCGGCCGTGATCGTCGAGCCCATGGCCGGCTCCACCGGCGTGCTGGCCCCGCCCAAGGGCTATCTCAAGCGCCTGCGCGAGATCTGCGACAAGCACGGCATCCTGCTGATCTTCGACGAGGTCATCACCGGCTTCGGCCGCCTCGGCACGGCCTTCGCGGCCGAGCGCTACGGTGTCATCCCGGACATGATCACCTTCGCCAAGGGGGTGAATTCCGGCGCCGTGCCCATGGGCGGCGTGATGGTGCGCCAGGGGCTCTACGACACCTTCATGAAGGGTCCGGAGCACATGATCGAGCTGTTCCACGGCTACACCTATTCCGGCCATCCTCTCGCCTGTGCGGCAGCCCTTGCCGCCCAGGACATCTACCGGGACGAGAAGCTGTTCGAGCGGGCCAAGGCCCTTGAGCCGGTCTGGGCCGATGCGATCCACGGCCTCAAGAGCCTGCCGAACGTGCTCGACATCCGCACCATCGGCATCGTGGGCGCCATCGACCTCGCCTCGCGTCCCGACGCGGTCGGCGCCCGCGCCTTCGAGGCCATGGATCGCGGCTTCCAGGAGCACGGTATCATGATGCGCGTCACCGGCGACACCATCGCCCTCTCGCCGCCGCTCATCATCACCGAGGAGCAGATCGGCGAGATCGTCGACAAGCTCACCAAGGTGATTAGGGCGGTGGCGTAAGCCACCTCTCCATACTCTCCACGTCATGGCCGTCCCCGGACTTGATCCGGGATCAGTCCCGGCCATCCACGTTTTAAGAGCCTGAAAACGTGGATCCCCGAACCACGTCTAGGGAGGACGAAGAGGGTGTCATCTCGGACGGCGCAGCCGATCCGGGATCGTGTTCAGGATGGAGCGCTGGCTTCCCTCCCCCTTGTGGAGAGGGGTGGCCGCGGCAGCGGTCGGGGTGGGGGTGCCAGCGCCAACTTGGTTTCAGGAGGGCGCTCACACCCCCACCTCCAACTCCTCCCCACAAGGGGGAGGAGAGTTCTCGCGCCATTCTCGTCCAACGATCCCGGATCTGCGCTGCGCTTCGTCCGGGATGACCGGTGCTGTTGCGCTAATCGCAACAACCCTTGCCCCTCCCCGCCGCAGGGAGTAGGACCGCAGCACGTTTTCCCCCATTCCAACGGCTGCTGTAAAAACCCATGTCCAAGGCCGACACGATCAAGGCCCGCGCCCCGCGCGGCTTTGCCGACCGCAACCCCGCCGATCTTGCCGCTACCGAGCGCATGCTCGCGGCGATCCGTGAATCCTATGAGCTCTACGGCTTTGAGGGCGTCGAGACGCCCTTCGTCGAGTACACGGATTCCCTCGGCAAGTTCCTGCCCGATCAGGACCGCCCGAACGAGGGCGTGTTCTCGTTCCAGGACGATGACGATCAGTGGCTTTCGCTCCGCTACGACCTGACCGCGCCGCTCGCCCGCTACGTGGCCGAGAACTTCGATGCCCTGCCCAAGCCCTATCGCAGCTACCGGGCCGGCTGGGTGTTCCGCAACGAGAAGCCCGGCCCCGGCCGGTTCCGCCAGTTCATGCAGTTCGACGCCGACACGGTGGGTGCTGCTTCCGTCGCGGCCGATGCGGAAATCTGCATGATGGCCGCCGATACCATGGAGCGGCTTGGGCTCAAGCGCGGCGACTTCATCATCAAGATCAACAATCGCAAGGTTCTGGACGGTGTGCTCGAAGCCATCGGCCTTGGCGGCGAGGATAAGGCTGGCCAGCGCCTCACGGTGCTACGCGCCATCGACAAGCTCGATCGCCTCGGGCCTGAGGGCGTGAGCCAGCTCCTCGGCGCAGGCCGCAAGGACGAGAGCGGCGACTTCACGAAGGGTGCAGGCCTCGGATCCGATGCCATTGAACGCGTGCTGGCCTTCACGGCTGCAAAAGGCACGGACAATGCGGCCACGGTCGAGAACCTGCGCAAGGTGGTCGGCTCGTCGGCGCGCGGCCTTGAAGGCGCGGACGAACTCGCGGAGATCGCCTCGCTCGTCGCCTCCTCCGGCTACGGGGATCGCGTGACCATCGACCCCTCCGTGGTGCGCGGCCTCGAATACTACACCGGCCCGGTCTACGAAGCCGAGCTGACCTTCCAGGTTCAGGACGAGGACGGGCGCCCCGTCCGCTTCGGCTCGGTGGGCGGCGGCGGGCGCTATGACGGCCTTGTCGGCCGCTTCCGCTCCGAGCCCGTTCCGGCCACCGGCTTCTCCATCGGCGTGTCGCGCCTGCTCTCGGCCCTGCAGATGGTGAAGAGCCCCATCGTGTCGGGCGCGCAGACGCCCGGTCCGGTGGTGGTGCTCGTCATGGACAAGGACCAGATCGCTGCCTACCAGCGCATGGTCTCGACCTTGCGGCAGGCCGGCATCCGGGCCGAGCTCTATCTCGGCTCGTCGGGCATGAAGGCACAGATGAAATATGCCGACAAGCGGCAGAGCCCCTGCGTGATCATCCAGGGCTCGAACGAGCGCGAGCGTGGCGAGGTCGAAATCAAGGACCTGATCGAGGGCGCCAAGGCCGCCGGGGCCATCGCGTCCAACGAGGAATGGAAGGCCGCCCGCCCGGCGCAGTTCTCGGTCGCCGAGAGCAAGCTGGTCGAGGCTGTGCGCGAGGTTCTGAGCCGCCATTTCGGCTAAGCTTGACCGCTCGGGAACCCCCATGCTGACCTGGGGGTTGTCTGGGAAAGCTTGACCATCAGGAGATGAACATGGCGAAGGACAAGAAGAGCGGCAGCAAGGCGAAGAAAGACTCCGGCAAGAGCACCGGCACGAAGCTGGCGAAAACGGCCAAGAAGTCCGGTCTCATGGACCTGATCAACTCGGATCTCGGCCGCGAGATTCTGGCCGACGCCCTGATCGCTGCAGCCGGCGCGGCCGCGACCGTCCTCACCCGGACCCGCACGGCGAAGAAAGCCGGTGCGGCCGCCGCCAATGCGGGCTCGCAAACCGCCGACCTGACCCAGACGGCCGCAGGCGCCGTCGCCGGCGTCATGACGGAAGCCGCCCGCCACTTCCTGCCCCCGAGCCTCATGGGCGAAGAGGGTGGCGCGGAAAAGAAGGCGGAGCCCAAGAAGGTAAAATACGTGAACCGCTCGAGCGATCACAGCAAGCGGAAGACGACGAAGGCCAAGAGCGTGAAGAGCGCCACCGCCGACAAGCGCTAAGGTCCTCAGCCCTCAACCTAGTTCTATCGTCATGGCCGGGCCCGTCCCGGCCATTCACGTTTTACGCTTCAGACTTCCAAACAATTCCAAACCTCATCCCGCAGAGCCGCTATGGAGCCCCCTCCCGTCATGGCCGGGCTTGTTCCGGCCATCCCGCTCATGTGAAGCGCCACCGTTTCCTAATCGGGATCACCGGCACAGGGCCGGTGATGACGTGAATAAGTGTCATCCCCGGCAGCCGCAGGCCGGGAAAGGGACCCATGGCGCTGAGCGCGTGAGTGGCCTCCCTTCCCCTCCGCTGACGCTCCGGCCGGGAATGACGCTGCACGGATCCTTTCCCTCCCTCCTTTGCGGGGGAGGGTGGCGAACAAAGTGAGCTGGGAGAGGGTCAGTGCTCGACTTCTCACGGCCCCTCTCCCGACCTGCTGCGCCGGCCACCCTCTCCCGCAGAGGGGGGAGGAGCAGCAGTTTACGTGTTCTCATTTTGTTCTTGACAATTCTCCTAAGCTCGGCTATAGCTAAGGACATCCTCGTCCAATGAGGGGCGCGCTCGCGAGGCGTCGCAAGAGTGGGACGGGGAGCGGTCCTGCCGCAGGCCTCGCACGCCTGTGATCGCAGGGGGCCGATCTGGCATGCCTCCAGGTCCGCTAAAACAAACCGCGCGTGACGAGCAGCTTGGCTCTCACTTCTCACCATCACATCGAGCCGGGCTGCGCACCACGCCACCCTCGATTGACCTGACGGCTTGAGGCTTCCCGGCCTCAGGCCCGAAGGCGCTGGCTGTTTGACAATCCACCACCCGCGTCATCCCGGACGAAGCGCAGCGCAGATCCGGGATCGTCAGACCAGTCCAGCATTGTCATCCCGGGGCCGCGCCAGCGGAGCCCGGGATCCATAACCGCCGACGAGGCAGAACGAGGCGCAACACTTCCCGCCCTCCTTGAGGCGTCGGCGGCTCTGAATCCCCGCCTGCGCAAAGATGCCAGCGGCAAGGCTCCGCCCCCTCCGTTCACCCTTCCTGCCAAAAACAATCGCCTTCGCGCCCGGGCATTGCTAGAGAGCATGCCAGCATAAGGATCGAGCCAAGCCAGTGACGGAGACGGATGCCATTGTTGCGCTGATCGCGCTGTTCGAGCGCGAGGGCTATGCGCGTGTCGAGCCGCCGGTGCTCCAGCCTGCGGACGTGTTCATCGACCTGTCGGGCGAGGATATCCGGCGGCGCATGTTCGTGACGCAGGATGCGGCCGGCACGGAGCTGTGCCTGCGGCCGGAATACACCATTCCCGTCTGCCTTCAGCATCTCGCCCAGCGCGGCGCCGAGCCTCTGGGCTATTCCTATGGCGGCCCGGTCTTCCGCATGCGCCCCCATGAGAGCGGCGAGTTTCTGCAGGCGGGGCTGGAATCCATCGGCCGCACGGATGTGTCGGCGGTCGATGCGGAAATCCTGTCGCTGGCCCTGGAGGGCCTTGCCCAAATCGGCAGCTCCGACCCCGTGGTAAAGCTCGGCGACATGGGCCTCCTCCATGCCCTGATCGACGCCCTGGGGGTCGCGCCCGCCGCCAAGCGGCGCGTGATCCGCGCCATCGTGTCGGGCCAGGGGCTGGCGAGCCTTGCCGAGCCCGAAGGCTCGGGCACCCAAGAGCATGCCGGCCTTCTCGCCGCCATCGAGGGGCAGGCTCCCCAGGCGGCAAAAGCCTTCGTCGAGGACATCCTGTCGATTGCAGGCATCGCCAGCGTCGGCGGACGCAGCGCGGGCGAGATCGCCGAACGCTTCCTGGCCCGCGCGGCCAACCGCACCGGCCTCCCCGATGAGGCCCGGCAGGTGCTGGAACGCTACCTCTCCATCGCGGGCGATCCGGATCAGGCGGCTCACGCGGTCCGGGCCCTGGCCAGGGATGCGGGCCTCGATATCGGCCCGGCCCTGACCCTGTTCGAGGAGCGCACCGGCTTCATGGCCGCGCGCGGCCTCGATGTCCGCAGCTTCTCGTTTGCCGCCACCTTCGCGCGCAACCTCGACTACTACACGGGCTTCATCTTCGAGGTGCAGGACCCGCGCCGCAGCGACGGAAAGCCTGTCGTCGGCGGCGGGCGCTATGACCGCCTGCTGGAGCACCTGGGCGCCGAGGCGCCGATCCCGGCGGTCGGCTGCTCCTTCTGGCTCGACCGCATCGTGGGGAGGCCCTGATGACCGATACTCCCCTCATCCTGGCCGTTCCCTCCAAGGGGCGCCTGCAGGAGAACGCGGCCGCGTTCTTCGCCCGCGCCGGCCTGGTCTTCACCCAGTCGCGCGGGGCCCGCGATTATCGCGGCACGCTCAAGGGCGTTCCGGACGTGGAGGTCGCCTTTCTCTCGGCCTCCGAGATCGTGAGCCAGCTGGCCAGCGGCACGGCTCATCTCGGCATCACCGGCGAGGACCTGGTCCGCGAGCAGATCCCAGACGCGGATGCGGTCGTCGAGCTGCTGACGCCGCTCGGCTTCGGCCATGCCAACGTGGTCGTGGCCGTGCCGCAGGCCTGGATCGACGTGCGCAGCATGGCCGACCTCGACGAGGTGGCGGCCGACATCCGCGCTCGCCACGGCACCAAGATGCGGGTCGCGACGAAATACGTGAACCTCACCCGCCGCTTCTTCGCCGAGAAGGGCGTGTCCGACTACCGGATCGTCGAGAGCCTGGGCGCTACGGAAGGCGCGCCGGGCGCGGGCTCGGCGGAGCTGATCGTCGACATCACCACCACCGGGGCGACGCTTGCGGCCAACGCCCTGAAGATCCTCGACGACGGCGTGATGCTGCGCTCCGAGGCCAATCTCGTGGCCTCCACCCGGGCGCCCTGGACGGACCGGGCCAAGGCTGCCGCGACCGCCGTGCTGACGCGCATTGCCGCCGAAGAGGAGGCGCGCACCAGCCGTGAGGTTCGGGCCTGCCTCGACCCGGCGAAAGCCTCGGCCCTTCTGCCGCTGGCGAGGGAGCATGGCGCCACCCTGCCCTATGGCAACGCCCTGGGACGCGAGATCGTGCTCCATTGCCGCGCCGCGACCGTGTTCGACATCGTGTCGGCCCTGCAGAGCCTCGGGGCCCAGGACATCTCCGTCCGGGCCTTCGATTATCTGTTCCGCCCCACCAATGCCCTCACCGAGCGGCTGCTAGGGCGGATCGGTTAGGTGCGATTCCTCACGCGAGGATAGGACAACATTGCCGCTGGAGCGCCTTGGGCGTTGCCTCAACGCTCAAGGACCCTTATGGTCCGGGCGTTTTTCCGATGTAGAGGTTCCGATGAAAGCGCTTCGACTTGCGACATGCCTGATGGCTCTGGCCACCGCCTCGGGAGCTCATGCCCAGTCAGCCGCCGCAACCCTCGGCCGCCCGGTTGGCCCGACCCGCCAGGTGGACACCAAGGTTCCGCAGCCCGGCCAGACAGGCAAGGTCTTCCCGCTGAATTCATCCTGGGTGGCTGTCAGCCTGAACGGCAAGTCTTTCACCGGCGAGCGTCCGAGCTTCAGGCTCGACGACCAGATGCGCGCCACCGGCTTTGCCGGCTGCAACACCTATGCGACTGCGGCCTACCCGCTGCGCGAGCAAGCTCTGGCCGTCGGCCCCTTCGCCTTAACGAAGAAGAGCTGCGACAAGTCCGCCATGGCCATCGAGCAGTCCTTCCTCGTGGCGCTCCGCTCCTCGGGCAAGTGGGACATCCAGGGCCGCAACCTGATCATCAAGACCCAGAACGGCGGTCAGCTGGTCTTGGAGCGCGCGCTCTAAGACTTACCTGACTTGAACGGAAAAGGCCGGCTTTACGCCGGCCTTTTTGTCGTGCGTGGGATATGCGTCATCCCGGATCGGCTGCGCCGTCCGGGATGACGCATGAGGCTACTCCGCAAGCTCGGCCTGACGCAGGTCAACGGGAGTGGAAAGGCCGCTCTCCGTCTTCTTCATGTCGATGCGCCGGTCGTGATACGCCGCCAGAGTCGAGCGATGGCCGATGGAGACCACGGTCGTCTGCGGCAGCTTTTCCCGAATGATCCGGTAGATCTCCGCCTCGGTGGGTTCATCCAGGGCAGCCGTCGCCTCGTCCAGGAACAGCCAGTCGGGCTTGGTGAGAAGCGCACGGGCCACCGCAAGGCGCTGCTGCTCGCCAAGCGACAAGGTCTGGGCCCAGGCCCGCTCCTCATCGAGGCGCTCCGCGATTTGGGGCAGTTTGGCAGTCCGCAACGCCTCCGCCATCTCGGCGTCGGTGTAGGCGTCGACCTTGCCCGGATAGGTGACGGCATCACGAAGGGTGCCGATGGGAATGTAAGGCCGCTGCGGCAGGAGCATCATGGTCTGCCCCTCCGGCACCAGAACCTCGCCCTCGCCGAAGGGCCAAATGCCGGCGATGGCGCGGAACAGGGTCGACTTGCCCGAGCCCGACGGGCCGGTCATGAGCGTGCGTTCGCCCGGACGGAAGGTCAGCGCATCCGTGTGCAGCAGGGCGCTGCCGTCGGGCAGACGCACGTCCAGATTCTGCAGGCGCAGTTCGCGACCGGGCGCTTCCGTGATCGCAAGCTTGCTCTCGCCGCCGACCCGCTGCGCCGACGCGATGGCGCCCTCAAAGGTGGTGAGGCGGTCGAGCACGGCCTTGTAGTCAGCGAGCGTCGTATAGATCGTGATGAAATAGGTGAGAGCCGACTCCACCCGCGAGAAGGCGCCGACCACCTGCTGCATCTGGCCGAGCGAGATCTTGCCGATGAAGTAGTAGGGTGCCGTGAGGATATAGGGCACCACCACGTTGGCCTGGAAATAAGCGGACGTGAAGGTGTTCAGTTTGATGAGGCGGACGACGATCCGCATATAGTTGTCGACGATCTGGCCAAAGCGCCGGGCAATGCCTTCCCGCTCGGCCGGTTCGCCGGACAGAAGCGCCACCTGCTCGGTGTACTCGCGCAGACGCGCCAGGGAGAAGCGATAGTTCGCCTCCACCCGCTCCTGCTCGAAGTTGAGGCCGATGAGCGGGCGGCCGATCAAGTGGGTGATCCAGGTGCCGAGAATGGCGTAGCCGGCGCAGACCCAGACCAAAAGGCCCGGCACTTCCACGTTGGTGCCGGGGAAGGTGAAGCCCGCCGAGATGGTCCAGAGAATCGCCACGAAGGACACCAGGGTGGCAGCCTGGTTCATGAGACCGACGGAAAGCGAATACGTGCTCTCGACGAACTTGCGCAGGTCTTCCGAGATACGCTGGTCCGGATTGTCCGCACCGCGACCGAGAAGCTGCATACGGTAATGAGCGCCGTCGCCCAGCCACTCGCCGACATAATAAGTGTTGAGATAGGCGCGCCAGCGAATGGTGAGCACGTTCTGCAGAAGCACTTCGGTGAGCGCAATCGCCACGAAGACTGCGGCAAGCGGCGTGAAGATGACAAAGAGCTGATACCAGAAGGCCGCCGCATCCTTGGCCTCGAGCGCATTGAACATATCGCGCGAGAAGAAGCTGAGGCGGACATTGAGGGCGACCTGGGCAAGGTTGATCGCGATCAGGAAGCCGATCATCCATGTGCCGATGGTACCTTCCCGTGCCCGCACGAGGCCGATGAACGGGATGCGGATGATGCTGTCGGCCTGGGATTCAAGATAACGGTCTGCAATGCGGCAGATGGTGCGCACCACAGGGACATAGGCGAGCCCGTAGATAAGGGCACCGAACGCCGTCGCGCCGAGTGCAGCAGATGGCGGCGGAACGTAGCCCGTGTAATCGCCCGTGATGCCCCCCAGCGCAGCTCCGAGGATGAGAGCGAACAGCACGAGATGGGTGGCGCAGAGCATCACGAGGAAGATGCGCAGGAACTTCGGGATGTCGCGCCCGACGAACATCACCCCGGCCAAGGCCAGGGTGGAGAGGGGCAGGTAGAACGGAACCGAGACCGCTCCGGACATGGAACCCGCGAGAACGCCCAGTCCTATAAGTGCCAGCACGAGGCTCGCCTTGATCATACGTATCTCCTGCCAGGGTCCCTGCCCCGGCTCTTAGAAACTCAAGGCAGCCGGATCAATGGCGCTTGTGGCGAAAGAAAGGAGGAACTTCCTCTTGGGGCAAGCGATAGCAGCCTTGTGACAACAGCAACAGGCGCTTAAATCACCCAAACGTTCTTCAAAACAGATTGTCCTATTTAAAGAACGAAACAGTTGACATAGAGAACGCAATGGCTCATGTGTCAGATCCACCCAAGATGAAAGTGTCCGAAGGCGAATTGATGAACGCCCCCCTTGGCTATATCGGCGACACGCCGGCGCACCGCCTGATTCCGGCCCAGCCCGTCGTGCGCCTGGAAAAGGTCTCGAAGACCTTCCCCGGCCGCGACGGCCAGGCCGTGACGGCTTTGCGCGAGACCGACCTCGCGGTGCCGCAAGGCTCCATCCTCGGCGTGATCGGCCGCTCCGGCGCCGGCAAGTCGACCCTGATCCGCCTCGTCAACGGCCTGGAGAAGCCCAGTTCCGGCAAGGTGATCGTGGACGGCGCCGACATCGCGGCCTTGCCCGAAGCGGCCCTGCGCCATGCCCGCCGCTCCATCGGCATGATCTTCCAGCACTTCAACCTGCTCTCATCGCGCACGGCCGCCCAGAACATCGCCCTCCCCCTTGAGGTGGCGGGCTTCGACAAGGCGGAAATCAGGACGCGGGTCGAGGAGTTGCTCGCTCTCGTCGGCCTCTCGGACAAGCGCAACCGTTATCCGTCCGAACTCTCCGGCGGCCAGAAGCAGCGCGTCGGCATCGCCCGCGCGCTCGCCACCAAGCCCAAGGTTCTGCTCTCCGACGAAGCGACCTCGGCTCTCGACCCGGAGACCACCCGGTCGATCCTTGATCTGCTTGCGCGCATCAATGACGAACTCGGCCTCACCATCCTGCTCATCACCCACGAGATGGCGGTGATCCGCAACATCGCCCGCGAGGTCGCGGTGATCGAGGGCGGCCACATCGTCGAGCAGGGCGACGTGTTCGAGGTCTTCACCCGGCCGCAGCACGAGGTAACCCGCTCGTTCCTGGCCGACGAATCCGGTCGCGCTCTGCCGCCCTATGTGTCGAGCCGCCTTCGTCCTGACGCGACAAGCCGAAGCCAGGCTGTGATCCGCATCGGCTTCCGTGGGCCTCATGCCACCGACCCGGTTCTCGCGCGGCTTGCGCGCGATCTCAACATCGAAGCCAACATCCTGTCCGGCTCGGTCGACGAGATTGCTGGACGCCCCTTCGGCACCCTGGTCGTGGGCGTACCGGAAACATCGGTTTCCACCACCCTCGACTTTCTGAAAAAGCACGGTCTCGACACGGAGGTCCTCGGCTATGTCGCCTGAGATGATCAACCTCATCGCCGCCTCCACGGGCGAAACCCTCTACATGGTTGCGGTCTCGGCTCTGATCGCAACCCTCTTCGGGCTGCCGCTCGGCGTCTTTCTCGCCACGTCCGGAAAGGGCGAGCTGTTCGCCGCTCCCTGGGTCAATCGCGTGCTCGGCGTTGTGGTCAACGCCACGCGTTCGACACCCTTCATCATCCTCGTGGTCGCGATCATTCCCTTCACGCGCCTGATCGCCGGCACCTCCATCGGCACCAATGCGGCCATCGTGCCGCTGACCATTGCCGCAACGCCGTTCATCGCGCGTCTTATCGAGGGTGCGATCCGCGAGGTGGATCAAGGCTTGATCGAAGCAGCACGCGCTTTCGGTGCGACCCCGCTTCAGATCGTGCTGAAAGTGCTTATCCCGGAGGCCCTGCCCGGCATCGTGCTCGGCCTGACGCTCGCCATCGTGTCGCTGCTCGGCTTCTCGGCCATGGTGGGTGCGGTCGGCGGCGGAGGCCTGGGCGATCTCGGCATCCGCTACGGCTACCAGCGCTTCATGCCCGAGATGATGCTTGCGGTCGTGGTCGTGCTCATCGTCCTCGTCCAGGCGGTGCAGAGCATCGGCGACCGCCTCGCCCGCCGGCTCAACAAGCGCATCCGCCACGCCTGATCATTTAAAAAAGTTCGCATAAGGAGTACCAAGAATGTCTCTGAAGAAACTCGGCCTCGCGACCATCCTGTCTCTCTCCGCTCTGCCGGCTCTCGCGCAGACGCAGACCGTCCGCATCGCTGCGACGCCCGGCCCGCATGCGCAGATCCTCGAAGCCGTGAAGCCCATTGCGGCCAAGAAGGGCCTCGATCTCAAGATCGTCGAGTTCTCCGATTACGTGGTGCCGAACACGGCGCTCGCCGGCGGCGACATCGAGGCGAACTCGTTCCAGAACCAGCCCTATCTCGACAACCAGGTGGCCGACCGCGGCTACAAGATCGAGAGCGTGGCGCTTACCGTGAACTTCCCGATCGGGATCTACTCCAAGAAGCACAAGAGCCTCGACGCGCTCCCGAGCGGCGCGACGATCTCGATCCCCAACGATCCGACCAATGGCGGCCGCGCCCTCATCCTCCTGCAGGACAAGGGCCTCATCAAGCTCAAGGAAGGCACAGGCTACAAGCCGACGCCCCTCGACGTGACCGACAACCCGAAGAAGATCAAGTTCGTCGAGATCGAAGCAGCCCAGGGACCGCGCGTACTCGCCGACGTGGACGCTGCCGTCATCAACACCAACTACGCGACCTCCGGCGGTCTCGACCCGGTGAAGGATCCCATCGCCCGCGAGAACCCCAAGGGCCCTTACGTAAACATCATCGCCGTGCGCAGCGAAGACAAGAACAAGCCCTGGGTGAAGGCTCTCGTCGAGTCCTACCACACCCCCGAGGTGAAGGCGTTCATCGAGGAGAAGTTCAAGGGCTCGGTCCTGACCTCCTGGTAAGGGCCACACGCCTCATACCATTTCAGAAGGCCGGGCCCTGCGCTCGGCCTTTCCCGTTCTGCCGCTGGTCTGCTGCAACGGCCTTGACAAAGGAGCCGGCTAACCTTCCCATCGCATGGTCTTCAAAAAAGTCGGCCCGGGAAAGGCCGATGCTCCGGGAGGAATTGCATGCGACTTTCATTGATGGGCATGGCTCTTACCACGGCCCTGTGCGCCGCTCCGCTTGCCGCGCAGGCTCAGGCCCCTATCACCATCTACTGCTCGATCCTGGAGGAACAGTGCCGCATCGGCGTTGCCGCTTTCGAAAAGGCAACCGGCGCCAAGGCCACGATGGTACGCAAGAGCACCGGCGAGACTCTCGCTCAGATCAGGGCCGAGGCCTCCAACCCGCGCGCCGACGTGTGGTGGGGCGGGCCCGGCGATTCCCACATCCAGGCTGCCGAGGAAGGTCTGACGGTCGAGTACAAGTCACCGAAGATTTCCGAACTTCACGACTGGGCGCAGCGCTTCGCCGAGCAGGCGAAGTACCGCGCGACGGGCACCTATCTCGGGGCTCTCGGCATCGGATACAACACGAAGGTCATCCAGAGCCGCGGCCTGCCGGAGCCGAAATGCTGGGCTGATCTGCTCGATCCGAAATACCGCGACGAGGTGCAGGTCTCCGATCCGAACTCCTCGGGCACGGCCTATGTGTTCCTCGCATCCCTCGTGCAGCTCATGGGCGAGGACAAGGCCTTTGACTACATGAAGGGCCTGCACAAGAACATCAATCAATACACCAAGTCGGGCGCGGCTCCCGTGAAGGCCGTGGCGCTGGGCGAGACCGGCATCGCCATCGCGTTCATGCACGACATGGTGACGATGATTGCCGACGGCGCACCCGTGAAAACCCTCGCGCCCTGTGAAGGCACAGGTTACGAGATCGGCTCCATCTCGCTCGTGAAGGGCGGCCGCAACCTGGAGACGGCGCAGAAGTTCGTGGACTGGGCGCTCTCTTCCGAAGCGCAGAAGCTCGTCGGCGCCGACATGAAGATCTACTCCATCGCGTCGAACAAGAGCGCGCCAGTCTCGCCGGATGCGCCGAAGCTCTCCGATATGAAGCTGATCAACTACGACACGGCCAAATACGGCTCAGTGGCCGAGCGCACGCGCCTGCTCAAGAAGTGGGACGCCGAGGTCAAGTCGGCGCCGAGATAAACTCAAAGCCATGCGTCTCAAAACAAGGCCGGATGAAGAGCCCGGCCTTTTCTTTGCAATGTCACTTCTGCCGCGGCTCCTTCAGGTTCTCTCCGGCCGTCACGAGGCGCCCCGCCCTCTTGGCCTTCACGGCTTCGAGAAGCGTCCAGGCGGCGTTGCGCACCTCATCCTGCACGGCCACGTCTTGGTCGAGCTCCTCGTGGCTCGTGGCGTAGGGCTTCCAGTAGCCGATATAGCGATCGAGCTCTGCGGCACTGCCTGCCGGGATGAGGTCCATGGCGCGCAGCCAGTCGGAAAGGCTGCGCCGGACATCGCCCGCGCCCTCCGCGTCACCATGGACGATGACGGAGAACAGACGGCCTTCGAGGTGCTTGGGATAATCCCAGCCCTTGAGCTCCATAGCCTTCGCGATGTCGGTCTTCTTGCCCTGGGTCGAGGTCGGGTCCGGGTTGCCGCCATCGGCGCAGACGAGCCGGTCCATCATCAGCTTCAAGGGCGAGGACACCTGATACCAGTTGACCGGCGTGACGACCATCACCCCGTGAGCCTCAACCCATTTCGGGTAGATGTCGTTCATCCAGTCGTGCGTCTGCCCGAGCGAGTAATTGGGATAGCAGGAGCACGGCCAGTGGCACAAAGCCGCCGCCGTGGAGAAGCAGGCCTTGCAGGGATGGATGTGGCGTCCGTATTCCGAGGTGAGGCGGCTGAGTTCCAGCACCTCGACCTCGGCGTTCTCCGCGCTCGCGAGAACCTGATGGGCGATCTCCACGAGACGATAGCTCTTGGACATTTCGCCCGGGCATGTGTGCTCGCTGCGGGACGAGGCCGAAATCAGAAGAAAACGCGCCGGCCCGTTCGGGTCCTCATGCCGCTGCTGCGCCACGTCGATGGCGTCCTTCGCGGCGATCCAGTCGACCGCAAGATCGTAATCGGGGTCGGCAAAGCCCGGTCCGGCCTTGCGGGTTTTGGGACTTTTACGGTGATGGCTGTAGGCGTCCCAAGCTGCGTCGGCAATCCGCTGCAGCTCGCTCCCGAGCGGCTCGTAGGCCGGGTCCTGAAACTGCTCGAGAAATCGCTTCCGGAACTCGCTTTCATTGAGGGTCGGATCGGGCGTGCCCTTCCGTGCTTCTGGAGTGGACAAGGCGCAGCTCCTGCGTCGCGGCATGGTTGCCAAGCTTGGAACGCAGGGTATCCATGCCGGTTCCGGCCTGTCGCTTGAGTTGAACCATCACTATTTGCTTATCGCCTCCAAAGCCCTACCTCCCTGCCGCACGACCAACGGAGCCGCCGATGCCGACCATACCCATGATCCGCCTGAACGATGGAAACACGATGCCGCAAGTGGGCTTCGGCGTCTGGCGGGTTTCCAATGAGGAGGCCAAGAGCGCTGTTGCCGGGGCCATCGAGGCGGGCTACCGCTCGATTGATACCGCTTCCATCTACGGTAACGAGGAGGGCGTGGGAGAGGCCATTCGCTCGACACCCATCGCGCGCGAAGAGCTGTTCATCACCACCAAGGTATGGAACGACCGTCAGGGCTACGACAGCACCCTGCGTGCCTTCGACGAAAGCCTGGCGCGTTTGAGGCTCGAACATGTTGACCTCTACCTCATCCACTGGCCAATGGTGGACAGCGAGGCCTATCGCGACACCTGGCGGGCGCTGATCAAGCTGCAGCAGGATGGACGCGCGAAATCCATCGGCGTCTCGAATTTCATGGTGCCGCACATGCAGCGCGTGATGGACGAGACCGGCGTGACGCCGGCCGTCAACCAGATCGAGCTGCATCCGCGTTTCCAGCAGAAGGAGCTGAGCGCCTTCCACAAGGCGAACGGCATCGTGACGGAATGCTGGGGGCCGCTCGGCCAGGGCAAGATTTTGTCGGAAGACACCTTCGCGGCCATCGGCCGGAAATACGGCAAGAGTTCCGCTCAGGTCATCCTGCGCTGGCACCTCGACAACGGCTTCGTGGTCATTCCGAAATCCGTGACGCCGTCGCGCATCCGCGAGAACATCGACGTCTTCGATTTCAAGCTCGATGCGGACGACATGAGGGGCATTGAGCGCCTGGACAGCGCCTCGGGCCGCGTCGGTCCTGACCCGGCGGTGTTCGCCTGATTGTCGGGAATGCGTGCTACAGGTGGCCTTTCGCCGGGCCGCCTGTTGCCTCGAACTGCCTGTAGATGGTCTCCGCGATGGGGAGCAGCTGCGCGCGCTCCACTTTTGCAGTGACCACGTAGGACAGCCCGTTATCGATCCAGGAGAAGGCTGATACGTCGTCGCGAGACTCGAAGCGGAACGACGTCTGCTCTTCGGTTCCGCCGGACCGCGCATAGAGCGTGAGACGGTTGCCGCCTGTATTCTCATACATGAAGAAAGCGGCCGCCTCGCCGCTGTCCGGGAGAAGCCGCCCGCCGATGAGCCTGTAGCCCTGCGCCGTCAGGTTCGGAGCCGTCAGCGGCTTGCCGACACGACGCGACAGCCATTGTACGAGATGCGCCTCCTGCTCGGCCGGCACTTCGACCGGATGCAAGCGCTCGCTCACATAGATCCGATGCGCCGCGATGGCATTGCCCGCGACGCTCGCCTCTGCCACATGATCTGTGCCGGACCACCAGACCCCGCCGGCCGCCCCCGCGACACCGCCGATGAGAAGCCCCACCACAGCAGCAACGGCCGCAGCGCGCCTGTGCGCCGGACGGCGCCGCGCAGCCATGAGGTTGGAGATCCGAAGGCGTGAGGGAACAGGCTCCGCGGCTTTGAAGGCCAGCCGGGCACGCAACGCCTCGCGCAGATCGACTTCCTGCTTCACCTGATCGGCCAGGGCGGGATGGTCGTCCAGATAAGACCTCACCGCCTCGCGCCGCGACGAGCCAAGCCTGCCGTCCACATAGGCCTGCAGATCGTCTTCTCCGATGGGTCGCTCGCCCGTCACTTTACTCTCCTCAAGACGGTGCCACGCCCATTCTCCACAAATTCCCGCAGCCGCGCCCTGGCCCGGCTCAGGCGCGACATGACCGTGCCGAGGGGAATTCCCAAAACCTTCGCGGCCTGTTCGTAGGACAGATCCTCGACGCCGACCAGCAGCAGAAGCGAGCGCTGCTCCTCGGGCAGAGCATCCAGGCCTGTGAGAACATCGCGCAGGCCGACATGGCTCTCAGGATCCGTCCCAGGAGCCTGAACGTCGTTCAGAGCCTCCTCGCCCACTTGGGCTCCGCGTGCCTTACGCTGCCTCAAGCCGTTGAGGAACAGGTTACGCTGAATGGTGAAGAGCCAGGCTCGGAGGTCTCCCTCCAGGCGGCGCTGGCCCCACCGGCTGATCGCCCGCTCGAGGGTGTCCTGGACGAGATCGTCCGCTGCCTCACGGTCGCGCAGTAAGGCCCAGGCGTAACGCCTGAGGGCCGGAATCTGCGGTTCGAGCAGGGAGGCGATCTCGTCCAAGGTCAGCTCTCAAATCGGGCCATTATTCAAGAATGAACCGCCGGTCCCGGCAAGCCTTACGGCATCGCCACATGCCAGACATTGTTGACGCCATCGCCCGTGACCTCGCCGGGCTTCGTGTCCTTCACCCAAAGATAGAGCGGCTTGCCCTTGTAAGCCCACTGCTTGGAGCCGTCGTCACGGGTCACCACGCTCCAATCGCCGGACGCGGAGGCGCTCGCTGCAGCCATCAGCGGCGGCCAGTTCTGGGCGCATTGACCGTTGCAGGCAGACTTACCGGCCGCGTCGCGATCAAAGGTGTAGAGCGTCATGCCCTTGGCATCGACGAGGGCCTTGCCTTTGCTCGTGTCCGCAACCTTCGCGGGGGCGGCAGTCTGAGCAAGAGCGGCGGATGCAGCGATGAGGGCTGCGGCCAGGATGGCGGGGCGCAGGATCTGTTTCATGGGTGTCCTCCGGGTCAGATGTGACCACAACCCCTAAGACACCGGCCGGAACCTCTTATTCCCGCAAGCTTGACAACATTCTGTGCGTCTCACCGCCCCATGGGGTGAAACCGCGACGGATCGTCGAGGGGCTCGCGAAGCTCGATCCGGTGGCGACCATTGTCGCGGATCTGCGCCGTCCGGTAGGTACCATCCAGATCGTCCTGCGGCGGCTGGAGAATGTCGACACCAGCCTTCTCAAGGCGCCTCACCTCACGGTCGACATCAGGCACGAGCAGACTGACCACGGGAACCGGAGTTACCTGGACGGAGGCCGTCGCTTCAGGCTCTTGGGGCAGGATGTGATCGGCCTCGGAAACCTCCAGCAGGAAGCCGCTTCGCTCCAGCACAGCCTTGCGCCCCTGCACGAGGTTCTCGCTGTCAAGCAATCGGAAGCCCAGCGTGTCTCGATACCACCGGACGCTCTCATCGAAATCGGGCGTGCGGATCGAGGCCGAGCTCGGACGGGGCTCGGTGTCGGCAGCCGCCGGCGACAAGGCTGCGAGCCCGAAGCAGGCGATGATCAGCTGCGCCGCGAGGAGGACCCGCCGGCCTTTCGAAAGAATGGATTGTCCTGCGCTCACGTGTCGATCCTCGCTTAGCCAGCTATCGCTTAGCCGTATACACATGAACGCGCAGAGAGGCAGATCGTTTGGCAACGGGCTAGCTATGCAGTCAGGTCATTCCTGAACGAGCTTGAGCAGCAGGGCCGACAATTGCCCTGCTTCCTTGTCGGTGAGCTTCGCGCTGATGAAGCGGTTGATCGCCGCGCCATAGACGCTCCACATCCGCCATTGAAGGGCCTTGCCCTCCTCGGTGATCTCGATCAGCTGGCGCCGTTTGTCGCCCGGAAAGGGAACGCGGCGCACCAGCCCCTCCTTCTCCATGCGGTCGAGCAGCCTTGAGAGGTTGTACTGCTCGAAGAGCACGGCCTCCTCGATTTCGCGCGGCGTGAGCCGCCCTTCAGGCCCGCGCTTCAGTTCGAGCAGCACGTCGTACCAGTGCAGGGACGGGAAGCCGGCGCTCTTCAGCTCCGCCTCGATCCGCCCGACCACTGTGCGTTCCGCCCGGATCAGGCGACCCCAGGCCCTGATGACGGAGGCGGATGGTTCCGGACGTGGTTCTTGCATTGCAGCAAAGCTTCCCTGTTTTTAATGCAATTGCATTAACATTGACAGATCCATGCATCTGCATCAAGTCATATGCACTTGCATGGAGATTTGCAATGTCACACGCTCAACCGACCAATTCCGACTATGCCGCCCTGCTCCTTCGGGTTTCGCTGGGCGTCATGTTCATCGCCCACAGCCTCATCCTGAAATGGATGACCTTCACGCTTGCCGGCACGGCGCAGTACTTCGAGTCCCTCGGCCTTCCTGGATTCCTTGCTTATGCCACCTTCTGGGCCGAACTCATCGGCGGCATCCTGCTCGTGCTCGGCGTTCAGAGCCGCTGGGTCGCGCTCGGCCTGCTGCCGGTTCTGTTCGGGGCCGCCTGGGTTCACATCGGTAACGGCTGGGTCTTTTCCGCTCAGGGCGGCGGCTGGGAATATCCGGTTTACCTGATCATCCTGTCCCTCGCGCAGGCCCTGCTGGGTGATGGCGCCTATGCCCTGAAGCCCTCCCGCTCGCTCTCCCTTTCCCCTGCCCCGGCGCTCAAGGCCGCGGCCTAACTCAACCTCAGAGGATTATCATGAAGCTCTATTATTATCCCGGCGCCTGCTCGCTCGCTCCCCACATTGTGGCCCGTGAGGCCGGCATTGCCGTCACCCTCGAGAAGGTGGATCTCGCCAACCGCACCACCGAGACCGGCGCGAATTTCGCCAGCATCAACCCGAAGGGCTATGTTCCGGCCCTCGGCCTGCAGGACGGCTCCGTGCTCACGGAGGCCAGCGCCATCATCCAGTACCTGGCAGACAACCAGGCCAACACGGACCTCGCGCCCGCTCACGGCACGATGGAGCGCTACCGCCTGCTGGAATGGCTCGGCTTCATCAGCACGGAAATCCACAAGGGCTTTGGCCCCCTCTGGAACCCGAGCACCCCGGATGCCGTGAAGGCCGCCACCAAGGAGCGCCTCGCGACCCGCTTCGCCCTCCTCGACGAAGCACTCGGCAAGCAGCCCTTCCTCACAGGCGACAAGTTCACCATTGCGGACGCCTACCTCTTCACGGTGGTGAACTGGACGAACTTCCACGGGATCGACATCTCATCCTTCCCGAACCTGCAGGCCTTCCAGGCCCGGGTCGCATCGCGACCGGCAGTGCAGCAGGCGCTGGAAGCCGAAGGGCTGACGAAGAAGGCTGCCTGAAGCTGATCCAAAAGATCCAGACAACAAAAAAGCCTCGGAAAAATCCGGGGCTTCTTATTTTCAGGCTGTGGTGGCTGGACTTCTTAGAAGTCCATGCCGCCCATACCACCCATGCCGCCGCCGCCCGGCATTGCCGGACCGTTGTCGCGCTTGGGAGCCTCGGCAACCATGGCCTCGGTCGTCACGAGCAGGCCGGCAACCGAAGCTGCGTCCTGCAGAGCCGTACGGACCACCTTCGCCGGATCGACGATACCGGCCTGGAGCATGTCCACGAACTCTTCCGTCTGAGCGTTGAAGCCGAAGGTGTCGGAGCCTGTGTTGTCGTTGATCTTGCCGACAACGATGGAGCCTTCGACACCGGCGTTCTCAGCGATCTGACGGATCGGAGCCTCAAGAGCGCGCAGCACGATCTTGATGCCGGCCTGGACGTCCGGGTTGTCGGTCGTGAGCTTCGCAACAGCGCCCTTGGCGCGCAGTAGAGCCGTGCCGCCGCCGGGGACGATGCCTTCTTCCACCGCAGCGCGGGTGGCGTTCAGAGCGTCGTCAACGCGGTCCTTCTTCTCCTTCACCTCGACCTCGGTCGCGCCGCCGACGCGGATCACCGCGACGCCGCCTGCGAGCTTGGCAAGACGCTCCTGGAGCTTCTCACGGTCGTAGTCCGAGGTGGTCTCCTCGATCTGCGCCTTGATCTGGCTGACACGAGCTTCGATGTCGGCCTTCTGGCCGGCGCCGTCGATGATCGTGGTGTTCTCCTTCTCGATGCGAACGCGCTTGGCGCGGCCGAGCATCGGGAGCTGCACGGTCTCGAGCTTGATGCCGAGGTCTTCCGAGATCGTCTGGCCGGCGGTCAGGACGGCGATGTCCTCGAGCATGGCCTTGCGGCGATCGCCGAAGCCCGGAGCCTTGACGGCAGCAATCTTGAGGCCGCCACGGAGCTTGTTGACCACGAGGGTCGCAAGAGCCTCGCCCTCAACGTCCTCAGCGATGATCAGCAGCGGCTTGCCGGTCTGAACGACAGCCTCAAGGATCGGCAGCATGGGCTGCAGCGAGGAGAGCTTCTTCTCGTGGATCAGGATGTAGGGATCCTCGAGCTCGGCCACCATCTTCTCGGCATTGGTGATGAAGTATGGCGAGAGGTAGCCGCGGTCGAACTGCATGCCTTCCACGACGTCGAGTTCGGTCTCGGCGGTCTTGGCTTCCTCAACCGTGATGACGCCCTCGTTGCCGACCTTCTGCATGGCATGGGCGATCATCTCGCCGATGTCCTTGTCGCCGTTGGCCGAAATCGTACCGACCTGGGCAACCTCGTCGGAGGACTTCACCTTCTTGGCACGGGACTGGATGTCCTTCACGGCCTCGGCGGTGGCCATATCGATGCCGCGCTTGAGATCCATCGGGTTCATGCCGGCAGCCACAGCCTTGGCGCCCTCGCGGACGATGGACTGAGCCAGAACCGTCGCGGTGGTGGTGCCGTCACCGGCGATGTCGTTGGTCTTCGAGGCCACTTCGCGCACCATCTGGGCGCCCATGTTCTCGAACTTGTCGGCGAGCTCGATCTCCTTGGCGACGGTGACGCCGTCCTTGGTGATGCGGGGAGCGCCGAAGGACTTCTCGATCACCACGTTGCGGCCCTTGGGGCCGAGGGTCACCTTCACCGCGTCGGCGAGAATGTCGACGCCGCGCAGCATCTTGTCGCGAGCATCGGAAGAAAACTTAACGTCTTTGGCAGCCATGGGCTTAGCCTCCAGTTAAATTGGAAAATCTGTGATGGGCTCGTGGCTCGATTAGCCGACGATGCCCATGATGTCGGATTCCTTCATGATCAGGAGATCCTGACCGTCGACACGCACCTCGGTGCCGGACCACTTGCCGAACAGGACGCGGTCGCCGGCCTTCACGTCGAGGGCGACAACCTTGCCGCTCTCATCGCGGGCGCCGGGGCCGACGGCGACGATCTCGCCCTCTTGCGGCTTCTCCTTGGCGGTGTCCGGGATGATGATGCCGCCAGCCGTCTTCTCTTCGGCTTCGATGCGGCGGACGACAACACGGTCGTGCAGCGGACGGAACTTCATGGAACTTCCCCTTTGACTGTTGGCGCAGCCCCTTTGGCCGCACCCTGGTCTTACGGCTGTTAGCACTGTTCGTTGACGAGTGCTAACGCTGGCCGCGAGATAGGCATAAGCCTGTCGGGAGTCAAGACATCTGCCTCAAGGTCAGGCTCAGAAAGAAGCCTTGACGGCCTATAGAGGCGGGTCATGATCGTTTCATGACCGATCTGGAAGCCATTGGCAAAACCTGCTTTGCCCTCCACGCCCGCATGACGGCGCGGATCCTGAGCCGGACCTATGAGGCGGCTCTGCGCCCTCTGGGCCTCAAGCTTCCCCAATTCGGCATTCTGGGCGCCATCGGGCACGGAACGACAGCGTCCGAGACCGTTCTGGCCGAGCGCCTGGGGCTGGAGCGCACCACCCTCGTGCGCAACCTGAAGCTTCTGATCCAGAACGGCTGGGTTGAACCCATTCCCGGTGAGGGTCGCGGCTTGCGGCACAGGCTGACCCCTGAGGGCCAAGCCCTGCTGGAGGCTGCCATCCCTCTCTGGCATCAGGCTCAGTCCCAAGTGGAGACTCGGCTCAAGGACGTTGAAGGAGACGAAGCCCGCAAGGCGATGCGCGCCCTGAGAAAAGCCTCTCACCCTGCTTAAAAGCCGTTGCAGGATCTTGCCCCATCCGGTACCGTGTATATGCACAGACAGGAGAGAGCGATGGCAGAGCGGGTCCATGGAATCGTATCGCGGGATGTGCTGACGGCCGAGTCGGGCCTCGCCTTCCTGCGCGGCATGCTGGAGGGCCGCTATCCGGCCCCTCCCTTCTCACGCTCGACCAACGTCTACATGATTCAGGCCGAGGAAGGTCGGGTGGTCTTCGAGGGAGAGCCGACAGAAAGCTTCTTCAACCCGCTCGGCACCATCCATGGCGGCTGGACCTCGGCCATCCTGGACAGCGCCATGGCCTGCGCCGTCCACACCACCCTTGCCGCAGGCCAGGGCTATACGACCGTGGAGATGAAACTCAATTTCGTCCGCCCGATCCTGCCGAACATAGGCAAGGTCACCTGCGAGGGCGTTCTGATCCATCGCGGAGGGACGCTCGCCACCTCCGAGGGCAAGCTCTTCGACGCCAAGGGGCGTCTTCTCGCCCATGGCACCGAGACCTGCATGATCTTCGGTGCAGCAGCGCAGAAAGCTGCCTAGGGCATTGGACCCAAAAGTGGACTTGCACTTTTGGGATCCATCCGATGCTCAGCCCCTAAGCTAGCGCTTCGACGTCATCGCAGCCGCGGCCACGATGAGAAGGCCGCCGCCGAGGGTCGCCCAGGTGGGGATCTCGCTGAACACCCCGTAGCCGATCAGCACCGCCCAGATCAGGGCCGTGTATTCGAGCGGAGCCAGACGCGCCGCCTCGGCCTTGGCATAGGCGGTCACCATGAGCATGTGACCCATGAACCCCAACACGCCCATGAGCATGAACCAGCCCATGTGCATGAGATCGAGCGGCTGCCAGAAAAAGAGCGCAAAGGGCGCCACCAGAACCGCAGGCCCGATATTCTGGAAGACCACGATGTGCAGGAACTTGTCGCGCTGGGCTCGCTGGCGCAGCAGCACGAGG
Source organism: Microvirga soli (assembly GCF_016734765.1). Taxonomy (GTDB): domain Bacteria; phylum Pseudomonadota; class Alphaproteobacteria; order Rhizobiales; family Beijerinckiaceae; genus Microvirga; species Microvirga soli. Next base: position 80,820 of record NZ_JAERQE010000013.1, on the reverse strand, counting down.
CTGAGCGCATAGGTGACGGCCGATGTGAGCGCTGCGGCGACACCGGTCCAGGACCGCGTCGCGTCTGCTTCTCCAGTCTGACCTAGAACGACGACAAGCGTCCCGGCGAAACCGATGGCGATGGCCCCGATGATCCGGACATCCACCCGCTCCTTCAGCATCAGGAGCCCGAAAAGGGCGATGAACATGGGCGAGAGGAAGGACAGGACGAGGGTCTCGGCCAGGGGCAGCTGGCCCAGCGCATAGAAGAAGCTGACGGCCGTGACGACGGCGATGAGCGAGCGCAGGGAATTGGCCAGCACCGTCTCGCGGTTCGGCCAACCGGGCCGCATGACGGAGACGACGGCAGCCACGATGAGAGAGCCGCAGGCGAAGCGCAGGAAGGCCACCTGGAAGATCGGGTAAAAGGCGGCCATTCCCTTGATGACCGCATCCATGATGGACAGAACCGCGATGCCCGAGGCTGCCCGCAGGGCGGGACCGAATTTCATGATGTCACGACGATGTGAAGAGCAGCGTCCGGGGTGGGCACCGCCAAAGCGAAGGCTCTTACAGCACTTTTATCGCAGCTTCACGCTTCTTTTCACAGGATCGACAGGAAAGCGGTCCTGGGCATCGCGCTTAAATTCATGCGAGCTTGGCGGAAACAAAAGCCGCGCTTGCCGTTATTTCAGCAAAACACAGCCACAGGATACATCAATGCGCGTTTGGATCCCTTGCTCTGCAATGCTTTTAGCCGCCCTTCTGCCCGCCGCAGCCTCGGCCCAGCCGATGGGCCGCGCCGGACAGTTTTACGGCAACACCTACGTCTCGTCGCAGTACGATTACTACCCCTATGCACAGACCCAGGATGGCTATGCGGAAGATTATCCGCGCGTCACGCGCCCTTCATCCCGGACCCAGGCTTACCGCACCGAGCGCACCACCGGTTATCCGTATGACGTGCGTTCCACCGGCAGCACGGTTGCGTCCCTGCCGCAGGATTACGGCAACGGCACGGGCTACGACAACAGCATCGATTATGCGATATCGCCGGAATTCCAGCGCCAGATCGTGTCCTACCGGGGCAATGAACGTCCCGGCACGATCGTGGTCGATACCAACAACAAGTTTCTCTACCTCGTGCAGGATGGCGGCCGCGCCCTCCGCTATGGCATCGGCGTCGGCCGCGAAGGTTTCGAGTGGAGCGGGCGCCAGACTGTTTCCATGAAGCGTGAATGGCCGTCTTGGCGTCCGCCGGCCGACATGCTGCGCCGCCGGCCCGACCTTCCTCGCTTCATGGAGGGCGGCCCCGACAATCCGCTCGGCGCGCGCGCCCTGTATCTCGGCTCCTCGCTGTACCGCATTCACGGCACCAACGAGCCGCACACCATCGGGCAGGCCGTCTCCTCGGGCTGCATCCGCATGCTCAACGACGACGTGGTCGACCTCTACAGCCGCGTGAAGGTCGGCACGAGCGTGATCGTGCTCTGACCGCACGAAGGCAGAAGCACAATTTAACGATGGCCGGGCTCAAGCCCGGCCATTTTCTTTAGTGAGCTGTGTGCTCGCCCTGCAGCGCGCAGTACCGTCGCAGATAGGGTCTTTTAAGCCCAATCGCCCTCGTCTCCGCCATCACCGCCGAAGTCGGAGAAATCCTGACCGGCATCCTGGTTGCCCTGATAGAGGGAGTCCGTGATGCCCGCATTGCCCGCGTCGGCAGCCTGATCGGCGCCTCCGAGGCCGGCTGCAGACGCCACATCGCCGAGCGGATTGTTGTCGCCGCTGAAGGCATTCGTCAGGGCATTGGCGATCATCATGCCGCCGGCAACGCCGGCCGCCGTGGTGAGCGCCGTCCCCAGGAACGAGCCTCCGCCGCCGCGCTGCATCATGCCGCCGCCCCATGGGCCGGGCGCACCACCCATCATGCCACCCTGAGGGCGGCCATGATGCTGTTGCGAATGGTGCTGCGGCTGGCCCCAGGGGGAAGCCTGGCGCGCCGGCGGGGTGTTGTAGGCTGGCTCAGGCGGGCGCGAGCCGCCGCCGAAGATGCTGGAGAGGAAGCCGCCCTGTTGCGGCCGACGGCTTGCCTGATCGAGCTCGGCGCGCAGATGCTCGTTCTCCGCCTGGAGATTGGCGAGCGCCTGCTCCTGCACGTAGACCGCCTGGGCCATCGCATAAGGCGCATAGGGCTGCTCGCGCAGCTTCTCCGCAATGAAGCGCTCGGCCTCAGGATCGCGCGGCTGGTTCGCCACCTGCTCGAGCCGTCGGAAGATGTCGCTGATGACCTGGCGTTCCTGATCGTTCATGGCAAGCCTCCTTACAGTGAACGTTGGAGACAGATGTAAGCATGGCCATCGGGTTTGTTAGGGGTGCGCGAGACCCACCTTGCGCATATTGCGCAAGGCCTGCGGTGCGATGGCTTCCAACTCCTGAAGGTCACGCCACGCGGCCCCATGCACCTCCCGCAGGTCGGGGCGGATAGTGCTCCCCTCCTCCGCCCTCACCACATAGCGGATATCGTGATGCCAATGCTCGGGCTCGCCGCGTTCGGGACGGGCGGGAATGCGGTGGCTGTCGATGTCGATGGGCAGACCGGATGTGCGATGCCAGGAATCGATCACGAGCCCCTCCATGCCGGTCTCCTCCACGGCTTCGCGTAGGGCCGAACCAGCCAGATCCTCCGGTGCCTCGTAATGCCCGCCGGGCTGCAGCCAGCGGTCGAGGGAGCGGTGATGGATCAGCAGGATTTTTCCGCCGGTTGCGTCGAGGATGAACGCCGATGTGGTGACATGGCCGGGAAAGGTGCGGCGGGAATGAATGTCATCCCCATTGGCGATCTGCCCCCGCAGGAGAGTATGGCGTTCCTCAGGCTCATCGAACGCACTCGCATGCCGGTCCAGGATCGTCTTTATGTGCTCCCGGAAGGCCGCAGCGTCGAAGCTCACAGATGAGGCGTTCACCACCGCTTAGCCTTTCATCACCTGGGCGAAGGCGTCCTTATAGTCCGGATGCCATCGCGACAGGGGCGGACGGTTCTCGATGATGTCCTCGGCGGCCCAGCGAATGCGCTTCTCGTCCATCTCCCGTGTGGTCTCGTTGTCCGGGCACAGCACATAGAAGTCGCCCCGCTCCAGCGCCGGCAGCAGGAAGTCGATGACCTGTTCCGGAGCCCAGGCGCCGGCAGGTTTCTCGGAGATGCCTCTGGCCTTGGTGAAGCCCGTATAGACGAACCCTGGAATGAGCAGATGCGCCGTCACTCGGGCCTCGGGCGTGTTGCGCAATTCGTGGGCCAGCGCCTCGGTCAAAACCTTCACCCCGGCCTTCGATATATTATAGGCCGTATCGCCGGGCGGCGTGGTGATGCCCTGCTTCGAGCCGGTGTTGATGATAGCGCATGGGCTTTTCTGCTCGATCATGGTAGGGGCGAAAGCCTGCACGCCATTGATCAGGCCCCAGAGGTTCGTTTCCAGAATGGCGCGCCAGCGCTCCGGATCGCCGAAGATCTGCCCTCCACCCTCCGTGCCGGCATTGTTCATCAGCACGGCGACCTCGCCGAAAGCCTTATAGACCGTATCCTTCAGGCGCTCGACCTCCTCGCGCCGGCTCACGTCGGTTGCGACGGCCAGAACGTTCTCCGCTGATCCGGAAACACCTGCCACCTCGTCAGCGCTGCGCTGGAGAGCCTCGCCTGCGAGATCCGCAAGGCAGACCTTCATCCCTAAACTCGCAAAGCGCTTTGCAGCCGCAAGCCCGATGCCGCTGGCAGCTCCGGTGATGACGGCGACGCGGTTAGGGGTGATTGCTGGATGGTCGGCCATCGTTGCGATCCTTGGTTTCGGCCTCGAAGCCGATGAGATTTCGTAAGGACCCAAACTGGCGCACCTTGGATCATTCGCCAAGGCGCACAACCGCATGGACCGCATGCGGCTGCGACCAGACGCTCGCTGGAAAAAAGAAGGCCCCGCATCACTGCGGGGCCTTGGAGGTAACTTGATTATTCCGCGTCCGGGGATTTCAGAGGCCGGACATTGGTCTCGATCTCTTCCTCGTCGAAGAGGGACGGATCGTCCTCCTGCGTGTCGAGGCGGGTCTTCTTGCGCAGGGCCACGTATTTCTTCTGGATCTTGGTGCGGCTCTCGCGGGCGATTTCGAGTGCGCCCTGAATGAGGGAGCGCTCGGCCTTCTCGTTCTGCAGCTCCTCCGTGAGGCGCCGGTTGGCGGCCTCGAGCGTGCTGCGATCCTGCTCGAAGCGCTTGGTGAGCTGATCGATGCGCTCGGAGAGGCTTGCCACCTTGTTGTCGGAGCTTTCGATCTGGAAGTCCTTGGCCGCGATGGCCTTGCCGAGCATCTCGACGCGCTCTTGCAGCTCGATGCGCGAACGCTGCAGCTCGTTGACCATGGCCACCTGGCGCTCGACCTCCTGCTGGGTTGCCTCCAGGCGACGGTCGACGGTGTTCTTCTCGATGGTAGTCTCTTTCAGATTGCGTTCGACGCCGCGCAGCGCCTCGTTCTTGTCGCGGAGCTGGTCGCGGGTATGGGCCAGGATCTTGTCGGTGGCCGACAGGCGCGAGGTCAGGCCCTCGATCTTCATGTCGAGCGAGGAGAGATCGGTCTGGTGGGCCGAGCGCTCGGAATCGATCTGCGTTTCGAGGCGCTGGCGCAGCACCTGCTCGGCCATGAGCTTGGTCTCGAGCTCGGAGGCGCGCTGGCGGGTGGATTCGAGCTGCGTCTCAAGCTCGCCGTAGCGGTTGGTCAGGCTGGAGAGCCGGTAATTCTGCTCCTCGGCCACCTTCTGCAGCCGCTTCACTTCGTGATCGAGCAGCCCGTTGCGCTCGCGGGTCTCGATGAGCTCCCGCTCGGCGCGGGCCACGGTCTGGTCGGCCTCCTGGGCTTCGAGGCGCAGGGCCTGGTTCTCTTCCGTGATGTTGCGGGCGCGCTCGGTCTCGATGGCGAGCTGGTTCTCAAGGTCGGCGACAATCGCCTCCTTGTCCTTCACGTTCAGGCGCAGGTCCTCGACGAAGCTGTCCTGCTCGCGGATCTTGGACTCGGCCTTGCGCAGCTGCGAAACCGCGGCGTTGAGATCATCCACCGTCCGGGCATGGACGCTGCCGATATCCCCCAACTCCCGGCGCAGGGCCTGAGCGTTCTCGGTTTCCTGCTTAAGCACCGCCTCGGTCTCGAGCAGCCGCGACTGAAGCTGCGGATAGCTGCGAATGAGCTCGGTCACCGGCTCGTTCAGGAGGGCGAAGTCCTCCTTGAGGCTGCGAAGCTCCTCCAGCCGGTCGATCATGTTGGCGAAGCGGACACGGATCAGCTCGTTCTTCTGGCCGACCGAATCGAGCATGCCGTTGGGCCGGACGAGAACCGGCTCGGCCTTTTCCTGCGCCGCCGGAGCCGGAAGCGCCGGGGCCGCGGCCGCTCCACCACCCTGTTGCGGCGGCGGCAAAAGGGCAGGCTCGGCCTCATCCGGCCTTTTGCCAAAACGGTTCCTGAAAGACGTCCATCCCGAAGACATGATGCCGGCCCTTACGCCCTGAAATTCACACTTTCGTAACTTTTACCCCAGGAGGGCGCAGTTTGGAAATAAAATTTCGTTGCGTAATAGTGTAGCAGCCTTACTCTGCCGCGATGGTTAACGGCTGGCCGGAGCGCTTGCCGAATCCTGCCTCCTCCAGGGTTTCCGGCATGGGGCCACCGGTCGCCCAGTCGAGAAGCTCGACCGTATGGACGATGGGGATCTCGGTGCCCTTCCCGATCTGGGTCATGCAGCCGATATTGCCGGTGGCGATAAGGTCGGGCTTGGTGCGCTCGATATTGGCGACCTTGCGGGCCCGGAGCTGGGTGGCGATCTCCGGCTGGAGCAGGTTGTAGGTGCCGGCAGAGCCACAGCAGATATGCCCCTCCGGCACGTCCTTCACGGTGAAGCCAGCCTTCTTCAGCAGGGTCTTCGGCTCGGTGCGGATGGCCTGACCGTGCTGCATGGAGCAGGCCGAATGATAGGCCACCACGAGATCCGTCTCGCGCACCGGCTCCATGAGCGTCAGGGACGTGACGTATTCCGTGATGTCCTTGGCAATAGTGGACACGCGGGCGGCCTTCTCGGCATAGTTCGGGTCCTCCCGGAACATGAAGCCGTAATCCTTGATCGTGGTGCCGCAGCCGGACGCCGTGATGACGATGGCATCCAGCCCCTCCCCGTCCATCTCGGCGATCCAGGCGTCGATGTTGCGCTTGGCGAAGGCGTGGCTGTGCTCGTCCCGGCCCATGTGGTGGACAAGCGCGCCGCAGCACCCCTCCCCCTTCGGCTGGACCACGTCGATGCCGTGGCGGTTGAGGAGCCGGACGGCGGCCTCGTTGAAGCCCGGCTTGAGCACCGGTTGGGCGCAGCCGGACAGGATGGCGACGCGGCCCCGCCGCTCCCCATGGGCCTTGTAGATACCAGGGTGATCGAAGGGCGTGCGGGCCGGCAGCCGCACGGGCGCCAGCTCGATCATGGCCTGGAGGCGGTTGCCGAGCAGCGGCAGCGCGCCGATCAATCCCTTGAGGGGCTTGGCCAGCATCGCCGCGCCAAGGGCGAAGCGGAAACGGTTTGGATAGGGCAGCACGGTGGCGAGCACCCACCGCAGGAGCCGGTCGTGCCAGGGCCGCGTGTAAGTGGCCTCGATATAAGCGCGGGCATGGTCGACCAGATGCATGTAATGCACGCCGGACGGACAGGTGGTCATGCAGGACAGGCAGGAGAGGCAGCGGTCGATATGCTTGACCACCTCGGGAGACGCGGGCTTGCCGCTCTCCAGCATGTCCTTCATCAGGTAGATGCGCCCGCGCGGAGAATCGAGTTCGTCCCCGAGCAGCAGGTAGGTCGGACAGGTGGCCGTGCAGAAGCCGCAATGAACGCAGGTGCGGAGAATCTTCTCCGACGACGCCATGGCGGGATCTTTCAATTGATCGGGCGTGAAATTGGTTTGCATGGTTTTATCTCAGATCGCCCCTTGCCACCGGTTGATGGCGTCAATGGGGTGGATCAGCATGATGATGTTGAGAATGAGATTGTCGCGGATCCAGAAGCCGACGAAGGCTTCCATGATCAACGCCACGAGAACCGTCAGCCAGACGGGCCAGAGTCGCGCCAGCACGAACCCGGCGATCATGGCGGCAATGTCCGAAACCGAGTTGATGACGCTGTCGCCATAGTAGTCGAGCGCGATGGTCGTTGCACGATAGCGGTCGATGATCGTGCTGGTGTTCTCGGCGATCTCCCACGCGGCCTCCAGCCCGATGGCGAGCAGAAGCGCGATGCCGAAGGGAAGCGCCCTGCCCCTCAGGACGCCGAAAAGCCAGGCGCCGCAGTAGAACAGAAAACCGTGAATGACATGGGATGGCGTGTACCAGTCGGTCAGGTGCTGCGAGTTGCCGGAATCCTTCACGGTCCCATGCCACAGCTCGATCGTGCCGCACGTACAGATCGGCGTGCGGCCCATCATCAGAAGGATGGCGGCGGTGAGTGCGATGAGCGCAAGGGCGAGCCCGATCACCACCGGGGGCCGGATGCCTTGCGATGACTTAGATCGAAGAGCCAGAGAAGCAGTGCCTGCCATTTCATACCCCCGCGTACATCCGACCTGGATTGAGAATCCCGGCCGGATCGAGGGAAGCCTTGATGCCGCGGGTCAGCGTCATCAGCGCGTCGGATTGCGGCTCGAACACGTCGAGGGTCGAGCGCACTTCAGCCGGACCGCGCACGAGGGTGGCGTGGCCGCCATAGGTTCCGGTGGCTTCCCGCAGGACCGAAGCGCCGGCGTCGCCGTCGACAGGGGTCGAAATCCACACGAGGCCGCCGCCCCAGTCGTAGAACCATTGCGCGTCGAGAGCCTGTGCCACATGCGCCACGAGATCGGGACCCTTGGTCGGCGCGGTGGAGACGCGCCAGATCGCGCGTTGGCCCTGATCGGTCAGGATCGTTGCATCTCGTACAGACTGCCAGAGCGCCTCGGCTCCGACGCCTTCGAGAATGTCCATGAACCGGAATCGCTTGAACAGGCGCTTGAGCTCGTTCATGCGGTAATCCACGGAGACCCGGAAGCCTTCGAGCCGGATCAGCGTGCTGCCGCCGCGCCGGTCCCGGTCGGGAAGATGCGCAGCACCCGTCACGTCGAAGGGCGAGCCGAGCGCCATGGACAGGGCCTCGATGGCCTGGCTGTCGTCGAGGCCGCGGATGACCAGGGTCGCCATGCGCTCCGGTTTGGGGAGCACCTTGAAGGTGACCTCCGTGAGAAAGCCGAGCGTCCCCCAGGAGCCTGCCATCAGCTTCACGAGGTCGAGCCCCGTGACGTTCTTCATCACGCGCCCGCCCGACTTCACCACCTCGCCGCGCCCGTTGACGAAGCGCACGCCGATGAGGCTGTCACGCGCTGCCCCCGCCATGATCCGGCGCGGGCCGGAAATGTTCATGGCCGCCACGGCCCCGATGGTTGGCTCGCCCTTCGTGCCGAGGAGCCAGCGGTAATCCATGGGCTCGAAGGGCAGTTCCTGCCCCTTCGCGGCCAGAACGCGCATGACCTCCAGCACCGGCGTGCCGCTGCGGGCGGAGATCACCAACTCGGCCGGCTCGTAGAGCGTGATGCCCGTCATGGCACTCGACGAGATCGACGCATCGGTCTGGTTCGGGCGCCCCATCGGCGCCTTGGTGCCGTTGCCGGCAACGTTCAGCAGCGTGCCGGTCTCGGCAGCGTCGCGGATGATGATAGAGGCGTCCTGCTCGTCGCGGGGAGTGTGAGTGGTCACGCGGCGAACCTTCCTTCGAGCGGAAACACTTTTGCCGGGTTGAGGAGCCAGCCGGGATCGAACACGCCGCGCACGCGCATCTGCTGTTCCAGATCGACGGGGTTGAACTGGTGGGTCATCAGATCGCGCTTCTCGATGCCGACGCCGTGCTCGCCGGTGAGGCAGCCGCCGACCTCGACACACAGCCTGAGAATGTCCTCACCCGCCTTCTCGGCCTTCTCCATCTCGCCCGGCACGTTGGTGTTGAACATCACCAGCGGATGCAGGTTGCCGTCGCCCGCATGGAACACGTTGGCGACGCCGAGCCCGTAGGACTTCACGATCTCGTCGATGCGCTTGAGCACGTAAGGCAGCTGCCCGGTCGGGATCGTGCCGTCCATGCAGATGTAGTCGGCCACGCGCCCCGTGGCACCGAAGGCCGATTTGCGGCCCTTCCAGATTGCCGCGCTCTCGGCTTCCGATTGCGAGACCTTCATGGTCTTCGGGCGGAACGGTTCCGCGATGGTGACGATGCGGCGCAGCATGTCGTCGATTTCCTGGTCGGAGCCCTCGACCTCGACGATCAGCATCGCCTCCACGTCGAGCGGATAGCCCGCATGGGCAAAAGCCTCGCAGATCTGGATCGCGGGCTTGTCCATGTATTCGAGCGCCACCGGAATGATGCCCGCGCCGATGATCGCCGCCACGCAGGCGCCCGCATCCTCGGCCTTCTCGAAGCCGAAGAGCGCGGGCCGCGCACCTTCCGCCGCGCGCAGGATGCGCACGACTGCTTCCGTGACCACGCCGAGCTGCCCTTCCGAGCCGCAGACGAGGCCGAGAATATCGTAGCCTGCGGCATCCAGATGTTCGCCGCCGATCTCCACCACGGTGCCGTCGAGCATCACCAGGGTGACGCCCAAGAGGTTGTTGGTGGTCACACCGTATTTCAGGCAATGGGCGCCGCCGGAATTCATCGCGATGTTGCCGGCAATCGTGCAGGCAAGCTGGCTCGACGGATCGGGCGCGTAGAAGAAGCCCTCATGGGCCACCGCCTGGCTGATGCCGAGATTGGTGATGCCGGCCTGCACCCGGGCCGTGCGGCCCTCGAAGCTGACGTCGAGCACCCGGTTCATCTTGGCCACGCCGAGCACGATGGCGTCTTCCTGCGGGATGGCTCCGCCGCAGAGCGAGGTCCCCGCCCCGCGCGGCACCACCTTGACCCCATGGTCGTTGCAGAAACGCATGACCGCCGCGACCTCCTCTGTCGTGGATGGCAGCACCACCGCGAGCGGCATCTGGCGATAGGCAGTCAGCCCGTCGGTCTCGAAGGCCCGGCGCTCATCCTCGGAGACGATCAGGGCCTCCGACGCGACAAGGCGCCCCAGCCCCTCGATGATCTCCCTCCGGCGCGCCAGAACAGCCTGGTCAGGTTTGGGAAATGCAATGGTCATGGAAACCTCCTTTGAGGATCGTCGCCTGCGCCCGGGGAATGGCTACCCTAACAATAAGGCGGCTTTCCCCGTGATCCTTTTCCAATAATGTAGAACCTCTCTAAGATGGGACAGGTGTCCAGCAAAGGAGTTTTTGATGCGTGCCTTCGTTCTATCCGCTGCCTTGCTTCTCACCGGGCTTGGGTCCGCACAGGCCCAGGATGCCGCCGCCGGCGAGAAGACCTTCGCCCAGTGCCGCGCCTGCCATCAGGTGGGCGAGAACGCCAAGAACGCCGTGGGCCCAGTGCTGAACGGGCTCTTCGGCCGTCACTCGGGATCGGTTGAGGGCTACAACTATTCCCCGGCCAACAAGAATTCCGGCATCACCTGGGATGAGGCGACCTTCCGCGAGTACATCCAGAACCCGCGCGCCAAGATCCCCGGCACCAAGATGATCTATGCCGGCCTGAAGGACGAGCAGAAGATCAACGATCTCGTTGCCTATCTCAAGCAATTCAATGCTCAGGGCCAGAAGGCCGGCCAATGAGCGCTACGCCGTCTCCAGCCCGCCCGGAACGCCCCCGGGTGGGCCTGTTCGTTACCTGCCTCGTCGATCTGATGCGCCCCTCCGTGGGTTTTGCCGCCGTGAAGCTCCTGGAGGATGCCGGCTGCATCGTCGACGCACCGGTCCAGACCTGCTGCGGCCAGCCGGCCTACAACTCGGGCGACCGGGGCACCACGCGGGATCTGGCCATGCAGGTGATCGAGGCCTTCCAGGGCTACGACTACGTGGTCGCGCCGTCCGGCTCCTGCGCCGGCATGATCAAGGCCCATTATCCGGAACTCTTCGAGGAGGATCCGAACTGGCGCGCCAAGGCCGATGCCCTGGCGGCAAAAACTCATGAGCTCACGAGCTTCCTGGTCGATGTGCTCGGCGTCACCAAGGTCGACGCCTCCTTCAATGGTGCGGTGACCTATCACGATTCCTGCTCGGGGCTTCGCGAACTCGGCGTGAAGCGCCAGCCGCGCAAGCTGCTCGCCAGTATCGAAGGCCTCACCCTGGTCGAGATGCAGGACAGCGACGTGTGCTGCGGCTTCGGCGGCACCTTCGCGGTGAAGTACAGCGATATCTCCGGCGCCATCGTGGAGGCCAAGGCCAAGAACATCGAGGAGTCGCATGCTCCGACCGTGCTCGCGGGAGATCTCGGCTGCCTCATGAACATGGCCGGCAAGCTGAGCCGCGACGGCAGGCCGATTCAGGTGCGTCATGTGGCCGAGGTTCTGGCCGGCATGACCGACGAGCCACCGATCGGAGCAGCGAAAGAACCGCGCCGGGCATGACGGATTACGGCCACATGACCGCCAAGCTCTTCCAGATGGACGAAGGGACGTGGCAGCGGCACGCGAGCCCCTGGAGCGTCTGGACGCGAGTTGCATCCCTGCCTCTTCTGCTTGCGGCAATCTGGAGCTATGCCTGGCTGGGCCTTTGGGCGCTCGTGCCCGTCGCGCTCGTCATTCTGTGGCTGTGGCTGAATCCACGCCTGTTTCCCGCCCCCGCTTGCACCGATACCTGGAGCGCGAAAGCGACTTTCGGAGAGCGGGTCTGGCTGAATCGGAAGACAGTTCCCATTCCTGCACATCACGCTCGCATGGCTCATCTGCTGACGGTTGTTTCAGCTTTGGGCTTTGCCGTCGCACTCGTCGGAGCCCTCCTGAACGATTGGCTCCCGACCGTGGCCGGCGGCCTCACTGCATGGTTTGCCAAGATGTGGTTTTGCGACCGCATGGTCTGGCTCTACGATGAGATGAAGTACAAGCATCCGCCCTATGCCGAATGGCTGCGGGTCGGACAGAAAGAGGTCCGATGACCGTTCACTCCACTTCCCCTCAGTTCAAGCAGAATGCCGCGCGGGCGCTGAACGACGATCAGCTGCAGAAGGCGCTCGGCAACGTGAAGCAGGGCTTCATCGACAAGCGCCAGATGGCCGCCGACAAGCTGCCGGAATTCGAGGCATTGCGGGATTCGGCGCGCGACATCAAGAACCACACCCTGGAGCATCTCGACCTCTACCTCGAGGCCTATGAGGGCAAGGTGAAGGCATCCGGCGGGCATGTGCATTTCGCCCGCGATGCGACAGAAGCCCGCGACATCATCTTAAGCATCTGCCGCGAGACCAACGCCAAGACGGTGACGAAGGGCAAGTCCATGATCTCGGAGGAGATCGGGATCAACCATCATCTCGAAGCGAACGGCCTCACGCCCGTCGAGACGGATCTCGGCGAATACATCATTCAGCTGCGCAACGAGCTGCCGAGCCACATCATCGCGCCCGCCGTGCATCTGAATGCCACGCAGGTGGAAGCGGATTTCCGGCGCGTTCACACCCACCTCGATGCCAAGCGCGATCTTTCCGAGCCCGTGCAGTTGCTGACCGAAGCGCGCGCCGTGCTGCGCGAGCGCTTTCTCGCGGCCGATGTGGGCATCACCGGGGCGAACTTTTTGGTGGCCGAAACCGGCACCTCGATTATCGTCACCAACGAGGGCAACGGCGATCTGACCCAGATCCTGCCGAAGACCCACATCGTGCTCGCATCCATCGAGAAACTCGTGCCGACGCTGGAGGATGTGAGCCAGCTGCTGCGCGTGCTCGCCCGCTCGGCCACCGGTCAGGAACTATCGGTCTACACCACCTTCTCCACCGGCCCCCGCCGCAGCACGGATGCGGACGGGCCGGAGAACTACCACGTGGTCATCCTCGACAACGGCCGCTCCTCCATGCTCGGCACGGCGTTCGAGGAGATGCTGCGCTGCATCCGCTGCGGCGCCTGCATGAATCATTGTCCGGTCTATCACGCGGTCGGCGGGCACGCTTACGGCTGGGTCTATCCCGGCCCCATGGGCGCGGTGTTGACGCCATCGCTCATCGGCGTCGACAAGGCCGGCCACCTGCCCAACGCCTCCACCTTCTGCGGCCGCTGCGAAAGCGTGTGCCCGGTGCGCATTCCCTTGCCCAAACTCATGCGCCACTGGCGCGAGCGCGAGTTCGAGCGGCACCTGACGCCCGCCACCGTACGCTCCGGCCTCCAGCTCTGGGGCTTCTTCGCCAAGCGCCCTGCCCTCTATCGCTTCGCGACCCGCGCGGCGATGGGAGCTCTTGCTTTAGCAGGCCGCCAGCGCGGCCGCTTCGCCTGGCTGCCGATGGCGAAGGGCTGGACCAAGTATCGCGACTTCCCGGCCCCACAAGGCGAGACGTTCCAGCAGCGCTGGAAGCGCGAGCGCAAGGGAGCCCGCGCATGAGCGCCCGCGACGACATTTTTGGCAATATCCGCCGCTCGCTTGGGGTCAACGGCACCGAAACGATCCGGCAGCAGATCGTGACCGATCGCCTGGAGCGCTCACCCAAGGGCGTGATCCCGAAGCGCGGACAAGTCTCGGGCGAGGAGCGGATCGCCCTGTTCAAGACCATGGTCGAGACTTCGCTGGCGACGGTCACCGAAGTCGCCTCCTCGGCGGAGGTGCCGCAATCCATCGCGCTCTTCCTGCGCAACCATAACCTGCCAGCCTCCTTACGGATGGGCGACGATCCGCGCCTGAAGGCCATGCCCTGGTCGGACACTACGCTTGAGATCGCCCATGGCCCGAGCGAAGGCCGCGACCTCAACGCGGTGAGCCACGCCTTCGGGGGCATCGCCGAATCCGGCACGCTCGCCATGGTGTCGAGCGCGGACAATCCGTCCACCCTCAACTTCCTGCCCGACAACCACATCATCGTGGTCTCGGCCAAGGACATCGCCAGCGACTACGAATCCGTCTGGAACCGGGTGCGCTTCGCCTATGGCAAAGGCTCGATGCCGCGCACGGTGAACTGGATCACCGGCCCGTCGCGCTCGGGCGATATCGAGCAGACGCTTCTGCTCGGCGCTCACGGGCCACGGCGGCTGCATGTAATTGTCGTGTGCGACTGAGCACGGAAGTATTTGAAACGTTGATACATAACTCTCCTCGGGGATGGAGGAGAGTTCGATGATTTATCTATACTGGCTGGGGGCATTCATCGTCGTCACGCCCGTTATCCTCGGTCTCCCGCTCCTAAGCCGGAACAGGACTTATCGTATAGCAACCTTGTTTGCTGGCATGCATGTCGGGATCGTTATACTTTACTTCTTCATCTATGCGCTGAAGTGGGACAGAGGCTCCACATACCTGGATGAGCTTCATATCTTTTTTACAACAACTATTCCGCTCTTCTACATAGCCTCTCTCATCATAGGCTCGACGATCATCGCCAGATACTACCTGACAGCTTCGACGCGCGCCGGATCGGTTTTTGCCGGAATTGGAAGTCTGATCGGGGTTTATGTCTTGTCTATTGTCGTAGGAGCGACCGTAGAGATCATGTCGTTGACACTAAAGGAAGGGCTCCCATCCAGCGAAACTCTATGGACCTTTATCGATAATACGATACTGAAATTGAGATACCCTAATCTATCTATTATGGGGATCATTTTCCTCTCTGCGTTCCTTGCCATGAACGGAACAGACGCAGCGATGCGGATCTCCGATAAAAGCGGCTCCTCCAAGACTGAGGAGGCGGAATAGCCCATATCCTGGCTCGAGCCTCGCCCATGCATTATGCTCTCGCTTGTTGCGATGACTTGGAACCCCGCATGTCCATTCCGACACTGATCTTCCGCACGATCCGCTGGGCGGCCTGGGACGGCTGCGAGGCGGGGTTGGAGCATGTGGACATCCGCCCGGCCGATGGCGGGCTCGACATTTCCGGTGTGGTGATCGCCCAGGAGGACGAGAGCCAGTTCGGCCTTTCATATCGCCTCAAGCTGGATGCCTTGTGGCACACGAGGAATGTTCTCGTGAAAACCACCTCGGGTCATGTGCTGCACCTGGAAAGCGATGGCCATGGGCACTGGCGCGAGAACAGTAAGGACCGGCCCGATCTCCAGGGCTGCATCGACGTCGACATCCAGGCAACCCCGATCACGAACACCCTTCCCATCCGGCGCCTCGATCTCGCGACCGGCAAGGGCATGGAGATCCGCCTGTGCTACATCACCGTACCGGATCTGACCGTCTTTGCCTCGAGCCAGCGCTATACGGCGCTTGAGGCAGGCTCGCTTTATCGCTTCGAGAGCCTGGAGGACGGCTTCACAGCCGATCTGCCTGTGGACCAGGATGGCTTCGTCATCGACTACCCCGGCTTGTTCAGGCGCCTGGGCTGACCCGGTTGTCCCAGCCGTGACATCTGGGCACAGGCAATAGCGCTGGCGCCCGCCCGTCCTTTCAGCTAAGTATTTGATATCGCATGTAGTTTTTAGTCATTCTAAACTAGAACAACAAATGATCGTCTGCTCCTGCAACATCCTCTCCGACGGTGATGTCAAAGCCTGCCTGAAGCCGGGACCTGAGTGTCCCCGCACCCCGGCGCAGGTCTATCGCTGTCTCGGCTGCAGCCCGAATTGCGGGCGCTGCGCCCGGACCATCCGCGCCATCATGGACCAAGCCCTCGCGGCCGCGGGCGTGGAGTCTATTGCCGCCTGCAACCGCGGCTGCTGCCCGACCACCCTCGAAAAAGCCGCCGCCGAACCCACCCTTTGAACAAAGGGGCTTCCACCCTAGTTCACAAATCCTCTAAGGAATGGTCCGGCGCATCGGCGCCGTTTGGACGAGAGGGTTAGATGAAGGGTGATCCCAAGGTAATCGAGTATCTCAATCGCGGCCTGCGCAGCGAGCTGACGGCGGTCAACCAGTACTGGCTGCACTACCGGCTCCTGGACGATTGGGGCTACAAGGAACTTGCGAAGACCTGGCGCAAGGAATCCATCGAGGAGATGCACCACGCGGATCGCTTCATCGAGCGCATCATCTTCCTTGAGGGCTTTGCCAACCTGCAGGTGCTCGACCCCCTGCGCATCGGCCAGAACATCCAGGAAATCCTCGAATCCGACCTTGCGGCGGAATATGAGGCCCGCAACCTCTACGGCGAGGCGGCCGCCTATTGCGACAGCATCGGCGACCGGGTGTCGAAGAACCTGTTCGAAGAGCTGATGGCCGACGAGGAAGGCCATATCGACTTCCTGGAAACCCAGATCAATCTCGTCGAGCAGATCGGCGTCGAACTCTACGCCCAGAAGCATATCGGCGGGCTCGACGACGATCACTGACGATTTCGCATCCTACCGATGCCGATGAGGCCCGCCCCATGGCGGGCCTTTTGCTTTCAAGTCGACTTGGCGAGCTTGCCGGGCTCCGCGATGGAGGCGATCGGCAGGGTCACGAGGCGCAGCTCCGGGTCGTCCGGATCGATGCGGATCGAGAAGCCGAGGCTGCGGCACATGTCGAGCATGGTGGAGTTCTCACGCAGCACCTGGCCCTCGACCTCGCGCAGGCCGTCGACCTTCGCCCACTCGATCATCAGTCGCATCAGCTCCCAGCCGAGACCGAGTCCCTTCAGGTCCGAGCGGAGCAGGATGCCGTATTCCCCGGTCTCGTGGTTCGCATCCGCATGGAGGCGGACCGCCCCCATCATCTCGCCCGTCTCCGCGTCGAAGGCCACGAAGGCGATGGCGCGGGCGTAATCGAGCTGGGTCAGGCGTGCCAGGAAGGTGTGGCTGAAGTCCCGCACCGGCGCGAAGAAGCGCAGGCGCAGATCCTCCGGGGTGATCTTCTCGAAGAAGCGCCGGAACTCGTCCTCGTCCTCCGGGCGCACGGGCCGCACGAAAGCATTTTTGCCGTTGCGCAGCCCGATATTGCGCTCCCACTCCTTCGGGTAAGGCCGCACCGCAAAGCGCGGATGTCCGCTGCCCTTGCGGGTTTCGGGCGCAACCGCCACGCGGGCATCGACCGCGATCACGCCGGTCTCATCGGCCAGCAGCGGGTTGATGTCGAGCTCGCGGATTTCCGGCAAGTCAGCGGCCATCTGGGCGAGCTTCACGAGCGTCAGGGCAATCGCCCCCTCGTCGGCCGCCGGAACGTCGCGATAGGCCTTGAGGCGGCGCGACACGCGGGTTCGCGCGACGAGATCGTGGGCAAGCTTCAGGTCGAGGGGCGGCAGGGCCAGAGCCTTGTCGTTGATCACCTCCACGGCCGTGCCGCCGCGCCCGAAGAGCACCACGGGGCCGAAGGACGGATCGTCGGCGATGCCCATGATCAGTTCGCGGGCTTTGGTTCTGCGCACCATCGGCTGCACCGTGACACCGGCGACGTGCGCGCCCGGCTTCAGGCGCGCCGCGCGCTCGAAGATGTCGGCGGTGGCCCTGCTCACCGCCTCCTCGGTGGTGAGATCGAGCTTCACGCCGCCGATGTCGGACTTGTGCACGATGTCCGGCGAGAGAACTTTGACCGCCACCGTTCCGCCCTCGGCCAGGATCGGTCGTGCGGCCTCCGCGGCCTCGTCAGGCGTCGTCGCAAGCACGACCGGGGCGGTGGGAATATCGTAGGCCCTGAGCAGCGCGTTGACCTCGAGCGGATCGAGCCAGCGGCGGTTCTGCGAAACCACATGATCCACGATGGCGCGGGCGGCTTCCGTATCCGGCTCGAAGTCATGAGGAAGGTCGTCCGGCGTTTCCATCAACTGGTTCTGGGCCTCGCGGTAGCGCACGAGCTGCATGAACCCGCGCACTGCGTCGGCCTCCGTGGCGAAATGCGGGATCCGCGCCTCCTCGAACACGCGGGCCGAGTCCGGATCCTCGCCGATCCAGGCGGCGAACACGGGCTTCTGGCGATAGCCCCTCGCCCGGTCCTTCTTGACCACGCTCACGATGGATGAGGCCACCTCCGAGGCACCGGCCACCGCCGTCGGCACGTTGAGGATGAGAACGGCATCGTTCTCCGGGTCAGTTAGCAGCGCTTCCAAGGCTCCCGCATAACGCTCCGGGTTGGCATCACCGATGATGTCGATGGGGTTCGCCTTCGACCAGGTGGGAGGCAGAATGGCATCGAGCGAATTGCGGGTCGTTTCCGAGATGGTGGCCAGCGTTCCGCCGAGATCTACCAGTCGGTCGACGGCGAGAACCCCGATGCCACCTCCATTGGTAAGAACCGCCAATCGATTGCCAGGAAAAGGCTTCTGCCGTCCCAGGGTTTCCGCCGCGGCGAAGAGCTGGTCGAGATCGAGCACGCGCAACAGCCCGGCCCGGCGGAAGGCCGCGTCATAGACCGCATCGGACCCCGCCAGCGCACCTGTATGCGTGGCTGCGGCCTTCGCCCCCTGCGCATGCCGTCCGGCCTTGATCACCACCACGGGCTTTACGCGGGCCGCAGCACGGGCGGCCGACATGAACTTCTTCGCGTTGTCGATGGATTCGATGTAGAGCAGAATCGCCCGCGTCCCGCTGTCGGCGGAGAAGAAATCGAGGCAGTCGCTGAAGTCGACATCGATCTTGTCGCCAAGCGACACAATGGCCGAGAAGCCCACATTCCGCTGGGCGGCCCATTCCACGAGGCCCGCCGCGACGGCACCCGATTGGGAAACGAGCGCCAGATCGCCGGGCTTGGCGCTGTGAGCCGCAAAGCTCGCATTCATCTTGGCCCGGGGGCTAAGCACGCCGATGCAGTTCGGTCCAACGACGCGCAGCCCGTGGGCGCGCGCCGAGAGCCTGACCTGTTCGCTCAAGGACCCCTCGCCGTAGCCCATACCGGCCGTTGCCACGATGGCAACGCTCACGCCTGCACGCCCGGCCTCCTCGATCACGCCCGGCACCCTCTCTGGAGGCACTGCGACAACGATAATGTCGGGAACCTCCGGCAACTCGGCCAAGGACGGGAAGCATGGCCTCCCTTCGATCTCCACATGATGCGGATTGACCGACACGATGTCCCCCTCGAACCCGCCGGCAATGAGATTGCGCAGGAAGGTCAGGCCAAGGGAGCCTGGGCGCGGGCTCGCGCCGACGACCGCAATGGAGCGCGGGGCGAGCAGCTTGTCGAGGCGATAGGTGGACATGAAGATCCTTCGTCTCGTGGACATTTTGGGGCGGAGCAGCCCACCAGAACCTATTGCGGCTGACAATAAGCGCAAGTCAGCCCGGCGGCTTTGATCGATCGCACAGGATCACGGGCAGGTGTCGGTCTCATGAATGCGGTGGATCACCGCCCTCCCCGGCCTGGGTTCGTGTCCAGCGGTAACGCGCATCCGGGGTGCGCTCCTCGTTGCCGGAGCCATCTGTCATCTCAACCAGCCTGAAGCCGTGGCGTTCATAGAACCGGCGCGCCTGCAGGTTGGCCTGGAAGGTCCAGAGATTCAGCTCCTGTGCATCTTCCCAGACAGCTCTCAGAAGGGCTTTTCCCACGCCGCGGCCATGCCAACCCGGATCGACATAGAGATGATCGAGCCAGTCCTGCTTCGAGACTGCAAAACCGATCAGTCGGCCCTCATCCTCGGCCAACCAGATCGTGGAGGATGGAAAGACGTGTTCCTCGAAAAACGCCAGATCCTGCTCCGGCGTGTGAAGCTCAGGCAGATACGGGAGGCAGGTCTTGCGCACGTGGCGGTGCAACCGAGCGACCGCCTCCATGTCGGCCTGGGCAGCGCGGCGCAGAACGAAGCTCTTCACTATTCCGCCCAGACCCGCGTCGGCGGGAAGATCACCTCGACGAGGGTTCCCTCGCTGGGTCGGCTGGAGATCTGCAGCGCACCGCAATTGGCTTCGACGAGCGCCTTGGTGAGAGGCAGACCGAGACCCGTGCCGCCGCGCTTGCGCGAGGTCGCGAGCTGGCGGAAAGGTTCGAGGGCAGCCTCGACCTCCTCGGGCGTCATGCCGATGCCGGTGTCGCGCACCCGGAAGGCCACTTCGCCCCGGTCCGTCATGGCCGTGGAGACGATCACCTGCCCGCCCGCATCGGTGAACTTGATGGCGTTTGACACGAGGTTAAGCACGATCTGGCGCATGGAACGCTCGTCGGCCACCACAGGCGGCAGCTTCGGCGCAAAGCTCATGCGCATGACGATGCGGTCGCGGGCGGCCTGCGGCTGAAGCAGGGCGACGCAGCTGGACACGAGATCGTTCAAGCCGACCCCGGTAAACGAGAGCTCCAGACGCCCCGCTTCGATTTTCGCAAGATCCAGGAGATCGTTCACGAGGCTGATCACATGCGCGCCGGAGGCGTGAACGTCCTTGAGGTATTCCTTGTAACGATCGTTCTCAATTGGGCCGAAGCGCTCCTCGAGCATGACTTCAGCAAAGCCGAGGATGGCATTCAAAGGCGTGCGGATCTCATGGCTGATCTTGGCCAGGAGATCGGATTTCTGGGCGCTCGCTTCCTCAGCCGCATGCTTGGCACCGATCAGCTCGCCTTCGGTCTTCTTGAAAGCCGTGATGTCGCGCAGAACCGCGCAGAACCGCCGCTCCGGACCATCGCCCAGGCGGCCCATGGTCATGAAGAGCGGGATGGATCCGCCCTGGCGCTCCCGGCCGAGCACCTCGCGCCCGTCGTTGAGCAGGCTGCCGACCCCTGGCGAGCGCAGGCGTTCAAGATAATCGAGGGCAACGATGTGGCTCTCAGGTGCCAGCAGCACCGTGATGGCATCGCCCGCCACCGCCCGCTCGTCATAGCCGAAGAGCGCCTCGGCCGAGCGGTTGAGGGAGAGGATGCGCCCCGTCTCGTTGAGCACGATCACGCCGTCGGTGGCCGTATCGAGGATCGCCTCCAGCTCATGGACGCGGCTGTCCTGGGGCGAAGGCGGGGGAACATCGGCATTGGAAGCCCTGCGGATCACCAGAAGGGCCGCCTCCCCGCCGTCCCACGCGGCAGACGAAGCACGTAATGTGACGGCGATGTTCTCGCCGCCGCGTGTGGTCAGCGCGAGGGCCGTGTCCTCCTCGCCCGAACCTCCAAGGGCGGGAGAGCCGCGAAACAGATGCACGAGTCCGCCATCGGCCCGGATCTGCTCGATCGTCTCATAGCCGGTGAGATCGAGCAGGAAGCGGTTGGCGAAAAGGATGCGTTCGCCGCGATGGATCAGGATGCCGATCGGCAGCCGATCGAGGATGGGGTCGCCGCTGGCCGGAGGGGCCGCTGGCTCGGAGGGAGCATCTCTCTCGGCAGCCTGTGCGGGCTCTTCGGGGCCGCCGGGTTGATCCGGAGCCTTGTCCTGAGATGACCCATCCTCCAGGCGCGCGCCGAGCGCCCGCGCAATTTCCCGAAACGCATTTCGCTCGGCATCCGAAAGGGTCGATCCGGGAGGCTGCTTATCCGCAAGCTTCCGTTGCGGCGCAGGCTCCGGTGGCGCGGTGCTGGAGAGCGCTTCTGCTACCTGCTCCCGAAGATTGGTGAACCAGTTGTCCTCATCGGGCGCATCGCTCCCGTCCTCTGGCTCCTGCGAGGGCATTTCCTCCGGCGGACGGAACGGAAAGGTGTCGTCAGGGACGAGGCTCTGGGCGATCAGATCGGCCCGACTGCTCCCCTCATCCTCCATCGAGGTCTCGATGACTTCCCGCTCACGCGTCGCGTCCATGCGCAGAAGGCCGAAACCCCGAAAGCCGATGAGCTTCCGGTCCGCGCTTAGGACGGGCATGCCGGCCCAATCGACGGGTACCTGCAATGGCGCGTTGTCGATATTCCAGAAAACGGTGCGTCCGCTCCAGGTAGCCCGGTGGGCAAAAAGGTCAGCGACGGCGCCGTCCGGATCCTCGACGACCGAACAAGACACCTCGTCCCAGGTCCGCCCGACGATATCGGCCGCAACAGGTCCGACCGCTCGGGCAAGCTCCGGCGAGATTTCGATGAAGCGGGTCTGCGAATCCGTCTGCCAGACGAACCGGATTGGGCCGCGGGGCTGGTCCGCTTGCCGAGCAGGATCGCCCGAGATTTCAGGAATTTGCTTCTGAGACGGTGAATTCTCGTCGGCAGCTTGACGAGCGCGAGGGCGCCTGGCCCTGTTTGCCGATCCACTGAAGGCGGTCACCAGTACGGCTTCGCCGTTGTCCAAGGTCGCCAAACGGCAGGCGCAGGCAACCGGAAGCCAAGGGCGAGTTGGGTCGAGCCTCAGACGCTCCACCCGGACACCCGCGTGGGGGGCAAGGCCGCCGGCGAGAGCCTTGATCCGTTCACGGGTGCGAACATCGCGGGTTACCCTCTCGAAGCCCTCCGCAAAGGCATCCCTCACCCCGTCAGAGCCAAGTGATGTCCAGAGCAGCCCCTCCCCTGTCCGATCCCAGATGAACACGACCGCGCCCGGCCCGGCAAGCAGGCCCAAGTCCGGCTCGGCGGCAAGCCGCACGATCAGCATCTCAAAGGGATCGGGACCACCCGTCATCAACGGTCCTTGCAGGGAATGTCACAGAAAGTCTTCTGTTGAGCTTCTAGAATAATATGTGCGGTCAAGCATGCAAGGCGGGACCCTTGAATCCATTTACTTTCAGGTAACCTTAATAACGCGAGGCACAAAGCAGTTGATTTTGCAGCGCACAATGTGATATTGCACTGCACAAATGCCTTATTTAGCAAGGAGCACGTCATGGCAGCGAACCAGCCCCAAGGTTATGAGATCCCCCCGGAGATGCGCGATTTCGCCGAGAAGAGCGTCGATCAGGCCCGCAAGGCTATCGACGGCTTCATGAGCGCGGCTCAGAAGACGGCCGACACCTTCGAAGGCTCGGCCGCTACGGTCCAGACCAGCGCCCGCGATGCAGCGCGCAAGACCTTCGCCTATACCGAGCAGAACCTGAACGCGGCCTTCGACCTCGCTCAGAGGATGGTTCGCGCCAAGGACATGCAGGAAGCGATGCAGATCCAGGCTGAGTTCGTGCGCAGCCAGTTCGAGGCGATGCAGGCCCAGATGAAGGAATTCGGTTCCATGGCACAGTCGGCCATGAAGCAGCCGG
Organism: Microvirga soli; assembly: GCF_016734765.1. GTDB lineage: Bacteria > Pseudomonadota > Alphaproteobacteria > Rhizobiales > Beijerinckiaceae > Microvirga > Microvirga soli. Next base: position 57,805 of record NZ_JAERQE010000013.1, on the reverse strand, counting down.
GCTCCAAGAAGTAAGCCACTCTCCAACAGCCCTGCGAGGACCTCACGATGGCGGAAGCGAAGAAGCCAAGAGCCAAGAGAGCAACGAAGGCCACCAGCCTCGAGCCGAGAGCCGATCTCATCGAGCTGGCGGCTGCTCCAGCCGCCGCGGTCTTGGAAGCGGTTCCGGCTGCCAAGCCTGCAAGGCAGGCGAAGGCCGTCGAGGTGAAGCCTGCCTCGGCTGAGGCTCTCTTCTCCTCGGCACAAAAGCAGAGCGACGCCTTCCGTCAAGCCGTCGGCGAGGCTGTGACGGTGTCCGCAAAAGGTGCCCTGGAGGTCAATGGCAAGATCATCGATGCCCTGACCATCCAAAGCAGCACGGCTCTCGACCTCTGGCGCTCGGCGATCAGCCCTGCCCCGTTGCCCGAGGCCCTCAAGGCGCATAGCCAAGCGACGCGTCTGGCCTACGAGGCCGCTTCCGCCCAGTGGAAGGACATCGCAGAGTCGACGGCGCTCTGGTTTACCAAGAGCCTGGAGCCTCTGCACTCGGCCTTCCAGCGGCCAGGGCGCTGAGCGGACTATTCCTCCGCATGATCATGCGTTAAGGCTCGGCCACATCGGCCGAGCCTTTTTCATGTCTTCATCTCCCACTCCAGCCGTCATTGCCGTCGTCATCCATGAGGAGCGAACCCTGCTGGTCCGCCGGGCCAATCCGCCCGATGCCGGACTGTGGGGCTTCCCCGGTGGAAAAATCGAATTCGGCGAGACGGTCCGCGCGGCAGCCATCCGGGAGTTGCTGGAAGAGACGGGCGTCCATGCGGAAGCCCAGGACGTCATCACCACGCTCGACATCCTGGTGCCGGATCCTTCCGGCGTGGTTCACCAGCACTACATCCTGATCGCCGTTCGTTGCCGGTGGATCTCCGGCGAGCCTATCGCGGGCGACGACGCACTTGAGGCCGGCTGGTTTCCAGTGATCGACCTTGAACATGACAGGCTTGCCATGAGCGCCGATGTGGACACGATCGTTCGGCGCGCTCAGGCGCTGGAGTCGAATTCGCTCTAAGGGTCTTCTGACTGTCGAACCGACGATCTCAGCTTTGGAGAAAAAGGCCTCACCCTTAAGGGGATGAGGCCAAGTTTTTGTCTCTTAACCTGAGGCTGGAAGGCCCGACGTTACGGTCCGATTTGCACATAATCGCCAGCCGATCTCAACCCGCACCCCCGCATCATGGTTGATGAAAAGTAAACGTTCACGAAGCATCAAGCATGTTTCAAACGGTTACATCCAAACATATTGCAACATTCTCTCATATTCTCTTATGAACCAAGCGACGGGCACTTCATGCCTAGCGATTTCTGGCTCACAAGTACGGAATACAATCATGCGTAAATCTGCTCTTGGACTGCTCGCTGCCACAGCGGCTCTCGGCCTTGCGGCTTCGAATGCCCAGGCGGCCGATCTTCCGTCCCGCTACTCCCCTGCCGCTTCCTACAATGCGCTCCCGGTTTTCACCTGGACCGGCTTCTATGCGGGCCTGAACGCCGGCTATGGCTGGAACATGGGCGATAGCCGCTTCTACGATCCGACCTTCGGCAGCATTCCCGGTCGGCGGCACAGTGGCTTCGTGGGCGGCGCACAGGGCGGGTACAATTATCAGTTCGGCATGTTCGTGGCTGGCGTGGAGACGGATCTCCAATATGCTGCTGTCGGCAACAAGGGTGCCTCCTACGGCACGACCTATTACCCGGGCGACTCGGGTGGCTTCTTCGGCACCATCCGCGCCCGCGCCGGCGTGGCCTTCGACCGCGCCCTGGTCTATGGCACAGGCGGTTTCGCCTATGGCGATGTCGGCGGCAACAGAGGCTACGACCCGGTTCTCGGGCATCATTCAGGCGATGAGGTCAACTGGGGCTGGACCATCGGCGGCGGTGTCGAATACGCGATCACCAACAATTTCACCGCCAAGGTCGAAGGCCTCTATGTGGATATCGATACCAAGGACAATTTCGACCAAGGCGGTCGCGTGAGCGTCAACCGCGATGCCGAGTTCGGCGTGCTGCGTGCGGGCGTGAACTACAAGTTCAACTGACCGTCCGACATTTCCGAAAACACGAAGGCCCGGTGCAGCAGCACTGGGCCTTTTCTTTTTTCTGTTGACCGGAAAGTGCGTCAGGGATCGTTGACGGCCCGAGGTGCTTGGAGCGTCTCTGTCTCACTGCGCTTGAGAGCAAGCAGCCGCTTGGCGGCGATCCCGCCCGGATCGGATGAGTAGAGCCTGTCGCTGAGCACTTCGATCTGCCAACGCTGCAATTCGAGCAATGCCCTCAAGGACCTCACCCGATGCTGGAGATCAAGAGCATCCCTCAAGGGATCAGGGTGGTGGCCTGTCATGGAACCATGACTGCCAGTGTTGCGATGAATCATGTCTGAACGCGCAATAGGGTGAACATCAATCGGATGGACCTGCCACGAACAGACCCGGCAGGAAGGGCCCTACGCATACCAAGACTTGTCACGGCCCCGGAACGGGGCTCGCGCATCGGCAATCATGAGAACTCAGCTTAATGGATGTAAGTGTCTTACAATTCCTGAAGGCTGACAAGGCTCACTGAGTGCATGTCACGCGACCTAAGGGCCAAGGTAGGCTCTTTTGAGGCTAGTGTGCTCGACCTTGGAAAAGGTCACTCGAAATCCGCTTGGAACCTGAGATGAAGTTCGGCAGTTCCACCGGCAGAGCTTGAAAAGAGAATGCCCCATGCCAGACACTCGCCACGAAACGGAAGCGGACAAAATTCTCTCGGCCTTGAGCCTCACCGTCCATGACGAGCAGGCCCTCCTCCAGGGTCGGCAGCTTTTGGCCGAAGCTTTGGAGCAGGCAGAGCGACGCGGACGCCAGATCCTTGGAAACCAAAAAGAATCGAGCGGCTGAAGCATCGCCAAGAACAAGGCGGCTCAGCTTTTCAGCGCCAAGATTCAGCCTCTGCTAACGGCCGTGGAATAGGATCCACCGCAACCGGCAGGCACCCCCTGCGACATCGACGGCGAGGAACGGCCCCATGCCACGGCACGTTCCCTCTCTGTGCGATAGAGCACAGCGGGCAAAGTCCGGGTGTGATGATCTTCCGGGCGTTGGAGAATAGGTTGATGCGCTCCTTTCTGATGATAATCTTGGCTGGCACCTTCGGTACGGCAGCAATGGGTGGCGCTCTGGCTCAGTCGGCCGATACCCGCATTGCCTCCATGCCCTTCGGCGAGTGCCTCTCGATCATCAGCGAAGCTGCGCAGGAGATGGGCGAGGAGCCGATCAAGCTCGTCAACACGAGCGATGTGGTGACAGCTCGTATCCAGGCCTCGGACGGTTTCGTCACCGTTTCGTGCGATCGGAGCGCCAGCAAGATCACTCTCACCAAGAGCCCCGTTCCGGAAGCTGCCGGAATGACGGCAGCGCGTTGATTGCGGTTGCCCTCAGGGCCGATCAAGAAATAAGCACCTGAGGCCCGTCATTAGCGGCGGATGATAAGTTCATAAAAGTACAAGATCCAAACGCCCTTCATGTGATTATAAGCAGCATGGGCTTTTGCCTCTGAGCGCGGCGGTCATGCATCGCGATACTCTTCTGCACCAATTGGAAATCCTCGACCGAAGAGACTGCAGCTTTCTCATGAGCCCTGTCGTACTCAGGTCATGGTTTTCTGGTGAAGTCGGCACGTGACTAAGGAGTTTCTGGCTCCGCTATGGAAATCTTGGGAACTTGGCGTGACGTCGGATGATTCCGCATGTGACGCATGAGCTGTGCGTATTTGAGTTGATCCATTTTCAGCCAATGAGGAAAGACAATGCCTTCAAAACATTTCAGCCAGACGCCGCCTGACAGGGCGAACGACCTTTTCGACAAAATCCTTGCAACCTCAGACAGCGCAACCAAAACACGCGAACGCCTCTTTGTGGACCTGAAGGATGAGTTGGAGCTTCTCGCCAGCCTGCAGGAGCAGCATCTCTTCCCCATCCTGCAAAGGCACGGGATGCAGGACCTGCTCAGCGCCTCCATCAACGATAACGAAGAGACGGCCTCTCTGCTGGCAGACCTCGAAACTATGCAGAAGAGCAGCGGCGAATTTCTTGGCAAGGTCGCTGAACTCCGTAAGGCATTCCAGCGACATATTCGGGATGACCGGAAACAGCTTCTCCCGGCTGTCCTCGAGGTGCTCAGCGATGAGGAGGCTCGAGCGGTCGCAGACCAGGTCGAGGACGAACTGGCGAGCCTCAACGACGCAAAGCAAGTCGAAGATCGCACGCCAACCGATATGCTCCCAGCGGTGCGAAGCAGCCTGGACGGCGTCGATGAAGTTGTTCGCATGGGAGCAGACGGCGCGCACACTGTCGCCACAGGCGTGCAGGATCTCTCGCAGGAATGCCTGAGCATGAGTCAGAAGCGGCTTCAGACGAACCTCGAGGGATGGACCAAGCTCACACAGTGCCGGTCCCTTCAGGACCTCACCAGAGCTCAGGTGTCGCTCATGCAGGACAATCTTGAGTTGACGCTCCAGAACAGCTTTCGCCTGGCTGACTTGGCCGTGAAGCTAGCCGAGAAGGCCACGTGGCACGGCGGCGGAAAAGGGAGCGTGGCTGCTCCATTTCTTCGGAGCCCGGCAGGAAGGAGTCTTCCTCTAGGCTAAGCTAGGACCGCAATAGAGCGAGGAACGGCATCGGACCACTTGGCCGGTGCCGTTTCTGTTTGTTTTGAAATCACCCTGTGAACCGCCCCGCAAGGCATCAACACCCCCGCCAGCGATGGACAGGCGGCTTGCGCGGCCTATATGTGGAGCATTCCTGACGAGGCGCCTTCATGCCTGAGACCGACCAGCAGACCGACAAGGAACTGGACGAGCTTGACCCCGCAAGCCGCGTCAATTTTCGGGATTATCCGAGTTCCGGTTTGGTCGTCGTTGCCGCCATCAGCTCGGGCTTGGGCTGGATGCTGTACAGATGGCTCGGCAGGAAGCGCAAGGCGCGCAGCAATGTGGCAGATGCGTCAGCCCATGCGAATGTCACCTCACAATCAACCGATCTGCCTGCCGATAAAAAACCCGAGCATTGACCCCGCGTTTGCTGCACGTGCTGCAGCACACGGCCCCCAGATAAGCCTTGGTTTACCTTTTGGAAACAGGAGGCTTTCATGGCTTACGGTGCTGTTTCATTCGTCCTTGGCATAGTCGCTCCCCTGGCTCTGGTGAGTTGGCTGCTTGTGCTGCATTGAAGCGGCAAAGATCAACCGCGCGGAATTGACAGCACGAGCCTGAATGAGCGCCCTGGCAAGCGGAGATCTCAATAGATAGAGGGCAATTCATTCCCTTGCGTAACCTGCCATTTACCTTTCAGGCGCAGGCTTCTTCAGTGCCTGACTGGCATGGTCCTCCCTCTCGGCCGCAAGAGCGGCCCTCCTAGAGCGCCATCCAAGAAGGCGCTCTTTCTTTGAGCCGCCAATGGGGAGAACAGACCGGATAGAACGCCCGCTTCCAAGAAGAAGCGAGCCGACTAAGCTCCCATCGAAAAGTCTTCTCTTAAAGCCATTACGCTTCGATACTTCGGAATAAAAACAAATTCCCCGCCACGATGTTGCCTTATTCGGCAATCAGAACATCCACAACGGATTGCAAGACAACGATTCTGAGATCCGAAATATTATGAGCAACGCGAGAAGTGCTCACTTGTATCTATGAATTTATAGCGTTTTCTTCCTGCGTAATCGCAACTAGTTCTCACGAGAACCGTGTAAATATTATTCAGAGACCTCGAAAAGAGGCTCACTGCATTTTTGGGGCAGACAATATGGCTTTGAATCCTTCGGTCGCACCTGGCGGCAACTTTGACTTGTCCAATTGGAAGATCACCCTTCCTGTCGATGCCAATGGCGGCCTCAGCGGCAATGCCATGGAAGTGAAAAACCTCTCCACATACCAAAACTCCAAGTACTTCTACACCGCTGCCGACGGCGCCATGACGTTTGTGGCTTCGGTCGATGGTGCCACGACCAGCGGCTCTTCCTATGCCCGTTCCGAGTTGCGCGAGATGAACGGCACGGCGAACGCCGCCTGGAACCTAAAGACCGGCGGCTTCATGAGCGCCACCCTTGAGGTCGATGCCGCCCCCATCCGCGACGGCATGGGCGGCCGCATCATCGTCGGCCAGATCCACGGCCAGAACGATGAGCTGGTCCGTCTCTATTGGGAAAACGGCAAGCTCTACTTCGCCAATGACCAGGCCGGCTCCAGCAACAGCGAGACAAAGTTCTATTTCGTGAATGCGTCCGGTCAGCAGCCGAACGTGTCGCTGGACGAGCGCTTCTCCTACACGATCGATGCCAAGGGCGACACGCTCGAGGTGACGGTCTTCGCCGATGGACAGATCTACAAGTCGGTCAGCAAGATCAACAGCGTGTGGCAGTCGGATACCTTCTACTTCAAGGCCGGCGCCTATCTCGGGGCAAACGAGACCAACGGCACAGGCTACGGCCAGACCTCCTTCTATGCCCTGAATTTCAACCACGACGGCACAGTCACGACGCCGACGCAGCCAAGCGAACCCGCGAAGCCTTCCGAGCCGGTCCCTTCACCGATAGAGCCTACGAAGCCCTCTGAGCCGGCTCCGACCGAGCCTACAACTCCGACTGCGCCGATAACCACCAAGACGCTATCCGGCACGAGCGGCGCCGACCGCCTGACGGGCACGTCCGGGAACGACAAGATCGACGGCAAGAGCGGCAACGACATGATCTGGGCCAAGAACGGCTCGGATGTGCTGAGCGGCGGTACGGGCAAGGACTCGTTCACCTTCGACACCAAGCCCGGCGGCAACAACGTGGATCTGATCCTCGACTTCAATGTGGCCGACGATACGATCCGCCTCAACGACTCCGCATTCACCAAGCTGAAGTGGGGCGCTCTGTCGGCCAGCAGCTTCGTGGTTGGCACGAAGGCGTTGGATTCCAACGACCGCATCATCTACGACAACAAGAGCGGCGCCCTGTCCTACGATGCGGACGGCTCGGGCTCGATCGCGGCGATCAAGTTCGCCCAGATCGATAATCTCGCCAAGCTCTCGGCGGCTGACTTCATCGTCATCTAAAGTCGGCTCAATCTATCAACCGCGAAGCGGCTCCGGGCAACCGGGGCCGCTTGTTTTTGCGCGTCATTCAATTTTCGCTGCTTTGGATTGATCGGACGTCTCAGGATCGGGAGAACAGCCCTCACGTCATTATTGGGCGGGAGCAGACCTCAAAGCGCTCACCGTATAGATGGCCAAGGCCATCCAGATCAGGCCGAAGGCGATGGCATCCACCCATCCGAAGGCTTCCCCATAGGCGAGGACGCCGAGTGCCAATTGCCCAGACGGCGCCAGATATTGCAGGAGGCCGATGGTGGACAGCTTCAACCGCTGCGCCCCGGCGGCAAACCAGATCAGCGGCGCCGCCGTGGTGAACCCGGTGAGCACAAGAAGAACGTCGAGACCGATCTGACCCTGGAATGCCGCAGCACTGCCGTCGGCAAAAGTCATTGCCAAGTAGCCAAGCGCCAGAGGTGTGAGCAGTAGGGATTCGATGCAGAAGCCCACGAGAGGCGCCACCTGCACGACCTTCCGGACCAGGCCATAGAAGCCGAAGCTGCATGCAAGGGCCAAGGCGACCCAGGGCATCTCACCAGAGGAGATCCCCAGAACAAGAACGCCCACACCTGCAAGGAGGCAAGCCGCCACCTGAGCCGGATGAAGCCGCTCGTGCAGGAAGAGCACCCCCAGCACCACGTTCAGAAGCGGGTTGATGAAGTAGCCGAGGCTTGTCTGGACCAAATGCCCGGAATTCACGGCCCAGATATAGATCAGCCAGTTGATTGCAATCAGGCCCGCCGAGAGGGCAAGTAGAAGCAGGCGCCGGCCGGAGAAGACGGCCTCGACGAGTTGCCGCCATTGCCTGAAGGCGAAGATCAGACCAAGCGCGAACAGGCTCGCCCACACGATGCGATGAGCGAGGATCTGAAGCGGCGGTATGGATGAAAGGAGCTTGAAGTGCAGCGGCACCACCAAGCCCCACATGAAGAATGCCGCAAGCGCGTAAAGAACGCCGATCCGAGTGCGATGCGCCTCGGAGGTCTTATGTTCCGGTTCCATTGATACCGACCTGTTGGACAATGTAAGCGCAGCAACCTGCGACAATGCTGGCCGGTGTCGTATGCCAAATCCCGGAAACGGTATAGTCGCCTGGGAAGCGTGCTCTTGTTCGAAAGCGGCATACAACGAGCCGCAATGCCTTTGGCAGGCGCAGCAGACTGAATTATAGGGGGAGCAACGCCTCGAACCTGCGAGGTCCAAATAGGCCGATTTTGAAGTGGTACAGCCGCCCCGGCTCGAACGGGGGACCCCCAGATCCACAATCTGGCAGCCATAGTGATCATACGGGATCAGTAAGCATCACAAGTGCCAAATACCCTTGCATTTCAATAGGGACCACCAGATTATGTAATCCCAGATAATCATTGGTAAGCATCAGGCTGCTTACCAGCTGCTTACCAGCAGGGCCCATGCGCTTCTCGCAGCAATCGGCCTCTGGCCTCACAACGACGTGGCATTGTTACGGAAATACCTGGCGGCTCGGATTGATGCGCGGCAGCGTGGGAACTGTAGAACACTTCCTATGCTGACCATCAGTTGCCGTCGGAGATCAAATGGCACGCCATTTGGCTTTTCTCAGCTCCAAACCCAGCTACTGAGATGTGGAAGAGCTTCTGGCATGACGATGCCAAGGCTCCTTCCCTCCAAGGCGTTTTGACCCTGCTGGTTCGGCAAGTTCGTTGTTGGGTGCTTGGCCCTACGTTATAGTTCCCTGTGCTTTATTGGGGACATCATGATAGGCAATCCGGTGAATATCGGATCTGCGGATCCCAAGCTCTCTAATTCTTTCGGGGAGCGCCGACAGGTTACGGCGATGTTCTATGACATCGTCGGCTCGACCTCGCTTCTGAGTATGCTAGACCCCGAGGAGTTTGCGGATACTCAAAGAGCAATTCATACGACTGTTGCATCCATCATCCAGCGTCACGATGGATACCTTGAGCAAATTGCGGGGGACGGTGGTTGTGCCTTCTTCGGCTATCCCATAGCTACAGAAGACGCAGCGGAGTTGGCTGTCAGCGCAGCTCTTGAGATGATCCAACGCTGCAAGGCCCTGAAACGGCTAAGCGACGTTATTCCAGTGGTGCCGCTGAGAATAGGGCTCGCAACTGGCACCGTTGTGGTCAATCCTTCCTCACAAGTGGGGCTTCCTGGGCGGGTCGAGATCATCGGGCTAGCCGTCAATCTCGCTGCCCGTCTTCAGGCGTTGGCGGCTCCGGATACAGTCCTCGTGTCGGAGGCGACGCATCGGCTCACTCATAGCGCTTTCCACTACAGGTTCATCGACAAGATCGCTGTGAAGGGCTTTACCGAGCTGCAACCTGTCTGGCAGCCGCTTGAAAAGCGGGAGCTGGATTCGAGGTTCGAAACGCGGCGCCGCGCGGATACACCCCTCGTGGCGCGCGCGCAGGAGATTGAACAAGGACTGCACTGCTGGAGCGAAGCCGAGAACGGCTCAGGGAGGATTTTGTTCCTCACGGGTGAAGCTGGTATCGGCAAGTCGCGGCTTTTGTCCGAACTGTCCCGGCACATCGATCGTGCAAGGTGCAACCGACGTGTGTTCCAGTGCCAGCCGCGAGGGAACCGGCGTCCGTTTTATCCGATCATTAATCGCTTCGTCCGTGAGATCCGGCATTTCAATGGCTCGGAAGACTTGGACGACGTCGCCGTTTATGCCTATCTCGCGCAGCTTGCTCCCGGTGTAAAGCAGGAGAGCATCGACGCTATGCGTCTTCTGGTTGACACGCCCAGCAGCAGTCCGAGAAGCGAAATGGGCCTGCCGGACGTTCCAAGCCAGGACTTCGGCCACACTGCGGTCGCAGCGATGATCGAGATCCTGTCCGCCTGGTCGAAGGACAAACCGCAATTCATTATTCTCGAGGATTATCAGTGGGCAGACGCGCTGACAAAGTTGCTGGTCGCGGAACTGGCACGAGAGATCAGCCAAATGCGGGTGCTGCTCGCCATCTCGTGCAGAGAACTGGTCGATCGAGAGCTGAGCGGTTGTTCGCCGGTTATTGTGCAGGACCTCGCACGATTGTCGTCAGGCGACATTGCTGAGCTTGTTGAAGAAATCTGGACACCGGATCCCGTTCCCAGGGGCCTTTCACGCTTCATCGAAAAGCGGAGCGAGGGCGTTCCACTTTTTGCCGAGGAATTAGCTCTCCTTCTTAAGGATAAGTTTGGCACGGTGCTCAGTGATCAAAGCTCCTGGGAAGCTCTCCTTGCTCACGATGGAGTCTCGACGCTTAAGGATCTCCTTCTGGCACGCCTCGCAGGCCTAAATGATGCACGGCGCATTGCCCAGATGGCCAGCGTCATCGGGCGGGAGTTCCTTCTGCGCGAACTGCAGGCAATTGCAGGTGGCATACCTCATGAGACGATCGCCCACCATCTTGAGTGCCTGATGGACAATAACGTGGTGCATCCTGCAGGCAGCGGAGGAGAGGCCGCCTTCCGTTTCCGGCATGTGCTTTTTCAGGAAGCAGCTTACGACAGTTTGCTGAAGTCGGAGCAGCGCGAGCTTCATCGCCGGATCGTCAACGCTTCTGGAGGCGGGAGTTCGCCACAGCTCTCCGACGATGCTCTAGCTTGGCATTGCGAACGAGCCGGCCTGTTCCAGGAGGCTGCGCAATATGCTGTTAGGGCTGCCGAAGGCTGTGCCATCCGCTCCGCTATGCATGAGGCCTATCATCTTCTGGAGTCGGCTGAAACCTCCCTATCCCGTGTTGAGCAATTCTCCTCGATGGACGATCTGATGCTGCGTCTGTTGGCCATAAGGGGGCCGGTCGAGATGGCTTTGTTCGGGAGCGGATCCCGCGAGGCCCGCCGCACCTACGAAAAGGCTGTCGCCATCTGCCGGGGTAAAGGCCCAACGGATCGGGAGCAGTGGTTTCCGCTGTATTGGGGCTGGTGGATCACTTCGCCGAATTCCGAAGCAGTTGCACGCTCGCAAGTTATCGTCTCCGATCTGGAGAAGACGTCTGATCCCGAGATTAGGCTGCAGGCGCTGCACTGTTCCTGGGCAACCCATTTCCATGCAGGCAATCATGTTGAATGTCTTCGGTGCATCGATCAGGGCCTGCGGCTTTACGATCAAGAGCGCGCTATCATCAGCCGAACAAAGTATGGAGGTCATGACGCCAAAGTTTGCGGCCTCGCGGAGCAGGGGCAATCTCTCTGGTTTCGAGGAGATCATGAGGCTGCTGCCAAGAACATTGAAGCGGCGCTCGGCTGGGCGGAGGAGATCAATCATCTCGGCAGCATCTGTCATGCCTTGGATGTGGCACTCATCTTCAACCATTTCGAGAAGAACCGCTCTGAGGTTCTGCGGCTCTCCGCCAGAATGCGAGAACTCGCCGAGCAGCATGACCTTCCCAATTGCGAAGCGAAAAGTGACATCTTCGCCGGGTGGGCCCTTACCCTGCAAGGTCAAGTCACCGACGGGCGTAGCATGTTCGAACGGGGCCTGAAGCACCAACTTGAAATAGGCACGGAAGAGGATCTTCCCCTCTACATGGACATGAGAGCAGCGACGCTCCAATGCGAGGGCCACGACAGTCTCGCTCTTCAGGCCCTGGAGGAAGCGCTCAACCATGCGAACCAGACGAGCGATGTGTTCTGGCTGCCAGAGCTCTATCGACGCCGTGCCGAACTTAGCGGCCGGTGCGGACGCCCCACGATGCTCAGGTGCCGTGATCTGGAGTATGCGCTCGCGCTCGCTGTAAAGCAGGGGGCGGAAATGATCGCCCAGCGCGCACGCGATGATCTCCAGCGCTTGAACCATGGCTGACGCCATGGTCGGAACCCTCGCGCCCGACGCTCGTCGTGTTCCTGATCTGCTCACAGCCGAAGTGGATGCGCTGGATGATGATACCGGTGTAGAGGATTTGAACTCATGGTTGAGCTCTCTTCTACGCAACCGCCATCTCTTTGGCATCACGCGGGTCGGCAGCTTGACGCGGCTCGACCGCATCGGTGTGCCAATCGTGCAGGTCGCGAGACCACTTGCGCTCTCCAATGCAGTCTCCCAGGGAAAAGGTCTGAGTATGGCCGATGCGGCCGCATCAGGCCTGATGGAGACCCTTGAAACATGGGCCGCAGAGCGCATTCCGAGTGCGGCCGCGCGCATAGCTGAGCCAACCGCCCTGGGCTTGGATTGGATGGAGTTGTACGCCTCATGGATTGACCCTGCTGCGGGGGCGGAATGGGCGTCGCATGAGATTCCGTTGGTTCATGGCTGGAATCTTATGTCCTCTGCTCTCGGCGCCGTACCGCTTGCTCTCGTCGACACGGTTTACACCTGTCCCGATCCTCATCAGGCGGTTTTTCCGCGGGTAACAACCGGGCTGGGTGCAGGAAGGAGCCTGACGGCCGCGATCCTTCAAGCGGGTCTCGAGATTCTGGAACGACACGCCTTGGTCGGAACACGCCGCACGCCGTACTTCTACGAACGGTTCCAGGTCGATCTGACGACCGTTGGCCAAGGCGCTGTCGCGTCCCTGCTGCGCAGACTGCAGGAAGCAAGGCTCGTTGTGGCGGCTTGGCGGGCGTCGGAGGTGCATGCTCTACCGGTCTATCGCTGTCATGTGATGGAGGACGAATGGCCATTGGAACTGGCTCCAATGCCCGCTGAAGGATCCGCCTGCCGCTTCGATGCTGACGACGCTCTCCTCGGTGCACTTCTAGAGGCATGCCAAGCCAGAGCAGCCGTCATAGCTGGGGCGCGGGAGGACCTGACCCGTCGAATGTATCCGTCCTCACATGAGCGAGAGCATTTGGCCGAATGGCGCGCCCAACTCCGCTCAAAGGGGTCATTGGCTCACGACACGGATACGCCTACTCTTAAAGAGAACATCAGGAAGGTGCACACGCTCGTTGAGGCACTGCAACAGGCTGGAGCCCGGGCAATTATGGTGATTCCCTTGTTTGTCTCTGAAGCGCTGAATACTTACGTGGTCCGCGTCGTCGCTCCGCCCTTGCGCCTATGGCCGGGAGGCAATCATGGATGACCGGATTGTTGCCTTTCTAGGACCGACCCTGCCGCGGGAGCAGGCGCAGAAACTGCTTCAGGCTCACTATGCCGCCCCAGCAGAGCAAGGGGATATCGTTAAGACTATAGACTCGTTGCGACCGCGGATTATCGTTCTCATCGATGGCGCGTTTGGGTCGGTTCCGACTGTGCGCCATAAGGAGATCCTATGGGCTCTCGCTCAGGGCGTCGAGATCTTCGGGGCAGCAAGCCTTGGCGCGCTACGGGCCGCAGAACTCACAGGGTGCGGCATGAAAGGCTACGGCCTTATATACCGCTGGTATAGGTCTGTTCCCTTCGCGGACGATGATGAAGTTGCCGTCGCTATGGCACCATCCGAACTCGGCGCAGGAGCCTTGAGCGATGCTCTCATTGACATGAGGATTACGTTCAATCGGGCAGCGCACGCCGGAATCGTTTCGCCGAACCTTCGTGATCAACTGGTGCGGATTGCCCGCACCACTCACTTTCTCGAGCGCAGCTATTCTCACGTTTTAACGAGAGCAGAGGCTGAAGGTTCTGAGCGGTACGCCCCATCCCTGCGCAACCTGCAAGTTTGGCTCCGCGATCATGCTATCAATCAGAAACGTACCGACGCCATCGAGCTGCTGCGCCAACTGAGCACCCGAGAAGCGCTTTCCATGACGGGTACCGTCTCTCATCCTTCATTCCAGCTGACAGAAGCCCTGGTTCGGGATCTTGAAGACGCTGGCTTCGATATCAGTCGGATTGATGCGCAAAGGAGGTACCAGCGGTGACCCGTTTGCGAAGATGTGCCAAGTTTGGAGCGGCGTTGGACATTGGGTCTGCTCATGAACGCTTCACCTGCCGACTGGCGCGCCATTTCATCGGAAGCCCCGTCACTGGGTACCCGGTTCCGCGTCCATCCGCAGGCACCCTTCATCCCGGGCTATGAGGAGCCGGAAACCGTCTGGATATCAACACCGCCTGGACGCGTCGGGATAGGCCCCGAAGACCACCGGATGTACGTGGTTGACCCACTAATCCCGAAGGCGCCATATCAGAGACCTTACTTCCCCCCCTATACAGGCGACTCGTACCCTCCGGCAGAGCCGGGCCCGGATGGGCATTTCGATCACATCCCCAATCACACCCGTGAGTTCATGGCCGCTCATGCCTTTGCATGCGTGAGGAGAGTCCTGGACATCTGTGAGAGCTATCTCGGCCGCGAGGTTCCATGGTTCTTCTTTCCGACCTACGAACGGCTGGAGATCGTTCCACACCTTGGTTGGACCAATGCTCAGTCAGGCTACGGCTTCTTAGAGCTTGGGGAGGATGACAGCCGGGACGAGCCTGTTCCCTATGCTCTCAATTTCGATGTGATCGCGCATGAAACCGGACATCTCGTTCTATTCGGCACTTTAGGGGTGCCGGAGCGCGGGAGCCCTTCTGTCGAGTATCTCGCTTATCACGAGTTCGCGGCAGACTTCATTTCGCTGATCGGTCTCATGCATTTCGATACGGCTCTAGACCGAATGCTGCGGCGCACCAAGGGCAACCTGTTCGTCTCGAACGAGCTTGACCGCGTGGCCGAGTTGATCGATGAGCATCAGATCCGAAAGGCTAGCAATTCCCTCAAGCTGTCTGATGTTGGAAGAGAGGTGCACGACCTGTCGAGGCCTTTCACGGGCGCGATGTTCGATTCACTCCTTGAGATCTTCCAGCTTATTCTTCTGGAACGCGGTCTTGCGTCACTGGACACGCGAAGGATCAGGTCTGTTCGTGAAAGTCTTACACAAGCCGACGTTGAGCGGGAACTCACCGGCTCGAAGCAGGACTATCAGATCCGGCACTTCGCTGTGAAGTCGGCTCTGCAGGAGGCGCGCGACATTGTCGGCGATGCCTTTCTGCGATCCTGGGAAGCCCTCAGTCCTGACACTGTCTCTTTCCGATATGCGGCAAGTGCCATCGTGAACCGGGTAGAGCAAGGCCGGGGCCAGCGATTTGCCGACAGGGTTCACGACAATTTTGTCTGGCGGGAAATTCTCTAGCGCATCACACCTTCAACGCCATGGAGAGAGCGAATGCCTTATGCTTCCGATGTTCCGGCCCCTGGCAGCACTGCTCAGTTCGCAACAGATGAAATCATCCTCTACGGCGTCAAGCTCAACGCCGTTGAGGACTACGCTCGCCTCGATCTGACAGAGCATGTTCATTTTCGTCCTGCGGAGGAGACGATCGTGCTGCAGTTGGAGCTTCGCTCTCGGGAGGGCGGAGGAGACTTCGACCCCCTTCAAAATGATACTGTCGTCATCGCGGCCATTTACGGGTACGCGTTCGAGGGGCATTGCTTTAGGCCCGATAAAACCCGAATCTACGCGTTCTATTATGATGGACCGGATCTGCCCGCCGTCGGGTGCGGGTTTGACGAAGCAACTCCCCTCGCCTCGAATAGCTATCGCATGTGGCGCCTGAAGATGCGCACGCCATTGATGGAAATCAGTGCAGCAGTCGATACAGCCGAAACTCTCATTCTCGAAGCCAACCTCCCTGGGAAACGCGCGCCCAACACGTATGACAGCCGCATGCAGATGTCCCATAGAGGCGGCCGCCTGACCAATTCCTAGTCGGTGCGGCGGGCATGCAGAGGCACTTGAACGGCTCTTCCGGACCTTCATGCTCGGAGCAAAAAATCACTCTTGAAAGTGGTCCGCTGCTCGACTCCGGGTTGAGCAGATTGTCAGGTGCGAGCCGCAGGTCTGCCTCGGATATAAACCGGGTTTGTTTCTCCGCAATTGGCTGTTAGCTGTGGGTCGCATCCGCTCCAGCATCGACTTGCGACTGCTTGACCTTTGTCTCGTCAGGCCGCCCTGCCTTATCAGGCTGCTTGTCCTTCTTCTCAGGAGGCTAGACTCTTCTGCACTGGCATTCGATGAGACCCGGGTTGTTCTCACCTCGAGGTCTGAGATCCTCGTCTCCTATTCTAAGGATCGAGGGCTGCTGGAGGTTCTCGCACAGGAACTTGGCTGATCGGTCATTCTCGTGTCGTCCGGCATAAACAACGGCACGCCCGGGACGTGATGTGGTAGAGTGGATATCTACCACAACATCATTGTCATCATTGTCAGACTCCCCACCATTTTCATCGTTATCAGACTGCCCATCATTTTCATCGTTATCAGACTGCCCATCATTATCGTCGTTATCAGACTGCTCATCGTTTTCATCATTATCAGGCTTCTCAGCGGGTTGAGCTTTGACGAGGCCGTTGAACCTAATCACAGGACCGCTCAGATCCTCGACTGTCACCCACTTGTCTGAACCGACTACTCTGATAACGAGGTGGACCATGAGATCCTCCTAGCTGGCTCTCACCATGGACTGAAGCCAGTATACGTCTGGACGACGCCCAGAACGTCACAGGTCTCGGGAGCAGCGTGACATATCGGATTGTACAGGTCGACTCACCCAAAAGAGTTGCCGAATGGCCCAGCCGCTCCGGCTCGGTAGCCAGACCACCAGACTAGAATTCTGGTAGTCGCAATGACTGTGAGGATCAGTAAACAACATACCACCAAATTCCGCTGGCATTTCAATGTAGAACACCAAATCATGTGATCTGAGATGATTACTGGTAAGCATCAGGCTGCTTACCAGCCGCTTACCAACAGGATCCCATGCGCCTCTCAAAGCAGTCCGTTGCCTGTCTCCAGATCCCCGCCGGAAAGCCCTACCACATCGAATGGGATGAGGTGCTCCCGGGCTTTGGAGTCCGCATCAACCCGACCGGTAAAGTCTGGGTGGTGCAGTACCGCGCCGGTGGGAAATCCCGCCGCGAAACCATCGGTCGTGTGGATACTGTTCCCCTCGATGCGGCTCGCGAGAAGGCGAAGAAGACACTTGCGAAGGTGCAGCTGGGGTCGGACCCTCATGCCGAGAAGGCACAAGCCAAGGCGCGCGCGAAGATCACCTTTGAGGCTGTCGCTGAGCGGTACCTGAAGCATGCGCAGGACCGCCTGAAGCCGCGCAGCTTCGAGGAGGTCGAGCGTCACCTGAAGAAGCATTGGCAGCCCTTTCAGGGACTGCCCATCAGTGAAATCAGACGGGCTCTGGTCGCGAACCGCCTCGAGGAGATCGCCGAGCAGAGCGGGCCTATTGCGTCCAACCGTGCCCGTGCCGCCCTGTCTGCGCTTTTCGCCTGGGCAGTGGCAGTTGGGCTCGCTGAGTCCAATCCAGTGATAGGCACCATGAGGGTGGCCGCCGAAGTTTCCCGCGAGCACGTCATCGCGGACGAGGAGTTGGCAGCAATCTGGAGGGCCTGCCGAGATGATGATTATGGCCGTATTGTTCGGCTCCTGATACTAACGGCCCAGCGGCGCGACGAAGTTGGCGATATGCGGTGGTCGGAGGTGGACCTCATTAGGGGTCTCTGGACCATTCCCCGCGAGCGCACCAAAAATGGCCTGACGCATGAGGTGCCGCTTAGTCACGTGGCCTTAGAGATTCTGCAGAGCATTCCACGTCGCGCTGGACGTGAGTTCGTGTTTGGGGAGGGTCGAGGCGGCTTCAGTGGATGGTCAAAGTCGAAAACTCGTCTGGACGCGCGAATCGCGAAAGCCGGGGCAGTGATGCGCCCTTGGCGGCTTCATGACTTGCGGCGGACAACAGCCACACGCCTAGCGGAGATGGGCACCCTCCCCCATGTGGTCGAGGCAATCCTCAACCACGTTTCTGGCCACAAAGCCGGCGTGGCCGGAATTTATAACCGTGCGACTTATACCAAAGAAAAGCGCGAAGCTCTCGAACAATGGGCTACGCATATGAACGCTCCGCAACCAAACAGCTAGGCGGCAAATGGGTCGCTCACGTCATCCTTTTCAGCTGGAACTATAGAATGGCTGCCGCCGTCGCAGGAAGGCTTCTGATACGTCTCCCTGTCGCGCTATACAGAGCGTTGGTGATTGCCGCTGCCGTTCCTGGCACTCCGATTTCGCCAAGGCCGCGCGCACCAAACTCATTGAAGCGCATATCCGGCTTGTCGATGAAGATTACGTCGATGTCGCCAATATCCGCGTTCACTGGTATATGGTAATCCGCAAGATTATCATTGATCAATCGACTGTAAACTGGATCGAATTCACCCTGCTCCATCAGGGCCATGCCGATGCCGAACACAATCCCACCTTTGATCTGGCTCGTCGCTGTTTTGGGGTTGATGATCCGGCCACAGTCAAAAGCACTGACCACGCGCGATACACGAATGCGCCCGAGTTCTTCATCTACACGTACCTCAACGAAGTGCGCCCCGAAGGAGTAGAAGCTTAAATTATGTTCGCGCGGCATTCCGGCGGACGTCCCCTCAGCTACCAACTCAGGGATCGCCTGGCGTTCGAGAAGCGAGAAAATTGACTCATTCGACTGGGGCATCGGCGAGTGCGGCGCCCCTATTGATGCTAGTTTCTCTCTAAGTGAGAAACAGGCCTGCCGCGCCGCTGGCAGGACGCTTGCTGTCGACTTCGAGCGTCCGGCCGTAGGCGCGTT
Organism: Microvirga soli; assembly: GCF_016734765.1. GTDB lineage: Bacteria > Pseudomonadota > Alphaproteobacteria > Rhizobiales > Beijerinckiaceae > Microvirga > Microvirga soli. The sequence continues at coordinate 39,126 of NZ_JAERQE010000013.1, read as the reverse complement.
CGGGAAAGTGCTATCGCCCAGCCGTACCTCAAGCTGGGAGACCGGTAGACCCAGCTCATCCGCCACGGTCTGCGCAAGAATCGTATACATGCCGGTGCCAATGTCGGTCGCGGACGTTTCGACGATTGCAAGACCTTGAACTTGAAGTCTTAGTCTCACGGTGGCAGGCAGCGCGGGGGCTGGATACGCAGTCGTGGCCATGCCGTATCCTACCATCTCGCTGCCCTCGCGAATGGATCGTGGTGGGACATAGCGCCCGGGCCAATTGAACGCGGCCGCGCCGAGCCGATAACATTCCAGGAGATGATTAGAAGACCAGTCACGATCGTGATAGCTGTCACGTGAAGGGAAGTTTCGCCGCCGCAATTCGAGCGGATCCACCTTCAGGGTATGAGCGAGCTCATCCAAGGCTGACTCCAAGGCAAACGAGCCCGGGGTCTCTCCCGGTGCCCTAAAAGGGGTTGGAGTCGGGATGTTTTTGCGGGTGACACGGTGACGTACGTCGAGTGTTTCGGCACCATAAAGCAATAAGGAATTGAGGCCGCAGGGCTCGAAGAAGCCACCTTGGATGGATGTAGGGACACGCGAAACATGCTGCAGCAACCGGATCTTACCATCCCGATCAGCAACCAGCCTAACATCTTGCTCGGTGTAGGATCGATGCCCCGATGCCAGGGCCATATCCGAACGTGTCAGTTGAAGACGTACCGGCCGCCCCAGCGCGCGAGCCATATGAGCCGCCAGAGCCTGATGAGGCCACACCTGGTTCTTGCTGCCAAAGCCTCCTCCAACATAGGCGGAGATAACGCGGACCTTTTCCGTTGGTACCTTTAGCGACTGGGCGACATATTCTCGCGTGGCCAAGACTCCTTGCGTAGAGTCAAACAGTGTAACTTCATCGCCATCCCAAGAGGCAGTTGTCGCAGAAGGCTCCATGGGCTGATGCAGTTGCATGGGCGTTGCATAGGTTTCCTGAACGAGGACTTCTCCATGCCTTGTGTTAGGAGCATTGCCTCGTTGAACCTGCATGTCCGCCCCGAAGAAGAACGTCGGCTCAATCCAGTCATCCTTCTCGTCGTTCATTACGACCGACGCTGCGTCTACTTCGTAGCGAACTTTGATCCGTCCAACACCGTGCCGCGCCGCTTCAATAGACTCAGCCACAACAACCGCAATCCACTGGCCAGCGAAGTATATTTCCGGGGACGTCAAAGGAAGATAACCCACGGGTCTACTGCTCCCAGAGGGCAATGCCGATAGGCCGAGGGCTTCCGCGCTAAGAGCAAGCAGCTCGTCCGAATGTATCCAGGTTAGCGCTTTGCGGGCATTTAGATGACTATAGACTGCAACAACACCTGGTGTTGCTTCTGCGGATGCGCTCTCTAGCGTAACAATCTTTCCGGCCGCTATGGTGCTCTGAACAGCAATTGCATAGAGTTGCCCTTCCAGCTTCACATCGGCAGCATAGGTAGCACCACCTGTGACTTTCGGGATACCGTCGATCCTATCGTGGGGCGCCCCAATCGACTTTACCATTCTGCACCTCCACGCAGGGTACGGTGGATTGCACCCCGAGCAAGAGCAAGCTTGTAGGCATTAGACGGTGTTGCAGATGCAGGCGCAAATAACGCATCGCAGAAAGCTAAGATGCTCTCTTGGGTCAGTTGTTTCCCGATCAGAAGCTTCTCGGCAGTCCGGTTTCGCCATGGAACGGTCCCCAGCCCACCAACAGCTACCGCAGCATCGATAACGATATCTCCGTCACGCAAGATAGCTGTCGCGACGGACGCACTCGCAAACTCATAAGATGCTCTACCGCGAAGCTTGAGGTACGACGATGTCGCGTTCAAGTTAGTGATCGGAATCTCGACTTTTGTGATGAGCTCGTCGGGGCCGATCACCGTTTCACGACTCGGTATATCACCAGGCTGGCAATAGAACTCCCCAATTGCAATCCGCCGCTCGCCCGCCACGCTCGCAAGATGAACATAGGCATCAACGGCCAATAGGGCGACGGCGAGATCAGATGGATGCACAGCTATGCAAGATCGACTGGTGCCAAGGACGGCATGGCCCATGTTGATGCCGTCGATTGCCGCACAGCCAGATCCCGGTTCGCGCTTATTACAGGGCCAGTCCCTGGCACGAAAATAGGTGCAGCGCGTACGTTGCAACAGGTTTCCACCCACAGTCGCTGCATTTCGGATCTGACCCGAAGCGCCAGATAGCAAAGCCTGTCCAACGGCGGGCGCGTGCTGCTCGATGGCAGGGTGGACGGCTACGTCGCTATTGCTGGCCAATGCCCCAATCGTCAGAGCATCACCTTCAACTGAAATCATAGAGAGAGGCAAAGCGTTGATATCGACAACGGTCGACGGAGTCTCAACACCAAGCTTCATGAGATCGACAAGCGACGTTCCACCGGCCAGAATCCTAGATCCTGGTCGTCTTATCGCAACGAGAACATCCTGGATACCTGCAGCTCGAACGAACTCAAACGGTTCCATTCGATTTGACCTCCATGATCGCGGATACGATGTTTGGATACGCGCCACATCGGCAGAGATTACCACTCATTTTCTCGCGGACCGCCTCACGAGTATTTGCAAGTGGATCACCGATAACCTCCAGCGCGGACATGATCTGACCGGACGTACAGAAACCGCACTGAAATGCATCATGCTTAATGAAAGCTGCTTGGAGTGGGTGCAGCGCATCGGGTTTGCCGATACCCTCAACGGTTAGAACGGCGCACCCTTCGAGCGATGCCGCAAACTTGAGACATGAGAGCGTCCGCTTCCCATCAACCAGGACTGTGCAGGCACCGCACTGGCCGTGATCGCAGCCCTTCTTTGTGCCTGTTAAACGCAGTTCCTCACGAAGCACGTCAAGCAGCGTCGCACGCACATCTATGGCCGTATCAATCGTGTCGCCGTTGACCGTGAAGCTCACACGCGTTTTCATCCCAGATAGAGTCCCTCTGTATAAGGATGCTCTTAAGCACGTCAAAGCTTAGGGACATAGCGACTAACGCAGCATGCCTCGCGAATGTTTCAGATCGTTGAATATCGCCAGAGCAGTATTGATCGTCCTCTGGCGATATTCCACCAACTTTGCAGGTTCTGATACGTTTCGCGCGTCGAAACTGAATGCCACTAAGCTGTTGTGCCCTCTTCGAGCACTAGACGGGCTATCGTCAGTCGATCAGCATACCTGCTTCACGGAGGCGCCCTTTGATGTCTGCGAGACCACCTTCGTACTCCCAGGTCTGCACCGTGTTATGGGGGCATTCGATGAAGATGTAGTTCTCCGTGAAAGAGAGAATACGATCGATCTTGATGACCTTCTCCACAAATTCCTGATTTGGAAGTTCGTCAGTAACGATCTTCCGATCGGAATCATAGCCGTGGAAGACTTTCTCTGGCCTAATCCGGGCGGTGATGTACTTCATTATTTTCCCCTTTTGTTTGCAAATATAGAAGGCGGCATTTGCCGTCTCGAACACTGACAGGCAGGCGACCGCTAGCGCACATTCTGTTGGATGCAGACTTTTGGTCCGCATCACATAGCATTGGTTCGGCTCATATGTTTGTTTACCGACATAGCAGCGCCGCGTTAAGTCGCAGGAATGGGCGAACCGCTCAGGAGTGAAGGCCGTGCAGCGGCTTCCGGAGTGTCGCTATACAGATGACAAGCCACACGGCGGGCGTCTGTGGTACCCGCCTGAACCTTGGCAAGCGCGGGCGCGACCTCCCGGCACTTCGGCATCACGAATGGACACCGAGTGTGAAACCGGCACCCCGACGGTGGGTGCATAGGGCTTGGCAGATCTCCTGTCAGCGTAGACCGCTTGCGTCGCGGGACACTGGGAGGCAAAGGTTCTGCAATCGCCGAGAAGAGCGCCTGGGTATAAGGGTGCAGCGGTTCGGTCCACAGTGCTCGCTTGGGGGCAATCTCGACGATTTCGCCCAGGTACATCACAGCAATTCTATCGGCCAAGTACCCAACGACCGACAGGTCATGCGAGATGAACAGATAAGCGGCGCCACTCTCTTCTTGAAGTCGTCGTAACAGGTTGATGATTTGAGCTTGAATCGAGACATCAAGGGCCGAAACTGGCTCATCGCAAACGACGAGGCTGGGCTCAAGGGCGATTGCACGCGCGATCGCGATACGCTGACGCTGACCGCCTGAAAGCTCATGGGGGTACCGGCTCGCGTGGTCGGAATGGAGACCAACCCTGCTAACGAGCTCATTGACCCTATTGATCTGCTCCCTTCTCGAACCGACACCATGGACTGAGAAAGGCTCAGTCAGGATCTGCTGGATCGTCCGCCGTGGGTTCAGTGACGCGAACGGATCCTGAAACACCATCTGCAGATGCCGTCGCACGGGGCGCAGCGCCTTGCGCGAGAGATGACTAATGTCATTCGACTGGAACAGGATGGAGCCATCATCCGGCTCATGAAGTCGAACGATCGTGCGTCCGAGGGTCGATTTCCCGCAGCCAGACTCTCCGACGAGACCTAACGTCTCCCCGGGCATAACCTCGAAACTTACCTTATCGACTGCGCGAACGGTTCCAGCCGGGGTGGCATGATACTTTACTAGGCGATCTACCCCCAGCAGAGGCTGGGGCTTCATCGGCAAGGTCATTTCAATTTCCTGCATGGATGCACGCTACCCCGCTTGACGGCGTCAACAAGCGGAACGCCGGACTACCGGATCGACAGGCATCAGTCCCCATGGTGCAGCGGTCGGCGAAAGCGCATCCACCACCAAGCCGGTCCAGCGGCGGAACGGTACCCGTGATCTCTGCCAAGGGCTTGACGACCCCATTCATAACGTCGTTGGGACGGGGTACACTCGCCAGCAAGGCTCGGCTGTAAGGGTGCCTTGGTGACGTGAAGAAGGTCTCAGCGTCGGCTTCCTCCACTTTACGGCCTGCATACATGACCATGATCCGCTGGGCCCACTCCGCGACAACACCCAGATCATGTGTGATCAGGATGACGCCCATCCCCAGCTCACGCTTGAGCTTGTCTATGAGTGCAAGCACTTGCGCCTGGATCGTCACATCGAGTGCAGTCGTCGGCTCATCTGCAATCAGCACTTTTGGCCTGCACGCGAGGGCGATCGCGATCACAATGCGCTGCCGCATTCCACCAGAAAGATGGTGGGGGTACTGATGGAAGCGGGCCCTAGGCTCTGGAATGCCAACGAGCTCCATAAGGTCAAGCGTCCGCCGGGCAGCGACTTGCACGCTACATTGTTCATGCTCAAGAATACTTTCAGCGATCTGCTGTCCGACCGTCATGAGCGGGTTCAGACTCGTCATCGGCTCCTGGAAGATCATCGAGATGTCTTTTCCACGCACCCCGCGCATCTCATCCTCTGACAGAGCGAGAAGATCGCGCCCCTCAAGGAGGACCCTTCCGCCAGCATTGCGTGCTATGCGCCTCGGCAGCAGTCGCAGGATTGAGTGCGCCAGCATACTCTTACCGCAGCCCGACTCGCCAACGACCGCCAATGTTTCGCCGACAGTGACCTGCAGATCGATCCGGTTCACAACCGGGAACCACTGCTTATGCGGCGAGCGGAACTCGGTAGAAAGACCCTCAATGGTCAAGAGGTTTGTTGAATTCATCATCGTTTGAGCCTCGGGTTCAGAGCCTCATTCAGCGCATCCCCCAGAAGATTAATCGCAAGAACCGTCAGTAGCACTGCAACACCCGGCATGGTGACCATCCACCAAGCGGTTCGAATTGCGGAACGTCCTGCACCAATCATGAAGCCCCAGGTCATGATGTTCGGGTCGCCTAATCCGAGAAATGACAGGCCGGACTCAAAGAGGATGGAAGTCGCGACCATCAAAGATCCAGCAACGATGATGGTGGAGAGTACGTTGGGAAGGATCTGCACCACCATGATCCGCAAGTCGCTCATTCCCAGTGCCAAGCAAGCAGAGGTAAACTCGCGGTTCTTTACACTGATGACTTCCGCCCGAACAAGGCGAGCGAGTGGGGCCCATGAGACAATGGAGATTGCGCCGATCACATTAACGAGCGTCGGCCCCAGGATTGCGACGATTACGATAGCACCAATAAAAGACGGGATCGTCTGGAAGAACTCAGTGATCCGCATAACCGCCGAGTCAATCCGCCCGCCATAGTATCCCGCGACACCGCCAACCAACGTTCCGAGGACCACGATGAACATCGTTGCGATGACACCGACGATGAGCGATATCCGCGCTCCATAGGCGATGCCGGCGGCTATGTTGCGACCGAGCATGTCCGTGCCAAGCAGGTACTCATCGAGGGGCTTGCTGAATGGCATCCCTACCATTTCAAAGGGGCCTTCAGGGTATAACCACGGCGCAGCAACGGCTAGCAGAACGACGCACGACAGGAGGGACAACCCTATGATGCCAGAAGGACTGGAAACCACGCGTCTCATAACACCCGGGCCGCTTGCATGTGTCTCAGCCATGAGCGAGCTTTCCCTTCAGTTCGATGCGAGGGTCCACGATCGTGTAAACCACGTCGACGATAGCGTTGGTCACGACCACTAGGATTGAACTCAGGAAGAATATGCCAAGCAAAAGGTTGAGGTCGCGAGCAAACAACGACTCAAAAGCGAGCAAGCCCAATCCTGGCCACCCAAATACCGACTCGATGATCACTGAACCACCCAACATGCTAGACACCTGCACACCAGCCATCGTGAGAACGGGCAGGATCGCGTTTCGTAGGGCATGTCTGGAGACAATCTTCCGGTCAGAAAGTCCTTTCGCTCGAGCGGTTTTGATGAAGTCGAGACCAAGCGTCTCGAGCATCGAGGCCCGCATTAGACGTGTATAGAGCGCCATGTAAAAGAACGACAGCGTCACCGCCGGCAAGACGAGGTGGTGCGCGATATCAAGTGCGTATTGCCAACCGGTCATTGTAGAACCGACAGTCGCGATCCCACTTGTCGGAAACCAGCCGAGATGAATTGAGAACACGATGATCAGCATCAGGCCAACCCAGAAGAGCGGCGTCGCATAGGAAATGATCGAGAATATCACGATGACGTTGCTAAGGATCGTTCGATCTTTGATGGCCGCCACTGCTCCAAGAAGGACACCTACTCCGACAGAGATGACCATGGAGGCGAACATGAGCAGCGCGGTGGCTCCAACCCGCTCGAAAATCAGCGAGGAGACATCTCTCCCATGGCGAAATGAATAGCCCATGTCGAACATAAGAATATTCTTCATGTAACTAATGAACTGGATATAGAGAGGCTGATCTAATCCGAACTGCTGACGGATTTGGCGCATATATTCTTCGCTCGCAGCACCGGCTTCGCCGGCCAGAACCTGCGCTGCATCGCCAGGGGCGAGACGGATGAGAAAGAAGTTCGCGATTACGATCGCGAAAATAATCGGCAGGCCGTGAATTAGCCGATTCAGAACATACTTGGCCCGAGAGCTCCACATAAGCTCTTCCCTCTTCTGCTGTAGTTTCGGAGGAGCAGATCAAAGCTCATCTGCTCCTCCTGCATGAAGCCTGTTACTGCTTGACCCAGGTGTCGTACAATCCACCTCGGACGCCGAGTGGCGATGTAATCAGGTCCTGAACCTTGTCGTTCTGAACGGCGACCAAATCCATTTCCATGAGCCAAATCAGCGGACTATCCGCAACCAGGAGCTCTTGCAGCTTGTGAAAATGCTGCGAACGCTTGGCTTGGTCCATTTCGGTCTGCGCTGCTTCCCAGAGTTTATCAACTTCCGGGTTCGAGTACTGAGACACGTTCGCGAACGGCACCTCTGGATTGATGTTTTTCGACCAAGTCTGGCGCTGAACACCAAGAATCGGATCGGCCATGCCGATCGACCACGTTGAGGTCATGTCAAAGTCGTACTTGTTATGAACTTCGCGCACGAAGGTCGGGTAATCGCGATTGCGGAGTTCAACTTCAATACCAACCCGCGCAAGGGCTTGCTTGATGTACTCACCCATACGGCGCCAGTCCTCACCGAATGGGGCGACGTCATGAACGATCTTCGTCCGCATGCCGTTGGCCCCACGCTTCAAACCAGCCTCGTCGAGAAGGCGATTGGCGATATCCAGGCGATCCTTGACATCAAACTTGAGGATACCTTGATCGGTGAAGGCGCCACTCCCTTTTACAAACGAGGAGATCGGACCGACAGCTGGCTTGCCAAAACCATACCATATGTTCTTGGTGATGAAATTCCGGTCCAAAGCGTAGGCCACAGCCTGACGGACACGCTTATCATCGAACGGAGCACGCTTGGTATTAAGCTCCAGCATCATCACAGGCGCGATGGCCTCATAGCCACCCTTCGCGATCGAGATGTTGGGCAGCTCCTCGAGGCGCCGCATCTCGACGGGGTTGATCGTTCCAAACGTGGCGACATCAATCTCGCCTCGCTCGACGCCAGCAGCACGCGTTGAGCTGTCTGCAATGAACCGGAAGATCAGGCGGTCGAGGTAGGGCTTTCCTTCGCGCCAGTACTTCTCGTTACGTTGAAGCTCGATGAAGTTTCCTTTTTCCCACTTCGCGAACTTGAACGGGCCAGTGCCGATCGGATTATTCACGGCCGGATTGTTTCGGAAATCCGTACCTTCGTAGACATGCTTAGGAACGATGGGTGTTTCGAGGCTCGAAAGCCCCTTCATAAGCGGCGCATAAGGATGAGCCAGATTCAACACGACAGTATGAGCATCAGGAGCGTCAATTGACGTCACCGGCCCAAGATTACCCTTGCCGCGAGGGTGATATTCCTTGACGACCTTCATCAGTGAGAACTGAACGTCCGCGCTGGTGAAAGGCTTACCATCATGCCAAACTACCCCCTGGCGCAGCTTGAAGGTGATCGTCTTGCCATCGGGGCTGATCTCCCATGACTCTGCCAACGAAGGCTTAGGATTGAGATCAAAGTCGTACTCAAGCAGACCATCAAAGATCTTCGTTGCCAGTTCGGCGGTAGTCGGAGCAGAGCTTAGAGCATTGGTAATGATCGCCGGCTCAGGCGTTGTCGTGACGACAAGAGTTCCACCTCGCTGGGGCGCAGCCATTGCGGCGCCGGCAGCAAGTGACACCGCACTTGCGAGCGCTAAAGCGCGCACTCCGTTCTTCCAACTCTTGATCAGCAGCACTGGTATGTCCTCCCTATTAGAACTTGCTGTCAGCGAAAGCGGAAACGTTTGATTTCATTCTCATCAAAAGCTCGCACAGACGGTTATCGCATTAAAGTTACATACCGCCACGCACTTTAGCCGCTCAGACGAAGCTATTCCCTCATTTCGGCTCAAGGCACAGGCTGGTGCGCTTGATCCTTCCTTAGGCTCAATCTATATGGAGCCGAAGCCAGGTTATCTTCTGATTATAATTCTGCAAGCCGATAATGAAAAAGCTCGGCAAAAATTTTCAGGACGCTATAATCTTTGGGGCAAGCGCGAGCTTCCCCATGCCACTTCCAGCCGGTTAGCCAACAAATGACGATCAATGACGACGAGGTCGACTTCGAAACGCTCCGCGGGTTGGGGGAGCGCATACGGACTTTGCGCACCGAACGCGACCTGACCCTCACTGCTCTGTCCGCGATGAGCCAGATTTCGGTGGCAATGCTCAGTCACATCGAGCGCGGGAAGACCTCGCCTTCCCTGAAGCTGCTCAACCGTCTGCGTGTTGCACTTGGCGTCCCTCTGGCTAGTTTCTTCGATCCGAACACGGATCGAAGTGGCGAGGAGAGTGTCGTCACACGCGTTGAAAAGCGTTCGAAACTATCCTTCGCGCAAATGGGCCTCACTAAAGAACTGTTGTCTCCCCCTGGACGGTCTGATTTGGAATTGCTCATCCTCGCTATAGAAGTGGGCGGAGGCTCGGGTCCTGATCCATGGCGCCGCGTAGGGGAGAAGGGTGGGATCGTTTTGGAAGGTCGCTTCGAGCTTCAGATCGGCGAGAAGACCTACGTACTTGAAGAGGGCGACGCCTTCCAATTCGACAGCACCCAGCCACATAGCTTCCGCAATCTGGCGCAAAAGGAGACACGTGTCATCTGGGTAATACGGTCCAACGAAGTTAGCTGAGCTCAGACTTGTTGCCGTCTTTCTCTAGCTCCGTTGAAGATACTCAAGACCTCGATTGGGGCCTCTGGATGAGCTCGCGCGAGCACACAATGAATAGCTTGCCGTATGAGGTTCCGCACAACGATGCAGTCCTGGAAGTCTTGCGGCGCCTTCCCCACTGCTAGGGCGGTATGTTCGTTCTCGGCGAGGGGCGGGGCGGCTACAGCGGATGGTCAAAGTCGAAGACTCGTCTTGACGCCCGAATCGCGAAAGCCGTGGCAGTGATGCGCCCCTAGCGTCTACATGACCTGCGGCGGACGACGGCCACACGCTTGAGTGAAATAGGCACACTCCCTCATGTGGTCGAGGCAGTTCTAAACAATATCTCGGTTCACAAAGCAGGTGTGGCCGGATTCTATAACCGCGCGACCTACAGGACTGAGAAGCGACAAAGCCTTTAGCTTTGGAGCGCTCGCTTCCAAACAATCTCCTAGCTTAGACAATGATCCGAATCGGAATTTTGTCATTGCTGGACCAATTATCAGTAGCAGGTCTGACAAATGATGACACTTGATAAGCTGCGCTCCGACTACCAAGGATACGTAGCTCCTGACGACGCAGATGCAATCGAAAGGGTTCTTGCTGCTGTAGGGCTGCCTCTTTCAACTAAGAAAGGAGACTTCGAGCGCGACCTTGCAATAATAGCAACCTGGTACCAGAACCCGCTGCTGCACAGGAGATCTGACTTAAGTCAGGATCAAACCCGGTGGATAATGAGATTTAGGAGCCGGATTGACAAGTTCCTGACGAACTTGCCGCTCCCAAGCAACCAAAATGACCCTCGTCTTGAACTACTCTGGGTAGCCGCCGGCGGAGCCCGCTATGAGATAGCGTTGATGGCCTTGCGTGAGGAGCTAGGTGACATAATTCCTGGGTTACGCGGTGACGATGAGGAATTCTCCAGATTAATTACGCCAGTGCTGAACCGGATCCGAAAACATGGCTCTGTCTCAGATACCCTCGAACGTCTTCACGGTTGCTTATTGGACATGAAGGCACTCCTCTCCGATATGGATGACGTTCCCAGCCAGGAGTTCCAACCTGCCGTACGTGACCCTAGTAGAGATAGAGAAATCATGTTGTTGCTAGCCGTAGAGGTTTACGAATTTCACTTTCAACGCGACTTTGGAATATCGCGACATACGAAAACGGGAGAAATCTCCGGTCCAGACGTTCGGTTTGTTGCAGCTCTTTTACGGGAGCTCGGCGTTCGAGGTCCGAACGGCAAGGAGTTGAGCTCAGAAACAATAGTCCGATCTTGGCAGCAGATTAAATCTAGCGTGAGAGAGCGCCGACAGACCGACCTCTTTGAAGGCTAATTGTATTTTTTCAGCCAAAATTTCTCTCGTGACAATTTTGTCCACAGCTCGCATATCCATCAAGATAGCTCCTGAGCCAGCAAGCTTATTACTGCTTATCAAGGCACAGGAGATAGGAATGGACCCACTAGATCATCTCCCAACAGACATTGCTCGGCACCGCGTCTTGGACACTTTTGAGGCGGCAGCACTCTGCGGGTTCTCGGTAGCTCACTGGCGGCGGTTGTACAGAAGTGGGAAGGTGCCCGCTCCCATGAAGCTCTCGGAACGCAAGCTCGGCTGGAGAGGCGGCGACTTGGTTGAATGGCTAGCCTCTCGCACGGCTAAATCCGGGACATAAACCATAGTGCAGAAGCGGAAGGTAGGGCCCGTACCGAGGTCCACGCGTCACGCCTAGGCGCTGAGCTGTTCCCCAAAAACCGCACCGGTGACTGCTTCCAAGCGCCCTTCCCTCTTCATTATTCTAAGGGACCTTTGGCATGAGTATTGCGGAACTTCTCGCTGAACACTCCAGGTGTGGCTGCCTGACCCGTGCTGAAATCGAGTGGTTTCGGTCTCGGGGTGTAGAACGTGGAGCACTGGCCTACAGCTTTCACGACGGTCAATTTGCCGTGAAGAAAGACCGGGTAACATTTCCTGGCGGGCCCTGGTTCGAATTCGCGCGCTACAGTCGGGGTCACCCCTCCCCTGTAACCGCCTGCATCATGATTGCACGGAATTGCTGTGGCACAGCGGAGGATATGGTCGCATGGTGCCCTCGTACGGGGCAACTCGCTACTTGGCTTGATCGTGTATCCATGCTCGGCGAAGAGCAGGCACTAGCCCCTCGCATCCACGATACACTGGTTGTTCATCCTGACCCGCTGAGCTGGCTGCGAGATAATCGCCGTGGCATCGTCATTGTTACCCCTTATAGGGCCGGTTCGATATTGCGTGATGCTGGGCCCTTACAAGCCAAATCAATCGAGCAGGGACGGGAACTGTACACATTGCTCAGCACAGCTGATGTGCCACCCATTCTTGTGCCAGATCCTACTGAGGAGGTTCGCGGATGAACCGCCTCATCGACATTCGAGCTATCGATCGACAAAAGCACAGGCGAAGCCACGGCACTAATGCACCCACGACTTGGAACTTCGACATTAGGGAATTAAACCGCGAGTTCGCGCTTGTCCTTATGGGCTCGAAGGCCGTGGTAATCTATGAGCAATCGACTGCCCCGATTGAGGACCGCGTTCGTATCCTGTCGCTACCGGCCTTTCGTTCTTGGTTCCTCAACCGCTTCACGGAAATTCGCGATCGCGACGGTCGGGTTAAGTCTGTGACTTGGGCGAGTGCTTGGCTAGCAGACGACAGGCGCCGGCAGTATCGAGGAATTGAGTTCTACCCCGATCCCGCGGGAAAGACAGGCACGGACGGCTACTTCAACCTGTGGCGCGGCTTCTCGGTCGTGCCAAACCACCAGGCTGGTCACTATACGATTTTCAAGGACCACTTGTTGAACAACCTCTGTAGTGGCGACAAAGACCTGTACCATTGGGTATTTGGCTGGTTTTCACACATGGTTCAGCGGCCGCGCGAGCGCATAGGCACGGCTCTTGTTTGCCGAGGAAAGATGGGTACCGGCAAGACCAAGATCGGTGAGGTTTTCGGCTCGCTGTTTCCGCAGCATTATTTCCTCATGGACGACCCACGCTACCTCGTCGGCCAATTCAATGCTCACATGGCTTCCTGTCTGCTTCTGCAGGCCGATGAGGGCTTCTGGGCCGGCGAAAAGGCTGCCGAGGGTCGCCTCAAAGGATTGATCACGGCCGACTACCAGATGATCGAGGCCAAAGGGATCGATCCTATCCGGCTCAAGAACTATTTACGCCTACTGATCACCTCGAATGAGGATTGGGTTATTCCAGCTGGTAAGGATGAGCGCCGCTTCTGCGTGCTCGATATTTCCCCTCGCTGCGCCCAAAACCATGGCTACTTTCGTGAGATGGAAGAAGAGCTTGCCAGTGGGGGCCGCGAGGCATTACTCGCGGATCTGTTGGCGTTTGACCTCACTACCATAAACCTACGCCAGATCCCCCGCACTGAGGCCTTGCTCGAGCAAAAGCTTCGATCTCTTGACTCGATTGAGAGTTGGTGGCTTGAGCGCCTACGTGCTGGCACCAGTACTCGCTCGGGTGAGACTTGGGCTAGATTAATCCCATGCTCAACGCTACTCGATGACTATATTGCGACTGCTGATCGGACTGGCATCAAGCGAAAGGCGGAGGAGACGTCCTTTGGCATCAAGATCGGCCACTTGATCCCTGGCATTCGAAGAGTACGTCGTTCCGTTGGCATGGAATATCCTACGACGCGCGTCTGGTGCTACCACCTGCCAGATCTCGAAAAGTGCCGTGAAGCCTTTGAAGCCGAACTCAGCCAGGCAGTGTCTTGGGATGAAGCCGATGAGGAATAAGAACGAAGCGCGCCATTCGTTAGTTTGGTGCCTGCGGTGTCCCACCTTTGGCTCCTGCTCTGACCTAGGTAGGACGTGCTAACTACCTAAACCCGGAGCGAATGTCTCACCTGTCCTACATGCCTCACCTTCCTCACGTGTGTACGAGCAAGCCACGGCGTGAGCCTACCTTGAGACGGGACACGTAGGGCAAGTGGGACGGACACAACGTACTCAGGGGCTTCGCTGTCTCACCTCTGGGATCGGGATGAATAGAGTAGGACATGTATGACAATCACTCTCAGGATCACCATGACCTTGCGAACTGTGTCAGCCAGAGGCGGCATGGGAATGAGGTTTATTTATCTCGAGAGCTGTCTTCCCTTGTTTCATATGGCGGCTTGATTGACTCGCATGCGTATAACCTCAGCTCGGACACACGAACGGCACTAGGCGGATTATTGCTCACTGTCCCATTAAGGCATCAGAAATGCTCTACCATCATTACGATATGGCCGTTCTCGCACGAGAAATGGCTGCGGGCCGCGACGTGCTCTACCATGGAACTCAGTCCTCGAAAGCGATCCTGAAAGCCGGAAAGCTCTTCTTCGCGGCCATCGGGCAACCCGTTGTGTGCTTCACCCGGTGTCCTGACGAGGCCGCTCGCTGGGCAAGGTTGAAGAGCGACGGCGACGGACGGCCCGCAATCCTCATCTTCGACCGTCGATCGCTCGCGAGCCGCTACCGCGTTGAGCCCTATTGCGACTTCCCTCAGAAGGCTGACCCATCTCGCCGGAGGGAGATGGAGGAGAGGGTCTGGTGCACTGATATTGACATCGGCGCACATCTGATTGGCTACGTCTCGGAAGAAAAGGTGGATCAGACGCCTGACGAGAGAAGGAGAACTCATGATCACTGGACCCGCTTCAAGAGCCACCCGGGACGCTCCGTACGAACCTTGCCGTTGGAACAATGCTACGCTTGGGCAGATCAAGCGCGAGACCCAGCTATTATCGCTCGTTTCGAAGCTTTGTTTGACTCCGATGAGTTCTTGGCATGGCGGGCAAAGTTAGAAGCGGGGCTGGCTCCAGGTGACCGAAGTACGGAGTAACGTTAAGGAGTTAACGTACGTGTGGCACACCGCATCACGGCTTATCAGCTGTGCCTGATCCTCAAGGAGAGAGGAGATGCCTGCCAAGTGGTGTCTTGATTGACTCGGAAAACGCCTCCTGACTCGTCTCAAGACAGGGGCCTGTCTTCCTGCCTTGAGAGGTGCTTTTTGAGCAGAAAGTTGACGTAAATTGCAGGCTGCGTCAGCCAAAGGTGGCTTCGGGACGGTCTTTGGATGTCTTGGGGGCTGTCTCCCCCTGTCTTGAGAGGCGGCTTGACTGACTCGTCTGTCTTTGTGCCTGAGAGGAGGGCTCAGGTAGCTCACCGAAGCTCGTCAGCTGGTGTTCTAGGACCGCAGGACCGTGCAATGGCTCACTTGGTTGGTGCATAAACGAGTTGACGGAGAGTTAAGACAGCGTCAACTCGTTTCCGAAGTGACGCTCCCAGGGAAAGCCTACGGGTGTCAGGTTGGCACGTCAGAAGGGAAGCGTACTCCGGTTTGAGATCGGCAGCGCTGATGGTGAGCGGCGCTCGGCGCTTTCAGCGGCCGAAGCAGTTTACTTCCAGCTCCTGCGTTCAGTTGAGACATTGTCTTGGTTCGTTGTCTTACTAGTTCCAGAGATCGTGTCGCGGCTTCGCTACCCAACGCGCTGGAGCCTGAGGCGCAGCCAGCCTTTTGCTCCATCAGAGACGGGCCTATTGCTCCCGATAACAAGCTGGCGAAGCCTGTTTCAACCTGCCTTGGAGTGCTGTCTTGGGCAGTAGCCAAACACTCTACTATTTGCGAGGCCATTGCTTCCGAGAAGTTTCCATTATCGGAACGAAAAAGCCGGCCTGAGGAATAACCCCTCTCGCGGTTATCGGAAGTATCACCGCCTTCAATCGACTGCGCCCAAATCTTCCGAACTTCCGCTTAGCGGCCCGGAGTCGACCATCCCGCAATGTCCCAGTTGTGCAAGAAGCAGCCCTTACGGGTATTGTTGGTGGCGCGAGGAGCTGTCCATGGAACGCAGCTTACTAGCGCAGTGCCTTCAGCGCCAGGCGGATAAGCTCGAATTCAAAGTCGAGGTCGTCGATGGTGGCCTTGTCAGCAACCAGGATGGCCTCGCCCTCGGGGGCGGACTTACGCAAGACAGCCTTCCAGGTAGAGGGGCGCGTCGACGTAGCCGACGGAACCATCAGCCACGAGCATGACTTTGGCCGGATCGACCACCTCGATCCCATGCCCCCTTGCCTTCTCGACGAATATTGCGGCCTTGTTTCCACCAAGCCCGTGAGGCTGAGGGCGTGGATCACGTTACCTGACACGGATACAGGCGCCTGCAACTAGGGAACGGCGGGACATAGACGCTCCCCTTTTCGACTGGATGGAGGGATGGCGCTGACTGGATCGAGATGCCGTTGGCGTATCCATGTGTGCTTATATTGTTACCTCGCCTTGGCATTGATTAACCGGCTTATGATAAATGGTTCTCAATCGCCTAGCTTGGTGGTAGGTCGGACAAGCTGTGCAGGAATTGTATGGAAAAGGTCCCGCAAGCGAGTTGTCTGTTCTGATGCGCGTTCAACCTAAGCCGTTATTATCTTTTCTTCTAAATCCGTTCGGCATCCATGCCCGAGGTATTGAGTATCGGGACGGTGGGCTGATCATCGACGCGCGGCGCGGTCGAACCGTCCACCTACAGGACCTTGCAGATCCCCCCTCTTTGAAAAGAGGCTTGCTGGGAACTACGGTCCGTATCCGAACCGACGATGGCATCGGAATTTCTCTCAAGGGGGCCAACTACCAGAATGCGGATACCTTCGCGCGAGAAGTCCGAAAGGCATGGACGACCTTTAATCTAGGTCGCTTCGAGGAAAAGCGCGGTACGATTGACGACATATTGGACGCCATAGATAAACTTGGCGAGCCAACCCGGTATCCGGCCGCCTGTGTTCTTTCGCCAATTCTTGACGAGGCTCGCTCGCTTGAGACCACTCTGTTCTCAAAACTTCCGACGGAAGCAATTGGAGAGAACAACCTCGGGCAAATCCGGAAGATCCAGAGTTTCATTCACAACGCCAGCCGTTGGCGAGATCAGGCGATCGCTCGATTCGAAAAAGAGGAGCTTGCGCGGTGGGAAAACTTCTTCGACACCTTCGAGAAGAATCCCCTCACGCCAGAACAGCGACTTTCTATCGTTGCGGATGAAGACGCAACACTCGTGCTGGCCGGTGCTGGCTCGGGAAAGACAAGTGTCATAACGGCGAAGGCGGGATATCTGGTGAAGGCCGGCATCCAACTGCCCGACCAGATCCTATTGCTGGCTTTCGCCAGGGATGCCGCGCGAGAGATGTCCGAGCGCATTGAGGAGCGTTGCGGTGAGCCACTGGAGGCTCGAACCTTCCATGCTCTGGCGTATGACATCATCGGAGCGGTTGAAGGCACCAAGCCCGCGCTGGCCGCTCACGCGACAGATGACAAGGCGTTTCTGGCACTGATCAAGGATATCTTGAGAGCACTCGTTGCAACAGACTCCGATGCCTCGCGGGCGATCATCCGTTGGTTTTCTTACACGCACCTCGAAGACAAAAGCGAGTGGGACTTCGAAAAGAAGCACGAATACTACACCTTTATCGAAAAGGCAGACCTGCGAACCCTGCAGGGTGAGAAAGTGAAGAGTTTTGAAGAGTTGATGATAGCAAACTGGCTCTTCGAAAACGATATTGAGTATGAGTACGAGCCGGATTACGAACACGATCTCCCTCACACAGGGCGACGGCGCTACTGCCCGGATTTCCGGCTCAAGAACAGTGGCGTCTACATTGAGCACTTCGGTGTGCGGCGGAAGAAGATTGGCGACGGAAGTGATGAGTTGCTGACAGCGCCTTTTGTTGATCGGGAAGAGTATCTAGCGGGTATGGCATGGAAGCGGGAGGTTCACTCAGCCTATAGCACGACACTGATTGAAACGTTCAGCTATGAGCGTGAGGAGGGCCGCCTCCTCGAGGCACTCGCAGAGAAAATTGCACCTTTCGAAACATGCCAGCCTCGCCCTCGGGAGACGCTGTTCGATCGTGTGGTCGAGCTGAATCAGGTCGACAGTTTTGTGCAGTTGCTCGGGACGTTTTTGCGCCACTACAAAGGTGGCGGCTACAACCTTGCTGACTGTGAGGCCAAGGGGCGCAAGCTGAAGCTCGGTCGTCGAGCGCAAGCTTTTCTTTCGATCTTCGGGCCGGTCTATGCCGAGTATCAGAGACAGCTTGGAAGCCGCATCGACTTCGAGGACATGATCCTGCGTGCATCAGAATACGCTGAGAATGGACAATATCGCAGCCCATATCGACACATTTTGGTAGACGAGTTTCAGGATATTTCACGCAGCCGAGGTCGTCTCGTTCGGGCGCTGAAATCCCAGCATCAAGACGCCCGCGTTTTTGCTGTTGGAGATGACTGGCAGTCAATTTATCGATTTGCTGGGTCTGATATCAATCTCATGCGCGACTTTGGTAGCGAGTTCGGCGGCACTTTTGATGGCCGCTCTGGCGTCTATCGGACGGTTGATCTGGGGAGAACCTTTCGGTCTGTCGACAAGATCGCATACGCAGCCCGCAAATTTGTTCTAAAGAACCCTGCGCAGTTACCTAAAACGATCATTCCGGCTGGAAGGGCTATCCATCCTGCGATCCAGGTGATTTCAACATTCCGACACGACTCCGAAGAGAAACTCCGGCACGTGCTTCAGGCCCTTTCGAACCTCGCCTCTCCGGGGAACCAGAGGTCAAGCGTCCTTTTACTTGGCCGGTATAGGCATGTAGCTCCGGCAGGCCTGCCTAAGTTGAAGAGGGAATTTTCGAACCTCGATCTGTCATTCCGAACCATCCACTCGTCTAAAGGACTGGAGGCAGATCATGTCGTCGTGTTGAACCTTTTTAGGGGTCGTACCGGATTCCCTTCAGAAATAGTCGACGATCCGCTTCTCAGCTTGGTATCGCCTGATGCCGAACCATTTGATAATGCCGAAGAGCGCCGCGTTATGTATGTCGCCATGACACGTGCCCGTCGCACGTTGACGCTCATGGGATCGGCATCCAAACAGTCAGCCTTCGTCTGCGAGCTGCTGGCTGATCCAGAGTACGAAATTGTTACCAAAGACGAAGGTCCGGCGCGTGATGAGGTCTGCACCGAATGTGGCGGCCAGCTTCTGGCATTTCCAACGAAAGACGGGCGAACACAATATCGATGCGAGCATGCGGAGCTCTGCGGGTACTCGCTGCCGGCATGCTCTGAGTGCGGAACAGGGCTACCCAAGCGGCAGCACACTTCTGGCGAGGCCAGATGTTCGTGCGGGGGCACGTTCTGTGCCTGTCCGGAGTGTCAGGACGGATGGCTGGTCGAACGGTCAAGCCGCTACGGCCCGTTCTTGGGATGCGTCACCTATCCAATCTGTAAGGGAAGAAAGCGACTGTGATAGATGGTGTGACTCGCCTGACCTTTCTCCTCAGAAATAATTCTCCGTGAAGTACGACTTCGAACCGCAGGATGACTGAAGATGAGCAAGAACCACACGGCCGGAGAGATAATTTCCAAGCCGCAGTAGGCAGGTGTGCGGGTGGCGCAAGGCCGGACGGCGGCAGATGTCATCGTGCACGTCGGCGTAACGTATGTCACCTCCGGGACGAACTGCTGAACGGGGTAATCGTCTACACGCTCGAGGAGGCACGGGGTATCCCCGAGAGCTGGCGCCGGCACTATAACACAGTGCGCCCGCACCCATCCTTGGGCTACCGGTCACCAGTACCAGAGGTTCTGATCCCGGCGTCCAAGCTGGCGCCTAGACCAACCTCGAATTAACGTCATCCTGGATCCCTCATGTGGCTAAGTAAGCGACATTAGAGAAGGCCGCTTCGGCAGGAACATCGCGTATAGGTACTTCTGAGACAAGCTCATCGGGGCAGAAGAGCCTGCAAATTGGTACAGATGCCACTTCGGCCCTCACCTTCACGAAGTCTGGGATGGCTGAGGAGTCGGCTCGTTGATCATGTTGACTGTAGCGATGCCGGATACTTTCAAGCGGCTAATTTCTTCTGCGGACCAACCGAGGACTGTGCGCAAAACCTCTTCGGTATGTTGCCCCAGCCGCGGAGGCGCCACTGGAGACACGGGGGGCGTGTCGGACAATCGGAGTGGACTACGCACCATCCGAATCGTGCCAAGGAGGGGATCCTCCACACTCACTATCGCATCTCTTGAGTGAGCCTCGGCCGAGGTAAGAGCCTCGCCCACCGTCCGAACCTCGCCAACCGGAATATTGTGCTTCTTCAGATGTTCTAGCCAATAGGACTGGGTCTCGCGTCTAAAAATCTCGGCAAGAACAGGCACCAGGATGTCTCGATTTGTGGTCCTCCCAAGGTTTGTCCGAAAACGCTCGTCCTCCCACAAAGACAGTACCTGAAGTGCATCACAGCACAGACGCCTGTACTGCTCGTCATTTCCAACTGCCAGTGCAATAAACCGACCATCGCCGCAAAGGAACGTCTGATACGGAACGATGCTTGGATGAGCGTTGCCGTACCGGCCTGGCTCGACACCTGTATTAAGATATCCAGAAGCCACATTGGCCAGGAATTGAAGGCCGCTGTCCCACAATGCAATGTCAATGGACTGTCCCTGACCAGTCTGCGCACGCACATGAAGGGCGGCCAAAATCGCCTGAACGGCGTTCATCCCTGTGACCAAATCGATGAAAGCGACGCCTAGCCGCATCGGTGGGCCCTGCGCTTCGCCTGTGATCGCCATGAAGCCGCACTCAGCTTGAAGTACGAAATCGTAACCGGGGCGGTGAGCAAAATCGCTGTCCCGGCCATATCCTGTGACTGAGCAACAGATTAATCGCGGGTTCGTTTCTCGCAGCTTACGGTGATCAAGTCCGAACTTGGCGGCCGTCGCAGGCAGAAAATTCTCAACTAGGATGTCGGCGTTTCTTGCGAGCTCATGTACGACAGCTTGGCCCTCAGGCGACCCGAGATCCAAAGCCACGCTTTTCTTGTTGCGGTTCGCGGTAAGGTAATATGTCGAAACATCCTTCAATGCGGGCGGCACCCAATGCCGGGTGTCATCACCTCGATCTGGATGCTCAATCTTCCAAACCTCTGCACCGAGATCCGCGAGGGTCATCGTACACCACGGGCCTGCAAGGACCCGGGTTAGGTCAAGCACTTTAATACCAGCGAGCGGCGCTTTCATACTGTATTCACTCCGTTCCTAAGAAGGTCCGCCGCAATGGCGCCGAACTGTGAGGTGGACGATCGCCGGAGCGAAACCGAAACTGTCACAAGTTAATACGCTCTGCCAGAGACCGTATACCAAGACGCGCCGCACCAAGCTTCTCGTCCGGCGAGTGCACCTTGTCCGCTTTGGTGCAAGTCCTTTGTCACTATGTAGGCGAAAGCATCAATCACACATGTCAATCATACTTTGCGCCATGCCATTCGCACACATGTCCCGCGCAACAGATGCGCGCCAAAGAAAGGCGTCACTACTCGGGATCTTGACTCTCTGCCGTTCTTTTCCTGTCGTCCAGCCACGGCATTCGCTCAAAATGCCGCCTCTCGAAAGCTTCAATTTCATCTGTGTGCGTGCGGGTGAGTGCAATGTCGTCGAGACCTTCCAGCAGGCACCGCCGCTTCAAGCCATCGATGTGGAATCGATAGGTCTTTCCGCCTGCTTCAAGGGACAGTTTTTCGAGGTCAATTCGGATCGTGTTGTCGCCCGCATCGGAACTGATGACACCCACGATCTCGGCGACCTCCTCTTCAGGGAGCCGGACAGGGAGGAATCCGTTGATCAGAGCGTTGTTGAAAAAAATGTCTCCGAACGATGGTGCCACGACGGCTCGAAATCCATAATCAGCGAGCGCGTAGACCGCAGCTTCGCGTGACGACCCAGAGCCGAAGTTCCGACCCGTTACGAGGATCTGCGCGTCGGCGTAGCGCTCCTGATTCAACACGTGGCCTGGCCGCTCTCTGCCTGCCTCATCGAAGCGAGCATCATATAACAGGCAGTCGCCATAGCCTTCTTTGCGCGGCCGGCGCAGGAAGCGGGCGGGAATGATTTGATCAGTGTCGATATTGGCGGCGGGCATCGGGGCCGCTTTCGCCGTGACGGTTACAAACTGTCTCAAAACGCGGTCCTCAGAAAAGGGATCGAACATCGGCAATGTGCCCACAGAGCGCAGATGCCGCGGCGGATGCCGGACTGGCGAGATGGGTACGAGCACCAACGCCCTGGCGGCCGACAAAGTTACGATTAGATGTCGACACTGAGCGCTTCTGAAATCCCACTAGATCGCCATTCATACCGACGCACATCGAGCAGCCAGCACCACGCCATTCGAACCCGGCCTCCCTGAATATACGATCTAAACCTTCTGCCTCCGCCTGCGCTCGGACGCTCATTGAACCAGGACTGACAAGCACCGGCACCCGCGCCCTCCCCTTCTTGGCGACCTCGGCGGCAGCCCGGAGATCCTCGATGCGGCCGTTTGTGCACGATCCTATGAAGACCTGGTCGATCTGAACGTCCTGAAGCCTTTCACCAGCCGCTAGTCCCATGTAGTCGAGGGCGCGCTGCCATTCGTCCCGGCGCTCCGGGGAACCAGCACTCTCTGGATCTGGGATTGTACCATCGACCGGGATCGCTGTTTCGGGAGTTGTGCCCCAGGTGATCATCGGGGCATGCAGTTCCTGGTCGATGGTTATCTCCGCGTCGAAACGGGCATCCGTGTCCGTCCTGAGGCTGCGCCAATACGCAATGGCCTGTTCTAGCATCTCGCCGGTTGGGGCAAAGGGCCGATCCCGGACGTAGGCGAATGTCGTCTCGTCCGGGGCGACGAGACCAGCTCGGGCGCCTGCCTCAATTGACATGTTGCAGACTGTCAACCGCTCTTCGATCGACATTGCCTCAATTACCGGCCCCGCATACTCGATCACATGGCCGGTGGCACCGCCCGTACCAATCTTGGCGATGATAGCAAGTATCACATCTTTCGCGAAAACCCCGGGGGCGAGCCGGCCGTTGACCGAGACGCGCATTGCCTTTGGCTTCCGCTGCCAAATCGCCTGGGTTGCGAGTACATGTGCGACTTCGCTGGCGCCGATCCCAAACGCTAGCGCGCCAAGGGCGCCATGTGTGGATGTATGACTGTCGCCGCAGACGAGGACCATCCCGGGCAACGTCAGACCGAGTTCGGGACCGATAACATGGACGATGCCCTGACGGCGGGTACCGAGCCCCCAGGCCTCAATGCCGAACCGGCTCATGTTCGCATCGAACGTCTCAACCATCTTGCGCTGGTCGACTGCAAGAGAATCGAGCCCCCCCTGGGTCGGAACGTAGTGGTCAGCTGTGCCGAAGGTCTGATGGCGCCGTGCTACCCCCAGCTGATTGTCATCGAGCTTGTCAATTGCCGTCCGTGACCCCTCATGGACCAAATGACGATCAACATAGAGTAGGGAGTCGCCGCCTTCGGTCCTGAGGATCTCGTGGCTTGACCAAACCTTCTCGAACAGCGTCTGCGACATGGAGACCTCCGAACTTAACAGCGGTTGTGACAGCGCACGCCCGCCATCGGCCTTGGTGAGCGGATTGGCACAGGCCCGCTCACATGGGCCTGCCGAAACGGTGCCTCGCCACACACCAACCGAGACTGTGCCCTTGGTCTGAGGCACCCAGAATGGCGATCAGCCGTGGTGAAGGTGCCTCGCGCGAGCTCACGGTTGTGACCGGACGGCTTGCAGGATTGCACCCGGCTTAGCTGACCAGACACCCTCGTGTTTCATGATCGCAGAGAGCGCTTCCCGAATTGGCTTCACACGATAGGGCTGGCCGCTGATCGAGGCATGGAGTGTTAAAGCCAGAACACGACCACTCTCTTTTGTTGCCTCTGCGTTCAAGGCGTGAAACCCATCCAGGATCTGCTCTGCGAACTCCACTGCTGTCTGATGCCATAGGCCCATGCAGTAGACGTCGCTCAACTCGAACGGATAGGGCAAGCTGACAAGACCCGATGCCGGACCCGTGAACGGGTAAGGCATATCGTCATTGGACCAATCGCAGCAATATTCAAGGCCTGCCTCAGCGAGCAGCTTCGGTGTATGGTCGGACTGCGATTGCCCAGGCGACAACCAGCCAGTCGGGTTGGCGCCGGCTTGGCGCAACATCTCCAGCGATCGGCGGATCCACTCGCGTTCGTCTTCCTCCGAGGTCGCGTTCGTGTGGAGATGCGCCATATCGAGACCATGCGCAATGACCTCGTATCCACGAGCTATGATATCCTGCATCAAGAACGGTGTCGATTGCGCAAGGGCTGCATTCATGGCCACTGACGTCTTGATGCCAAGATTGTCCAGCATG
Organism: Microvirga soli; assembly: GCF_016734765.1. Taxonomy (GTDB): domain Bacteria; phylum Pseudomonadota; class Alphaproteobacteria; order Rhizobiales; family Beijerinckiaceae; genus Microvirga; species Microvirga soli. The sequence goes on along the minus strand of NZ_JAERQE010000013.1, from coordinate 14,724 downwards.
CGAAACAGACGGTAGCAACCGACCCGATTGCCGTAGTCGCGCAGTGTGTAATTCCAATAATCAGGGTACGGACGCTCCAAACCCAGCGGAACTGGGAATGGTGTTTTTTCAGTATCGAGTGGGAATTGCTCGAGTACCACGTTAACCCAGAGCGCAACCCGCGCTCCGTCCGGCCACGTGATCTTCGGGCGCTGCGACCATGCCGACCACTCATAGAAGTCGTGATCCATACCGTAGCCACGGCGGGGATAAACGAGATACTCATCCGGCAGGGGCATGGCTTGTCCTCAGCATCTTCGCATGGGCAACAGCATCGTCATAGTAGTGATCGCGGTACCAGTGGGCGATCTCTCGACCCGTCGTTAGCCAGACCTTGTCATGGCTTTTAATATAGTCGAGCGCCTCAAGAAGCGGCTCCAGGCGGTGGGGCTGTCCGATAAGGTATGGATGCAGCGGAACGCACATGACCATGCCGCTCTCCTCACCTTCCGCATAGAGCTGGTCAAACTGTGCCTTGATCATACGGCCGTATTCACGTGGGGTTTTCATGGCTCGCGTATAAGCGATCACGTCATTCATTTCGAGTGAATAGGGAATACTGCACAGGCGCCCCGTCTCAGTCCTCACCGGCATTGGCTGGTCGTCGTGGAACAGGTCGCATGTATAGGTAACACCGTTCTCTGCGAGCAAATCCATCGTCCAGGGATTGTTGGACACGGAGGGGGAGAGCCATCCGTCAACCTTCTGCCCGCTCGCCTGATAGATGGTGTCAATCACATCCCGGATGAAGATCTGCTCCTGCTCTATCGACATATTGAGAACGAAGCGAGTGTTATAGATACCGTGCGAAAACAACTCCCAATCGAGCTCGACGCATCGTCGTATAATCTCGGGGTGGTGATCACATACTGCGACGTTGAGCGATACTGAGCCACGTATGCCCAACTCCTTCATGGCATCAATCATACGCCATACACCGGCACGGTTTCCGTAATCACGCCAGGAATAGTTGAGGACGTCCGGATTTGGCCGTACCCAGGCATTCTTGCTCATGTTCGGCGGCGGATGTAGCTCGTAGAACTCAATGTTTGGAGCCACCCAAAAGGCGACGCGGGCACCATTGGGCCAACGGATTGCAGGGCGTGAGGTTAGAGGCAGATAGTCGTAGAGCCCCGGCTCGGAGCGTTTCATCTGTTCACTCATCGCTCAGCCCCATTGCAGGTTTCGAGCCACACCCGGACCTTCTCGAAGGCGACCACGTCAGCGTATTTCAGCGCCATGTCATACAGATTTGCGAAGTGAGGACTCTCGTGCTTGTCTGATACGCATTCCTCGGGAACGACGACGCGGTATCCATGCGAAAGTGCGTCGACGACCGTCGCGCGGACGCAGCCCGATGTCGAACCGCCAGTGACGATGACCGTATCAGCCTGATGCCAGGTGAGATATGAGCCTACGGGGGACTCGTGGAAGGCAGACGCCATGCGCTTGTTGACGATGAAATCGCGTTCCCGGTCGATTTGCAGCCGAGCATCAAGCGTCGCCCTGTCGGAGCCCTCGCGGATGTTCTGCAGGCTGTCGGGTGTGTTGGTGCGAATCCCCCAGGCGCAGGCATCAGCCCCGCTCGGGGAAAATGCCACATAAGTCCAGATGACGGGCATTCTGAGGTCGCGCACCATGCTCGACAGTACGTTGACATACTCGCATTGGCGCGGATTGGTCTCATAGGCAGTGACGTATGTGTCGACCCGTGTGTAGGCATTTTGAAGGTCGACGTTGATAATGGCTGGCCTCTTGCCAAACCCGAACGGGGGTCGGGGCGGCTTTGCCTTGATGGCCTCATAAAGCTGCCTCGCCGTTTGATCTGAGCGCTCCATCTGCCTTCTCTCCCTTATTCTAACCTCTCTGCGCTGGGCAAAAGCCCCGACGCCAAAGGATTTGCCCCTTTATTCACGACCGCTGGAGGTTCGATCGGTATCAGTACCCGATCAGCCCGAGCAGCGTCTTGGCGTCGGTGCGCCTACATGCCGAGATAGGCCTTACGGACATCGGCGCTGTCCAGGAGATCTTTAGCCGTACCCGAAATCGCATTTCGACCGTTCTCAAGAACGTAGGCCCGATCAGCGATCTCCAGCGACTGGGCCAAGTTCTGTTCCACCAGCAGTATTGTTAGTCCGTCCTTTCGCAGTCGGCTGAACAACTCGAACATTTCAGCGACTAGAAGTGGCGACAGCCCAAGTGATGGTTCGTCGAACATGATCATCTTAGGCTCGCTCATCAGACCCCGCCCGATCGCTAGCATCTGCTGCTCACCGCCGGATAGCGTTCCCGCCAACTGCTCGTGACGCAGCTTCAGTTTCGGGAAGTATCTGTACACACGCTCGATATTGGCAACGATGTTCTTGCCACCGCGCCGGTAGGCGCCGAGGGTCAGGTTCTCCTGCACAGAAAGGTTTGGAAAGATGCGGCGGCCTTCCGGGACCTGAATCAAGCCCCGACCAACAATCGCGTCGGCTTTCTCCTGGGTGATATCCTCACCTTCAAAGAGCACCCGTCCAGCGTTCGGACGGTACATGCCGACAACATGATTAATTAACGTCGACTTACCGACACCGTTGCTCCCGAGGACCGCCACGATTTCTCCCGGGAACACGTTGAGCGAGACATTGAACAGAACCGGGAGCATGGCATAACCAGCCTCCAGACCGACAACGCTCAGTATTGCCTCCTTGCTCATGACGCGTTCCTGCTTGCAAAACTCTGCGCTCGGGTAGCCGCGCCGGGTCCAAGATAGGCCTCGATCACTGCCGGCTCCCGAACAACCTCTTGCGGGGTCCCCTCGGCAATGAGGTGGCCTTCATTAAGAACGTAGGCGCGGTCCGAGAGACGCATCACGGCCTGCATGACGTGCTCGATAAGGAGGATCGTTACGCCCGTATCGCGGATACCAAAGATGATTGGCACGATCTCATCGATCTCGGTCGGCGTTAGACCGGCCATGACCTCGTCAAGCAGCAGGAGACGTGGGCTGGTCGCCAGGGCACGGGCCACCTCAAGTCGCTTGCGCCCGGCGACGGTTAGTCCAGCAGCGATCTTCTCGAGCTGCCCCCCGAGACCCACCTGACGTCCTATCGCAGCGGCATGAGCCAGAGCGTCCTGCCGCCGCGGAAAACGGGCATATGCGCCGACCGCAATGTTATCGAGCACTGACAATTTTCCGAACGGCTTGACGATCTGGAAAGTCCGAACCATTCCGAGATCGCAGATCTGGTGCGGCTTCATGCCAGTGATGTCGCGGCCGCCGAAGGTGACACTGCCAGCGTCTGGCTTTAGGAAGCCCGCCACAGTCGCGAAAAGCGTCGTCTTGCCTGCTCCGTTGGGCCCGATGAGTGCAGTAATGTCGCCCGCGTTTGCGCTGATGCTGGCGTCACGCACTGCCACGAGGCCCCCGAACCGCTTAGTTAATCCCTGAGTGGTCAGCATCGGTTCATCCTGCAGTGGCCGTAGGCCGACGGCGCATGAGCGCCCATGGGCGCCTCAAGCCGCCGATCAGACCATCTGGCATATAGCGGACGATCAGGATCACCATGATGCCATAGAGGATCAGATTGAATCCGGGCACTCCACCGGTCAGGGACTGGCCGAGCTCGGCGGCAACCCGAAGCACAACTGCACCGACGATCGGGCCGAACAGCGTTCCTGCGCCTCCGATGATTGGCGCCAGCAGCATTTCGATAGAGACCGCGGCCCCAAAGGCAATGTGTGGGTCGGTATAGAAATAGTACTGGCCGTAGAAGCAGCCTCCAACGCCGGCGACGGCACTGGAGATGAGGATGGCAATCATCTTATATCGGAAAACATCGACGCCTAGGGCAGAGGCCGCCTCCTCATCCTCCCGGATCGCTGCGAACCGCGCGCCGAGGCGCGAATTCTGAATCGCGAGCACCAGGAGATGCACGAGAACGAAAAGAACAAGAATGAAATAGAAGTAGCCGGATTTTGAGAACTGCAGATGCTCAATCCCAAGGCGCGTGGGCAAGTATTTACCTGAACCGGCACCAGTGAAGCTGACAACGCTCGCCGTCATCCGCAGGATCTCCGCGAAGGCCAAGGTCACCAGCGCAAAATAGCTACCGCGCAGCCCATAACGAAAGCTGACAAAGCCGACGAATAGCCCGGTAACTGCTCCAGCAACGGCCGCACTGACGAGCGCGAGCGGAGCCGGCCAGCCGAAATCGACCTGCAAGATTAGGCTTGAATAGAGGCCAACCCCGAAGAATGCGGCGTGGCCGAAGGAGAACTGCCCGCACAAACCGCCGAGAATGTTCCAGGACTGTGCGAGGTACGCCGAGAAGAGCACAGCGATAAAGAGGCCAAGGAGGTGGTTTGACTGGACAAATAGCGGCACTGCCGCGAGCAGCAATGCAAGGGTGGTGATCCGAACCATCTGCCCTCCCCTATACGCGCGCCGAAAACAGCCCTTGAGGGCGGAATGTCAGGATCAAAATGAAGATGACGAAGATACCAACCTGGCCCAACCGATCGCCGAGAAAGAAACCGCCAACTGATTCCACAAGGCCAACGAGTAGGCCGCCTACCAAGGCACCTACGATATTGCCCATGCTCCCGAGCACGACGATGGTAAAGGCGAGCAGGACGAAAACGTTGCCGATTTGAGGATTGACATAAAAGATCGGCAACAGCAGCGCGGCTGCCGCACCCAAACAGGCCGTACCGATACCCATCGTTTGTGCATAGACGCGATCTACATCAATACCAACAACGCGCGCGCCAAAGGGCTCTTTGGCAACGGCGCGCATCGCTCGCCCAAAATTCGTTCGCTCAATGACCAGCCACATGGCAACGAAGAGTGCACAGGCTGCGACAAAGGCAATAATACGAGTCACCGGGATCAGTGCAAAACCGAGGTCTACGACCGTCATCATGTAGTCGAGCTGGAGCTGGCGTGTATCCCCCGTCCAAAGATAAAGTGCGAGATTATCCATCACCACGGCAGCGCCAAGCGTGATCAGGAGAATATTAGTATCGCGCCCCTGCCCGGCGTTCCCGATGACATAGCGCTGCAGCCCATAACCCGCGAAGTACATCAGTGCCATCATGAACGGGATGGTTACATAGGGATCGATCCCGAGAAGGGTAACGGCGAAGAAGACCCCATACATCGCTACCATCAGCAAGCTGCCATGCGCGAAGTTGATAATGTGGAGCACGCCGAAAATCAGCGTCAGCCCCATAGCCACGAGAGCGTAGACCGCGCCATTCATGAGGCCGGTCACAACGGAATGCAGAAGGATTTCGAGGCTTAGCATCGATGATGTGGCTCCTTCCCAAGGTCACTGAAAGTCATGGCCTGCACCACAATCTGTTCCACAATACAGAACTGCGGTCCGAAGTGCGTTACAGGCTCCGCCGGGCTCAGACGCTTGTCAAGAGGTTAGGCTTAGGGACTACGGAGTAGACGTATCCATCCTCGCCTATTGACAAGGTCACGATAGCCGATCTTACTGTTCCGCATTGTGTGTTCCCATTCCGTATTGCAGAACAATGATAGCTGTAGCGCTACAGAATTACTTACGCTAGGAATCGAGGAGTCGCATGAGCGTACGATTGACGACACAGTTTCGGCGGCTCCTGGCGGAGCCAGGCCTCCGAGTGGTACCAGGTGTAGCCGACGCGCTGTTCGCACGGATTGTGGCGGAGGTCGGATTTCCAATCGTCTACATGTCTGGCGCCGGCACCACCGCCGTCAGGCTCGGCACACCCGACATTGGCCTGTTGAGTATGACCGAGATGGCCGACAACGCTGGCCGCATCGTAGACGCAAGCGGTCTCCCGCTGATCGCGGATGCTGATAACGGTTATGGTGGCCCTCTGAACGTCAGGCGTACGATTCAATGCTTTGAGAAAGCCGGCGCCGCTGCAATTCACCTCGAAGACCAAGTCTTCCCCAAGCGCTGTGGTCACATGGATGGCAAGCTGCTCATCAGTCAGGCTGATATGGTGGCAAAGGTCAAGGCAGCCGTTGATGCCCGGCGCGACCCGGATTTCACAATTATTGCGAGAACCGATGCGATCGCTGTCGAGGGCCTCGAGAAAGCGATCGAGCGCGCCAACGCCTATCGCGAGGCTGGCGCGGATATCATCTTTATAGAGGCACCGGCTGAAGAGCATCTAGGCGCGATTATTGGCGCGGTTTCTGGACCTCATCTTTACAACATGGCATCGAGCGGCAAGACGCCCTTCCTGAAGGCCTCAGAAATCGAGGCGCATGGATTTAAGGTCGCGATCTATCCGAACTGGGCGATGTTTGGGGCGATCCGCGCCGCACGCGAAATCCTACGACATCTTAAGGACACCGGCGATATCGCTGCCATTCGGGAGGATGTTGTCAGCTTTAAAGAGTTTTTCGACCTGCTGGGCATGCAGGAGGTGCGGAAGCTCGATGCGCTCTATGCCTCAAGCGACGTTGGTCGTCTCAACTACTGAGCGCTTGTCCAGAACAGAAGCCAGGAGGGAACACATGACCAAGACTATAGTCAGCGGCACAAACGGCATCTCACGCCGGAACCTACTGATAACGGGCGCAGCCGGCGTCGCTAGCATCGGTTTCCCAGCCGTGCTGCGTGCGCAACCTGCCACGATCCGCATCGGCGTTCAGCATCCCGTGACTGGCTTTCTTGCCTATTCGGGCGGCCAGTGCCGTACTGGGGCGACCATGGCGATTGACGCGATCAATGCAGCTGGAGGAATCAAGTCGCTGGGCGGCGCGAAGCTGGAAGCGGTTCTCTCGGACAACCAGAGTAAGGTCGATGTCGGCCTCTCCGAATTCGAAAAGCTGGCCGAGTCGGGCGTCTCAGCCTTCGTGGGCCCCTACGCGAGCGCCATCGGCATCGCCACGTCTCAAGCCGCGACCCGCTACAATCTTCCGCATGTCTGTGACCTGACAACCTCGGACCTCGTCATTTCCAAGGACAAGCCGTCGACCTTTCGATTCTCGCCTGGATACGGGCAGATCGCCAGGGAGGCTGTCGAGCGCCTAGTCAAGATTAACGATGCAGCTGGAAAACCTGTCAAAACAGTCATGCTGGTGCATGAGGAGTCGGAGACCGGATCCGGCGCGCAAAAGCGTCTGATTGAGGAGTTGCCTAAGCATAATTTCGAGATCGTCGACACAATTCTGCACCCAAATCCGATGCGTGACTTTACCAACATCGTTTTGCGCATCAAACAGCGACAGCCCGACCTTCTAATGATCGGCAATTTCTACAATGAATATGTGCTGCTCGTCCGCACGCTTCACCAGCAGAAGGTCCAGCTGAAGGGCATCTACTCGGTGATTGGCGGCGGAGCCACGAGCTTCCGCTTCCTGCGCGAGTCCCCAGAAGCTGCGCAGTACGCCATGGATTGTAATCACTGGTACAATCCGAAAAGCCAGAAGGCACTCGACCTGCGCAAGAAGGTAGAGGCCGCGGGGCTCGATTTCTCCTACGAGCTCTGGTTGAACTACAACGCTATTGAGCTTCTGGCAGACGCGCTTGAGCGCGCTGGATCTGACAAGCGCGACGCGATCGTTGCCGCGCTGGCCTCAAGCACCTTCAAAGACCATATGCTACCCTACGGTCCGACGAAGTTCGTGAATGGACAGAACACCGGTGCTTTGTCGTCCAACCTTCAGGTTCTGGGCAACAACATTGAACTCATCTTGCCAGAGGAGTTCTCATCGGCCAAGCCGGTCTTCCCTCGGCCAGCCTGATCAGGTACGTCCGGGTCGAAGGCTTGGGTTTGTCTGGCCGCTTCGCAAAGGTTTCCCTGCGAACGGTCGCGACGCCCCCGCCCTTTGACCCGATTTCTACGGAACCACAAGCGAGGAAGCGAGAGGTGGACAAAAGCGTCACGAAAATGTTCGCTCTTATCGAAGCCCTGGCGGGGAGCGAGCAACCGCGAGGAGTGACCGAATTGGCGCGAGAGCTTGCTCTCACCAAGACCAACGTCCACCGGCTCCTGCGCACACTGGAAGCCAACGGCTTTGCGCGCCGTGTCGGTGAACTCGGCCGGTATGAGCTAACACTTAAACTATGGGAGTTGAGTTCTCAGGTCGTCGCACGGCTCGATGTCAAGAAGGAGAGCGCGGGCTTCCTGGCGCGCCTTTCGGAAATGACGCAAGAGACCGTGCATCTTTCCGTCCGCGATGGGTTCGACGTCGTCTACATCGACAAAATCGAAAGTGCTGAGCCCGTCCGAGCTTTCACAAAGGTCGGCTCCCGAGCGCCACTATACTGCGTTGGCACTGGCAAGGCGATGCTGGCCTTCCTCCCACCTGAGCAGATTGCAAGCCTTGAAGGCCGGCTCGAGCGCTATACCGACACGACCATCACAGATTTTGGGGCACTCCAAGAGGAACTGGCTCAAGTCCGCATCCAGGGCTTCGCTGTATACCGGGCCGAGTGGCGCGACGGAGTCAACAGCATTGCCGCACCAATCCGCGATCATAGCGGGTCTGTTATCGCTGCCGTCGGGATCGCCGGACCAGCAACCCGACTGCAACCCAACGCCTTTCCACGGCTCGCTCCGTTGGTGGTTGACACTGCGGCTGCCATCTCGCGTCGACTTGGGTATCATCCCGTTGAAGATGCACCAGGCTCACACGCTAGTCGATCAGGCGGGGGTACAAGAGGAGATCATCTGCAATACCCGTCTGCGCTAGGGCACACTTGAGCAGTTCGGGAGATCACTAGGGGCGCCAGATTATCCACTAGCCCCTTCATGATGCTAAGCCAGAGCGACCTATCTACGGCGTGGGGACCCCTTAGTCATCATTCACATCGTCGCCTGTCATATCTTCGATCAGCAAAAGAATGTTCGGATCGCCCTGCCCGTCGAGGAACTCTCGGATACTGGCAATCGTACGTTTCTTTTCTGGGTACTGCCGAACGGCTCGCCGATGGCTGTCAAGAAGCCGGCTCACTTCATCAAGGTTCGTGCGGATAGTCTGTGCTAAAGGGTCCCTCCCAGCCAGCAACGCATATCTCTCAACCTCGCGGTAGCGAAATAGCCCCGCCAATGCCAGCAATGCGTTCCTGAACCTCATGCTGAAGGATCTCTGGCTTGTGAGCTGGACAAGTTCTTGCGACAGCATTTTGACCAACTTATCGACCAAGGATCCCGTTAGAGCCTTTGGTGCCTCCTCGCGACGTGACAGGATCATGGCGAGCGCATTCAGAGTGTCCGTATTGGCTGCGCGGGAAGCAAGAACTGTAAGCACCCTCTTTAGATTCTCCACTCCAGTGATGCTGCGGCCTGCTCCTTGCGTCAAAACAGTCCGGGCGCGATTCGGCATCAGGAGAGGATGGCGCTTCCTTGCTGTATCAGCCTCCAGTGCTTCTACGATCGCTTGCTTTGTGGCCTCGGGGCAGAGAGTGAATGTCCAAGTGAGACATCGAAGGCGATGGTTGTCAGCAGGTGGGTTCTGGAGGGAGGCTCTCTGAATCTGCACGTCTAGAGCGTCTAGGATAGATGTGAAATCCGCTTTTTCTTCGGGGGAAAGCGTATCAGGCAGTGTGCCATCCGTTCCAACCGGCCAGAATCGCGTTCCTGTTACTGGATCACGCAGTGAACGCGACAGCAGCTTTGCAAGCCGATCGGGATCAAGTCTCCCACTGCGCGTCATCTGCCTTACGACAGTTGAGATGCCCTCGAACCGATTGCTTCCCCTCCAAAACTCATCATGAGGCCGTTCGACGACCCGTTCTGGAATGGTTGGAGGTGGAGTTCTGAGCTCCTCCAGAACCTCCGCAGGGGTCCTAGCGTCGGGTGTCAGCTTCGCCCAATCCAGAAAGATCGGATTCCGCTGCAGCGGTTCCCAGTCAGGCGAGGTCAGAGACAGCTTTGCCCAGCTCTGCCCTGGTGTCTGCCGTAGGCGAAGTTCGACAGCGAGATCGCGAGGAGGCGCACTCTCCAATTCCACCTGCCAATGCCGAACTTCTGTGTCCCCTTTCAACACATAGAAATCGATTTCGGTTTTTCCGCGGAGCCACCTTAGATCGTGGTATGGAGGGGAGACATACTCTCTGTTGGCCGGAAGGGTCGCTTCACTTCCAACAAGATCTTCAAATCCTGGCTCATCCCCTCTAAGCACAGCAAGGCCAATGGGTGTAAGATGGTCAAAGTAGTGCGGCAGACCGCGTTCGATCAGACGCCCGGCAAAAAGGGCTCCGCGTGCCGTCCCACTCCAGTCGAGCGTCTCCAGTCGACCAAAGTACTGTTCAAGGGTCTTGACGAGTGGGTGTGCGAAGCGGTCAGCCAAAGGGGTTACGAAGAAGGTTCCAGAAACTGGTTCGCCATCTTCAAAGGCCGGGACATGATCAATATGCTCCAGTTTGAGGAGCGTCTGAGGCGAAATATCGGGTGCGATCACGTCGAACCAGTTGCCATTGTCGTGCCGCAGGATCTGTGTGTCGCCAGGCCTCTTCCTTCCAAAAAGGAGTTCAATGGCGAGCGTACTTTGCTCACATCGCCCATCAGCCAGCAGGGGGTTTGCCTTTAGGACGGCAGCGTGGACACGATCGTCGAATTGCCTGAGCCCAAACTGCGAAAGGATCTTCGATCCATATCCATCCCGCTCTGGCGCTACATGGCCATGGTGTTCTTTGTCCTTTCGGAGGCGGAGCGTTTGGACTTCGATGCCATCATCGCAATGGATCAGGAACCGGAACTTCGCACCATCTGCGTCAGCTGGAATAATTTGACGTTCCAGCGCATCGAGGAAAAGCGCCACTGGTCGCCAGAGGAGACGGTGAGCACGTCGGACACGGCGAAAGAGCGCCAGTACTCTTCCCTGTGCAGCCTCATCGAAGCTCGGATGGTCCGGAACCGCAATGATCACATCTTCGGCGTCGCGCGTGAGGGCGTCTACTGCCGCTGCATAAGCTCCGATGTCCACGTCTGGTGCGCCGGTCGCAATGGCATCACAGATTTCCGCAATGGACACACGTCGATTTTCAGCTCCGATCAGTCCCCACCCCTTTCCTCGTCCGTGCGGAGCCAACGAAGCCTGAGGACCACCGATGCACTCCCCGGACAGCTGGCTAACGGCCACGCTTCTAACACCACCGTCTAGGATTAAAGGTTCGGGGAGCCGCTCATCCGGCTCCTCAGGATCCCAATCGCGCGCAGCGACATCCTGCCAGCCATTCAGATCAATACCAGACACGCGCCGCATCAGTGGTCACCCGCCATGATCCTCGATGAGAGGAAGCGGCCGAGGGCTGCAATTCCTTCCCAGAGGGCGGGTCCATCAACACCAATCGTCGAGACAAGGGCATGGGCCGTCTCCACCGCGATCGCTTCTCCTTCGTCGCTGACTGGACGTAAGACGATCCCTGCTGTGATCCGAGCGCGACGTCCCTGCTGGACAATTTCTGTAATTTCAGCCGCTTCGTCCTTTACAAGGCCACCGGCCGCATCCCAGATCGGCCAGATGGCAACGTTGTTGAGGAACCCCCCGACGTCCCCCGTTCTCCCGAAGCGAATCCAGATCGGAGCGGCGTAGTCAGACAGGCGCGGATCGGGACTCTTCATTCGGTAGCGCACTTCTACCACTATCCCCTGTTCCGGCAGGTGAACCACGGCCAGAGGATTATCGTGCTGAACCCATGACCCGCGGCTCTGCTCCTGCAGGAAGGTCAGCGGCGCGGAGGCAATGATCCGGGCTCCAGGCACGCTCACCAAGGCCACCATGACTGTGAGGGTGCAGAACTCTTCCCAGGAGCGGGCCTGCCAGCGCCAAAGTTCGTCGAGAACCTTATTGTGATCCAAGAGTTCCAGCCAAGCATTCCAGACCCTGTGGTACTTGACGTTCTGCTGCAAAACAAAGTTCGGTGTCACGCCTGGTTCTGCGAGTCGCACGCCCTGATCAGCGAAATCGCGCGCCAACCGTCGGCAGCGGCGACCGAATTCTTCAACCTTCCGTGCTCGACTGGTGAGGCGCTTCCGCTGGTTGCGCTCCAGATAGTCACGAGTGACCTGCCGGGCGAGCTCGGCGTAGGTACGCAGGACCCGGTTCTCAAGGGTGTCGAAATTCTCCTCTCGCGCTACAGCCAGGATTCGTTGCCTGTCACCTGCTCGTTCGGCAAGGGTCTCCCCCGGCTGCCGCACGAGCCAAGTCATGGCTCTGCGATCCAGCTCCTGAACGCGGGAGATGGGCACCTGCTGATGTGTCCGCCGCAGGATGCGTCGCGGGGCACGGTCGAGCTCATCAAGTGTGCGTGACAGCGCCGCAGCGTGGCGAACGATGATGTCCATCTTGGGCGGACTGTTGTCATCCTCCTCGGTCCAACGTCGGCGAAGCTCATCCCATAGTCGCGCAGGATCAGCTAGTGCGGTGTCAACGTCGCGTAGCCTGTCCCAAACAGCCTCCGCCCTTAGCAGCAAACGATGGGCGGCGATCTCCTCCTCAGTTTGAGGGTCGCTCTTGACGGGCGGGCGTTCAAGCACGGATCGCCAAAGAAGCCGAACATCGCTGCTGCCACTCCTAACTGTTGGGCTCGGAGCGCGCCTGAGCGGGAGCGGCAGTTGCGCGAGCACACGAGAATCGCCGTTGATCGCGAAGCCAAGTACCGGCTCCGCAGCATCGCTACGGCCGTCTACCACCAAGCGGCCGCCCTCTTTTGCATAGATCCAGAGGGGACCTGAGTGGTCACGATCTACTTCGACCTGCGGCTGCCCGTCTCCTAAACTCGTGCGGTGGCGTCGGGTGCGTTCAGCAAGAGCCCATGGGCGTCGCCAGATTTCGACTGTAACCACCTTTCACTACCTCTCGCGCGTCAGTCCACGCCACACAAATAGACCGCTGCCTCTGGTCTGCTTTTCCCGGAGATCCGCGATTCGTTCAGCAAACACATGATCGGCCAAGTCATCGCGGATAAGCGTTTCAAGCCGGTCGAAGGCATCGCGATGGCTGTCGATTTCGAGACCGCGCAGCTTCGGCAAAATCCGGAATTCGACCTGGTCGGCAAGGGGCTCCCGTACATCCAAGCCACCGTTGCCTGGAGCGGGGTAGTTGGCCGTATACGCCAGAATCGCGTCGCGCAGACGGTGCCCGAACGGACGCCCACAGTCTTCCATGATGTCAGCGAGCTTACTGATGACATCGTCCGCTTTCTCACGGTGCGCTAGAGCAAGGCTGTCGACTGGATGAACCCATGTTCGCCACGACTTGAACGACTGCGCCTCGTCCGGACGCTCAGCGTTCTGAATTCCAGTAGGTTTGTGGAACTCACGAGGAGCAGCAAACTGCAGGACGTTACCACGATCCAGTACTTTGTCCGACAAAGCCTGGGTGCTCTCGTCATCGTTCATCGTGCCCGCGAAGAGGATATTGTGCGCGGGAAAGAGCGACAACGACTTCTTCAAGCCGCGGATATCGATCGGGATCATCGAGTCCTTGCGCTTGCGCTCGTCCCCGGCTTCGGCGTAGCGGGGACGGACTTCCAATCGGCTCAAAAACTCAGAGAAGTAGTACTCGACACGGGCCAAATTCATCTCGTCCAGGAGAACGAGGCTCATATGGTCACTCCGTGGATGGGTCATGTCGCGGAGGCTATTAGATGTATAGGGATCCATGTGGACCAACAGGCGAGCCAATTCTGTCGCCCGGTACTTCTTCTCAATGTAATTATAGAATCCTAGGAGATCCTGCGGGCTGTCCCAGCGCGGCTCCACCGCAATCTGCAGGAAGTGGATACCCATCGCTTCAGCGTAGCGGCGCGGGAGTAGACTTTTGCCGGTGCCTGAGACACCTGCGAGCACGGTCAGCTGAGTGCTGTCATTGATCTTGAGCGCCGTATGGAAGGCACGAACGGTGCGTGCACCATACTCCAGACGATGATCCTTGAGGTAATTCGTAACAACGTGCAATGCCTCATGCTCAGTTCGCGTGCTTCCACGGAGCGTCGCAGGGGCCTCAAGGCATGCCGGCAGTCGAGTGAGATCCTCAAGGAGCACGGCCGAGTCTGTGCCTCCAGTCTCCGCAGCTTCTGCGATAAGGCGTTCTCGGCGCGCTACGAGGCGCTCGAATTCATCGGCGAGTTCGTCTCGCCGCGCACGCTGCTGGACAACTTCGGCCATGATCGCCTGGCGCTGGTCCTCCTGATCCTCAAAGCTCGCGGTGCGCTTCTCGAGATCTTCGATTTCGGACAGGAGTGCGTTGCGTCGCGTCGCATTTCTGGCGAGCTCGTCGGCTAGCCGTGATGCCTCCTCACGGGCGTTGCGAAGCCTCGCCTCGGCCTCCAGCAGCTCTTCTTTCTTGTCGGCAAGGCCGCCAATCTCTCCTTCCAAGCGACTGAGCTCCAGCTCAAGCGCGGCTTGACGCGCCTGAAAGGCTCGCGCTGTTTCAAGAGTACGCATGGCAGAATCGCGTTCAGCGCGCAGCCCTGGAAGAGTAGCCTCAAGCGAAGCCCGCTCATCCTCAGAACTCGCTTTACGCTTTTCGAGTTCTTCAATTTCAGACAGGAGTGCATTGCGACGCATGGCATTCCTGCCGAGCTCGTCGGCCAGCCGCGACGCCTCATCGCGTGTGTTGCGGAGAGATGCTTCAATCTCCAGAAGCTCTCCCTTCTTACTCGCTAGGTGTGACTTCTGATCAGGTTGTTCCGGCGAGAGCCTGAGCCGGTGTTCGTCGCCCGAGGCTACCATGTGGGCGCTGCT
>NZ_JAERQE010000139.1 GCF_016734765.1 Microvirga soli | reverse complement strand
CAGAATCTCTCTTTTCCCGGCGTGGTTTGCGGGACCGACGATGCCCTCCTGCTCCATGCGCTCCATGAGCGAAGCCGCCCGGTTGTAGCCGATCTGCAGCCGGCGCTGGATGTAGGAGGTCGACGCCTTCTTGTCCCTGAGAACAACAGCAACAGCCTGGTCGTACAGATCGCCGCCCGGCGCGCCGAACTCGCCCTGGTCGAACACGGCTGTGTCGGGGGCAGCCCCGCCCTCGTCCTCGTCGGCCGTCACCGCCTCAAGATACTGCGGCCGGCCCTGGCGCTTGAGATGCGCCACCACCTTCTCCACCTCCTCGTCCGAGCAGAACGGCCCGTGCACGCGCGTAATCCGCCCGCCGCCCGCCATGTACAGCATGTCGCCTTGCCCCAAGAGCTGCTCGGCGCCCATTTCCCCCAAGATCGTGCGGCTGTCGATCTTCGACGTGACCTGGAACGAGATCCGGGTCGGGAAGTTCGCCTTGATCGTGCCGGTGATCACGTCCACGCTTGGCCGCTGCGTCGCCAGGATCACGTGAATGCCGGCCGCGCGCGCCATCTGGGCCAGGCGCTGGATCGCCCCTTCGATCTCCTTGCCGGCCACCATCATCAGGTCGGCCATCTCGTCGACGATCACCACAATGTAGGGCAGAGCATCGAGCTCCATCACCTCGTCCTCGTACACCGCCTCGCCGGTCTCGCGGTCAAAGCCGGTCTGCACCGTGCGGGTGATGGTCTCGCCGCGAGCCTTGGCCTCCACCACCCGGGCGTTAAAGCCGTCGATGTTGCGCACGCCGAGCTTCGACATCTTGCGGTAGCGGTCCTCCATCTCGCGCACGGCCCACTTCAGGGCCACCACCGCCTTCTTCGGGTCGGTGACCACGGGCGTGAGCAGGTGCGGGATGCCGTCATAGACGGAGAGCTCGAGCATCTTGGGATCGACCATGATCAGCCGGCACTCGGCAGGCGTCAGGCGGTAGACCAGGGACAGGATCATGGTGTTGATCGCCACCGACTTGCCCGACCCGGTGGTGCCGGCGACAAGTAAGTGCGGCATGCGGGCCAGATCCGCGATCACCGGCTCGCCCCCGATGGTCTTGCCGAGGCACAGGGCGAGCTTCTGCTTCGAGGTCTCGAAGTCCTGGGAGGCCAAGAGCTCGCGCAGGAACACGGTCTCGCGCTTGTGGTTGGGCAGCTCGATGCCGATGGCGTTGCGGCCTTGGACCACCGCCACACGGGCCGACACCGCGCTCATGGATCTCGCGATGTCATCAGCCAATGAGATCACCCGAGACGACTTCGTCCCAGGCGCAGGCTCAAGCTCATACAACGTGACCACGGGGCCGGG
>NZ_JAERQE010000138.1 GCF_016734765.1 Microvirga soli | reverse complement strand
CCATATGTGGACGGCCCCCGCCTCGCAAGAAGATTTGGATATAGTTTGATCGGATCGCTTGCGGTCATATGTCCGGCCTGTTGTCGCGCTCGCACATGAACGCTGGCCAAGATGGGTTCCGCCACCCAAGTTCCAAACACTTTCGCGACCTCAAAGGGCCAGTGGCACATTCGGAGTGTCTCGGGATTAGGATCGATCGATCACACCATCTCCTCGTCACCTTGCAAGTTCCGTCATCGGCTCCGCACGAGGGCAGGTCATCGGCTCACCGTGCCGAGCCGCAATCTACGCCGCACCACCCGATCCGACGGGACCAATCCGCGCTGCGTAGTGCTCGCCGGAGACCATCAGCTTCCAGGCGATCCGGGCGATCTTGTTAGCCAGGGCTACCGCTGCCAGCTTCGGCGGCCTGCGCTTGAGCAGCGCGATGAGCCAGGGCGACGCCCTGGTCTGGCTCCGCTGAGCATGCCGGATGACAGCCGTGGCGCCGACCACCAGCACGCTGCGCAAGGCCTCGTCACCGGCCCGCGTAATCACCCCCAGCCGCACCCTGCCGGCGGTCGAATGATCCTTGGGGGTCAAGCCGAGCCAGGCGGCAAAATGGCGGGCGGACCGGAAGGCCTCAGGGGCAGGTGTCTTCATCACCAGCATCGTAGCACCGATCGGGCCCACCCCGGGGATCTTGGCCAAGCGTCGGCTGCATTCATTGGCACGATGCCAGACCATCAGCTTGTCGTCGATCTCCTCCAACTGCGCCTGCAGCTGCGTGTACTCCCGCGCGTGGATCTCAAACAGCTCCCGCGCCAGTGCCGGCAGCGTGTCATCCTCTCGAATGCGCTCCAAGAGCGGCTCGATCTTCACCAGCCCCTTCGCCGCAACTAATCCGAACTCGGTCGCATACCCACGGATCGCATTCGTCAGTTGGGTGCGCTGACGGATCAGCCGATCGCGCAGGCCTACCAGCATCAGGGCTGCCTGCTGCTCCGCCGTTTTGACCCGCACAAAGCGCATGCTTGGCCGGCTCATCGCCTCACACAACGCCTCGGCATCAGCCGCATCGTTCTTGCCACGCTTGACATATGGCTTCACAAGTTGCGGTGCGATCATCTTCACCTGATGGCCTAACGCTTGCAGCAGGCGCGCCCAATGGTGCGAGCCGCCGCAGGCCTCTATCGCAACCGCGGTTGGCGGCAGGTTCGTGAAGAACGCCACCATGTCCTGGCGCCGCAGCTTCTTGCGCAGGACCGGCTCCTCGGCGGCATTCACCCCGTGCAGCTGGAAGACGTGCTTTGACGTATCCATTCCGATGCGGATAATCTGGTCCACGGACGGTCTCCTGTGTTTGAGCCTCTCACGGCCTCATTCTGGCACAGCGATGCCGTAAGGGG
>NZ_JAERQE010000137.1 GCF_016734765.1 Microvirga soli | reverse complement strand
TAGTCGGCCCTGAATAATGCGGCGGCACGAGGCGGGCGCTGGATTTCAGGCGACCTGAGAAGTATCCGATTGCGCGAATGAACTGATCAGGGCTGCCATGAGCCAGGCGATAAAAAGCCTGAGCCAGTTCAGGATCAGCCGTAGATTGTGTCCGGCCGCCACGAGGAGCGCGTTGATCGCATCCCCGGCCGCTCCGAGCAGGTGATTGCGTCCCAGCCGCCCGTCCGCCTTCATGTGCCCGATCATCGGCTCGATCGCGGACCGGCGTCGCAGCTCCCGTTTGATCGTCGGCGTGAGCCCTCGCCGCTGGCGGGCGATGAACACGCGCTCCTTGTGCGCATAGTCATGCCCACGATAGCCCAGGTCGACGTAAACGCGTGCGGGCTCCACGTCCGTCATGGCCACGACCTGGTCGATCGTGGTGTTGAGCGTATGGCCATCATAGGGATTGCCCTCCAGCGCCTTGGAGGCGAGCACGAAGCCTTCGCGGTTCGTCACCGCCAGCGCGACCTTCGAGCCGAACTCGTACGGCCGATGCGCCTTGCCTTTGGCGATGCACACCACCTCGGGCGCATGCAGGCTGTAAAGTTTGTTCTTGCTCGTGCGCTCCTGCGTCAGAAGACGCTCTGTCAGGCCCAGCAGACGTGCAAAGCGAAGGGCGAGGCCCTCGTCACCAGCGACTTTCCTGGCGATGTCGCGATAGACCCGGCCCAAATAGGTCTTCAACCGCTTCAGTTCGCGGCGCATGCGCCGCATCTGCCGGGCATGGGCATAGCGCCCGACCTGCACGGCCGCGCGTTTGGCCAGGCGCGTGTGGGCCTGCCGCAACTCGAGGCCGTGCCGCTTGGCCTGCCGCACCAAAGCCTGCAAGGCTTTGAGGTACAGCTTGGCGTCGGTGGGATGGGTGATGGCCTTGGGCTGCACCGTGGTGTCGACGCTGATCCGTTCCAAACTGGAGGGCCGCACAGTGCCGCTCTCCAGCCCGGCGTGGATAGTAGCGGAAAGCAGTGTCTCCAGTCCCTCGGGTCCGAGCCGCTTGCGCCAGCGGGTGAGCGAGCTCGGATCGCAGGGCAGCTCATGCTGGAAGTACTCGCAGCCACAGAACCATTGGTAATACGGGTTCTCGATCCAGCGCTGCACCACCGCCTCATCGGAGAGGTTGAAGGTATGCTGGAGATACGACAGCCCAACCATCAGCCGGGTGGGCTTCGCGGGTCGGCCGAGCGGGCGATAGAAGCGGCCAAACTCATGATCGAACCTGTCCCAGTCGATCAGACTGGCCAGGCGAAACAGCTCGTGACGGTGGTCGAGGATCTGGTCGAGGCGGCTGCGGTAGAGATCGCCGGAGCTCAGCATCGTCGGCTTGGGTCCCATGGCAAAACACCGGTT
>NZ_JAERQE010000136.1 GCF_016734765.1 Microvirga soli | reverse complement strand
TGCTTCTGTAATGGGCCGTTGGGTGTCAATCCCCTGAGTGACTGTCCTGTCGCCGAAGTCTTGCTTCTGTTCGGGGTCGACGCGCGGCCGCCCCACCATGCCATCAGAGGGGATGCGATCAGCCCATCTAAGACGCGTGTTCCACCTCATGAGGTGTTCACGGCACTACTTACGGCTTGATCGCCTCCATCGTCCCGGCGACGGGACCTCAGGAGAACAGGGCCGAACTCGCCCTGTCCCGAACGCTTTTCTCTCCTATGCGGTGACGCCCTCCCGGCCCCAGCGGAAGGTGGTGCCATCCACCCACATGCGATGCAAAATGACCGCGAGCTTGCGGGCCAGCGCCACCTTGGCACGCCGCATGCCCCGTCGCTTGGCCACCTCCAGCGCCCAGCGCTTGAGCGCAGAGAAGCGCACCGCTCGGGTCAGCAGGATGTGGGCTCCTTCATACAGCGCCGTGCGCACCATCGGATCGCCCACCCGGCTCACCGCTCCCGTGATGTCAGTCTCGCCTGACTGGTACTTCTTCGGGGTGAGGCCAAAATGCGCTCCGACAGCCCGGGAGCGCGAGAACCGATCAGGCTGATCCACTGCGGCGGTGAACGTCACCGCAATCAGCGCTCCCACACCCGGCACGGTCATCAGCCGTCGGCAGACTTGATCACCCCGCGCAATCGCCAGCATGGCGCGATGCAGCTTGGCAAACTCCGTCTGCAGGGCCTCCCGAGCCCGCAACATCGCCCCGGCAATCCGCTCCAGCATCTCATGGCCTGCCGTGAGGGTGCGCACGCGGCTGGCGAACTGGCCCTTGCTGATCTCGCCCACCTTCAGGCCAAAGCCGCGCAACAGCCCACGCAGGCTTAGTTCGACATCCCGCATCTTGGCCTGCAGCTGCTTGCGGGCGGTGAGCAGGGCACGCACCTCTTGCGCTGGCGGCGACTTGCAGTGGACGGGGCGGAACCAGCCCATGCGCAGCAGCTGGGCTATGCCGCGGGCATCCCGGCGGTCGGTCTTGACGATCATGGCCGAGAGCGCCGCCTTCACGTGCCGGGTCTCCAGCAGCACGACATCATAGCCGGCGTTCTGCAGGCCGGCATACAGCCACTGCGAGAGAGGCCCCGCTTCCAGGCCGACACGGGTGAGCGGCAAGCCCAACCCGGAGAGAAAGGTTGCCAGCGCTTCCGGCTCGCTGGTGACCTTCGCCTCGCGGAGGATCTGCCCTGAGGCATCAAGGATGCAGACGCTGCTCAGTTCCAAAGACACGTCGATCCCGGCATAATAGTCCATGGCTGTCCCTCATGATGCTTGGGGCCGATCCACACGGACCCCGTTTCCACACACATCACTCTGAGGGACAGCCACCCTGCTTCGCTACTCCGTGAGCGGCAGGCCCATTACGGCATCTA
>NZ_JAERQE010000135.1 GCF_016734765.1 Microvirga soli | reverse complement strand
CTCGACTTTGGCCAATCAGGCGGCTTGGCAGAGCGCGTAAACCAAGCCTCGTTGAAGGGCCTGTGAGGGTTTCGACATTTTGTGTCGGTAGCGTGATGTGAATAAACCCATCTCGCTCCAGATCTGACGCCGCACGGCCGCCAGGGCATCCGCGAAAGTTGGATGAGACTTGCGATACCAGCTGTCGATCCAAACAGCGGTTCGGGAGCGCTGACCGAGTTGCGCGGCCAACAGGGTCACGATTGAGAACAATCCGAGCAAGCAGGGCGTGGTGCGGGCGACGGCCTGATCCGACCATTGCCGCTGGGTCTCTACGCCCAGATGTGCACGCGCCTCCTGGAAGGTGACCTCGATCTGCCAGCGCAGGATGAACCAGCGGATGATCTGCAGCGGATCGCGCGTGGGATCGGTGCACAGCAAGGCTTGGGGCGAGAAGCGTCCAAGGGGATCGCGCACCAGCACCCAGCGGATTGGTACCACCGGCATGCCGCCGTGGCGCCACACGGCCGTGGCCGAGCAGAACTCGATCAGCCGCTCCCCTTCGCCATACCAGCCAGGCACCGTGACGCGGCGCCAGCGCGTGCTCGTCCGGAGCAGCACATCGGAAAGGTTCGGCAACCGAGCTCCTTTGGTGCGCGGACGGCCCTTCGTCCCCGGCCGGCGCAGTGAAGCCGGCTCGTAGAGGGCGGCATCCAGGCGAAGCCGGGTGATACAGATCACGCCGCGGCGAGACAGCGCTGCCAGCAGTTCCAGGGCGGCAAATCCCATATCGGCCACCAGCACCAATTCGCGCTCAGGCAACCACCTCCTGACCTGCAGCATCATCTGACGCGCCCAGTCGGTCAGCTTTTTGTGCCGCTGCCCCCGCTCACGGCAGTAGCGCTCGGAGGGTGCCAGGGCAGTGAGGAACGGCAGGGCCCAGGTGCGAGCTGCCCATGGAATGGGAGCCAGCAGCATGAGGCTGATCCACCGCAGGCCCGAGGCCTTGACGAAATGAGCATCGGAGGAGCGCACCGGATCCCGATAAATGCCCTTGGCTTTGATGTGCTTGCCGCGGCGGCGCTCAATGGTGTCATCCAGGCCGAGGATCACCGGACCGGTTGGCGCAAAGGCCTGGATCAGCAGGCCCAGCAACAGCCGGGCCGCCTCGCGTGTGCTCCAGCGAGCCCGGCTGAGCACGCGATGATAATTGACGAAGTGGCGCTCGCGACTGAGGCCGGTGATACGCAAGATGCTGGTCACGGTGCGCTTACCGGGTGCCAGGATGGCGCCGACGAGCAGGACCTCGGCATGACGCCAGGTTCGGTGGCGAAAGAGCGGGGCAAACGCTACAATGATCGCGGCGAAGCGGGCGGGCAGGTCTGGCATGGTGGTGTCTCTTGGCGGAAACGCTGCCAGTCTACCGCATCGTTCGCTTCGCCGCCCTGCGCTCCCACATCACCCGCCAGAAATGGCCAAAGTCGAGCT
>NZ_JAERQE010000134.1 GCF_016734765.1 Microvirga soli | reverse complement strand
GTCGTCCGTGAAGAATCCCGATCTCGTTGAGACGATTGGGATATCAGGCGCATCACCGCCTTCGATTTTGCAGGATTGCGGGGCGACAACAGTGGATTTCCTGCGTTTTCCGTTGCCGCTCCGGCCCGGGATCTGATTCAATCAAGGGCACTCCACCCGGCCGGAGTTACGCCATGTCGACGCCGAAAGACGAGCGCCAGAAGGATCTGTTCCGCCCCGCCCTGGACAGCATCATCGACCTGAAGCATCCCCTGGTGCTGCTCGCCCAGCGCATCGACTGGGCCTTCCTCGAACGCCGCTTGGGCAGCGTCTACCGGCCAGGACCCGGTCAGCCGCCCTTGCCGGTGCGGCTGATCGCCGGGCTGATGATCCTCAAGCACACGGAGAGCTTGTCCGACGAGGCGCTGTGTGCCCGCTTTCTCGACAGCCCCTACGTGCAGTTCTTCTGCGGCGAGGTCAGCTTCCGCCATGATCTGCCGTTCGACCGCTCCTCCCTGACGCGTTGGCGTCAGCGGCTGGGCGAGGAGCATCTGACCGCCCTGCTGCAGGAGAGCCTCTCCGTGGCACATCAGACTGGAGCTCTGGCCACCAGGGATCTCGAACGGGTGGCCGTCGACACCACGGTTCAGCCCAAGGCCGTGGCTTACCCCACCGATGCCCGCCTGATGCACCGGGCCCTGATCAAGCTCGTGGATCTCGCCAGGAGGTGTGGCGTTAGACTGCGTCAGAGCTATCGCCGGGTGGCCAAACACGCCCTGATCCGGATCGGCCGCTATCAGCATGCGCATCAGTTCAAGCGCGCCAACCGCGAGCTGCGGTTTCTGCGTGCCCGGCTCGGGCGGGTGATCCGGGACGTGCGCCGCAAGATCCAGGGCAATGCGGCCCTGGAGGAGCGCTTTGAGCCGCTGCTTGCCCTGGCGGTGAGAGTCCGGCAGCAGACCCAGCGCCAGCGCGGGCCCAAGGTCTACGCCCTGCATGCGCCCGAGGTGGAGTGCATCGGCAAGGGCAAGGCCCGCACGCCGTATGAGTTCGGCTGCAAGGTGAGCATCGCCACGCCGGTCACACAGCCCAAGGGCGGTCAGTTCGTGCTGCATGCCCGGGCGCTCCACGGCAATCCGTATGACGGTCACACGCTGGCGGCTGCGGTCGCCGATGTGACAGCAATGACCGGGGTTGAGGTCAAACGCACGCATGTCGACAAGGGCTATCGCGGGCACAATCACCCGAACCGCTTCCAGGTTTGGATCTCAGGCCAGGTGCGCCGGACCACAGCCGCCCTCAAACGCGAGATGAAACGACGGGCAGCGATCGAGCCGGTGATTGGGCACCTGAAGGCCGAGCACCGGATGGGCCGCAATCATCTGAAAGGTCGTAAGGGCGACCGCATCAACGCCGTTCTGGCGGCGGTCGGGTACAACTTCTCACTCCTGCTGCGATGGCTGGCGGCGCTTTTGTGTGCCCTTGTCCTGTTGCTGGTTGGATCCGGTCGATCGCCGCAACGGGCGTGACTCAAGCCGCCAGACAATTCTTCACGGACGACT
>NZ_JAERQE010000133.1 GCF_016734765.1 Microvirga soli | reverse complement strand
CTTGTAGATAACGGGTTTGGTCATGCCAACCCGTCTACACGCCTTGTCACCGTGCTCGGGTTAACGTGACAAACCCGTGCCCTCGCCGCCACACACTCGTTGCTGCGCACTTGAAATATTCATACGCAATCGATTACACAAGCGACAGACGATTTCAAACTCGCCCATCCAGTGCTAACGGGCTTGCGTCCATCACACCTACCCTGTGATGGGGTTTACTCTGAGGACAGGCGTTCCTCCCAAACTCGGGCTGCTGGCAACGGCAGCCCACTTCTTTGCCATGAGTGGAGATGCGGGATGGCAGGCAAAACCGTAAGGCGGGTGGATCTCATGGAGGCTGTGTACCAACAGGCTCCTGTCACGAAGGATCACGCCGCAGAGCTGGTTCATCAGGTTCTTGAGACGATTTGCACCACGCTCGAAGCGGGTGAACCCGTGAAGCTGTCCTCGTTCGGGATCTTCACAGTACGCCCCAAGCGCAAGCGCAAGCGCGTTGGGCGCAATCCGAAGACTGGGATCGAGGTCCCAATCGAGCCGCGCCTATCCGTCAGGTTCACCGCCTCACCTGTTCTCAAAGCACATGTGGGCCGAGCGTCTTCGCGCTCATCTACCTCAAATCATGAGAGTAGGCGTCTTGAAGAGGTCCTTTGAGCCGAACCCGAGATGGAGCCGCAGGAGCAGCGCCATCAATGGTGGCTTGGCAGGCATAGCTATCGCCGCCCTCCACCAGGTCTATCACGCCATCTCCAACAACTCCCCGGATATCATCTACGCTTATGTCATTGGCGAGATGGTTGCAGGAGTTGCCGGCGGCGCCCTCCTGTTCACGGCCATCTCAGCTCTTAGAAACTGCCTTAAGCGTAGGCGCTAGGCAGCAGCAGTTCCACATGGCGCAAGCACGAAGACCTCTCACCGCAACATGGGCTACTTGTCATAGCAAATGATGCCGGGGGTATGGCCAAGGGGGCTGGCTTAAGCGATTGGCTCCCCTATAAACTGCGCTCCATAATAACTTCCACTGGTCCAAGCCAGACGGACCCTGGCCACGGTTCGCGCATCCGGGATCGTCAACGCGAACTCTAGAGGCACGTCGGCCAGAGAGGGAATGACAAGCCGCACCCCAGTCGCGGACAGATCCCAGACCCCGCATGCCGTCGGAGTTCCGGTGGTCTCGCTGGCGAACCACCCGTCCAGGGCTGTCGGGAAGCGTTCTGCTGATCGACGCTCAGGCAAGGCAGGACGCATGCGCGAGATCCTTTCTAGAGGAGCCTATTTCTCTACAAAGGCAAGCTGGCGTGAGGATGTTTTTCCACTGGAGGGGTTTGTTGCATTATTGATCCGGCTTGGGAGAACTTGAACTACGCGGCATAGCGGAATGGCTGATGCCCGAAGTAGCTTCGGATCCGCTCGGGCAGCTTTGTCAGCCGGCGCATATGGCTGATGACGGTTCGTTTGAGTTCGTGCTTGCTGCGGGCGGGCGGCTTGCGGGTCACGGCTTGCTTCAGGTCGGCGTTCAGGCCCTCATCCGGGTTCAACTCGGGGCTGTAGGAGGGCAAGGA
The DNA here is from genome assembly GCF_016734765.1 of Microvirga soli. Taxonomy (GTDB): domain Bacteria; phylum Pseudomonadota; class Alphaproteobacteria; order Rhizobiales; family Beijerinckiaceae; genus Microvirga; species Microvirga soli. The sequence continues at coordinate 53 of NZ_JAERQE010000133.1, read as the reverse complement.
GAAGACCTCAATCTGCTCCTGGCGCTCGGCTAACCAGTTCCGCACTGCGCGGG
>NZ_JAERQE010000132.1 GCF_016734765.1 Microvirga soli | reverse complement strand
TGGCAGATTGCGTTGACAAAGTCGGCACTCAGACGGGCTGAGACAGCGAGGAAGTTCGACTTGTCGAAGTTGGGTCTGAGGTGAGGTGTGCCTTTCGGACCTTCTCAGGCTCCATGGATCATCTGTGGCCCTGGTGAAGTGACAAGTTTGGCGAGCTTTCGCAGGTTCTGGGCGGTTGCCGCCAGCAGGAACTCGTCTTGAGCCCCGCACGGACCTCGTAGCCGCAGACGTCCCATCTTCAGGATCCGCTTGAGATGGGCAAACAGCATCTCGATCCGCTTGCGCCCCTGACGTGACCGCTCATAGGCCGGCGTGCCCCTCAAGGAGCGCGCGACCTCCCTTGCATGCTCATAGATGCTGCGCGTGATCCTGCGCGCTGGCGTGTTGGGACAGCAGCGCTCCTTGAGGTGACACGAGCCACAGTCAAAGGTGCTGCCGAGATAAAGCCTGTTCGTGCCCTCATTCACGATCCGACCGCTGGTCGTCAGGGTCTTGCTCTCAGGGCAGGTGTAGGTGTCCGCCTCCGGATCATACGTGAAGTCTGATCGTGAGAAGGTGCCGTCCCGGCGCTCGGACTTGTCGATCACCGGCACATGCGGCTCGATCTTCTGCTCGTCCACGAGCCAATGCAGCATCTCGGCCGAACCATAGGCGCTATCGGCTGCCAGCCGCTCGGGCTTGAGACCAAAGCGCTCAGCCGTGCGCTCGAGCATGGTGCGGGCAGCTCCCACTTCGGCCTGGCGCACCGCACGAGAGGCTTCCACGTCCACAATCACGGCTGCCTTGAGGTCGATCAGGTAGTTGTCCGCGTATGCAAAGAACGCTGGGCCGCGCATGGCACCGGTCCATTGGGCCGCCGGGTCCGAGGGCGAGACGAACTTCGGCTCAACGTCAGTCGCTGCACCCCAGGCGGCCTCATCCAGGGTGGCGAGATACTCGCGCACGGCTCGCGGCGCTGCCTCGGTGTGATCCTGGGCTCTCCAGTCAGCGCCTGCCAGGGAGCGCTGCTTGTTGGCATCGGCCTGGATCAGGCTGGCATCGGCCGCAAAGCCTTCCCCTCCCACCAGCCCTTCGTCCAGGCAGCGCTGCACCACCGCCTCGAACAGGCGGCGGAACAGATCGCTCTCGCGAAAGCGCCCGTGCCGGTTCTTGGAGAAGGTGGAGTGGTCGGGCACCTTGCCCTCCAGCCCGAGACGGCAGAACCAGCGATAAGCGAGGTTCAGGTGCACCTCCTCGCAGAGGCGCCGCTCGGAGCGGATGCCGAGGCAGTAGCCGATCAGCAGCATGCGGATCATCAGCTCGGGATCGATAGAGGGCCGTCCCATGGAGCTGTAGAAGCCAGCCAAGTGCTGGCGCAGCCCGGAGCAGTCGACGAAGCGGTCGATGCGCCTCAGCAGGTGATCGGAGGGGACGTGGTCCTCGAGCCGAAACTCGTAGAACAGGCTCTCCTGCATCACGAGACGCTCGCCCATCATGGCTTGATCCTCCTGCTGAGAACGCCCGATCAGGGAATCACGATCCGTCGCCAATCACGAGGACTTTTTCAACATTGGGTAATGGGGCGGCTCTCCCTGGATGCCGATAACATCGGCTGGCCACGTGCACAGGAGAG
>NZ_JAERQE010000131.1 GCF_016734765.1 Microvirga soli | reverse complement strand
CTAGGACGGCAAAGCCCGCTGTCTGGTAGCATGGGGTGGTGGGGGTCTTCTGTACCTGTGAGGAGGTGCGGGATGACCAGGATCTCAGGACGCCTGCCGCCGGAGCGCGAGCGGGTGCTGCGTCCCGCCTGTCGGCTGTGTCCGGCCTGCGGAGCCCCGATGCGCATCCGCTACGAGAACCATCGCACCCTCGTGACGCTGACTGGCTCTATCCGCTTGCGGCTCAAGATCCGCTGGTGCGAGACGCTCAACTGCCCCCGCTTCCACAAGCCCTACCGGCCCGAGGCCGAGGGCGCGCTGGCGCTGCCCCAGCACGAGTTCGGCCTGGACATCATCGCCCTCATCGGGGCCTTGCGCCACCGCGAGCACCGCAGCGTGCCCGAGATCCATGCGGTGCTCACTGCCCGCGGCGTCGCCATTGCCGAGCGCAGCGTCACCAACCTGCTCGACCGCTACGATGAACTGCTCGCCACCCGGCTGATGGAGCGCCGCCCCTTGCAGAGGCTCCTGGCCCGGCAAGGGCGGGTCATTCTGGCGTTGGATGGCGTGCAGCCGGATGTCGGCCATGAGGTGCTGTGGGTGATCCGCGACTGCCTGTCCGGCATCATCGTGCTGGCCCGCAGCCTGCTCTCCGGCCGGGCCCAGGATCTGGCGGTGCTGCTGCGCGAGGCGGTGGAGGCCGTGGGCGTGCCGGTTGTGGGCGTGATCAGCGATGGCCAGACCTCCATTCGCCAGGCCGTCGCTCAGGTGCTGCCGGGCGTGCCGCATCAGCTGTGTCAGTTCCACTTTCTGCGCGAGGCGGCGCATCCGATCTTCGAGGCGGATCGGCATGCCAAGAAGGAGCTCAAGAAGCAGGTGCGCGGCATCCGCCGGATCGAACGTGGTGTGGAGGAGCGGGATGATGCCGAGGCCGCAATTGTGCAGGGATACTGTGCGGCGGTGCGCAGCGCGATCACCGATGACGGTCGGGCGCCGCTTGCCGCCTCAGGTCTCAAGCTGAAGCAGCGGCTGGAGACGGTCGCCGGCAGCCTGGGCCGGGTGCAGCAAAAAGGGGCTTCACGCCGGCGCTCACGCGCTTGCACCAGATGATCGCTCGTGCGCTGGAGCGCACCGCCTCTTTGTGGCCAGACGTGGAGTACGCCTACCGGTTTGTTCATGCCGTGGCGCATTGGCTTGGCAACCCGCACGAGGAGAGTGCCGCCATGGTGCGGCGGCGGGTGAACGGGGTGCTGGGCGCGATGCAGCGGCATCGCGACAAGGCCGGGACTCTGGCCGGCGCCTTCGATCATTTCCAGAAGGTGACGCGCAGCTATCGCCCCGGCCTGTTCCATACCTACGCGGTGCCGGACCTGCCGCGCACCAACAACGATCTCGAACAGCTCTTCGGATCGCAGCGCTATCACGAGCGGCGCGCGACCGGCCGCAAGACGGCGACCCCCGGTGCGGTTCTGCGCGGTTCGGTGCGGCTGCTCGCCGCGACCGCGACGCGCGTGCAGGCTCCAACGGCGCGAGACCTGGGCGCCGCAAGCCGGGACCACTGGAGGAGCTTGCGTCAGCGTCTGGAGAGAGGCCGCCATGCGCGAACCCTGCGCACCCGCTTTCGACACGATCCCGCTGCCTACCTGGCGGCTCTCGAACAGCAGGCCTGCCAGCTAGCTTTGCCGTCCTAG
>NZ_JAERQE010000130.1 GCF_016734765.1 Microvirga soli | reverse complement strand
TGGCTGCTCTCCTGTGCACGTGGCCAGCCGATGTTATCGGCATCCAGGGAGAGCCGCCCCATTACCCAATGTTGAAAGTACTCGTCGCTGCAGTGCCTGTCGTGAAGGCGTAAGGCCCGGCATAAGCCAGGATGACTGTTGCGCCAGGGGTGCCGGGGCCGAAGGCCGTGAACACGCTTCGGCTCAGAACCAGCATATCCTGGCCCTTGGTGAAGTCGTTGACGACATCCACGTTTCCAGCCCCGAGCGCCGTGTCGAAGTGGAACCAGTCCGCGCCGTTGCCGCCGGTGAGCCAGTCCGAACCGGCGCCGCCAAACAGCTGATCATGACCCTCGCCGCCTGACAGGAAGTCACCGTCGCCCAGGCCATAAAGCTGATCGTTGCCGTTGTGGCCAAACAGCTCGTTGTAGCCGCTGTTGCCGGTGAGCACGTCGGCGTAGGACGAGCCGCCCAGGCCCTCGATGCCGACATAGGTGTCGCCCGCCGCTGCACCGCTGTTAGCCGCCGCGTTCGACAGGTTGGCCACGACACCCGACGCAGCGCGGTAGAAGGTGGCGAAATCGAACCCTGCCCCGCCGTCGAGCACGTCCGCACCCAGATCGCCCTCCAGGCTGTCCCAGCCGTCGCCGCCATAGAGATAATCGTTGCCGGCAAGGCCGATCAGCTCGTCGTTGCCCTTGTGGCCATGCAGCTCGTTCGAGCCGCTATCGCCGATGAGCACATCCGCATAGGCCGAGCCAGCGAGAGCCTCGATATTGGCATAAGTGTCGCCCGCCGCAGCGCCAGAGTTGCCGGACGGGTTCGATAGGCTCGCCACCACGCCGGATTGGGCGCGGTAATAGGTCGCAAAGTCCCAGCCATCACCTCCGTCAAGACTATCGGCTCCGGCATCGCCTTCGAGCGCATCGTGGCCTGCGCCGCCATAGAGATAGTCGTTGCCGCCAAGGCCGATCAGCTCATCGTTGCCCTTGTGGCCATGCAACTCGTTCGAGCCGCCATTGCCGATGAGCACGTCCGCATAGGCCGAACCGCCAAGACCCTCAATGTCAATGTACATATCCCCAGCAGCATCGCCAGTATTCCCGGACGGGCTCGACAGGTTCGCTACCACACCCGCCGTAGCCGCGTAGTAAGTGGCAAAGTCATAGCCCGCACCGCCATCCAGCAGATCGCCGCCAGCGCGTCCCTCCAGTGTATCGGCGTCGGCATTCCCCTTTAGGATATCGCGTTGCGCACCGCCTGTTAGGGTGTCCGCTCCAGCGCCGCCGGCCATAAGGCCATTGCCGGCCAGATCGTCCTTCGATCCTGTACCAAGGGTCGTTTCGATCTGATACTTACGACTGCCGATGACAACTTCGCCAACACCTCTTGCAGGAGGTGAATCATCTCCATAGAATTCATCGACAACTTTACCGATCTTGATCTCCCACTCCCTCTCCGTTGTCGTCTCTAATCCAGTTGGCGGATGGAGTAGACTCATCGTTAAAGTGACGGACTCACCGTTGTCGAGGCGTTGATAAATCTCTTTCGTACCGACGAGATCCTCGACATAGCTATGGGTGATAAAGCCGCTTGCATCCCTGCTTACGTAGACGGTCGTATCGTCGTGACTAAAGCGCTTTTGGTCTCAGTGTAGGGCATAGCCGGCATGCCTGATCCAGCCTTTGGCATCTTTTGCCGTGATGG
>NZ_JAERQE010000012.1 GCF_016734765.1 Microvirga soli | reverse complement strand
ACCCGCACTCTAACCGAAGACTGGCGATGACCACCTCATCGGTGGCCTGCTCCTACACCACGCCCCGGGACGCTACCTTATCGGGGGGGTTCGCTTGCGACGGGTTTTCTTCTGAACGGGCCCTTCCTCCGCGGGCTGTTCACTCACGGCCTCCATGGCTCCAACGGCTACGGCAGGTGGCGCATTCTCGACTGTCGCTGCGGATTGCTCTTGCTGGCTGCGGTTCAGCTCACGCTCTGCCCTGTACCAGTGATCGTGCGGGTCGCCTGCTCGGCCCTCATTCTCCCACAGCTCGTAGGCTTTCTGACGGATGGCCTCCTCGCTGGCGCCTGATTGGCGATCCTTCTGGCGACCGCCATTCGGGTCATCGAAAATCTGACGCCCGAGATCGAGTCCGATGCGAGGCGTCGCATCTGGTCCGGTTTTATCCTGGGTCATGATGGCTCCTCTCCTTCAAGCGCAGGGTCAATGCCGGATTTGGAAACATGTTTCCTATCGACGGGCGCCAATGTTGGCCTTGTTTCCCGAAGAGACGCTGTCCCTAAACAACCCTCTTCACAGAGCCAACCTCGATGGCAGTCAGAATGCAGAATTCTTCAAGGCCGAGTTTTCCATTTTCACATGGAAGAAGTTGGTATTGTAGAGAGCAGACATGGAGGCCTGGATGACCAAAGACGTTCTGGCTCAGAAGCTTGACCATATGGATCCCGGAGCGACCCTCACGGTTCCGGAGGACGTGCTGGCAGAGATGTTCGGTGAGGTCACACTCTCATATGACTCCCACGAGGCTCTCAGACGCATTTCCGACTTCGCGCTCGAACACCGATGCACATTTGCGTTTCATGAACACGAAGGCGCAGTCCCCTGCTTTCGGAGAGACGACGTTTTCTGAGAAGGTGGTGCCGAAGGATCGGCTAACCCCACCGTAACAGGATCGTGCTCAGTGGTGGAAGCATGAGGCTTAAGGAGAAGGGGCGCCCGTGGGATGAAACCTCTTCGGCTTGGAGAGCGCCGCCATTGCCGAAGTTGCTGCCGCCGTAGATTCCTGCATCTGTATTGAGGATCTCCTGCCAGAGCCCTGCTTTCGGCACGCCGATGCGATAAGATAGTCTCGGAACGGGAGTCATGTTGCTAACGGCGAGGATGATCGAACCTCCGTCCTTCGCCAGCCGCAGCATGGCAAACACCGAGTTCCCGGAATCATCCACCACAGCCCATTCGAAACCGCTGGGGTCGGCGTCGGTGCCGTGGAGAGCAGGTTCTGCGGCGTAAATACGGTTGAGATCGCGGATGAGCCGCTGAACCCCGGCATGCCGCGGAAGGTCCAGCAGATCCCACGAGATCGAGGCGTCGTGATTCCACTCCCGTTCCTGGGCGATCTCGCCTCCCATGAAGAGAAGCTTCTTGCCGGGGTGAGCCCACATGTACCCGAAATAGGCGCGAAGATTTGCGAAACGCTGCCATTCATCGCCCGGCATCTTCCGGATCAGCGATCCTTTTCCGTGCACAACCTCATCATGCGACAGGGGAAGGATGAAGCGTTCGGTAAAGGCATAAACCATGCCGAACGTAAAGGCGCCGTGGTTATAACTCCGGTAGACGGGATCCTGCTCCACGTAGTGAAGAGTATCGTGCATCCAGCCCATGTTCCACTTGAACGTAAAGCCGAGGCCGCCCTCCTCGGCGGGCTGCGTCACGCCGGGCCAAGCAGTGGATTCCTCTGCAATCGTAATGGCCCCATGGCATCTTTGGGTTACGATGCTGTTCAGGTGCCTGAAGAACTCGATAGCCTCGAGATTTTCCCTGCCGCCGTACTTGTTCGGGATCCACTCGTCCCCCTTCCGGCTGTAGTCGCGGTAGAGCATCGATGCGACGGCATCGACCCGGAGGGCATCGATGTGGAACCGCTCCAGCCAGTGAAGTGCGCTGGCGATGAGGAAACCCTTCACCTCGTTGCGACCGAGGTTGTAGATCAGGGTGTTCCAATCCTGGTGGAACCCTTCCCTGGGATCCTGATGCTCGTAGAGTGCTGTCCCGTCGAATTGTGCAAGGCCCCAGACGTCAGTAGGGAAATGGGCCGGAACCCAGTCGAGGATCACGCCCAAACCGGCTTCATGGCAGCGGTTGACGAACTCCGCGAAGTCCTCCGGCGTCCCATACCGTCCGGTGGGCGCGAACAACCCGAGCGGCTGATAACCCCAGGAGCCTCCGAATGGATATTCCGTGATCGGCAGAAGCTCGATGTGGGTGAAGCCCAGTCCCGACACATAAGGAATCAGGCGATCCGCCAGTTCGGTCCAGTCGAGGCTGCGGTTCCCCTCTTGCTCCAGGCGCATCCAGGAGCCGGCATGGACCTCATAAACCGAGATCGGCGAGCTTGCCGTCTGACGCGCGGCTCTTGTGGTCATCCACTCGGAATCCGTCCATCGGAAAGGCTCTGACCGAGCGACGACCGATGCCGAACCGGGGGCAGCTTCGGCCGCACGCGCAATGGGATCGGCCTTCTGCGGCAGCAATTGCCCGTGCGGACCAACCACCTCGAATTTGTAGCGCTCGCCGGGGCCAAGGCGCGGAACGAAGAGCTCCCAAACCCCCGCCTCACGGCGCAGGCGCATGGGATTGCGCCGACCATCCCAGCCGTTGAAGTCCCCCACCACGGAGACACGCCGCGCATTGGGAGCCCAGACGGCAAATCGTACGCCCGGTATGCCTTCGATGCTCATGGGTTGCGCGCCAAGCACAGAGCCGAGCTCGTAATGGGTGCCCTGCCCGATCAAGTGCAAATCGAGTTCACCTAGGAGCAGGCCAAAGCCGTAGGGATCCTCCAGTTCCTGAACGGCGTCAGGCCAGTGGACGCGCACCCTGTAGGGATCCTGATGATCGAGCCTACCGGCAAACAGCCCATCTCCATGTACGAGATGGAGCCTATCGGGCTCGCCATCTGTCTGCCGCCGCAAAACCTCAACGGACTTGGCCCCTGGCATGAAAACGCGGACAATGCTTCCGCCGCCTGCAGGATGCTGACCGAGGATCGAGAACGGATCCCCATGCCGCCCCTCCACCAAAGCCTGAACACTGCTAGGCTCGACGCCAGCAAGGAGCTCGTCACGTCCGCGCGTCATTCATGTTCTCCGCGGCCCGCTTCTGCGAGGCGATGCACAATGTCGGACAAGCCCTGGAGCGGGATTGCCAGCCATTTTGGGCGATTGGAGGCCTCATACTGGACCTCGTAGGCGGCCTTCTCCAGCAGGAACAGATCAAGGAGCGAACGGTGCCTGTCAGGTGAGAGCCCGAGCTGTGAGGCTTGAGCAGTAGCATCCCAGTAAGCATCCAGGAAAGCCTTTTGAGCGCCTGCATAGAAGTTCTTGAGCAGCGAGCCTCGAATATCCCGGAACTGTTGAGACGAGATGTCATCATCGGGCATCGACGCCGTAACGGCCACATAGTCAAGGGAGCGCAGCAAACCGGCGACGTCGCGGAGCGGGCTTGTCTTCGCACGCCGCTCCTCCAGCTCGCGCACGGGTTCGCCTTCGAAATCGATGATGTAGGCATCGCCCTGAGCGACGAGAACCTGTCCGAAATGAAAGTCGCCATGGATGCGCGTCAGCAGCGTCCCGCGACCGGTCTCCGCGAGCCGGTCGACGGCTGCGATCAGCCCGTCACGCCGCTCAAGAATGCTATCCGCGAGCGCACCGGTTTCGGGGTCCAGATCCCCACGGACCTCGCCCAGGATATCGAAGGCAGAAACGAGTTGCTCCTGGGCCCTGGTTTTCCAGCCTTCGATTTCACCGGCACCGGCTTCCATCGGGGCAAAGGCTGGATCGTCCGTCTGTGCAGCCAGGGCGACATGCAACTCACCAAGGCGTTGTCCCACGACCTCGGCGAAGTTCTCGAGAGTGGTGAAGATCCCCTCTTCTGGGATCGCTTCATTCTCGATCAACTCATGTTCATCGAGGGTGCGCTTCAGGTTCTCGAGCATCCAGTTCCAGGCATCGCCCTGGTTGCGGATCGCCCCCTGAACGATTGCGAGCGTATGGGGCGTTCCATCCCCGGACACTCGCAGGACTTCTCCGAGGAGCGGAGCGGAGTTCTGATACCCGACCTTTGTCAGGTACTGGGTCATCTCCGCTTCCGGGTGGGTGCCACCAAACACGCGACGGACGAGCTTGATCATCGCGAGGTCGCCGACGATCAGCGAACTGTTCGACTGCTCAGCCGAGAGCCAGCGGATCGAGGCATCCGGCGTGACCTGCATGCAGTCGAGCTCGGAAGTACCCTCGAACCGGATCTCCCCGTCCGGCGTCTGTATCGTGGACCTCTCGCACAGGGCCTGCAGGACCGCATGCGCCCATCGGTCGACAGCGAACCCATCAGTCAGGAATCCTACACGGGCCCCCCTGCGGACCCGAGCCAGGGCGAGCTGCTGCGGCAGGGGCAGCCCACTGGCGCTTTCCCATGCGATGCCGAGAGGCATGAAGTAGCGCTCCGTGCGCTTGCCGACGCTCGCCTCGATCTCGGCCATCAGCACATCCTCAGCAAACGACATGGGCACCGTCCATGGAATGCGTGCCTCGTGAAGCGTCTCGTTCTTGGAGGCGAACCAGCGCCGGATCGGCAGGTAGCTGGGCAGGACGTTCTGGGCAATCACCTGCATATGCCGCTCATCCAAGCCTCCCTGCAGGCCACCCCGCAGAACCAAGGTCTCGAACTCGGCCAGCTGCTCAGGCGGAGCCGTCCTCCATTGCGGGCTTTCAACCTCTGTCGTGAGTTGGAACCAATAGAAGCCATAAGGCGGCAGGGTCAGCAGGTAGGTCAGCTGCCCGATGGGCGGGAACGGCGATGGGCCGGTCATCTCGACAGGAACCCGGCCGGCGAAGGCTGACAGATCGAGCTCGACCGCCTGCGGTGTCCGCGACAGGTTCGCGACGCACAGGATGGTCTCGCCCTCATGCTCGCGCAGATAAGCCAGGACCTTGCGGTTGGACGGATAGAGAAGCCGGAACGTACCCCTGCCGAAAGCGTGGTGATTGCGGCGCAGCATCAGCATGCGGCGCATCCAGTTCAGGAGCGAGTGCTGGTCGCGGCTCTGCGCCTCCACGTTGACAGACTCGAAGCCATAGACCGGGTCCATGATCGCTGGCAGCACGAGGCTCGCCGGATCGGCCCTGGAGAAACCGCCATTGCGGTCCGGCGACCATTGCATCGGCGTGCGAACGCCGTCTCGGTCACCAAGATAGATGTTGTCGCCCATCCCGATCTCGTCGCCGTAATAGACAACGGGCGTTCCGGGCATGGACAGAAGGAGCGCATTCATCAGCTCGATACGCCGGCGATCCCGCTGCATGAGAGGCGCCAGCCTGCGGCGAATGCCGAGATTGATGCGAGCCCGCTTGTCTGCCGCATAGGTATTCCAGAGGTAATCGCGCTCCTCATCCGTCACCATCTCGAGCGTCAGCTCGTCATGGTTGCGGAGAAAGATCGCCCATTGGCACTTCTCAGGAATTTCAGGCGTCTGGCGCAGGATATCAGTGATGGGGAAACGGTCTTCCTTCGCGATGGCCATGTACATGCGCGGCATCAGCGGGAAATGAAAGGCCATGTGGCATTCGTCGCCGTCACCGAAATACTCCTGGGTATCCTCCGGCCATTGATTGGCTTCCGCCAGCAGCATCCGGTCCGGATATGTGGCATCGAGCGCGGCCCTGATCTTCTTGAGAACCACGTGGGTCTCCGGAAGATTCTCGTTATTGGTGCCCTCCCGCTCGATTAGATAAGGAATGGCATCGAGGCGCAGCCCGTCGATGCCCATGTCGAGCCAGAACCGCATGACGCTCAGGACTTCCTTGAGAACACGCGGATTATCGAAATTCAGATCCGGCTGATGCGAATAGAAACGGTGCCAGAAATAGGCTCCTGCTGCCTGATCCCAGGTCCAGTTCGATTTTTCGGTATCCAGAAAGATGATCCGGGTCTCAGGGTACTTCTGATCCGTGTCGGACCAGACATAGAAGTCGCGGTCGCGTGAGCCGGGCTTTGCATGACGGGCGCGCTGGAACCAGGGATGCTGGTCCGAGGTGTGGTTGATCACCAACTCCGTAATGACGCGCAGGCCTCGGGCATGAGCTTCACGGACGAAGGTCTTAAACTCCTTGAGGCTGCCATAGTCAGGGCTGACGTCACGATATTCGGCGATGTCATAGCCGTCATCGAGCCGCGGCGATGGATAGAATGGCAGCAGCCAGATTGTGTTGACGCCAAGCGAGGCGATGTAATCCAGCTTGGCGAGAAGCCCTGCGAAGTCCCCGATGCCGTCATTGTTGGCATCGAAGAACGACTTCACATGCAGCTGGTAAATGATCGCATCCTTGTACCAGAGCGGATCGGTTCCAAGGGACGTGTCGCTCTTGAGGGACGTGTCGTTCTTCTTGAGCATTCTTATCAGTCCTTAGGGGCAATGCGCCAAATCGAGAAGGGAATTTCGCCCGGATCGCAGCGGATTCGCTGGTACTTGCCCGACCAGGTGAAGCGGTGATGACGCACGAGATCCTCGACAGCCAAGGAGCCGTGATCCGGAAGGCCGAACTTCCAGAGGGGCAGCTCCACGTCTGCCTCCTGCACGTTGTGCGGATCAAGGCTGACAGCCACGAGCAGAACGTTCTCGCGTCCCGGGGTCGCCTTCTCATAGAAGAGGATCTTATCGTTCCAAGCGTCGAGAAACGAGACATTGAGGTGGGAGTGCAGGGCCGGATTGTCACGGCGGATCCGGTTCAGGATCGAGATCTCCCGGATGATGTTTCCGGGCCGGTCCCAGTCCCACGCACGGATCTCGTACTTCTCGCTGTCTGCGTATTCCTTCTTCTTGACGTCTGGCCGGCCTTCGCAAAGCTCGAATCCGCTGTACATCCCCCAGAGTCCGGAGAGTGTCGTCGCAAGGGCCGCGCGGATCATGTAGGCGGAACGAGGTGCATTCTGCAGGAAATCCGGGTTGATGTCGGGCGTGTTCACGAAGAAATGCGGTCGGAAGAAATCCTTCGGCGCCGTCTGCGAGAGTTCGGTCAGGTACTCCGCCATCTCCCATTTCTCGTTGCGCCACGTGAAGTAGGTATAGGATTGCGAGAAGCCGATCTTGGCGAGCCGGTACATGATCTTCGGCCGCGTGAAGGCTTCCGACAGGAAGGCCACGTCCGGGTGGTCGCGGCGCACTTCCCCGATCAGCCACTCCCAGAAGGGGAATGGCTTCGTGTGAGGATTGTCGATGCGGAAGAGCTTCACGCCCTGCTCCACCCAGAGCAGAATGGTGTCGCGCAGCTCAAGCCATAGGGACGGCATCGCGTCCTCGGCGTAAAAGTCCACGTTGACGATATCCTCGTACTTCTTGGGAGGATTCTCGGCGTACTTGATCGTTCCGTCCGGCCGCCAGTCGAACCAACCCGGATGCTCCTTCAGCCAGGGGTGATCCGGGGAGGCCTGCACCGCGATGTCCAGCGCCAATTCCAGCCCGTGATCGGCTGCCGCCGCAACGAGACGACGGAAATCCTCGAAGGTCCCAAGTTCCGGGTGGATGGCATCGTGGCCGCCTGCCTCGGAACCGATGGCATAGGGGCTTCCCGGATCGTCCGGCCCTGCGTTGAGGCTGTTGTTGGGTCCTTTGCGATGCGTTCGACCGATTGGGTGGATCGGCGTCATGTAGAGAACGTCGAAGCCCATATCGCGGATATAGGGCAGCTTGCGGATCACATCGTCGAACGTTCCATGGCGATTGGGATCGTCGCTCATCGAGCGCGGGAACAGCTCATACCAGCTCGCAAACCCGGCCGCTTTACGCTCGGCATCGACGGGGATTGCATCGGAGCGCACCATGAACGGCCGCCGGTCCGCCGCCGTCATGATCTCCGACGTCTCCGGCGCCAGGAGGATCTCGAGCCGTGTGCTGTAATCCGCTTCGACGAGGCTATCGGCCAGCGCGTGAACGCGACCGGCGATGTCTCCCTCGACCTCAGCCCTTGTCTCTTCGACCAGAAGGCGGCCTTCCTCCAGTTCCAGAGTCACGTCGAGGCCAGCGGCGTATTTCTTCTCCAGCTCCGAGCGGAAGATGGCAAAGGGGTCGCGCCAGGCCAGCACGGCGAATTCATGCCGGCCGAGCCGTTCCAGCGGGAATTCCGCGCTCCAGCGATCGTTGACCAGGAGCGTCATGCGGGTTTCGCGCCACTGCTCCTCGTCGACCGCCCTCCAGGCCAACGCAGCCTCCAAGAGATCGTGACCGTCACCGAAGATGTCGGCCTCCACCCGGACCACCTCGCCGACGATCCGCTTGACCGGGAACTCGCCACCATCGACAGCAGGGGCGACATTCTCGATGACGAGCCGCGGCGCCACGACGGCCTGGTCGACAGCCGGCACCGAAACCGCCCCTTGGATCGGCCTCGGCGGACGTCCCTCCAGGATCCGGACTTCGCCTGGATCAAGTCTGACGGTCGTTGCCGGCGTGAGTTCGAGGCCGCCCTCGCCCACTTCGCGAAAGGGCATGAACTGAGCGCCGCTCTCCGACACCAGGAACGCACCTTTGGCCTGGGCGGTTCGGCGGAGATCGGCATTGGCGATGATCAGGCGGGCTGCCTTGCTTTGCCGCACATCCTCCGCATCGGTTCGCAGCAAAGCGGTCACGGGGGACGCATGCCCCACGACGAGATGCACGGGCTTGCGGGCGAAGGGCTCATCGTTGCGGGCCAGCAATTCGTTCGCGGCATGGACTTCTTCCGTTAGGTCGAAGCTGCCCCGCTCTCGCAACCCTCTCAGCCCCGCGCCATCGCCACGGGTTGGATCGAGCCTGTCCCGGCAGCCGAACTCGAAGCCCATGGGCACGAGGATTCCGTCGCTTGCGGATGCAGCAAGCCGCAATGCGCGGACCGCGCGCCGCTCCAGCACGTCGAGCGGCTCCACCTCATGGGTGATGCGCTTGTCGAAGGGAACCTCCGGGAAGGCGATCTCGTAGCCAATGCCCCTCAGCTGCTCGTGCTCGTCAGCAATCCAGCTTTCCTTCAGATCCCACCAACACAGCGAGGAAAACGTCCCGTCAAAACCAACTCCATGGAGCGACTGCCTCGCCTGGAAGTTCGTGCCGGGCGTCCAAGCCAGAAAGCGTGTCTCGGGTGCGTCTTCCCTGATATCAGATAGGAACTGCCTCAAGGCTGCCGCGGGAACCCTGTCCCAGTGGAGGCAGCGAAAGCTGGAAATCCCCGCTTGCGTCAGCTCCCGCAGTCGCTCGGCAAGCACCCTGAGGTGGGGATGATCGGCCCGATCACCGTCGTCGAACGGAACAAGGACAGCTTCCCTTTCGGCAGGATCCTGACGGGGATCGAATATATCCGGGCTGGGGAACGCAAGGTCGAGTTCGCGGGCGAAGGTGCTGTCAGCGGCCACCCGGTCAATGACGAGATCGAGTGCCAGGGCGAGGTTGCGGGAACCGGCATTTTCAGCGAGCCGCGCAGCGCCCTCGGCCGCCGCGCCACCACCGAGGCTCGGGTGAAGCCGGGTCATGTCACGTGGCAGAAGGATACTACCCCCGTGTCCCGGCTCGAACGGCGGGGCCATCAGGATGGTGTCGAAACCCAAGGCAGCGGCATGATCGAAGATTTCATCCCAGCTATCCAAGGGACCGGCCAGCAGCGGGTGCACGTAATAGATCCGCGGGGCCTTCCGGCTCACACCTTTTGTCCGTACAGTCTGGGAGCTTACAAGGAGACTGTCTGCTGGTGACACGTTCGGCCCTGCCGCTGTTCAATGGGATCAACCTGGGTCGAGCTCACCGCCGGTCTCGGAAGGACCGAGACTTGGCTGGCAGAGTCTCCCTGTCAGAAACAGCCCCCTTTGCCTTTGGTTCCTACCGAAATCGAGTTCACCTGTGGCTCGCTCACAGGATCTGCCCTACACAATCCGGTACAGCGGGAAAGGCGACAGCAACCCTAAGCCGGCGCACCTTCGGAGAAGGGATACCGTCCATTCTCTGCAGTTGTAGAGAAATGCGTTCCTGGGCTCTCGTTCGAGGCGTCACTGAGGGTGGAGAGAAAGTGCTGGCACCACGCTTCGACCGTGTTGCTCCGCAATCGCCTCATCATCGATTCCCAACGCTCCCGCCTCTCCTCCAGCGGCATTCGGAGAGCCCGTGCGATGGCAGAAGCGCATGCTTCCGTATCATAGGGATTGACGAGAATAGCACCGTCGAGTTCGTGCGCCGCGCCTGCAAAGCGCGACAGGATCAGGACGCCGGGATCCTCCGGTTGCTGAGCCGCGACGAACTCCTTTGCAACGAGGTTCATGCCGTCCCGCAACGGAGTCACGAGACCGATGCGGGACATGCGGTATAATCCTGCAAGGGCTGCATGTCCGACCGTTCTGTTGACATATCGGACCGGGGTCCAATCCACCTCGCCGAGGCTTCCGTTGGTCCAGCCGGCCTGCTCTGCAATCTCGCGCTGCATCCGCTGGTACTCGGGAACATCCGAGCGCGATTTCGGCGTGATCTGAATATAGGTAACCTGGTTGCGAAAGTCCGGGTTGGATTTGATGAAGCAGGAGAACGCTTCGATCCTCTGCTTCAATCCCTTCGAGTAGTCGAGCCGGTCCACCCCGATGATCAGGTCCCGGTCTCCCATGCTTGCCTGGGTTCGCCGCACAAGAGCATTCTGCCCGGCATTGGCGGCCGTCCGTGCGAAGCCTTCGGTATCGATCCCGACCGGGAAGGCGCCGATCCGGAGCCTATGACCATCGATCTGGTGCTCCCCGGCTCCAGTCGACGATCCAATGTCCTCGCGGGTCAGACAGCGCTGAAAATTCTCGGCATCCTGCGGCGTGTGAAAGCCGACGAGATCGTAGGCACCCAAGCCATGAAGAAGCTGCTGGTAGGCTGGCAGAGCGCTGGCCACATCCGACGGTGGCCATGGAATGTGCAGGAAGAAGCCGATCCGGTTCTTGAAACCCAGTCGCCGGAGTTCCTCCGCTAGGGGAATGAAATGATAATCATGAACCCAGATGACATCGTCGGGCCGCAACAGCGGAGCAAGAGAAGCGGCAAAGGCCCGGTTGACCCGGAAGTACCCTTCAAGCTCCTGCCGCTCGATCTGCACGAGATCGAGCCTGTAGTGACAAACCGGCCACAAGGCACGATTGGCGAAGCCCGCATAATATTCGTCATAATCCTTCTGCGAGAGATCCATCACCGCGAAGGTGATGTTGCCGGACTGTGAAACCTTGGCCCCATCCGATGGATTCTCGAGAGTCTCGCCGGACCAGCCGAACCAGAGGCCGCCACTCCGCTTCAACGCTCCCTCAAGCGCGACCGTCAATCCGCCGGCTTTGCTCGCGCCGTCCTTGGGCAGGGGAACGCGGTTGGAGACCACAACCAGACGCTGCTGAGGCGGCGAGGGAACCTGTTTCCTGCTCTGGCCCGACCGGGGTGACCTCTTGGTCGCTTCAGGAACTGGATCCGGCACTTCAAGCCGGCCCTCCAACGGGGGCGGAACCGCCCGGTCCTGTGCTTCTCGCGTAATGTCTGGGATATCGGCCATGGCCTGACCTTGAACGAATGGTGAAGGTTAAACCATTCGGCTCAGAGGCAGTTCCCGTTGCCGAGAAATAAGCTGTGGGAGCAGCTACATCTTACCGCAAGAAGCTTGGCCTAAAGGAAAACCCGCTTTGAACTGCGGCGCGGAGTCACGCTCTCTGGGTAATTTGATAACTATTGTTGAGTATCATTCTGAAGTTGCTATCGGTTTGTTAAAGGAATGCCGACACAATACAGGCGAGATCGTCTCTTGCTTGATAATCAAAGACTAGGGGTTGTCCGTGGAGAGTTTCGATCAAGGCCTTTTGCCCTCCTCCAGTCATCGTGATGAGGCTGAGCCCACTTATGTGGTGAGTGAGACGACGCAGCCGACAGAGCGTACCGAAACGGACGCGTTTCAACAGGCCATCATTGCAAAGCTGACCTATGATGTCGGCACGGACCCGACCCACGCAACCGACCACGACTGGTTCACCGCAACAGCCTTGGCCGTGCGCGACCGCGCCATGGACCGCTGGATGGCCTCCAAAGGGCTGAACCAAGCAGGTCACAAGCACGTCTGCTATTTCTCGCTGGAATTCCTGATCGGACGCTTGCTGTCCGATACCCTGAACAACCTCCGCCTGACCGATTGTGCGAGGGATGCCCTCGCCGGCCTCGGTGTCGATCTGGACCGTATTCGGGCGATCGAGCCGGATGCCGCCCTTGGCAATGGTGGTCTCGGTCGCCTCGCTGCCTGCTTCATGGAGAGTATGGCGAGTCTTGAAATACCGGCTTACGGTTATGGGATCCGCTACGAACACGGCCTGTTCCGCCAAGGCCTTCGTGACGGGTGGCAGCAGGAATTTCCCGAGGACTGGCTGATCCGGGCCAATCCGTGGGAGTTCGAACGGTCCGATCTGGTCTATCAGGTGCCATTCGGCGGCTTTGTCGAGCAGGTGCCTGACGTGGAGGGCCCAGTAGGCTTCGTCTGGAGACCTGCCGACGTCGTTCAGGCCGTCGCCTTCGATACCCCCGTGGTCGGCTGGCACGGACGCCACGTCAACACCCTGAGGCTGTGGTCGGCTCGATCTGTCGAGCCTCTGCGGCTCGAGGCTTTCAATTCAGGCGACCATGTCGGCGCTCTCGCCGACCGGACCCGGGCCGAGGCGATCTCGCGCGTGCTCTATCCCGGCGACGAAACAGAGGCTGGCCGAGTGCTGCGTCTGCGCCAGGAGTTCTTCTTCACCTCGGCCTCCCTACAAGACCTGTTGGCCCGGCACATGCGCTTGCATGGGGATCTCCACACACTGTCGGACCACGCGGCGATCCAGCTCAACGATACCCACCCGGCACTCGCCGTAGCGGAGCTGATGCGCCTTCTGGTCGATGAGCACCATCTGGCCTGGGATGCCGCCTGGGCCATCACAACCAGGACGCTGAACTACACCAACCATACCCTCATGCCCGAGGCCCTCGAGCGCTGGCCCGTGACGCTGATGGAGCGGCTTCTCCCACGCCATCTCCAGATCATCTACCACATCAATTGGCTGCATCTGGAGCCGCTGATCCGCCGGTCGGCCGATGTGCAGCTCATCAAATCCGTCTCGGTGATCGACGAGAGCCATGGCCGATATGTGCGCATGGGTCATCTCGCCTTCATTGGCGCTCACAAGGTCAATGGAGTGTCGGCGCTTCATACTGACCTGATGCGCCAGACGGTGTTCCGCGATCTGAACGCTCTCTACCCCGGCCGCATCCTCAACAAGACGAATGGCATCACCTTCCGCAGGTGGCTGCATCAGGCGAACCCGCAGTTAACGCAGCTTCTGACGCGGGAACTGGGTGAGGCTGTCCTGGATGATCCCGGAGCCCTGATCAAACTGGAAAAGCTGGCCGACGACGGTGCTTTCCAGGATCGGTTCAGGAATCAGCGCAGAGCATCGAAACTCAACCTGGCTAGGATCGTGGCTGAGCGGACGGGCGTGCAGATTGATCCCACGGCCCTGTTCGATGTCCATATCAAGCGCATTCATGAGTACAAGCGGCAATTGCTCAACATCCTGGAAGTGATCGCGCTCTACGATGCCATCCGGTCGGAGCCCGAGCGGAACTGGGTGCCGCGGGTCAAGATCTTTGCCGGCAAGGCGGCAGCCAGCTACCACCGGGCAAAGCTGATCATCAAGCTCGCCAACGACGTTGCAAACACCGTCAATTCCGATCCTGTCGTAGCCGGCCGCCTGAAGGTTGTTTTCCTTCCCAACTACAATGTCAGCCTAGCTGAAGCCATCATTCCCGCAGCGGACCTGTCCGAGCAGATCTCGACGGCCGGCATGGAAGCCTCCGGCACAGGCAACATGAAGCTCGCCCTAAACGGCGCTCTCACCATCGGGACCCTCGACGGAGCGAATATCGAAATCCGCGAATGCGTCGGCCCCGACAACATCTTCATCTTCGGCATGACGGCCGAAGAGGTCGAGGCGTACCGCAAGGCCGGGATGCACCGCGACCGGGCGGGCTGGTCGGCCCGATTTGAGAGAGCCATCAACCTGATTACGGCTGGAACATTCTCGCCGGATGATCGCCACAGGTTCGATTCCCTCGTGCATGCCTTATCATCCGATGATGCATTCATGGTGGCTGCGGATTTCGACTCGTATTGGCAAACTCAACGCCGGGTCGATGAGCTATGGCAGGAGCCTTCCGTATGGAGCCGTGCCAGCATACTGAACACCTCCAGGGTCGGCTGGTTCTCGTCCGATCGCACGATCCGCGAATACGCCGATGAAATCTGGAAGGTTTCCGTCTGAGCGACAGCCAAGCATGGAACTTTGATCTCGATTTTCCTTTAAGGGCTTAAGCACTCGTCAGGAGACGAGGGTTGATTGGTGGCCTCATGGAGCCTGCCATGATCCATAAGTTCGAAGTCGGTCAAGCCGTTGTTCCGGCGTGCCCTCTGCGGCCGAGCCGGAATACCTACCTTGTCGTAAAGCAACTCCCCCTCACGTCCTATGAGCCTCAATACTGGGTTCAGGGCGTCAGAAGCGGAGTGGACTGCGTTGTATGCGAGTCCCAGATCGAAGCCGCTGACGACCACCAGCCAAGCCTGTCGTTTGCGGCCATGGGAGCCCTCAAGACAAGAGTGCAGTCCGGCAAGCACTCTTGAGCGAACGCATGCTGTGCCAGGACTCTTCGGTTGTCAGTTGAAGCTGGCTATCACCTCTATGGGCGAGCCGCGTGGAACGGAGTTGGCAGGATCGAGTTGCCGACTGAACTCAATCTCACGAGAGGAGTCAGTCATGGCAAAGTCATTGAAAGCCGGCGATAAGGTGTCCTGGGACTCTTCTGGAGGCCACAGCACCGGCAAGGTGGTGAAGAAGCAGACCAGCTCAACACAGATCAAAGGCCACAAGGTGGCGGCCTCGAAGGATAAGCCCGAATACATCGTGAAGAGCGACAAGTCGGGAAAACTCGCGGCTCACAAGCCGGACGCGCTCAAGAAAGCGTGAAGCGAGCCCCAATCCCCTGTTGAACAGAGCTCCCCAGTGGAACGTGGAGCGCATCGACCGGTTGTTGGCCCATGGGAGATGGGAACGACAACTCCCCTCCACGATATTCCGCAGCGGTGGCAATCCGGGGAGTGCTTCCGAGAGCATCCCGGTGTGATGGAGATACCATGACCTTGTTCGAGAAGGACGGCAGGCTCGATCTGTCGCGCCGTTTGTTTTTACGCGGTACCGGCGGTGGACTGCTAATGGGCTCCAGCCTCGGGCTGGTTGGGCCAGCCTTCGCTCAAGGCGGCGGCGCTGGAAACCTACCAGAGTTGCCGCGCTCGCGTCCGACAGGCCGTCCTATCCCAGAAATGGAACAGGAGATGCCGATGGAGCCGGGGCGCAGGCTCGGGTGGGCCGTGGTGGGCCTCGGCAAGTTCGCCCTCAACCAGATTCTCCCCTCCTTCGCCGAGAGCCGTTCGTCCAAGCTCGTAGCGTTGGTTTCAGGAAATCGGCAGAAGGCCGAGCAGGTCGCCTCACGCTACGGCGTCGACACCCACAACCTGTACGACTACCAGACCTTCGACCGGATCGCCGACAATCCGGACGTTGATGTGACCTACATCATCCTGCCCAACGCCCTTCATGCGGAGTACACGGTACGGTCGTTCAAAGCCGGCAAGCATGTGTTCTGCGAAAAGCCCATGGCCGTCACGGTTGAGGAATGCGAGACTATGATCCGTGCAGGCCGAGAGGCCGACCGCAAGCTCATGGTGGCCTACCGCGCGCAGTTCGAGCCGCACAATGTGGAAGCCATCCGCAGGGTGCGCGAAGGCGAGATTGGGCCGCTTCACCTCGTCACCAGTGATCACGGCCGTATCCTGGACCCGAAGGATCCCGCCGATCAGTGGCGCATGGTGAAATCCCTGGCCGGCGGCGGGTCGCTGTATGATATCGGGATCTACTCACTGCAGGCCGCCCGCTATCTCACGGGCGAAGAACCTGTCGAGGTTTTCGGGCAGATCTCGAATGTGAAGGACGATCCACGCTTCCGTGAAGTGGAGGACAGAGTTGCATTTCAGCTGCGTTTCCCCTCGGGAGCAGTGGCCAATCTGTCATCGTCATACTCCACCGCCTCCGTGAAGCGTATTCAGGCCTTCGGCGAGAAAGGCTCGCTCATCCTGGATCCGGGTACGGAATATGAGGGCAACAAGCTCACCGTGCAGAGCGAAAAGGGTCGCCAGGAAGTGAAGGTGAAGGAGCAGAGCCAATTCGCCGCTGAGATGGACCACTTCTCGCAAAGCGTAATGGAGAACCGCAATCCAAAGACACCCGGAGAGGAAGGCCTGCGCGATGTCCGCATCCTGCAGGCCATCTACCGCAGCGCGCAGGAAGCCAAGCCGGTAACGCTCGACGTAACAGCTTCAACGCGCTGAATGGCGTCCGCCGTGAGGCCGCGGTCGGATAGCCAATGCCGAAGCATCCGGATCGACCGCGGCTGAGATTATCAGAAGCTGTTGTTCGTGTGGCTTGCCGCCTCGACATTGTCACGGGGATGGAAATGCCTACCCACGGAGTTTGATCGAGGCTCCGGCCGCCAGGCTTGTGCATTGCGGAATCGACGGTTCGATCCTGTGTGCCAAAGCCGTGCGGGAGGGATATCGGACATGCGCCGGCCCAGCATCCATCCCAAGGCACAGCCAAGCGTACCGATGACCAGCAGAGCGGCCACCGGATGCTCCTGCACGGGGCGGCCGATTGTTTCAGTCCCTTGCCGGTAGTAGCGCTCGGCCTCCGGCACATACCGCCTGCCCTGCTCCAGGTATGTGCGGCTTCGCTGGTAGAAATCACGAGCCGTATTGGCCGCCTGTTCGGCTGTTGACCGGAGGGTGGTTGACAGACCCTCATCAAATCCCTGCCCGGGCGGCACAGGTACCTCGTTCAGTGCGTCGGGCACGCATTCCGCTGCAACGCTCTTCGATGCGGATGTGGTCCAGGCTGGCGGATCGCTTGCAGGAAAGCTGTCATCGACTGTGTCATCCACATGTCGTTGCTGGGTCGGCCTGGACTCGTTCTGCGCATCCAAAGGGCGTTTCTGGTCGATCTTTTCATCAGGCATCGGAGCCTCCACTAAGCTTCACAGAGCAATGGCGTTCACGGTGAATGGTTCCGATCCGGCGATTATCGATAACCGAGCCGATACCCGCTACAACCCGGCAAAGGTCATGGCAGGGCTCCCAGGAGACGGAGGACAGCAGGTGCGCCCAGAGATACGCCTGAGAGAAAGAGAAGAATGAACACGATGCGGCGCATCGTGGCCGGCGAGACAGGCGGCGGCCAGCGCCGCGCCGCAAAGGTTGCGCCCATGACCGCCGGAATGGCGAGGAGACCGGTGAGATTTGATCTCGATGGTAGATCGCCGGACATCACCACGAGAGCAATGCGGAAGACAGCATTGAGTGCAAACACAGTGACGAGTGTTTCCCGGATCCTCACCAGGGGCATAGGCTGGCGATAGAAGTGGTAGACGAGCGGTGGACCAGCCGTTGAGAACATTCCTCCCATGAGGCCGGCGATCGAGCCGAAAAAGAAGAACGACCCGTCCCTCGACTGCTTCGCCAGAGGCTCGGGCTTTCGCGCCAGTTGAAGGCTGGATACGATAATCACGAGCCCGAGGATCAGGCGCAGGAGATCGGCACGGGTTCCGGCAAGCCACTCCAGCAGCCAATAGCCAACGAAGAGCATCGGGATGCTGGCCACCATGACAAACCCGAACTCCCGCCACGCTACGTCGCGCCAGCCTTTCAGCAGCATCTGCGTGGCATTCACAAGGGTCAGCACGCTCACGATCGCGGCAGCATCGGGCAATGACAGCAGCCCCGTCAGGCCAACGCCCCCCATTGTGATCAGGCCAAAGGCAAAACCGGTGAGAGTCTGCGCATAAGCTGCAGCGCCTGCCAGCAGGAGAAAGCCGAAAAGCTCCGCAACTGACATCGCTCAGAACGCCCTCAAGCCTGCGAAAAGCTCAGCAAAACGTGAGCCGGCACGGTAGAACACAGGCGGTTCGCCAAAGGGTGCAGACACAGTCACGCTTCCTCCGCCATTGAAGGTCTCATTCGTCCAGACGTGAATCCATACCGCCCCGGTCGGCAGATAGGTGGTCCATTCGGTCTTCCCAGCCTGGGAGACAGGCGCCACAAGCAGATCCGCACCATACAGGTACGCGTCCTGAATGGCATAGGTGCGGGCATCGTCCTCGAAATGGAGGAAGAGCGGCCGCTGCACTGGCAGGCCTCGCGTGGAGGCCTCCTCCACGAGGGATTTCAGGTATGGCGCAAGATGCACGTAGATTCGTGTCATCCGGGCGAAATGATCCAGCACCTGCGGATCCTGATCGATCTGCAGGTTGTCACGCGGGCGGTTACCCTCATGGGTGCGCATGACCGATGTGAAGGCTCCCATTTCGGCCCAGCGCATGATGAGTTCGGGCGTGCGCACATTGCCGAAGAGGCTGGTATAGCCCCCGATGTCCGAGTGATGGTACGCATTGCCGAGGAGACCCGAAGAGAGAGCCCCGGAGATGACCGTCACGAGACCGTCGTGGCGGGTGAAGTCCACCGACTGATCGCCTGCCCAGAGCAGTGGGCAATGCTGCTGAACGCCGGTGAAACCGGCCCGCATGAAGAACAGGATCTCGCCGGTTTTCCCCCTGCTCACGACAGCACGGGCATTCACCTCGGCCCAGAGCGTCGGCCAAGCATTGTGCATGACCTTCGCATCGATGCCGTTGGCGAGCTTCACGTCGATGGGAAGATACTCGCCGAAATCTGCCATCCAGCCGGAGAGTCCGAAATCGACCATGTTCTGACCGATGACGCGCTCAGCGAACCAGGCGGATGCCTCCGGATTCGTGAAATCGACGACACCGCAATCGAACTCGCCGAAATCGACGAGAGCTGTCTTGCCACTCTCACCCGTGGCGAAATAGCCTGCAGCCTCCGCCTCCGGGAACAGGGAGCCGTCGACGGCGAGGTAAGGGTTCACATAACCGAGGAAACGGATACCTCGGTCCTCCAGCTCAGCAATGCACTGGCGTAGCGCTGGATAACGATCATCGTTCGCTTTCCAATCCCAGAACAGACGTGCGCCGAAGGACGTGTGGCGCAAGCCCACCCAGTCCTCACACCACAGGCCGGAAACCTTCGTGCCGGCCGCAATGATGCGCTCAAGTCGCTTGAAGGAGTTAGCGCCGTCCTTAAGCCCAATGATCGCGCCACCATAGACCCATTCCGGCAGCGGCGGCTGGCGGCCGAAGCGCTCGGCCATGGCCTCGACGAGTGCAATGAAGGTCGGGCGGGCAGTCAGCTCGATGCGGTCCGGCACAGCCCAGATTTCGACCTCATGAAAGTCGCCGCGACGGAAATCAAAAGCCGAGTAGGCGCTCGCCTCCACATGCAGCGCGTAGCGTCGGGACGAAAGATAGGTCGGCTGCGGATAGTTGGTGTTCCAGTAATCGCCGCCCGACTTGCCGGTGACGTCAGCCTTGAAGGTGATCTCGGTGGTCTTGTCGCGCCCCACGCCGGGCTCGGACGTCCAGAGAGGGAACCGCCGACCGCGCATGTCGAAATACGACATCTGCTCGCCGCCGCCCCAGACATGCTCCCCCTCCTCTGCTGCCACACGGATCCAAAGCCGGTTGACAGCTGCATCGTCCGCATGGAACGTGATGGCGCCGTTCCGCTCGTCGCCCGACAGCTCCAAGGTCAGGCGAACCGGCTGCCCCGGCGCTATCGAGAAAGCAATCTGGGAGCCTGACACGACAGCATGCGCCAGCGGCGTGCGCTCGATGATATAATCCTCGATGTCGAAGTTGCCGCGATACATGTCCATACGAGCATCGCCCTGGCCGACGAACAGACACGGAGCATCGCTGCAGTGGCGTAGGATGGGCCTGCCGTCGAGGACGAGGTCGAAGCCGTTGGAGGTGGTCTGGATCTTCATGACAAATCTCAGTTCTGCGTCAGGCCGGCATCAACGATGAAATTCGCACCCGTGCAACCGCCGCTCTCATCAGATGCCAGGAAGAGAGCCATTTTCGCTACATGGCTTGCATCGAGCCGGAACTTCAGGGCCTGGAGATCAAGGAACTGCTGGTTCAACTCCGGCGTCAGCCAGAGTTTCTTCTGCCGCTCGGTGAGAATTGCCCCTGGCACGATGCAGTTCACCCGGATCCCGGCCGGGCCCAGTTCTCGTGCAAGGGTGCGCGTCATCCCATTGATCGCCGCCTTCGCGGTCGTGTAGCCCACCATACCAGGACGGCCACGCATCCACGAGATCGACCCTAACATGATGATAGCGCCGTTGCCGCGTGCAGCCATGCCCTTCGAGACTGCCTGCGTTGCAAAGAATTGGTGATCGAGGTTGAGCGCCAGCGCGCGCCTCCAATAATCCGGCTCTATCTCACCCATGTCGTGCCGGTCATCCTTGCCGGCGTTGTTGACGAGAACATCGACGCCGCTCTGATCGCTCTCGATAACAGAGAGCACTTCGCGGAGGGCTGGAATGTCGGTGACATCGCAGGCGTAGAAGCCTGCACCCGTCGTGCCCGATAGGGCTTCGCCCGCATCCTTCGCGATGTCGATGAAAGAAACGCGCGCGCCTTGCGCGACGAAGGCCTTGACCATCTCCTCGCCGATCCCGGAGGCACCGCCGGTGACAACGACGGAGCGGCCATCAAGGGAGCGATATTGGGCCGTGCTATAATCGAACGACATGGCAATCCAGCCTTAGATGGAATGATCAAACTTGTATTCAGGCAGGCCCGGCACATCGACCGGCATGGAGAAGAGGCTGCCGGAATGCGGATAGGCCCTAAGCTCATCGTCGGAACGCCCTGTGCGTGCGGACGTCACGTAGAGAGTCTTCAAATCGGCCCCGCCGAAGCAGACCATAGTGGGGCACCGGGCTGGAACGGGGTACTCTACGAGCAATCGACCTTCCGGCGAATAACGCTGGATCCGTCCACCTTCGAACAGAGCGGTCCAGTAGCAGCCTTCCACATCCACCGCCGCGCCATCGGGGCGGCCGCGATCGGTTTCTGTAGGCTGGAGGCGCACGAACAGGGTCTTGTCCGTAGCCTCGCCCGTTGCCGGATCATAAGCGTAGCGCCACACCGTGAAGGTGGGGGTGTCCGAGTGATAGAGGATGCGGCCATCGGGCGAGAAGGCCACGCCGTTGGAGGTTAGAAGACCACCAACAAGCGTTGCCAATCCACGGGCGTCGTAGCGGTAGAGATGCGCCTTGCCACCGTCTTTGGGCTCATCAATGGTACCGGCCAGGAAGCGCCCTGCTGGATCGATGCGCCCGTCGTTGAACCGGCTCGTACGCTGGTCTTCCGGATTATCGGCGAGTTTCTGCGTACGGTTGCCATCAGCATCAAGCAGCCAGAGGCTCGAGCGGAAGCCCGCGATGAAGCCGCCGCCTTTTCGGAGTCCGATGCATCCGATCTCCTCCGGCATCGCGAAGGTTCGATGCGCGCCTTTCACGGACTCAAAGCGGTGGAGCGCCCTGCCCTTGATGTCGACAAAGTAGAGCGCCTGCTCCTCGACGGACCACAAGGGGCACTCTCCGAGTTCGGAACGTACATCCAGTGTGACCGTCAGGCTCACGACAGCACCTCCACCCCGAACCGCACCTGCGCCATCAGCCGCTCGCCGGGCTTGAGAGCCTTGAGCCCGTGCTTGGCCGGGTCAGGCCGATTGATAGAGTCGTTCATGTGGCTCACGGGCTCCACGGCGAAGAAATCCCGTCGTGTGGGCACATACACCACGACATGGCCGAACAATGGATCGGCCTCGATGCTCAAGGCGATTTTCTCCTGAACATAAGTGATGCGAGCCGTTCCATCCCATCCCGCGAAACAGTTGTCGAGGCTAGGATCGCCTAATTCACGCATGGTTCGGTAGCTCCAGTCATCTGGAACCGGGATACCGTCCAGCGGAAGAGAATCTTCGCTGTTGGGGTAGACATGTTCGGCCACGAATTGCAGCCGAACTCCCGAGCATTTGGGAAAGAGCGGATGCAGTCCCAATCCGGCCGGCATGGTGCGATGATCCTGGTTCTCAAGCGATAGCGTGAGCGTCAATCCGCTCGGCGAGAGCTCGAAAAGCTGCTCGGCGCAGTAGGCGAAGGGCCAGCCCCTCGCCTCGTCGCCATCCGGGCGATGGATGAGAGCGAGGCGGCAGCGCACCTCATCCGCGTCTACCACCTGCCACGGCTTCTGCCAGGCGTTGCCATGGATGGAGTGCGGATGGTCGCCGAAGTTCAATGCCAACCGATACTCGACGCCTTCGAACGAGAAGCCTCCTTTAGCGATGCGGTTGCTGTAGGGAATGAGTGGATAGCAGCTGGTCTGCCGCACCAGCCCGTCGCGCAACGCCTGTCCGGGGGTCTCCCGCATGAGCGCCACATCATTATGCCGGAAGCCTGCGATGGCGCCTCCGATGGACGGCGCCAGATCGAGCTTCAGAGCACTGCTCCTGAGCGTAACGATCAGGATAACCTCCTCAAGTTTTTCAGTAGGCTGCGGTAGGTACAGCAGGTGCCGGGACAGCTTCGCCCTTGAGGGCGCCGAGCCACTCGGAGGCGCGGCTCGTCATCATGGCGATATCGGAAGCCACCGCCACATAGCTGTAGCCATATCCGATAAAGCGGCGCACCATATCCGGATTGGGACCGACGATGCCAACCGGCTTGCCGGCTTTCTTGGCCGTCCTGGCGGCCTTCTCGATCAGCGCCTGAACATCCGCATGTGCGATGTTGCCGATATGGCCCATGGCTGCGGCGAGGTCGCCCGGTCCGACGAACAGGGCATCAACTCCTGGAACGGCAGCGATCTCCGGCAGCCGCTCGAGCGCCTCCGGCGTTTCAAGCTGGACAATCACTGCCATCTGATCGTTGGCGCGCTTGAGATAATCCGCCGCGCGGCCGAACCGCGATCCGCGATGCACGGCGGCAACGCCGCGCACGCCCTCCGGAGGGTACTTCGCGAACGAGACGGCCTGACGGGCTTCTTCGGCGGTTTGAACGAAAGGCAACATGATCGTCTGAGCGCCCGCATCGAGCACGCGCTTCACGAGCACCTGATCGTTCCAGGCGAGCCGCACCACCGCATCGGCCGGCGTACAGCCAATAGCGCGCAGGATATGGGCCAGATCAGACACTTCGATTGGCACGTGCTCCATATCGACAACCAAAAAGTCGAAGCCGCTGTAGCCCATGGCCTCGGCAGTCGCAGGAGCTGCCGCCATGAGCCAAGTGCCGAGCGGCGGCTTAGGACCTTGCCCTTTCAGCCAGCCTTTGAAGCGATTCTCGATGCTGATCATGATGATGCTTTCAGAAGATTGACGGCTCAGCCACGAGGCCGCGCGTGGACAGGAAGTCGAAATCGCAGCCTTCATCGGCTTGTGAGACGTGGCGCTGGTAGAGGGCCGCAAAGGAGCGCTCGTACCGCAGCGCTCCCGGCTTCCACTCGGCGCGGCGGCGTTCCAGCTCCTCTGCGTCGACCCGCATATCGAGGCGTCCGGCCTCTACATCGAGTTCCACGAGATCTCCCGTCTTAAGGAGCCCAAGAGGTCCGCCTATCGCCGCTTCCGGCGCCACGTGCAGGAGGCAGGTGCCGTAATGGGTGCCGCTCATGCGTCCATCGCAAATGCGCACCATGTCGCGCACACCCTGTTTCAGCAACTTCTTAGGGATCGGTAGATTGCCCCACTCAGGCATGCCTGGTGCGCCGACCGGACCGGCATTGCGCAGGACGATGACTGTGTCCTCGGTAATATCGAGATCGGGATCGTCGATGGTGCGGTTCATTTCGGCAGGACTGTCGAAGACCAGCGCAGGCCCGACATGCTTTAGAAATTTTGGATTGGCAGCCGAAGATTTCATGACGGCGCCATTTGGAGCAAGGTTGCCGCGCAGAACGGCCAGCGTCTTGCCACGAGAGAGCGGCACGACCGGATTGTCCTCGCCCCGAATAACTTCATCGTTCCAGCATTCTGCTTCGGCGATGTTCTCACCCAGCGTCTTGCCGTTGACAGTCATAGCGTCGCGATCAAGATGCCGTTCCAGCTTTTTGAGCTGCGCCAGAATCCCGCCAGCGAAGTAGAAATCCTCCATCAGGTATTCGCCCGACGGAAAGAGATTGGCGCAAACGGGCACATGGCCTGCCATGTCAGACATGTCGTCGAGGTTGAGATCAACGCCGGCCCGGCGCGCCATGGCAATCAGGTGAACGGCGGCATTGGTCGAGCCGCCAAGGGCCATGTAGGCGACAAGACCGTTGCGGAAGCTGCTTGCATAGAGGAAGCGGGAGGGTTTGAAATCCTCCCAGATCATCTCGATGATGCGCTCGCCGCAGGCCGAGGCCATACGCGGGTGTCCGCTGTCGGCGGCCGGAATCGAGGATGCGCCTGGGAGCGTGAGGCCCATGGCATCTACGATGGACGTCATGGTGGAGGCTGTGCCCATAGTGTTGCAGGTGCCGATGGAGCGGGTCATCCGGCTCTCGAGATCGACCCAGTCGTCCTGCGTGATGGTGCCGGCGCGGAGTTCGTCCCAATATTTCTTTGTGTGAGTACCGGCTCCAGTCTTGTGTCCGCGCCATTGACCGTTCGACATGGGTCCTGCCGGGCAGTAGATCACCGGAATGTCCATGCTGATCGCCCCCATGAGGAGGCCAGGCGTGGACTTGTCGCAGCCGCCCAGCAGCACGGCACCGTCGATAGGATGGGAGCGCAGGAGCTCCTCAACTTCCATGGCCAAGAAGTTGCGGTAGAGCATGGTGGTGGGTTTCACCATCACCTCACCGACCGACAGGGCCGGCAATTCCACAGGATAGCCTCCTGCCTGCCAGACGCCGCGCTTCACTGCCTCTGCGCGGTCGCGCAGGTGGGAGTGGCAGGGGCTCAGATCGCTCCAGGTATTGACGATGGCCACAACAGGCTTTCCGAGGAATTCCTCTCGGCGCATGCCCATCTGCTGCGTACGCTGGCGATGCGCGAAGCCGCGCATGTCGTCGGATGCGAACCAGCGCTGACTCCGCAGCTCTCCGATTGATCGGCTTGTCATCTTGAAAGATCCTTATCCCTTGATGCCGCCGGAGGTCAGGCCGGACACGACGCGCTCCTGGAAGATCACGATCAGGACAGCGACCGGCACGATGCCGACGACCAGGGCCGCGGAGATTACTGGCCAGGGGAATGCGAACTCGCCCTGATAGAGCGTGATGCCGACCGGGAGCGTGCGCAGGGCTGGGTTGGAGTTGAAAGACAACGCGAGCAGGAACTCGTCCCAGGCGTTCACGAAAGCCAGGATGCCCGCTGTGAACACGCCTGGCGCGGAGAGCGGCACCACGACTTTGAACAATGCGCCTATGCGGGTGCAGCCATCGATCATCGCGGAATTCTCAAGATCGCGCGGAATGCCCTCGAAGAAGGACACCAGGATCAGGGTGCAGACCGGCAGGCTCAGCACCGTATAGGGCAGGATCAGGGCCACCCAGGTGTTGAGCAGGCCAAGAGCCCGCATGATCTCGAAGAGCGGCACCAGCAGCGTAACGAGGGGGAATGTCGACACCGCGATGATAGCCGACAAGATAAGATCCCGCCCACGCAACTGAAGCCGCGCCAGCGCATAGGCGGCGAGCACGGATATGAAGAGAGTCAACGCAGTGGAGAGGATCGCCACCATGAAGCTGTTGAACAGGAACAGCAGCAGGGGTTGGTCCGTGAAGGCGCGCAGGTAGTTAGCGATGGTCGGCGCATGCGGCAGCCAGGTGATCGGCTTCACGGTGAGCTCTGCTTCCGTCTTGAGTGACGTGAACAGGATCCACAGCGCCGGGAACATGCCGTTCACAACCAGGATGAAGCCGATCAGGATGCGCAGCGGCTTGCCGGAGAATAGCGAGCGGTTGGCGTTCGTATCGTGGCTCATGGCTATTACCCCTTGGCCCGGATCATGCGCAGGTAAACCGCCGTCACGCCCATAGAGAGGACGAACATGACGACCGCGAGCGCCGAGCCGTAGCCGAGATCGAGGAAGTCGACTGTGTTCTGGTGGATGTACATGGCAAGCGTCGCGGTAGAGGTGCCTGGGCCGCCGCGTGTCATCGTGAACGGGATATCGAAAGTCTGAAGCGCCGTGATGGTGCGGAAGATCAGGGCCACGACAATGGCGGGCTTTAGCAACGGCAGCGTGATCTCGAAGAACTGCCTGAGGCGCCCTGCCCCGTCAACGTCCGCCGCCTCGTAGAGGGAGCGCGGAATGGTCTGGAGACCGGCAAGGATGATGAGCGCCATGAAGGACGAGGTTTTCCAGATGATCGTGAGGCAGATCGCAGCGAAGGCCCAGTTGGCGGAGTTGAACCAGATTACCCCCTCGATGCCGATGCGGCGCAGCACGTCGTTCACCACGCCGTATTCGGAATGGAAGAACCACGCGAAGATCAGACCTGCGAAGGAGAGCGGCAGAGCCCAGGGGATCAGAAGCGACAGGCGAACCGGCCATTTCACGTTGAACGGAAGGTTTGCCATCAGGGCGAGTGCAAGGCCGACGAACAGCGCGCCCGGAACGGTGATGAGCGTAATGAGAATAGTGTTCCAGGTCGTCTCCCAGAACACCGGATCCTCCAGCATGAGACTGTAATTCTCAAGTCCGGCGAAGGCTGCCGGCACGCCGGAGGTTAGAGACAGGTTCTGGAAGCTCGTCCAGATCAGGCGACAAACCGGGTAGACGATGATGAGCGTCAGCAGGAGCGCTGCCGGCATCAGCAGCAGCACGGCCAAAGTGCGCTCGCTCGGATCGAGGAACCGCGTCCACCATTTGGTGCCGCTCTCGTTGTGCGTGTTCACCAGGGTCGTTTCGCTGGCCGTTGCCATTGTGATCATCCTGCCCGGTTGCAAAGTCGGGGTGACGGACGCCCGAAGGCGTCCGTCAGATGGGTCTTAGCGGAGTACGCGGCGCAGACGACCTTCCATCTGCGCAGCACCTTCCTCAGGGGTCGATTGGCCTGCCAGAACGCCGTTGACGGTTGTGCGGATGATCTCGCTCACCTCGTTGTAGCGCGGCGTCACGGGGCGCGCCTTCGCTGTCTCGACAACAGGCTTGGCATTCGCGAACCACGGCACGGCCTTGGTCACGTCTGCATCCGTGTAGACCTCAGGGAATTGCGGCAGCAGCGCTGCGTTGATCGCCATGAACTCCGAAACGTCCGGGCTCGACAGATACTGAACGAACTTCTGCGCCTCAGTCTTGTTGTTGGAATAGGCTGACACGCCCCACTCCCAGCCGCCCAGACAGGAGGCCGGCTGGCCGCCCTGAACTGCCGGCAACTTCACAACGCCGACCTTGTCCTTCACGGCGGACTCGGCGCCCTGGAACTGCCCCCAGGCATAGGACCAATTCACGGCAAAGAGCACGTTGCCGGCCTGGAACTCCTTACGAGTATCGTCTGTTGCGACTTCCGCGATGTTCTTCTTGGCGACGCCCTGATCGACGAAGTCTTTCCACAGTTTCAGCGACTTCACGGCAGCGTCTTTGTCGAAGGAGAGCTTGCCATCGGAAACGAGTTGCTTGCCCATGCTCCAGTACGGAAGAAGGAAGGTGCAGACCGCGCCCTCGATCGCCTTGCCCTGGAATGATAATCCCTGCAGATTTGCATCCTTCTCGGCCTCAGTGACCTTCTTGGCTGCGACCGCAAGCTCGTCCCAGGTCTGCGGCGGCTGGATGCCGTGTTTCTCGAGTAGGTCCTTACGATAGTAGAGGAACATGGCATCGGCGAAAGCAGGCAGCGCCACAACTTTGCCATCGACCGTGTTGGCCTCGGCATAAGCCGGCAGGTAGCGCTTCATGGAATTGGCAGCATCGCTGCCGAGCACATCATTGAAGGGCACGGTCCAGCCGGCAGCTGCATATTGCGCCGGACGGATCACGTCGAGGATCATGATGTCGAGTGAGGAGTCTTTCGCCGTCATGACCGTATTGAGGTACTGGGACTGCTGCTCGGAGGTGTTGCCGCCGGTTTCAATCGTTACCTTCACGTTCGCGTTCTTGGCTTCGTACATGTCGAAGGCCTTGCGCCATACGTCGGGGCGGTGCTGGCTAGACACGAAAACCCGCAGGTTGGTCTGCGCCGTTGCCACAGAGGCAGACAGAGTCACGGCTGCACCCGCTAGAAGCAATGTCATGGTCTTGTTCAAAGTCATCGTTTCCTCCGTGGAAGTTTGATGATGCCGGTTCCTGCCAGCACCTTTTGTTGACCTGCGCCTTTTCAGGCGATGGCCCGTTCCGTCACCGCATCGAACAAGTGGATCCGCGAAGGATCCACACCGATGGAGAGGTTCTCGCCAGGGCTAGGCCGCATCTCGGGCGCGACGCGCGCAGTGAGCGTGGACGAGCCGAGGGCGAAGTGGATAAGCGTGTCGGAGCCTAGCGGCTCGACGACCTGCACCCGACCTGAAAGGGCGTGGCCCTCGCTAGCCGGTCCGAAATGTTCCGGGCGTATGCCAACTACGACCTCACGCCCTTCAAGGCCATCGGCCTTACCGGCCGAGCGGCTCTGAAGCGGAATGCCGGCTCCACCGTCGAATATCACCTGCCCGCTGCGGATCGTACCCTTGGCGAAATTCATTGCAGGCGAGCCGATGAAGCCGCCAACGAAGACGCTGGCTGGTGAGTTGTAAACTTCATCCGGGGTGCCGACCTGCTCGATCTCGCCGCCTTTGAGGATCACGATGCGGTCGGCGAGCGTCATCGCCTCCACCTGATCGTGCGTCACGTAGATGATAGTGGTGCCGATGGCCTGATGGAGACGCTTGATCTCCGTGCGGACCTGACCGCGCAGCTTGGCATCCAGATTGGAGAGCGGCTCGTCGAACAGGAACACCTGGGGACGGCGAACAATGGCACGCCCCATGGCAACGCGCTGGCGTTGGCCGCCGGAGAGTTGAGAGGGCTTGCGGTCGAGAAGCTGCGTGATGCCGAGCATCTCGGCCGCCTGAGTGATACGCGGCTTGATCTCGGCCGATGGAATCCCGCGCACCTTCAGGCTGAAGGCCATGTTCTCATAAACGGTCTTGTGCGGGTAAAGCGCGTAATCCTGGAACACCATGGCGATGTCGCGCTCGCGAGGCGGAAGCTTATTCACCACGTTCTCGCCGATGCGGATCTCGCCACCGCTGATGCTTTCAAGTCCAGCAAGCATGCGCAGAGTCGTCGACTTGCCACATCCAGATGGGCCCACCAGCACCACGAACTCGCGATCGGCAATTTCCAGGTCGATGCCCTTTACGATCCGCAGCGCACCGTAATTCTTCTCAAGCTTGCGGAAGCTGACAGATGACATGCTCCCTCCCTGTTGCTTTGCGGCGCACTCAATCCCGGCACACCTGCACATATGCCCTGTGACGAATCTCAGGTTCTCGGCTCAATATACCCATCATAGCGCTACGATGGACATCGCGCAAGCGGCTTTCAGAGGGAGGCCGAACCCCACGAAAAGCGGTTATTGCGCTCTATTACGGTACATTTCCTTTGATTATAGTCTCTCAATCACTATATTGACGGAGGCTAGCCCGTCGCAGCGCTACGAAAGAGAAGATTGATGGATACTGGGAGCAGCTTGCAGAACCGCGTCCCCCGCAAGCGGCGCAAGATGCAGCGCGTGACGATGATAGACGTCGCCAAGCTCGCTCAGGTCTCGCCTTCCACCGTGTCGCTCTACCTGCGCAAACCCTCCGCTGTTTCCCCTGCGGCCGGCCAAGAGATCGCCCGCGCAATTTCGACCCTGGGCTACGTTCCCAATCTGGTGGCCGGGGGACTTGCGGCGGCTTCCTCAAAGGTCGTCAGCGTCATCGTACCCTCGATCCGAAACGCCTTCTTTGCCGAGACGGTGTCCACGCTCCAGTCGGAACTGGCGCTGGAAGGCCTGCAGGTGATCCTCGGCCATAGCGAATATGGAGAGGATCAGGAGGAGGCTCTGGTGCGAACTGCCCTCGCCTGGGCTCCGGCAGCCGTGGTTCTGACAGGCCTATCCCACAGCCCAGAGACACGCAAGCTTCTGCAGGCGAGCGGTGTCCCTGTGGTTGAGATGTGGGAAATCGGCGGGAAGCCGGTCGATATGGCCGTGGGGTTCTCGCACCCGCAGGTCGGCGCATCCGCGGCCCGCCATCTCCTGTCCAAAGGACGCCGTTCCATCGCATTTCTCGGTGCCCGTATGCAGGAGGATCATCGTGCAGCCAAGCGCGCGAGCGGTTTTGCCGAAGAGGCAAAACTTGCTGCTGAGCGGACAACCTGCGAGATCATCAATCATCCAGGGGCAGCTACAGTCGAGGCTGGATCGCTGCTGTTGGGCCGCGCCCTCCAACAGGTTCCGAGCCTCGATGGTATCGCCTGCTCCAACGACCTGATTGCCCTAGGTGCCCTGTTCGAATGCCAGCGCCAGGGAATTGCCGTGCCTGACAGAATTGCCGTAGTCGGCTTTGGAGATCTCGATTTCAGCACCTCGTGCATTCCCTCTCTTACGACAATCCGCCCTTCGGGGGACCTGATCGGGAAAGAAGTCGCGCGCCTAATTCTTGCAGGCATTCACGGTGAGCACCCTGCAGGCGCCTCACGCATTATCGACACGGGTCATGTTCTGATCGAGCGGCGGAGCACCTAAGCAGGTCTGAAGCCTCTGCTCGCCTGAAAGACATCTCACAAAGGATGGCCGC
Source organism: Microvirga soli (assembly GCF_016734765.1). GTDB lineage: Bacteria > Pseudomonadota > Alphaproteobacteria > Rhizobiales > Beijerinckiaceae > Microvirga > Microvirga soli. Next base: position 113,670 of record NZ_JAERQE010000012.1, on the reverse strand, counting down.
ACTCCACCTCTGGTGTTCAGGCTTTATCTGCGGCAGCCTGTGCTCGACTTGAAATTAGAGGAGCCGCTCTCATGACCAATCACCTGATTGCAGCCCGAGATCATTTCACGGCTCGCCACCCTGAGCAGAGAATCCTGATCAACGGCCGCGAATGGGGATACGTCCAGGCGGGCGATACCGGCCCGGCGCTACTGCTCATTCCAGGAACGCTGGGACGCGGCGACATCTTCTGGCAGCAGATCGAGGCCCTAAAGGACCGCGCCCGCATAGTCGCCGTCACTTATCCCAAGAGCGGCGGCATCGTCGAATGGGCAGATGATCTGGCAGAGCTTTGCAGCAGAATTGGCCATGACCGTGTTACGGTCCTCGGCTCCTCCCTTGGAGGATATCTGGCGCAGTATTTCGCTGCGGCGTATCCGCACCTTGCCGAGAGGCTCATAGCCGCCAACACGCTGCACTCGGTTGCGGGAATTGCGGCCCGGCCACCCTACTCTTCCGATCTCGACAATGCGCCGATCGAGGAGCTCCGCGCCGGGTTCGGTCGTGGCCTCGGCGTCTGGCGGGACGCTCACCCGGAGCAGGCGGAACTGGTCGATCTTCTCATGGCCGAGGTCGGCGGGCGGATCCCGGAGCCGGAACTGCGTGCACGACTCAATGCGCTCAAGCGCGGGCCGGAGTTGCCGCCCCTCAACCTACTGCTGGAAAGCATCGCGACGATCGAGAGTGTCGACGATCCTCTCATTCCATCACTGATGCGCGATGCCGTAAGAACCCGTCTGGAGCCGTCGGTGGCCTATCGTTTCGAATGGGGCGGACACTTCCCCTATGTAGCGCGACCAGATCTCTATGTTTCGCTTCTCGAAGAGCAACTCGATCTGCCGGTCACCCGCGATAGCTGGGGTGACGGAGAGTTGCGCGCCCGATAGCTGTGCCCGGCAACGTCATCGCCCACGCCCTCACGCACGGAGGTGACCAACGGTCAGCTTTGCCCCCGAAAAGACGGCCGGTTCAGGCCGCCAGTCTCGCCTGCTGCATATGAACGATACGACGAACCTCGTCGCCCTCGATCGTCTCATGCTCCAGCAATGCTTCGGTCAAGGCATCAAGTGCATCGCGGTTGTCCTCGATGCAGGCTTTGGCAGCCTCGTACATTTCGTCGATGATGCGCCGGATTTCCTGCTCGACCTCCCGCGGAAGGTTATCGCCCGCACGGGTGACGCGCACCATGCCGATGGCCGGGCTCATCCCCCACTCGGTCACCATTCGGGTCACGATGTTGGTGGCATGCGCAATATCGCTGGCTGCTCCCGTCGTCACTTTCTTCGGCCCGAACACGACCTCCTCGGCCGCGCGGCCGCCCATGGCGACGATAAGATCCGCCTCGAGCTTCTCCACCGGGATGCAGAACCGGTCATGCTCCGGCAAGCGCATGACGAGGCCAAGAGCTTGGCCATGGGGAATGATCGTGGCGCTGTGCACCTGGTCGGAGGCTGGGAGCAGGGTAGCGCAGAGAGCGTGACCCGCCTCGTGCACTGCCACGAGCCGGCGTTCCTCATCCGTAATCACGAGGGAGCGGCGCTCGAGCCCCATGATGATCTTGTTGCGGGCGGCTTCCAGATGCTCGCGGGTCACCTCGGCGACACCCTCACGCGCAGCGAAGATGGCAGCCTCATTCAAGAGGTTGCCGAGATCGGCACCCGAGAAGCCGGGCGTGCCCTTGGCGATGGAGGCAAGGCTCGCCCCGTGGGACAGCTTGATGTTGCGGGCATGGACATTGAGGATTGCCTCGCGGCCGGTGATGTCGGGCAAACCGATATGAACCTGGCGGTCGAAGCGGCCGGGGCGCAGCAGCGCTGCGTCGAGCACGTCAACGCGGTTCGTGGCACCGATAACGATCACGCCGGCCGTGGTGTTGAAGCCGTCCATCTCCACGAGAAGCTGATTCAGGGTGGACTCGAACTCGCGGTCTGCCGCCGATCCCCCGCCCCCACGCTTGCGACCGATGGCATCGATTTCGTCGATGAAGATCAGGCAGGGTGCCTTCTTGCGTGCCTGCTCGAAGAGCTTGGACACCCGACCCTTGGCAATTCCGATCAGCGGTGCTGAGAAGTCGCTTCCTGACACCGCCATGAAGGAAACGCCCGCCTCCCCAGCCAGCGCCTTGGCGATTAGGGTCTTGCCGGTGCCCGGAGGCCCCACCATCAGCAGGCCGCGGGGGATTCGGGCCCCGACCTTGGTGAAGTCATCTGCGTTCTTCAGGAAGGCGATCACCTCCTGCAGTTCAGCCTTGGCCTCTTCCTGCCCAGCCACGTCATCAAACCGGTTCGGGATGCTGCGAACCACCTTGGGCCAGCGGGAGGTCGGCTTGAAATCGGTCTGAATGGCCAGCATGGCGAGCACGGCCAGAACCAGCACGATTGGCACAATTATGCTTGCCATGTGGGCAGGGTCGAAGCCGGGCTTCTTGAAGTCCACCTCGGCGCCGGAGACGGTGATGCGCTCGATATAGTCCGCGCTCACGAGCCCGTTCGGCATGCGCACGAAAACGTTCCTGTCGGCCAGGGAGACGGACAGGCCGCCGCTCTCGATCAGAACCTTCTGAACCTTTTTCTGGGCCAGTTCCCGCACGAACTCCGAATAGGTGATCTCGGCAACCGGCTGAGCCAGGAAGCGGGGAGCAAGGAAAACCGCGACCGCGATCATCAGGGCAAGGATGGCGGCTGAAACAGCCACGCCTTTTTTGGACAGAAGCTGTCTGGCTTTTTCGAGAACGTTGGTCACCGGCGGCGCCCCCATAGCGCAGTTTGTTTTTTGGAGTAGCCGCTGTGTAGTGTATTTTGACGCAGTTCGCAGTACGGCGAATGGGCACACCCAATGAATGGAGGGGGCCGGTCAGTTCAGGAGGTCGCTGTACTCCTTATGGCGTCGGATCCAGGTGAAGGCGTAGCCGCAGAGCGGCGTGATCTTCCGCCCTTCGGAGCGAGCGATTTCCGCAACACCTCGCATGAGCTCGCTGGCAGCCCCGGTCCCTCGCAGGGGAATGGCGGCCTCCACATGCCGGATCACGAGATCGGACCCACGCCGCTCATAGGTCGCGAATGCAATCTGCCCATTGCGCTCCAGCTCGAACCGATGGCGGTCCACATTGTCCCGAATGTCGCTGCTCATGCCTCAACTCACCTGATCAACACTGTCAAAGTCCAACGTGATGCGCCAAGCGGCGTTCCGCAAGCAGCCAAGCTTGAGCTGGCCGCAGGCAGGAACAATCCGGATTGCGGTCTGTTTCGGCATAACCGATAGAAGGGAGAACCAGCCAGGATGCCGACCGTGTTTCTGGATTGCGATGGCGTCCTGGCAGATTTCGACAAGGGTGCCGCCCGAATCTTCGGCATGCCCCCAGCGAAGTACGAACAGAGATTCGGCCTCAAGCGCTTCTGGTCGGAACTTGCCTCAGCAGAGGACTTCTTCAACAGCCTGGAACCCTTGCCCGACGCCAGGGAGCTGTTCGAGGCCGTGAGACACCTTAACCCCGTAATCCTGACAGGTCTGCCCCGCGGCAACTGGGCGGAGCCGCAGAAGCGGCGCTGGGCTAAGCGGCACTTCCCGGCCACCGAGGTGATCACGACGACAGCCGCTCTGAAGCGCGAGCATTGCCGCCCCGGTGACGCATTGGTCGATGATCGGGACAAGTACCGCCATCTCTGGGAGGGTGCCGGCGGCGTCTTCATCCATCACAGGAGCGCAGCTGCCTCGATCCAGCAGTTGCGCGAGCACGGCCTCATCTGAGCTGCGGCTCTTCCAAGGCCATCTTCCCCTCGAGCCCGACCTTCACCCCGGGCCACTCATCCCGGACGATGCTGTAGACCGCGGTGTCGCGGATATGGCCATCGGGCATGATCATATGCTGGCGTAGGATTCCATCGAGCTTGGCTCCAAGGCGCTCGATGGCAGCACGTGACTGGTCATTGAGACGATGGGTTCGCAGCTCAACCGCGTTGCAGCCCAGCACCTCGAAGGCATGCCGCAGCATGAGGAATTTCGCATGGGTGTTGACGAAGGTCCGCTGCCAGGATTTCGCAATCCAAGTGGTTCCGATCTCGACCCGCTTGTTGGCCGCATCGATGTTCATGTATCGGGTCGAGCCGATGACCCGATTGCCGTCATTCACGACCGTTGTGAAGGGGAGCGCAAGGCCAGCCTCCTGCAGTTCCAAGGCCTTCTGCACATAGGCCTCAAATCCTTCCGGACGCGGCACGGTCGTGGTCTTCTTCTCCCAGAGCTCTCCGTCGCTGGCCGCCTCTCCCAAAGCCGGAACGTCGAGGAGGCTTAACGGGCGGAGGGTCAGACGATCCGTCGAGAGGGTCACGGGCTCGATATGCAGCATGGTGAGAGTGCCTTTATCCGATCTGCAGCTTTGTCTCCGATTCAGAGCAAGCCTGCAACGGCCAAGGCACCATCAGGAGACGATCGGTCTCCTGATGCAATAATCGGCCCCCGACGCGATCCGCGTCAGCCCAGCAGGTAAACGATACCGGGCAGGCTCACCGCGAGAGCCACCAGCGCCCAGGCACCCACGGCCGATTCCCACGCAACATTGCCGGTCGCGTTCCGCAATCGCTGCGCGCAGGTCGAGGCGTCCATCGTGCGCCCGCTGAGGCACGAGCAGAGGGCATAATGAGCCTGACCGTCTGAGAGCGCGAAATAGCGCATGGCGTCGCCGAGCCTGTCGCCTGCAAGACCGTCGGCGCGCAGGATCGGATCCTCGTAAGCGACCGTGAGTGGGGAATTGTCCTCGCGGATCAAGGCTCGCTCGGCCGGGGGCTTGTACTCGATCTCACCGAGGGAGTTCAGGGAGCGCTTCGGATCCCTTTCGAGCAGGTCTATCCAACGCTGAAGCCGTTCCTCGCGGGACAAGGGTCTTGGCTGAACGTCAGCTACGCTACGGAGCTGATCAAGATGCTTGTGTTCCATCGATCTCCTCCTTGCCGGAGCATCGAACCCAGAAGTGGATTTGCACCTTTGGGATCCGTCGATGCTCAATGCTCAGACAACCGGATGGCTGAGTGAGATAACCCGATGCTGCGCCTGCCGCGCGGCGAAAGTGCGACAGGGTGGGAAATCCGAAAGCCTTGAGCTAGGTTGAAAGCCTCAGCTGGTACGGAAGCAGGACATGGCAGGAAGCGCGGGAGCCGGCAGCGGACAGCTCAGGCATTTGGGGAGGATGTTGCCCTGGATCGTTGCGGCGCTCCTCCTGCTGATGCCCATGGTCGCGATGCAGTTCACCGATGAAGTGAATTGGGACGGGACCGATTTCCTCGTGTTCGGCGCCATGCTGCTCGGCGCCTGCGGTGCCTATGAGTTAGCGACGAGGATGACAGGGAACGCCGCCTACCGAGCGGCCTTCGGCGTTGCCGTCGTGGCAGCCTTCATCCTCATCTGGATGAACCTTGCCGTCGGCATCATCGGGTCTGAGGATAACCCGGCCAACCTGATGTATGGCGGCGTGCTTGCCGTGGCGATCCTCGGCGGCCTCATCGCGCGATTCCGGCCTCACGGCATGGCGCGCGCACTGGCCGCGACGGCGCTCGCTCAGGCATTCGTCGGGGTGATAGCCCTGGTGGCCGGGCTGGGCTCCACAGGGGCGAACTGGCCGCGGGTGATCATCGTCCTGACCGGCTTCTTCTCTGCGCTATGGCTCCTCTCGGCCTGGCTGTTCCGGAGAGCGGCGCGGGAGGAGACTTCCGTAAACGCAGCGCCATAAGTACGGATTAACGAGGTGACGCCCTAGTCTTCGGGCGCCTCGACGATCGGATCGTACTGGCTCGTATCCAGGCCGAGCAGGTTGAAGCTCTGCTGCATGTGCGGCGGCAGCGGCGCCGTCACGTCAATCGGCTTGCCCGTCCGCGGATGGGCGATGACGATGCGACGCGCCAAGAGATGCAGCTTGTTCTGAATGCCGCCGGGCAATTCCCAGTTTTCGATGTCGAAATACTTCGGATCGCCCACGATGGGATGGCCGATATGCGCCGCATGCGCGCGCAACTGGTGCGTGCGCCCGGTGACCGGCTTCAGGGACAGCCATGCGAGCTTCTGCGCTGCAGTATCGATCACGGCGTAATAGGTCAGCGCGTGGCTTGCGCCTTCGTCACCGTGCTGGGCCACTTTCATGCGCGCATCGCCCTCCTCGCCTTCCTTGGCGAGATAGGTGGAGACCCTGCCCTGCCGGACGCGCGGTACGCCGGCAACTAACGCCCAATAGATCTTGCGCGTCGTACGGGCGCGGAAGGATTTCGCCATGGTGGACGCGGCAAAACGCGTCTTGGCGATGACGAGGCAGCCGGCCGTGTCCTTATCGAGGCGGTGCACGAGACGCGGCTTCTGCCCATCCTCGCCGGTCAGAGAATCGAGCATCCCGTCCACATGCCGCTTGGTGCCTGAGCCGCCCTGGACGGCAAGACCCATCGGCTTGTTGATGATGAGGACGTCTTTGTCCTCATAGAGGGTGATCGACTTCAGGAAGTCGCGCTCGTCCTGATCCTTGGCCGGGCTGCGGGAGACCGGGCGCTGCTGGTCGAGCTTCAAGGGCGGCACCCGAACCTTCTGGCCGGCCACAAGCCGCTCGTTGGGCTGCGCCCGCTTACCGTCGATGCGCAACTCGCCTTTGCGGACGATGCGTTGGATATGCGTGAAGGCAAGCTGCGGGAAGCGCGCGACCAGGAAGCGGTCGACGCGCATGTCAGCTTCGTCGGGCTCGACCACGAGGGTCTGCACCCCGGTCGCCAAAACTTCCTGGGCTTCCGCCCTGGCCTGAGCCCGGGTCGGCCCGCGCGGAGCCTCCGCAATCGCGGGCTTTGCCTCTGACCGTGGCGCAGCTGGCTTCTCGCGCACAGCCGAGGGCGCCCGCGTCTTGGCCGCAGCCGACTTCACGCTGCGCGGCTTCGCCGGGGCCGACTTGCGCGCAGGCCTGTCCTCGCGCGAGCGAAAGCCCTGCCGAGATTCCTTCCGCCCGCCACGGGCACCATTCTGTCCTGAACCGCTTTTTCTCATGATCCGTGGGTACCAGAGCGCCGCGCGGGCGGCAATCGGGGTTTAGGCCGTGATCGTCCGGATCAGTGCCAGACCGGCGAGCAGGCCTGCGATGGAAAAAATAACCGAGGCGGACACATAAGCCGCAGCGAGGCCCATGTGTCCCCTCTCCCAGATTAATACTGCGTCAAGGGAAAAGGCCGAGAAGGTGGTGAAGCCGCCAAGGATACCAGTGGTCAGGAAAAGCCGAAGGGGCTGGCTCCAGCCCTCACCTGCCTTAAAGGCGAGCCATCCGGCAAAAACTCCCATGATGATGGAGCCGACGACGTTCACCGTCAGCGTTCCCCACGGAAAGGCGGTTCCGCACAGGCGGGCGCAGCCGACATTTACCCCATGACGCAGGGCTCCGCCGATGCCCGCACCGAGGAAAACGAGGAAGTAGGCTTTCACGGTCTTCTAGTCCTCACTACCCTCGCCGCGCCGTGTGCGGCGCAGCCTCTCCCACCAATCCAGCCGCTTGCGGATCTCGCGCTCGAAGCCACGGTCGACCGGCTCATAGAAGGACTGTCGCCCGAGCTTGTCCGGCCAGTAATCCTGACCCGAGAAGGCATCCGGCTCGTCGTGGTCGTAGGCGTAGCTCTCGCCGTAGCCGATCTGCTTCATGAGTTTGGTCGGGGCGTTCAGGATCGTCTTCGGCGGCATGAGGGAGCCGTGCTCCTTCGCGACCCGCGTCGCACCCTTATAAGCCGTGTAGAGAGCATTCGATTTCGGCGCGGTGGCGAGGTAGACCGCAGCCTGGGCCAACGCCAACTCCCCCTCCGGCGAGCCAAGGAAGTCGAAGGCATCCTTGGCCGCGTTGGCGATGACCAGAGCCTGCGGATCGGCCATACCGATGTCCTCCACCGCCGCCCTCACCAGCCGGCGGGCGATGAAGAGCCGGTCCTCGCCGGCGTCCAGCATGCGGGACAGGTAGTAGAGCGCCGCGTCCGGATCGGACCCACGGATGGTCTTGTGCAGGGCTGAGATGAGGTTGTAGTGCCCCTCCTGCCCCTTGTCGTAGATGGGGGCGCGGCGCTGGATGATTTCCTGCAACTGCTCTGCGTCAAAAATCTCGTCGGGCTTGGCCGAGCGCCAGACTTCCTCGGCCAGCGTCAGCACGGCGCGCCCGTCGCCATCCGCCATACGGACGAGAGATGCCCTCGCCTCCCCGTCGAGCGGCAGGCTCTTGCCGCTGATCTCCTCGGCACGAGCTAAGATCTTCTGGATCGCATCCTCGTCGAGCGACTTGAACAGCAGCACCCGAGCGCGGGAGAGAAGCGCGGCGTTCAACTCGAAGGACGGGTTTTCCGTAGTCGCGCCAACCAGGGTAATCGTGCCGTCTTCCATGACCGGCAGGAAGGCATCGAGCTGAGCCCGGTTGAAGCGGTGGATCTCGTCCACGAAGAGCAGCGTGCCCGTACCCATTGACCTGCGATGCCGGGCAGCTTCGAAGACCTTCTTGAGATCCGCCACGCCGGAGAAAATCGCCGAGATCTGGTCGAAATGCAGATCCGTCTCATGGGCCATCAGCCGGGCGACCGTGGTCTTGCCGGTCCCGGGAGGTCCCCAGAAGATCAGGGAGCCGAGGGACTTCGAAGCGATAAGCCGGGTGAGGATGCCGTCCTGCCCCACGAGATGATCTTGGCCGACCACCTCAGAGAGCTTTATCGGCCGCATCCTGTCTGCCAAGGGGCGTGGCGCGTTCTGGTCGAGGCCGGCGGAGGAAAACAGATCGCTCATGATGAACAGGGACTCAAATGTGTTCCGTCATCAATAGCCGATCCTGACGCCGCCGTCGCGCTTAGAGCATCGGACCCAAAAGTGGATTTGCACTTTTGGGATCAACCCGATGCTCCACTTTTTAATGAGCGCATCGTGTGGACCGGAAAACTGGGTCCACTTTTCCGCACGATGCGCTAACGGCCAAGCACCGTCGTGAAGGTCCGCCCGCCACGGCTGACGGTGATTTCCCAGTAGCCGCCGTTGCGGTTGATCAGCCGATCCGCATCCCGGGTGTTCGCAACACGCTCTCCGTTGATGGCGACGATCTGGTCACCCTTCTCGAACCCGACGCTGGCAGCGACACTGCGCTCCTCCAGTTCGGCCACGACGACTCCATCGTCGGCGACATCGATCTGCAGTTCGTCGGCCACCGCCGGGGACATGTTGACGAGGGTCGCGCCGGCAAACGGGGTCCGCCCACGGCTGCGCACCGGATCCCGCGGCGGGTTCTCGGGCGGCGGCATCAGCCTGACCTGCATCATGCTCCGCTTTCCGCCCCGCAAAACGGTCAGCGGCGCCTGCCCGTCCGTTCCCTTGAGGGTGAAGCGGTAGCCGAAGGAATCCGGGTTATCGACCGGCTGCCCGTCAACTTCCAGGATGGCGTCGCCACGCTTGAGGCCCGCCTCGGCTGCCGGTCCCTTGTCATAAACGGCAGTCACCAAGACGCCTGTCGGGCGTTCCAATCCCAACCCGCTGGCGATGTCGCCGTCGACGGGCTGGAGGCGGGCTCCGAGCCAAGGCCGCACCACGTTCTTCGCGCCGCCCTTGGCTGAGTTGAGCACCACCCGGACCATGCTGGATGGCACGGCGAACCCGATGCCGATGCTGCCGCCCGAGCGGGAATAGATTGCCGTATTGATGCCCACCACCCGACCGTTCATATCGATGAGGGCACCGCCCGAATTGCCCGGGTTGATGGCGGCATCCGTCTGGATGAAGAACTGGTAGTCGGAGATGCCGACTTGGGTGCGTGCCAGGGCTGAGACGATGCCCTGGGTCACTGTCTGGCCGACACCGAATGGATTGCCTATAGCCAGCACGATGTCGCCGACCTGAAGGGCCTCCGAGTCGCCGAGCTCGACGGCCTGGAGATTGCTGGCGTCCTTCAGCTTGAGGACGGCAATATCTGTGCGGGAATCGCGCAGCAGGATATCGGCCTCGAACTCCCGCCGGTCGGCCAGCGCCACCTTCACCTCGGTCATGTTCTCGATCACATGGTTGTTCGTGATCACGAGGCCGGAGGGATCGACGATGACGCCCGAGCCGAGGGAGCTCTGCGACCGGCCGCGCGGAACGCCCGGCGCGTTATCGCCGAAGAAACGGCGGAAATAATCCTCGATGGCGGCATTCTGCCGGCGATCGTTCCGCTTAGCGTAGACGTTGACGACCGCCCCTGCCGTCTGCCGCACGACGGGTGCAAAGGAGAGCTGGACCTGGGCCTTGCTTTCTGGAACGACCCGCTGCGTTTGGGCCTGCACCCCGGCAATCCCTAGAGCAAAGGCCACGATGGCAATGGACAGGCGAAATGGCATAAAGCGCATGGTCTCGAATCCCTCGGTCGACATATCCCTTCGATAGAGCCCGGGGCACGAAAGTCCAAGCTCCACCGGAAATATGGGAAGCCGAGCAGGCAAACAAAAAGGGCGGCTCGAAAGCCGCCCTTGATTAGATCGCTTGTACCGAGAATTACTCGGCGGCCTCGATGATCTCATCCTTCATGGTCGGGCCCGAATCCTGGCCGCGCGCATCAACGTCGCGATCCACGAACTCGATCACGGCCAGCGGGGCGTTGTCGCCGTAGCGGAAGCCCGCCTTCAGGACGCGCGTGTAGCCGCCATTGCGGTCACCATAGCGCTTGCCCAGAACGTCGAAAAGCTTCTTGACCATGGCTTCATCGCGCAGCTTCGACATGGCGAGGCGGCGGGCGTGCATGTCACCGCGCTTGCCGAGCGTGATCAGCTTCTCGACGACCGGACGCAGGTCCTTGGCCTTCGGGAGCGTCGTGACAATCTGCTCGTGCTTGATCAGCGCAGCCGCCATATTGGCGAACATGGCCTTGCGGTGTTCGGTCGTGCGGTTGAAGCGACGACCACGGAATCCGTGACGCATTGGCTTTCTCCTGAATCTTCCGGCCGCCGTGCCAAGGGACGGACCGTCTCTCTTTTGATCCGCCGGTTTCCGGCGGGGCTTGATCGAAGCCGCCCGTCAAGAATGACAGGCGGCTTCGGAATTCTTAGTAGTGCTCTTCGAAGCGCTTCGCGAGATCTTCGATGTTCTCCGGCGGCCAGCCCGGCACGTCCATGCCGAGGTGCAGGCCCATGCCGGCCAGAACTTCCTTGATCTCGTTGAGCGACTTGCGGCCGAAGTTCGGAGTACGGAGCATTTCCGCTTCCGACTTCTGGATCAGGTCGCCGATATAGACGATGTTGTCGTTCTTCAGGCAGTTCGCCGAACGGACCGACAGCTCGAGCTCGTCCACCTTCTTGAGGAGCGCCGGGTTGAACGGCAGCTGCGGCGCAGCGGCGGCAGCTTCTTCCTTGCGGGGCTCTTCGAAGTTGACGAAGACCTGGAGTTGGTCCTGAAGGATGCGGGCGGCATAGGCCACGGCATCCTCAGGCGTCACGGCGCCGTTGGTCTCGACCGTCATGATCAGCTTGTCGTAGTCGAGGATCTGGCCCTCACGGGTGTTCTCGATACGATAGGAGACCTTCTTCACCGGGCTGTAGAGCGAGTCGACCGGGATGAGGCCGATCGGGGCGTCCTCGGTGCGGTTGCGCTCTGCGGGAACATAGCCCTTGCCGGTATCGACCGTGAACTCCATGCGGATCTCGGCGCCCTCATCGAGGGTGCAGAGCACGAGCTCGGGGTTCAGGATCTGCACATCGCCGACCGTGTTGATGTCGCCAGCAGTCACGGCGCCAGGGCCGGTCTTGCGGAGCGTCATGCGCTTGGCGCCTTCGCTCTGCATCTTGATGGCGATCGTCTTCACATTGAGGACGATATCCGTCACGTCCTCGCGGACGCCCGGGATGGACGAGAACTCGTGCAGCACGCCGTCGATATGGACGGCCGTGACGGCGGCGCCCTGGAGGGACGACAGCAGGACGCGACGCAGGGAGTTGCCGAGCGTCGTGCCGAAGCCACGCTCGAGCGGCTCCGCAACAACCGTCGCAATACGCTTCGGATCGTCGCCTGGGGAGACTTCGAGCTTGTTCGGCTTAATCAGCTCTTGCCAGTTCTTTTGGATCACAACCACACCTCTCGAGGTACGGCTTGAAGGGAAGGCCTAGGCCAGCCCTTGAAACCGGAACGCGCGTGGGGGTGCCCCACGCGCAGGATAACCTTAGACGCGGCGACGCTTGCGCGGGCGGCAGCCATTGTGCGGGATCGGCGTCACATCACGGATCGAAGTGACGGTGAAGCCGGCCGACTGCAGGGCGCGCAGGGCGGACTCACGACCGGAGCCGGGGCCGGACACCTCGACCTCGAGGGTGCGCATGCCGTGCTCGGCAGCCTTGCGGGCAGCATCTTCAGCAGCGATCTGAGCCGCATAAGGGGTCGACTTACGCGAACCCTTGAAACCCATCGCGCCGGCCGAGGACCACGATATCGTGTTGCCCTGGGCGTCCGTGATGGTAATCATGGTGTTGTTGAACGAGGCGTTCACATGCGCCACGCCGGAAACGATGTTCTTGCGTTCGCGGCGGCGGACGCGGGTAGCTTCTTTAGCCATTCCAAAGATCCTTCAAGCGCGCCCGTCATGCCAGGCGCTCGGGAGAAAGGGCCACCCGCCAGGGGTGGCCGCTCGGGAAATTACTTCTTCTTGCCGGCGATCGGCTTCGACTTGCCCTTGCGAGTGCGGGCATTCGTATGGGTGCGCTGACCACGAACGGGCAAGCTGCGGCGGTGGCGCAGGCCACGATAAGCAGCGAGATCCATCAGGCGCTTGATGTTCATAGACACTTCGCGGCGCAGGTCGCCCTCGACGACGTAGTCGCGGTCGATGGTCTCGCGGATGGCCAGAACCTCGGCGTCGGTCAGCTGGTTCACGCGACGCTCGGCCGGGATGTTGACCTTCTCGATGATCTCCTGGGCCTTCTTGGCCCCAATGCCGTGAATATACTGAAGCGCGATTACAACGCGCTTGGCAGTCGGGATGTTGACGCCTGCAATACGGGCCATCGTCCGTCTCCATGTGGGAAGCAAAAGCTTCGGGTTATGATTATCGCGCGTCCGGTGGAGGCCGGCCCTTGCGCGGGTTCCTTATGCGAAAAACACAACAAACCAGAAGGGCCCCTCCATAGAGACCCTCTGGATATGCAGGTTCTTGTGCAAGAGCTTGCCCCTAACGGAAATTAACCCGTCCGTCAAGCCCCTACCCCTCAGCGACCGAGGATTTCCTTGATCTCCAGGGTCACGTCGTCGATGGGCTTCATGCCATCGACGGTCTTCAGCATGCCCGTGCGCTCGTAATAGGCCGAAAGCGGGGCCGTCTGATTTCTATACGCCTCAAGCCGGGTCTTGAAGACCTCAGGGTTGTCGTCCTTGCGGACAGGCTCGCCACGGGCCTCGGTGTCCTTGGCCCGCCTGACGATCCGCTCGACCAGATCGGCTTCGTTGACCTTGAACTCGATGACAGAATCGAGCTTCAAGCCCTTATCGGCCAGCATCCGGTCGAAGGCTTCAGCCTGAGCGACAGTCCGCGGAAAGCCGTCGAGGATGAAGCCGGCTTTGGCGTCATGCTCCTCAATACGGTCCGCTATGATGCCGACGACAATGTCGTCCGACACCAGATCGCCCCGGTCCATCACGGCCTTAGCCTTGAGGCCGACCGGTGTACCGGCAGCCACGGCTGCGCGGAGCATGTCGCCGGTAGACAGCTGGGGGATCCCCAGCCGCTCCACCAGACGCACAGCCTGAGTGCCTTTACCGGCCCCCGGCGGCCCCAGCAGGATGATCCTCATCGACGCCCCCCTGACTTCGTCGAGAATGCTCGCCTTCGGGCGAGGTGTCCATTGTTAGCGCCTACGCGATCCCTTGAGCTTCGCCTTCTTGACGAGGCCCTCATATTGGTGCGCGAGCAGATGACCATGCACCTGAGCAACCGTGTCCATGGTAACAGACACGACGATCAGAAGCGAAGTGCCGCCAAAGTAGAACGGCAAAGCTGCATAAGACACCAGCAGTTCGGGAATCAGGCAGATGATCACCAGGTAAATTGCGCCGAGCACCGTGATGCGGGTGAGAACCTGGTCGATGAAGTCCGCCGTGCGCTCACCGGGACGAATTCCCGGGATGAAGCCGCCCTGCTTCTTCAGGTTGTCTGCCGTCTCCGTCGGATTGAAGACGATGGCCGTGTAGAAGAAGGCGAAGAACACGATCAGCGCCGCGTAAAGGAACATATAGGCGGGACGCCCGTGACTGAGATAAGCGGTCAGCGTGGAAATGAACCCTGTTCCATCCGCGTTGGTCTGGAAGCTGGCGATGGTCGCGGGCAGCAGAAGCAGCGAAGAGGCGAAGATTGGCGGGATCACGCCCGAGGTGTTCAGCTTGAGCGGCAGGAACGAGGTCTGTCCCTCATACATCCGGTTTCCGACCTGGCGCTTCGGGTAGTTGATGAGGAGACGCCGCTGAGCGCGCTCCATGAACACCACGAAGTAGATGATGGCAACGGCCATGACGATCACGCCGATGATCAAACCGGTCGAGATCGCGCCCTGACGGCCGAGTTCGAGCGTGCCGGCGATGGCTGATGGCAGGTTCGCCACGATTCCAGCGAAGATGATCAGCGAGGTGCCATTGCCGATGCCACGCGACGTGATCTGCTCGCCGAGCCACATGAGGAACATGGTGCCGCCGGTGAGGGTGATCACTGTCGAGATCAGGAAGAACGGACCAGGCGCGTCTACGATGGTGCCGGAGCTCTGCAGGCCCACTGCAATGCCCCATGACTGGAACACCGCGAGCATTACCGTGAGATAGCGGGTGTACTGGTTGAGAATCTTGCGGCCCGCCTCCCCTTCCTTCTTGAGCGCCTCGAGCGAGGGCAGAACGGAGGTGAGAAGCTGAACGATGATCGAGGCCGAGATATACGGCATGATGTTCAGGGCAAAGATCGCCATGCGCTCTACGGCGCCGCCCGAGAACATGTTGAAGAGGCCGAGAACGCCGCCGCTGGCATTCTGGAAGCTCTGTGCCAGGGCTTCCGGGTTGATACCGGGCAGCGGGATGTAGGTGCCGAGACGATAGACGATGAGGGCGCCCAGGGTGAACCAGATGCGCTTCTTCAGCTCATCGGCCTTGGCGATGGCGCCGAAATTGATGTTTGCCGCAAGTTGCTCGGCTGCTGAGGCCATAGTGGTGTCCCCGAAATACTAGAACCGTGACGGTTATCACGCAAACGGCGGCCACGCGATCTTAACGCGGGCCGCCGCTTGGATCTTAGTCAATGTGGGCGCTGGCTCACGCCTGCGCAACGCCACCCAGCAGGGTGACAGAGCCACCGGCCTTTTCGATCGCTTCGACGGCCGACTTGGACGCGCCTGCAACCTGGAAGGAAAGCTTCGTCTTGAGCTCCCCGACGCCGAGGATCTTCACGCCGTCGCGCGGCTTGGAGACCACACCGGCTGCAACCAGCGACTCAACCGTGACGGCAGCGCCCTTGTCGAGCTTGCCGGCCTCGATGGCCTGCTGGATGCGGCCGACATTGACCTCGTTGAGGTCGATTGCGTTCGGCTTGTTGAAGCCGCGCTTCGGCAGACGACGGTGCAGAGGCATCTGACCGCCTTCGAAGCCCTTGATCGCCACGCCTGAACGGGACGTTTGTCCCTTGACGCCACGACCGCCGGTCTTGCCCTTGCCGGAGCCGATGCCACGGCCGACACGCATGCGGTTCTTGGTAGAACCTTCGTTGTCACGAATTTCGTTGAGTTTCATGACGCTCTCCTCACTGCCCGTCGACAACGCGCACGAGGTGCTTGACCTTTTCGATCATGCCGCGAACCGCAGGCGTGTCTTCCAAGGTCGAAGTACGATGAAGCTTGTTGAGCTTGAGACCGACCAGCGTCTGACGCTGCTTGGCCTCGCGGCGGATCGGCGAGCCGATCTGCTCAACGGTGACGGTCTTTGCTGCGGAAGCAGGATTCTTTGCCATGGTCAAAGTCTCCCTTACGCTTCAGCGCCAGCGGCTTCGCTGGTGTCAGCGTCACGGCGGCGAGCCTGCAGCGTCGAGACCTTCAGGCCACGGCGAGCGGCGACCGAACGCGGGCTGTCCTCGTTCTTGAGCGCATCGAAGGTTGCGCGAACGAGATTGTACGGGTTCGACGAGCCGAGCGACTTGGCGACCACGTCCTGCATGCCCACCACCTCAAAGACGGCGCGCATTGGGCCGCCGGCGATGATGCCGGTACCCTGGGGAGCGGCACGCAGCACGACCTTGCCGGCGCCGTGGCGGCCGTTCACGTCGTGATGGAGCGTACGGCCTTCGCGCAGCGCAACGCGGATCATGGAGCGCTTGGCAGCGTCCGTAGCCTTTCGAATGGCTTCCGGCACTTCGCGAGCCTTGCCGTGACCGAAGCCGACGCGACCCTTCTGGTCGCCGACGACGACGAGAGCAGCAAAGCCGAAGCGACGGCCGCCCTTCACCACCTTGGCGACACGGTTGATGTGGACCAGGCGGTCCACGAATTCGCTGTCGCGCTCTTCGCGATCAGCACGTTCTCTTGGTTCTCTAGCCATGAGACCTCTCACTTGCGCGGGCGGCGGGCCCGCTCGCTAAGGGTTGCTTGGATTGAACCCGCCGTTAGAAATCCAGACCGCCTTCACGGGCAGCGTCGGCCAGAGCCTTAACGCGACCGTGATAGAGGTAGCCCGAGCGGTCGAAGATGACCTGCTTCACGCCGGCAGCAACCGCGCGTTCAGCCACGAGCTTGCCAACTTCCTTCGCCGCGTCGACAGTAGCGCCGGTCTTGAGCTTGCCCTTCAGGTCAGTCTCGAGGGTCGAAGCCGCAGCGACCGTATGGCCGCGCACGTCGTCGATGATCTGGGCATAGATCTGCTTGGACGAACGGAAGACCGACAAACGCGGACGACCGTTCGCTGCTTTCTTGATCGCACGGCGCACACGAGCCTTGCGGCGATCTTCAGCGCCTTTCTTCTCAGCCATGATACGTCGTCCTTACTTCTTCTTGCCTTCCTTGCGGAAGATGAACTCGTTGGCATACTTGACGCCCTTGCCCTTGTAGGGCTCCGGACCGCGATACTCGCGGATCTCGGCGGCGGTCTGACCAACGACCTGCTTGTCGATGCCGGCGACGATGACTTCGGTCGGCTTCGGCGTCGTGATCGTCACGCCTGCCGGAATCGCGTAGTCGATGTCATGGCTGTAGCCCAGCGACAGCTTCAGCACCTTGCCGGCAACGGCGGCCTTGTAGCCGACGCCGTTGATCTCAAGGCGCTTCTCGAAGCCCTTGGACACGCCTTCGACCAGGTTCGCCACCTGAGCGCGGGACATGCCCCACTTCGCACGGGCCGTCTTGGACTCGTCGCGCGGGTTCACCGACACGGCGCCGTCCTCGAAAGCAACCAGCACTTCTTCGGGAACGAGGAACGAAAGTTCGCCCTTCGAGCCCTTAACCTTCACCATCTGACCGTCGACGGTCGCCGTCACACCTGACGGAACCGGAACGGGCTTCTTGCCTACTCGTGACATTTTCGAATCCTCGTGGTTCTGTGCGGGTGCCTGGCCTTAGAAGACCTTGCAGAGCACTTCGCCGCCCACGTTCTTCTCACGGGCCTCGTGATCGGCCATCACGCCCTGGGGCGTCGAGAGAATGGTGATGCCGAGACCGTCGGCCACGCGAGGCATGGTGTCGACGGAGGCATACACGCGGCGGCCCGGCTTGGAGACGCGCTCGATCGAGCGGATCACCGGCTGGCCGTCATAGTACTTCAGCTCAATCGAAAACTCGGTCCGGCCATTGCCGAACTCGGTCTGCGAATAGTCGCGAATGTAGCCCTCAGACTTGAGAACTTCGAGAACGCGAGCGCGCAGCTTCGAGCCAGGGGTGGAGACGGTCCCGCGACGGCGCATCTGCGCGTTACGGATACGGGTGAGCATATCGCCCAACGGATCGTTGATCATATGATGCCCTCCCCTTACCAGCTGGACTTCACGAGGCCTGGAATCAGACCCTTGTTGCCGAGCTCGCGCAGAGCGATACGGGACATGCCGAGCTTGCGGTAGTAAGCGCGGGGACGGCCCGTGATCTCGCAACGGTTGCGGATGCGGGTCGGGCTCGCGTTGCGCGGCAGCTCGGCCAGCTTGAGGCGCGCCTCGAAGCGCTCCTCCATGGACTTCGACTCGTCGTTGGCGACCGCCAGGAGGCGCTCGCGACGGCCGGCGAACTTCTTCACCAGCTCACGACGGTGCTTGTTCTTCTCAATAGCGCTTTTCTTAGCCATGCTTTTATCTCCAGTGTCCGCGTTTGAGGACAGTTATCCTCACTGCCGGAACGGGAAGTTGAAGTGACGCAGCAGGGCGCGGGCTTCATCGTCAGTCTTCGCCGTCGTGGTGATGATGACGTCCATGCCCCAAACCTGCTCGACCCTGTCGTAATTGATCTCAGGGAACACCAGGTGCTCCTTGATACCCATTGCGTAGTTGCCGCGGCCGTCGAACGACTTGGGGTTCAGGCCCCGGAAGTCGCGGACGCGCGGGAGCGCGATGGTCACGAAGCGGTCAAGGAACTCATACATGCGAGCCTTGCGCAGCGTGACCTTGGCACCGATCGGCATGTGCTCGCGAACCTTGAACTGCGAGATAGCCTTACGGGCCTTGGTAATCACCGGCTTCTGGCCGGCGATGAGAGCGAGATCGGCAGCGGCCACCGACGCCTTCTTCGAGTCCGCAGTCGACTCGCCAACGCCCATGTTCAGGACGATCTTTTCGATCGACGGAACTTCCATGGGGTTTTTGTAGCCGAATTCTTCAATCAGCTTCGGACGCACCACTTCTTCGTAGTGCTTCTTCATTCGCGGCGTGTAGCCGTCCACCTGAGCCTTAGCCATCGATCAGGTCCCCCGAGCGCTTGGCGAAACGAACCTTGCGGCCGTCTTCGAGAACTTTGAAACCAACCCGGGTCGGCTTGCCGTCCTTCGGGTCCGCGTAAGCCAGGTTCGACAGATGGATGGCGGCCTCTTTCGAGACGATGCCAGCTTCCTGGTTTGCCGTCTGGCGCTGATGGCGCTTCACGACGTTCACGCCACGGACAACCGCGCGCTCTTCCTTCGGAAGCACCTGGACAACTTCACCGGTCTTGCCCTTGTCGCGACCGGTCAGGACGACGACCTTATCGCCCTTCTTGATCTTCGCGGCCATTAGAGCACCTCCGGCGCAAGCGAAATGATTTTCATGTGGTTCTTGGCACGCAGTTCACGGGGAACGGGGCCGAAGATACGGGTGCCAACCGGCTCCTTCTGATTGTTGATCAGAACGGCGGCGTTACGGTCGAAACGGATGACCGAACCGTCAGCGCGACGGATGTCCTTGGCGGTGCGCACGACGACCGCCTTCATGACGTCGCCCTTCTTCACGCGGCCGCGCGGGATAGCTTCTTTCACGGATACGACGATGATATCGCCCACGGAAGCGTACTTACGCTTCGAACCGCCGAGAACCTTGATGCACATCACGCGACGGGCGCCGGAATTGTCGGCGACGTCAAGATTCGTCTGCATCTGGATCATGGCTTTGATCCTTTCCTTTGTTTCAGACAGGTTTCCAGGCCAAGGCAGGATTGCCCCCCGGACTACGCCTGACGGGGATCTAATGTCCCCTGCCCTTCATATGTCGAGAAAGGCGGCCGTATACACGAGCCGCCCTCGATTGACAACCCCTAGGGAAGGCTTTTTAGGCCTTCGCTTGGTCGACGAGCACCCAGGTCTTGAGCTTGGAGAGCGGCTTGGTCTCTTCGATGAAGACCGTGTCGCCCACCTTGGCAGTGTTGTTCTCGTCATGAGCATGGTAGTTCTTCGTCTTACGCACGGTCTTCTTCATGACCGGGTGCGTAAAGCGACGCTCTACCTTCACAACGACCGTCTTGTCCTGCTTATCGCTGACAACGACGCCCTGCAAAACGCGCTTTGGCATCTTGATTTCCTCTTAAGCCTTGGCCGCAGCGGCCTTCTGGCGCTGCAGTGTCTTGACGCGGGCGACGTCCCGACGGACCTCACGGACGCGTCCGGTGTTCTCGAGCTGGCCCGTGGCGCGCTGGAAGCGGAGGTTGAACTGCTCCTTCTTCAGGTTCAGCAGCTCATCCGACAGCTGGTCGGCGGACATTGCCTTAAGATCAGAGAATCTCTGCTTGGTCTTCATGATCCCCTCCTTACTCGGCAATGCGCTGGATGAAGCGCGTCTTGATCGGAAGCTTCGCAGCGCCGAGGCGCAGGGCCTCACGAGCGATATCCTCTGACACGCCGTCGATCTCGAACATGATACGGCCAGGCTTAACCTTGGCCGCCCAGAATTCGGGAGCGCCCTTACCCTTACCCATACGCACTTCCGTCGGCTTCGACGACACCGGCACGTCCGGGAAGATGCGGATCCACACCCGGCCCGCGCGCTTCATGGCGCGGGTAATGGCGCGGCGAGCCGCCTCGATCTGGCGAGCGTTGACACGCTCGGGTTCCATCGCCTTCAGGCCGAACTGGCCGAAGTTGAGGTCCGTGCCGCCCTTCGCGGTGCCGGAGATGCGGCCCTTGAACTGCTTACGGAACTTGGTTTTCTTCGGTTGCAACATGGCAAACCTCTCCTGACCTCTCGGTTACGCCGCTTGCTCGCGGCGGCCACCGGAGCGGCCTCCTTCGTCGTTCATCCGCTTGTCCTGGGCCATCGGATCGTGCTCAAGGATTTCGCCCTTGAAGATCCAGACCTTGATGCCGCAGGTGCCATAGGTCGTGAAAGCCGTGGACGTACCGTAGTCCACATCCGCACGCAGCGTGTGCAGCGGAACGCGACCCTCGCGGTACCATTCGAGGCGGGCGATTTCAGCGCCACCGAGACGGCCCGAGCAGTTGATACGGATGCCCTCGGCGCCCAGACGCATGGCCGACTGAACGGCACGCTTCATGGCACGGCGGAACGCAACGCGGCGCTCGAGCTGCTGGGCGATGGAATCGGCCACCAGCGTCGCGTCGACTTCCGGCTTGCGGACTTCGACGATGTTGATCGCCACATCCGCGTCGGTCATCTTAGCGACGAGCTTGCGGAGCTTCTCGATGTCGGCACCCTTCTTGCCGATCACCACACCCGGACGACCCGAGTGAATGGTGACGCGGCACTTCTTGTGCGGACGCTCGATGACGATCTTCGAAACGGCGGCCTGCTTCAGCTGCTTCATCAGCGCTTCGCGGATCGCCATATCCTCGTGCATCAGCTTGGCGTACTCGCCTTTGCCGGCGAACCAGCGCGAGTCCCAGGTCCGGTTGATGCCGAGCCGAAGACCGATCGGGTTAACTTTCTGACCCATCTGGTTCTCCTTTATGCCTGTTCGGCAACTTCCCGAACCACGATCGTGAGGTTCGAGAACGGCTTTTCGATACGAGCACCCCGGCCACGGGCCCGGGCGTGGAAGCGCTTCATGACAAGCGCCTTGCCGACGAAGGCCTGGCTGACGACGAGATCGTCCACATCGAGATTGTGGTTGTTCTCGGCGTTGGCAATGGCGCTCTCGAGGCACTTCTTCACGTCGCGAGCGATGCGCTTGCGGGAGAACTCGAGATCGGCGAGAGCTGCAGAAACCTTCTTGCCGCGGATAAGGGCCGCAACAAGGTTGAGCTTCTGGGGGCTGACGCGCAGCATGCGAGCGACGGCTTGTGCCTCTGTGTCGCTCAGTGCGCGAGGAGTCGCGGCCTTACCCATCTTACTTCCTCTTCGCCTTCTTGTCCGCCGCGTGGCCGTGGAAGGTGCGGGTCGGCGAGAACTCGCCGAACTTATGACCCACCATTTCCTCGCTCACGTTGACGGGAATGTGCTTCTGACCGTTGTAGACCCCGAACGTGAGGCCCACAAACTGCGGGAGGATCGTGGAGCGGCGGCTCCAGATCTTGATAACCTCGTTGCGGCCCGAGGAACGGGCAGCCTCGGCCTTCTTGAGGAGGTAGCCGTCGACGAACGGACCCTTCCAAAGCGAACGTGCCATGACGTGCCTCTATCCTTACTTCTTCCGAGCGTGACGGCTCGACACGATAAACTTGTCGGTCCGCTTGTTCGAACGGGTTTTCTTGCCCTTGGTCGGAACGCCCCATGGGGACACCGGATGGCGACCACCGGAGGTACGGCCCTCACCACCACCGTGCGGGTGGTCGATCGGGTTCATGGAAACGCCGCGGTTGTGCGGACGCTTGCCAAGCCAGCGGTTACGACCAGCCTTACCGATCGAGGTGTTCATGTGGTCCGGGTTCGACACCGCACCGACGCTGGCGAAGCACTGGCCATGGACCAGACGCTGCTCACCGGAGTTCAGGCGGACCGTTACGTAGCCCTGGTCACGACCCACGATTTGGGCGTAGGTGCCGGCGGAGCGGGCGAGTGCGCCACCCTTGCCGACCTTCAGCTCCACATTGTGGATGATCGTTCCCACCGGCATGTTGCCGATCGGCATCGCGTTGCCCGGCTTGATGTCGACCTGCTCGCCAGCCGACACCTGATCGCCGACAGCCAGACGCTGCGGGGCCAGGATGTAGGCTTGCTCGCCGTCAGCGTAGCCAATGAGCGCGATGAAGGCTGTGCGGTTCGGATCGTACTCGATCCGCTCCACGGTCGCCACATCGCCCAGACGGGCACGACGCTTGAAGTCGACCAGGCGCAGGGTGCGCTTGTGACCACCGCCACGGAAGCGGACGGTCACGCGACCCATGTTGTTACGGCCGCCGGAGGAGCTCTTGCCCTCCGTCAGCTTCTTGACCGGCTTGCCCTTGTAGAGCTCGCTGCGGTCCACGATCACCAGCTGGCGCAGGCCGGGGGTGATTGGTTTGAATGTTTTCAAAGCCATCGGATCACTCTCTCAACCGATCAGAGGCCCGTCGTGACGTCGATGGTCTGGCCCTCAGCGAGGGTTACAACCGCCTTCTTCACGTCCGACCGCTGGCCGCGGGTGCCGCGGAACATCTTCACTTTGCCCTTGGTGAGGACCGTATTAACGCTCTTCACCTTGACATCGAACAGCTTCTCAACCGCTTCCTTGATCTGCGGCTTCGTCGCATCCAGTCGAACCTTGAAGACGACCTTGTTCTGTTCGGACAGGGCCGTGGCCTTCTCGGTAATGACCGGGCTCACGATTACATCGTAATGGCGCGGGTCCAGGCTCATTTGAAGCGCGCCTCCAGCGCATCGACAGCCGCCTTCGTGAGAACGAGCTTCTCGCGACGCAGGATGTCATAGACGTTGATGCCCTGCACCGGCAGGACGTCGATGTTCGGGATGTTGCGAGCAGCCCGCTGGAAGTTCGTCTCGATCTCAGCGCCGCCGATGATCAGGGCGTTGCCGAGGCCGAGCTTGCCGAAGCGCTCGACGAGAGCCTTCGTCTTCGGCTCGGACAGCGTCACGTCGTCGATCACGACGAGAGAAGCGTCCTTGGCCTTGGACGAGAGCGCGTGCCTCAGAGCGAGAGCGCGAACCTTCTTGGGCAGGTCGTGAGCATGGCTGCGGACCTGCGGGCCGAAGGCACGACCGCCGCCCCGGAACTGGGGAGCGCTCGCGGCGCCGTGGCGGGCGCCACCGGTGCCCTTCTGCTTGTAGACCTTCTTCGTGGTCCGATCGATGAGCGACCGGTTCTTCACAGCGTGCGTACCGGCCTGGCGCTTTGCGAGTTGCCAGCGGACGCAGCGGGCAAGAAGATCGGCGCGCGGCTCGAGACCGAAGATGGCCTCGTTCAGATCGACCGAACCAGCGGTGTTGCCCTCAAGCGTGGTGACATCAAGTTTCATCACGCATTCTCCTCTTGGGCCTGCTCAGCCTGGGGGGCCGGCGCAGCGTCGTTGGCCGTGCGGAAGGAGCCGGGCATCGGCACTTCGGCAGGCAGCTTGCGCTTCACCGCGTCGCGGACGAAGATCCAACCGCCGGCAACGCCGGGAACGGCGCCTTCGACGAGGATCAGACCGCGCTCGACGTCGGTCGACACCACGCGCAGGTTCTGCGTCGTGACGCGCTCGACACCCAGGTGACCCGGCATCTTCTTGTTCTTGAACGTCTTGCCTGGATCCTGGCGGCCACCGGTCGAACCGATCGAGCGGTGGGAGACCGACACGCCGTGCGTGGCGCGCAGTCCGCCGAAGTTCCAGCGCTTCATGCCGCCGGCGAAGCCCTTACCGGTGGTGATCCCCGTGACGTCCACGAACTGACCGGCAATGAAGTGATCAGCGGTGATCTCTGCGCCGACCGGAATGACAGCATCCTCGGAGACGCGGAATTCCGCGAGCTTGCGCTTCGGCTCGACCTTGGCGACGGCAAAGTTGCCGCGCTCGGCCTTCGAAACGTTCTTGACCTTGGCCTTGCCGACGCCGACCTGCAGCGCGGTATAGCCGTTCTTTTCCTTGGTCCTGTGGGCGACGACCTGACAGCTGTCGACCTTCAGAACCGTGACGGGGATGTGTTCGCCGGCATCCGTGAAGATGCGGGTCATCCCTAGTTTCTGTGCAATGACGCCTGAGCGCATGTGCGTATCCTCTCGGCGTGTCTACCGAAAGCTCCAGCCTAACGGCTTAGAGCTTGATTTCCACGTCCACACCAGCAGCAAGATCGAGCTTCATAAGGGCATCAACCGTCTGCGGGGTGGGGTCCACGATATCGAGCACACGCTTGTGAGTGCGCATCTCGAACTGCTCGCGCGACTTCTTGTCGATGTGCGGCGAGCGAAGCACCGTAAAGCGCTCGATGCGCGTCGGCAGCGGGATGGGCCCGCGAACCTGAGCGCCGGTCCGCTTCGCGGTCGACACGATTTCCCGTGTCGAAGCGTCGAGGATCCGATGGTCGAACGCCTTAAGGCGAATACGAATGTTTTGACCGTTCATGGCTTATCCATTCAACAAGGGAAGCGACCGAGCCGTAACCCGGCCGCTGTCCTTTGATCCTCTATCTATCAATCCATCACGGCGGCGACGACGCCGGCGCCGACGGTACGGCCGCCTTCACGGATGGCGAAGCGCAGCTTCTCTTCCATGGCGATCGGCGCAATCAGTGTCACTTCCATGGTGATGTTGTCGCCCGGCATCACCATCTCGGTGCCCTCAGGCAGCGTCACCACGCCCGTCACGTCCGTCGTGCGGAAGTAGAACTGCGGACGGTAGTTGCCGAAGAACGGCGTATGACGGCCGCCCTCTTCCTTCGTCAGGATGTAGGCCTCGGCCTTGAACTTCGTGTGCGGCTTGATCGAGCCCGGCTTGCACAGCACCTGGCCGCGCTCCACGTCCTCGCGCTTCGTGCCGCGCAGCAGAACGCCCACGTTGTCGCCCGCCTGGCCCTGGTCGAGCAGCTTGCGGAACATCTCAACGCCCGTGACCGTCGTCTTGACCGTCGCCTTCAGGCCCACGATCTCCACTTCCTCACCGACCTTCACAATGCCGCGCTCCACCCGACCCGTCACCACCGTGCCGCGGCCCGAGATCGAGAACACGTCCTCGATCGGCATCAGGAACGGCTGGTCGATCGGACGCTCAGGCTGCGGGATGTAGGCATCCACCTCGGCCATCAGCTTGAGAACCGCATCGCGGCCGATCTCAGGCTGGCGGTCCTCCAGAGCGCAAAGAGCCGAGCCCTTCACGATCGGGATGTCGTCGCCCGGGAAGTCGTACTTCGACAGAAGCTCGCGCACCTCGAGCTCAACCAGGTCGAGCAGCTCGGCGTCGTCGACCATGTCGACCTTGTTCATGAACACCACCAGGGCGGGCACGCCCACCTGGCGGGCCAGCAGGATGTGCTCGCGGGTCTGCGGCATCGGGCCGTCGGCCGACGACACCACCAGGATCGCGCCGTCCATCTGGGCCGCACCCGTGATCATGTTCTTCACGTAGTCGGCGTGGCCGGGGCAGTCCACGTGGGCATAGTGACGGTTCTTGGTCTCGTACTCCACGTGAGCGGTCGAGATCGTGATGCCGCGCGCCTTCTCTTCCGGCGCCTTGTCGATCTGGTCGTACGCCGTAAACGTCGCCCCGCCCGACTCCGCCAGAACCTTCGTGATCGCCGCCGTCAGAGACGTCTTGCCATGGTCCACGTGACCAATCGTCCCAATGTTGCAGTGCGGCTTATTGCGCTCAAACTTTTCCTTCGCCATCGTGGCACCCGTTCCTTTGATCGTTCAAATTTCGCTTAATGGGTTCAGGCGTACTTCGCCTGAACCTCGGCAGCCACGTTCGACGGCACCTGCTCGTAGTGGTCGAACTGCATGGTGTAGCTCGCACGACCCTGGCTCATGCCGCGCAGGGTATTGACGTAGCCGAACATGTTGGCGAGCGGGACCATCGCGTTGATTACCACGGCGTTGCCGCGCATGTCCTGACCCTGGATCTGACCACGGCGGGAGTTCAGATCGCCGATCACCGAACCCGTATAGTCTTCCGGAGTCGTGACCTCGACCTTCATCACCGGCTCGAGGAGAACCGATCCACCCTTCTGGAGGGCTTCACGCAGAGCAGCGCGAGAGGCGATTTCGAAGGCCAGGGCCGACGAGTCGACTTCGTGGAAGGCACCGTCGACGAGCTCGACCTTGAGATCGACCACCGGGAAGCCGGCGACGACGCCAGCACCCACGACCGACTGCAGGCCCTTCTCGACGCCCGGGATGTACTCCTTAGGCACCGCGCCGCCGACGATCTTCGACTCGAAGGCAAAGCCTGCGCCCTGCTCGTTCGGCTGAACGACGATCTTGACGCGGGCGAACTGGCCCGTACCGCCGGTCTGCTTCTTGTGGGTGTAGTCGATCTCGGCCTTCTTCGTGACCGTCTCACGATAGGCGACCTGCGGAGCGCCGATATTCGCAT
The DNA here is from genome assembly GCF_016734765.1 of Microvirga soli. GTDB lineage: Bacteria > Pseudomonadota > Alphaproteobacteria > Rhizobiales > Beijerinckiaceae > Microvirga > Microvirga soli. The sequence continues at coordinate 86,790 of NZ_JAERQE010000012.1, read as the reverse complement.
CGACCTTGTAGGTACGACGGAGAATGTCGACCTTGATGTCGAGGTGAAGCTCGCCCATGCCCTTCAGGATCGTCTGGCCCGACTCCTGGTCGGTGGAGACGCGGAAGGACGGGTCCTCAGCGGCCAGCTTCGACAGGGCAAGGCCCAGCTTCTCCTGGTCGGCCTTCGACTTCGGCTCGATGGCGATCTCGATCACCGGTTCCGGGAACTCCATGCGCTCCAAGATAACAGCCTTGCTCGGGTCGCACAGCGTGTCGCCAGTGCGGACTTCCTTGAGACCTGCGAGAGCGACGATATCGCCAGCATAGGCTTCCTTGATGTCCTCACGGTTGTTCGCATGCATCAGAAGCATGCGGCCAACGCGCTCTTTCTTGTCGCGTGACGAGTTGAGCAGCGTATCGCCAGCGTTCACCTTGCCGGAATAGACGCGGCAGAAGGTGATCGTACCAACGAAGGGGTCATCCATGATCTTGAAGGCAAGCATGGAGAAGCCTTCCTCGTCGGTCGGCCTGCGGATCGTCGGCTCTTCGGTCTTGAAGTCGATGCCCTGGATAGCCTCACGGTCTGCCGGGGACGGCAGGAAGTCCACGACGGCGTCGAGCAGGGGCTGCACGCCCTTGTTCTTGAACGCGGAGCCGCAGAGCACCGGATGGAAGGCACGACGCTGCACGGCCGTACGGATCAGGCGACGCAAGGTGGTCTCGTCCGGCTCCTGGCCGTCGAGATAAGCCGCCAGAGCGTCGTCGTCCATCTCCACCGCAGCTTCGACGAGCTTTGCACGATACTCGAGAGCCTGGTCCTTCAGGTCGTCCGGGATCTCGACTTCGTCGAAGCTGGCGCCGAGCGCCTCGCCGGACCAGACAAGGGCCTTCATCTTGATCAGATCGACCATGCCGCGGAAATCGCTCTCCGCACCGATCGGGATCTGGAGGCAGACAGGCTTGCCGGCCACGCGCTTGATGATATCGGCGACGCAGCTGAAGAAGTTCGCGCCGGTCTTGTCCATCTTGTTGACGAACACGACACGGGGAACGTCGTACTTGTCGGCCTGACGCCACACGGTCTCGGTCTGGGGTTCGACGCCCTGGTTGCCGTCGAGAACGCAGACAGCGCCGTCGAGCACACGCAGCGAACGCTCGACTTCGATGGTGAAGTCGACGTGGCCGGGGGTGTCGATGATGTTCAGGCGCTTGTCGTTCCAAAAGCAGGTGGTCGCAGCGGACGTGATCGTGATGCCACGCTCCTGCTCCTGCTCCATCCAGTCCATGGTGGCGGCACCCTCGTGCACTTCACCGATCTTGTGGGACTTACCGGTGTAGTAAAGGATGCGCTCGGTCGTGGTGGTCTTGCCGGCATCGATGTGGGCCATGATGCCGAAGTTGCGGTAGTCCTCAATCGCGTGCGTGCGGGGCATCGCTCAGCTCCTCAGACCTTTACCAGCGGTAATGCGAGAACGCACGGTTGGCTTCCGCCATACGGTGGGTGTCTTCGCGCTTTTTCACGGCATTGCCGCGGTTGTTCGAGGCATCGAGCAGCTCAGCAGAGAGACGCTCGATCATGGTCTTGTCGTTACGGCCGCGAGCGGCCTGAATGATCCAGCGGATCGCCAGAGCCTGACGGCGCTCGGTGCGAACCTCGACCGGGACCTGGTAGGTCGCACCGCCGACGCGGCGGGAACGAACCTCGATTGCCGGAGCGACGTTGTCGAGGGCCTGCTTGAAGACCTCAAGCGGGTTCGCCTTGGCACGGCTTTCGATGCTGTCGAACGCACCGTAAACGATGCTCTCTGCAGCGGACTTCTTGCCGTCGTACATGATGGAATTCATGAACTTCGTGACGACGATATCGCCGAACTTGGCGTCCGGGATGATCTCACGCTTTTCGGCGCTATGGCGGCGGGACATGAGCTAGCTCCGACCTCAAATACAGTTGACGGCTTACTTCGGCCGCTTCGCGCCGTACTTCGAACGACGCTGCTTACGATTTTTCACGCCCTGGGTGTCGAGGACACCGCGGAGGATGTGATAGCGGACACCCGGAAGGTCCTTCACACGGCCGCCGCGGATCATGACCACGGAGTGCTCCTGAAGGTTGTGACCCTCACCCGGTATGTACCCGATGACTTCGAACCCGTTCGTCAGACGAACCTTAGCGACCTTACGCAGAGCCGAGTTCGGCTTCTTCGGGGTCGTCGTATAAACGCGCGTGCACACGCCACGCTTCTGCGGGCAGGCCTCAAGCGCGGGAACCTTATTCCGGCTCTTTTGCGCAGTCCGCGGCTTGCGGATCAGCTGAGAGATCGTTGGCATCCTGTGCCCTCTTTGACCGGCCACCCAGCAGGTGGCCATGAATGTGTCTTCAACGGTTGAACGCCGCTCTTCGCTTTCTGCGGACCTTTTCAGGTTGCACAAAACGAAGCCACGCCATTGACTTGGGTAAGCCCATGGCGTGGTGCGATTGCAGAGGACCACGATTTTTAGACCGCGGTCGTGCCCTAAATCTGACGAGTGTCAGTCAAGGTTGAGTTCGGCAGCGTTTAGGTGGCATCCGTCGAAGCTAGGCGCCTCGACTGGCGAAAACCTACGGCCAGCCGGAAAGTCCGGTCTCTCTAGCGCCCGAGTCGTGCAAAGTCAACACTTTTCGGTAACGATCCAGAAAGGCTGTCCCTGAAGACGGGATGTAGCCGGCCCTGTCTCTTCTACATGGGTTTCGCACCGTTTGACACAAGGTTATGAAGTAGCACCGGAAGATGGAGGGCAGATGGTGACGGCGGCGATTCACTTCGAGGCGGAGGCTTATGACGTTACCCATGGGAAACCGATGGGCCGACACTTCGCCGGCCATAGCTTCCTTTCGGCTTTCGCCCGTCATTCCTCCGAGAATGCGCCCATCGGTTATGTGGGGAATGCGAAGGCGGGGAACCAATTCTGCAGCTTTGTCAAAGGCTTCTGCCCAGATCGCTCGCCACGCTACATCACAACTGGCAAGGCTGGTGCCCTCAGGGAGGTTGGCTGCCTTTTTACCCCCAGCCCGATTAACACAGCGCAAACGTGGCAGCGGGAGCTTCATGGGCCGAGGTCTTGGAGCCTGTGCGGGGTGAACCACACCCTGTCGTCCGCCCGCGATAGATGGACTCACCAGTCTCCTGACGGCTGCGGTGCAGCCCTGGGACGCGATCATCTGCACGTCGGCAGTATCCCGAGCCGTTATCGAGACGCTTTTCGCGCGCCAGGAGGAACATCTATCCCGGCGCCTGGGTGCCACCCGCTTCGTCAGGCCGCAACTACCGGTGATTCCCCTTGGCGTGGAATGCGAGGTTCAAGCTGGACGGATGGAACGCAGGAACGAGGCACGCTCATCTCTCGGTATCAGCTCGGCTGACTTCGTGGTCCTGTTCCTCGGGCGCCTTTCCTTCCACGCCAAGGCGAACCCGACCCCCATGTACCTGGCCTTGGAGCGCTTGGCCCGCCGCCATCGCGTCGTGCTGATCGAGTGCGGCTGGACGGCCAACGATCATATCGCCCAGGCTTTGTCTGAGGCAAGAGCCAAGCTCTGCCCGTCCGTGCGCTCCATCGTCCTCGACGGTCGCATCAGTGACGTCAGAGATACCGCCTGGGCGGCGGCGGATGTGTTCTGCTCCCTGTCCGACAACATTCAGGAGACATTTGGCCTTACCCCCATCGAAGCCATGGCGGCCGAGCTGCCGGTGGTGGTGACCGATTGGATGGATACAAGGATACGGTGAGGAACGGCATCGACGGGTTTGCCGTCCCGACCATGGCTGCCCCGCCAGGCGCGGGGCACCACCTCGCCACACGCCACGCGCTCGAGGTCGACACATACGATTCCTATATCGGTCAGGCATCAACCGCCGTCGCGGTGGACGTCGATGCAACGGCAGCAGCCTTCGAGCGCCTCGCGGCCGATCCGGACCTGCGCCGCCGTATGGGCGCTAGCGGCGCGGTCCGTGCAAGGGAGCGCTTCGACTGGCAGGTTATCGTCAAGGCCTATGAGGAGTTGTGGCAGGAACTGGCCGCCATGAGAGATGCCGGACAGTCAGCGCCCTCCCCTGAAGCCATGCGCGGCTTCTGGCCGGCTCGACCCGATCCGTTCGATCTCTTCGCCAGCTTCCCGTCGCTTCCCTTCTCCAGCCACTACGTGGTCTCTCAGGCAGCCGGGATCAGCGAGGCTGAGGTGCTGGAGCGGCTAGGCCTGAGGGTGGCCTTGGTGAATGCGTCGCCGGATATCTCCTCTGCCTTCCTTCTCACCGTGTGGAAGCTGGCGGGTGGCCAATGCACGACCGTCCGGAACATCATTGCCGGGCACCAAAATGCCTCGCCTGCCCTGACCGTCAGAGCCCTCGTGTGGCTGGCGAAGCTCGGGCTGCTCACAATTGCTCTCGGGACAAGCGCCTCCCAGTAAAAGCCCACGAAAAGGCCGCCCAGGGGCGGCCTTTTCCATTCTTATAAGGTCTTCGCGGTTTACTCGGCCGCCGGAGGCAGCTCGCTCACCTGAGCCTGGGACTCGGAGCGCTTCTGCTGCAGGATCAGCTCGTCGCGATGGGTCGCAACGGCCTTGATCTGAGCGGTGAGCGCACCCGTGCCGGCCGGGATCAGGCTGCCGACGATGACGTTCTCCTTGAGGCCCTCAAGAGTGTCGACCTTGCCGTTGACCGCCGCCTCGGTGAGGACGCGGGTGGTCTCCTGGAAGGACGCCGCCGAGATGAAGGAGCGGGTTTGCAACGAGGCCTTGGTGATGCCGAGGAGAACCGGCACGCCTTCGGCGGGCTTCTTCTTCTCGGACACAAGACGCTCGTTGATCTCCTCGAGTTCGAGACGATCCACCTGCTCGCCGGTGAGCAGCTCGGAATCGCCGCCCTCGGTGATCTCAACCTTCTGCAGCATCTGGCGAACGATCACCTCGATGTGCTTATCGTTGATGAGCACGCCCTGGAGGCGGTAGACCTCCTGGATCTCGTTCACGAGGTAGGCTGCGAGCTCCTCGACGCCCTTGATCGCCAGGATGTCGTGCGGTGCCGGGTTGCCGTCGACAATGAAGTCGCCGGTCTCGACCACGTCGTTGTCCTGCAGGTGGATGTGCTTGCCCTTGGGGATCAGGTACTCCACCGGCTCCGAACCATCGTGCGGATTGAGCGTCAGGCGACGCTTGCTCTTGTAATCGCGGCCGAACTGGATCGTACCGGACTTCTCCGCAATGATGGCAGCATCCTTCGGACGACGGGCCTCGAACAGCTCCGCCACGCGCGGCAGACCGCCCGTGATGTCGCGGGTCTTGGCACTCTCGGTCGAGACACGGGCGAGGATGTCGCCGGCCTTGACCTTCGAGCCTGGATCGGCCGCGAGGATCGCGTCCACGGGCAGCAGGTAGCGGGCATCGCCACCGCGAGCGACCTTGGCCACCTTGCCGCCGGCGCCCTGGATGACTACCGCCGGGCGTAGATCGGCCGTACGCGGAGAACCGCGCCAGTCGATGACCACGCGCTTGGCGATGCCGGTCGACTCGTCCATCGACTCGATCATCGATGCGCCGTCCACGAGGTCCTCGTAGCCCACCGTACCGTCGATTTCCGTCAGGATCGGGCGGGAGTAGGGATCCCACTCGGCGATACGCTGGCCGCGCTTGATCGTGTCGCCCTCGTCCACCTTCAGGCGGGAGCCATACTGCAGACGGTGAACCGCCCGCTCGGCGCCATCCTGGCCGATGACCACAACAGCCACGTTGCGGCCCATGACGACGAGATCGCCGTCGGAGTTGCGCGCAATGTTCTTGTTGCGGAAGCCGATGGTGCCCTCGAAGCTCGACTCGATGAAGGACGAGTCAGCGATCTGTGCGGCACCACCGATGTGGAAGGTACGCATGGTGAGCTGCGTGCCAGGCTCGCCGATGGACTGCGCCGCGATCACGCCCACAGCCTCGCCGTGGTTGACCGGCGTACCCCGGGCCAGGTCGCGGCCGTAGCAGGTGGCGCAGACACCGTTCTTCGACGCGCAGACGAGCACGGAGCGGATCTTCACCTCCTGGATACCGGCAGCGCCGATCGCCTCGAGATGGTGCTCCTCGATCATCGTGCCTGTCGGGACGATGACGGTGCCGTCCTGGGCCACCAGATCCTCGGCCGTCGAGCGGCCGAGAATGCGGGACGCCAGCGACGCGACCACCTGGCCGGCGTCGATGATGGCACGCATCTTGATGCCCTTCTCGGTGCCGCAATCCGGCTCACGGATGACCGCATCCTGCGCCACGTCCACGAGACGGCGGGTCAGGTAACCCGAGTTCGCGGTCTTGAGCGCGGTGTCGGCCAGACCCTTACGGGCGCCGTGGGTCGAGTTGAAGTACTCGAGAACGTCGAGGCCTTCCTTGAAGTTCGAGATGATCGGCGTCTCGATGATCTCGCCGGACGGCTTGGCCATGAGGCCGCGCATTGCCGCGAGCTGCTTCATCTGGGCCGGCGAACCACGGGCACCCGAGTGGGACATCATGTAGATCGAGTTGACCGGCTTATCGCGTCCGTTCTCGTCCTTCTGAACCGTCGAGATGCGGTTCATCATCTCGGCCGCGAGGCGGTCCGAGCACTTCGCCCAGGCGTCGACAACCTTGTTGTACTTCTCGCCCTGGGTGATGAGGCCGTCCTGGTACTGCTGCTCGTAGTCCTTCGCGAGGGCACGGGTCTCCTCGACGATGTCCCACTTGTTCTCCGGGATCACCATGTCGTCCTTGCCGAACGAGATGCCGGCCTTGAACGCATTGTAGAAGCCGAGGCCCATGATGCGGTCGCAGAAGATCACCGACTCCTTCTGACCGCAATGCCGGTACACGGCATCGATCATGTTGGAGATCTCCTTCTTGGTCATGAGCTTGTTCACGACCTCGTAGGGGAGCATCGGGTGCTTGGGCAGGAGACGCGAGAGCATCACGCGGCCGGCCGTGGTGTCGACGATCTTCGACACCGGCTTGCCGTCCTCGTCCAAACCTTCCCAGCGATACCGGATCTTGGTGTGGAGCGTGATGACCTTCTCGTTCAGGGCATGCTCGATCTCGCCCATGTCGGCGAAAGCCTTGCCCTGGCCGGGTTGGCCGTCGGACACGATGGACAGATAGTAGAGGCCGAGAACGATGTCCTGCGAGGGCACGATGATCGGCTGACCGTTGGCCGGGTGCAGGATGTTGTTGGTCGACATCATCAGCACGCGGGCTTCAAGCTGAGCCTCGAGCGAGAGCGGCACGTGGACGGCCATCTGGTCGCCGTCGAAGTCCGCGTTGAACGCGGCGCAGACGAGCGGGTGCAGCTGGATCGCCTTGCCCTCGATCAGGGTGGGCTCGAAAGCCTGGATGCCGAGGCGGTGCAGCGTGGGCGCGCGGTTCAGGAGAACCGGGTGCTCGCGGATGACCTCGTCCAGGATATCCCAAACCTCGGGCTTCTCCTTCTCGACGAGCTTCTTCGCCTGCTTGACGGTGGCGGAGAGACCGCGCGCATCGAGCTTGGCGTAGATGAACGGCTTGAAGAGCTCGAGCGCCATCTTCTTCGGCAGGCCGCACTGGTGCAGCTTGAGCTCCGGACCCACCACGATGACCGAGCGGCCCGAGTAGTCCACGCGCTTGCCGAGAAGGTTCTGACGGAACCGGCCCTGCTTGCCCTTGAGCATGTCGGCGAGCGACTTCAGCGGGCGCTTGTTGGCACCCGTGATGACGCGGCCGCGGCGGCCGTTGTCGAACAGGGCGTCGACCGCCTCCTGGAGCATGCGCTTCTCGTTGCGGACGATGATGTCCGGCGCACGCAGCTCCATGAGCCGCTTCAGACGGTTGTTACGGTTGATGACGCGGCGGTACAGGTCGTTCAGGTCCGAGGTCGCGAAGCGGCCGCCGTCCAGCGGCACGAGCGGACGCAGGTCCGGCGGGATCACCGGAACGACCGTCATGATCATCCACTCGGGCTTGTTGCCCGACTGAACGAAGGCCTCGATGATCTTGAGGCGCTTCATGAGCTTCTTGGGCTTCAGCTCGGACGTGGTGACCGCGATCTCCTCGCGGATCTGCTGAGCGGTCTTCTCGAGATCGAGCTCCTGCAGGATCCGGCGGATGGCTTCCGCGCCGATCATGGCCGTGAACGAGTCCTCACCGAACTCGTCCTGAGCACGGATGTACTCCTCCTCGGAGAGGAGCTGACGATCCTTGAGCGGCGACAGGCCCGCATCGACGACGATGTAGGATTCGAAATAGAGGATGCGCTCCAGATCCTTCAGGGTCATGTCGAGCAGCAGACCGATGCGGCTCGGCAGGGACTTGAGGAACCAGATGTGAGCCACGGGGGCTGCGAGCTCGATGTGGCCCATGCGGTCGCGACGGACGCGGGCCAGCGTCACCTCGACGCCGCACTTCTCGCAGATCACGCCCTTGTACTTCATGCGCTTGTACTTGCCGCACAGGCACTCGTAGTCCTTGATCGGGCCAAAGATGCGCGCGCAGAACAAGCCGTCGCGCTCGGGCTTGAACGTACGGTAGTTGATGGTCTCCGGCTTCTTGATCTCGCCGTAGGACCAGGACAGAATCTTCTCAGGGCTCGCGATCGAGATCTTGATCTGATCGAAGCTCTGCGGCTGGGCCGTCTGGTTGAAGAGATTCATGACCTCTTGATTCATCGCCGTCTCCTGGGCTGGAGGGCGCTAGATAAGCACCCTCACCGGCAATTGCATGGGGCCGCGGCATCATCGCCGCGGCCAAGCGTCATAGTTGAGCGGTCTCTTACTCGGCAGCCTCGGACGGGGGCAGCTGCCCCGCCTCGTTGGCGGCCTTCTTGGAATTGGTCAGCTCCACGTTGAGGCCGAGCGAACGCATTTCCTTCACGAGAACGTTGAAGCTCTCCGGAATGCCCGACTCGAACGTGTCGTCGCCACGAACGATGGCCTCGTAGACCTTCGTACGGCCGGCCACGTCGTCCGACTTGACCGTGAGCATTTCCTGCAGGGTGTAGGCGGCGCCGTAAGCCTCCAGTGCCCAGACCTCCATTTCGCCGAAGCGCTGGCCGCCGAACTGGGCCTTTCCGCCCAGCGGCTGCTGGGTGACGAGGCTGTAGGGGCCGATGGAGCGGGCGTGGATCTTGTCGTCCACGAGGTGGTGGAGCTTCAGCATGTAGATGTAGCCCACGGTCACCTTGCGGTCGAAAGGCTCACCGGTCTTGCCGTCGTAGAGCGTCACCTGACCCGACGGGTCGAGGCCGGCCTTCTCCAGCATGACCTCGATGTCCGATTCCTTCGCACCGTCGAAGACGGGGGTGGCAAACGGAACACCGCGGCGCAGCTTGTTGCCGAGCTCGGCCAGTTCCTCGTCGGAAGCCTGCTCGATTTCCGGCAGGTTGCCGTAGATCGACACGAGCTGATCGCGAAGCCCCTTGGACTGGCCCGACCGCATGTAGGCGTCGACCGCCTGGGCGACCTGCTTGCCGAGACCGGCAGCAGCCCAGCCAAGGTGCGTCTCGAGGATCTGGCCGACGTTCATGCGGCTCGGCACGCCCAGCGGGTTGAGCACGATGTCCGCATGGGTGCCGTCCTCAAGGAACGGCATGTCCTCGATGGGAACGATGCGCGACACGACACCCTTGTTGCCGTGACGGCCGGCCATCTTGTCGCCCGGCTGGATCTTGCGCTTCACAGCGACGAAGACCTTGACCATCTTCATGACGCCCGGAGGAAGTTCGTCGCCACGCTGCAGCTTCTCGACCTTGTCCAGGAAGCGCTGCTCAAGGCGCTTCTTCGACTCGTCGTACTGCTTCTGCATGGCCTCGATTTCGGTCATCAGAGCATCGTCTTCGACCGCGAACTGCCACCACTGAGACCGCGGGTGCTCGTTGAGCAGCTCGCGGGTGATCTTCGTGTCCTTCTTGAAGCCCTTCGGGCCTGCAACGGCGCTCTTGCCCGAGAGGATCTCGGCCAGACGCGCATAGGTGTTGCGGTCGAGGATCGCCTGCTCGTCGTCGCGGTCCTTCGCGAGACGCTCGATCTCCTCGCGCTCGATGGCCTGGGCACGCTCGTCCTTGTCGACGCCGTGACGGTTGAAGACACGGACTTCCACGATGGTGCCGGTCACGCCCGGGGGCACACGCAGCGAGGTGTCGCGAACGTCGGAGGCCTTCTCGCCGAAGATGGCGCGCAGAAGCTTCTCTTCCGGCGTCATCGGGCTCTCGCCCTTCGGGGTGATCTTGCCGACGAGAATGTCGCCCGCATGGACCTCGGCGCCGATATACACGATGCCGGCTTCGTCGAGGTTCTTCAGCGCCTCTTCCGACACGTTCGGAATGTCGCGCGTGATTTCCTCAGGACCCAGCTTCGTGTCGCGGGCCATCACTTCGAATTCCTCGATGTGGATCGAGGTGAAGACGTCTTCCTTCACGATCCGCTCGGAGAGCAGGATCGAGTCTTCGAAGTTGTAGCCGTTCCACGGCATGAACGCGACGAGCACGTTCCGGCCGAGCGCCAGCTCGCCGTACTCGGTCGACGGGCCGTCGGCGATGATGTCGCCCTTGCGCACGATGTCTCCGGCGCGGACCAGCGGCTTCTGCGTGATGCAGGTCGACTGGTTGGAGCGCTGGAACTTCTGCAGGCGGTAGATGTCGACGCCCGGACGGGTCGGATCCGTGTTCTCCGTCGCGCGGATAACGATACGGGTCGCGTCCACCTGGTCGACGATGCCGGTGCGGCGGGCCCCGATGGCGGCACCGGAATCCCGGGCCACGATCGCTTCCATGCCCGTGCCGACGAACGGAGCGTCCGCCTGCACGAGCGGCACGGCCTGACGCTGCATGTTCGAGCCCATGAGCGCGCGGTTCGCGTCGTCGTTCTCGAGGAACGGGATAAGCGCGGCCGCAACAGACACGAGCTGCTTCGGCGACACCTCCATGAGGTCCACCCGGTCCGGAGCCACGACGATGTTCTCACCGGCGCGGCGGCAGATCACGAGCTCTTCGGTAAGCGTGCCATTGCCGTCGAGCAGCGAGTTGGCCTGGGCGATGTTGTACTTCGCCTCTTCCATGGCCGAGAGGTAGATCACCTCGTCGGTCACGCGGCTGTCGCGCACGCGGCGGAACGGCGTCTCGATGAAGCCGTACTTGTTCACGCGGGCGAAGGTGGCCAGCGAGTTGATCAGACCGATATTCGGGCCTTCCGGCGTCTCGATCGGGCAGATGCGGCCATAGTGCGTCGGGTGCACGTCGCGCACTTCGAAGCCGGCACGTTCGCGGGTCAGACCGCCCGGGCCAAGCGCCGAGAGACGACGCTTGTGCGTGACTTCGGAGAGCGGATTGGTCTGGTCCATGAACTGCGAGAGCTGCGAGGAGCCGAAGAACTCGCGCACGGCGGCAGCCGCAGGCTTCGCGTTGATCAGGTCCTGCGGCATGACGGTGTCGATATCGACCGACGACATACGCTCCTTGATCGCGCGCTCCATGCGGAGCAGACCCAGGCGGTACTGGTTCTCCATGAGCTCGCCGACCGAGCGCACACGGCGATTGCCGAGGTGGTCGATGTCGTCGATCTCGCCCTTGCCGTCGCGCAGGTCTACGAGCGCCTTCGTGACCGCGAGGATGTCCTCGCGGCGAAGGGTGCGCACGGTGTCCTCGGCGTCGAGGTCGAGGCGCATGTTCATCTTCACGCGGCCCACGGCCGAGAGGTCGTAGCGCTCGGCATCGAAGAACAGCGAGTTGAACATCGCTTCCGCCGTGTCGAGGATCGGCGGCTCGCCCGGGCGCATGACGCGGTAGATGTCGAACAGGGCGTCTTCGCGGGAAGAAGCCTTGTCGACCGCAAGCGTGTTGCGGATGTACGGGCCGATCGTGACGTGGTCGATGTCGAGCACCGGAATCTCGGTGAACCCGGCTTCGTCCAGACCCTTCAGCAGCTTCTCGGTGATCTCGTCACCGGCTTCGGCGTAGATCTCGCCGGAAGACGGGTTGACGAGGTCCTCGCCGATATACTGGCCGTAGAGGTCCTCATCGGTCGCGCGCAGGTTCTTGAGGCCCTTCTCGGCGAGCTGGCGGGCCGTGCGGGCCGTCAGCTTCTTGCCGGCTTCGAGCACGACCTCGCCCGACTTGGCGTCGACCAGGTCCACGGAGGCCTTGAAGCCCTTCATGCGCTCCGCATCGAACGGCACCGACCAGGCGTCGCCGTCGCGGGTGTAGGTGATGCGGTTGTAGAAGGTGTTGAGGATCTCCTCGCCGTCGAGGCCGAGGGCGTAGAGCAGCGACGTGACCGGGAGCTTACGCTTGCGGTCGATACGCGCATAGACGATGTCCTTGGCGTCGAACTCGATGTCGAGCCAGGAACCGCGATACGGGATGATGCGGGCAGCAAACAGCAGCTTGCCGGAGGAGTGCGTCTTGCCCTTGTCGTGGTCGAAGAACACGCCCGGCGAACGGTGCATCTGAGACACGATCACGCGCTCGGTGCCGTTCACGATAAAGGTGCCGTTGTCGGTCATGAGCGGCATGTCGCCCATGTAGACGTCCTGCTCCTTGATGTCCTTCACGGAGCGGGCGCCGGTATCCGGGTCCACATCGAACACGATGAGGCGCAGCGTGACTTTCAGCGGCGCAGCGAAGGTCATGCCCCGCTGGCGGCACTCGTCCACGTCATACTTCGGCGGCTCGAACGTGTACTTCACGAACTCGAGCAGGGCAGTATTAGAAAAGTCCGAAATCGGGAAAACCGATTTGAAGACGGCTTGCAAGCCCTCTTCCGGCCGGCCACCCTTTGGCTCTTCGACCATCAGGAACTGGTCGTAGGATGCCTTCTGAACCTCGATGAGGTTCGGCATCTCCGCCACTTCCTTGATTTTCCCGAAGAACTTGCGAATGCGCTTCCGGCCGATCAGTGTATTGGCCATCTGGACCTCGTTCCTCATACACGGCTAATCGAGAATCCCGGGATCGGGACCCTGGATGAGCCGCCCGGCGGAAAGCGCCGGTTTTCGAACCAATCCGGGCTCTTTGCGAGCCCTTCTAGACATCATCAAAGAAGCCCGGCCTCTTTGACGACACAACGGCCCCAGGCAAAAACGCCTGGGACCGTGTGCTTTGAGCCCCGATTTCTCGGGGGTAACCCTGCGGCCGTGATGGCCGCAAAATTACTTGAGCTCGACCTTGGCGCCGACCTTCTCGAGGGTCGCCTTGATCTTCTCGGCTTCGTCCTTGGAAACGCCTTCCTTGACGGGCTTCGGCGCACCTTCGACGAGGTCCTTAGCTTCCTTGAGGCCCAGGCCCGTGATGCCACGGACTTCCTTGATGACCTCGATCTTCTTGTCGCCGGCGCCGGCCAGAACGACCGTGAATTCGGTCTGCTCTTCAGCAGCCGGAGCAGCAGCGCCGCCAGGAGCAGCAGCAACGGCAACAGCCGCAGCAGCGGAAACGCCCCACTTCTCTTCGAGCATCTTCGAGAGCTCAGCAGCCTCGAGAACGGTCAGCGACGAAAGATCGTCAACGAGCTTGGCAAGATCAGCCATTTCTTAGTTCCTTAGGTTCAGTTCGAACGATTGATGGTGTTGAGGTACGGCCTCACGCCGCTTCGCCTGTCTTGGCATAGGCCCCGAATACGCGGGCGAGCTTCGCCGCCGGCGCAGTGCTGAGCTGAGCGATCTTCGTAGCCGGAGCCTGGATAAGGCCGACCAGCTTGCCGCGCAGTTCATCAAGGGACGGCAGAGTGGCAAGTGCCTTCACTCCGTCCACGTTCAGGGCGGTCGTGCCCATTGCGCCGCCGAGGATGACGAGCTTGTCGTTCCCCTTGGCGAAATCAACAACGACCTTGGGCGCCGCGACCGGATCGCTCGAATAAGCGATCAGGGTCGGACCTTTCATAAGGCCCGAGATGGACGCGACGTCCTTGCCTTCGAGAGCGATTTTGGCGAGGCTGTTTTTTGCGACCTTCACGGTGGCGCCGGCCTGCTTCATCTGCGCGCGCAGCTTCTGCATGTCGGCGACCGTGAGGCCAGCATAGTGGGCGACGACGACAACGCTCGTGCTCGAAAACACGTCGTTGAGAGTCGAGACGAGCTCGCGCTTTGCTGCTCTTTCCACTGGGCTCTCTCCGGTTGGCGGAAATTTTCCGCCGGTTGCATTTGCCGCTCAAGGCCCGGACTTGCATCCGAGGCATCCTGAACGACGCTCTCGCAAGCCCTGTCCCCCAAATGACGCCTGGCGGCGCACCGGGTGAGATGGTTCGAACCGACTCCCGTCATCTGCGTTAGCAGATGGTAAACTCGGCTTCCCCGTCTATGCAGGCCCTCTCGAATTAAACCGGCTAAGCCGGCACCTGCAGTCTTGGACAGGACATAGCCGGAACGCGCCAAAAGTTGCCTCTTGGCTCGCCGGCCTGTCACCGCCCCGTCTCCGGGACGGATTCTCAGCCTAACGCCCGCGCAAAAGCGGAGCCTCGGCCTATGTTGGAAACTCAAAGAATCCCTATAATCCTTTTTCCCCACCTTGCCAAGGGGCAGGGTGAAGTAAGTTTTAAGGATTGTGTGGACCCGGATCAGGCTCTGTCCAGAGCCCTCACCTAACGGCATATAATCATACAAATCATAATAGAAAAGGGCTGGCGTCTTAAACGCCAGCCCTTCCGTAATCCTGAAAAGGACAACCTTAGGCGTTGAGAACCGAAGCCGGGTCGACCTTCACACCCGGGCCCATCGTCGAGGAGACGGCGACGCGCTGGATGTAGGTGCCCTTGGCACCCGAGGGCTTGGCCTTGGAGACGGCATCGGCGAAAGCCTTGATGTTCTCCACGAGCTTGACCTCGTCGAAGGAAGCCTTGCCGATACCGGCATGGACGATACCAGCCTTCTCGACGCGGAACTCGACGGCGCCGCCCTTGGCGGCTTCCACGGCACCCTTCACGTCCATGGTGACCGTTCCGACCTTCGGGTTCGGCATCAGGCCGCGCGGGCCGAGAACCTTACCGAGACGACCGACGAGCGGCATCATGTCCGGGGTGGCAATGCAGCGGTCGAAATCGATCGTGCCGCCGTTGACCACCTCGAAGAGCTCCTCGGCGCCCACCACGTCGGCACCGGCCGCCTTGGCTTCGTCAGCCTTGGCGCCGCGGGCGAACACGGCCACGCGCACCGTACGGCCGGAGCCGTTCGGCAGGTTGCAGACGCCGCGGACCATCTGGTCGGCGTGGCGGGGATCGACGCCGAGGTTCATCGAGATCTCGATGGTCTCGTCGAACTTCGCCTTGGCGCGTTCCTTGATCAGCTTCACCGCGTCCTGGATCGGATACAGCTTGGTGGCATCAACACCCTCGCGGGCGGCGCGGATGCGCTTACCTTCTTTCACAGCCATCATGCCCTCCTTATGCCACTTCCATGCCCATCGAGCGCGCGGAGCCCTCGATCATGGCCATGGCGGATTCCACGGTGTCGCAGTTGAGATCGACCATCTTCTTCTCGGCGATCTCGCGGATCTGGTCGCGGGTCACGCGGCCGACATTGCCGCCCTTGCCGGGGGTCTGCGAACCCTTGTCGATCTTCGCGGCCTTCTTGAGCCAGTACGAGACCGGGGGCTGCTTCATCTCGAAGGTGAAGGAGCGGTCCTGATACGCGGTGATGATCACCGGGATCGGGGTGCCCTTCTCCATCTGCGCGGTCTTCGCGTTGAAGGCCTTGCAGAATTCCATGATGTTCAGGCCGCGCTGACCGAGCGCCGGACCGATCGGCGGCGACGGGTTGGCTGCGCCTGCGGGCACTTGAAGCTTAACGTAGCCCGAGATTTTCTTTGCCATAGGACTGCTCCTAATGGACCATCCGCCCGGAGCCTACCGAACGGAATGGCAGTTGCAGATCGCGGTCCAGTCCAAAACCCCGGCTGGCGACCGGGCAGACCTCCCGCGGATGAAAGGCTCTCTCAGAGAGCCTGAGAAGTGCCACCAGTAAGGTGCCACTTCACGCCGGTCAGACCTTTTCGACCTGACCGTATTCGAGTTCGACCGGCGTCGCGCGGCCGAAGATGGACACCGCCACCTTGAGGCGGGCCCGGGCATGGTCGACTTCCTCGACAACGCCGTTGAACGAGGCGAAAGGACCGTCCGAGACGCGCACCTGCTCGCCGATTTCGAAGCTGACGGAGGGCTTCGGGTGGTCGACACCCTCGGCCACCTGGCCCTTGATCCGCTCGGCCTCACGATCCGGGATCGGAACCGGCTTGGACTTGTCGGCGCCCAGGAAGCCCGTCACCTTCGGGGTATTCTTGATGAGGTGGTAAACCTCGTCGGTCAGGTCGCACTTCACGAGCACATAGCCCGGGAAGAACTTGCGCTCGGTGTCGACCTTGCGGCCGCGGCGCACCTCGACGACCTTCTCGGTCGGGACCATGACCTCGTCGAACTTGTCCTCGAGGCCGCGCTGGGCGGCCTGATCCTTGATCGACTGGGCGACCTTGTTCTCGAAATTCGAATAGGCGTGGACGATATACCAACGCTTCGTCATTGCACCTACCCCTTAACTGCCAAGCCCAAGGATCACCGAGCGAACGCCCCAGCCGATCGCCTGATCGACGACCAGGAAGAAGATGCTGGCAAGCACCACCATCACGAACACCATAGCGGTCGTGATCATGGTCTCCTTGCGCGTCGGCCAGGTCACCTTCGCGGCTTCCGAGCGGACCTGCTGTATGAAATCGAACGGGTTCGTCTTCGCCATTTCTCTGCGCCCGCACCGCCTTTAGAGCGGCGGCGAACGTCCTCTGAGGCACGCTTGTGCCCAAATTGAAGGGGCGCGAGGCTGTTTTCAAGCCTCGCGCCACCTGTTCAAACCATCTGCGAGGCGCTCTTTAGAACAAAACGCTCGCTTTGTCGACCGCTGGCAGGAGTGGAGGGACTCGAACCCCCAACCCCCGGTTTTGGAGACCGGTGCTCTAGCCGATTGAGCTACACTCCTCCGGCGGTCAACAGGTGGCGGAAACCCGCCACCTGGATCTCGTTAGTCCATCACGGCGGCGACGACGCCGGCGCCGACGGTACGGCCGCCTTCACGGATGGCGAAGCGCAGCTTCTCTTCCATGGCGATCGGCGCAATCAGTGTCACTTCCATGGTGATGTTGTCGCCCGGCATCACCATCTCGGTGCCCTCAGGCAGCGTCACCACGCCCGTCACGTCCGTCGTGCGGAAGTAGAACTGCGGACGGTAGTTGCCGAAGAACGGCGTATGACGGCCGCCCTCTTCCTTCGTCAGGATGTAGGCCTCGGCCTTGAACTTCGTGTGCGGCTTGATCGAGCCCGGCTTGCACAGCACCTGGCCGCGCTCCACGTCCTCGCGCTTCGTGCCGCGCAGCAGAACGCCCACGTTGTCGCCCGCCTGGCCCTGGTCGAGCAGCTTGCGGAACATCTCAACGCCCGTGACCGTCGTCTTGACCGTCGCCTTCAGGCCCACGATCTCCACTTCCTCACCGACCTTCACAATGCCGCGCTCCACCCGACCCGTCACCACCGTGCCGCGGCCCGAGATCGAGAACACGTCCTCGATCGGCATCAGGAACGGCTGGTCGATCGGACGCTCAGGCTGCGGGATGTAGGCATCCACCTCGGCCATCAGCTTGAGAACCGCATCGCGGCCGATCTCAGGCTGGCGGTCCTCCAGAGCGCAAAGAGCCGAGCCCTTCACGATCGGGATGTCGTCGCCCGGGAAGTCGTACTTCGACAGAAGCTCGCGCACCTCGAGCTCAACCAGGTCGAGCAGCTCGGCGTCGTCGACCATGTCGACCTTGTTCATGAACACCACCAGGGCGGGCACGCCCACCTGGCGGGCCAGCAGGATGTGCTCGCGGGTCTGCGGCATCGGGCCGTCGGCCGACGACACCACCAGGATCGCGCCGTCCATCTGGGCCGCACCCGTGATCATGTTCTTCACGTAGTCGGCGTGGCCGGGGCAGTCCACGTGGGCATAGTGACGGTTCTTGGTCTCGTACTCCACGTGAGCGGTCGAGATCGTGATGCCGCGCGCCTTCTCTTCCGGCGCCTTGTCGATCTGGTCGTACGCCGTAAACGTCGCCCCGCCCGACTCCGCCAGAACCTTCGTGATCGCCGCCGTCAGAGACGTCTTGCCATGGTCCACGTGACCAATCGTCCCAATGTTGCAGTGCGGCTTATTGCGCTCAAACTTTTCCTTCGCCATGTCCTTAGATCCTCGACACGCTTGATACCTGAACGGCAAACTCGTGCCGCCCAATAGGGCTCTTTGCTCAGTTACGCAAGAGCCAGTTTCGATAGGTGGACAGATAATCGGTGATCATTGAATAACCAAGATCCGGACCTTCGAAAGCCAGAGCGATACCCGTCGCCACGCCGCCAATCAGCGGTTTCGTCTGCAAGCGCCCATCGTATCGCAGAATAACTCGCCCCGTCGCCTTGTCGCGGATCTCGATATCGGCCTGGAACTTGGCCGTATTGTCGACGAAGACGCGCCGCGCGACGGACGGGATGTCGAATGTCTTCACACGAACCACCGCTGTGGCCGGCTGATTTCCGGCAAAGACCGGCGCGGTCAGGCCAATGAACTCGTCCTTCAGTCGCGCCGTCAGCACCTGCTTGAAATGCGCTCCCACTTGCGGAAAGTTCGTGGCAGGCTCCGATCTGATCCGATCACCCGTGGCAGCATCGACGGCGCCGGATTGAACGAAACGCTCCTCCTCCGTGGGCCACGACCGGATGCTCTCTGCACCTTCCACAGCAACCTCGACGATCCTGTATCGTCCAAGATCTTCGGCAGCCAAATCATGGGGCGGGACGGAAAGACATCCACCCAGAAACACACATGTTAACGATACAACGATGCACCTGAGAAACATGAAAGCACCAAGGTCTGGAAGAGAAGATTTGTCGGAATTAGGGGATTGGAGCGGGTGAAGGGAATCGAACCCTCGTATTCAGCTTGGAAGGCTGCTGCTCTACCATTGAGCTACACCCGCATGCCAGTCTGATTGGGTGGTGGGGGAAGTAGGACTCGAACCTACGAAGGCATAGCCAGCGGATTTACAGTCCGCCCCCTTTGCCGCTCGGGACATTCCCCCTTAGAACCCAACCCAAACGCACAACGCCGAGGCTGTTCCGCGGACCGCTTTGCCTTGGCTCGGCGCTCCGTGGCGCTCTTATGGTGAGGTGGATGGCCGGTGTCAACCTCAAAGCGCGTCGAAATCGGATGGTCGTGAATGACCGTTCCCTGTGCTATGGCCTCCAGACAACACGTGAGATCCAAAGAGCATGAGCGAGCGCCCCTTCCAATCCCGCAAACCCCGATTCCAGCGCCCGCACGGTAAGCCGGGCCGCCGAGACCCCAAGGCTTGGCGGCCTAACTTCGAGATCGACACGACCATTCTCTATGGCTGGCACCCGGTCTTCGAAGCCTTGCGCAACGGCAAGCGTACGATTCGCCGCCTTCTAGCGACCGAGAACTCTGCCCGCCGCTTGAGCGAGGAGCTGGATGCCCCTCTGCCGATCGAACCCGAGATCGTCCGGCCGGACGAAATCAACCGTCTCCTGGAGCCGGACGCCGTCCACCAAGGGCTCTATGCCGAGGCCGATCCCCTGCCCTCTCCGTCCGTCGACACCTTGAGCGGCCAGCGCGTCGTGCTGGCTCTCGACCAGATCACCGATCCGCACAATGTCGGGGCCATCGTCCGCACGGCGGCGGCCTTCGACGTGGAAGCCATCATCACGACGGCCCGACACAGCCCCGCCGCAACAGGCGTTTTGGCTAAATCCGCCTCTGGAGGCCTCGAGCATGTCCCCTTCATGATCGTCCGCAATCTCAGCGACACGCTGACAGCGCTGGGCGAGCGCGGCTATCAGCGAATCGGGCTCGATTCTTCGGGCGAAACCAACTTGGATGAGATCAACATCCGACTGCCGGTCGTTCTCGTGCTCGGCTCCGAAGGAAAGGGGTTGAGACAGAGAACGCGGGAATGCTGCGATGCGATCGGACGCCTGGATATGCCGGGAGCCATCAAGAGCCTCAACGTCTCGAATGCAGCCGCAATTTCCCTTTTTGCTGTGGTCAAAGGCGCCTTCCGCAACGTCAAATAACGAACCCGCGCCTGGAGCGAACCGTCTGTTATTGCTTGTAAATCATAGGTTATTGGCAACTTCTTAGACGGAAGTCGCAAATACCAATTGGGAATTGTGGAAAGAAAGGCCGGAGGTAGCCTCCCATTCGATGGATTCTTGACTGTGCAGAGCAGTCACGATGCCTCGGCTCAAAGCTCGGCATTCGGGCTTGCGGCCCAGAACCCGGACCAGACCGGGCACATGAATGGAAGGGAACCCTATGGCAACAGCAGCAACGACGCCGCATTCGGCCGCCGCACCGCGGCCGATGACGAAGGAGGAGAGGAAGGTCATCCTGGCCTCCTCCCTCGGCACCGTCTTCGAATGGTACGATTTCTATCTCTACGGCTCTCTCGCCACGATCATCGGCGCGCAGTTCTTCTCCGCCTTCGACGTAACGACCCGTAACGTCTTCGCGCTCCTGGCCTTCGCGGCCGGCTTCCTAGTCCGCCCCTTCGGCGCGATCTTTTTCGGCCGCATCGGCGATCTCGTCGGCCGCAAGTACACCTTCCTGGTCACGATCCTGATCATGGGCTTCTCGACCTTCCTGGTCGGCCTGCTGCCCAGCTATAATCAGATCGGCTGGGTTGCACCGGTGGTCCTGATCGCGCTGCGCATGCTCCAGGGCCTGGCCCTCGGCGGCGAGTACGGCGGCGCTGCGGTCTATGTGGCCGAGCACGCCCCGGTGGGCCGTCGCGGGTTCTACACCAGCTTCATTCAGATCACGGCAACGGTCGGCCTGCTGCTGTCCCTCGTGGTCATTCTCGTACTGCGCACCTGGATGGGTGAGCAGGGCTTCCAGACGGGCGAAGGCTGGCCGATCGCTGGCTGGCGCATTCCCTTCCTGCTCTCCGTGGTGCTCCTCGGCATCTCGGTCTGGATTCGTCTCCAGATGCACGAATCGCCTGCGTTCCAGAAGATGAAGGATGAGGGCACCCAGTCGAAGGCTCCCCTGAAGGAGGCATTCGGCCAATGGAGCAATGCCAAGATGGTGCTCATCGCCCTGGTCGGTCTGGCGATCGGACAGGCTGTGGTGTGGTACACGGGCCAGTTCTACGCCCTGTTCTTCATCCAGAGCATCCTGAAGGTCGACCTGCTCACCTCGAACGTGCTGATCGCCTGGTCGTTGATCCTCGGCACCGGTGGCTTCGTGTTCTTCGGCGCGCTCTCCGACAAGATCGGCCGCAAGCCGGTGATTCTCGGCGGCTGCCTGATTGCGGCGATCACCTACTTCCCGCTCTTCGGGGCTCTGACGAGCGTGATCAGCCCGCGCCTCAACCAAGCGCTTGAGACCGGAAAGGTCCAGGTTGTGGCTGATCCTGCTACCTGCGGCTCGGTGTTCGACCCGGTGGGCATCCGGACCTTCACCTCACCTTGCGATGTTGCTCGCGTGTCGCTTGCCCGCGCTGCGGTCAAGTATGAACTCGTCCCCGCTCCGGCAGGCACGCCTGCGAGGGTGACATTCAACGGCAAGGAAACCCCGATCGCTCCAGCCATCGCGGCCAACATCACGGCCTTCACGGCCGCGGCTAGCGAAGCGGGTTATCCGAAGGCGGGCGATCCGAGCATCCTGAAGGTCGGCGGCTTCTTCGATGCCCTCGGCAACACTCAGGCCCTGAAGGCTATCGGCATCCTGACGATCCTCGTGATCTACGTCACGATGGTCTACGGCCCGATCGCGGCAGCTCTGGTGGAGTTCTTCCCCACCCGCATCCGCTACACTGCGATGTCGCTGCCCTACCACATCGCCAACGGCTGGTTCGGCGGTCTGCTGCCTCCCACAGCCTTCGCGATGGTGGCAGCCACCGGCGATATCTACTACGGCCTGTGGTATCCGATCGTGATTGCCCTGGTGACCTTCGTGGTCGGCCTCCTCTTCGTGCCGGAGACCAAGGACCGGGATATCATGACCTACGAGGGCGCTGGCGCGAGGCGCTAAACCTCCAACCTGCTACTGAGCACAACAGGAAAGCCCCGCCGAAAGGCGGGGCTTTTCGTTGGGCCAGGAGGGAGCCGGTCGTCAGTAGCAGGTGGTCACACGGCGGACGATCCAGCCCTCGCCCTCAACGAACATACGCTTGCGGGAGATATCGCAGTAAGCGTCACTGCCCGTGGCGGACTGAACCGACGACGTGGTCTCCACATCCTTGGCGGCAATCGCTGTCACAGTCTCCTTGGCAGGCTTTGCAGCCACACCGTGGCTTGCCGGCGCAGCCTCAGCTGACCCAACCAAGCCCGCGCCCGCAAAAACCGAAAGAACGACGAGAACCTTTAGGGCGCCCTGCGACAGGACCCTCGTTTGAACAGAAGCCCCTAAGGCTTTCATAGCACCAACTCCGTGATTGCTGTTTGCCTTACAATTCCAGAATCGGAGGTTGGTTTCGGTGTGCTGGAGCACTTAATATTTACTTTTTGAGGGAACTTGCGTCCTGCCTCGCGTGCTGCTACCTCACCCCTTCGAGATTAGCCGGTGTAGCACAGCGGTAGTGCAGCGGTTTTGTAAACCGAAGGTCGGGAGTTCGATCCTCTCCACCGGCACCATTCATTCTCCTTGAGTGGTAAGGCTTTCAGCGATAACAAGCACTTAGAAGCGTCCTAACTCTCACACAGGACGCTCACATGGCGTTGTTAATGGCTAGACCCTGGAAAGACCCCAAGAGTGGCGTTTGGCACCTTCGTCAAAGAGTTCCTAAGGATCTTATTCAACTAAAAGGGCATCTAGTCACACTCCCTGTGGGGGACCGGTTCGTCTCAGTGAAGATCGGAGAGGTGGTCCAAGTCTCGTTACGAACTAAGGACCAAAGGGAAGCCAAGGAACGCCATGCTGTGGCCGATGCTGCCCTACGTCGCTTCTGGGACAGCCAGCGGAACAACACCCCTACCCGACTAAGCCATCAACAAGCAGCCGCCCTAGCTGGCACCATCTACACAGCTTTTGCCGAGACCCTTGAGCGCAACCCTGGGTCGCCTGAGAGGTGGGCTCTGATGCAAAACATCAACCAAATGGCTAGAGACGGAAAGTTAGGCGCTGGTCCCCTTATGATTGGCAAGGAAGCCGCTCAGGCTCATTCAATGGCTTTCCGCTTCGGTCCTATTGCCGATGCCGTTCTCAGGCGTGAAGGCTTGGCCGTTGATCAGGACAGCAGAAATCTCCTCATCAAGGCTCTCGCTCATGCCCTCGATGCAGCAGCCGCGAAGTTAGAGCGTAACGCTGAGTTCGATTACTCGCCTGATCCGGCAGCCTCACGGTTCCCGAAGTGGAAGCCTATTGAGCATAAGCCTGAGGCTAGGAAGTCCAGCCCTACGGTCTCGGTCGCTGACCTGTGGGAGCAATGGAAGACCTATCATGCGGATAAGAAGGCCCCGACGACCATAGAGCGGTATGAGGCCAGCCTCCGGTCCTTGGCCACCTTCACTAAGGGCAAAGCAGCAGAGTCCGTCACAAGCGATGATCTCTATGCATGGGCTATCCATAGGCGTGATGTGGAGAACATCAGCCCTAAGGTGGTCAATCAGGTTGACCTTGTGGCTGCCAGTTCGGTCTTCATATGGGCTTCCAGCAGACAAGGTGGAAAGCTGATTCCAGGCAACCCTGTCACCAGAGACGTTCGCCTCGATCTTCCCAAGGTCCAGAAGCAGAGGGAATCTACCCTCAGGGCTCATGAGATCACAGCCATCCTCAAGGCTGCCCTAGCCGTTAAGGATGACCCTAAGAACCCGACATCAGCTTTTGCGAAGCGTTGGTGCCCCTGGCTTGCTGCCTACTCGGGAGCCCGTATTCAGGAGCTTACAGGGCTTAAGGTGGAGGACATCCAAGAGGAAGGCGGCATCTGGGTCATGCACTTTCATAAGACGAAGACAGGTCAGCCCAGGACAGTCCCTATCCACGAACATCTAATCGAGATGGGCTTCATCGATTTCGTCAGGAGCAGGAAGACAGGCCCCCTCTTCTACGATCCTAAGAGAAGCACCGGGAAGGCCAAGACTCTGTTGTTGCCCCCGAAAGATCGGACAGATCATCCCAGTTGACGTGAGGCGATGAACTCACGCGGGGAACGATAGCCGAGCGCCTTGTGCGGGTGAAGGCAATTGTAATGCTCGAACCATAAGGGAAGGCTGTCCAGGACCGCCCGTGCATCCGGGATCGGGCTGACGCGGACGTAATCGCGCTTGATCGTGCGCACGAAGGCTTCCGCCATGCCATTGCTTTGTGGGCTCTGCACGGGTGTGGTCCTCGGCTCGAGCCCCATCTCCCGTGCCAGGCTCTTCGTGTCATGCGCGATGTAGCCTGAGCCATTGTCGGAGAGCCATTCAATCGTCTGCGGCAGGCGATTCACCGGCCCGAAGCGGTACTCGACCGCGGTGATCATCAGGTCCTGCACGTCCTCACCCTTGATCCCTTCAGTCGTGGCCACATGCCCCAGCACCTCCCGGTCGCAGCAGTCGAGGGCAAACGCCACCCGCACCTTCTCGCCATTGTCACAGCCGATCTCGAACCCGTCCGAGCACCAGCGCAAGTTGGAGCGCTCCACGGCCACGCGCCCATCGTGCCGGCGCTGCTCGGCCCCGCCGGCATGGCGCTGCAGCAACAGGTCATGAGCCTTCATGACCCGGTAGACGCGCTTGTGGTTGGGAGCAGGTCGACCCTGCTCCCGCGCCTGGCGGACCAGAAGAGCGTGCACGCGACGGTAGCCGTAGGTCGGCAGGTTGCCAATGATCACCTTGATCGCCGCCACCAGGTCCTCATCCGGCAGCGCAGGACGGCCCCGGCGCTTGGCTGGCCGCCCTGCCGCCTGCTCGGCGATGTTGGAGCGGGCGACCTGGAGCGTGGCGCAGACGGCGCTCATCGCGAACCGCCCTTGGGCCACGACAGCGAGCGCAACAGCTGCTTTTTTGGCCCGGTGGCGACCTCCAGCGCCTCCTTGAGGATCTCAGCCTCCAAGGTCTTCTTGCCGAGCAGTCGCTGCAGCTCGCGGATCTGGTTCTGCAGGGCACGGTATTCGGAGGCGGCGACCACCTCCTCCTGAGCGCTCGTGGCCGTGAGGGCTCCTTGGGTGGCCAGCTTGCGCCAGCGGAAGAGCTGGTTGGGAGCCACTCCATGCCGGCGGGCGACCAGGCTCACCGTGGCGTCAGGCTCAAAGGTCTCCTGGACGATGGACAGCTTCTCGGCGGCCGTCCAGCGGCGGCGACGTTGCGGTCCATCAAGGACCTCAATCTTGGAAGAACCAGTCATAGCACCAACACTACTCCTATCTCTTAGCGAGGTGGGAGATCGTGTCCGGTCCATTCAGGGGCTACTTCAGACTCCACAGTCAGAGCAACGGGCTATTAAACTGGCGGATTGGGTAAGGGCTCAGACGAAGCTGGATAAGGCTGTAGATCCCAACCACGGATGGCGGCACACCTTCAAGTCCAAGGCCCTAGCTGTTGGCGTACCTGAGCGGCTCAGCGATGCCATCACCGGTCACAGCACGGGCTCTGTAGCGCGGAGCTATGAGACGCCTACCGTAGGCATGAAGGCGGAAGCCCTGAAGCGTTTCCCTCGCTATTTTTTAACTTAGCTCCAGCAGGATTATGTCTGCTGGAGACTGAAGGCGTTCGCTATGCCTCCGTCGGTCTTGGCTGGGGGATCTATCATGATGGCAAGCCGAAGTGACGCTGTGCGGCGTCTCTCGATCACTGAACACGACATCTGCAACGACACGTCCGGTGAAGCAAAGTGGATGCCAACACCGAAGCGCCGTCACAAGGTTTGGTCGCTTAGATCCACGATTATATCGTCCACAGCCACCTCTGAGACTCCATCAGGGTCAGCCGCTTGTGAGCCAACTAGCGAGTTAGTGCCTCTCAGTGTTCCAATGAATCCCGACATAGGGCACCACCTAGGGCAAGGCCATGTTGATGACATCCGGTTCGGCTTTTCCGCGCCTGACGATCGGGTCTCGTCCTTGAACATTTCAGCCGAGGGCTCATTCGGACAGAAGCATCCCTCCCTATCATTCGATATAGAGTTCGATCAGGAGCGACCCGACGCTGTCACGATTAGCCTGCTAGACTTGGACGAGAATGGTTTCATTCAGGCTGTTCATAGGACTGTTCGGTTTCCAGCCCACCACTTGGCTGAACTTCTGAGCAGACGGCGAGCTACAGCAGAAGAAACGAGCCTGTGGCAGACGTCAGAGAGTGAGGAGTGACGTTTTACGCCCTCACCTCAATCCCAAGCCAACTCAAGATAGACAGCCACCAGCACCCCAAGGATTGTGAGGCCAAAGGCGACCGTCAGCGGGATCACGAGAGATCTGAGGTCATGGGTGTCCATAGAGCACCCGACATCGATACCTTAAGTCGACGTTGGCGAGCGCATTAAGTGCCCTTGCTTGGATTTCGCTCTGGCCTGTCAGACGCCCAGTCCTGATCACACAGGAACGTTGGTCATCCTGTCCCTAATGATTGTTCGAATTTGCTTAAGCTCATTCTGAACATTGGCAAAGCACTTGAGCAGTTCAGCGTCTGACATCACTGTCGAGGAAGAGCTTTCCTCTCTGGAAAGTCGGTCATCAACGACACTTCGGATATCCTCAAGGGCAGTCTCACCGATGCCAGGCGTCGCCAACCAGTCCTTATTCGAAATCCGCGTCATCTCACGGATGCTGGGGTGTCGATCCTGAAACTCACGAAGGATGGCTGTCCTTACTCGCGGAGAGACTAGTTCTAGAGGAAATGGATCATCTAAGTTCATGCAACCTCCCGCAACTCTTGTTGATCGTTATCGCTACGTGGAATCTGGGCCAACACAGGGCAAAAGCCAGACGAATCCTTGGACTGTCAGCCGAATATACCTTTGAGCCTAATCAGGTCTTGTACATTGCATCAGTCGCATCAAGGCTACTCACGCGGGATATGACACCGCGTTCAGCCGCCGGTTCACCACCTGCTGCCCCTTAGGGGTCAGTCTATCGAATGCCTCAGTTCGGCTTCGCCTTTGAGGCTTCAGGGAGGGTAAGGTGGGCGCTCAGGACCTCAACAATCCTCGCTACGTCTCCTCTTGGGATTGCATAGGCAATAGGCCCGTAAGAGGGATGGTCAAACGCTAGGAGGGAACCCTCAATCTGGGCGAGTTGGATGTACCACGGCGGACTGAAGACCGTCTCAACCGTCTGTCCATCAAGGGACTGCTTGCGCGTCCCCACGACCATACTCGACCTTGCCTGACCAAGTAATTTTATGAGCTTGGTGAGTTGCTCAAGGTCTAAAGCTACAGGCGCTGATGGACCCTCAATAGGGCCAATATCGATGGTGACCGTCTGCTGGTCATCAGCAACCTTTATGCCGACCCGTGCTTCAGCCATCGTTGCGCCCTCCGCGGAGGATTGGGTCTAGATTCGAGGGACTGTTACACGCACCAAAAACAAAGCCCCTTATGATAGAACACTTTCCGGTCTCACCTGTAGGGGCAATTAAGGGCTTAGGTTCGCGCCCATGGCCACAAGATCAAGCACGATCCCTTCTCTTCAGAAGGTTTACGGCTCTTCAAGGCACCACCGTCTCCAGCAACCGGCCCACTACCTGCCTCCCCTTAGGGGTCAACCAAGCGACCATCCTCCTAGGCTCCCTCGGGTCCCAATCTTTGGCGATCAGTCCAAGCCCTGGTCTTCTGCTTCTATGCACCTCCCCAAGTGCATCCAGGTCCCTTGAGATGCTTGAGAGAGCCACATCAGTAGCGTCTGCCAGTGACTATCGAGATCCGTACCAATTCTAAGTTCTTTATCGTTGATGGCCTTGGGCTGTTCTTCGGGACCAACAAGTGGGAAGCCTTCTGGAACCCTAAGCAGGGCTGGATCTGGAGCCGTGTGCCTGAGCGGAAGGCTGGCTGATCCCAGACATGAAGAGAGCCCCAGGAGGTTCGCGGACCTGAGGCTCTCAACATTCACTTAGAGACATCATGAAGGGCTCTCGCCGTGGGGATAACTCCGCTCTAGAGCATTAGATCCGCCGGGGCTGCCATGTGCGGCCCCTTCTCATATCTGGCTATGGGAGTTGAACGCAGATGGTCAGGGCGACGGTCGCGGCTGCGATTGCGGTGGTCAGAAGCCCTAGGTCGATGGCTGAAGTCAACTGCTTGGACACGGGCTACCCCTGACACAACAATCCCCAATAACGCGATTGCTGCGGTTCGGTTCCCGCCTAGCTCTAAGATGCCCTTTCCCGTGTCGCCGTCCCGTCACCAGCGGCAACTTCTTAGCCGGAGGGACTCGGACCTCGCGCGGCAGCAAACGCCTGTCTGTAGCAGTATCGTCCGGCCTTTAAGCTTGTCTCAAGAATAGCTGCCTCATCCTAGCCTTGCTTTGAATGAAACTGGCCAAGGTCAACGCATAGCAAGGAATAAGAACGATGGATCACAGCGCTCTCGTTGAGTTGGTGTCTGCCGACCTGTCCCAGAGTGTCTCAAAGATGCTCGTCGAGATGGGCTCGGAGGATGGTCAGAGGTTCGCCAAGAAAGCCCTCGTCGAATTCTCTCAACAGGCGCTCAGCGGCGCTCCTCGGGTTGGCAGCATGGACATCTCAACTTTCACAGACGGGGAGAGATACGCCTTGGCTCAAGCCTCCGCGATTGTTCTGGCGACCATCCAAGCAGATGCGTCAAAGCCGCAGTGAGGCCCTCTCATCGCTGATACCCCGCCCCATGAGCTGTCGCGTATAGCTCCTTCACGTTGATCATCACTTTGATGCTTTTCCCTCCGCACTTTGAGCAGCGAAGGCGAAGAGCCATATCAGGCACGGGCAAATCATCTGGCCAACCGTCGATTGAGACAACAGCATCGTGGTGGCAGCCTCTTGCTTCACAGAAGACAGCCACCGTATGCAAACCCGATGCTCGACTAGAGGCAACTGTTACAGGTTGGATTTCCTTGCCGTTCTCATCATAAGCCCTTCGTGGATTCCGACGTGGTCTAGCCATAGGGGAACGGACGGTCATGCAGAGCCCTCTTGGGTGGCATAGGAAGCTCTTTGAAGGTCTCTCCCATCACGGCACTTTTGATTACCCCTCTGCTGACGCCATAGTCACGGGAGAGTTTGCCCCACTCGCGTTCACCCGAGGCGAACCTGAGGCGAGCTTCCAGAACCTGCTCTGTGGTCAGCTTCCGCTTCCGTATTGGCACGGCGAATCTCCATGAGAACGGAAAGGGAACGTCTCATAGAGGCCGTAGGTCCGTCGATGGGGTGATGGAGAGATTGTGGAGAGTGGGGATAGAGCACCGAAGCTATCTATAAGGTGTTCGACCTTTTGGCACGCCTTTAGCTGCTCCTTAGGGAGGCTCTGCGACCCATTGAGGTTACAATCATTGACCGAAAGTGCCCCTTGAGACTGCATGGAACGTGATACGCTAAAGACACAAACCTCTTCAAGCGAGCGAACCATGCACCTCCTTACAGCCGCCTCTTTCCTTGCTCTGACTTTTGCGTCCCAAGCCGCACTGGCTCAAGGGCAAGCAGCCAAGGTCCTAGCCCCTGAAACTGCCGCTGCAAAGGCACTGAGCGCCGAGGAGGGTGCGGCAATGGCTGAGGTCCAGCGGAAGAGGGCAGAGGCTGTACAACGCACTCGCGACGAGATGCTAAAGCGAACGACGAGGAGCATCTGCATCGGATGTTGATCAGACCGCCTAAGCTGGAGCAGAGACTCCCGTTCTAGTTGCCATTTGCAGCGTCACCGTCTCGTCACTGGCGACATTTCTCGGCTGGCAGGTGCTTGAACCCTATCAACCAACGCTGGCCGTCTATAAGTGCAACCCTCCCCAAGAGAGCGCCTCTGAGGTCGCCTGACAGTCTTGGCGGTTACGCAGCCGTCGTTACCGTTGCTGGAGAAGAGCAGATCATTGTTGGCCGCGAGCGAGCCACGACGAATAACAAGATGGAGATGACAGCCGCCATCAAGGCGCTTGAGGCTGTCCCTCAGGGTCTCTCCATCGTGATCCATAGCGACAGCCAATACGTGATCAAAGGCGCGACCGAGTGGCTGCGTGGGTGGATGGCCAAAGGGTGGCGTAAGGCAGACGGCAAGCCTGTGCTGAACCAGGACCTATGGATGCAGATGGTCGCCGCTATGGCGGGCCGGAAGATCGTTTGGAAGTGGGTGAAGGGTCACGCAGGTCACCCTGAGAATGAGAGGGTGGACAGTCTAGCCAATGGCGAGGCCCAGCAAGCCGCCCGATCTTAGAATAACCATGAAGTAGTAGATTGCGTTTTGAGTATTGCTCACTGCACGAGCAGCATGTCCTAATACTCCCTAATCAATGTAGGCTATATGTAGAAGCCTCTACGATGGCGGGAACTATCATGAACTATAACAGAACGCTTCAGGGGGAATACGAGACCAACACGCCGATCATTGCACCGGACATTGAGGAGAGATTGCATACTCTCTTAAACGCTCTTGAGTGCATGGACATGCGAACCGCTCGTGAGTTGGAATGGCTCGACAAGAGTGGCGCTGAGGAAGACCTGAAGGAGGCTGTCAGGCAGGACATCCAAACTCGCCACCAGGAAAGGCGACTGCCTCTCCAAAATGCCGTTGAGGAATTACGTGCCCAGCACCACGCTTCCCCTTCAGATGCCGCCAATCGAGCACGACGCCAGAACTGAATATCAACCTTGGAAGTCCCATAGGACAGGCCACTGGGCGCGTTGCATACCAACCCGAGGCAGTGCCTCAGACACTCCTAGCGCCCTAGCCGAGGATAGCCCCCTCCCCGGCTGGGGCGTTTGTTTTTGCGAAGAGAACGAAGGCAACTGAAACCCTTCAACAGTGTGGGAGCGCACTTCAACCGCAAGGCTCCGGGTCCACCTTCCTCTAGTCTGCACTATATGACCTTGAGCTTCGCCTAGACGCACTCGCTAGTGAGGGTCGCAATGAAACCTGTAAAGGTGATCTACTCGGCTATAGCTCTTGTAAGCATGAGTTTCAGTGCATTGGCCCAGAGCAACCCTCTGACTTTACGGATGTCCTGCAATGGGGCACGAGCACTGGTAGCCAGCCAAGGTGCAATCGTTCTCAATACTGGTCCCTTAACATACGACCGCTACGTCGCTGGATATGGCCGGTGTGTCTTGGGTGAGGTGCCAGATCCTGCTTGGGTACCCACCGCAGACAACCCTCAGTGCCCTATCGGGTACCGCTGCGTGGAGCGCACAAGACCAGTTGGACGCTGAGGCCAAAGCTTTTTGCCGTCGTTAGTCGCGATCGAGGCGCTTGGGACGGTCGCCCGGGCGAAGATGACCCAGTCCATGTCTTTAGGCTCTTTATTGATGTCCGATCCCGCGAACTGACCCGATGATGACCCCGGCGAGCACGAACTTGCCGGGGCTTCTTTCATGGAGATTGATTAGACTCGGCTCAGGATACCGCCAAGAATGCCGCCCATCGTGGAGTTAGCGCGGTGATGGAGAGGCCGAAGGTTTGAGAGAAGGCCGCTACCGCCGAGGGCTTTGGGGTGTCTGTGGTCGATCTCCCATCCATAGGAAGACTGGCGATTACCATACTCGGAAAACCGGATCAGGTTTCCGAACTCATCATGACGCCACTCGTTTTTATCGAGGCCAAACACTTCGATACCATGCATCCAGACAAAGAACTTATCAGCCATAATCTTCTGTACTCCTAAGTTACTATCAGCCGAATTTGAAAAACTGATTCGACCAACAACAATTCTACTTTTGTTCTCCCTAGGAATCAATAGCTTGGCTTTAGGAATCCTCGCTTTTGGCAAGGACTTAGATGGTTAACTAAAGCCCCATATCCTAGAAGCCTCTGGACGGCTTGACATTCTCACACAGAAGTCTCACACATTGAGAGGCAAGACGCTTCCTAAGTCGTTGTTTCTGAAAGATTATGCTTGTCGAGCGGAGTTTTCGATCCTCTCCACCGGCACCATTCCAACATCCTTGAAATGGCGATTGCTTTGAGAACAGCCTCAGCAGGCCGTTGGGGCTCTGTGCTTCATTGACGATTAAGGCCCTGCTCAGCCGCCACTTCCTGCTCTTTCGGGGCCCTTGCTGCCCGCTGGGGTTAGCCCGTCTTCCCAGGAGGCGGTTCTCCATGATCTCGCCTAGGCTGCCTCGCGCTATGGCTGGAGGCACTCGTGGAGGTATTCCTGCTCAAAGTGATGGGCTCAGCGGCAGCTGCCTCTGGCATCATTGCTGGAATCATCGCTACCCGGCTGTCCCGCGAAATTGCACATGGGTGCGACAGCCATCTGGTGCACCCAAGGCCGGAACGGCGCATAGTCGATTGAGCAGCACATTTACAGCCTTGGCGCCGGGCGGTTCCAGTGGGAGCCTCACCAGGGATTAAATGCCAAGCTTCTAGCGAATCTGCTCCTTACCCCAATTCTTGTGTGCGACCTCGTCGGAGATCTTCTGCTCGGTTCGGTTAAGTCTGCGGCGCCGGCTGCTGGCAACGGCCATGAAGATGCCGATCAGCAACGGGCCGCCGATGATCACCAATGCCCAGACCCAACCATCGGCTATATCCCACATCATCCTGCTCCTTATGCAGGGCCGCCTTGGGACGGCCCTGACTGTGCTTGCAGGGCTAACCGGTATGCAAACCTGTTGTTCCGCGCGAACACCATGCATAGGCAAAGCCGAGATCCGGCATTAGACAAGCGGGATGCTGAAAACAGTCCGACGCTACGACAAGACCCCATGCTGATCGCCATCACGGATCCTGACGACCTGCGAATTGAACCATATCGGGCCGTGAAAGAGCGGGATCTTCTGGGCCGCCAGCATCGCTTCATCGCGGAAGGCGAGGTGGTCCTGAGGGTGCTGCTGAGGCAGTCCCGCTTCGACGTCGAATCGCTGCTTCTAAGCGAAGGACGCGTAGAGGGCCTGAGCGATGCCCTCCACTCCTTGTCATCCGAGGTGCCTGTCTACGTGGCAAACCGGCAGGTGATGGATGCAATTGTGGGCTTTCCAATTCATCGAGGCATTCTCGCGGTCGCCAAGCGACCGGTGCTGCCTTCGGTCGAAGCTCTCCTGGCGAGTCTGCCGGAGAAAGCCCTTGTGGTCGTGATGGTCGGCCTTGCCAACCACGACAATGTGGGCGGAATCTTCCGGAATGCGGCCGCCTTTGGGGCAGATGCGGTCCTGCTCGATCAGGAGACCTGCGACCCGCTCTACCGCAAAGCGGTTCGCGTTTCGGTCGGCGGAGCCTTGGTGGTTCCCTTCACGCGTGTTCCCGCGACCGATGCCTTGGTGCAGGCGCTGGAGGAGGCCTCCTTCGAGGTGATTGCCCTTTCCCCCTCCGGCACTGAGGCCCTCTCTGAGGTCCAGCCCGCCCGGCGCACAGCCCTGCTCCTGGGGGCGGAGGGCCCTGGCCTGCCACCGGATCTCATGGTCCGGACCCGGACAGTGTCCATCCCGATGAGCGGCGGCTTCGACTCCCTCAACGTCGCCACCACCAGTGGCATTGCCCTGCACCATCTAACCCGGAGCAAATAAGGGTTAAGACCCTGTCCCGCTCGCTGACTTGTGAAAGGCCACGCCCTTGCCTGTAAGCGTGGCCGTTCTAGGCTTTTGCTCTCATGCCTGGAGACGCTCATGACCATCACACGCCGCACCATTCTTGCCACCACCGCTCTCGCCGCCACTCCAATTGTCGGGCCTGCCCTGGCTCAGACCACTCCTTCCTCGTCGGCTCCCCCCCAGGGGGCGGGTTCGGGTCAGGCGCCGGGCTTCTATCGTTATAAGGTCGGCGACATCGAGGTGACGGCGATCAATGACGGTTTCGCGCAACGCCCCCTCGAAGGCTTCGTTCGCAATGCTGAATTGTCCCAGGT
This sequence comes from Microvirga soli, assembly GCF_016734765.1. Classification (GTDB taxonomy): domain Bacteria; phylum Pseudomonadota; class Alphaproteobacteria; order Rhizobiales; family Beijerinckiaceae; genus Microvirga; species Microvirga soli. The sequence continues at coordinate 52,856 of NZ_JAERQE010000012.1, read as the reverse complement.
ACAGCAGGCCATGCAGGAGGCGTTTCTGCCTGGCAACGCGTTGCCGATCACCTTCAATACGCTCGTGCTCAACAACGGCGGCCGCCTGACCCTGATCGACACCGGCAACGGCGACATGGGTGCGCCGACCTCAGGCCGCTGGATGGCAAATTTCCGCGCCGCCGGGTTCGATCCGGCCCAGGTGAACACGGTCGTGATCAGTCACTTCCACGGCGACCACATCAACGGCCTGCGCCTGAAGGATGGCACCGCCGTCTTCCCGAATGCCGAAGTGATGGTTCCGGCTGCTGAGTGGACCTTCTGGATGGACGATGCGCGCATGAATCAGGCGCCCGAAGGCATGAAGGGCGCCTTCCAGGGCGCCCGCCGGGTCTTTGGCCCCATCGCCAATAACGTAAAGCGGTATGAGATGGACAAAGAGGTCGTGCCGGGCCTGACCGCCGTGGCAGCTCCGGGACACACACCCGGTCACACGGTCTACATGCTCTCCTCCGGCAACGGCAAGCTGATGATCATGTCGGACACCACGAACCACCCAGCTCTGTTCGTGCGCAATCCCGATTGGTCGGCGGTCTTCGACATGGATGCGGACCAGGCCCGCGCCACGCGCCGCCGGCTGCTGGATATGGCCGCCTCGGAGCGGGCACAGGTTGCCTTCTACCACGCTCCCTTCCCGGGAACGGGTCACATCGCCAAGGAGGGCAACAGCTTCCGCTTCGTGCCCGTTCAGTGGAGCCCGGCGGTCTAAGACAGGCCTGCGGCTGTTTCCGCAAGAAGCCACTCCAGGGTGGCCGCATCTCCGCCGGTCGGCTCGATGAAGAGAACGACCGGCGTCTCATAAGGATGGCGCTCCTTCAGCGCCTGGTGCACCTGATCCTGAAGGCCCTTGCCGGTCTTCAGGATGGCAACCGCCTCCTGCCCATGCTCGACGGCGCCCTTCCAGGCATAGACCGACCTCATTCCCGGCAGCACGTTGATGCACGCAATCAACCGGTCTCGGACCAGCCCCTCCCCGATCGACAGCGCGATGTCCACATTGGGAAAGGTCGTATAGACGAGTAGCGGGCGATCCATGCTATGCCTTTCCTCCGCATCCTATAGGACGCAGCGAGGGTAACTGGGCATGGCCCGTCGTTTCAACAACATCGCATTCGTAGCCAGCGCAGCACCTGACGCACAAAGCGCGCTGCAAGTGCTGCAGGATCGTTACACAAATGTTGCGCCCGAGCAGGCCGACGTGATCGTAGCCCTCGGCGGCGACGGCCTCATGCTGCAGAGCCTTCACCGGTTCATGGGCACCGCCAAGCCCATCTACGGCATGAACAAGGGTACCGTCGGCTTCCTGATGAATGACTTCCGGGAAGAGGACCTGTTCGACCGGCTCGAAGCGGCCGGACGGAGTGTGGTTCACCCGCTGCTGATGGTGGCCTGGGATGTCCACGGGGTGGCACACACGGCGAGGGCCATCAACGAAGTCTCCATGCTGCGCCAGACCTATCAGGCCGGCAAGCTGCGGCTGAGCGTCGACAACCGGGTGCGCATCCCTGAACTCAGCGCGGACGGCATCCTGGTCGCAACCCCTGCTGGGTCGACTGCGTACAATCTCTCCGTTGGCGGGCCGATCCTGCCACTGAACGCCCCGCTGCTTGCCCTTACGCCGATCTCCGCCTTCCGCCCGCGGCGCTGGCGTGGCGCCCTGCTTCCGGATTACGCCAAAATCCAGATCGAGGTTCTGGAGCCCGGAAACCGCCCGGTGAGCGCGGTCGCCGACCACACCGAATTCCGTAACGTCTCTCGGGTCGATGTCTCCATGGACCGCAGCGTGGATCTCGTGATGCTGCACGATCCGGGCCACAGCCTCGACGAGCGTATCCTGCGGGAGCAGTTCGGCTATTGACGATGACAGAAGGCGCGGGCTTCAACGTGCTGGCTTAAGAATCAGAGGTCACCATCATGAACGATGACAACAGGCATCCAAGAGGCGGCCTCTATTTCGAGGATTTCACCATCGGCACCACCATCCATCACCGCCTGACCCGGACGGTGACGCAGATGGACAACATGCTGTTCTCCAACATGACGCTGAACCCGCAGCCGCTCCATATCGATGCGCATTTCTGCGCCACGGAGACGGAATGGGGCAAGCCGCTCATGAATTCCCTGTTCACCCTCGGCCTGCTCATCGGCATCTCCGTCAATGACACGACAGTCGGCACGACCATTGCCAATCTCGGCATGACGGACGTGAAGTTCCCGGCCCCGCTGTTCGAGGGCGATACGATCAATGCCACGACGGAGATCGTCGCCAAGCGCGAGTCGAAGTCGCGCTCTGACGCCGGCATCGTGGAGTTCATTCACCGGGCTTACAAGCAGGACGGCACTCTCGTTGCCGAGTGCCGCCGTCAGGCCTTCATGCGCAAGAGGAGCGCCTGATGCGCTCCCTTCTCTTCGTGCCGGGCGACAGCGCCAGGAAGCTTGAGAAAGGCCTGACTTCCGGAGCCGATGTCCTGCTCATCGATCTTGAGGATTCGGTGGCCCTCTCCGCCAAGGAAGAAGCACGCCGCGTCACGGCGGAGTTTCTCGACGAGCATCGCACGAAGGTTGAGCGCCCGCGCCTTTTTGTACGCGTCAACGGCTTGACTACCGGCCTCATCGACGCAGATCTCGACAGCGTCATGCGATCCGGTCCTGATGGAGTCGTTCTGCCGAAGACGATCGGCGGCGCCGACGTAGCGCATCTCGGCGCCAAACTCGCTGTGCGCGAGGCCGAGTCCGGCTTGGAGGATGGCGTCACCCGCATTCTCGCCATCGCGACGGAGAATGCCGCCGGCGTCTTTGCGCTCGGCTCCTTCGCGGGAGCGAGCCACCGGCTTATGGGCCTCACCTGGGGCGGCGAGGATCTGTCGGCTGATCTCGGCGCCGAAACGAACCGCGATGCGGATGGCGGGTACACGGACCCTTACCGTCTCGCCCGCTCCCTCACCCTGCTGGGCGCCACGGCGGCCGGTGTTGATGCTGTTGATTCCGTCTTCACCAACTACCGCGATATGGCGGGCCTGGAAACCGAATGCCGCGAGGCACGGCGCGACGGCTTCGTGGCCAAGATGGCGATCCATCCGGCCCAGGTACCGGTTATCAACGAAGCCTTCACACCGTCGCAGGAGGCGGTCGAACGAGCCCTAGCGGTGATCGAGGCCTTCAAAGCCAATCCCGGAGCAGGCGTTGTCGGTGTCAACGGCGAGATGCTGGATCGGCCTCACCTGCTGCGTGCCGAGCGGCTCCTAAGGCGTGCCGGCGAGCACTCAATTGGCTCGCCCGGGCTCTCGGGTTGAGGGAGCATATGGAGGGCCGGATCCATGTTGCGCTCGTCTTGCTGCAAGCGTCGCGCCTTTCAGTAGACGCACCACCGGCAGCTTCGAGACAGCGCCAGGATTACCGAGAGGCTGACCTCACTGGACTCCACGTCTCGTCCGATTCTCTCGTAGACATGACGTCAAGCCGACGTGTGGTTAGCGCAATCAGATGCGAGATCACCTCTGCCCGAAGCCTGCATAGTAACCTTCGTATAGACTTGGCACTTCATAGGGTGGGGCATAGACTTGTGGAGGATATCGGCGACGGATGGTCTCTGTTGTTATCGTATAGCCAGATCCATTATCCTGGATCACTTCATGGGTGTTCCTCACTTTGATCCAGTGATCCATGCAGCCGTACCCATAAGGCGGGGCATCGGGACCATGCTCGTCAACGCACAGGCGACGATCCATGCGGTAAGCCTTGGCCTGCGGCACCACCCTGTCATACCTTTCGATGAGGTCTGCCGCGTATGTACCCATTGGACCAGCCATGGAACAGGCTGAGAAGCTCAAGCCAGCGAAAGCACCCATGAGTCGACGGCCCATTGCAGGTCTCCCTTGTTTCCGAAGGGAGGAACGCGGCCAAGCTTGCTATGTTCCGGGGAACACACCTTATGGAATAAGGAAAGAAAGATGAGTTCAAGTGCACGACGACACTGGATGCAGTACTTTCGTTGCTTTGCGCATTTTGAACTGTCGGCCCAATCCCGACGGGCACCCGTAAAAACCATTCGAGATTCATTGAGCTACCGCAGACGTAAGCGTTGCCCGTCCTGCCTTTCGCGTGATTGATCCGCTATCCCGGCTATGAAATGCGATCTCAGGGTGAGGGTTCAGGACGTTCCTGTAGATTCCCGTCCCAAAGGCGCATTGGGTTTCGGCCGTAAGAGGGCATATGAGCACAGTAGTGTCTATGGTCACGATCAGGACGCGCCGTTTCCTCTGCATTGATGACAGGTCATAAGGTCGTTTCTGAGATTTTGTGAAGGCCCCCCTCCGGAACGAACCTGAGACGCAGCCGAAAACGGCTTATCCTCCGGCTTGAATTGTGGCGTGTTCGACTGTTGGCGTGATCGAAGTTTGAACCAAGCACATTGAGAGCCTACCCCATGATTGTCAGCAGAAACTCCGATTTGAAGACGATGGCGAGGTCGCTACAGGCAACCTCACTGTATCGACGGTTGCTGCTCATGAGCTTTTTGCGCCCTATGCCCGAACGGAGGGGCACGCAAAAAGTTGTCGATCAAACGGTTGCCGCGTAAGGAGCGCATGATACGCTTCGATTAGACAGCGCCCCGCTTTCCCGCCCTCAGTTGCTCTGCCGCAGGTTAGTTGCTCAGAGGGCGATGCAGACTCGGCAACGGTGATCGTCCAAAGCCATAACCCTCGGACGGGCCCGTCCTCAATCTGGCACACCCGTCCGATGACTTTGATGCCGTCGAACGCTGTAAAGTCCGGCTTGGGTTGAGCATCCTCTTGGGTCAACATCCACTTGATTTCCATGAACTGGAACCCCGCTGAAATCAAAAGGCAGTGTCGCTTGGAGAGAGCGGCGAATAGCGCGCAAGCCATCGGCCGATCTGCTCCGGGTAGGGCGCAAGCTGCGGCAGTATGGTTATCAATTCGTAAACGCTGACCTGCTCGTCTGTCGTGGTAACGTTAACCAGTCGCCAGTTAACCCTCTGGAAATGCGGATCAGCGCACTTTGATTTCTCCGACTGAACTCGGAGGGCCTTATGAAGAGGCAAAATCACCCACCTGCTTACGTTCTGGAAATTAAGAGACGATGGCGGGTCGTCATTCCCATTTGCGGGAAGCTCACTCCGAAGGTCCATGTGGCCGAGTTTTCTTCTCGTGCCAGCGCTCAGGCGTGGCTTCGTAGCGAGGATGGCCAGCAAACAGTTGATTCATATCAGGGGAAGTCGGCTCTCGCCTCGCTCGGCAGCATCACCCTGGCCCCGCCAGCGGACTTCGATGAGACTAATCGGGAATGGTCCTGACGCACATGGAGCATCTCTGACAGGCCTTGATCGCCCCCTAGACCTAAGCCCGTCCAGACCGCTTCCGATTGAGCTTTCTTCTTGCCTCGTAATTCGTATCACGTGAGTGGCTGTAGATTTCTGCCCGGCCGGCCTGCTGCCCTTGACGTGTAAACCCAGCGGCAATTCGCCAGAGCTTAGCTACAAGGCTGCTCCGTGTTTTGAACTGGACAGCCGAGAAAGAGTTACCTCATAGTGGTCGTCTCTACAGGCAGAGGACAGTATGGCTTTGTTATTGGTTGCGGCCCTACTGGGCGGGTTCGCTACATTTGCGATACTCTTGCCCTCCGGGATACTCATAGCGCTGCTCGGAGCCCCGTTTGGAGGGAGCCTCTTGTGCCTCATGGCAGGCCTTCTTCTGGCCCTCCTGAGAACCAGAGCCGAGCGCGGGGTTGAGCCTGACGCGGCCCTGTCGCCAGCAGCTCACATTGCTCGCCCCACCACCCGCTGAACCTGCACAGCGCCCCACTCACCATCGTTGGATGTCCTGATCCCTGCGCGATCAGGGCTGCCGCATCTAGCGCTAGGACACGGCGCCGCTCGCCTGAATGCTTTCCATCAACGGCCTGATATCTGCAACATCGTCCCTAGATCGGCTTCTCCTGCGCATGGAACTTCATGGGTTGGGATGTTGCAGGAGAGTTAGGTGAGAGCCGGTCGCTTGGTCTCTGGAAAGCCGCCCTGCCCTTTTTGAATTACGGCTTTCTCAGGCCTGGAACCAGCCGCGATGTAAGTCACGTGGTAACGACCTTCCAGCATCAGTGGTGGTGGCCCGCGGCTGCCGTCGGCGCGTTTCGGACACCGGCGCGGCCGATCTGGTACTCAATTTCCACAATACCGGCCTTCTCGAACACGAGCGTGCCCTTGATGATTTCACCGGCCTTTGGTCCTCGGTGCAGATCTACGAGCATCGCGTGCACGGCACCTGGCTTCAGCTCCACCGTTTCTCCCGGGTCAATCACAAGACCTTCCGCCACAGCTTGCATGCGAGTGAATCCGTCAGAGGTGACGGATTGATGAATCTCGAGGCGTCCCGTTTCGGCTGCCGTGCCGCCCAGCAACCTGTCCGCCTGCTGCCCTGTGTTGGTGATGCGCATGTAGCCAACGGCCCGTTTGACCCCTCCAGGCGCCTCTCTCGACCAGGGCACCTCGATCACGATGGAACCGATGCGGTAGGTGGGGGGCTCTGCCGTTTGGGCGGAGGCATGCCGGATGTTTATGCCGGCCACGGCGCCCAGGAGGACGGCGCCTACAACGGCAGAAAAGATAGTTTTCATGATATGCTCTCCGGTGAGATCACGAGGCACTCGCCTGTTTTGGGGCAGCGCCTTGGGATGTTTGTTCAACCTGGCTTTTCAGGAATTCGACTGTCCCCGGATTATCCCACTCCGCGCCGCCCACGAGACGGCCGATCTCCCGTCCAGCCCGATCAATCACCAGAGTCCCCGGCAGGCCGACGAGGCCTAGATCGCGCATGGCTTGGGCGCTCTCGTCATTATGAAGACTTAGGTTTCTCACCCCAACCTCGTCGAAGAACTTGCGCACAGCGCTGGGACCTTTCCTGTCAATGGACAGGGCGATCACGGCGACATCCCGCGGGTCAAATTTCGCCTGAAGTCGGTCAAGGCTGGGCATCTCCTCGCGGCAAGGGAAGCACCAAGTCGCCCAGACATTCAGCACAACCACCCTGTCGCGAAGGTCGGACAGCTTGAGCGACCTTGCCGTCTCGTCAGTGAACGAGATGTCCGGCAGGGAGCGCGGCATCTCATGGACCACCAGATGGGCGGGCCTGTTCTTAGCGCCGACGGTGCCAGGCCCAAGGACAACGCCAAGCAAGATCAGGATTGCCCACCTGGTGTTCGCTCCTGAACCGGTGTGGCGGAACCTCATGGTACGGTCGATGCGGAATGACATGTGATCGAGATTGAGAGAAGTTTCATCGTTGTCGCTGATGATTACCGCAGTTCCGACTTCCGCAAATCGGACCTTTGGCCCAATTCCCGCAGGACCTTTGGACCCTCGAACAGGTATCAACCACCGTGGTGCAGGATCAACCGCAGGAATCGAACCGCCAGGTTCCATTCTCTACCCAGAGGATTTCATCGGGTCCTGCGCATGAAAAGAGGGACCAAGAGCGGCCATCGCTCCTGATCCCTGAAGTCAGCGAATGGCTGTCTCCATCTAGGGGCAACAAGATGGCGACCATTCGCGAGACTAAGCTGACGGCACAGCCGGCGCATGTCATCGTCCGAAGGTCCGAGGCTAAGGTCTGACCGGGCCTGTCACCGCAGGCGGTGCTGCCACCTGGATGACAACGCGCCATGGTACTGCCAGAGAGCAATGACACCATCCACGTCAGCTTTCACGACCCACGAGCGCTGTCCCTGCCGTCCCGCGGGTTGGCAGTGAAGTTGTGAGGCGTCTCTAAGACCGGTGGAGCATTGCCTTTACCCGTGCTCTGCTGTTGAGGCTGTTCGTCACGTGGAAGACAATCGCGAACCGGATCGTCGCGTGCGATGGGTCCTCCGTCATACGACAGGCGCCCGGGCACTGCGGGACGAACAGCACTCCGCAGGTCAGGGAACTCGTCCCTTGGTCGTAGTCCAGAGCACCGTCGCTCGGTATTGTCGCGCGACAAAGCCTCTGCAGCATCAGCCTTCTGTTCTGGCCAGAAGATGCCCTTTGTGACGTCTCACAGACGCTTGGCGCGATGCATCCCTCAACACCAATCCCGCAAGTGATCTCACACCTGTCCCCACCTTGTGTAGAGTCTTTCCGGGAGATGTGCCCGGAAGGCTCCAGAAACCCAATTAGCGCCTGGCAGATAGGCGCATGGGATAGTTCACAACAGATCAGGCGGCGGGACACTGAGAGCGACCCTCTGCGCCAACCGCCTGTCACAACATTGGCAACCGAGAAGATAGTCGTGCATCCGGAAGCAGATCAGGAGGCCTTCTTGCGGAACTCGTTATGGCAGGCGCCGCAGTTCTGAAGCACCTTGGGCATCTCGGTCTTGAAGGAGGCCTCGTCCTTGATCGTCGTCATGGCGGTCTGAGCGTCCTGGCTCATCTTCGTTCCGATGGACTCGAACTTGGCCTTGTTCTCCCAGATTGTCGGCAGGGCCTCGGTCTTCTCCGCGTTCTTCGAGCTTTCCGGGAAGAGCGTGACGAACTTCTTGGGGTTTTCGGCAAACACCTTCAGGCCGGCCTGAGCCTTGGCAAGGTCGAAGGGTTCCTGCCCGCGCATCATGGCGCCGATGGGCCGGGTCTGCGCGCCCATCTCCTTCATCAGAGCCTGACGCTGCTCGACCACATTGCTCTGGGCAATGGCGGCGGTCACCCCGATCGCCAGAAGGCTGGCGACGAACATTGTACGCTTCATTGATGTGTTTCCCCTCGTATGCCGCCTGTAAGACAGTCACTGTAGCTCTCGTTGGACGCTACGGGGGAATTAACGCATGTATTGTCAAGCTTGTACAGAATACTTGCCTGACTACTTAGGATGAAAGCGCGGCACCTCGAATGTACGGGAACGGCAGCCTCTTCGTGTTGATTCCCGGCACTTTGAGGCTAGTCGCTTTGGCCTCATGGACGCGCTGCAATCCCTGAGCCAAAAGAATCGGCTCTGCTCTTCGCGGCAGGTTCCGCCCCGACCCTCGTGAACTCTGGGTCTTTCGTCCGGGTTTCACGGAAACCGGCCCGTGCACTTCTCAGAAGCGGTCCACTCGAGAAGTCCCCGAGCCAGCAGCGAGGAGGCTCGATGCATTAAGCAGATCGTGAACAGAGGCGCGCAGAAGACCGGCAGGTGGTCCGATTTGTGGTGGCCCTCGAAGACGCTGCTGCGCTAGAACACCTCAGAGGGACTGTTAAAGTTTGCGCCATTCATCCAGCTTCGACGGTGCACACGAGACTTGATGACCTGCCCACCTCAACCGAACACCCGACTTCCAACCGGACATCCTATGACGTGCAATGTCTTATTCGCTCATCAGAACTTCCCCGGGCAGTACAAACTGCTCGCGCGCGAACTCGGGAGCCGTGACGGTTACAAGGTCGTTGCAATCGGGCAAAAGTCGCCCTTCGCGCATGACTTCGGGCCTGTTCAGTATCACGCATACACCTCCGGACCGGACACAGGCGCCGACCTCTTCCCGCCCCTCACCTTTTTCTCGGAGCAGGCGCGGCGGGGCGACATCGTGCGCCAGCACCTGCTTGAGCTGAAGCAGCAGGGTTTTGCGCCGGATCTCTGCTTCGTGCACCCTGGCTGGGGTGAGGCTCTGTTTTTGCGGGATGTGTTTCCCAGGACCAAGATCGTCTCGTATCTGGAATACTATTACCGGAGCCGCGGCAGCGATCTCGACTACGATCCTGAATTCCAGGCTCCTTCGGTCGACTTCCAATATGTCCCGCTGCGCAATCTCCCCACACTCCAATCGGCTGCCGAGGCCGACGCCTTGATCTCACCGACACGGTGGCAGGCTCAGACCTTCCCAACTCCCCTGTCAAATCGCATCAAGGTCCTGCACGAGGGAATTGATACCGAATTGGCAAAGCCCGGAGTGGCGTCACCTCTGGCGGTGCCATCATCCGGCGTGATCCAGCCAGGCCACACGCTCATTACCTATGTGGCCCGCTCCATGGAACCCTACCGAGGCTTCCACAGCTTCATGCGGGCGCTCCCATATCTGCAGAAGCATCTTCCCCATGCTCACGTGGCGATCGTTGGCAAGGAGAAGACAAGTTATGGCCGCAACCCCGCGCGTGGACGCACGTGGAAGCAGGTGATGCTCGATGAGCTCGGCCCCCAGGTTGATTGGAGCCGGGTTCACTTCTTGGGGACCCTGCCCTACCCAGCGCTGATCAACCTGTTCCGCCTTTCGACCGTCCACGTCTATCTGACGTACCCGTTCGTGTTGTCATGGTCCTTGCTTGAGGCCATGGCCACCGGATGTGCGGTGGTGGGCTCGGCGACCGAGCCGGTGATGGAGGTGATCCAGGATGGCGAGAACGGCCTCCTGACCGACTTCTTCGACCCCCGTGAGCTGGCCGACAAGGTTGCAGGATTGGCAGAGGACGCCGATCTGCGAAACCGGCTGTCAGCCCACGCCCGCAGCACGGTTGTGGAGCGCTATGACTTTCGCTCGGCGAGTTGGCCCGCCTATGAGAGACTCATCTCTGACGTGCTTGCCGCATGAGGCAACAGGCGCCGCCGGAGCGGCGCCTCAATGTTGGCGCGACTGCGAATGTCACTTCGTCTTTTTGCCGCCAACCGACCGGTTTCCCTTTACGGCCGCAAGGCATTCCGCGTAAGCGTCGAGCATCCAATCGCGGTCGAAGACCGTGCCTGACTCACGCGCGGTGGCCTGCTCTAACTGCGCGAGGTACCGCAGCAACGCGAACGCAACGACCTCGGGGCTGTCCCCCTCAAGATTGACTGGCCGGCTTGCGCCCCCCTTCGTCTGATCTGCAACTGATCCTGCACGCCCCAATGCCATTTGGCTTCTCCTATTGTTCCTTGAGAGCAAAGTCGTAGATTCTAAGCACCGGATCCAGGAAATATGCAAGGATCGTGCGCTTTCCCGTTTCGATGGTGACCTGCGCTGGCATGCCCGGTGTCAGTTCGACCTGGGCCTGCTCAAGCTGTTTGGGATCAACCTTGACGACCCCCTTGTAGTAGGTCGTGTTGCTCGCCTTGTCGTCAAAGCGATCCGCCGACACCTTCTCAAGCCTGCCCTCAATCGCAGTTTGATACTTCTGACGGTAAGGCAAGAGGTGGATGCTGGCGGTTTGGCCCGGCCTCACCCGGTTGATATCGGTCGGCGAGATCTCAACCGCGAGCACCAGGGGATCGTCCTTCGGCACGATCTCGAGCGCAGTCTGGCCTGGGGCGAGCGTGGCCCCGGACCCGAATACGGACAACCCATACACGTAGCCACTTTCCGGAGCGGCGATCACGGCCTGCTCGAGGCGGCGCTGGGCCCAGACCAGCCGAGGCTCGATCGTTGCAAGGTTGGCATCGTTCTCCGCACTGTCCTTGGCGATGCTCTCCAAGCGTTCCTTCGTGAGCTGCTCGCTCTGGATGTCAGCCGCACGGATTTTGTCCTCCTCGGCCGTGATCGATCCCGCTAATGCGGAGATGTCGCCCAGGAGACTTGCCGCCGTGCGCTCCAGAGTCAGTACACGGGGGCGCGCCACAAGCCCTTTCTCCAACAACGGCAACAGGGATTGCAGCTCTTGCTGCACGCTCGTCAGCTGCGCTTCGGCAGCCCGGATCCGATCGCGCAGCGCGCCGATCTGGCGCCGGCTGCCGTCCACCTGCTGCGTCAACAAGCTGATTTGACCGAGGTAAGCGGCACGGCGGGCGGTCAGGAGCGCCGCTTCCTGCCGGAACAGCATCTGGATCTGCGGGTCACCCTTTTGGTCCGACAGCTGATCCGGAAACTTGAGGTCCGGCGCATTGGCACTTTCCGCTTGAAGCCGGGCGGCCCGCACGAGAGCCGCGGCGCGGCCGCTGCTCAGAACCAGGGCCTCTGCCTTGGCATCCGCCAGTTCAAGCTGGATCAGCTTTTGCCCTTTCTCGACGAGTTGCCCCTCGCGCACAAAGACAGTGCCGACCTCCCCGCCCGTGTGGTGCTGAACGGCCTTGCGGTTGCCTTCAACCGCCACCTTGCCGGGTGAGATCGCGGCGCTGGCCACCGACATGGTGGACGACCACGCCGTGACGGCTGCGACGAGAGCCAGCGCGGCAACGCCGCCGAACAGCACCGGGCCGAAGGCTGTGTCCTTGAAGGGCGCGGGCGCGGATTGAGCGGCAACAGGCACAGGCAGGTGATTACTCGTTGACATGGGCCACCTTCTTGACGATCGCCGGGCGACCAATGTGTTTGAACACGTCTTGAGTTGGGCCGAAGCTGACCAGCACGCCCTCCTTGAGCACGGCGGCCTGGTCAAGGTGAAGCACGAGGTTCGGCCGGTGCGTGATCAGGATTACAGTCGTTCCGCGATCTCTCAGATCCAGCATGCACGAAACCAGCGCTTCCTCACCCGGGCCGTCCAGATTGGAGTTCGGCTCGTCCAGAATCACGATCGACGGGTTGCCGATGATGGCGCGTGCCAGCGCAATGAGCTGGCGCTGTCCGCCCGACAGCATCGTGCCTTCATCAAGAGGCGTCTCGTACCCTTTGGGAAGCCGAACGATCAGATCATGCACCCGTGCACGCTTGGCTGCATCGATGATGTCATCATCGGAGAACCGGCCGAACCGGCCAATGTTGTCGGCAATCGTACCCGGCAGGAGGCCGACCGACTGAGGCAGATAGCCGAAGAAGGATCCGAACTCGTCATTGCTCCACTGGTTGAGCTCTGCGCCGTCGAGGCGCACCGTTCCGACATTGGGGCGCAGGCCGCCGGTGAGAATGCGGGCAAGCGTCGTCTTGCCGGATCCGTTCAGGCCGATCAGGCCCAGGCTCTGGCCGGCCGCCAGGTGGAAGCTGATGCGCTTGAGAATCGGCCGATCGGAGCCTGGCGGCACAAAGGTCACATCCTGGCAGGTGATCGATCCGGCCGGGCGCGGCAGGTGCAACGAGGTGATCACCGCCGGGGTCTGCGTGAGCGCGGCGTCGATCCGGCGCATGGAGTCCTTGACCGTGTGGTAGTCCTCCCAGGCGGCGATTAGCTGGTCGATCGGCTTCATGGCGAAATTGAAGATGAGGATCGCGGCGAACACAACGCCTGCCGGCACGTGGCCGTTGATAACCTGAAGAACACCCACACCCATCAAAATGCCCTGCATCAGAATGCGGGCGGCGGCGAGGAACGACGAAAACGACACACCGCGGCCGCTGGCAATCAGCTGCTCCTGGATCGCCTTGTTGCGCTCGCGGCGCCAGCGCCCGACAACAGCATTGAGCATGCCGAGCCCCATCACGGCATCGGCGGAGCGGGTGGCCGCCTCACTGAACTGTTGCGAGGCGTTGCCGATGACGTTGGCTTTGATCAGGGCGCGTTTGGTCAGGATCGAATTGAGGATCGTGGCCGCCGCTGACACGGCGAGACAGAGGCCGGCAACAAGACCGATGACCGGGTCGATCGCCATGAGCACGCCCCAGAACAGGAACCCCCACGGCATATCAATCGCCGCGAGGGCGCCCTTGCCGGTGACGAACTGGCGGTAGCTGTCGAGATCCCGGATCAACTGCGCATTGGCCGGGCCACTGCCGCTTGCCGAGCGCCGCATGATGACGGTGAACAGGCGATCGGCCAGGCGCTGTTCGATGCGGGCGGACGCCCGCACCAGCAAGGTGCCCCGAACCCACTGAAAAACACCCTTGGCGCAGACCGCGAGGGTCAGGCCGATCCCGAGGGCGATCAGCGTCTCCCAGCTCCGGGCCGGGATGACCCGGTCGTAGAGCTGGAACATATAAACCGGATAGGCCAGCAGCAGGATGTTGACAAAGGAGTTGAAGCCGAGGGCAAACAGAAAATGCGCGCTGCAGGCGCGCAGCGCGGCCCTTACGTCATCATCCTGGACGGAATGGTCGCTGTTCTTATTCATCATACATCTTTGCTGTCGGGCCGCAGAAGCCCAAATCGGCCGTTAGCCAGCCTTCGTGGAGCGACGGGGCGAGGACCGGGTCCCTGTCGCAGCCGATGGCTGACTGAGAATGGTCAAACTACGCGAATCGAGCTCGGTCGAAAACGGGTCCGCACCAGAATTCCTATCAGTGCAGACAAAATCCAGCTCAGGCAACAGCGGCAAAGTGGCCTGTGTCTGACCCTCACGGATCACCTGGCCGAGCAACAGCCCTTCCATGGAGTAAAACCGCGGCATGCCGGCAGTCGTCACGGCGTAGCCGGGGCCAACCGCCGCTGCGGTGAGACGAGGCTCGACGAGGCGCAGCGGGTCAGCGCCGAGCACATCATCGTTTGCCCTGCCCCCGATATGGAGCACCGGCTCCGTCTGCAGGTGATCCAGCACCCGCCTGAGCCAGTCGCTGTGGCGCGGGACGGCACCGGCCCGCACGAACACAGCCGGATGGGCAGCTGTGCACAGGTGCCGCACGACCTGGGCCTCGGTAGCGCGCGCACTGTAACACGTCATCCGCAGACAAAGCTGGTATGTCTCAGACCACTCGCGCGCCGCTGCAGCAACTGTATCAGCCAGACCGCCGTCGAACAGGCAGAGATGCACCCGGATCGGCGTCGTTCCCGTCGTGAGAAACAACCCGAGCACGGTGCGGTGGGCTGCATCCAAGTCGCTGCCGACAAACACATGGACCTCGGCGCGGGGGTCCGGGAGGGCCGCTCCGAAGTCGCACACGCGCGCACGACTCGGGAGTGCATAATGGTCTGAGGCCGTCGCCAGCGGGTGGATGAGCGCCGCAAAGGCCTCGGGCTCAACCGAAGCCACCGACCGGAAGGCGCGCGCGAGCGCCGGCATGGCGGGATCCGTTGCGCCTGTTTCCCGAATCCAAGCAGAGAGGCGCTGGCCGGCGCAGGTCCACTCAATCCTGTAGCAACCGTCGGGTCCGACGGGCGCCGGGAAGGATGCCAGGATCTGCTGCTGCCACTCAGAGGCCTCGCCCTCGGTGTCACGGGCGACGATCCGGGGTTCGATGACCTCGGGCACGCCAAAGGCCTCAACATGAACGGCTTCGAGATCGAAAGCCGCTCCCGACACGCCCAGAAGCAGCACCACCTCATCGCTGGGCAGACGGACCGCTCTGACCACCTCGAGGACACCAGTGTCGATGACCGTCGAGCCCTGCGGCTGGCACTGGTTCGCCGCCCATGCCGCGAGTTCAGGCGAAGGGTTCTCAACGGACCGGTGCAGGGCCTCCACGAGCGTGTGGTTCGGGCCGCGTGGGGCAACCGGAACCGACAGAGCGGATGGGCGCACGTCGAGGCTCACCCGCACCAGGGATCCCGCCCCATCAAGATACAGCTGCTGCACGCTGGCGTCGCTCACCCAAAGAACGACTTTTCCGTCGCCGGTGGTGAGGAGCTGTGCGACATCGCTGCGAAAGCCCTCGTCCGAAAAACCAAAGATGCGCAGGCTGTCGTCCTGGGCCTCAACGTCGACTTCGACAATGCGTGCATCGGACAGCTTCGTGATCAGGCGGCTCGGCGCCTGCCAAATGCTGATGTAGGCAAGATAGCGCTCCAGGACGGGAGCGGCGCCGGCGCCCTCGAACCGGTTGGCAATCAGGGTGAGAACGCGAACTGTGTCGGCATTATCCCAGCGCGCAAGCTGCGCCACAGCACGAACAATTTGAACCTCGCCGGCAGGCAGGGACACGTGCAGGTCACACTCAATCCCGTCGCGCAGCTGCGCCGCCTGGATGAACAAAACCTCAAGGCTGCTCCCCGGCCGGAACAGCTTTTTGCGATCGAGCACGGGCGCGGACGCTCCCCCGATCTGCACATTCTCGATGCTTCCGCCATCGGCCAGCGAGCACCAGACAAACGCTTCGTTGGCTGAATGGGGGATGACGAACAAAGCTGAAGCCCCCGGTGCGTTCGGCACCGGGAGCTTTGCATAATCGCCGTGAACGGCCTGCATCAGAACTGGAAGAACTTCGACGTGATGTCGTCCGGCTCGAAGCCGATCAGCTTGAACTGGGTGCCGTCGCCCTTGACCGTCACGATCGTGTTGCCCTGGCCGTCGCTGTCGAAGTCAAGACCCTTGAACTTCGACTTATGCGCAGCCGTCTCCGAGAGGTCGATGATGTCCTCACCGAGCTTGAAGTCGGCGATGGTGTCGATCTCACCCGCCGCGCCCTTGGCGATCTCGAAGGTGTCCTTGCCAGCGCCGCCGCGCAGCCAGTCGGAGCCGGCCTGACCGAAGAGCGTGTCGTTGCCCGAGTCGCCGAACAGCGTGTCGTCGCCCGAGCCGCCGAAGAGCACGTCGTTGCCCACCAGACCCTTGAGCACGTCGTCACCGGCTTCTCCGTAGAGACGATCGTTGCCGCTGTCGCCCAGCAGGCTGTCGTCACCGAGACCGCCGAAGAGCGAGTCGTTGCCCTCACCACCGTACACAGTGTCGTTGCCGGCATCGCCATCGAGCTTGTCGTTGCCGTCATCGCCCCGGAGCGTGTCGTTGTCGTTGCCGCCGGAGAGCGTGTCCTTGCCGTCACCGCCGCGCAGCACGTCGTTGCCATCGCGACCGTAGAGGAGATCGTTGCCGGAGTCGCCGAAGAGCGAATCCCTGTCGTCGCCGCCGTCGAGCGTGTCATTGCCGTCGCCGCCCCGAAGGGTGTCACGACCCACGCCGCCGTAGAGTTTGTCGCTCCCGTCACCACCCACCAGCGAGTCATTTCCGACATCGCCAAACAAGGTGTCGTTGCCGTCGTCGCCGAAGACCTTGTCGTTGCCGGCGCCACCGGCCACGAGGTCGCGGCCGTCGCCAGCGCGAACGGTGTTGTTGCCGCTGTTGCCGGCGATCACCTCGTTATAGCGGCCACCGGTGACACTGATGTTCGCCGATCCGGTCAGGATCACGCTGTCGAAGCCCGTGCCGTTGATGTTGATCGAACGCGACGTCTCGACAACGTCGAAGCCCGAGCCCTGGCCACTGATCTTGGCCAGCTTGTCGCCGCTGCCCAGGACCACATAGTCGGACGACTTGGTTGCAGAAAACGTCTGAGAGCCCGGCAGATCACTCAGATCACGGAACCGAGCAGGATCATCCCGCAGCGACCTGGGAACTGCATTGAGAAATGCAGAATACGCTTCGGGCGAAACGTGCCCGTCAAAAGCAGCTCGTACTGTTGCCATAACACCCCCTGCGAGCCCGTTTCGAGCTCGACCATTAATCTACTCTGCTGATGTACCACGTCGGAGATGACATTTCTGTCACGGATTCAACACAGATAAGAACTTATTAAGCCTAATTTGGCGCAAACCGGTCTTTTCTGTGAAATTGACATATCATATCACTTTGCCAGGCCGCTGCTATCTTACTGAAATCGTTTTTAAATTACACAAGGCATCGGCCCAGCTGCCGAATCGTTACCTCGTAAGAGTTAATCCTTCGGGAATTCTCATGTTCTAGGATTTCTGTCAATCCCAGCACGGGCTGATTTGACTGCCGCGGGGAGCGCTTTGCTGGCTCCGAGAGTGTGCGACACTCAAGAGGCGTCCTGTGGGCCCATGCGGAAAGCACAAGGCCGATTCCACATTGGTTGAGACGGTGCCCGGAGCGTCGGCCACTCGTCTCAAAGGACTCGCTGTCCTGTGAATTCCTATCCGCCATGAGGAGTGACGATTCCGGCGTCCATCACTCCCGATGGGCGGCAGTGGCCACCCAGCTAACATGACCGGAGCTTGCTGCGGAACGCCGCCTCCTCTTGCGCGACAGCTCCCGCAGCGTCAGCCGCTCAGAGATCGTGCGCCTGAAGCTGCGCCAGCAGCATTTGGCCGTACTTGGTTTTGGACAGTTTGGCCGCCACCTCTTCGAAGCTCCAGCGGTCGATCCAGCCTTGCCGGTAGGCAATCTCCTCGGGCGAAGCGATCAGCTGACCCTGCCGGGACTGCAGAACACGCACGAATTCTCCGGCTTCGAGAAGTGACTCGTGCGTACCGGCATCAAGCCAGGTGTACCCGCGCCCAAGACGCTCGACATAGAGACTGCCCTGGTTGAGGTAGACGTTGTTCAGATCGGTGATTTCCAGTTCGCCGCGCGCCGATGGCTTGATGCTCTTTGCAATCTCGACCGCCTGCTCATCATAGAAGTAGAGGCCGATCACGGCCCAGTGGGATTGCGGGACAGCCGGCTTCTCCTCGATCGAGGTGGCACGGCCGTCGCCATCGAAGGCCACGATGCCGTAGCGCTCCGGATCCTCGACCCGGTAGCCGAAGACGGTGGCTCCTTCGCGCCGTTGATGCGCCTGCTGCAGCACCTCGGTGAGGCCATGGCCGTAGATGAGGTTGTCGCCAAGGACCAAACAGGAGGGGTGACCCTGCAGGAAGTCTTCGCCGATGATGAAGGCCTGTGCCAGACCGTCCGGGCTGGGCTGCACCGCATATTCGAGGCGGACGCCCCATTGGGCGCCTGTGCCTAGCAGCTTCTTGAAGGCCGCTTGATCTTCAGGCGTCGTGATGATCAGGATTTCCTTGATCCCTGCCAGCATCAATGACGTGAGCGGGTAATAGATCATCGGCTTGTCGTAGATCGCCAGAAGTTGCTTCGAGGTCGACAGCGTGAGCGGATGCAGGCGTGTGCCCGAGCCGCCTGCGAGGATAATGCCTTTTCGGTTCATAGTGAGCCCCGTGTACTTTCTGTTTGGATTACGAATGCGTTTGGTTCTGTGACAGCAGCTGCGCCACGGTGGCGTCGGTGGCCTCGTGCCAAGGGCGCGCGGTATACCCGAAGGTGCGGCTGAACAGGCTTGAGTCGAGTTCCGAATTGGCCGGCCGCTCGGCCGGCGTCGGGTACTCCTCCGTCCGGATGGCCACGACCCCAGGCGCGCGGCCGGTGAAGGGTGCTTGGGCCTCGACGATGCGAGCCGCAAAGCCGTGCCACGTGGTGACGCCCGACCCGGCGAAGTGATAGGTGCCTGGCACCGCCCTGCCCTCACCCAGAGCCTGGGCCACAGCCAACAACCCGTTGGCGAGGTCGGCCGTCGATGTGGGGCAGCCCCTTTGATCGGCAACGATCCGCAATTCCTCGCGCTCGGCGGCAAGCCGCAGGATGGTCTTCAGGAAGTTCGCCCCATAGACGCCATACACCCATGAGGTCCGCACGATGACATGCTGCGGCAGATGATGGCGGATCGCGTCCTCGCCGGCCAGTTTACTGCGGCCATAGACCCCGAGCGGGGCCACGGGGTCGCTTTCGCGATAGGCGCCGGTCTGCGAGCCGTTGAAGACATAATCGGTCGAGACATGGATCAGGGGAACGTTGGCGGCCGCACACGCCTTGGCCAGGACCTCGGGACCCGTGGCATTGGCCTGAAAGGCCGCAGCCTCGTCCGTCTCGGCACGGTCAACCTTGGTGTAGGCACCGGCGTTGAGAACGACACGGGGGCGGATCTCGGCCAAGGCCCGCTCGACCTGCGCAGGATCCGCAATGTCAGCTTCGGCCCGGGTCAAGCCGGTCAACGGCACATTCCCGCCGCGCGCAAGCCCGGTCAGTTCCTGCCCCAGTTGCCCGCCGCTGCCAAACACCAGGATCATGCCACCTGCCCCAGCCGCTCGCCGCGGTACACACCGGACCGGATGCGCTCCCACCAGGGCCGGTTCTCCAGATACCAGCGCACGGTCTTGGCCAGACCCGTTTCAAACGTTTCCTGCGGCACCCAGCCCAGATCCTGGCCGATCTTGGTCGGGTCAATGGCGTAGCGCTGGTCATGACCGGGCCGGTCGCGCACGAACGTGATCAGGCTCTGGCGGGAGCCGATCCGCTCGTCCGGTGCGATCGCGTCGAGGATCGTGCAGATCGCCTGGACCACCTCGAGGTTCGTCTTCTCGTTGTGGCCGCCCACATTGTAGCTCTCGCCCACTTTGCCGGTAAGAGCGATCAGAGCGAGCGCCCGGGCGTGGTCTTCCACGTAGAGCCAGTCGCGCACATTCGATCCGTCGCCGTAGACCGGGAGCGGCTTGCCCTCCAGCGCGTTGAGGATGACGAGCGGGATCAGCTTCTCCGGGAAGTGATAGGGCCCATAGTTGTTCGAGCAGTTGCTCACCACGACCGGCAGCCCGAAGGTGTGATGCCAGGCCCGCACTAGGTGATCGGAGGCCGCCTTGGAGGCCGAGTACGGCGAGCGGGGATCGTAGGCGGTGGTTTCGGTGAAGTAGCCGTCCGCCCCGAGGGAGCCGAAGACCTCGTCGGTGGAGATGTGATGGAAGCGGAAAGCGTCCTTGTCCGCGCCCGACAGGCTCTGCCAATGGGCCAGAGCCGCTTGTAGCAGCGTGTAGGTGCCGACCACATTGGTCTGGATGAACTCGCCCGGTCCGTCGATGGAGCGGTCGACGTGGCTCTCGGCCGCCAGGTGCATGACGATGTCGGGGCGGAAGGCGGCAAACACCTCCCGCAGCTTCGATGCATCCAAGATGTCGGCCTGGACGAACGTGTAGCGCGGGTTGTCCGCGACGGGCTGGAGCGAGTCGAGGTTGCCGGCATAGGTCAGCTTGTCGAGGACGAGCACCTGATGCTCCGTCTCGTTGATCAGATGCCGGGCCACGGCTGATCCGATGAAGCCGGCGCCGCCGGTGACCAGGATGCGCTTCGAGGGTGAGGTGACAGACATGAGATGAGCCCTGAGGTCCTGGTGCTAGGCGGCCGAGGCGGCGCGATGGAAGCGGAAGGGCGACGAGAACCCGGCAAAGGCCGGCTGCGTCTTGTCCTTGTCGGACAGGATGGCGTCCTCGGGCGCAATCGGCCAAGTGATGCCGATGGTGGGATCATCCCAGGCCAGGCCGGCGTCACAGGCTGGCGCATAGAAGCCGTCGACCTTGTAGGCCACCTCGGTGTTCGGCTCCAGGGTGCAGTAGCCGTGGGCGAAGCCGTGCGGCACGAAGAGCTGCTCACCGCCGTCAGCCGTCAGCATCTCACCCACCCACTGGCCGTACGTTGGGGATCCCAGCCGCAGATCAACGGCGACGTCGAAGATGCTCCCGCGCAGAACGCGCACCAGCTTGGCCTGGGGCTCAGGAGGAAGCTGGAAGTGCAGGCCGCGCAGGGTGCCTTTCTGCGCCGAAAAGGCCTGATTGTCCTGCACGAACACCGTACCGCCGAGCAGGTCGGCGAAGGCGCGCGTGCTGTAGGTCTCGGCAAACCAGCCCCGCGCATCGCCGAAGCGCCGCGGAATGAGGCAGACCACGTCGGGAATTCCAGTTTCTTTAATCGTTAGATTTGACATCGTGAACTCGCAAAAAATGATGGTGTCGTTTAATCCCGTGCGTGGCGTTGGCGTGCATCGGGCCTGATGTCGGGGCGAAGTCCCAGCTGTTTCGCGTATTCATGGCTGGCAATGCTCGACAGATCAAAGGGTTGAACGCATGACTTGCCGGGTCTCGGAACCCCAGGCACTCGGTTGCTGAAGGAGCCTCTCGTAAATGGCTTCATGGCGTGCGAAATGGGTTTCATCCGCATCAAGCCGTGCCTGCGCCAGGTCACCGAGGAGCTGAGCGTTTGGCTTGATGCGCTGGCGGATGATCCGGGTGATCAGTTCAGCCAAGGCGCCAGGACTGCGCGCAGGAAACAGGAGATCCGTTCGGCTGTCGATTTTCTCGGCCATCCCGCCAATGTTGGCACAGATCAGGGGCCGTCCGGCGATGCGAGCCTCCTGGATGACGACGGGGGAGTTCTCCCACCAGATCGATGGAACGATAATCCAGTCGCAGGCCGCCATGAGGGTGAACACGTCCTCCCCACGATAGCTTCCGATCAGGGACACCGCATCATTGACATCCTCCAGAAGGCGATCGGTCCGCTCGTGGAACGGGGTGTCGCGGTATTGTTGGTTCTCGCCATGGATGCGGAACGTCACCTGACGGCGCACATCCTCGGGTAAGAGCGATATCGCCTCAAGCAGGACGTCATACCCTTTGAACGGGTTGATCTGCGCAAAGAAGCCAAACACCACCCTGGTTACGTCTGCCATCAACTGCGCCTGGGCCGGTCCTTGACCTGTTGCGTTCCGGTTCTGCGCCATGCCGGATCGGTCGAGCAGGTTCTCGATCACCGCAACCTGGTCCTGCCCAAGCCCCCAGG
The DNA here is from genome assembly GCF_016734765.1 of Microvirga soli. Classification (GTDB taxonomy): domain Bacteria; phylum Pseudomonadota; class Alphaproteobacteria; order Rhizobiales; family Beijerinckiaceae; genus Microvirga; species Microvirga soli. The sequence continues at coordinate 30,748 of NZ_JAERQE010000012.1, read as the reverse complement.
CGATATAACGCTCCTTCAGAAACTCACTGGGTGCAATGAACTGGTCAACCGACGCCAGAAGCGATTTCAGGATGGTGGTGCGCACGAAGAATTTTCCGGCGCTGACCGAGGGAAAACAGAGGCCGCACTCGCCCGGGGACGCCACATGACAGAGCCGACCATTGCTCTTCACCATCTGGCCGAACTGAGCGCAGATCGCGGCAAACTCGTGCAGGGTGAAAACGACCCGGACGCCAGCCTGCTGGAACAGATCAAAGATCTCGACACCCCAGTGGATGAAGTGATGAATGTGAACGATGTCCGGCCGCACAGACCGAACAAGGTCGCTTACAATCCGCTTGAGTACGTCATAGCCGAGGCTCTGAAACGTAAAGCCATCAACCGGTGGGGTCGCGACCAGAATCTCATCGGGCCGTCCCCGAAAGCTTCCAAACATTGCATCATGACCGATGGTCTCCGAGCCGGCATAAGCGGCAAACACCACCTGTGTGACTTTCGGAGCCCGCTTGAGGCGCTGGAACAGCGAATACGCCGCCCGTTCGCCCCCACCGGGGCTCAGATCTGGATGACCATGGGAGAGGATGAGAACGCGCATGGGCCGGCCTCAATCCACTCTCGCCTGTGAGGCGGGATGATGAAGGGCGGCCTGCAGAGAGTGACGCTTGCGAACGGTGATTGGCCGCCGCCCAGCAGCCTGGGAGGCCGGCACCCTGATATGGGTGGCCGATGGTTCGGACAGGTGAGCATCCCACCGGGCGTTGAACGTCAGACAGTTCAGATAGGTGACTGCTTCACGCAGGTGAGCATCCCCCATCGCGCGAATGGACTGCCGCTCCAAATGGTAAAGGCCCGGCGCAACGTGCACCCATATCTCAGCCCCGCTCTGCTGGGCCCTCAGGCACAGGTCGGCATCTTCGAAGTCCCCACGCTCGTAGGCGGCATCAAACCCTCCGAGCGTCCCGTAGAGATCCGACGACAGAGCCATCAGGGCTCCCGTCACGGCAGGAACACGGCGCCCCTCGTCTCCCTCGAGCAGGGCGGATGGCAGGCCTTTCAGGGGATGGTCAGCCAACCTCATGTCACCGACGAGAGGCGAGCGCGGGAACTCCATTCCGACGTGTTGAATGGTGTCGTCTTCAAACAGAAGTGAGAAACCGATGATCGCCTCGGGCTCCCGAGCCTGACGCCTTCCCCGGATTGCGGCGGCTGCCTGGTTCAAAGCCGCGACGTCGACCACCATGATGTCGGAGTTCATGAGGACGAGGACGTCGCCTCGTGCGGCCATGGCCCCGAGGTTGTTGGCTCGGGCATAACCATAATTGTCCTCGCATTCGAGCAGTACGGTCGGAACCACAATCGACGAGCGGCGCGCGCTCAACTGACCGTACACGCGCGGCCAGATGCGGGGGTCATCAACCACGAGGATCATCTCAAACCCGGGCCCCAGAAGTCGCTGCAGATGGGACGCACAGTTGAGAAAGAACGCATCCCCGTAGAACGGTATGATGATGGAGACCAGGGGTTCGGCTTCATCGATCGGAGGCCCAAAGGTAAAGCGCCGCGCCCGAGCGGATGTCTTGGGCCGGGCGAGGATAGGCCGGTACACATGCTGGACCAGCGCCCGCGGCAGCGACTGGATCGGCCCGAAGGCCTCCTTGACACGCCTGAATGCCTGCTGCTCGTCGTTCACCCCGTTCACGGTCAGAGGACCATAGAACACAGTCGCATCGCCGGCAGGGTCAGCCTCCACGAAGTAAACTTCTCGAGCGACCTGGCCTGCCGTTGCGCTGAGAACAGCTGTGAAATCAGGGCCGTCAGGGTGCTGGGCGACACCTTCGGGGCTCGCGCCAGGCTTAGCTCCGTCGTGGCTGCGCGCGTGGTATGCAATCAGGAACGGCGGCACCCAGGAGCGCAGATCCGCACTGACAATGTGCATATTTGGACGGACGGCCCCCTTGATCCGTCCGGTTAACACCAGGCCGGCATTGGCAAGGATCGTGCCGGTAACCTGCACCTCGTTAAATCGTTCAAGCGCTTCGACTTTGATTGTCTTATCGAGGGCGGCTGCCACCGCTGGCACCCCAGCGGTCTGAACCGCAGCACGCAGAGCCTCCTTGAGCACCGGATCATCCAACCTGGCGATGGCAAGGCCGCTGATGGACAGGGCCCTCTCATTCAAAGCAGCGGAAGTTGCCTGCACCGTCACGATCACCGGATTGGTTGCGCTGAACTGACGACGCGCCTCGTCCGCAAACGCCACCAGGTACGCCCGCATCCGCCGTACTGGGATCACCCGGCGGCCGGGGCCATCCTGGTTTTGCTCCAAGCCTGAGGCTGCCGATGGGATCTCAGCCCAACTGTGGCGGGGGACCAACAGAACAGCGCCATCCTGCTCAAGGCGGCAGCACAGGGCGGGATCACCGCACAATGGCGCCGCAACGCGGATCAGCGCGAGGAGAACGCCTCCGAATTCAAACAGTTCATCGATCTGAGCGTGCATAGGACATCAGGCGGGTTGATGGCGCTGACCGCGCGGATTTGCTGCTAGCCCGGCAGCCTTTTCAGGCGCATGGAGCGTTGCCTTTGGCGAACTGGCCGGGCTCATCGCTGAGACAGCAAGAGATCAGGAAAAACGGGCCAGCACGCTTGGCTGACCACACCATCAGGCTCGACATCAGGAATGCCCCAATTAATTCGCTTCTCAGGCGAGCGATTCGTCTTATTGATCGACTAACATTACTCTAATCGAAAGTAAATAAATAGCAGCACGCAGGGCGGCGCGAATAAAACCTCGCCGTATCAAAACAGCAGAGTTTCAACAGATAAGCTTGGCTTTACGTTGCAATCCCGCCCGGAAATTAACCAATTTCGCAAAATTCCCTTCTGATTTGGCATGTCCTGCGTCGGAAGAGCACAGGGAAGCGTACAGTTACTTCTAGAGCCGCTGAGGGGGACATGAGGCTTTTGACCGCGTCTCCTCCAGGCAAGACGCCACATTCCGATCTTCCTTATTGCCACAGCTTATGGCAAGGAAGTCTCAAAGCGACGATCCTGCGCGAGATCCTGACCTCGGCTGCAACTAACGGCGCAAGTCAAAAAATACATTAATACTTGTGGGGCACCAGTGAAGACATTCTCGCGACAGGGTGGTCACACCGCGCTCGATTTTTTCGACGAGCTCGAACGGCGGATCGGTGATGAAACGGGGCTGGCACAGGCGGCAGAGGAGCGTCCGTCCACGCCAGAGGAGCTTCGCTCTCTCCTGCTACAGGCGAAGCTTTTCGACGGAGAGTGGTATGTCCGCGCGTATCCGGACGTTGGTGAGGCCGGCGCGGACCCTTTCGAGCACTACATCACCACCGGTGCCTTTTCCGGGCGACGGCCGAACCCCTACTTCGATGCCGCTTGGTACCTGGCGACCTACGCCGACATCAGGCAGGCTGGGATCGAGCCCCTCACCCATTATGTTCTGATCGGCGAGCGCGAGGGGCGCCGGCCGACCCCGATCTTCGACCCAGTCTGGTACCGCGAACGATATCGAATTGAAGGCCAGGGCTTGGCGTTTGCCCACTTCCTCGCGCACCGCACCACAGGGCAGGTCAGCCCGCTTCCCGAATTTGATGCCGAGTACTACTACCATACCTATCCGGATATTGCCGCGGCGGCGATCGATCCCTTCGAGCACTACATCAACGCCGGGTTTCGGGAAGGCCGCAATCCGTCCGCTGATTTTGACACCCGCTTCTACATCAAGCGGTACCTGGGGGGCTCAACCGCCGAGTGTCCGCTGTTTCATTTCATCGCGCACAAGCATGAGCCGGGTGTCCACGGGCGTATGCCGGAGGACGAGGTCTCGATTCCGCGCGAGATCAAGCGGTTCACCAAGCCCGGTCCGGACTTTGAGGAGTTCAAGCCGGTGGCTGCGGTGTCTGAGCCGCGGGTGAAGCTGCTCGCCTATTACCTGCCCCAGTTCCATGCGTTTCCCGAAAACGATGCCTGGTGGGGCAAGGGCTTCACGGAATGGTCGAACCTGCCGCGCGGCATCCCACGCTTTGCCGGCCATTATCAGCCGCGGGTGCCGCGCGATCTCGGCTTCTATACCCTGGAGACCAATGAGGCGCTCCGGCGCCAGGTGAAGATGGCCCAGGACGCCGGGGTCTTCGGTTTTGTTTTCTACTATTACTGGTTCAACGGCCGGCGGATCATGGATGCTCCGATGGAGCGCTTCCTCGATGATCCGTCGATCGAGATGCCGTTCTGCGTGATGTGGGCCAACGAGAACTGGACCCGCCGGTGGGATGGCGCGGAAAGCGAAGTCCTGATCTCCCAGGATTATCTGGAAGACGATGATGCCCGCCTCGTGGCCGATTTCGGCCGCCACTTCCAGGACCCGCGCTACATCCGGGTTCAGGGGCGCCCCCTGCTCATGATCTACCGCCCACGGCTGATCCCCGACACGGTCGAGACGCTCGCCCGCTGGCGCGCGATGTTCCAGGAACAGTTCGATGAAGATCCCATCATCGTCATGGCTCAGAGCTTCAACGACACCGACCCGCGGGTCTTCGGCCTTGATGGGGCAATCGAGTTTCCGCCGCACAAGCTGACCGCCGCGATCCCCTCGATTGCCAACAATCTGCAGATCCTGGACCCCGAGTTTGACGGCAGGGTCTATCACTATGACGACGTTGTGCGGGTCTCGCTCGAGGACGCCCCGTCGGCGTCCTTCCCGCTCATCAAGACCGCTGTGCCGAGTTGGGACAATGATGCCCGCCGGCAGGGATCCGGCCTTACGCTGATTGGATCGACGCCGGCCAAGTATGAGACCTGGCTGAACCAGCTCATCGACCAGGCCAACACCACACCGTTCTTTGGCGAAGCCTTTGTGTGCGTCAACGCCTGGAACGAGTGGTGCGAAGGCGCCTACCTGGAACCGGATCTGCACTACGGCGCGGCCTATCTGAACGCCACCAGCCGGGCCGTCACGGGCGTGTCGCAGCGGACCAACTCGCGCGTGGTCCTGATCGGGCATGACGCCTTCCCGAGCGGAGCGCAGCAGCTCCTCCTCAACATTGGGCACGACCTGCGCGCCCGCCATGGCGTGGAGATCGCGTTCCTGCTCCTCGGCGGAGGCAAGCTGCAGGATGCCTATGCGGCCCTGGCTCCGACAACGGTGGCAGGCAGTGACCAGGAGGCCCTGCGCCGCCTCAGGGAATTACACGAGCGCGGATTCACCAGCGCAATCGTCAACACCACAGCCGCCGCCCGGATCATTCCCGGCGCCAAGACTCTTGGCTTCGACACGCACCTGCTCGTGCACGAGCTGCCGCGTATCATCCGGGAAAAGAACCTGGCGGCTGGCGCCAAGGCTGGCTTGGCGGCCGCCACGAGCGTGGTCTTTCCGGCGCCATACGTTCGGGACAAGGTGACGGAGGCGCTGGACATTGCGGTCGACAGCCGGATGCGCATCATTCAGAACGGGCTCTACAAGAAGGTCAGCTTCTCGGCCGAGGCGGCTGCACAGGTGCGCACCGAGCTCGGCCTCACCGCCGACGACTGCCTCGTGCTCGGTATGGGCTACGCTGACATGCGCAAGGGCTTTGACCTCTTCTTGTCGCTGTGGCGCATGCTCCAGGCGCCGTCCGCCACCTCCAACCAGCCGGGCCGCATGCATTTTTGCTGGGTAGGCGGCATGGACCCGCAGCTGGAAGACTGGCTCGGAATCGAGCTCGCGGATGCCAAAGCCACCGGCACCTTCCACCTGGCCGGCTATCAGACAGCCGTTGAAAGTTATTTGTCTGCGGCAGATGCCTTTGTGCTGACCTCGCGCGAGGATCCCTTCCCGTCCGTGGTCCTCGAGGCTCTGAGCACCGGAACCCCGGTGGTGGCGTTCGACCGCTCCGGCGGCATTCCTGACATGCTGCGGGAAACCGGCTTCGGAGCCGTGGCGCCGCATGGCGACGTCGACGCAATGGCCCGGGCGCTCGTTGAACTGACCAAGGAGCCCCGCAGCCTGGAGGCGCGGCGCGAACAGCAGGAGCAGGCACAGCAGGCCTTCGCCTTTGCGCCCTATGTGCAGCACCTGTTGCGCCTGGTGCTGCCCGGTCTGCAGAAGGTCTCCGTGGCGGTGCCCAACTACAACTATGCGCGCTTCGTGGCCGATCGCCTGGGCTCCGTGTTCGGCCAGTCCTATCCCGTCCACGAGGTGATTGTGCTGGATGACTGTTCCACCGACGACAGCATCCCGGTGATCCGCCAGGTGTCCGGCGAGTGGCGCCGCTACATTCAGCTCGTTCCCAACGAGGAGAACTCCGGTTGGGTGTTTGCGCAGTGGCGCAAGGCGGCCGAGCTCGCCACCGGTGATTACCTGTGGATCGCCGAAGCCGACGATTTCGCCGAACCCGCGTTCCTGGCCGAGATCATGACGGCGATGGAGGAGGATCCCAGCATCGTGCTGGGGTTCTCAGACAGCCGGACGATCACCAGCGACGGCTTGCCCCAGTGGGACAGCTACAAGAGCTACTATGCGACCGTTCAACCCGGCGCACTGAGCCACAGCGGCGTCTTTGACGGCGATGAGTTCGTCCGGCGGTTTATGTCAGTCAAGAACCTGATTTTGAACGTCAGTGCCGTCGTCTGGCGGCGCGATGCCCTGCTGCGCGCCCTTGACCGGTGCGAGGACGATCTTGCCACCTTCCGGATGGCGGGCGACTGGCGGCTCTATCTCGAGGTGCTGTCGGAGCCAGGTGCGAAGGTGGCCTATGAGGCAATGTCCCTCAACGTCCACCGGCGTCACGCCGAGAGCGTGACCCACTCGATGCGGGCCGATAAGCACGTTGCGGAGATTGAAGGGATCCAGGAGCTTGTGGCGCAGGCCTTCGACCTGCCGAAGACCATCCAGCGGGCTCAGCAATCCTATCTGGCTGAGGTGACCGACCAGCTCAAAGCCAAACGTCCTGCCGATGCGGAACCCGAGCCGGATCCCGCGCTCAACAAACCTCGCAGAGTATTCCGAGTCGTCAAACAAACGAATAATTGAAAATCACTGAGCCGCATATCAGCCAGACCCAATCGTATCTAATCCACAGGGCGCCCAAATAGTGTTCATTCCTCCACTCTCCGCATTCCTGCAAAACATGAACACCTCGGCCGAGGAGTTCCACTCGGCCGACCAGCTCACGGTTCCGGCAGATCTGTTTAGGTTTATGCTGCAGCTTCTGCTGACGGCGGGCTCGTTCAACGAGGCCGGCTATCTGCGGGATAATCCAGATGTCGCGGAAGCCGTCAAAAACGGCCAGGTTCGCTCCGCACGTCTGCATTATATCGGCTACGGCTTCTTTGAGGGACGCGCTGGTGCTACACCCGATGTCGACGAGGCTTGGTATCGCGAAACCTATCCTGACATCGACGCGGCGATCCGCGCTGGAAAGATCAATTCGGCCGCCGAGCACTTTATCATGGCCGGCGCGGCCGAAGGCCGAAGCCCGAATGCGAGAGCTCAGCAGGACGCCTATCAGTGGAAGGTCGCGTTTGGCCGCGCACCAGAGCACCAAGAGGAGCAGCCTGCGTAAAGGCTTTTCCAGTAAGGCACCTCGGGCGCAACTTCGTATGTTTGAATTAGGGGCTATCCAGCTGCTGTGGAACGGCTATCGACCTTAGATGCTTTGCGCACTCGATATCACAGGCTGATCGTCGCATTCGGAGCGTTAACCGCCTAAATATCAAACAAGAGAACTTGGATTAGGACGAACTATGCGAATAGCCGCGATCACAATGGTTTATAACGAGAGACTGAAGCTCCCACTTTGGCTCCGACATTATTCGCGGGAGGTTGGCGTCGACAGTTGCTTCGTTGTCGATCATGGGAGCACCGATGGCTCCACCGCCAATCTCGGCGGTGCAAATATCATCAGGCTCCCGCGCTCCCCCCAGAACAACGAGTTACGAACCAAGTTCATTGGCGAACTCACAAATTCCCTGCTGAAATATTACGATTACGTTCTTTACACCGATTGCGATGAACTACTTGTCGCAGACCCACGCAAATACGCTGGGTTGAAGGATTATTGTGAGAGAGTAAGGCCAGAATATGCAACCTCGATCGGACTGGACGTACTACATAAGATAGGGATTGAGGGGGATCTGGATCCCTTTAACCTTATCTCGCTCCAGCGCTCCTATATTCACTATTCATCTGCGATGAATAAACCCAATCTCACATCAACAGAGGTCGTCTGGTCGCCGGGTTTCCATAGTCGACAAACCCCAGCTGTGTTCGACAGTATCTTCCTGTTCCATCTCAGATACGTTGACGTTGGGCACACCCTCGACCGGCTTGCAATCACCCGCTCCATGGACTGGGCCCGCGTTGATGCAGGATCACATCAAAGGGTTCCGGACGACAGCATGGTCTCCATGATGAGAAACTGGGGCAACCTGCCCGTCATCGACGAAGATCCATTTTCCGCGACCGAAGGTATCCTCGCTGGATATCTAAAGGAATTCAAAGAGGCTGAAAAGAAAGGCCATCCGCAGCAGGAAACATACTGGGTCAACACCGTGCTGTTCGGACGAGAGCTTCTGCGCCTGCCGGCGGAATTTCGTGGATCCTTCTGAGACGCCCCCCAGCGGCGGTTCTGTACAAAGAAAAGATCAAGCAAAGGCAGCCTTGGTGAGGACCTGACGGCATTGCTTCGGGCTCACCAATAACAGCTAACTCAGACCAAGATCCGTCAGGTTAGCCAATGGCGGCAGCGACCTGTCATCTTCGGTCGGATCTTGCTTAAGCACCATCAGCCATACCAACAAAAATCGCGAACCATGCAACCGAAACAAAAATTTTTAGAGCTTGCTCGGCCATACTGCGACCTGATGTCCCTCCTGTCAGCTCAAACAGCGAGGCAACCAGGCAAGATCCGCGGAATCGACTTCTATAACAGCGTCGATCTAAGAGTCGCAGTTGCAAACTCATTAGAGATATTTGTCCTCGGAAACGGCTATTTGCCCTCCATCCAAAGTCCTAAGACGTTCAACGAAAAGGTTTTCGCCACCAAATTTCTCGTCCCATTCTCCATACCTTCATTGGCAGATAAGGTTTATGTAAATCAGACTGCGGCAGCTTTGTTTGGCGAAAATCACGTCGCCGAGATCGTGTGGTTCTCAGACACGGCAGAGCAGCTAGAACAAGTTGTCTGGTCTCTTCCAGATGGAATTTACTACTTCAAAGCCAATCATGCGAGCGGAACCAACCTGCGCATAACACTCACCAGTGAAGATCGCACGGCCGTAGCAGAAACGCTTAAGTTGAAAGCTCACGAGTGGTTAAGCGACAATTTCGGCTACGCCTGGGGCGAGTTCCATTACTCGACCTTTCCGAAGAAGATCTTTTTAGAGAAATCCCTTGGAACGAATGACGCTGTCGATTACCGCTTTTTCTGCTTCAAAGGTGAGCCTCGGCTGATTCAGGTCGATCAGAATAGCTATAGTCAGCAAGGTCATACGCGTGATTATTTTGACGTTGATTGGAACCTGATGCCCATCCTCCAGGGCTTTCCTATGAGTTCAGCCCCTCCGCCTTGCCCAAAACATTTAGACACGATGGTCGGAATGGCGAAAGTAATGGCTACAAAATGTGAAATGCCTTTCAGCCGTATAGACTTTTTCTGGTCTCCGGTCTTCGGCGTAAAAGTTGGTGAAGTCACCCTCACACCCACTAATGCGTACAGAGCCTTCAGCCCTGACTTCTGGAACACTAAGGTTGGCGAATGGTGGGAGTATGATAACTCGATCAGGTGACGGGTTATCAGCAGTTCAATTCTCAGTAGGCGCATTCCGCGCGGATGAGCCGCCATCATGCGTGGAGCAGGTTGGTTCGATCACGATTTCAGTGTTTTGACAAATCTGCTGGTCGTTGAATTCAAAGCGCGGAAAGATTCTGGTCGTAATGCTAAACTGCATGCCTTTGAGGCCGTCCTGTCCTTGCTTTGGGCGGGCCCGTTCCGCTGGCTGTCACTGGCGCTAGGAAGGTATTTCGTGTCACCAAGCCGCCAAACAATAAGCCCACCAGAGGGGCGGCTTTGAAGAGCTAGTGAAGAAATGTCCGGCATCTAAACCGTCTTTATCGTGCTCGCCGTCTTTGTCTCTTCAAAGAGTTGGCCAATGTTGAGACGACTGTTTGCATCGCAAACCCACCGGTCGAATGCCCGCCGTACAATTTCATGAGCCAACTCGACACCGTCGAGATTGATCAATCTCTCAATCTCCCCTCGGACTCGCACGATCAATGCCTCTGGCACTTCATCAGGGGTCCCCATAAACTGATTTCCCCAAACGAAAAACTGGCTGAAATCCCTATCGCCTCGACCTCGCGCATGTTTGGCGGCAAATTCCTCAAATGAGCGGCTCCAGTAATGGTTTAACTGCCCGACACTGTATTCGGGGTCTGCACCCACAGAGTTTAGATCGACAGGCTGGAATACCGGGTTTACCAAAATGGAGCCTCCCATCACCCGAGGTTTGTGTGAGAGACCGAATCCAACAACGTCACGGAATCGAGCGACGGTCTTGACGTGCCGATCGGGCTTCGAGCGCTTAAAGCGTTCGAAGTTCAACTGGTCCGACCGCTTCAACACAGCCTCATTGTTGAACCATTTCCAATTCCAGCAGACGCCTGAAACCAAAGCACCCGTCGAATCGCTGGCAGGCACTTTGTCCAGATAATCCGTGATGGTGCCGCAGGCCTCGGTCCCCGACTGCAAGATAAGAAATTCATCCGGATCGGCAAAGAATACCCACTCAAAATCCCTGATCTCAGGCAGAAAGTGAATGGCATGCTCGAATACCTTGGATTGGATTTGATACACCCCCCGAACCACGGTTTCGTTGGGGATGTATGTGATTATCCCATTCCGCTCCAAAGTTCTTAAAAGTTCGTCTGAGTCGTCTTCATTGTCGTTTGCATAAACAAAGAAGTGTTCGACGCCCGCCAAACGATGGTATGCAATCCACTCAAGCAAATTGATCCCCTCGCTGCGAATGGAGGTAAGCATCGCCAACTTACGCGAGGGGCGGCAAGCTGCTCGCGACAGAAAGTTGAGCGTTTGGATCAAACCCCATTCATGGCACCCAAGGCAGAGGAAATCAAATCCCTTGTCTGCATTCACTGGCAGGCGCCTCCCATGCCAAGGGGCCTTGAGGCGTTCTCGGATACTGTCGCTCAGCGCCGCCAAGAAGAGCCCATCAAAACCGCGAGGCACCACCGTGTCGAGAGCGCCGACATGCCCGTCGACGACGGCATCAAGGAGCGGCACCAAGTACCGCATAGCATAATCATTGTGGAAGATCCCCCGGAGCGATTCTTGTAGGAGTTGCCGGCGGTCGCGGCTCAGACCAATCGAAACGAGCCGAGGAATGTCTTTTGAAAGTTGGTGCATAGATAGAGCCTGGTAAGGATCGCGTTGCAGTGAACAAACGCGGGGCTCAACCTTTGCTAGACCCAATTTCATGTCAAGATGATCGCACTCGCGCCAGCAGTCTCACAGCGGATTAATCAGCCTTAGGGCATTGGTGCTTGCCAAAATCTGCTTGGTCGCCTTCGGACGAATTATTGTAATCCTGTACCACCTTAGATCGCGAGCGTCACGAGTTATGCATACTGGCGCTACGGACACGAGCCCAATCTATCTTCAAGTGCCACAACTCAAGGCTGTCATCTCATTCCCGATCGACCGTTCAGGTAGGTCTGCCTTCAGTAATTTCATACCAGCAAGCGCATTGTTGCGACATTTCAGCCCATCCTGCCTTCAAAAGCGTCTTAGAGAGTCTTAGAGGTAAGTTTTGCTACTTCGATAAGGTTGATCCTACAGATCCTAGGTGCGCCGGCGGTGTAGCAGCGAAAACATTGCGGGATTGCTCACCTTAGCTCGGGAAGTTAATAGACATACTCACAACGTTCAGAGGATGGCTCAGCTCATTGAGACTTCCCGATTGGCTGTTCTGGGGCAGGTGGACATGTACTTCGAAGCAATCGTATCAGGCGATGTAAGCCTGGCCTCCGAGGCCAATGTGGGCTTCGGGCACCAAATCTCCTGCGCCGATGAGAATCTAACCACCGTCGAACCCCTTTATCGACGTGAAGCCCTAGCCTTCGAACCTTGCTCGGCGGAAGTGGTTGTACATGAGCGCCATGTGAACCAATCGGTCAAGATGAAACAGCGCAGGTTTTCATATACTATTCCTATACTAATGGCGAACGGGTAATTGGCTCAGGACCTGATATTCGCGTGGGAGCTGCAATAATGTGCCACAGCACCTCCCCTCTTCAGCAGTGATACAAATCAAATACAAGAGCGCCACAATGAGTCAGCTGATCGGCCATACAGAGCGGGTCGAATTCGGGGCCGGGTTCGTTTATCTTTCAGGTTGGGTGGCATATCGCGAAAAAAGCCCCGTTTCCGGACCGGTAACAATCTCGATTCCAGGCTCAAGCACTGGGCTCGTCCCGAAACTTCTCTACCGGCAGGATTTAGAAGCGGCAGGGATCGCCGGCGGGCACGCCGCATTCCAAATCGCAATCCCGCTCCGGGAATCCGGCATTGAGCATCCAGTTGTCGTCGCCTCTATTGACGGCATAGAAACCGCCAATTTGGTCAGTTCCCTGACCAAATTGGCGCGCTTCGTGCCCTTTGGTACAATCGACCGGACTCGGGGCGGTCTCATCGAGGGGTGGGTATTTGATCCAGCCATCCGGCTCTCAGACGCTTCTGTGCGGCTGCTTCTGGATGGAAAGCATGAAGTGCGCTTGAGCCACAATAAGCCGCGCCCCGATGTTCCATACTGGCAAGATGTGTTCGGGTTTGAAGTGCGTCATGAGGATGTCGTTGCACGCATAGCCCAATCCCTCAAAGCCGCTTCGCTCGACAGCCAGAATCATACGCTGACTTTGCTATCAGGCGGCGAAATTATAGCCTCTGTTGATGTCGACCTTGGGTCAGGCGAGCCGATCAGCGAAGAACTCAGTCAATCATCGACTGCTCCATTTCCACCAATTAGTCTTTCTGATGCGCCTCAAAGTCGGACGAAAACCGAAAAGCTTATAAGTCCGGCGGATCCCCACGAGCCGCCCAGTCCTGAGGAGAGGCAGGCGCTCGCTTCTGAGACAGCTAACGCCCCGCTCCCAGCGCAAACACTCACGGCCTATATCGAAACGGTCTTTCGCAGTGGCCGCTCACTGCTGGTGTCGGGCTGGACATCCTGTTCTGACAAATCAGCCGTGACAGGTCCGATTCGCGCAGAACTCATCGGCGTTCAATCCGACTCGATCGTGGTCGGAGCTCTGAACTACCGAGAGGATATCAGGGCAGCTGGAATCGCCGACGGCTATGCAGGCTTCATGGCCGCCTTCCGCCTTGATCGTGAGCAGCCTCTCCCCCAGGCCTTGCGATTGACTCCTTCGGCTGCAATCGAGCCACTCACGATTCAGTTCCCGTCACAGCCTGTTAATCCATCAAGCCACCTTTACGATTTGAGCGTGAGCGAACATGGTCTTCGCGGAGCATTATTGTCCATCGATCAGGACGCGCATCCATCGAGTGTGACCTTGCGCCTCCTGGGCCGATTGGATTTAGCAATCCCGTTAGTGGCCGATAGTGCCGACGCTCGGGCCTGGAGCGCCCATGGAGTTGTACGGTCACACTTTGCAATAAGCTGCAAGGATCTAATCGCCAAAATCCGAGGTCTTGAACCTAGACTCATCTTGGATGAGGACGCACTCTCCTCTGTTGCGTTGATGATCAACGGGCATGCGGCTGTGATCCGTGACATTGCTCTCGTGAGACCAGCCAAAGGCCGCCTCGAGATTGCTCAGGCCGACAGAGTTTCGGGGTGGCTTGTTCCGTCTGAGAAAAGCTCCACCACGCTGGAACTGGATGTCTTGGTCGACGGGGTGCGCTACGCGACATTTCCCGCTGACAGGAACCGCGAGGACCTCGTTCGGGCGGGCCTAACCGATCGGGGTGGTGGTTTCAGGTTTGAGCCGGCGAATCCAAAGTTTGGCGAAAGCAAGGTGACCATCCAGGTTGCCCAGGCTCTGACAACGACCTTCCTTGAGGGCGCGAACGCAACGCTGGACCTCCCGTCAGCGAAATGTGCCGCTCTCGGAAACCTCTTCGCCAATCTCACCCGAGCCCGCGCCGCCGGTGTGTCCGTCATCGTGCCGGTGTATAATGCCGCCGATGATCTCGCCCGCTGTCTCGAGTCGTTGGTGCGCAACACGACCATGCCCTGTCGGCTCATCGTGATCAACGACTGCAGCCCGGATCCCAAGGTCGATGCAATTCTTGCGACCTATCGTGGGCACAGCAACATCGACATTCACCAGAATGAATCGAATCTTGGCTTTACCCGTACCATCAACCGCGGGATCGAGTTGGCTGGCGATGATGACGTTGTTTTCCTGAACTCCGATACCATCGTCACCCCAGGCTGGCTGCAGGGCATGCAGGCTGCGGCCTACAGTGACCTCCGTGTCGCGACCGTGACACCCACCTCCAACAACGCCGGGGCCTTTAACGTTCCGGAAATAGGCGTCGACAATGCCCTCCCTGCTGGCTTCTCCGTCGATGATTTCGCGCGCCTGGTCCGTCACGCGTCAGCGGTATCCTACCCCCGCGTTCCAACCGGCAACGGCTTCTGTCTTTATGTCCGCCGGGATGCGATCAACGAAATCGGCCGCCTGGATGAGGCCGCGTTTCCCGTCGGTTACGGCGAGGAGAACGACTTTTGCATGCGAGCGGGCCGGGCCGGTCTGCTGAACATCATCGACGACCGCACGTTTGTGTATCATAAGCGATCCGCCAGTTTTGGCGACAGCAAGGATGGCCACTATGCGGCCGGACGCGCAGTGATCGAGGCCCGGTACCCCGAATACAAAAGGCTGACCTCGCTGTTTACAACCGGTCCCGAGATCCTCTCGATGCGCTGGCGGGTGCGCAAGGCGATCGTAGAGCTTGGCGATGCGCAGTTGGCCCCGAGACCCCGCTATGCATTCGTGATCTCGACCCAGACGGGCGGAACGCCTCAGACCAACCGCGATCTCATGACGACGCTTGCCGATCGGTATGAGCCATGGGTGCTCCGATGCGACTCGAAAGCCGTCGAGATCTATAGGTATGATCCCACAGGAGACGTGCTTGTCGAAACGGTGACGTTGGCGACCAGGATCGAGCCGGCGCTGCACACCTCGCCCGAGTATAATGATGTTATCGCGTCGATGCTTGTGCGCTATGGCTTCGAGTTCGTCCACATTCGTCACTTGGGCTGGCACGGCATCGACCTCCCGCGTGTATGCCGAACGCTCGGGATCCCGGTGGTTCTGTCGCTCCATGACTTCTACACCACCTGTCCGGCCACGAAGCTGCTGGACGAGAACCGCGTCTACTGCGCTGGGACATGCACGCCGACGGCTGGCGACTGCTCCGTCGAGCTGTGGACATCGGCTCAGTTTCCGCGCCTGAAGCATGGCTTCGTTCATCGCTGGCGAGAAATGTTCGGTCCAGTGCTTGAGACATCGGACGCGCTGGTGACCACAGCAGAGTCAGCCAAAGAGGTGTTTACATCCGTCTATCCGCAGGTTCTCGATAAGGACTTTCGTGTCATCCCTCATGGACGATCTTTCGAGGAGATGTCGCTGGACTCCGAGGAGCCGAACCGTCTGAGCCGGATGCGTATTCTTATTCCCGGGAATATTTCAGCGGCAAAAGGTGCAGAGCTCATCAGCGCCGTTGTGGATGCGGACCGCGGTGAGACGCTCGAATTCCATATTCTTGGCGATCCCGGCAGGCTCAAGGCCCGGGCCGGTCTCGTGGTCCACGGCCGCTACAAGCGAGACGAGTTTGGAGCCCTGGTCAAGGCGATCCGGCCGAACATTGGCGCCGTGTTGTCGGTCTGGCCGGAAACCTATTGTCACACGCTCACGGAGATGTGGGCCACAGGCGTTCCCGTTGTCGGGATCGACTGCGGCGCTGTGGGAGAACGCATTAAGGCCCATGGTGGGGGATGGCTGTTGCCGCTCGGCAGCACAGCGAACGACCTTTACCGGCTCCTGCTCAGCATCCGGGATGATGCAGCGAGTCATCAGGCCTGTGTGGCCGAGATCACGTCTTGGCAGAACGGCTACAGCAGGGTCCACACGATCGACCATATGGGCCTGCAGTACGAGGCTTTGTATCGTGACGTGATCGAACGCAAACGCCCGTTCCACCCGGCAACGGGAAGTGACCTTGGGGCCGCTCCAATCTGAAGACCATCCTCGCCGCGAAACGCTAAGCCCCTTCACCGCCTCTGGAGACAGAAACGGGCGATCCGCAGTGGTCTGGCGTCATTTCCGTTGGAGCGATGCAATCACAATGCTGAACAATGTTGCGCAACCGGATGGCGGCAGAGTGCCACTTTCCGGGCGGTCGAAAAGCTATTATGACGGCTAAATTGGCATTCTGCTGCGGTTTCGGGCAGATGCTTCCAGGTCCATTGCTCTCCAGATTGCGGCTGCTCCGATGCTTGAACGAATTCGCGCCATAATTCAGGCCGCCGCCACCCATGTGACCATGCCGGATAAACCGTTCAGTCCAATCGAGAAGCCCGATGCGGGCGTCGCCCTGTGGAACGTAAGAGACGGCGCCGAGGTCTTGTCGGACGGTATCTGCTCGTTTTCAGATAATGCAAAAATCGTGGCCACGGCTCAGGGGGCGAAGGTTTATCTGTCCGAAAGCGCCGAGTTGGAGGGCACGCACATCATTGCCCAGGGACGGGGTTGCTTGGTCTTCATCGGCCCGGGCTGCCGCCTTCGAAAGGCGACAATCAAGGTCTGGGGTAGCAACTGCGCCTTTATCATCGGAGCCGGCACAACCTGGGAAAGCGGGTCCGGCCTTTGCTCAATGGAGGACCAGTATGTTGTTATCGGCGATGATTGCATGATCTCGAACAGCGTCCTGATCCGCACGGACGACGGCCACGGGATTTTCGACCGCCAGACCCACGAGCGCATCAACACCTCCAAGCCGGTCGTCATTGAACCGCATGTGTGGCTGGGGAATGGCTCACGGGTGAACAAGGGGGCCCGGATCGAGACAGGAGCCATCCTCGCGAGCGCGGCGATCGCCAGCGGCCGCCTTGAGGGGCACTCCATTTATGCGGGCACTCCTGCCAAGAAGCTCAAGAGCGATGTCGCCTGGTCCCGCACCTTCTCATGGGACGACATCCCAGACGACTACCGTTGAACCATCGTGCCCCTGCCGAGGACTTTTCGGCGATCGGCTGAAAGTTGAGGCCGAGATTCAGGCAACGCAACAAGCAACACCAGCGTCTTTGTCTTCGCACTTCCGGTGAGTTCACCCCTCAAATACGATTTGGCCTCACCCCTGCAGCGAGGCGGGTCAGATGACAAAGACAGTCCAGCGAAGGCGATCCTCTCACAGCAGCAAGACCGCTTTCTTGCAGCTGCAGCAAACAATTGAACTCGGCCCCGCCTGGGCCGGCAACAGCGTCAATTGCGTCCCGTACCGGGTCGATGCCGTGCGCACCTACAACGGAGTACGCTACGTCGCCTACTTTGATGACGCCGGCGACATTGTGGTCGCTGGTGTTGATCCGTCGGCAGGCTCCGTTGCAAGGGCCCACATCACCAATTCCCGTAAACCCTATGACGCCCACCAGGCCATCAGCCTTGGCATCGACCCGACAGGCCACCTCCATCTTGCCTTTGGGGCTCATGCGTCGAGCCTCCTCGTGACCCGCTCGCGGTCTGCCGAACTCACGGATGGCTTCGAGGAAATTCGGGAGGATGCAGAGGAAGCCACCTACCCCATGTTCCTGACGCTGAAGGACCAGGGCCTGGTGCGTCTTCACCGTCGAGGGCGGCATAACAAGGGGGCAATTTACGTCGATCGGCTCGCAGGCGACAGCAGGGAATGGACACGATCTGCAACACCCTTGATCAGCGGGCTTGGTCAGCCCTGGTCCTGTGGACCATATCTCAATACTCCGGTTGTCGCGCCCGATGGGTCCGTCCACCTGTTTCTTGTGTGGCGCCTGAATGAGACCGCCACCTCTGCGGGAGCCGTGGTGAATGTTGGATTGGATGCTCTGGTCGCCCAGGATGGGCTCAGGAGCGTCCGGACCCATCGCGGGGTCGAGAGTTCCCTTCCAGTGACCCCCCTGACCTCGGAGAGGGTGATCCCGGTGCCGCTCGGGGCCAGCCTCATCAATCAGGCAGCCGCGGCGCTCCTGCCAACCGGCAAGCCGGCCGCGCTCACTTATTGGGATGCAGGCGATGGCATTCCTCAGTACAGGCTCTGCTGGCTGGAGAACCTGTCATGGCGGACTGCACCCGTCAGTTCGTTTCGAACACCCTTTCGGCTTGACGGTGGAGGGACGCTCCCCCTGCCCCACAGCCGCCCGGAGTTGCTCATTGATCCTACCGGACGAGCCTTGGTGCTTTACCGCAGCCGTGAGGTCAACAATCGCTTGGTTGCACTCCAGCTTGATCCTCCCGACTATGTCCTCAGGCGCGCCCGGCCGCAGACCCTGGTTGATGAGGATCTGGACTTTTATGAACCGATCGTTGACCGAGCCGCGTGGAGCGGCCGGGGCGAGCTTGTGATGTATGTTCAGCGCTGCGCTCAGGGGATGGGTCGTGACGGCCAGGAAGATATAGAGGTGGCCCCTGCCCGCCTGATGACTTGGACGCCCGGTTGAACTGCGTCACGACAGGATCACCCCAGTCTCAACAGGGCTCAACGATATCCGACACCACGAAACCTTTGCTGTTGTTGTCCTAACCTTTTGCTGTGTTGATCGTAGCCGGCTCTGGTTGCCCTAGACTGCGCGCTTGAGGCGAGGCGGCGGGGCGCATGCTCCGCCACCAAGGGGCGGGACGCCATGCACCCATGTCAGACCGCATCGCTGTCTTCACAGAGGAGCGCCCCTGCCGGGGCGTCCCAGCCGAACCGGGAATTCCGTTTTCTTCAGGTGAGCGGAGGCCGGAACCTCGTGCGGCTCGAATCGGACGAATCAGTCCTGTCCGCCAGAGCAGCTCTGCGCCAGTCCAGCGTGAGCCGAGACGATCGATTGGACCTGTTGGGACCGCGCAAGTATTGCGGCATTTTCGCTGCCGATGCCGACCCGGCCCTGACAGTTGATTAGAGTGGTGTCAGGCCGAAACAGTGCCCCCGTTGTCGTTCACATGTACAATCAAGGACATCGCGCGCTTTCCCCTCTATCGCAGGGCTTTGGTAGGCCGCTGTGATACGCGGGTCACACGGTTTGGGGGACCACTCTGATAAGATGCCCCTGCGGCACTCTAGGATTGCTTGCCTGATCCATGAGAGGTATTAGACTTTCTCATAATAAAAGATGAGTGGCTCGGCTTTAACCAAGCTCTTTGGCGATAATTTTTTGGGGCAAATAAGATGCATGTTGCGATGATTGGCGCGGGCTATGTGGGCCTGGTCTCCGGCGCCTGCTTTGCGGATTTCGGCCATGAGGTCTGCTGCGTCGACAAGGATCCGGCCAAGATCGAGGCCCTCAACCGGGGCGAGATCCCGATCTTCGAGCCGGGGCTCGCCGAGCTCGTCGCCAAGAACGTGCGCGAGGGACGGCTGACCTTCACCACCGACTTAGGCCAGGCGGTCAAGAGCGCCGAATCCGTGTTCATCGCCGTGGGCACCCCCTCCCGGCGCGGCGACGGCCATGCGGACCTCTCTTACGTCTACCAGGCCGCCCGCGACATCGCCGCCGCCATCGACGGCTACACGGTGGTCGTGACCAAATCCACCGTGCCGGTCGGCACCGGGGACGAGGTGGAGCGCATTATCCGCGAGGCCCGGGCTGACGCGGATTTCGCCGTGGTGTCCAACCCGGAATTCCTGCGCGAAGGCGCGGCGATTGCCGATTTCAAGCGGCCGGACCGGATCGTGATCGGCACCGAGGACGAGCGCGCCCTGAGCGTGATGAACGACATCTACCGCCCGCTCTACCTCAACCAGTCGCCGGTGCTCGCCATGTCCCGGCGCACGGCGGAGCTGACGAAATATGCGGCGAATGCGTTTCTCGCCACCAAGATCACCTTCATCAACGAAATCGCGGATCTGTGCGAGCACGTGGGCGCCAACGTGCAGGATGTGGCCCGGGGCATCGGGCTCGACAACCGCATCGGCTCCAAGTTCCTGCACGCGGGCCCCGGCTATGGCGGCTCGTGCTTCCCGAAGGACACGCTCGCCCTGATCAAGACGGCGCAGGACCATGAGGCGCCGATCCGGATCGTGGAGACGGTGGCGGCGGTCAACAGCCAGCGCAAGCGCGCCATGGGCCGCAAGGTGATCGCGGCCTGCGGCGGTTCCGTGCGCGGCAAGACGGTGGCGGTGCTGGGGCTGACCTTCAAGCCGAACACCGATGATATGCGCGACGCGCCCTCCATCGACGTGATCACGGCACTCCAGGATGCCGGCGCCCGGGTGAAGGCCTACGATCCGGAGGGCATGGAAGCCGCCCGGTCCATGCTGACGGACGTGACTTACACAAAGGACGCCTACGACTGCGCCCGCGGTGCCGATGCTCTGGTGCTCGTGACCGAGTGGGATACGTTCCGGGCCCTGGACCTGCGCCGCCTGAAGGAGGCCCTGGCCGAGCCTGTAGTGGTCGACCTGCGCAACGTCTACCGGCCGGACGAGATGAAAAAACACGGATTTGTCTATGTCAGCGTGGGACGATCGAGCGATCCCGCCCCCGCTTGGCATCAGAGTATTGCAGCCGAGTGAGTAGGCCGGAACGTTGGCCTCGGTGCCAACAGCCGACCATTCCTCAGCGACCTCATTTATAGCGGCGTGCAACAGCCATTCGCCTGAGCAAGGGCTTGATTTTCATGACCAAGATTGAAGTGATGTCGATAAAGGGCAAGATCGACCGCACCCTGAAGAACGCTCTGCACGGGTGGATCTGGGATGCCAACCACCCAACCGAGCCCCTTGTCGCTCAGGTCAGTATTGATGGCGCTGTCATCGGCTCTGTGAAAGCGAACAGAAGCCGAAAGGACTTGCTCCGTGCAGGGATTGGAAGCGGCGCCCATGCATTCGAACTGCCCCTCCCGCTGCAGCTGTGTGATGGTCGGACGCATCAGGTGACGCTTGAGGCTGTGGCTGCTGATGGGCGTGCCATCCTTGTGGATGCTCGAACTGTTCTGCTTGAGGGTCAACTTCCATCTCAAACGATCCGTGGGCGATTGGAGGGACTGCGGGACGGCAAGATCATTGGCTGGGTCTGGGATGAGCAGCATCCCACGTCGCGTGTTCCGGTCGAGTTACATGTCAATGGAGTTGTCGTCGCCAAAGTCGCAGCCGATCGGAAGCGGAGCGATCTGGTAAAAGCTAATATCGGCGATGGCCGACATGCCTTCCAGGTTGCCCTCAGCAGCATACCGATGGACGTCAGCAAGCCCGCAGAGGTGCACATCGCAGTTCAAACCGCCGAGGGATCTGCCCTGCTCGGCAGCATTCTCCTGCCCGATGGCACTCTCTCTTTAGGAACGGTGTCGTCCTCTCGTGGATCGAGAGCCCAAACTGATCCCACTGATAAACTAGCTCGTTCCGACGAGAAGAGCTCCGATGACACTCCGGCTGAGAAGAAAACTCAACCGGAATTAGCCGCTCCTGCCAGCCAAAAGATTGACTGGAAGGTGCTTGCATCTCGCTTCTTCGATGCAGAATGGTATGCCGATCAAGCTCCGGACGGTGTCGGGGGATCGAAGGCGCCGTTCGACCACTGGTGGAATCATGGACGGCATAAGGGCTTGAGCCCGCATCGCCTGTTTGATCATGCCTTTTATGCGAAGCAAGTTGGCGACAAGTCCATCCAGAATAAGGATTTGTTTCTGCATTTCCTGCACAACGGCCACAGGATCGATGCAGACCCGCACCCCTGCTTCTCAATGGCATGGTATCGCTCACGTTACGAGACGCGAGATCATCAGCACCCTTGGATAGATTACCTGCTGAACGGGCAGAATGGCGCTCGGGAACCAAACTGGCTGTTCTCTCATAGCCTCGTCGCAAGGCTTTTCGACCTTGGGAGCAATACGCAGCGAACTCCGCTCGAGACTTATCTCGCCCAACACAGCGGCTCTGCTCAATCCCCGCACCCGTTGCTCGATCTGACTCTCGTCGTCCGTCACAACAAGGATGTAGATGCCTCTCGGGCGTACGAGACATTCTGGACCGCTTACCGCGGCCGGGAAATTCGGACCCACCTTTACTTCGATCCCCGCTACTACCTACGGCAAGTGACCGGTCGTGCGACCACATTCCGGGCTCTCGCAGATTACATCTTGCATGGAGAAAAAGACGGTCTGCTGCCGATCCCGCTTTTCCACCCAGATTGGTACAAGGGACATTATGGCAGCCCGGAGCGGCATAACTCAGCTTTAGAGGAGTTTGCCGATACTGGGGAAAAGCTTCAGCGGCATCCGTGTCCTGGGTTCGATCCACGCTATTATCTCGAACGCCATGCGGACGTCGCGAGAGCGCGTCAAGCGCCGCTGCGTCATTTCATTACCTCGGGGCAGCGTGAGGGCCGGCGTCCCCATCCACGGTTTGACCTGAAATGGTACGCTGAGCAGATTCCGGCTGAAGCGAAAGAAAAGGCATTCGAGTATTTTCTCGAGACAGGGCGCGCCGCAGGACATGCGCCGCACCCTGCGGTTCAGGTCGAGCCGCGGGGGCGAGCGTCAGAGGCTCTAACAGCGTTTCTTGAACCAAATCCGTCTCGATCGACTGTTGTCCCAGGCATCCAGACGGTTTTTACCGAGGGCAACACGCCACCACATAACGGCATCTTGCCGCCCGTGAATGGTCAGGCCTGGCTGGTTGATCGCTTCGAACGCGAAGCCCACGCTGGAACAACCTTCACGGCCAACCGTGCCAAACGGTGGGAGCCAATCGCGCGTCAGTACGCTGTCTTCAATGAGACGGCCGCAGAGAAATACGCCCGGGATATCGACGCCCAGTTTGGCCCCTCCGAGAGGCCCCTTCCCCTGGTCTCAGTGATCATGCCGACGCGCAATCGTGCCAGCGTTCTGAAGCGCGCGATCCGTTCCGTGTTGAGCCAAACTCACGCCAACCTTGAGCTTATTGTCGTTGACGACGGAAGCACAGACGGCACAGAAAAGCTTCTGCGGACACACATACCTGATCCACGGGTCGTTTACATCCCGATTGCCGCAAGCGGCGTCAGTGCCGCACGCAATGAGGGAATCCGGAGGGCCCGTGGCGAGTACATTGCATACCTAGACTCAGATAACTACTGGGAACCGCGCCACCTTGAGATCACCCTCAAAGCAATGATCCTCAAGCAGGCCGCGGCGGCTTACTCTACCTTACGGGTTTTCAACGCCGCCGGCACTGTCGTGTACCGCGGCGACGTGTTCAATCTCGACGCCCTGCGTCGTGAAAACTACATCGATATGAACGTGTACGTTCATCATCGCCGCTTCGTCGATGACGGGATTGCCTTCGATGAAAATCTGCGGCGTTGCGTCGACTGGGACCTGATCCTGCGCATCAGCAAGATTGCAGACCCCCTGTTTGTTCCTGTGATCGGCTGCAACTACGTGGACGACAATGATACCTTGGAGCGCATCACGACGAGCGAGCTGTCCGGCGACTTCTACAAAGTCTGTCAAAGAAATATCAATCTTGATCCTCATATCGTCGGAACAGCGCCTGCCGGGGAGTGTTCTGTTTCGATCGTCTGGCCGATCTCCAACGCGGATTGGGCCGCGATTACGGATGATCTCTGGGCAGCGGTCCGGCACGTTGTCGAGTCCGGTCACGAGTTGATCATCGTCAACAATGCCTTGACCTTCGCCGCCACAAACCTCCTCAATGCCCTGGCACGGCAGACAAGGCATGTGCGGGTAATCAATCTCTGGCGCTCCTTCCAGGAATATCCCGCGGCAAACCTGGCCGCGTCCATTGCAAAGGGACACCACCTCCTGGTGTGGCGGTCCGGCGTCACCTATGAGGCCAGCGCCGTAGACGACTTTGTGCGGGTGGCAGGCCAGCGACCCTCCGCATTGGCACTCCCCCTTGTGGTTGATCCAGCGACCGTCGTCGTGAATGAGCTCGCGCGCCTGGACCTTACGTCAGCTCTCCTCCTGCCTACCTTAACTGGTCAATCGGACCTGCCGAGAGCTGGACAAATCCACGGCATCATTCCGGTGACCTCGCCTGTCCTGATCCATGCCCAGACGTTCCGAGAGCTCGGCGGCTTTGAAGCCGACTTCGCCGTCACATATGGTCTTGCTGACTTTGCCGCTCGGCTCCTGAGTGCGGACCCTCGTGCAACCGTCGTCCATCTCGACACCCGCCTGAGCGCCAACAAGAAGCTTTCGCCGGCATCATCGCAGAACGAGTACCTTAAGGAGCTCGATGCGTTGAAGGAGCGATGGCTTGGAAAGCTGCGCATCGAGCCGAGCCTTCCGGAAGGCTTTGCCTTGCGTGATCCGCGCAAGAGGCCAACCTCGGTGGTAAACTGGAATCTTCTTCCTGATACCCACAGCGGCAGCGCGCTGGTCGCACCAGCCGTTTCCCGGCCACTGGTGTTTGCGTTGCGGTGCCCCGCCCCGAACTCTCCTGAAAAAGACTCCTGGGGGGACTACCATTACGCACAATCGATCATTGCAGCGCTGGAAGACTATGGTCATTCAGGCGTTATTGAGTTTCGTGATGACTGGAGCGAGGAGAGTTCGGCTGGCGATGTCGTCCTGCACATTCGCGGCATCGTGGACGTGAAGCCGGTCAAGAGCGCCCTCAATGCCATGTGGGTGATCAGCCATCCCGACAAGATTCGGCCCGACGAGTACGCGGCCATGGATGCTGTTTTTGCGGCAGGGTACCAACTCAAGGCTCACCTTTGGCAGGTTCTCGGCGTTGACTCGCACCTGCTGCTGCAAGCAACCGATCCGGCGCGGTTCTGCGTTGATCGGGTCAGGCCAGTCGACGCGGTCTCCGGAAAGGTTCTGTTTGTCGGCAATTCTCGCCTCCAGCCGCGAACCATCGTGTTGGATTCCGTACAGCAAGGGCTGCCCTTAGTGGTGTATGGAAAGGACTGGGATCCGTTCCTTCCTTCTCACTACGTGCGCGGTGAGTACATTCCAAACGAGGACCTCGGCAACTGGTACGGGTCAGCGGCCGTGGTCCTGAATGATCACTGGCTGACGATGCGGGAGTACGGAATCATCTCGAATCGAATCTTCGATGTCGTTGCGGCTGGTCGGCCTGTTATCACGGACTTCGTTGAAGGGCTGGATCAGATCTTCGGCGATGCCGTGCGGACGTATTCCGACAGCTCCAAGCTTCCTGCGCTGGTCGAAGGCCTTCGTGGCTTTGACGGCTCAAAAGTCTCGCGCCATGTCCGGGAGAAGCATTCATTCAAGGCCCGGACTGCTGAGATTCTGGATCACCTTAACATCAGCAAGCGCTGAGCAGAGTTTTTCGATGACCAACGTGACACCCATCTGCTTTTACCTGCCGCAGTTCCATACTACGGCCTTCAATGATGAGAATTGGGGCGCTGGCTTCACCGAGTGGACCAACGTCGCACGCGGCACCCCGCGCTATCCTGGCCATGCCCAACCGAGGATTCCGGGTGAGCTCGGCTTCTATGATCTGCGGCATCGCCCTGTTTTTGCCGAGCAGATTGCCCTGGCGCAAGCGTATGGCATCTATGGTTTCTGTTTTTATTACTACCGCTTCGGTGAACAGCGGGAACTCGATATGCCTGTCCGCTCGCTGTTGTCGAGCCCTCATCCGAACCTACCGTTCTGCCTGTGCTGGGCGAACGAAAGTTGGACTCGGGCCTGGGACGGTCGGAGCGATCAGCTGATCCGGGAGCAGACCTACGATGAAGTCACGTTGACAGGTTTGATCGACGACTTGGCCTCAGCCATGGCGGATCCGCGCTATATCCGGGTGAATGGCCGTCCTGTGTTTCTGATCTATCAAACCGAGCACCTTCCGAGCCCGGTTGGGGAGTGGATTTCGGAGTTTCGGGCGCGCCTGAGGGAAAAAACGGCAGCGGACGTTATGCTTGGTGGGGTCTACTCCCATGGCTTCAAACCTGAGATGGCGAAGTTGCTCGATTTCGTGGTTCAGTTTCCGCCGCATCGGGTTCCCAGAGCGCAGAAGCGGGCGTTGCTCGATCCGGCGGCCTTAAATGTGTTTGAGCCGGAGCGTGGAGATTACTTCGAAGCCTATGACGCTGTACGCGATGCGAGCCTTGCTGGTCTCAATCTCATTGAGAACCTTGTGCCCGGCATTTGCCCAGACTGGGATAACTCGTCGCGCCGCCCGAAGAACGCACACGTCCTAGTAGGAAGTACGCCTCATAAATTCGAAGGGTGGACCCAAAAGGCAGTTGAAGCATCAATCATAAGAGCTCGCGCCGGAAAGATCCCCGCACCGTTCCTCTTCATTAACGCGTGGAACGAGTGGGCAGAGGGTGCAGTACTTGAACCGACTTGGGCACATCAGCGAGCCTACTTAGAAGCCTTTCATCGAGGATTGGTATCTGTCCAAGGCGAAGACGACAAGTTTGTTGAGGCACTTTCTGCGTGATACCATTAACGCATCAACCTTGTTCTAGTTTCTGAAAGCTCAGAAACGCCCAGTCCAACGACTTGATCTGCGACAGGAGCCGAAGAAACAGCTGATAGTCATTGAGGCGGCCATCCGCAGTCCGCCAAGCCATTGTCGTCGGCGGTGTGTAGCCGTTTGGTGTGCCAAGTGCGCGAGCAAGGCCGAGCACCGGTAAGTCGTAGCTAATCCCGCAGGTGCTGGGGGCTATGGCCTGCTGGCGCAGCACAATCCCGGTGCCAAGGAGCGCGTTGCGGTAAAGTAATGTAACGGGCGCTAGTTCTTGGATAAGTTCCGGATTGGCTCTGACGACAGCGACTTAGTGCGAGTGGCTTCTGTGCTGGAGAGATGCGATCGGAAATTCCGGGCCATGTCATAACGATTGAATAGCGCTAGACCGAAGACGAAGGGACTTTGTGCCCACGGTTGCCGAGGAACGCTTCGGGTCTGCGAACCGTCTGCCGGAGACCATCGGGCGAGCCTCTGACAACGGATCGAGCCACATCACGCCCGAGACAAAGGGTCTGCGTGGAGACGTAGGAGAAGCGGATCTAGCTAGACCAGAGTTCCCATAGCGATGACGTAATGGAAGTCTTCATACGCACGGTTAAGCATGACTTCGTCGGAACGAGCCCAACCGCTGAGGCTAATTCGGTTCTGAAGAACCTGTCGATGTGTGTTGAGAGGGACAACAACCTTCATCTCACAAGACGCTTGGTTATCGTTCCCAAGTAAATTGATCCTCTCACATCAATCAGGGCGTCCCTGTCTCACTTTCGAGGTGCGGCGCCACAACAGCGTCAATGTTCTAGGAAAGATGATCCAGTCATGAAGGAAAACTTCATCCAGCACACTGAAGATAGCGTGCATCAGGAACTAGTTTCAGAAAAAGAGTTATTAGAATGCGTTTGGCGTCTATCCCATTCGACAGGGCACATTGCGACAGAAGCTTTAAGATTTCTTCCTAACGGGAAGATTGGCGGGTACCTTCACGAAAATGAGACCTTCTGGCGTCTGGATGGTGGTTACCTGCTTCTAGTTCACAAAGATGGTCAAAGGGTAAGCACACATTTCACTGAAGTCAGACGAGAAGCCGGAATTTTAAGGTTGCGCGGATTGTTCCTTTTGAACAAAGCAAATCTTTTCATGCACCTCGACCAGCAGACATGGGAAAATCGACCGCGGCTTCCAAATAGCACAAAGCAGCATTTCGAAAAGCAAAGATCAATTTACGGATGGAATATCGGTGATCATACTTACGGCCGCCCCACCGTGTTCGAGGAACAACAGGCTAAACTAACCATTGGCAAATATACGTCCATCGCGGGTGGCACTACAATCGCCCTTGGAAACCATAGAACAGATTTCGTTAGTACATATCCATTCGCCACACTTCGGAAGTATTGGTCATCCATACCCGTAGGTGTGAATGACCATTCAACGAGGGGCGATGTTACGATTGGGAATGATGTATGGATCGGCTCAGGCGCATTCATCGGATCCGGGGTAACGGTCGGCGACGGAGCAGTGATCGGAGCCCACTCCGTTATAACGAAAGACGTTCCTCCTTATGCTATCGCAGTTGGAATTCCAGCTGCCGTTATCCGTTATCGTTTCACTCCCGATATTGTCGAACACCTTCTTTCGTTGCGCTGGTGGGATTGGCCCGACCAGCAGGTCGATGAGTTCCTCCCACTGATACTATCTGATGACATCAGAGCTTTTTTAAGCGCAGCTCAATTGAGGTGAGAAGGAAGCCGACCAGCTTCGCGTGGTCGCCAAGGGGACCAGAGCAATTAAGTAAAATCTGAGTGCCCGTTTAAGAGTCACTAGTAGGTGCAGAACCTCGTAGCCTGCCCCCGCTGCATGCGCCTGCATCTTGCGCCGATTCCAATCGCGAGTTGTATGGAACTTCGGACAGAGCGACCTCCAGTAACATTATGATGATTAGGTCAGGCTTTGCAGTCAATCGTCACTCTTGAAACTGATGCCTGTTGGAGCGTCTTCCAGCCGTCAATTTTGCGCATGGTGATCTCACCAGATGCGAGCAGAACCCAGAACAGCATGGCGGCGGTGGCGGGTTTTAAACCGGCGCAGGTCAAATCATGTCTATAGTCCTCCGCGACCAGGTCAATGCAAGGGGATCAGCGTCGATTGGTGTCATCCGCTCAATGGAAGTCTCCAGCAGACCCTTGGAGCTATTGCGTCTTTCTCTACAGGGGCTTAGTGGTAGAGTGAACGCTGCTTTGCGAGCTTCATACAACGCGGGCAGCCACGTCAAATGAATAGCTGGAATGGAAATATGGAAGTTTTCGAACTAGGGCCCTTGGCTGGCGGGCTTAACAACCAAAAGATGAGTATCGCTGGCCTATTCGCAACGGCAATTGAGCGAAATGGGAAGGTGCGAATTCCGGATCATGTTTTTGACTTTACGCCGATGGCTGGAAAGTCACCGTCCGAGTCTGACACGCTCCAGATTTGGGAAGCCTTCGATCAGAACACATTTCTGAACAGCATCCCGGAAAACTTGTTGACTGAGAAGCCAGCAACCGAAGTGCTGTCATTTAATGATTGCTTTCCCGCTGGCGCGAAGGCGCTGACCCGAGCAGCAAAACCTAATTTTGATCCTGAAGAAGATAAAGCCGCCTCGGCAGCGATAACTGTTACCGCTAACTTGGTTCCCACACAACAGCTACAGCAGGTCGCAGCAGACATCACAGGGCATTTTGACCTAAGCAGAGTAACCGCTCTACAGCTCCGAATTGAACGTGACTGGCAGGAACACCTAATTAGGAAATTCGGATCGGTTGAACTTACACGCGACAATGAGCACGTGACCGTCGATGTTGATAAAATCTTTAGCAAAATTGCTAACACCCCAGAGCTGAGTGGAGTCGACAGGATTTGGGCCTGCTGTGACGAAGACGATCTGCTAATAGAGAAGTCATCAATCAAAGTTGCTGCGGCCAATTATGGTTTTAAGATCGAGTTCAAATCGGATTTGCCTGATGGAATCGACTATCCAGAGTCGCGTTTGAAACGATCCCTCATTGACTTCCAGATAGCGATGAACCTAAGGAATTATGTCGGGTTAAGTTTGTCTACCTTCTCAAATATACTTCTTATTGTAGCAAGACATAATAAAAACCATGAACTGAACCACTTCATATACAACGTTGTAGGCGACCGCTGCAAGAAGCGCACCTAAAAAATTCTATTACATCATTGGTGGAGACGTCGACGGGAGCAAAGTCTGAAAGGCCACAGTCCACCGTTCAAGCTCCCCCTTTGCATTCTCCCATCTACCTCCTCGCGGGTAAGCTTTAAGCTTGACTCATCTGAAAGTGCGACCTTTTGACCATGCATCTATCATCAAACCTAAAGCGCTGTGCGAGTGCCTTAGGTTTGGTCATTGCACTCCAAATCGCTAAGCACCTCGAGGTGATCTGACTTGAAGCTCTACTCCGTGCCGTTGTCGTCTCCCTTATCCCCGGTACCGAGCGGCAAACTGTTGAGAATGATCCTGAATGCGTGGTGAACCCCGAACACTGATGGACTTGTCGCGCCAAGCCCGAAGCCGCGGTGATCGGACCGCATCGCTTTGCCATCTCCGAGCCGCTCTAGCCGCCGATCCCAATCAGATTTCCTTCAAAATCGAGGTCGCAGCAGATCTGCGCGAGCTCGGCCGGCTGGATGAGGCGGAAGCAGTTCTCCAGGAGATCCTCAAACAGGCTCCGCAGCACGCCGGTGCACGCATATGGCTTGGTCACGTGGCTCGCAGGCGTGGAGATCGCGCTGCAGCCCTGACCTACTTCGAAGCCGCTGCTGAACTGGAGCCACATAACTTACCCGTGAAGCTGGAGGTCGCAGCAGATCTGCGCGAGCTCGGCCGGCTGGATGAGGCGGAAGCAGTTCTCCAGGAGATCCTCAAACAGGCTCCGCAGCACGCCGGTGCACGCATAGCGCTCGGTCACGTGGCTCGCAGGCGTGGAGATCGCGCTGCAGCCCTGACCTACTTCGAAGCCGCTGCTGAACTGGAGCCACATAACTTACCCGTGAAGCTGGAGGTCGCA
>NZ_JAERQE010000129.1 GCF_016734765.1 Microvirga soli | reverse complement strand
TGTTCGGTTGAACGAACCGGCTCAGCTTTCTTCGGAAAGCCTTTGTTACAAGGCTCACTAGGAGATCCGTTGTTGTTATTAGTGTGACGGTACTGAGTTCCGGCATAGCCTGCTTTATAATAAGCTTCCTCGCACGCGCTCCTGAGAGTTTTCCACTCGTCCAGTATGTCGATTGGCATGGACTTGGTGCTGCGCAAGGGCGTCCGAGCCAGTAGTCCCTGAAGTCGGTCCTCAAGGTCGGAGCGATCTAGATCAGGGTACTCCTGCGCCAGGCTCCCGAGCGCCTCCTGGGCCGCTCGTCTAGCGATGGTGATCTCATCGAAGGTGCGCTTGCGGGCTTCTCGGGCCTGCTTCTGCTCGATCAGACGTTCGGTCCACTCCCCTCGCCTCGCGTAGATGGGCGTCAGGTCGAAGCCAAAGGCGTCAACGATCTCGCCAGCTAAATCCTTGACAGCGTAGCGCTTTCCATTGGGCGATTCCTTTGGGACGATCAGTTGCTGGTCGATGAGGACACGGAATGCCTTACGGATGCCGCGCTCGGACAGGCCTGTGCGACTGACCAGATAATCGTTGGACGGCCACACCAGCAGCCGCTCCCACTCCTGCTCGCCCCAGCAGGCCACGAGCTCGGAGAGGACCGACCGAGGTCCGTTGCGCAATTCCACTGCCTTGGCAGCGTCCCGGGCTGCCGCAGATAGCTCTTTCCGTGTCACCGTGCGCCCAGTTTCGAGCGCAAGTTCTCTCGCGACCAGAGCGGCATGTCTCAGCCGCCGGCCTCCTGACGATGCCATTTGCATCGTACCCTCCATGTTGAGGGCAAAGCGGGAGCGTTCACCGAAACCGATGCTCTTGACACTCAGCTTGTCGGGATGGCATAAGGAAGGTGCTTAATCTTTCCGAATGCCCACCCCTCGGTGGACTCCAAAGGCCCTCGAAGTTCCCGCTTCGTGGGCCTTTTGCTTTGCCTGGTTTACGTCACCGTGCTCTTCTCCTGTTCGAAGAATGTCGCGAGCGCATGGGTGATCGCGACCCGTCTGGAGGGGAATCGCCCCCTCGCGACGGCATCATCGATTTTCTGATCGACCTCTTTGGTCAGCCATACGTTCGTCTCTCGAAGGCCCTGCTCCTTGCGGGCCTGTCGAAGGCGTTGGACGCGTTGGCGGCTCAAAGGATCTGGCATTTCACACCCATTTAGCTCGTAACGTTACGAGCCTTGCCCGATTCTGGGTTGGCTGTGGAGTCGGAGCGCAAGAATCCATTCACAATAACCGGATTCTCCGTTGGAAAACTCCTTTAGGCAGAATCAATTAGCGCGAAAAGCCGAATCAATTCGCAAGTAAAAAGCTGGTTCCACACGACCTGGCTTTACGCACTTGATTCTACCTCCTGAGTTATGGAGTCTTCCTCTTGAGGCACATCTCGACTTTCTGCTCTCCAGGACTCAATGTTGTGCCTTGAAGACTGAGCCCCAGCAGAAATCTTACGATCAATATTTGCGATAGACTCAAGAGAGCCGAATATTTGGCGGAGTGACCGAGCGGTGCTCGTCCAACCTATGACCATAGGAGCCTTATCGGATGCCGCCGGGGATTGGATTGATGGGCCATGCCCCAATAGGGTGAAGTTCCTCTCCACCTGAAGCGACCCAGCCGGGTAGAGAGGTAGAGTCCGCGCTGGTGGTGGAAATTTGCTGACGCGCCGGGTGTTGGGATGAGGTGGTCATTGGGAGGACCGGCT
>NZ_JAERQE010000128.1 GCF_016734765.1 Microvirga soli | reverse complement strand
CCCGCACTCTAACCGAAGACTGGCGATGACCACCTCATCGGTGGCCTGCTCCTACACCACGCCCCGGGACGCTACCCTGTATGCTCGCTGGACTACGGCGCTCATCAGCTGGAATGCCCTCCTTCTTGAGGGCTATCACATACCAGACGCTCCCCGTTTTGGCCGCCTCTGTCAGCATTCGGGCTTTCTGCTTCGCCTCGTTCAACGCCTTACGGCGCTCCTCAATCGACTCACCTCGTGTGAAAGCCAAATTCGGAGGCGTATCTCCGCTTTCTCCATACGGGTGAACAAAGTTCAAGGTCATCCGCAATCCATCAACTCTGACTTCTTTGACCGGAAGTGCTGCAGCCTCCCTCCGCCCTTGGACGAACTCCCGGACGGCCACGTCACATGACCGGAACTCATCCTGTTCTTGTGCAGCCCGAGACTGCGGTGTTTGCTCTTGAACAGATGAGCTACGTTTGCGGGATGGAGCCCCCTCCGCTCCTGCGGAAAAAGCCAAGGCAAATGCGACAGTCAATATGAGGATCCGAACCATGGCTCCACCCTCCCGATACGGGGAAGATCGTCGCCAACCCAGCCAGTGGCCAAGCTGTTCGGTGTCAATGGCTCCTCAGCCGAGAGGGGACTCTAAACTGTCAACGTTCCTGGCCTGTTTCCAGTTGCTAGAATTCTGAAGAAGTATGCTTCAACGCCCGGATGGTAGCAGCAAGCTCCCGTGATAGGAGACTTCGCGTCACCAGATAATCTGGTCCAAGAAGCATACTGTACCGCGTCCGGGTTCCGAGGTGCACCGCCTCGCACAACTCCGCGGCTCGCTCCAATGCGTCGTTTTCAGCCTCACGAATGACGGACGCAATCCTGGCAAAACCCCTATCTGTTAACCTCCAAGTCGGCCCAGCCTCATGGCCTTCAATCAGATCAATATACAGATGGATCGCGTCTCGGAGGCTCTCAGCGCGCTCTTGTGGCGTCATGTATGCCATACTATAACTCCCAAAGACTTCTGCCATTGCGTCTATGCCTCAGCACCATCAATGAGACTGCTCTTTCGGCGGCCGTCGCAAGCCCCAACATACTACAGGCAAGCTCCGGGCCTGCCCTCTCAAATGCGGGAAGTTATATAGCACTGTCAGCACCCATACGGTCGCGCCAAACCTCAAGGTATTGGATTAGCAGGGCCTTGAGCAATTATCATAAAAACCGTGGAGATGATGCCGCCGAGCAAGAGGCCGCCAAACAGGGCCACACGAACTGGAACTCGATAGCTCATCCAGGCGAGGCGAACGGCCTCCTTGTGCTCCTGTCGAGCAAACACCTCATCAGCATGGACGAGGCGCAGGAGCGTTTCGACGTCGTCCAGGAGATTGAGCGTCTCTGGAGACGTTGCCTGCTTACGCCATTCTTGGCGCTCCGCTTTGCTGGTCTTGAGGCTGACCGACTTGGCCTCAATGTGCAGGGCATCCCGGATCTCGGTGCGGATCGCATAGACGCCAAAAACCATGAGAAGCGGCACAAGGATGACAGCAATGACAATTGCCCAATCGGCCGACGTCAGGTCCGGGAGGAAACCGCCCATGGAGTATCTTCCTCAGATAACCCGGTGGCCAGATTAGAACATCGGTCGGAGGCATTGTTGCGGCAACTGACTGGATGTCGATCTCTCATCTAGGTGCACAATGTGGTCTTGCTTCGGAACAATGGAGAGCACTTCTTATGATCCAGGAGGTGCTCCATGCCCCAGACACGCTTTACGAA
>NZ_JAERQE010000127.1 GCF_016734765.1 Microvirga soli | reverse complement strand
ATGCATCCCGAAAGACACAGAAGAACCCCTGCCGCCCAAACCACCCTTGCGGGCAACCCAGGATCGCGGGGCCTCCAGTCCGGCGCCACATCAGTGCCGCCGTCGATGAAGCCTATCTAGTCAAAGCCCGGACCGGTGTCAACAGCATTCGACAAGAATTTGTAAGTTCTTCTCGAATGAGTCCTGCGTCCGCACAAGTACAGACGCAGCTTTCCCGTTCGCAGAGATGAGATCATCTCCGCGTTGACCTTGCTGCCAGGCGATAAAACCCGCAGCCCATGCCGGACAAGAACCGCCAGAGGAGCAAAACCACACAGATCCAACCACCGTCGAACCGCCGAAGCTCTTGGCCCAAACCCCACACGGCGCACAAAGCCCGAAGCCAAAGCCTCAGGCCGCACAAACCCACCGTGTTGGGAAAACACCCTCAGGCCCAAACAGCCCAAAGGAAGCGCCGATATAAACTCCCGCACACATTTTGCAACCCCAAACAGAGCAAAGCGCAAAAGGCAGGCGAAACAAGAAACATCAGCCCCAGAGATATGGAGAGGAGCGGAGCCAAATTGAAGAGGTGGGCTGGGGACAAGTGCGGGTCGGGGCAGCTCGTGCCGCCCTCCTAAGGCTCTTTTTACCTTTGGTAGGCGTAATCAGGAGGACCTCTCTTCCCCGGACTGATCCGATCAGTCCCAACACCAAAACAGACAATGCACTTCAACCGACGGCCTCCATCCTCCGCCGCCCATGGCTATGGCTCTCTCGCACAGGACCAGGATTACAAGAACGAGCTGGACAACAACGAACCGGGTGCCTCCGGCGGTTTGGTGACAGGAGGTCGCACAGGGCATCGCGCTGGCGAAGGTCCTTCCGGTGGAACCCGTGCGCAGGCCAACCCTGGTCACGTGAGCAGCCCATCCGGCGCGCGAACTCCTAACACCATCGCGCCGAAAGCCGGGCAGGGCAGGGGGGCGAATGGCGCTCCGCGCGGAGAGGTGTGGGAGCAGTCCTTTTCCATGTCGCCGGAGGTTCGCTTCACCCGTACGCCCGAGCGCGTTCTGAAGGAACGCCGGATGAAGGGGGCTGCCCTTCCATCCGATGATTCTGTCGAGGAACAGGCGAGACAGATTGCTGCCGCTCGCATGGATGATCCGGCACCAGCCGTCCAGGAGCGGCTGCAGGCTCTTCGCAGCAAGGCCGCTTCCCAGGAAACCGGCGCCGACAATCCCCGCATCTTCAACCGGGCTCCTGCGCCGGAGCGCGGGCCGATCACGCGCGCCGCAGCTCCCGCCCGGACGGTGGAGGCCTCACTTCGTCGTGCGCCGGTTACCGAGCCAGCCCGCACACAGAAAGCTGAGCAGCCAATGCCTCCTGCCAAGAGTTCTCCTGTGGCGCCGGCGCCCTATGAACTTCAGACGGTTCAGCAGTCCTACAGCTTCATGTGGCAGCCAGGGACTTATCTCCTGGATCCCTCGCTCCAGCCCGCTTCCGCTATGCCTGCGCAGGCAAAGAGCCACGAGAGTGCCCAGCCTGCGAGGAAAGTCGCACCGGCCGTCAAAGCTGCGCCTCCTGCGAGGGCTGTCGCGCCCGTACCTTCCCGAGTTCCGTTACCGGCTCAGCCGGAGACTGCGCTATGGGATGATGAGGAGGAATATGTTGAAGAAGCCCTTAGCGATGACGACTTTGACGTCGAGGACATCGTTGAGGAGGCGCCGCGCCGCGCAGCTGTCGTGACTCAGCCGCGCGTGAGCCACATGCCTGCGGCACCGGTTCCGGCGAACGACAGCTTCCGTCGTGACAACTACGCGTCGGTTTCGGTCGGTGTCGCGGCTCCGGTCAACGCATCCTTCGATTACGAACTGCCCGCCCTTGATCTTCTGGCGGAGCCGAAGGTCTGGAACAGCGCGGAAGTTCCCGTCGAGGTGCTGCAGGAAAATGCGGCGACTCTCGAGAACGTGCTGTGGGACTTCAACGTGAAGGGTGAGATCATCAACGTTCGCCCCGGCCCCGTGGTCACGTTGTATGAGCTTGAGCCTGCGCCTGGGACGAAGTCGTCTCGGGTGATCTCATTGGCTGA
>NZ_JAERQE010000126.1 GCF_016734765.1 Microvirga soli | reverse complement strand
TGTCATAGGGCGGTGAATACTGCCTGATTGTGGGCTTCGAAAATTCCCTAGCTGATGCCCCTGCCTTCACGTCCTGAGACATGCTCCGGCCGTGCAGGCGCTCCCGCCGTCGTCGATGATCCTCCCGACACAGTTCGGACGGGAGCGGCGCCGGTGATCCAGCTTGGAGAATTACCTATGATCCTGGACCTCCATCGTCAGGGATTGTCCATCTCAGCCATCGCCCGCCGCACCGGCCGCGATCCCAAGACCATCCGCAAGTACATCGCCCGCGGCCTCGAACCACCTGTCTACGGCCCACGGCAGGTCGGTCGCCCCGGCAAACTGGCGCCGTATCTCGGGTACCTGCGCGAGCGCATCACGGTCTTTCCCGACCTGAGCGCGGTCCGGCTCACCCGCGAGATTCGTGAGCGCGGCTATCAGGGCGCTTACACGGCTGTGAAGCGCTTCCTCTCTGCTAACCGCCCGGCCGATCGGCCCAAGCCCTTCGAGATCCGCTTCGAGACGCCTGCCGGCCAGCAGGCCCAGGTCGACTTCGCCCGCTTCGTCACCGTCTTCACCGACCAGCCGGAGATCCCCCGCATCGTCTGGCTGTTCTCCCTGGTGCTCGGCCATTCGCGCTACATCTTCGCCCGCTTCGTCCTGCACCAGGATCTGCAGACCCTGCTGCGCTGTCACATGCTGGCCTTCGAGAGCATCGGCGGCGTGCCGCTCGAGATCCTCTATGACCGCATGAAGACCGCGGTGACCGGCGAGGATGGCGAGGGCCATGTCATCTACAACCGGGCGCTGCTGACCATGGCGCAGCACTACGGCTTCCTGCCCAAAGCCTGCCGGCCGTACCGGGCCAAGACGAAGGGAAAAGTCGAGCGGCCCTTCAGCTACATCCGGCAGGACTTCTTCCTGGCGCGCTGCTTTTGCAATCTCGACGACCTCAACGCCCAACTGCGCGACTGGCTCGACACGGTGGCCAATGCCCGCCTGCACGGCACGACCCAGCGGATCGTTGCAGAGGCTTTTGCCGCCGAGCAGCCGGAGCTGCAGCCCCTGCCGGCCGGTCCCTTCGATGCCCTGCTCAAGCTCGAGCGCCGGGTCAGTCACGATGGGCTCGTGTCGATCGGCGGCAATTACTACAGCGTTCCGGATCGCACCCGGCGCATCGTCGAGGTGCATCAACTCCCCGACCGGATCCGTATTCTCGATCAAGGCCAGGTGGTGGCCGAGCATCCGGTGCTCGAAGGCCGGCGTCAGTCCCTGGTCGATCCAGCCCATCGCCACGGGCTCATTGCGAAGGCGCCGCGTTCCGCGTCCGAGAAGATTGTGATTGGGCGCCCGGGCGATCAGGTCGCGCGTCGCTCGCTGTCATTCTATCAAGCGGTGGCGGATCGCCTCGCAGCGGCGGGAGGTCAGTCATGACAAGCCATGCTCACAGCACTCTCGAGAGCATCCGCAGAAGCCTGGTTGGCTTGCGGATGCCGCGTGCCCTGGAGATGCTCGACGCAACGCTGCGGCGCATCGAGCAGGGCGAGATCGACGGCATCGAGGCGCTCGATCATTTGCTTCTGGAAGAGCTCACGGTGCGGGAGAGCCGGCGCATCAAGGCGGCCCTGATGATGGCGCGGCTGACGACGGTCAAAACCCTGGCGAGCTTTGACTTCACCTTCCAGCCCTCGCTCGACCGCAATCGCATACTGGCGCTGGCCGAGCTCAAGTTCATCGACCGGGCCGAGGCGGTGCATCTGCTGGGGCCACCCGGTACGGGCAAAAGCCATCTCGCGACAGCCCTAGCGGTGGAGGCGGTGAAAGCGGGCAAGAGCGTCTACTTTGCGACCCTGGCAGAGATCATTGCCTCGTTGGCGAAGGCGGAACGGGAGGGGCAACTGCGCGAGCCCATCCGCTTTCTGTCGCGGGCCGCGCTGCTCGTGGTCGATGAGATCGGCTATCTGCCGGTCACACCCGGGGGTGGCAATCTGTTCTTCCAGTTGGTCAACGCCCGCTATGAGAAAGGGGCGATGATCCTGACCTCCAATCGCGGATTTGCCGAATGGGGCGAGGTTTTTGGCGATCCGGTTGTGGCCACGGCGTTGTTGGATCGCCTGCTTCACCATGCGGTTGTGATCCAGATCGAGGGCTCGAGCTACCGGTTGCGTCAGCATGCCGAACTCGTCCCCGAGCACGTGCGATCGAAAGCCTTGATTACGCCGCCGCCGGCACCAAAGCGCCGCGGCCGACCACCCGGAGGGACATCCACGGATCATCCGACCGGCTGATCACCGGAGAACGTCGTCGTCTATCAGGTAAGGGAAAATTGAAGGCCCACAAATGCGGAGGCTTCAACGCCCGTTGACA
>NZ_JAERQE010000125.1 GCF_016734765.1 Microvirga soli | reverse complement strand
GTGAACGCTTCATTGTCCGTCCTTGTGAGGGGCCGGACTCTAACTCAACCTGGAGGAAAATTTCAGTGGCAGGTCAGCTATAGTAAGTGATCAACCCGTACGGCTTGATAGTGTTTCGCGTTATTTTACCGTACCAATGCCAAGCTAGGATGGCACACAGTGAGCTAGTCTCGACACGATCGAGAATATAGCTTTCAAGGCTCTCTCTCAGTCCGAGCTTAATTTCATCTGGTAGGTACTCGAATGTTCGAGACTGACGTTCAAATCTGAGTTTGGCATTGAGCGGAACCCCTTGAGCTATAGATGCTACTGCGGCTGCCTGAACGTCGCTCGATTTAAATAACTCAACTAGCTCTTTGAGTATCACATCTCTAGCAAAATCACGACGCTGAACATTGCAGTTTGCGCATTCGCCGAGGGTCTGATGAATGCTAATGCTGCCCTGAGAACAGGCCGATACTGCTAACCTGACTATTTGAGTTATTAACTCTCTAATTACAGTCTCTGAGCCAGTGATGTATTCCAATGATCTAGCTGAAAATGAAAGTACAGCTTCAAGTTCCTTAACATTATTATAGGAACTTAGCATAGATCCTAAATATCGTAAGGCCTCGTCTTGTCGTCGAGCATTGCGGTATGTAGTGATCTGAAGTGCGAGATGGGCAACGACATCCCACTCGCTTTTACGAATTTTTTCTTCGATATCAGCAAATACCTCTTTTACAGTGTCACATCTGTTGTCGATATGCCTCGCGAAAAAATACTCTAAAAATGTTTGATGTGTGAATGAGAATACGTTGTCGCCAACCTCTGACATGACCCATGCGCGTCCAACTATAAATTTGACGAGAGCCTTTGATGCTTCATAAGCTTTCGCTTTCTGAAAATAGATATCTTCAAAATAGTCTTCAGCCTGCTTCTGCAGCCATTTCTTCTCTACGCCTGAGGAGAGTTCTGGATGGCCATATATCTTTGAAGCGAGATGACTAAAGAGCTGAATGCGGTCAAAATCAGGCGGTACGTCTGCGTTGATATTGCGATCTGGATCCCAACGTTCGAATAGCAAAGTCGCGCATTCTTGATAAATTTCTGGCCTATTCGATGGGACATCTCCACGAGCATTAAAAATCCAAGCCATCAGACCAAGCATCAATGGATTGCGTCTAAGATCTGCCGCATTGGCTGTCGTTTGTCTCACAAATGCGTTGGCTAAAGCCTCTGCCTCTCGCTTTTGCCGGTTTCCAACCACTTGCATGAATTTTGTGGTGTATGCAAAAACCTCTTGATCATCGAATTTTTCTAGTACCAGTTCCTCGAAATCGTCACCCAATGGGGCATCATCGTAACCCACGAGGCGGGACGTAACTAGAACTGGGCATAAGGGATATTGATCACAGAAGGACAACACCAGATCCACGAAATCTCTCCGCTGTGCAGTAGCGAGGATCTCGTCAAGTCCGTCAAATGCTAGTACCGCACGACCGGTCGCTAGAAGTTTCCGAATTGCAGGCTCAAATTCAGATCTATCAGCACTGACGTGGTTCTGGATGTCTCTCAGAATGAATTCAAGAATAGAAAGTTGAGGTTCACTGGTTCGTGCTCTCTCGAACGTCCGTAGGATAACACGAAGCGGAATCTTCTGGAGTTGAGGTTCTGTCTTCCTTGCGGCATCTGTTTGTAGGGAAAACACAGATTGCCTTGCCAAATCGTAACAGATGCTCTGGCACAACGTACTTTTTCCGCCGCCTGGATCTCCCAAAACTACAACTCTACGAAACTGCAATCGTAAATCCGTGTAGCCAATCTTCTCAAGATGATCTTCTTCCCAGAATGAACCTTGTATCGTATGCGGTAATACGCGACGCGCGACCTGAGATTGATCCAATCCCCTTGTCGCGATTGTTACCCGTTCTGCATTTCGCTGGGTTTCTCTGTATCGGAGTTTTGGGGGAATATAGATTCTGGAGATTTCTACCAGCCTCGGCCCTTTGTTAGTTTCAACGCGAACTGTTTTATAAGATGATTGGAGCCCTCGAGAGATCTTCAAAAGGGTAGA
Organism: Microvirga soli; assembly: GCF_016734765.1. Lineage (GTDB taxonomy): Bacteria > Pseudomonadota > Alphaproteobacteria > Rhizobiales > Beijerinckiaceae > Microvirga > Microvirga soli. The sequence goes on along the minus strand of NZ_JAERQE010000125.1, from coordinate 440 downwards.
GTTCGCAATCTCGCTACTCACGTCGTAGCGGGTTGAGGCACGACTGACCAACGCGTTAAGCGCTGCCTCAATTCCATCCAAACGTCCGTTGAGTTCATCACGAGAGGAATGAAGGAAGTTGTACAAAACTCTATCTTTTGAGAGTTCACTTAGTGTGACCTCAAAAGATCGCATCATTTTTGCATAGAGATCCTCACCTGAGGTGGATTCACCCATTAGAGAAGCGTGAAGCTCCAAGAACGAGTTTTCAATAGCTGGAGCGCTTCTACCTAGAAGTGCGCTTTCAACCATTGCGGAAACGATTCCGGTCTTTTCAAGTTCTGACAGAAAATCATGCAAACACTGATTAAGCTCTCCTCGGTAAGCTCGACTTTGGCCATTTCTGGCGGGTGATGTGGGAGCGCAGGGCGGCGAAGCGAACGATGCGGTAGACTGGCAGC
>NZ_JAERQE010000124.1 GCF_016734765.1 Microvirga soli | reverse complement strand
CAATCACCCCACAGGCGAGCTGACCAATGGCCACCTCAAACCGCACCCGAATTTACACTCATTGACGGACGTGACCTGGCAATTCGGACCTACGGAAACGCTGATTATGAGTTCTGTCGTTTCAGCGGGCGCCTATCTGTCGTGAAACTCGCTCCAGCCCTATGTGTGCGACAAACCGGTATGAGGCTCTGTCAAGCCTATTCGTCACTTGCAACCTACGGACGGGAGACTCTGGCGCTCCGCGTTCGGCCTAACGGCAGCCGATTGCCCGCTTGTAGCTCCAGCCCATCGCTCGATTGAAGAGACGTTTTCGATCTCGACGATCCTCATATCGACAGCCTCGCGGCCGCCGGAGTCGTCGCCTGCTTCGACGTCGTCGCCACGGCAATTGCACGGCAGAACGGCACAGATGACTCACAGGATTGATGCTTTAGTCGCTGAGGGCTGTGACGGATCGACCGCGCTCCTGCTCGCTGTGGGCCACATAGCTGCAAAGTGACGGGCCAGGAACCTGTCCACAGGCAGCCCCTTGATTGAATGAAAGAGGCCGCCCGTGAGCAGTTCATCGCGCCAGCGGTTGATATGAAGCCGAGGCCATTGCCACGTCAGGCGGAGATCTCTTCATCCTGCGCTGGGACGAATGGCCGGAGTGCCGCCGGTCGTCCAAGGCCCGATTCAACTTGCCCTGATACACCGGGCTTGCCCCGGATCTGCCGCCTGTGGTCGACCTATCGCTAGGCCACGAGCCCGGCCGCAGGAAGCCGGTCCGCAGGTGGCCTGCCGCATGGATTACAACTGGCGAACCTCAATCTCTTCTTCCCGGGCAATTGTCATGAAATTGCGCAGTGGCAAGCCGAATTCAACCGCCCGGATTTTCAAGACATCACCCTCTTGCGTGCGGATCCCGTCACAGAACGAGAGCGTTGCCATACCAAACATGTGGACATGTACATCACCCGGCACTCGGAAAAGGCTGTACTTGAAGTGATGGTATTCGAGGTTGGCGAATGTATGGGGCATGTCCCTCTCGCCCGAGACGAGCGGCTTCTCCCGCAGACGGGTGCGACACGATCTTCTGCTCTGTTGATTGATTAGAGCCAACACGTTGAGGCCGATGCGCATAGGCGCTGTTTTGGCTCGCCGGTCATGGAAGCGGTTCACTGGTGTGAGCCTGCATTGAAGTCGTCGTGTAGGGTCTGGGCGTTCGCAAGGATGGGAGCGAGCGTTAGAGCAGCGGCGGCAATGATGGCGCGCATAAGGCCCTCGGCAATGTTCCGATCAGACTCATTCTATGCCGATGGGCCCATCCAGGCCTGCTGCCTAAAGCATGAGCCCTCCGCTCTAAATGTGTATGTGCGCATCGTCGCGCTCGTTTCGAGAGGCCCAGCGCTTGCCTCGATGACGCATTTCGAGCGCGATGCATTCAACGCTTCAGTTGATCCCTTTCGTTCCGATCGGCGTAGTGATACGCGGTTTTGTACTTCGCCCTCGGCGTAAGCCATAAGCCTATTCTAGAGCATTGGACAGGAAATTAGACTCCTGGGGTTTGGAGCTGGCGCGATCTGTGATTCACTTGGTCCGACGGGAGGTGGATCATGGGTCAGTGTTATTCTCTCGATCTTCGGGTGCGGGTGGCTGACTTTGTCGAGGCGGGCCACACCTGCCGGGCGGCTGCCGAGCACTTTGACGTCAGCGAGAGCTTCGCCATCAAGCTGGTGCGGCGAACGCGAGACACCGGCTCGCCGGCACCAGCCCGCCAAGGCCGGCCGCCCGGAGGCGGCAAGCTGGTGCCTTATGAGAGCTTCCTGATCGAGACGGTCGAGGCCCACCCTGCCATCACCATGCCTGAACTGGCCGCAAGGCTGTTGGAGGAACACGGGGTGGTGGCAGCCCCCGCGATGCTCTCGCGCCTCCTGTGCCGATGTGCGTGAAGAGCGCCGGGTCTGGCGCGACCAGCGTCAGCCCCGCATGCGCCAAGAGCCGCACCGCTTGATCTTTCTCGATGAGACTTACGTCAACACCAAGATGACGCGCCTGCGCGGCCGCTCGCGCCGGGGCCAGCGGTTGCGCATGAGCGCGCCCTTCGGCCACTGGAAGACGCATACCTTCTTGGCTGGGCTGCGCTGTCATGAGCTAAGCGCGCCGTGGATCATCGATGGCCCAATCACCCGGTTGTCGTTCGAGGTTTACATCGAGACGCAGCTCGCGCCGACGCTGCACGAAGGTGACGTAGTCATTCTCGACAACCTTGCGGTCCACAAGAGCGACAAGGCCGTGCAGTGTCTGAAGCAAAGAGGCGCCTGGTTCTTGTTCCTGCCGGCTTATTCGCCCGATATGAACCCAATTGAACAGGCCTTTGCAAAACTCAAAGCACACCTGCGCAAGGCTGAGGCCCGAACGTTCGACGACCTTTGGCGAGCGCTCGGTGGCATCTGCGATTTGTTTGAGCCGCGAGAATGTTGGAACTTCCTCAGGGCAGCCGGATATGCGTCCGTTTAACCGTCCGATGCTCTAGTTTCATGTTACACGAATCGACAGAAGCACTTGGAAATCAAGGTCCCGTGCTGTTTGGTGCCGTATCCTTTCGCCTGTTCCAATTTTGGCTTTGTCGCAGAACCGGTTCAAGGAGAAGAGCGCAATCGGCCCATGTGTCGCTCTCAAGCAGTCAACGGGTAAATCGCTCGCCGAGGCGTATTGGACTTGCTTCAGATTAGTGGAGAGCGGTTTTGTAGCGATCCGGCTAGCCTTTCAAACTGAACCGGGCTGACATAG
>NZ_JAERQE010000123.1 GCF_016734765.1 Microvirga soli | reverse complement strand
CTCTACAACGTGGAGTTCGCCACGATCCCGAACGTCAAGGATCCGGTCAAGGCCGCCAAGGCCAACTGATCTCAACAACAAACAGAAAAGGGTCGCAGATTTGCGACCCTTTTCGTTGATGTATACACAGAGGTCGACCAATAGGTTCATTGCTGCTGTGCAGCACCGGAAAATAGCCACAATAGCCCTTCGTATAGTTGCCTTGAGACTTCATCTGTATACATTCTGCATCCGTGGAGGAAGACGATGACAGAAGCGCGCCCATTTCCGTTGAACGCTTGGTATGCCGCAGCCTGGGGGCATGAGATCAAGCATGAGCTTGCGGCGCGGACGATCTGCAACAAGGATATGGTGCTCTACCGTCGCACGGACGGTGAGGTGACTGCTCTTGAGGATGCGTGCTGGCACCGGTTGTTGCCGCTCTCCATGGGCCACCTCAAGGGCGATGAGGTTGTCTGCGGCTACCATGGGCTGGTCTTCAACGCAGCCGGACGCTGCACCTACATGCCGGCGCAAAAGACCATCAATCCTTCGGCCTGCGTTCGTGCCTATCCCGTGGTCGAGCGTCATTGCCTCGTCTGGGTCTGGCCGGGTGATCCCGCGCTTGCCGATCCGAGCAAAATTCCCGATTTCCATTGGAATGACGGCACCGAATGGGTTGGCGAAGGTGGTACCTTCTACAGCCTGAAATGCGACTACCGCCTCGTAATCGACAACCTCATGGACCTGACCCACGAGACCTATGTCCATGCGGGCAGCATCGGCGACGAGGCGATCACCAGCGCGCCTTTCGACGTCACCCATACGGATCGCACGGCAACCGTCACCCGCTGGATGACCAATATCGAGCCGCCGCCGTTCTGGGCCAAGCAGCTCGACAGGCCGGGCGAGCATGTGGACCGGTGGCAGATCATCTACTTCCAGGCGCCTTCGACGGTGGTTGGCGATGTGGGCGTCGCCGTCACTGGAACAGGCGCACCGCAGGGTGACCGCTCGCAGGGTGTCAATGGTGCATTTCTGGCAGCTATTACCCCGGAGACTGACAGGAGTTGCCACTACTTCTGGAACTTCGTGCGAACCTTCCGCACGGACGATGAGCAGCTCACGAGGGACATCAACAAGGCCCATGTGAACGAGGGCAAGGGCGTTTACGATCAGGACCACGTGGTGCTCGAAGCCCAGCAGGTGGCCATCGACAAGAACCCGCGCCTGCCTTTCTACAACCTCAACATCGATGCCGGAGCGCTTTGGGCCCGCAAGCTGATCGACACGATGCTCGAGGCAGAGGGCGGGCATCCGGTTCATATTCCAAGCGAGGCGGCCGAGTAGGTTCGTCATGAGCAAGCAGGTCGAATGGCGAAAAGGGGTTCTGCGCTCGGTGCGGGACCTCACTCCGGATATCCGGCTCTTCGAGATCGAGCCGGAGGGCGAGTTCATCGCCCCGACGCCGGGGAGCCACATCAATGTGGGGGTGCAGATCGGGGAGCGGGCGGATGTCCGCTCCTACTCGGTCGTTGGCCCCTGCACCGACGGATTTTACCGGATCGCCGTCAAGCGCTTGCCTGACAGCCGCGGTGGATCGCTCTACATGTGGAGCCTCTCGCCGGGTGCTCAGCTCAGCATCTCGACGCCCGGCAACCATTTCGATCTCAGCCTGGGACGGCCGGAATATCTCCTGCTCGCCGGCGGCATCGGCATTACGCCGATTTTCACCATGGCGCTTGCCCTGGCGCATGCCGGCGCGAATTTCCGCGTGCTCTATGCGTGCCGCGGTCGGCAGGACATGGCCCTTGCCGATGACATGCGGGTGCAGGTCGGCGACAGGCTCGAGATGTTCCTCGACGAGGAAGGAGCCCGTGTGGACCTGGACGCGGAGATTGCCCGGCTTGCACCCGGCGGGGAACTCTATGTTTGCGGTCCCATCGGGATGCTGGAGGCGGCCAAGCGGGCTTGGCAGCGGAGCGGCAGGCCTGCGGATCAGCTGCGCTTCGAGACCTTCGGCAACAGCGGCCGGTTCGCCACTGAGGCGTTCAAGGTGAAGATCCCACGGCTCGGCATGGAGGTTGAGGTCCCACAGAACAAGACCATGCTGGAAGCCCTGGAAACCGCTGGTGTCTCGATGATCTCGGACTGCCGTCGGGGTGAGTGCGGCCTCTGTGCCCTGTACATTATCGAGACAACCGGGACAGTCGACCATCGGGACGTGTTCTTCAGCGACGAGGAGAAGGCCGAAAACAGGAAGCTCTGCACCTGCGTGTCCCGGGTCGCCGGCGGGGATATCACTATCGACACGGCTGACAGGGCCGCATGAACGGCTTAGCTTGCATGCGGAAAGGGAACTGACGGAACCATGACCAAGACCGCGGAAAATGGCAGCGATCGCTCGGTGACGCAGACCGTGAGGGCGCAGCTTGCCCTGCGCGATCTCGTCCTGCGCGGCGAGCTCAACCCCGGCGAGCGGGTTTCCGAATTGCAGATGGTCGAGCGCCTGGGCGTCTCACGGACGCCTGTTCGGTCCGCGCTCATCCGGCTGGAGGAGGAGGGGCTGCTGGAGGCCATCCCGTCCGGCGGATTCTCCGTCAAGACCTTCTCCGAGAAGGAGGTCTTCGAAGCCATCGAGATCCGAGGAACGCTCGAGGGGCTGGCCGCACGTCTGGCTGCCGAGCGTGGGGTCAGCCGGACGGAGCTTCGGAGCGCCGCCAGCTGCCTCGAGGCGATCGACGAACTCATGCGAGGCGACACGGCGGACGTCGATCTTCTGCGTTATGTGGAGCTGAATGCCCAATTTCACGAGATCCTGATCGGCATGGCCGACAGCCAGGCCCTGGCCCGGCAGCTCGAAAGGGCCAGCGCATTGCCCTTCGCATCACCGAGTGCCCTGGTGCCCGTACAGTCGCGCTCGCCGGAGATGAACTACATTCTCAGCGTGGCCCAGGACCAACATCACTGTGTTCTCGCAGCCATCGAGCGGCGGGAGGGAGCCCGCGCCGAAGCCATCATGCGCGAGCATGCCCGCATCGCGCACCGCAATCTGGAGCGTGCCCTGACAAACCAAAGAGACATGGACCTCGTACCAGGTTCAGTGCTCATCAAAAGGCGCATCCGCGCCTGATAAGCAAAGGCGAGGACGCCAAACATAAAGAGGGAGAAGAGAATGCAACGTCGAACATTCCTGGGGGCTGCGGGTGCTGTGGCCATGACGCTGGCCTTGAGCGGGGCGGCCTTGGCGCAGGAGACGGTG
>NZ_JAERQE010000122.1 GCF_016734765.1 Microvirga soli | reverse complement strand
TCCGCCTGGCGACGCGCGCATCAGGCGATGGCACAAACCTCACATCGAAAGCGGAGGGCGCAACTGTAATGTTAGGCGCCAAAGCCACAGGGAGGGCCGCAGAGGACCGTCCGCGATGCCCGTCTCCTACGGTTCGTCCAGAAGCTCTCCTGGTCTTGATCGCAACGGACGGATTATCCGTTAGCTCGCTGGGAGTAGGGCGAGAGATCCACGGCCCTTGCCCCCAAAGCCGGCTATGGTCGTTGCGCCTGGTAGGATGGTTGGTCTGCATCAATCCCGACTAGGCGGGGAGAGGCTGGTCACGGTGCCGTCTCCGGCCTCTCCCTCTCCACGAAAAAGCTTCCTGGTCAGACTTCCTTCCGCCGGGATAGGCGAACGATCCTGATGCTAGGACGCCGCAGAGTTGGCTATGCTTTGTTGGCCTGGAGATGCGGCGGTTCCTGACTGGTGGTCGGGACCAGGCGGGGAGGGCTCAGTCTACGGTCTCCCTTAAGCTTTTGGAAACCATACGGCCATCTCGTCGGGAACGAAGCGCAGCAGGTCGCATTGACCCGGTACGAAGGCTAATAGTTGCCCCCTGGCTTTCGCCCCTTCCGAGCCCCTCGTGCTCTCCCTTCACGAGGGGCTTTTTCTATGGCCATGCTGAACCGTTTTCGCCTTGACCAGTTGTTCGCCGCGAAGGCTGTCACGCCCCCTGCCTTCTTCATGGACTAGGAGGCCTCCTCACCCACTGGCAATGGCGGCGGGGAGGCCTTTCGTTTGCTTATGCCCATTTGAACTGCGTCACCTCTTCCCTGACCCACAAGCCAACACTCCAACACGCCGAGAAACCCCTGCGCACGGCGGGGAACCTCCACTGCCCATAAGGTTTGATTTCGAAGACAGTCTTCGAAGGAGCAACCTCATGAAACAATATGTTCTAATCGCCGCTCTCGGCTTTGCCGCACTTGCCATGCCGGCGACAGTTCAAGCGCAAGGAATTGTGCGTGGGGCTGAGCAAGGGGCAGCGGTTGGCAATCGGGCCGCTGGTCCTGTTGGCGGAGCCGTGGGTGGGGCGGTCGGCGGGGTTGCGGGAGGTGTCGCCGGTGGCGTGAAGGGCGTGCTCGGCATTCCTCAAAACACAGGAACGGTCCAACGGCAGCGCGTTAACAAGACGAAAAAGCGGACAGTCCACCACTAAGCGGCTCACACGACGCAAACCGGAAAATATGAGACCCCGTTAGCGGGTTCTTGGCGCTTTCGCCACGTTCGTCACCTGCGGCAGGCAAGTTCCATAAAGGAACTAGGCGGTACGCATCCCAAACCGTTCCATACTGGCTGATTATACGAAATAGCCGCCGAATATGGCGAAGGCCTCGGGGAGGGAAGAGTCCCGAGGCCTTGCCCGTGGGGAGCGACGGGCAGCTTCGGGAGTCCAAGCGCCGTGCTCGACCATCACAGGCCTTGATCGTGCGCCTGGTGTCGAGCGGCGTCAACGGAGCCGCCGCGGGTGTTCACGTGCTCGAGGCAAAGAAAAGGCCGCTGCGTCCAGCGGCCTGAAGTGAGGAGCCTTGGCGCTCGCGGAGCCTTGCAGGGCGCAAAGGCACGGCGCTTCGACCGGACTCTCTTAGGAACGGATGCTGGTGTGAGGCTTGGCTCGATCAGAGACTGCTCAGACGTCCGCTACGGCTACATAAAAATGCCCTAGCCGAGGGGAGTCGTTGGACCCTCGGCCAGGGCGTCAGCGGAGGGGCGGCTCCGCATTGGATCGGGCTGATACGCGCCGCGCCCGGTGCCCATATTCTTAGAACGGCTACGGTGAATAACCCGTCACAGATCCCGATATCAGTGCAGCCCGGGCTTGGCTTGCGTCGTTTCTTATTTGTCACCACTTGAAACGCAAAAGGCCCGGGAGTTTGCCCGGGCCTTGTCCGTCTCTGTGGAAGACGGGTCTTAGTAGGTGCTGAACTTGTAGCTGATGCCAGCACGAACCGTGTGGAACTCAATGTCGTTGCTGCCGAGCGCGACATTGTTGAAGAAGTTATCACCACCATCAAAGTTGGTGTAACGGTATTCCAGACGGGTGGTCAGGTTGTTGGTGAAGGCATATTCGATACCAGCACCCAGCGTCCAACCGGTCAGCGTGTCGTCGTTGCCAAGGATGCCGAAACCATCCGAGACACCAGCGAACGCGAAACCACCGGTCGCGTAGATCAAAGCGCGGTCAAAAGCGAAACCGGCGCGAGCGCGGATCGAGCCCTGCCAGTCGAGTGCGTTGCCAGCGAAGCCGTAGTTCGTGAACACGCCGCCACCGGGGCCAACGATGACCAAGTCATCATCGTCGTCGCCGAACACGCCTTCGACATCGCCTTCAACGCCGAGCACGAACGAGCCGACCTGGTAGTTGTAACCAGCATGGACACCGGCCAGGAAGCCGTCGCCGTTGTCACCAAAGTCGCCGCTCTGCACCACGAAGCCGCCCGGGAGAACGATGTCGTTGTCGTTGGCATTCCAGCCATAGCCGACCTGAGCACCGACGTAGAAGCCGGTCCAGGTGAAGAGCGGAACAGGAGCGTACACCGGAGCCGGAGGAGCAGCGCGCATCGGAAGATCAGCAGCAGAAGCAGCGGAGATGCCGGCGGTGACGAGGGCCGTGGCGGCCAGCAGACCGAGAAGACGGTTTTTCATGAGGAGAATCCTTTAGGCGAAGAAATCGTGAAGCAGTTTATGGAGAGGCGGGAAAGAAAGGCTATGACAAAGATACAACACCACTCCGGTTTAGAGCCTGTTTGATGAGGCCCAGGCTGCAACTATGCTTACCGAGACGTTAACACTTCGTGGATTTGACACAGCAGGTGCCGTGTGCCCTACTGGTTCTGTTTTCGGAAGGCTCCGAAGGCGAGGAGAACTAACCCTGCCCGCAACGGGCAGGGTTTTTTCGTCGGTGTTACACATCCTGATACCCTCGCCGCCGCTTCGCCTGGGCGATAGCCTCCAACGCTAGGCCCGCCTCGATCTCGCTGGCGAACACCTCCACCAGTTCCTGCCCGTTCGTTCCGATCCGGCCCCAATTGCGCACCAGGCGGATGGTCCCGAATAGATCGCGCTCGATCATGAGGGAGTAAAAGCGCCGGATGCCCTGCTCCGGGTCGATCCGATGCAGGACCAAGTGATGCTTGATTGGGGACCGGAGGTCGTCATGCACGGCGCGGGTACTGCTCTGGACGTGTCAAGAGGTAGTGCCTGAAAGGCATGGGATCGTCAGTGCCTGACCCTGGCTGTTCTCTAATTCCGGGTTTGGGGTCAAGCTCTCTATGCACATCCTTGCCGGGTCCAGGGTTCTCTCCGCGGTA
>NZ_JAERQE010000121.1 GCF_016734765.1 Microvirga soli | reverse complement strand
CAGACGGTGAATGGTCGCCTCGTGTGCTTGCTGGCCTATGGCACCAACGCGCTCGGTAAGCGACTGGCCCATGCTGGATTGATGATGTTTTTGGAACACTGGAAAAGCCGCGCGTTTGACTGGACGCCAGCCGTTTCGTGACGGAGAAACACCGATGACCCTCATTCACATCAAGGCCGGATCCTTCGATTTCGAATCGAGGCTCGAGCAGGAAGCCGCACCGAAGATCTGCGAACTGTTCCTGAACCTGCTGCCATACGAGCAGCGGATCATCCACGTGCGCTGGAGCGGGGAAGCTTGCTGGATACCCCTCGGCGACACCGACTTCGGCCTCGGCTTCGAGAACGCGACAAGCTATCCGGCGCCCGGTCAGTTCGTGCTCTATCCCGGCGGCTTCAGCGAAACCGAACTGCTTCTAGCCTATGGCCGGGTCCGGTTCGCGGGCAAGATGGGCCAGCGTGCGGGCAATCATTTCCTGACGATCGGCAAGGGGCAGGACAATCTCTTGGCATTCGGCACGAAGGTCCTCTGGGAGGGCGCCCATGACATCCTGTTTGAGCGTCTTGAATGAGTTCCTGCCAAGGCAGCGAGAGCCTGGGCGCCTGACCGCGGCAGGGGACGGGGTGGGAGCCGCTTTCGGAACTTTTCCCCAAACCCATTCATTGCGTACTGCTGCCGTGCAGGGTGCATCCCCGCCCGCCGATCGCCGTTGCTGGAGGAGGAATGTCGTGTTGGCCGGCCTCAGTTTCTCCGCGCTCCTGCATGCTCGTCACACCGGCGAATTCTAGGCCATGGAATTCCTGCCTACGGACTGGCTGTCCATCCTGTCGCTCGATACTCCGCTTCTGGAGCTCGTCGCGCGAGGAACCGTCCTGTACTTCGGGATCCTCGTCATGACACGCCTCATGCCGCAACGGACCGGCGGCGAGCTGGCGATGATGGACCTGATCTTCGTCCTCCTGATTGCGGAGGCAGCCGCCCACGCGATGGGTGAATACACCTCCGTGGCCGATGGGGTCGTCATGATCGCGACGCTGATGGGGTGGAACTACCTCATCAACGCCCTCAGCTACCGCGTGCCCTTCATCGAGCGGCTTGTATCGTCCCTGCCGCTGCAAGTGATCAAGGACGGCAAGCTTCTCCGGCGCAACATGCGGCGTGAGTTCCTGACGGAGTAGGAACTCATGAGCCATCTCCGCGAGGAGGGCATCGGCGACGTGAAGGAGGTGAAATCCGCCCACATCGAAGGAGACGGGAAGATCTCGGTCATCTCGAAAAGGCGGTAGCCGACCTCCCGGCTTCCTGGGACTCGGTCCCAGGGTCTTGTTGAACCTGCGTCCGTCTTCCCTCCGGCATGCGCCTTCGGCTGATGCAGGCCTTCAACGGACGGCGGGGACGAACCGAGTTCGTCCCTGGCCTGCACACGTGTCGATGTCGGGCAGTCCGTGGATGGCTCCGCGTCGCCATCGGCCGTCCGCGTGTCTAAGAGGACGACCACCGGGGTTCCGACCGGTACGCGGCTGTACAGGTCGAGAATGTCCTGGTTTAGCATGCGGATGCAGCCGCTCGACACTGGCTCGCCGATGGTGTCGGGCTCGGTGGTGCCGTGGATCCGATACAGGGTGTCCCGGCCGTCCTGGAAGAGATAGAGCGCCCGCGGCCCGAGCGGATTGTTCAGGCCCGGAGGCATGCCGTTCGCCCAGCGCCGGTTGCGCGCGGGATCCCGCTTGATCATCGCGGCGGTGGGCGTCCAGCGGGGCCACTCCGCCTTGCGCCCGACTTGCGCGCGCCCGGCCCACTTCATGCCGTCGGCGCCGACGCCGATGCCGTATCGCATGGCACGTCCGTTCTCCCGCACGAGGTACAGGTAGCGATTGGCCGTGTCGACCACGATGGTGCCGGGACGCTCCGTGGTGTCGTAGGCGACCTCCCGCCTAAGGAACTGCGGGTCTACGGTCGAGATGTCGGTGGCCGGGAGCGGGAATTTCTCTTCCGGCTGCGGCCCGTACATGGCGACGTAGACCGGGTCCGGTCCCTTGAGAGCGATGTCCCGAGGCGCCTGCGGCGAGATGCAGCCCGCCAGGGTCAGGGCCAGCAGCATGATCCCGATCACGGCGAGGTGCATGGATGAATTTTGACGGCGGGGGAGGCGGAAAGGAGACATGGGATGAATCTGCTTGTTGAAGAGGATCTGGGGGACCGCATCCGCGCAGCCGTAGCGGCGCGCGGGGCGGATCGAGGTGGGGTTCAGGCTGTGATTGCTTGCGCGGGCTTACGGAACGTGCCGCCGGCCAGGGGGCATGGGTGCGCAGGCCGGACAGCCGGGCGTCGATGCGCATGAGGATCAAGTGTCAAAAGGCATGGTCAGGCTCCGAAAAGGCTCCGAACGCGGATAGCGCGCGAGCCCCCTCTGTCATTGGCCTGAGAGCTTCATCGCAGCCGACTTGCTCGGGCGCGACTTACACCGTGGGCGGGAGCGTGATGCTCCGCTTTTCAGAGTGTTGCACTGGCAAGCGGTCCTCGGTGCCTGAGAGTTTCCGGGGCGGTTGCTCCTTCGGCGGCCAGCACGCCGGCTCTCTCCCGCTTGCAGTGGTTGGTAACCTACGCCGGTTTGAGGCGGAATTGTGAAGCTTGGACGCGGCTGCCCCTCCTGCTGCCGTTTGGAGCCAAAAGGCGCTGCCCTGTTACGGGAGGCGCACACGTTCACGGCCGCCGGAGCACGCCAAATCAACGGGGATCGATCTCTCCCCACGTGCGCCCAGGCCGAGGCCGATAACGCGGCAGGGACCAGTCCCAGCGCAGCGCCGCCGCCCGGATGGCAAGACCAACCAGGAAACCGCCGGCGAGCGCGTACTCGCGCGGAACGCCCGCCGTGGCCAAGGCAACGAAGATCGCCGCCCCGCCCAGCACGGCTGACACGTAGATCTCGCGGCTGAGGATGACCGGGCTTTCGCCGCCGAGGACGTCCCGGATGATGCCGCCGAAGGTGGCCGTAATCACGCCCATCGCGATGGCGACGACAGGTCCGGCCTCGGCCAGCAGGGCCTTCTCGGCCCCGATCACGGCGAACAGTGCCATGCCGATGGCATCGCACCACAGGAGGAGCTTGAGGCGCGACTAGGGCATGTGGGCGAGGAAGAATATCGCACAGGAGACCAGCACGCAGGTGATCAGGTAAGCCGGCTCCCGCACCCAGAACATCGGAAGCGCGTTGATGAGCGCCCGCGGATCGTTCCGCCGCCGACCCCCGTTGCCGTTCCGAGCAGGACGAAACCGACCAGGTCCATCTCCTTGCGCGAGGCGACCAGCGCCCCGGTGGTCGCGAAGACCACGATCCCGAACCAGTCGAGCAGTGGTCTTGCTTCGGAACAATGGAGAGCACTTCTTATGATCCAGGAGGTGCTCCATGCCCCAGACACGCTTTACGAAA
>NZ_JAERQE010000120.1 GCF_016734765.1 Microvirga soli | reverse complement strand
TCCCTTCAAACAAGCCGAAGGCGCCGGCTCAAGCCGCTCAACCGCCGCCATAAGACGAAAACAAAAACGCTCGGATGCAGCCAGAAGGATGCGCAACGAGCGCGCCGATGGCGGAATGCCAGAGCTGGCATCCTTCACGAGTACCGCGGACGCCGCATAGAGATCGTCGACGGCCGCTTCGGTGCCGGGGTCGCGCTTGAGCAGCCCCATCGTATTGATAAGAAGCACGCGCAGATCGTGCAGATCGTCACCCCTGCCCGCCTGGGCGAGAAGGTTGACGACCTTTTTGACCGCTTCGATTCTTTCTTTGATTGTTTGTGCCAGAGCTTTGTCGGTCATGAGCCTTCCCCTGTAGGCTTTGTGTGGAATCCCCTGGAGTCCACGAAATTCAGAATGCGCATTTATGGTTAAACAATTCTTACGATGTTGCTGAAATACAGGATTTTACAGGGTTTGCGGCCGGTTGAGCCGGCAGATGTGGATCGTTTCCCATGCGGCATTTTTCGTGCATTGAGATTTCCCCGGAAGCCGACTACACCAACACATCATTCGTGATTTGAACGTCCATCATGTCGAAGCACAACGACCTTCAGCGACCGCAAAGGCGTGTCCTGCGAAGCCATTGCTTCGCGGGGAGGTTCTGCTTGATGCATGAGTATGAGCTGCGACCTGAACCCAGTCCCAAGTGGGAGGTTCAGGCGGCTAATCCGTTAGAACCGACGCCCGGCAGGGCACACTTTCCACATTGATGCCGGTTTGACGTGACCCGTCGCCGGCCCGATCCGGCGATCTCCCTTTACTCCCGCATTTGCACTTCACCCGCAATGCAGGCTCGCCGGATCCCAGCTTGCTGAGAAAAGGAGAAGCCCTGCAATGAACAGGGTCTGGACTGAAGAAGAACTCGACATTTTGCGTCGTGACCGGGAAGCCAAGGTGCCTGTTCCCGTTACCGCTGCGAAACTGGGAAGGCCTGTCCCGGCAACCTACGCAAGAGCCAGGTTAATTGGTACGCTTGTTCAGCCTCATCAGTCCTGGGATGGAGCCAGCGTCGCACGCTTGCGCGAACTCGTCTGCGCCGATCCGCCGATGACGGACAAGCGGATCGCCGCCGAGCTCGGAAGAAGCGTGACCCAGATCCGCTGGAAGATGCAGGATCTTGGCCTCATCGGTGTGCGGGATCTTTCCAAGCTTGCAAAGATCACGGCTGCTGAATCGCCACGTCCGAAAGCTCCCAAGACTTCAGCGGCAGAACCTTCGTTGCGGAAGATCGCTGCCCAATCCAAAATGCCGCGACAGTCGGCTCTCGAGCCGCCTGCCGATCAGTCTCTATCCGTCGCGGAGGTCCCCCTCACATCTGAGACGATCAGCCCCCAGGCAGCTCTAGAGTACGCCGTCGAAGCCCTTGAGGCCATCATGACCGAGCGCCTGAAGAACGCGATTGCGGAAACCGAAGCCGGCATGATCAAGGCGGCTCGCGCCGCCATTGCTGAAAAAGGGCGCATCGACCAGCGGCTCATCATCCGGGTCAAGCGTGTGGCCGAGGCGGAGGCCCGCCGTCAGGCGGCTCTGAGACAAACCGAAGCCGACTCGAAGAAAGCCGCGGCAGACGCAAAGCGTCAGGATGTTGAAACCAGGAAGGCCGTGATTGAGGTCAAACGGCAAGCCCAAGACGCGGTCCATATGGTCCGCGAGCAGAAGGCCTGCGAGAAGGGCCCGCGCAAGAGAGCTCAGGTCGTCGCCCCCGCGCCAGTCGACAAGTCGAAGGCTATCGAAAAGAAGGCCGTTCTGCCTGCCGTGCAGGGCATGTCGCGAGATCCTGCTCCGCGCCCTGCCCCGGCGCCAGTGGCGGCATCGGTTCCAAAGATCGTCGTGATGGAAGCCCCTGCGGCCCCGCGCCCGGTTGAGGTCGATCAGGCTGAAACCCAGACTTCCGGCCGTGGGGGCTGGAAATCCGTTCGCCGCGATCCTTCGCGCGTGATGGCGCAGGCGAAAGCCAAGGCTAAGCCGGCCAACCGTGCCGATGCCGTCGACCTCGCTCAGGCTGCACAGGCGGCCATCGAGCGTTTCATCGCAGAACGCGGTGTGACCCGCACAGAGTCGAGCGGCATCACCTCGGTCGTTTCCCGTCTTCAGGCGCGCGGATACATCGTCGTGCGTGACGAGACGGGTTGGACGATCGATCAGCGGCATCGCATCGCCTGCGAATCCGACCTCATGGCTTTCGCCGAGGCCCGCGGCATTACGCTGAGCGCAGCGGCCTGATCGAGAACGCAAGAGGCGCCTGACGGATCGGCCGAAGGATCGGCATTATGTCGGGCGCCCTTCTTGATTTGTTGCCTTGCCGATGTCCTTATTCGCCCCACATCGGCTGCGGATAGGGAGTTTATGATGAATAAGCGCAGGCTCGGCCGCTCGGACTTGATGGTTTCCCCCCTTTGCCTTGGCGGCAACGTTTTCGGATGGACGGCCGACGAGGCAACCTCCTTCCAAATTCTCGACGCCTACGTGGATGCGGGGCTCAACTTCATCGACACGGCGGATGTTTATTCCACCTGGGTGCCCGGACATAAGGGCGGCGAGTCGGAAACGATCATCGGCAAGTGGATGAAGGCGCGCGGCAATCGCGACAGGCTCGTGATCGCCACGAAGGTCGGCTCGGAAATGGGACCAAGCCAGAAGGGATTGTCGAAGAGCTACATCCGCTCAGCAGTGGAAGCCTCCCTTCAGCGCCTTCAGACCGATTACATCGATCTCTACCAATCGCATCGGGACGATCTCGAGACGCCGCAACAGGAGACGCTTCAGGCTTATGAGGAATTGATCCGCGATGGAAAGGTGCGGGCCATCGGCGCATCGAACTTCACGGCGGAGCGATTGAAGGAAGCCTTGGCCATCAGCACCGAACTCGGCCTGCCGCGTTATGAGAGCCTTCAGAACAAGTACAACCTCTCAGACCGCTCCGAGTACGAGGCGGAACTGGAGCCGCTCTGTCGGAAGGAAGAGATCGGCGTCATTCCCTATTACGGCCTCGCCAGCGGATTCCTGACGGGCAAGTACCGGTCGGAGGCCGATTTCGGAAAGAGCGTGCGCGGCGGACGCATGGCGACCTATCTCAACGACCGAGGCAAGCGCATTCTCTCAGCTCTGGACGCCGTCGCGGCCCGTCACGGTGCCACTCCGGCCCAGGTCGCGCTTGCTTGGTTGATGGCTCGCCCCGGCCTCACAGCGCCGATTGCCAGCGCCACGAGCGTCGAGCAGTTGAAGGAGCTCGTTGCAGCTACCCGCCTCTCCTTGAACGAGAGCAGCATTGAAGAACTGGATCGCGCGTCGGCGCCGTAGACACCTTCAGGCGTTCATACGATCAGCTCCAGACGGATAAGATCCGTCTGGAGTTCTTTACGGAAAGCACTAAAGCGCTTTTGGTCTCAGTGTAGGGCATAGCCGGCATGCCTGATCCAGCCTTTGGCATCTTTTGCCGTGAT
>NZ_JAERQE010000011.1 GCF_016734765.1 Microvirga soli | reverse complement strand
TCGAAACCCTCACAGGCCCTTCAACGAGGCTTGGTTTACGCGCTCTGCCAAGCCGCCTGATTGGCCAAAGTCGAGCTTAGGGAGCGCCAAAGGTTCTGAAGAAAAAGCCCCGCTCAAGCAGGGCTTTTTCTTTTTCGATCAGTCGGTGCCGAAACAGCGTGGCGCGCTAAGGCAAAGCCTCACTTCATTCGGCCGGGCTCAGATGAGCGGCTGGGCCGGGGGCAACATTGCGCTCCGGGCGGAAGACGAAGTAGGCGAACTGGATCATGGCAGCGAGCACAATCAGGGACGCGATGGCGGCGATCGGCTCGGCGGCATGATAGCCGAGGTGGATGGCGGAGACGGCGCTCGTGAGCACGACGGTGCCGAGCGACCACAGAACGACCTGGATCATCGCCAGCCGGCTGGCGTCGAGGGCCGGGCGGCGCTCGTAGTAGATGCCGAACAGGAACAGGGAGACCCACCCCAGCAGGTTGAGGTGAGCATGGGCCGGCATCAAGGCGTGGTCCTGGGTCATTGCCATTCCAATGCCCATGGCCATGCCGGCGATGACGAACAGAACGGCAAGTCTAAAGCTGAGTGAAGAAGCGTGCATGATTGAAGGTCCCCGGAAAGTAATCCCTGGCTGATTTGCCTTTTTTGATTACAGCCGAGGTCATCATGGATGATGTGCGTAAAATCACAATACTTTTGACTAAAGTCGTTCGAACGAAATAACATAAGTATTGGTAACGCAGAGCTCGATGCTTGCCTTACACAATGCTCAATGACTATCTAGTTGTAATATTAAGTTGGTGAGTTGTTTCTGGATGTTGCTTCAAGCGGATATAACAGGTTTTTTTAATAAGATTCAGTTAAGTCATATGATGGAACAGGAGATCGCTCTTTGGTTGGACTTGTTCAAAGTATGTAATTCTGGGTAAATCATCTAAGCAACAAACCTCGACTGCTTCTAGAATATATCTTTTTCGCTGATAGAGCGTGTCGAAGATAAGACGGACGTTTTTAGGAAAAAGGGGGCACTATGGCCGTATTCAATATCTTGACAGCGCTCGGACTCGTTCCGGCAGATATCTTTCCCTTAATAGAAGTCGTGGAGGGGGCGGCAACCGCGACGGACAAGTCCTACACCTTTACCCTCAACGGAAAGCAGCGCACGATCTTGGTCACGGGAACGGATGGCGGTTCCGGTGCGATCACAACGATTCATACTGTTCGCCTGCACGACGCTGACGGCATAACTGTGCTTGCCGAGTTCACGGATGTCGACGATGTAACTCTGGCTGATTTCGAGGAGACTTGGCTCGGCGGCATGGCAGCCCCAAGAGATATGTTCACTCTGCTTCTCGGCGACGGCTCCGCATTGAACGGAGGTGGCGGCAATGACCTCTTGGAGGGCGGTTGGGGTAACGACAGCCTCAATGGTGGCGCCGGTTGGGATACGCTCTATGGCGGCGACGGCGACGACATTCTCATCGGTGGCGTGGGGGCAGGTGCGGACGAGGATTACTTTTCAGGCAGCACCGGCGACGACACCATCTATGGCGGCGAGGTGGCGGAGGACGACAATCCGGATACCAACTGGAACGACCTGAGCTACAATAATGGGCTTTCCTCAAGCATCGAGGTTACGTTCTCATCGGGTGACCGGTATGGCTCCGGCACCGTGATCAAGAGGGGTGACAACGGAGCTATCATCGGCACCGACCAGTTCTTCAACATTCACGCTGTGCGCGGCACTTTCGGAGACGATATTTTCATCGGTGGGGACAGTCCTGTTGCGCAGCGTTTCATCGGTCTTGCTGGTGCGGACGTCTTCAATGGCACCGATGGTGTTAACGAAATCGACTACCGAGCCGATTACCGATCCGCTCCGGATGAGTTGAAGGGAGGAATGTTTATCGACCTGCGTGGCGGAGACACGGTGACAGTGACCGATCTCTTCGGTGACGAGGACACTCTTACCAAGATCGAAAACATCCGCGGTACGGAAGCAAGGGACGAAATCTACGGCAACAGCCTCAATAACCGCCTGCGCGGTGATGCGGGCGACGATCACCTGGAGGGTGGCGATGGTAACGACACCCTCAATGGCAGCGCCGGTTGGGACATGCTCGACGGAGGTGACGGCAACGACGTCCTCATCGGTGGCGTCGGGGCAAGTACGGACGAAGATAATTTTGTCGGCAGCCTCGGCAATGACACGATCTATGGCGGCGAGGAGGCGGATGATGACAACCCGAACACCGCCTGGAATGATCTCGGCTACGGTGGCGCGAACATCGCCAGTATCGAGGTCACGTTCACCTCTGATCCACGCTATGGAACCGGAACGGTCGTGAAGAAAAACGGTAGCGGAAGTACCATCGGCACCGATCATTTCTTCAATATTCACGCCGTGCGAGGCACGGCCGGCGCTGATAAGTTCACGGGTGGCGATAGCGCGGTGTCTCAGCGCTTCATCGGTTTCGCCGGTGCAGATATCTTCGACGGCACCAAGGGTATCAACGAGGTAGATTACCGGGCTGAGTACCGGGCGGTTCCCGCCAACCTGAAGAAGGGCATGACCGTCGATCTGCGCGGCGGGGACACCGTGAAGGTAACCGATATTTTTGGGGCTCAAGACACCCTGACCAAGATCGAGCGCATCCGTGGCACAGAGGCGAACGACAGTATCTATGGCAACGGTCTCAACAACCGTCTGCGCGGCGACAATGGCAACGACCTTCTGGCAGGCGGGGCCGGCGACGACCAGATCGAGGGTGGCGCCGGCATCGACACTGCGGTCTATAGCGGCGCTCGATCCAACTATCACGTTACGAACAATGGGACGACTCTGACCATCAAGGATCAGAGAACCGGTGGAGAGGGAACGGACACTGTCATCGATGCCGAAGTCTTCAACTTCGGCGGCACGGTCCTGAACCTTGCCGAGGTGATCAATCACGGCTCGGCCATTAGTCTGGCTGGCGGTATGGTGGTCGAGAACAGCGCTATCGGTGCCGATGTCGGCACCCTGTCGGTTGCCAATCCGGATGCGCTGAGCACGCACACCTACACCCTCATCAACGATGCGGGCGGTCGCTTCCAACTCGCGAGCGACAACAAGACGATCGAGGTGAAGAATGGGCTTCTGCTCGATTATGAGCAGACGATGACCCACACGGTCGTGGTGCGCGCGACCGATCAGTTCGGGAAGAGCGTCGATCAAACCCTGACCATCGTCCTCCAGGACGTCGCGAAGGAGACCACGACCGGCACCAGCGGAGGCGATACGGTCTCGGGCGGGTCCAGCACCGATAATCTCTCCGGCGGCGCTGGCAACGACAGCCTCAACGGCGGCGGCGGCAAGGACAAGATCAATGGCGGCACCGGCAACGACAGGATCATCGGCGGCTCTGGTCAGGATTCGCTCACCGGCGGTTCCGGCAAGGATGTGTTCGCATTCGCCAACAAGGATACCGGCACGAGCAAGAAGACGGCCGATTACATCACCGACTTCTCCGGTAAGGGCGGAGACAAGATCGACTTGAAGCTGATCGATGCCGACACGAAGAAGAAGGGCGATCAGGCCTTTTCCTTCATCGGCACCAAAGAGTTCACCAAGGCCGGTCAGGTGCGTTACGAGAAGGCCGGCAAGGACACCTATATCTACCTCAACACCGACAGCGACAAGACGGCAGAAGGCGTGATCAAGCTGAAGGGCGCGATGGACATGCAGAAGGGTTGGTTCGTGCTGTAACAGGCATAGATCCCGACTGCCTGACTAAGACGGAGCACGTAACGGGGAGCATTGGCTCCCCGTAATGCTTTAGGAATGGCCCACGTTGCTCCTGCGAGAGCATAACAGACCCATCCTGCGGCTCCTCATTGAGCCTGCATCTCCTACCTATAAAACGCAAAAACGGCCCGCATCTGCGGGCCGTCAGTAAAGCCTCTGCGGCTCAGCTGCGCTGGGTTACGCGTTCCTTGCGAGAGCTTGAAGCCTTCTGCTTGTGCTTGCTGGCCTTCTTCCAGGATGGTCGCATACGGGCTTTGCGGGCCATGGCATTCTCCTATGGTCGGGTGCTCTTCTTGGCTTGAGTCGCATCGGCACCGGTCTTTTCGCTACCTTCCCGCTGATCGTTTCCGGTCAGGCTTCGGTTGCCGGCGGAGCGATCATCTTGCTCGGCATTGCCCCGGCCGCCCAGGCCGGGGTGCACGATGCTGGAGTTCACGCTTTGCTCGGCCAAGCCCTCGGGGCGATCAGTGCCTTTGCCGGGCATGATCTCAGCCGCCGCTCTGGATGTCGCCGCGGTGTGCGCCGGAATCCGTGCCCTGCTGATCCTTGAGGGCATGCTCGCAACGGTCCACATGGCTTGCGGCGCGCTGCTGCATTTCCTGCGCGTTGTGGCAGGGGTCGCTCACATCCTGCTGGCAGAACTGGCACTTCATGATGGCCTCCTATCGGCATGAACAGGAGGCCAACGTGAGGGCGCTTTCAGGGTTCCGGGCCTGTTTAGAAACTTTCCATTCAGCGGACACTGAACCTCAGCCGTAGAGATAGCGCGGCAGCCACAGGCCGAGCTCGGGGAAGATATAGAACATCGCCATGGCGACGATGACCAGGAACAGGAACGGCATGACGCCGGCGAAGATGTCGTTGATGCTCACATGCGGCGGCGCGATGCCCTTCAGGTAGAAGGGTGCCATGGCCACCGGCGGCGAGAGGAACGACGTCTGGATGTTGAGGGCGATCAGAATGCCGAAGAAGATCGGATCGATGCCGAAATTGTCGAGAAGCGGCAGGAAGATCGGCACGAAGATCACGACGATCTCGGTCCATTCCAGCGGCCATCCGAGCACGAAGATGATCACCTGCGTGAGGATCAGGAACCAGAACGGGGAGAGGTTCAGATGCGTGACGAAGTTCTCGATGGGCTGATGCCCGCCGAGGAAGGCGAAGATCGATGAGAAGATGAAGGAGCCCACGAAGAGCCAGCAGACCATGGCCGAGGTGCGGGCCGTAAGGATAACCGATTCCTTGAGCTTGCCGAACGACAGCGAGCGGTAGGCGGCTGCGAGCAGCAGGCTCCCGAGGGCGCCGACAGCCGCCGCTTCCGTCGGTGTCGCGATGCCGAAGAAGATCGCGCCGAGCACTGACAGGATGAGCAGCGCGAGCGGGAAGAACGACGTTGCCAGCGACCACATGACTTTCGCAAGCGGCACCCTGCGCTCTTCAATAGGGAGCTTGGGCGCGAGGCTCGGATTGATCATGCAGCGGATCAGCACATAGAGTATGTACAATCCGGCGAGCATGAGGCCCGGGAAAAGAGCGCCCGCATAGAGCTTCGGCACCGATACGCCGGCGGTGGCGCCATAGAGGATCAGCATCACGCTGGGCGGAATCAGAATGCCGAGACATCCGCCAGCGCAGACCACGCCCGAGGCAAGTCGTACGTCATATCCGGCTCGCAGCATGGCTGGAAAGGCGAGAAGACCCATCAGCGTGACGACCGCACCCACGATGCCGGTCGCTGTGGCGAACAGGGCGCAGGTGACCAATGTCGCGATGGCAAGCGATCCGGGAAGGCCCCCGACCGCGATCTGAATCGAATGGAACAGCCGGTCAAGAATGTTCGCTCGTTCGATGATGTAGCCCATGAACACGAAGAGCGGGATGGCCACGAGCGTGTCGTTCGTCATCACCGAATAGGCCCGCTGCACCACGAGCGCGAACACGATGTCGCCCATGGCGAAGTAGCCGAAGCCGAAACCGAGCGCCATCAGTGTGAATGCGATGGGAAACCCGAACATGATGAAAACCACGAACAGGCCGAGCATCAGCACGCCCAGTTCGGGGTTTCCCAACCCCCACGATGCCAGCATCAGATATTCCCTTTTGTGAGGCCTTGTTGCTCGGCCTGTTCGAGAATGAGCTTCTCGGTTTCTTCGACGTCATGCAGGCGCTGCGGCCACTCGCCGTCACGCAGGCATTGAATGCAGCGGATAACCTCGACGATGCCCTGGAAGGCCATGAGAATACCCGCGAGAGGGATCAGCGCCTTGAACGGATAGATCGGCGGCCCGTTCGGCGAGTTCATGGAATGCTCGTTCATCATCCACGACATCTGGGAGAACGGAATGCCGGCATAGACGAGGGCGAGGATGCCAGGGAAGAAGAACAGGAAGTAAAGCACGAGATCCATGGTCGCCTGTCGGCGCGGAGACCAGTTGCGGTAGAGGAAGTCGCCTCTCACGTGGTTGTTGCGCGCAAGCGTATAGGGACCTGCGATCATGAAGAGCAGGCCATAGAGCATGTAGCTCGCGTCAAAGGCCCATTCGGTCGGGGCTCGCAGCACGTAGCGCGCGAACACCTCGTAGCAGACCGCGAAGGTGAGGGCGAGGATTGCCCAGGCGACGGCCTTGCCGATGAACGTGTTGATGCGGTCGATGAAATAGACGAAGCGCATGGGCGAGGCCCTTCCAGAAGCCTGCGGGACATCAGCGCATCGTGCGGACCCGAAGAGCCACATCAGTGAAAAGTGGGTCCGGTTTTCCGCTTTGAACGATGCGCAAGCTATGGATTGAGCATCGGATCAATCCAAAAGTGCAAATTCACTTTTGGGCCCGAGGCTCTACGAGGGCGGCATCGTGCGTGCCGCCCTCATCAGAAGACAGTGTCTCAGGTGGTGGACGTACCGGCCATTCCTCAGGTGGTCTTGAAGAAGTGGTCGTAGGCCATGTCGCGTGAGGGCTCGTTCAGGCGCTCATAGGCATAAGTGCGCTGCACCCAGGCCTTTTGGCTGTCGATCACCTTTTTGAAGAACGCATCCTTCGAGAACTCCTCGATGACCTTGTTCCAGGCATCGAGCTGGGCTTTGAGCACCGAGTCAGGCGTCTTCTTCACCTGGACGCCGCGACCGCGAATGGCCTCCAGATCCTTCGAGTAGCGATCGAGGGCCTTCCAGGACATATCCGCCGAGGCCGATTCTGCCGCGTATTTGAGGACTGCCTTCAGCTCTGCCGGAAGCGCGTCGTACTTGGCCTTGTTGAAGATGAGCTCGAAGGTTTCACCGGACTGGTGATAGCTCTGGAGCATCAGGTTCTTCGACACGTCGGGGAAGCCGAGCACGAGGTCGGAAGACGGGTTGTTGAACTCGGCGCCGTCGATGACGCCGCGCTCCAGGGCCGGCACGATCTCGCCGCCGGCCAGAATGGTGACGGCTGCGCCGAGCTGGCGGTTGAGATCGGCGGCCAGTCCCACCGTGCGATACTTCAAGCCTTTGAAGGCATCGGCCGAAGTGACCTCGCTCTTGAACCAGCCGAGCGGCTGAGCCGGCATGGGCCCCGACACGAAGCCGACGATGTTGAGCTTGAGGATCTGCTGCTGCAGTTCGTTATAG
Source organism: Microvirga soli (assembly GCF_016734765.1). Classification (GTDB taxonomy): domain Bacteria; phylum Pseudomonadota; class Alphaproteobacteria; order Rhizobiales; family Beijerinckiaceae; genus Microvirga; species Microvirga soli. Next base: position 142,058 of record NZ_JAERQE010000011.1, on the reverse strand, counting down.
AGATCGTAGCCGCCGCCATAGTTCATCCAGCCCAAGAAGGAATTGGCGTTCCAGCCGAAGGACGGGCCGGTGCCGAACAGGGCAAAGGCCTTGTTCTTGCCGTACCAGTAGGCCGCCACGCCATGACCGCCGTCGAGAATGCCGGCATGCACCGCGTCCTGCAGCTGGAAGGCGGGAACCACCGCGCCGGAGGCGAGAACGTCGATCTTCAGACGCCCACCGGACATATCGTTGATGCGCTTGGCGTAGTCGTTGCAGAACTCGTGGAAGATGTCGCGGTTCGGCCAGGTGGATTGGAATTTCCAGGTGGCGGTCTGAGCTCGGGATACTTGAGGTGCTGCGACCGTTGCGGCCGCTCCAAGGCCAGCGACTTGCAGGAACCGACGGCGAGACTGCTTGGATGAACTCGGAGTCTGAGACGCTGGTGTTTTGTCTTTTTTCACTGCTTCCTCCCTTCAACGTTATCATTGTGAAGGACCGCGTTTTCTTATGATGGAACGCGTTATTCCGCAGAGGATGGTGTGTCATTTCCCATTTGACTTCAAGAGGCGCAGGAGGAGACGCGATATAGACCTCTGGCTTAGATGAGTTTGACTTCAAAGGCCGATGTACTGGGGAATCTTCTTCTACGAAGACCTTGATAAGCCGCGCTCCTTCGATGGAGCGGCCTGGAACCGAACGTGCAACACTCATGTGAGCCGGATGCTTTGACGCGGCTCAAGACCTTCATCACGCGCTTGTGATGTTCAGGCTCGTTCAAGGGCGCGGGCGAGATCCTCGAGCAGGTCGTCCTTGTGCTCGAGCCCGACCGACAGGCGCACCAGACCATCCGTAATACCCATCTCGGCGCGCTGCTCGGGCGTGAAGCGCTGGTGGGTGGTGGTGGCCGGATGGGTGACGAGGCTTTTCGCGTCGCCCAGATTGTTGGAGATCCGGATCAGCTTCAAGGCGTTCAGGAGGCGGAAAGCGCCTTCCTTACCGCCTGTGACGTCGAGCGCAATCATGGTCGAGGCGCCGGTCATCTGGCGCCTGATCAGGTCCGCCTGCGGGTGATCCGGGCGGCCCGGGTAGGTGAGGCGCCGCAGCTTCGGATGGTCGTGGAGCGCATCCGCAAGAGAGCCGGCGGTGGCTGTCTGCCTTTCAACGCGCAGGGGAAGCGTCTCGAGACCTTTCAGAAGCACCCAGGCGTTGAAGGGCGAGATCGACGGGCCCGTCATACGCAGGAATTGCTGCACCTTGTTCTCGATGAATTCGGTGGAGCCAAGGATCACGCCGCCCAGACATCGGCCTTGACCGTCGATGTGCTTGGTCGCCGAATACACGACGCAATCGGCACCCAGCGCGAGCGGCTTCTGGAAAAGCGGTGTTGCGAACACATTGTCCACGGTGAGCGTCGCGCCGGCCGCATGGGCGATCTCGGCAACGGCCGCGATGTCGATGATCTCCAGGCTCGGATTGGTCGGCGTCTCCAGCAGGAAAGCCTTGGTCTCAGGCCTTACGGCGTCGCGCCACTGGCTTAAGTCTGCGCCGTCGACCAGGGTGCAGCCGACACCGAACCGGGGCAGAAAGTCCTCCACCACCCAGCGGCAGGAGCCGAAGAGCGCGCGCGCCGCCACCACATGGTCGCCAGCCTGCACCTGCCCGACCATCGCGGCCGTGACCGCCGCCATGCCGCTTGCCGTCGCTCGGGCCGCTTCCGCGCCTTCGAGGCCGGCAATGCGCTGCTCGAATGCATCGATGGTCGGGTTCGAGTAGCGGCTGTAGCTGTAGCCGGGCTCCTCATTGAGGAAGCGCCGTTCGGCACTCTCGGCGCTCTCGTAGACGAACCCTTGCGTGAGGAACAGCGCCTCAGATGTCTCCCCAAAGGGCGTGCGCTGATTGCCCTCGTGAACGAGGCGGGTTTCAAGGCGGTAGTGGGACTCTTCAGGCGTGGTCATGCAGCGATCCTACGGTTGTTCTTTATAAAGAACAACCGTCTCTTCCTGCGGAAAGTTCAACTCAGCCCGCATGGTCCCGAAGAAATTCCTTCCGGGTCTCCTCAATGAGGCGCTTCACGCAAGGCTCGAGCGACGAGCGCCAGTGGGGGAGCACCACCCCATGCGTTTCCTTGAGCTTGGTGCAGTCGAGCCGGGAGTTCATCGGCCGCTTGGCCGGAGTAGGGTAGTCTGAGGTGGCGATTGGCCGGACCTTCGCTGAAGGCCCTTCGAGATGCGCCGACAGGGTGAAGATTTCCGTGGCGAATTCCGCCCAGCTGGCAAAGCCCGCGCCGGCCATGTGGAACAGGCCGCGAAGGCTCCTGTCCTCGGGCCTCTCCAGGAGGTTGCGGCTGACCGCAATAATGCCGTCGGCGATGTCCAGGGCGCTGGTCGGCGAGCCGTGCTGGTCGGCCACCACACCGACCTCGTCGCGGTCACCGGCAAGGCGCAGCATCGTCTTGACGAAGTTCTTGCCGAAAGGGCTGTAGACCCAGGCGGTGCGCAGGATGGCGTAGTTCTCGGCCTCGGCCGCCACGGCCTCTTCGCCCAAGAGCTTCGAAGCGCCGTAGACGCCCAGAGGAGAAACCGGGTCGTCCTCGCGATAGGGATGATCGGCGGTGCCGTCGAAGACGTAGTCCGTGGAGATGTGAATCAGGGGCACGTTCATGGCGGCAGCGGCACCGGCCACGACTCCGGCGCCGATGCCATTGATGGCCTCGGCGAGCTCCGGAGCGGATTCGGCCTGGTCGACGGCCGTATAGGCCGCTGCATTCACGATAACGTCGCCGCCGGTCTCAATCAGGGCATCCTCGATGCCCGACGGATCGGCAAGGTCGAGCTTGGGACGACCCACGAGCACCGCCTGCGCCCCGTGAGCCCGCGCCCGCTCTGCCAGAGAGCGGGCGACCTGTCCTTCCTTACCGATAACGATGATACGCATGAAACTCGAACCCTCTTCGATGTGGAAGCAGCGTGATGACACACGCTGCCAAGCACATGTCAGTTGCCGATGGCAACACCTTCGCGGCGACTGTCCGCACCGCCGACGAGCCCTGCCGGGGTGACAACGATGGCATGGATGCCGGAGTTCTGGTCGATCAGCTTGACCTCGTGGCCCTTGGCTTCGAGCGCCGCCTTCCATGCTTCCGCCTCCGTGCCGGCCTCAAGCTCCGTCGGCCCGTTGCGGCTGCCCATGTTGGGCAGATCGGCGGCAACCTGGGGATCGAGCTTCAAGTCCAGAATGCCGACCAGCGTCTTGGCCACGTAATTGGGAATGAGGCTTCCGCCCGGCGAGCCCACCACCGCATAGAGTTTACCGCTTCCGTCGAGCACCATAGTGGGCGCCATGGACGAGCGCGGGCGCTTGCCGGCCTCGACGCGATTGGCAATCGGCTTACCCTCCTCCGTCGTGGCAAACGAGAAGTCCGTCAGCTCGTTGTTGAGCAGGAACCCGCTCTTCGTCATGATCCGCGCCCCGAACCCATCCTCGATGGTGGTGGTCATGGACACGGCATTGCCGTTGCGGTCGATGATGGAGATGTGGCTCGTGCCGTATTCTATGGCGTCCGACGGCCCCCAGAGGAAGGTCTTCTGGAACGGCGGATCGCCGGGCTTGGCCTTGCCCATCGACTTGTTCGGGTCGACGAGGGCGGCGCGGCTCTTGATGTATCCGGGATCGGTCAGGCCCTTGACGGGAACGTTCACGAAGGCCGGATCGGCCAGGAAGAGAGCACGATCCGCATAGGCCAGGCGACCTGCCTCGGCGAGCCAGTGTGCCGCGTCAGGTCCGGGCTTCACGGCGGCCATGTCCTGAGTTTCCAGAACGCCCATCATCTGCTGCACGGCGACTTGGCCGGAGCTCGGCGGGCCCATGCCGCAGATCCTGTAGACGCGATAGCTGCCGCACAGGGCTTCGCGCTCCTGCACTTTGTAGCCCTTGAGGTCCTCAAGGGTCATGTCGCCGGGATTTGTGGGATGCCCCGTCACGGTCGCCACGATGTCCTGAGCAATCTCACCCGTGTAGAAGGCCTCCGCACCCTTCTCGGCAACAGTGCGGAGCGTCTTGGCGAAGGCCGGGTTCTTCAGGACGGTTCCAACAGCCTTGGGCTTGCCGTCAGCCTCATAGAAATAGGCGCGCGCCACCGGATCGCCCTGGAGGTATTTCTCCTGGGTCAGCAAGCCGTTGAGACGCGGCGAGATGGCAAAGCCTTCCTCGGCCAGCCGTGCTGCCGGCTCGATGACCTGCTGCCAGCTCAGCTTGCCCCAGTTCTTGTGCGCCATCTCAAGCAGGCGCAGCGTTCCCGGCACGCCCACGGAGCGGCCGCCCACCACGGCATCGTAAAACTTCATCGGCTTGCCGTCTGGGCCTAGAAAGCGCTCGGGCTTGGCGGCGGCAGGCGCCGTTTCACGACCGTCGAGGGTCGCCATGGTCCGGCCGTCCCAGAACACCATGAAGGCGCCGCCGCCGATGCCGGAGCTCTGAGGCTCGACAAGATTGAGAACCAGCTGAACCGCAATGGCAGCATCGACGGCGCTGCCGCCTGCTGCCAAAATCTCACGGCCAGCTTGTGCTGCCAGAGGATTGGCGGCCGCAACCATGTCCTTCGTTGCGCTGCCGACAGACTTGACTGCGCGACCCGTGGGAGCTTCCGGGGAAGGAGCGACCGCCTGAGCCAATGCCAGAGGTGCACAGGGCAGGCTGGCCAGGAGGCTGAGACCTATAAGACTTCGGCGAAGGGTGCTTTGAGTGGTCATGCGGCGCTCCCTGATTGTTACGCTCATCCCATGAGGATGGGTGAGCCTAACAAAGGATCATCCCTTTGCGCCACTTCCATTCGTCCCCGAAAAAGAAGAAATTCTGCTGATGCTGCGCTGCAATATCACACTCCTGTCACTGTTGTCCGGCAAGGTGTGATTCGTCGTGATAGGAAAAGGAGCAGGACATGTACGCATATAATCTGTTCCAAAGTACGAAACTGGATGGCCTTGTCTGTGCCGTCCCGGAGGAGCGCACCGTTCCTCCCTTCGTCGTGGAGCCGAACTGGCGGTTCGGCGGGCGGGTTCAGAGTCAGGACGCTCCCTTGGGTTTCGACCGGAAAGCCGCCATGGAAGGCGTGCGTTTCAACGGTTTCTATCTTTTTGCCACCTTTCAGAAAGATCGCTCGAGCCAATAGGCTCCCGAGTGCAACCATGATCATGTCCGGCTTGGCGGCCGGGCATGCCGACTGATCGAAAGCCTTATCGAAACCGGATCGACTCTTGATCTTGGGCGGCACCTGCTCTCTATCTTGCTGACCCTCGCGCCTGCCGCCCCGCATTGTCGATTCGATTGTGAACTCCTCCCTTGCTCTGATCTGGACCATTACGGCCGCCACGACCCTGCTCCAGGCGGGGAACGGTCTCCTGCAGGCTCTGATGCCGCTGCGCATGCAGGCGGACGGCATCTCCGTCGCGTCCATCGGCGTGGTGGCTGCCGCTTACGGAGTGGGCTTTTCGACAGGCTGCTTCCTTGCGCCGAGCTTCATCCGCCATGTCGGCTACATCAGGGCCTTTGCCAGCCTGGCCGCCATCGTGTCCGTGCTGATCCTGGCCATGACGCAGGCTCATTCGACCCTGGCCTGGATCCTGCTGCGTGGACTGACGGGCGTGACGCTCGCCTGCATCTTCACCGTCACTGACGGATGGATCAGTGCGCGAGCCACATCGAGTCATCGCGGGCGGATTCTCTCCATCTACATGATCTGCACCAAGGTTGCCTTGATGCTGTCTCCGCTCGGGATCAGTTTCGGCGACATCCGCACCGATGGGTTGTTCATGGCGGTGAGTGCGTTGATTTCGCTCTCGCTGCTTCCTATCGCGGCTACGACCACGAGTGAGCCGAACGCACCGCAGGGTGTGCGGATCGAGGTCAGGAAACTGTTTGCCACGGCGCCCTCCGCAGTTGTCGGCGCCTTCGTGGTCGGTCTGGTCAATGGTCCGGTGATTGCGATCACGCCGGTCTTCGGCGTCCGGGTTGGGCTGAGCCAGGATCAGGCGGCGGCGCTTCTGTTTGCCCTGCAGGCAGGAAGTCTCGCGATGCAATGGCCGCTCGGCTGGCTCTCCGATCGGGCCGACCGGCGCTACGTGATCGCAGGCTTGGCCTTGGGCACGAGCCTGGTCTCGCTCCTGATCCTCTGGGCCAGCGCACAGGGTGCCAGCCTGCTGATCCTGTGGTCGTTTGCGGCCTGGGGTGGATTGGCCCTGTGCATCTACTCGGTCTGCGTGGCCCATGCCTGCGATATCGTCGATCCCGGGCAGATCGTGTCCACCGTCGGCACCCTGCTGTTTTCCTGGGCGACCGGGGTGACCGTCGGACCCCTGATTGGGGCGCTGGCCATGGAAATCCTTGGACCTCAGGGGCTTTTCATCTATGCGGCCCTGGCTTCACTGGGCCTTGCCGCCTTCATCGTGATGCGGATCATCCGGGTGCAGCGCCCGCCCGTCAAAGGCGGCTTCGCCGATATCGCACCCTCAAGTTCCGCATCGGCGGGACTGGCGCCGCGGGCCGAGATCGTCACGGATGCTCAACCTCACGCCTCCAACGCGGAGGGAGAGGCTGAACTGCCCGATCAGAAGGGAAGGTCCCCTGCCACGCGGGTCGAGACGTCGCCGTAGCGGTTGAGGCGCTTGTCGATCATGTCGTCGATCTTGCCATAGACCTCTGCCACGCTGAGCTGGCGGGTCTTCTTGCCGTCCTTGGTGAAGAACAGCGACTTGTTGGACTTCGCCGCGGCCGGGAAGGCAGCGGGCGCGCTCTTCTTGGGGGTGTCATCCACGAGCGCGATGAACTTGCTGGCGCTGTCCACACCGAAGAAGTGGGACATGTAGAACTCCGACCGGTTGAGCTGCCGGCCGAGCCGCGCCTCGATCTTCGCCTTATCGCGCTTCATCATTTCCGCTGCCATGAGCGAGGAAATGTAGGGATTGCGGCGCAGGCTGAGGATGTGCTCGCGCATCGTCTCGTCGACCACCGTGAGCTTGCCGTCGACCCGTTCGATTGCCTGTGCTTCTGCGATCAGACCGTGCATGGGTCCGAAAGAGCGCACGACCTCCAACCAGGTGCTCGTGATGAACTGGAACAAGCCTACGGCGGAGGACGTGGACGCCTTGTTGCCGGGCAGGAAGCTCGATTCCTTGTCCGCCAGAGCCATCATGTAGACGGGGTCGGCGCCGGTCATCTTGGAGGCGCGCAGGATCGTGTCCACGATCCACACGGGAACGCGCATCTCCTCGAATTCCATGTAGTCGGTGAGCTCCCGCGACACGGGCTTGTCATCCTCGCTGCCTTCCGCTGCCGACGGATTGGTCAGGGGAATGGTCAGGATGATCTGCTTTTGAAGATGGGCCTGATTGGACTCAGCGGCCGGCACCGGAACGATGGCTTCGAGCGGATCTGACGGAGCCGCAGCGCTCACCGACGTGTTGAGCGACTGCATGTGCTGGGCCGGAACCCTGATGGCATTCTCACCGGCATCGAAAGCCGCTGGAAGAGCCAGCTTCTGCTCCGCCGCCGAGGCGGATTGTGGCATGGCAGCGGTGCCGATAGCAAACGTGATGCAGGCGCCGAGGCCGAGCATCTTGGTCAGGTTGAGCAGGGTCTGCCCCCCCTGGAGGGTAGGGCGCTTCTGAGCCGTGCGGCGGCCCTGGACGCCAATGCGCTTCCCGAAATCGAGGCAAATAGCCGTCTGCTGGCATGCGTCGCGAGACGCTGTCAGAGCAATCTGCATATGAAGAAGCCCCCTAGAAATGCGCCGCTTCACTGTCAAGACAGGTTTGCGGTTGTTCTTCGTTCAAGTGAGGTGAGTATGTGCGTGGTAGATATGTCCATAATGGGTCAGCTTGACGGTGATTTTGGACTTTGTTCCCATGTGCGACCTTTTGCAACTATCCGGACAAAGGGGATAATCTTCGCCAGAGCCTTGTTTCTCGAGGAATACTGGCGCGAAGACGTTATCAAATTAGGTAATTAACTAAGTGTGCGGGTCATTCCGCCGCAGTGAGGGAGTTGCTCAGCTTGTCATGGGACTGGGGAGCCTGCTTTGATCCTAAGACCTAGCCTTCAGGAAGTAGGCGCTCGCAGGTATCGCCGGATGTTCTCAAGACTTCGCCATCGTGGCTGTATCGGATGGATCCTGCTGATCGGCCTTTGGCAGATCTCTCCGGCCACAGCTCAGCCGAGGCCGCACCAGGTTGCCTCCCTCAATCTCTGCACGGACCAATTGCTGCTGGCGCTGGCTGATCGGAGCCAGATCGCATCCTTGAGCCGGCTCGCCCGGGATCAATCCGTCTCGTTCATGGCAGGGCAGGCCGCTGACGTGCCTCTGAATGAGGGTGGGGCGGAGGCGCTTCTGTTCAGCAAGCCCGATCTTGTGCTGACCGGCACCTATGGCCAGCAGGATCAGGTGGCGGTCCTCAAGCGGCAGGGCCTCGACGTCCTCCAGCTTGGCCCTTGGTCAGGCTTTGTCGAGGGGCGCGAGCAGATCCGCACCCTCGCCCGAAGGCTCGGCCATGCGGAGCGCGGCGAGGCCCTGATCGCCCGGATCGATGCAGCCCTGGATCGGGCCAGGGCTAGTGTCCCGAACGGGCGCAGCATCCTGGTTTACGAGCGAGGAGGGTGGGTGACAGCCGCCCACTCGCCTTTAGGCGAGGTGCTGACACAGATGGGCTTCACGCTGCACCAAGACGTTCTTGGCCGCAACAATGGAGGGGTCGTCCGTCTGGAGACGCTCGTCACCACCCCGCCGGATGTCATGCTGGTCGATACAGGATCCGGGCAGGCCATCGATAACGGCACGGCCCTGTTTGCCCATCCCGCACTGGCGGCTGCCGTGCCGCCCGAGCGCCGCATCGCCGTTCCAGGGCGTCTCATGATCTGCGGAGGTCCCTCGACGCCGGCCATGATCGAGGCCTTAACCGCTGAAGCGAAGTCGAAGCTGCCCTGAAAACGGCCGTGTTCAGGCCAGCCTCAGATCCAGGGCAGGAGCCGGCTTGATCAGGATCGGGCAGCCTGCGGCCACGAAGACCACCGCATCGCAGGCTTCCGCGATCCGCTGGTTCAGGCGCCCCTGCTCGTCGCGGAAGGAGCGCCCCAGAGGGGTCGACGGGACGATGCCTTGGCCCACTTCGTTCGACACCAGGATGAGAGGACCCTGGGCGTCCCGAACAGCGTGGAGAAGCCGGTCGGCCTGATGGGCCGGGTCACGTTCGGCGAGCACGATGTTGGAGAGCCAGAGGGTCAGGCAATCGACGAGCACGGCCTTGTCGGGACCGGTCTGAGCCTGGATGGCCTGCGGCAGCTCCAAGGGGGCATCCACCGTCTGCCAGGATTGGTCGCGCTCTAGGCGATGCAGAGCGATGCGTTCGCGCATCTCATCGTCGAAGGCCTGGGCCGTTGCGACGTAGATCCGCTGCAATGAGGCCTGCTCGGCAAGCTGCAGGGCGGTGCGGCTCTTGCCCGAGCGCGCTCCGCCCAGAACCAGGACGCGGCGATACGATGGCATGGCCGGTCAGGCGCTCAGCCGGCTGAGGGGAATGACCATGTGAACGCGCAGGCCCTCCGGCCGCCACTCGCGCTCGAGGGTACCTCCGAGCTGCCCGGCGATGCTTCGCTGGGACAGTTGCGTGCCGAAGCCTTCAAAGCTCGGGGGGGCCGGAATGGGCGGCCCGCCGCTTTCGGTCCAGAGGACGTCCACGTCTTCACCCCGGAGCGTCCAGTGGATGGCGAGCTCGCCTTCCGAGCAGGAGAGGCATCCATATTTGGCCGCATTGGTGGCAAGCTCATGCAGAACCAGGGCAAGGCTCGTCGTCGTGTTGGAGCCCACGGCAACGTTGGGGCCTTCGATGCTGATCCTGTTCTGGCCGGATTGCCTGTAGGGCTCGAGGACAGCCTCGATTAGGCGAGAGAGCTCCACATCGGTGCCGGCGCCCGGCTCCGAGATGGAGGCAGGCTGGACCAGCTCATGGGCCCGCGACAGGGCGCTCAGCCGCCCGCGCAGGGCCGTCGCCATGTCCTTGGGGTCCTTGGCCGTGCGGGCCGTCATCGAGACCATGCCGTTTGCGATGGCGAACAGGTTCTTCACGCGATGATTGAGTTCCCTGGTCAGAAGCTTCTGGGCTTCTTCAAGGGCTTGGCGCTCCGTGATGTCGCTGATCACGCCATACAGGCTGATGGCGCGGCGCGTGCCGCCGTCGGTGACGTGAAGGGCGCGTCCGTGAGAACGGAACCAGCGGAGGCTCCCGTCAGGAAGCTGCGCCCGGTAGCGATTGTCGTACTTGCCATCAGAATCCGGAGCCGATGCGGCGGCAATGCGCGCCTTCACATCCTCCCGGTCCTCGGGATGGATCATGTTCCAGGCTTCATCGAGCGAGAGGCTGTACAATCCGTTGTGAGGAATGCGGTAGAGGGCGCAGCTTTCCTCATCCCAGGTGATGCGGTGGCTATCGAGATCGATCTGCCAAGTTCCGAGATGGGCAGCCTCAAGAGCCAGGCGATATTGGCTCTCGAGCATCCGAACGGTTTCCTCGTTTTTCTTCTGCTCGTCGATATTGGTGCTCGTGCCGAACCACCGGGTAATGTTGCCGGTGAGGTCCTGAATCGGGATTGCACGGCTCAAGAACCATTGGTGCTCGCCTGCGGTGCTTCTGATCCGGTGTTCCCATTCATAGGCCTGCCCGGATTCGAGAGAGCGCTTCCAATGGTCCCTGACTTGGGCCAAGTCACTTGGATGGACGGATTCCTGCCATCCGTCGCCTAAGATCTGCTCGCCTGAACGGCCCGTATATTCACGCCAGCGGCGGTTGACATAATCGACAGATCCATCCGGCCGGGCCGACCAGACGAGTTGGGGCAGAGACTCCGCCAGAACGGCATATTGGGTTTCTGTATCCTTGAAATCCACGCAGAACTCCCGGGCCACCCTCGACGGCCAAAGTCACTCACAAACAGGCTTCGATCAGAGAAGCATTGTTGTAGGCCTTTTTCGAGGCTGACAACCCACATCCGCCCCAATGTGCATTTTCTCGGCACAAAGAGTAGCGCCAGTCCTGTGAAACCATTAAAAGGCGCCCTGCGTCTGGCGGTTCTCCCTGCCAGCGCCTAGATGCAGGACAGCCCGCGCACCTGATGCGACCTTTCCTACGCTGAGGCTGATTGACAGTTTTCATGAACGATATGAGCTCCCGCCCGGTGTCACCGCCGGAGATGTCATCTGCCGAAGCCCTTCAACCGAAGGAGCGCCGCTCCCGCCGGTTCGCCTGGATCGGGATGGCGGCGAGCATTCTCCTGTTCGGCGCTTCGCTGGTCGTTCTCTGGCATATCGTCTCCGATATCGACGTCAACGAGCTGAAATCCGCGTTCACGGCCGCCAGCCTGCGTCAGATCGGGCTGGCGGTCCTCCTCACCGCCATCAGCTATGGCCTGCTGACCTGCTACGACGCCATCGCCTTGCGCCAGCTCAAGCTGCAGATCCCTTACCGCACGACGGCGTTGGCCTCCTTCACGAGCTATGCGGTGAGTTTCACCCTAGGCTTCCCGCTGCTTACGGCCGGAACGGTTCGTTACTGGATCTATTCGCCCAAGGGCGTGAAACCGGGGCGGGTGGCGAGCCTCACCGTGATTGCCGGTGTCACCTTCTGGCTCGGCATGGCGCTCGTGCTCGCATGGTGCCTGATCAGCAAGGCCGACGAGCTGGCGAGTCTCGTCTACACCCATATCTGGATGAACCAGCTCGTCGGGTTGGGCGCCGCCGTCTTCGTTGCCGCCTACATGATCTGGGTCTCGCTCAAGCGCCGCTCGGTCAAGATCCAGGGTTGGAAGCTGGAGCTGCCGGGCTTTCGCCTGTCGCTGGCGCAGATCCTCATCGGCGCGGCCGATGTGTGCGCGGGCGCGGGCGTTCTCTTCGTGCTGCTTCCGGGGGGGCATGGTCTCAACTTCGAGACCTTCGTGGCAGTCTACATTTTCGCCGTGATGCTCGGAGTGGCAAGCCACGCACCGGGAGGCCTCGGGGTTTTTGAGGCCACCATCCTTCTGGCCCTCTCGAGCTATCCGCGTGAGCCGGTCCTGGGGGCGCTGCTTCTCTATCGCCTGTGCTATTACCTCATTCCTTTCGTGATAGCCCTTGCGCTCCTCGGAGGCTACGAGATCCGCAACCGCATCCGGGCCGCCAGGCTCTCGTTCAAGCCCGATGAGGATGAGATCGCCGAGGTGGAACTCGGCGGGAGATGACACCTCCCAGCGCCTGCCTTAAAGAAGGCATGCAATTCTTCCGAGACCTTCCGTTCCATGAGCGATCCCGACGATCCGACGCCGGAACCCAAGCCCCAGGGTGTCACGCTCCTGCGCGATGCAGCCCTGCGCGGCGCAGTCGTCGCGTGCTTCGTCATGGTGGTCGCGGCCCTGGTGCGGGGCAACGGAGATGCCTGGCTTCTGCTCTGGTCTGCCATAGCCATCGGGGCTGGATTTGTGATCGCTAGCCCCAAGCGCAGCCTCGGGGTCGGTGTCCGGCCGCAGCCGAGCAAGCCGCAGCGCTCCAGCATCGCCGAGGCGGTTCTGGCTCAGATCCCCGATCCGGTCATCCTGGTCGATCAGCGTGCCCTGGTGATCGAGGCCAACAAAGCCGCTTACGGTCTCCTGAGCGGATTGAAGACGGGCCACCCCTTATCCTTCGCGCTCCGCAGTCCCGATGTGCTCGACGGCATCCAGCGGGTTCTCGAGAAAGGCGAGCCCCTGAAGGTCGAGTATTCGGAGCGGGTTCCCACCGAGCGCACCTTCGAGGTTCATATCGGCCCACTCCAGGCCGATGCGCCCAGCACCGGAGTTCAGGCAGGCGTCGTCCTGTTCTTTCGCGATCTCACCTCGGCCCGCCGTCTCGAGGCCATGCGGGCCGACTTCGTGGCCAATGCGAGCCATGAGCTGCGCACCCCGCTGGCCTCGGTGCTCGGCTTCATCGAGACCCTGCAGGGCCCAGCCCGCGACGACGTGAGGGCCCGCGAGCGTTTCCTCGACATCATGAAGGGGCAGGCGCAGCGCATGAAGCGCCTGATCGACGACCTCCTGTCCCTGTCGCGCATCGAGATGCGGGCCCATCTCTCCCCGACCCAGAATGTCGATCTTGCCTCCATTGTGTCCCAGATGATCGAGACCCTGTCGCCCATGGCCCGGGAGAGGGGCGTCAACATCCAGGCCCAGCTGCCCGGGCAGCCTATTCTTGTGCGCGGCGACCGCGACGAGCTTCTGCGCGTGGCGGAGAACCTGATCGAGAATGCGGTCAAGTATGGCGAGAGCGGTGGCAGGGTGGACGTGGCGATCGAGAGCATCGGAGCCTCCCATGGCGAGCAGGGGCCCCATGTCACGTTCACGATCCAGGATTACGGGCCCGGCATTGCGCCCGAGCACCTGCCACGCCTGACCGAACGGTTCTACCGGGTCGACATGGCGCAGAGCCGCGACAAGGGCGGAACGGGCTTGGGCCTTGCCATCGTCAAGCACATCGTCAACCGTCACCGGGGCCATTTCGACATCATGAGCGAACCCGGCCAGGGCGCCCGGTTTATGGTGACGCTGCCCGAGGCCCGCGCCTGATCGGACACCTTTGCCGGGGTCAAATCGGGACGCTTCCAGGGATCCATTGGGGGTGTCATGTAATTGTCATCCAACTGTCGTAGAGGAGACATCCATCGGGCCTAGCTGTCCCATCGCGTGACGCGGCCTTAGCTTTTGAAGCTGCCTGTCACACTGTATGAACAGGAGATTGACCCTTGAAGATCATGTCCTACGCCATTGCGGCCGGCCTTGCCGTCGCGAGCTTTACGACAACGGCTTCTGCTGCTGACATCACCGGCGCAGGCGCGACGTTCCCGTTCCCGATCTATGCCAAGTGGGCCGAGGCCTACAACAAGGAGACCGGCAACCGGATGAACTACCAGTCGATCGGCTCCAGCGGCGGCATCCGACAGATCCGGGCCAAGACGGTCGATTTCGGCGCAACCGACGCTCCGCTCAAAGCCGAAGAGCTTCAGAAGGACGGCTTCATCCAGTTTCCGGCCGTGATGGGCGGTGTGGTGGCCGTCTATAACATTCAGGGGGTTTCCGCCGGCCAGCTGAAGCTGACGGGTGAAGTCCTAGCCGATATCTTCAACGGCAAGATCTCCAAGTGGAACGATGCCAAGATCGCCCAGGCGAACCAGGGCGTGACGCTCCCCAATGCTTCGATCACCCCGGTCTACCGCTCCGATGGATCGGGCACCACCAGCGTGTTCACCACCTACCTGTCTCAGGTTTCCGAAACCTGGAAGAGCAGCCCCGGCGCCGGCGCATCGGTGCAGTGGCCCGTAGGCCAGGGCGGCAAGGGCAATGAGGGCGTCGCGGCCCTCGTGAAGCAGGTGCCGAACTCCATCGGCTACGTCGAATACGCCTACGCCAAGCAGAACAGCATCCCGTTCGCCCAGCTCCAGAACAAGAATGGCAAGTTCGTATCGCCGGAGGCCAAGACCTTCCAGGCTGCCGCCGCCAATGCCGACTGGAAGTCGGCTCCCGGCTACGGCATCTCGCTGACGAACCAGGCGGGCGATGAGGCTTGGCCGATTACGGCTCCGACCTTCATCCTCGTTCCCAAGGCTCCGGAGAAGCCCGAGCAGGTGGCCGAGGCCCTGAAGTTCTTCGACTGGTCGTTCAAGAACGGCGACAAGATGGCTGTTGATCTCGACTACGTGCCGCTTCCCGCCCAGCTGAAGGATCAGGTGCGCGCGACGTGGAAGAGCGAGATCAAGAACGCCTCGGGCCAGCCTGTCTTCACGCAGTAATCCGACTTCGGTCAACCAAGCATAGCGGATCGGCGAATGGTAGCTCTCTCGCAAGAACGTCTCGTTTCGAGCACGGATGCCTCCGTTCGCCGATCTTCTTCACCAAGCTTCGACGGGCTCTTCCGCATAGCTAGCCTTGCATCGGCCCTTCTGGTGCTGATCGTGCTCCTCGGGATCATCGGGTCGATGATCTACGGCGGATGGCCAGCCTTCAGCGAATTCGGCCTCGGCTTCATCACGTCGAGTGTCTGGAACGTCAACGAAGATCAGTACGGCGCCTGGGTGGCCATCGTCGGAACGCTGACGACGGCGCTGATCGCCCTTGTGATCGGCGTGCCTCTGTCTCTCGGCATCGCGGTTTTCCTGACGCAGCTCTGCCCGCCCTGGCTCAAGCGGCCGGTGGCGACCACCATCGAGCTGCTCGCCGCTGTCCCCAGCATCATCTACGGCATGTGGGGCCTCTTCGTCTTCGCGCCCCTGTTCGCCAACTACGTTCAGATTCCCGTCTCCAACATCGTCGAGGGAATGCCCATTATCGGCACCATCCTGTATGCCCGCACGCCCTCCGGCGTCGGCATCCTGACGGCCGGCATCATCCTGGCGATCATGATCATTCCGTTCATCGCCTCCATCGCGCGCGACATTCTCGATCAGATCCCGCCCGTGCTGCGCGAGAGCGCCTACGGCATCGGCTGCACCACCTGGGAGGTGGTGCGCAACGTGCTCCTGCCTCAGGCCGGAGTCAGCATCATCGGCGCAGTCATGCTCGGGCTCGGCCGCGCGCTCGGTGAAACGATGGCCGTGACCTTCGTGGTCGGCAATGCCAACCGCCTCTCGGGTTCGCTCTTCGATCCGGGATCCACCATCGCGTCGCGGATCGCCAACGAATTCAACGAGGCCATCGGTCTGCAGCTGAACGCACTCATGGCGCTGGGCTGCATCCTGTTCCTGGTCACGTTTACCGTGCTCGTGCTCGCCCGCATTCTCGTGTCGCGGGTGAAGGTGGGCTGAGGAGACCATGATGGACACCGCTCTGCAGCACCAGGCCGCAAACGAACCCACGACTGCTCCTGCCCCTTGGGGGCGGGTGCGCCGCAGCCGCCATGTGGCCGACCGCGCCCTCAAGATCACCTGTACGCTGTTCACGGTCCTGGGCGCCTTCGTCCTCGGCTGGATCCTTCTGATGCTGCTCGTCGAGGGCATCGGCGGCCTGTCGCCGGCGGTCTTTACTGAGACGACGCCGGGGCCCGGCAGCCAGGGTGGCGGCATCGCCAATGCCATTGTGGGCAGCCTGATCATGACCGTTCTCGGCATCGTCGTGGCAACGCCCGTCGGGGTGCTGGCCGGCACCTATCTTGCCGAGTACGGCAAGAGCTCGAAGCTCGCGGAAGTCATCCGCTTCGTGAACGACATCCTGCTTGCAGCGCCCAGCATTCTGATCGGCCTCTTCGTCTACATGCTCATGGTGCAGCCCATGGGTGGCTATTCCGGCTGGGCTGGCGGCGTTGCGCTCGCGATCATCGCCGTACCCGTGATCGTGCGCACCACGGAGGACATGCTGCGCCTCGTGCCGGGTTCGCTCCGCGAAGCGGGCGCCGCGCTGGGCGCGCCCATGTCCACCGTCATCATCAAGATCAGCTGGAAGGCGGCGCGCGCCGGCATGGTCACCGGAGTGCTGCTGGCCACCGCCCGCATCGCCGGCGAGACCGCCCCGTTGCTGTTCACGGCCCTCAACAACAATTTCTGGTTCAACCCCAACCTCATGGGCGGCGTCGCCAACCTGCCGGTCATGATCTATCAGTTCGCCCTCTCACCTTATGAGAACTGGCGCGAACTGGCATGGGCGGGCGCCCTCATCATCACCATGTCGATCCTGGCGTTGTCCGTCGTGGCGCGCCTGCTCCTGAGGAAGGATAAAATCCGATGAGCACCATTGCCCTCAACACGAGCAGCGCCGTCGGACGATCCGCCGCGGGCAATGCCGAAGCGCCGGTGCGCATCGCCGTTCGGAACCTGAACTTCTACTACGGTGATTTCCGGAGCCTGAAGGACATCAACCTCGATTTCTACGACCGGCAGGTGACGGCGTTGATCGGCCCGTCCGGTTGTGGAAAGTCGACGCTGCTGCGCACCTTCAACCGCATCTACAGCCTGTACCCGGAGCAGCGCGCCGACGGCGAGATCCTGCTCGACGGGCAGAACGTGCTCTCGCCCTCCATCGACGTGAACGAGCTGCGGGCGCGTGTGGGCATGGTGTTCCAGAAGCCGACGCCGTTTCCCATGTCGATCTACGACAACATCGCCTTCGGCATCAAACTCTATGAGAAGCTGCCGAAATCCGAGCTCGACGGACGCGTCGAGGAAGCCCTGCGCAAGGCGGCTCTGTGGGACGAGGCGAAGGACAAGCTGCGCCAGTCGGGCATGAGCCTGTCCGGCGGCCAGCAGCAGCGCCTGTGCATTGCGCGCACCATCGCGCAGAAGCCTGAAGTGATCCTCCTCGACGAGCCGACATCGGCGCTCGACCCGATCTCCACCGGCAAGATCGAAGAGCTGATCGAGCAGCTCCGCTCCGAGTTCACTATCGTGATCGTCACGCACAACATGCAGCAGGCGGCGCGCATCTCGCAGTTCACGGCGTTCATGTATCTGGGCGAACTCGTGGAGTTCGGCCCGACGAACAAGATGTTCATGAACCCGGCCAAGAAACAGACTCAGGACTACATCACGGGCCGCTTCGGCTGATCGAAGCGGTTCACGGAGGACTTCCATGTCAGAGCATATCGTCCGCTCCTACGACGCCGATCTCCAGGGGCTCCGGCAGCGCATCGCCGAGATGGGCGGCATCGCCGAAAAGATGCTGGTCGATTCCGTCGCCGCGCTGGCCCGCCACGACAAGCCTCTGGCCCAGACGGTGATCGCCTCCGATCCTCGCCTCGACGTTCTCCATCGTGAGGTCGAGGAGAACGCCATTCTCACCATCGCCCGCCGCCAGCCCTTGGCGGTCGACCTGCGCGAGACCATCTCGGCCATCCGTATTGCCGGCGACGTGGAGCGCATCGGCGATCTCGCCAAGAACATCGCCAAGCGGGCGCTCGCCATCGGCGACGACTTCCAACCGCACAAGATCGTGGTCGGCCTCCGGCACATGAACGATCTGGTGATGGCGCAGCTCAAGGACGTGCTCGACGCCTATGCCCAGAAGGATACCGCGAAGGCCCTCGACGTGTGGAAGCGCGACGGCGCAATCGACGCGCTCTACACCTCCCTGTTCCGGGAACTCCTCACCTACATGATGGAAGACCCGCGCAACATCTCGTTCTGCACACATCTTCTCTTCTGCGCCAAGAACATCGAGCGCATCGGCGACCACACCACCAACATCGCCGAGACGGTCCATTATCTCGTGACGGCCGAGACCCTGGCCATCGACCGGCCTAAGAACGACCATTCGATCGACGCCTCGCTCGAGGTAGGAGCCTGACCATGGGGCCTCGCGTTCTGATCGTGGAGGATGAGGAGCCCTTGATGCTCCTCCTGCGCTACAACCTCGAGGCGGAAGGCTACGAGGTAGACAGCGTGTCCCGTGGTGACGAGGCGGAGATCCGCCTGCGCGAGCAGGTGCCCGATATCGTGCTGCTCGACTGGATGCTGCCCGGGCTGTCCGGCATCGAGCTGTGCCGCCGCATCCGGGCGCGCTCGGAAACCGAGCGCCTGCCGGTGATCATGCTCACCGCTCGCGGTGAGGAGGGCGACCGCATCCGCGGCCTATCGACCGGCGCCGACGATTACATCGTCAAGCCCTTCTCCGTGCCGGAGCTGCTGGCACGGGTGCGAGCGCTCCTGCGCCGGACGAAGCCTGCCCACATCGCGACGCTTCTGAGAGCGGGCGACATCGAACTCGACCGCGAGACCCATCGGGTGCGCCGCGCCAACCAGGAACTGCATTTGGGGCCGACAGAATTCCGTCTGCTGGAATTCCTGATGCAGAGCCCGGGTCGCGTGTTTTCCCGCGAGCACCTGCTCAACGCGGTCTGGGGCCATGACGTCTATATCGACGAGCGCACCGTGGACGTGCATGTGGGCCGCCTGCGCAAGGCGATCAGCATGCCGCGCAGGCCCGATCCCATCCGCACGGTGCGGGGCGCCGGTTATTCCTTCGATGAGACTTTTGCCCGGGAGGGGCAGGCGTTGGAGGCCTGAGCCAACAAGGATTCCAAACAAACAAAAGGCCGCGCTGAGGTGATCAGCGCGGCCTTTTGTTTGAGATATGGAATGTTAAGCCCGGGCGACCCTGCGGTCGCGCTTGCGGTCGGCCACCGGCTGGTAGGCGATGCGGGCGTGGTGGGTGCAATAGGGCAGGCCCGTGATGGAGCGGGCGCCGCAGAAGCGGAATTCCGGCTTGGTCGGGTCGCCCATGGGCCAGCGGCACATGGACTCGCGCAGATCCATGATGGTCACGCGCTCGGAGACCGGAACGGCAAGGTCGTCCTCGACATAGACGCTCGGCTCCTGGGTGATGGGCTGGAGCGCAATCGGGGCGATGACCACATTGTTGGTGTGCGTCTGCGGCGGCAGGGGAGCCGGGGCGCTTGGCGCCCGGGTCGCCTTGCGGGGACGCGCTGCGGCGGCCGAAGCGGCCGGCTTGGCGTCCTTGGCCCGGCCGGACAGGCCGAGGCGGTGAACCTTGCCGATAACCGCATTGCGGGTCACGTTGCCAAGCTCGGCGGCGATCTGGCTCGCGCTCAAACCATCGGTCCAGAGCTTCTTGAGAAGCTCGACCCGCTCGTCCGTCCAAGTTGCGCCCGCATCTGTCATTTTCACTCTGCCTCCATCGGAGGCGGCCTTCTAACACTCAGAATCCCGGATGCATCGCGGACAGGGTTTTAATGTCCGACCGCGTTGCGAGGGTCGCTCCTGAGGGTGAATGCCGCCGCACGAATGCCGTACTCGACTGACCCGAAGTTACAGGATGGGTGGACTCCGGCGCAAGAGTCCCCGAACAAGCCATGCCGTTTTCCCCAGGGAACTCCGGCTGGGCAAAAATTCCCTGTGATGAGTCACTTCATTTCTCTTGAATTGACAGGGTCCCGCACCTCGGTAGAATTCCCCATTGTGCCGCTCCTGCCTGGGGCGGCGCTTTCTTTTTCGGACCTGGGTGCGACCTTGGGTCCTTGGAGGCGGAGACAACCTGTGACATCGCCATTGCTGCCGACCTATGCCCGCGCCGAGCTTTCCTTCGAGAAAGGGGAGGGCCCCTGGCTTTTCGGCCGAGATGGCGAGCGATATCTCGATTTCGGAGCTGGCATCGCGGTCAATGCCCTCGGGCACGCCCATCCGCACCTCGTCCAGGCCCTGACAGAGCAGGCCGCCAAGGTGTGGCACACCTCCAACCTCTTCCAAATTCCCGAAGGGGAGCGGCTGGCCAAGCGCCTGGTCGAGAACACCTTCGCGGATGTGGTCTTCTTCTCGAATTCCGGCGCCGAGGCCAACGAGGCGGCCATCAAGATGGCCCGCAAGTACCACGCCGTGAATGGCCATCCCGAGCGCTTCCGCATCGTTACGTTCGAGGGCGCCTTCCATGGTCGGACGCTCGCGACCATCGCGGCTGGCGGCCAGGCCAAGTATCTTGAGGGCTTCGGCCCCAAGGTGGAGGGCTTTGATCAGGTGCCCGTCGAGGATCTCGATGCCCTGAAGGCTGTCATCGGCCCCGAGACCGCAGCCCTGATGATCGAACCGATCCAGGGCGAGGGCGGCATCCGGACCGTTTCCAACGCCTTCCTGCGCGAGCTGCGCCATCTCTGCGACAGCCAGGGCATGCTCCTGATCTTCGACGAGATCCAGACCGGCGTCGGGCGCACCGGCAAGCTCTTCGCCTATGAATCGACCGGGGTCACGCCCGACATCATGGCGGTGGCCAAGGGCATCGGCGGCGGCTTCCCAATGGGCGCCTGCCTGGCCACGGCCGAGGCCGCCAAGGGCATGACGGTCGGCACCCACGGCACCACCTTCGGCGGCAACCCGCTCGCCATGGCGGTGGGCAACGCAGTGCTCGACGTGATCCTGGAGCCCGGCTTCCTGAAGGAAGTCGAGCGCAAGGGGCTGCTGCTCAAGCAGCGCCTCGCCGAGCTGAAGGACCGCCACCCGGGCGTCATCGACGATGTGCGGGGCCACGGCCTCATGATGGGCTTGCGCCTTGTGGTGCCCAACACCGAATTCATCGCCGCCGCCCGGGCGCAGAAGCTGCTCGTGATCGGGGCCGGCGACAATGTGGCCCGCCTCCTGCCGCCGCTGATCATCAGCGACGCGGAGATCGGCGAGGCCGTCAACCGCATCGAGGCCGCCTGCACGGCCATTGAAGCTGGGCAGGCCTCCGCCCAGCGGGGAGCCGCTCAATGAAGACCCGCCACTTTCTCGATCTGAGCGATTTCTCCGGAGCGGAGATCCGGGGCCTCCTGAACATCGGCTCCGACATCAAGGCCAAGCGCCGCCGCGGTGAGAAAGCCAAGGAGCGCCCGCTCGAGGGCAAGGTTCTGGCGATGGTCTTCGACAAGCCCTCCACCCGCACCCGCGTCTCCTTCGATGTGGGCATGCGCGAGCTCGGCGGCGAGACCCTGATGCTCACCGGCAAGGAAATGCAGCTCGGCCGCGGCGAGAGCATCGCCGACACGGCCCGGGTCCTGTCCCGCTACGTGGACGCCATCATGATCCGCACCCTGGACCACGCCATGGTGACGGAGCTCGCCCAATACGCCTCGATCCCGGTGATCAACGGCCTCACCAAGACGACGCATCCGTGCCAGATCATGGCCGACATCATGACCTTCGAGGAGCATCGCGGCTCCATCGAGGGCAAGACGGTCGCCTGGACGGGGGACTCCAACAACGTGCTTGCCTCCTGGGTTCACGCTGCGGCGCGCCTCGATTTCACTCTCAAGATCGCGTCCCCGCCGGAACTTGCCCCCCGTCCGGAGCTTTTGTCCTGGGCGAAACAGGAAGGGGCCAGGATCAGCGTGACCACCGATGCCTTCGAGGCCGCCGAAGGCGCCCACGCCGTCGTCACCGATTGCTGGGTGTCCATGGGCGACGACGACGAGTTCCGCCGCCAGAACCTGCTCAAGCCTTATCAGGTCAACGGCAGGCTCATGGGCGTCGCCGACAAGGAGGCGCTCTTCATGCATTGCCTTCCCGCCCATCGCGGCGAGGAGGTGACGGATGAGGTGATGGACGGTCCGCAATCCGTGGTCTTCGACGAGGCCGAGAACCGGCTTCACGCACAAAAGGGCATCCTGGCCTGGTGCCTCGGAGCAGCAAGCGCATGAGTTCAGCCTCGCTTGAAGGAAACGATGATGCCGTCCTCCCCTTCGCGGTCGAGCCCCTCGACGTGCGCGGGCGCGTGGTGCGTCTCGGAGCTTCGATCGACACGATCCTGGCCCGCCACGGCTATCCCGACCGGGTCGCCCGCGTCATCGGTGAAGCGGCGGCGCTGACCGTCATGCTTGGCGCATCGCTCAAGCTCGAGGGGCGCTTCCAGCTGCAGACCAAGACCGACGGCATCATTGACATGGTGGTGGTGGATTTCAACGCGCCGGACCGCCTGCGCGCCACGGCCCGCTTCGACAAGGATAAGCTTGAGGCCCTCGACTCCGCCTCCGCGGGAACGGGCGAGCTTCTCGGCTCCGGCTATCTTGCCATGACCATCGACCAGGGCTCCGAGCGCAGCCGCTACCAGGGTGTCGTCGCGCTGGACGGTCAGGGTTTCGAGGAAGCGGCGCACCAGTACTTCCGTCAGTCCGAACAGATCCCGACGCAGGTGCGCCTCGCCGTGGCCGAGCAGTTCGAGAACGGCCGCCATACCTACCGGGCCGGCGGTCTGATGATCCAGTTCCTGCCCTCGTCGCCGGAGCGCCTGCGGCAGGCGGATCTCCATCCTGGCGATATCCCTGAGGGTCACGCGTCGAATGATCTCGCAGGACCGTCCGAGGACGATGCGTGGATGGAGGCCAAGTCGCTGGTCGGCACCGTCGAGGATCACGAGTTGGTCGATCCCACCGTGTCCAGCGAGACGCTTCTCTATCGCCTGTTCCACGAGCGCGGCGTGCGCGTCTTCGAAGGCCAGCATGTGCATGAGGAATGCACCTGCTCGCATGAGCGCATCATGGGCATGATGCGCCGCTTCCCGCCGGAAGACCGCCGCGACATGGTGGGCGAGAACGGCCGCATTGGCATCACCTGCGAGTTCTGCTCGCGCTTCTACGATCTCGACCCGGTTGAGGTCGAAGCTGAGATCGCGAAGTCGGAAGCATCGCAGTAACCCCGTCTCGATACACGCTCGCCTCATCCTGAGAGGTTGGCTCATAAAGAGGAACACGTCTCGGGTTCCGTCATGGCCGGGCTTGTCCCGGCCATCCCGATGCTGAAAAGCACAGCGCTTCAAGCTATCGAGATCACCGGCACAAGGCCGGTGATGACGTGAGGAGCGTTGCCGGCCCTTGTTGAGCTAGTCTCCTCAGGATGAGAGCAGAGTTTTGTGGCCGGTCTTATGAACTCGCACACATCGCAGCGAGCCGCCGCATGAAGGCCGCTCCTGCCTCGAGCTGGTCCAGCGTGATGTATTCATCCGGCTGATGCGCCTGATCGATCGAGCCCGGGCCGCAGACCACCGTCGGAATGCCTGCCGCCTGATAATGGCCGGCTTCCGTGCCGAATGGAACGGTCTGCGTCTGGTTCTTGCCGGCCAGCCGCAGAGTGAAAGTCTCCGCGAACGATCCCGGATCTGGGGCAAGGCCCGGCACCGCCACCTCGAGCTTCGTCTCAATCCGTCCGAACTCGCCGAAACGGTTGAGGCGCTTGAGGGCGACCTCTTCCACGAACCTCTCTAGGCGGGCTGGGATCTCCTGAGGGTCGAGGCTCGGCAACCCGCGGAACTCCCAATGGAAGCTGCAGGATTTGGACAGGATGTTGCGCGCCGTGCCGCCTGCAATCGTGCCCACATGCACGGTCGTGTAGGGCGGGTCGAAGCGCCCGCTCGTGTCGCCGCGCTCCATCATCTCGTCGCCGATGCGGTTCAATTCCGCGATCAGTTCAGCCGCCGTCATCACGGCGCTCGCGCCGAGATAAGGCTTCGACGAATGTGCCTCGAAGCCATGCACCGTGGTGCTGAAGGTCACGACGCTTTTGTGCGCGTCCACCACCTCCATCATCGTCGGCTCTCCGACGATGGCAGCCTTCGGCATCGGCAGATCGTGGCCGAGGCGTCGGATCACGTCGACCACGCCGAGGCAGGTCGTCTCCTCGTCATAGGAGAGCAGGATGTGGATCGGCGTGATGAGATTGGCGGTCTGGAACTCCGGGATCAACGCCAGAGCAAGCGCGTCGAAGGCCTTCATGTCGACTGCGCCGCGCCCATAGGCGCGCCCGTTGTCGACCCGTAGCGTGAAGGGATCGGACGTCCAGGCCTGACCTGTCACCGGCACCACGTCCGTATGGCCAGAGAGAACGATCCCGCCGCGATCCTGCGGGCCGATCGTTGCATAGATGGCCGCCTTGTCGCCGGTCTCGTTCGGCACGCGTATGTAAGGCACGTTCCAGCTCTGCAGATAGCTTTCCACGAAGTCGATCAGCGGCAGGTTAGAGTTCGAGCTCACCGTGTCGAACGACACGAGCTTTGACAGCATTTCGAGCGGCGTGAGCCGCTGACCTTGGGATGACATCGGGAACCTCAGTGCAGCACGCGTTTCGCGCGGGGAATATCAAGTGAGAAGGCAGGAATTTCGGCATCAAAAGTTTCGCCGCCGGCGGATTCCATCAGGTAGGTGCCCTGCATGGTGCCGCTCGGGGTCGGCAGGGGGCAGCCGCTCGTGTAGCTGAAGCTCTCGCCCGGTCCAAGCACCGGCTCCTCGCCGACCACGCCGGCGCCACGCACCTCCTGCGCATGGCCGTGCTCGTCGGTGATCCGCCAATGGCGGGCGCGCAGCTGAACGCGCTCCAGGCTCGTGTTGATGATCTCCACCGTATAGGCAAAGAAGTAGCGGCCGTCGTCGGGCGAGGACTCTTCGGGCATATAGCGGGGTGTTACCGTCACAGAGATGCCGCGGGTCACAGCCTTGTACATGCGCCTGCCTTCACCCAGTAGAGGAGTTGGACCCGCCCGTGGTAAGCCCGTCCTCACACCTCGTCAATCGAGGCAGGGGGAGAACGGGCCATGCTCGACGGATGGGTGCGGCGCAGGATCGATCCGCCGATGGATCGGCTGGGGCAGGGCTTGGCGCGGGCAGGGATCTCCGCCGATGCCGTGACGCTGGCGGGGCTGGTGCTCGGCCTGGCCGCAGCCGTCATGATCGTTCTGGAGCTCGATGTGGCGGCGCTTGTCCTGTTCGGGCTCAACAGGCTTCTCGACGGCCTGGATGGTGCCATCGCCCGCTCGACCCGGCGCACAGACCGGGGCGGGTTTCTCGACATCGTCCTCGACTTCGCCGTCTACGGCGCCATCCCTCTGGCCTTCGCCCTGCGGGACCCAGGCGTCTTCGCGCTGCCGGCGGCGGCGCTCCTGTTCGCCTTTTACGTCAATGGCGCGAGCTTCCTCGCCTTTGCGGCCGTTGCCGCCAAGCGGGGGATGAGCACCGGCATCCGAGGGGTCAAATCGATCTATTTCACCGCCGGCGTCATGGAGGGCACGGAGACGATCCTGTTCTTCGTTGCCATGATCCTGTTCCCACGGCACTTCCCGGTCCTGGCCTACGCCTTTGCCGGTTTGACCGTAATGAGCGCGCTCGCCCGCATCACCCTGGCCTGGCACGCCTTTCGCGATGAGCCTGTTGAGGAAAGCGATTGAGAATTCCGTAACAAGGCTTAGAGGATACTGTCAGGCTCAACATTTCAAGGACGGCAGGGCTCTCGGATGACGGACATGGTTGCGTTGAAGGACGGGATCCAATCGGCTGATGCCATCATGCGCCTTGCGGAAGCGGGAGCCATCAGGCCGGAGACGCCCTTCGCGTCCGATCAGGTCCAGCCGGCGAGCCTGGACCTCAGGCTGGGCCGCCGGGCTTATCGCGTCCGCGCCAGCTTCCTGCCGGGTCGCAACCATACGGTCCAGGACCGTCTCGACCAGCTGAGCTTCCACGAGATCGACCTGAGCCTGGGCGCCATCCTTGAGACCGGCAGCGTCTATATCGCCGAGCTCCAGGAGGAGCTGGCCCTGCCGGAGGATCTCTCGGCGGCGGCGAACCCCAAGAGCTCCACGGGCCGCATCGATGTGTTCACCCGCGTCATCACCGACCGCAGCCAGGAATTCGACACCATCGGGGCAGGTTATCAGGGGCGTCTCTATGCCGAGATCTCGCCGCGCACGTTCCCGGTGCTGGTCCGGACCGGCACCCGCCTGTCCCAGCTGCGCCTGCGCAAGGGCGAGGTGCGCCTGAGCGATGCGGAACTCCTGGCGCTCCACCAGAACGAGCGGGTGGTGACCTCCGCCGAGCCTTCGATCCAGGACGGCGTCGCCGTCAGTGTGGATCTGGCGGGCTTCGGTCCGGATAATCTGATCGGATACCGCGCCAAGCGGCATACCGGCCTCGTCGATGTGGACAAGCCGGGCTCCTGCCGCGCCGCCGATTTCTGGGAGCCGCTCTATGCGGATGCTTCCCGCACCCTGATCCTCGATCCGGGCCAGTTCTACATCCTCGCCTCCAAGGAAGCGGTCCACGTGCCGCCGGATTACGCCGCCGAGATGGTGCCCTTCGACCCCCTCGTGGGCGAGTTCCGCGTCCATTATGCCGGCTTCTTCGATCCCGGCTTCGGCCATGCCGGGGCTGGAGGGGAAGGGGCCCGAGCCGTGCTCGAGGTGCGCTCCCGCGACGTGCCGTTCATCCTGGAAGACGGGCAGATCGTCGGCCGCCTCGTCTACGAGCGCATGGCCGAGCGGCCGAAGGTGCTCTACGGGGCAGGCGCCGGCTCGAACTACCAGGCGCAAGGACTGAAACTGTCAAAGCACTTCCGCTGATCCTTCAAGCTGCCCCCTTGCCGGATCGCCGGAAGGCCGGATATGAATAAGGGCGCGCGGGCGTAGTTCAGAGGTAGAACGTCAGCTTCCCAAGCTGAATGTCGTGGGTTCGATTCCCATCGCCCGCTCCAATAAACCCCTGGAAGCCCAGGGGTTTTTTCGTTTCTGGTCCAATCGTCTCGACCGGAATAAACCGGGAACGCCTGGGAAATGTGGGGTCTGACCGACCAGAAACCCCACACGGAACCCCACATGGCCAATCCCTAAATGGACCCGATTCGAAGATCAGATACCAAGAACTCAAGGTACGGGCTAAAAGAAATCAGTATGACGGGCGACCCGCTGGTAAGCAGGCCGCCCGGTATTCGGTCAGCCGTTACCGATGATCTTTCCCGCCAGGGCTGCGCCATTCATCGCCAGCACGAAGCCCGACGACAGAATGACCTGCACAAGAACGGCATAAAACCTCGTCATGGTTGTCCCTCCTACCCCGCTATTATGCGCCCACCGCTTGGGAAACACGAGCCGTTCGCGGGGAATGGCACCTTTGGATTGGTCCACTCGGCTGCCGGATTTACTGCCTCCATCTAATTCTGAAGGGCGCTGCCTCGAAGGCGAAGGTCACATCTCAGGTCCAAAAGTGTTTATGGCGACACGTTACATGATATCTTAATGTAGCCATGACGCAATTTAATTGACAAATTAGTTGGTTTTTTGCAAAATCGGGCTATAAATCGTGCTAGTTAGCACTTGAGGTCAGATATGCTTCTTAGATTCAGTGCGGCCAATCATGGCTCGATATTAGAGGGACAGGAACTCTCTCTCATTGCTAGTTCGCTGAAAGATGGTGAGGCGGGCCTAATTGATCGTGAGATTGCCCCTAATACAAAGGTGCTCTCCTCAGCCATAATTTATGGGGCGAACGCATCTGGTAAAAGCAACTTCATTTCCGCTCTACGCTTCATGCGTCAAGCGGTTCTCCTTTCACAGCCAAAGGGGGCGGTTAAAGGGGCGGTGCCACGTGACGCATTTGCTCTTGGTGGTGGCGCGGCAGAACTTCCGTCCGTTTTTGACATAGACTTCATCCATGATGGAGTACGCTATCATTTTGGCTTTGAAGCAACAGATGAATCATTCTCCGGTGAATGGCTTTACGCATTCCCCTCTGGCCGCCGCCAGATGCTTTACGAACGTACTGGTGAGAAAGAGTTTAAGTTCGGGCGTGGCTTGAAGGGGAGAAACCGTGTTATCGCAGATTTAGTGCGGCCAAATAGCTTATTCATCTCTGCTGCCATTCAGAACGGACACGAAGAGTTAACAAAGATATCTTCGTTCTTTTCGTCCATACACTTTAGCAGTGATATTGAAGTTGGTGGCTCTGCAATCTCAACCCAATTTAAAGATAATGGTATCGATCAGCGCACCATTGACCTTATCAATAAGGTGGGAACAGGGGTCGTCGGGTTCCGTCGCGTTGAAAAGGAAATGAATAAGCAGCAGCTTTTGATTTCTAAAGAGATCGATACTTTTATTCAGCGCCTATCGCCCGTACTGTTCGGTGGAACTAATTCAATGGAGGAAGCGCAGGAAGACAAGAAAAAGGTTGTCATTGAACTGGCACACCAAGGCGTGGATGGAGTGAGAGTTTTCTTCATGCCTGAAAAAGAGAGTGCGGGCACTCGTAGGTTGCTTCTATTGGCAAGTGCTGCGTTCAGAGCCTTGGACGAAGGCTCTTTGCTTGTCGTTGATGAATTGGATGCAAGCTTGCATACGCAAGCATGTGAAGCCTTTGTTTCCCTGTTTTCAAATAAAGCTATCAATTCAAAAGGGGCTCAGCTTGTCGCGACTACCCATGATACAAACTTGATGCGCTCCCCCATGCTTCGTCGTGACCAAATTTGGTTCACAGAGAAGGACCACAGGGGCGCAACTCATGTCTTTCCCCTTTCAGATATTCAAACTCGGAGAACCGACAATATCGAGAAGGGATACCTAGAGGGACGGTTCGGCGCAATACCGTTTGCTGGTCCAGTTACTACCTTGTTCCAGAGCCACTGATCATGTCTCGCCGCATTCCGAGTTTGTCCAGACCTGCTGCGAAGGTCACTCCCAAGAAGAAGTTCATTCTGTACTGTGAAGGTAAAAATACAGAGCCCGACTACTTCAATGCTTTAAAAGTTCTTTTTAAGGGCACGTTGGTTGAAGTAGAAGCTATTGGCGCGGTAGGCGATCCTTCGAAGATCGCTGAAACTGCTTCGGATCGCGCGCAAGAGATGGGGCTGACAAGGGGCAGCAGGAAGAAGCGCGATTCGTTTGAGGAGAAAGACGAAATTTGGGCTGTATTTGATCGCGATGAGCATCCTCATTTTGACCAAGCGCTTCGGGTCTGCGAGGGTAAGGGCATTAACGTCGCGAGATCAAATCCTTGCTTTGAGATTTGGCTTATCCTTCATTTCGATGATTTCCATAAGCCTCATGACAGACACGAGGTCCAGAAGCACCTCAAGAGTCTCTGTGCGCAGTACGACCCGTCAAAGGGGAAGACGCTAGACTGTGCTGCGGTTCTTAAAGACCTTGCAAAGGCTCAGGATCGGGCAGAGCGCCAATTGAAGCGTAGAGAAGAGGAAGGAGTTCCATACGGAGCACCATCCACTACCGTATTCCAGTTGACGCGGAAAATCGCGGAAGCCGCCACTCAGAAGAAGTGACACTTGGGGAACGCCGATGGCTCCGGTCCTAGAGATCAGGGCCATCGGCCTGCTGTCGCAAGATGAAGTGTTTGATGCTTAAGAGACCGGCTAGCGCATATGGCTGGTGCATCGCGCCATTGTTTCCGCGTTAGTAGCCTAAGGAGGGTGAGACCCGCACGGATTACCCGAGGCTCCTGCGCTAATAATGCTTTCGTTCGGGCATCAAGCTCCTCTGCGAGACCCTGCGCCATCTCCTGCCGCAATTGCACAACCCAATCGGGCGGATCATCTCTATCAACATCAGGCATGAGGAACCTGAAACCGCCGAGCTACAGCCACATATCATATTCTCGCAATGACACCTCACCCGTCTAGGTTACGCGGCGAAGCGACGATAATGGTGTCCCAATGGACCCTGACCTAGTGAGACTGCCCTACCCGCCAGGAATGTGTCTCACACAAGTTGTCTCTTGATCTTTACGGCCAAGTCTCGCATAGTTGTCTCACACGAACTGGGAGCAACCATGCTGATTGGACTGGCACGCACGAGTACCGACGAACAGAAGGCAGGGCTTGAAGCCCAAGTGGAAACCCTGCGCAAGCTCGGGGTCGAGAATGACCACCTTTTCATCGAGGAGGCCAGTTCGGTTGGGAAGCGGCCTGTTTTGGACGAGGTGCTGAAGTTCTGCCGAAAGAACGACACGCTCGTTGTCACGTCGCTTTCCAGGCTCGCCCGATCCGTTCCGCATCTCTGGGAGATCGTACAGCACCTTGAGAAAAAAGGTGTTGCCCTGCGCATTCTCGATCTGGATATCGACACCAGCACGCCAAATGGGCGGCTGATGATGACGCTCGTCGGCGGTATCGTCCAATGGGAGCGCGAGATCATGCTTGAGCGTCAGAAAATTGGGATCGCAAAGGCCAGAAGGGATGGCAAGTTTCGCGGGAGAGTGCCCACTGCCCGCCGACAAAGTGCCGAAGTGGCGAAACTCAAGGCTGAGAGTGTCGCGCCCAGTGATATCGCCAAGCGCCTGAAGATCAGCCGAGCATCCGTCTACCGCATCCTCAGCGAGACTGGTCCGAGCGAACCCGGAGCTTGATAAGGATGATCCGGTCCACTGTCGAAGAGACCGTCAAACGGATCACCGAAACTCCTGTAGAGAGTGAGAGGGAGAAATAAGTGTCGATCAGACCGCTGGCGTGGGTTCGTTTCAGATACAAGAGATCAGACGCCAGCAGGGCCTGGACAATCAGTTCCACGTCCGTGCGCGTGCTTCACGCATCCGAATTTCTCGTCGTCCAAGAACTTCGCCGGAAATATGGAGAGGTTGAACTTGTCGAGCTTCAGTGGCGCTAGGATCGCCAACTTGGAGGACAAGGAAGGGCTGTCGCTTTCTATCAGAAACAGCCCTCGCTCGGATATGGGCTCAGATCAGGTAGAAATCTGCTGCCGTGAGTTTCAGGTTCTTGGTAGTCTGTGCGAGTTTAATCATCCCGCCATCGCCTGACCCATCAGCGTCATAGAACAGGCTACCGCTGGCCTTGTTGTAGATGATCTTGGCGCCACCCTCTTCGCCGTACAGCTTGAACATGTCAGCAGCCATCCGTTGAGGACGCGCTGGGGTTCCCCAGCCGATGCCGTGGAAGATCGCGTTCTCAAGCCAGATCGAATCGTCCTTCACGTTGAAGTCCTTAATCGTGTCCACATTGCGCCGAAGCGGACTGTCGAAAACAAAGGCGTCCTTGCCTTTGCCGCCAGTGAGGACATCATTGCCAGCGCCACCTACAAGCTTGTTGCTGCCGCTGTCGCCCTTCAATTGGTCCTTATAAGGCGTACCCCACAGATAAGCGGCCTTGGTGGACGTGTTGAGATGTGTCTTGAACGTCCACTTGTCAGTGCCGATCCAGCCATTGGCGTTGCCTTCTTGTTGATAGGACAGGAAATCCATACGCCCATCCTTGTTGAAATCCATGGCGAGAATAGTGCCCTGGAAATCCTTGAGCATCGACGAAGGGGCTGGTTTGAATTTGCCGCCAGTATTGATCCAGATCATAGTCTGGCTTGAGGGCGAGCCCAGATCGCTCTGGACGACCAAATCCTTGTCACCATCGTTGTCGATGTCCACGGCTTGGATGGTCTGATTCCAATGCCCTTTACCGTCCTGCTTGATCCGGGCCTTGGTCTCGTCGCGAAAATGTCCTGTCCGGTCATTGATCAAGATTTGTAGCTTCTGGCCCTGGTAGTATGGCTTAAACGGAGTCGTGTTGAGGATCAGATCGTTGAAGCCGTCGCGATTGATATCAATGCTTATGATATCGTTCACAAAGGTATTCTTGGCTCCGTAGATGCCACGGGGAAGTTCGACCTCGGTCTCTAGCAGAAAGTTGCCTTTGCCGTCGTTGAGGTAGGTGACGCCCGCCTTGGAGGCATCATTGGTAAACCCCGCCAACAGATCAAGAGAACCGTCGCCATTGATGTCGGTCAATAGGCTCGATTGCAGCGAATTTGCAGCGTCGTTGTAGCCTTTACCGATCCGATCAGGAATGCCCTCGTCCCGCTGGGTTAGCCTTCCCTTGCCATCGTTGATCAGTAGATACGGTCCAAACTCTGACCAGTTGGCATCGCCCACGAACAGATCAATATCACCGTCATTGTCGATATCCCCACCGGATACTTGATGGGAAAACCCTACTCGGTTCGGCAGGGTCTTGGATGCGTCCATCATCATCCGACCGGAGGATAGCATCATCGTATTGCGCTCGCCGGGAAACGAAGGCCCATCGTAGCCGTGATTGGCTGAGAAGAAGTCATCAGCGCCGTCGTTATTGAAATCGGCCACAAACATCTCGCGGGCATGAACTGCTCTGGGAGCCGTCTTCATGATCTTGGTCGAGTCGAGGATCGAACCCGAAGCCGTGACCGTGATGATGTCGAAGGGGCGGGTAACGTTCTTGAATGGCGTTTCAGGGCCACCGAAGGCAAAGTCTAGGCGACCATCGCGATTGAAGTCGCCAACGCCATAGGAGAGGATTGATCCCGAATAGGACCACTTATAGGTTTTGGTCGTGTAAGCCACTTTTGCCCCCGGCGCTCGCATTGGTAGCACGAGCAGATTGCACGCAATCTATCGTTCCCTGGCCAGGGAAATCCACTATGCTTTTTGGTGATTGGCCATCCGAAGGGCTCGGGTCATCGCTCGCGCTTTCTCGGCCTCAGCGTCCTTCTTCTCAGCATCTGCCAGCTTCAGCGCAATCTCAGCCTTCAGTTTGTCGGCTTGCAACCTCTCGACCTCAGAGCGCTCGGGATCACCGTACAGTGCCTGGAGCAATTCCGACCGGCATACGCCGCTCGGTGTGGAACGCTGGAGGGAGCGGCGAATATCCCCTGCTATGTCGATTTCGTACAATCTCATCACTCAAGCCCATAATGCCAATTCGAAGCGGCGAAGGTCATTGAGGCTTCCGAATTCAATTGCAACCATTGGAAGCCTGATCTCGTCGTACCAGTCCTTGGTCACTTCAGGGTTTGATGTGATCATCAAGAACACATCCGGATCGTCAGCAGGCCATCGCTGCGCGTCGAATCGAAGTGCAAACAGGGTCGCATCGCTCAAGTTGGAGCAGAGGTGGCCCCAGTAGAGCGTGCCTTCTATGGTCGTTCGCAGCCCAGGCAGGTTGATGCGCTCTGCGAGTTCGTGGGCTTGGTCGAGCGAGATCGGATAGATTGCTGAGGTGGTTTCGCGCACTGGTGCAGGCTCCTTCGATGTATTTCTTCTTTGACACTCGTGGCTCCGGCGCTGACGCACACCAGGGGTCGAATTTTCATGATATTTATTCAGATCAGCACCGGCATTGGCTCGCATGAATATCGAGGTGACGAGCGTCCGGATGACTGCGCGATCAGTTGATCTCTCCGGCAGGGATGAATTGCCAGCTTCATAGACTGATAACGCCTTCCGAAGCCGGGACCGGTCGAGATTACGGATGGGTGAACAATCGCATAAAGCTCTGCACGCAACTCCTTCGGCTCGATAGCCTCGATGACGGTCGGCCACCGCGAACTGAAACTGGCCAGAATTTCTGTTGAAGCGAGTGAGCCGAGATTGATGACACCTCGTATGGTGCCATCCTGGGTCAGCCAAGCGTATAGGCCGACTGACTTCCACAGGGGACACTTTCTGCGCTGATAGTCGATGAAGTTGCGGGTTGTTATCCGCCACGATCTGAAGCTGTCCTGTGTCATGCCAGGAACCGCAAATTCGAACCGGCACACCTCGCCAGCTTTCACTCGGAGGATTTGGCGAGCCACGCGGCCACAATACCGCCAGCAGCAGGTTTCGCAGACAGTCTGGTTACAGCGATGGGCGGATTGGCATGTGTGGCGCACTGGACGTATTTATGCGCTCTCTAATGACGCATATGCCCGCCAAATAATATTTTCGGTTACGATTTTATTATTAATTGATTTAAGATCGCTAATACAACGTATAGTTTTTTCGTGTTACTATTTTAATACTTTGGAACTAGGTGCAATTTTATCTTTACAACTATCCAATGCGATGGATATTTCCTGTCATTGCTTTAGGAGATCGCCGTGAGTGCCGCCTGTCAAATTGCCGAGTTCCACAAGGTCTGCACCCACGCCGGGGATGGCAGGCTGCACCATTCTGCGGAAATCACGTGCCTGCTCTCTCACTGCCGTGCAGTGATGTTGCAGATAGTCTCGATGCTTGCCGAGATGATGCCGGATAGCCTGATCGAGTATCGGCTTAAGGACCATAGGCGAGTGAAGATCGTCATCCTGGCCAAGACCCGGAGCGATCCGCTGAGGCTGATGTCGCTCGATCCACCGCGATGGTTTGAGTTGGTCGGAGAACCAGGGTCCAGATACCCATCGCGAATGGGCGATGGGGCCTTGGGCGGCGTCGTGTCTCGACGTTGCCAATATACGGGATGGCTTTCTCTCGACTTGGTCCTGTCCTTAGGGCCTGACGAGGCGCAGCCGAGCGGAAGCGAATTCGCTCCTTTGATCTCTTCCCATCAATCGAAGACGCGGTGGCTAACAGCCCGTCATCTATTGAATTGACGCATGAGCCCTGGCGAGTGCCGTCAAGGGCAGGCGCGGAGCGGCTGACCTATTAGATTTTGTATCGACTGGAAGGAGATAGATAGCGAAAGCGATATTAGATACGGCCTGAAAGGCCGAAGAAACGATCTTAAGCTCGGTTTCTCATTAGTAAATATTAGTATATCTATCTATCGACCATACTAATGAGAAACATTAAAAAATAATATCGAATTTAGAAGTTAAAAAATTGTACGATTTATGTGTAGCGAGATCAACTGTTATGCTTTGTACTTAGGGTATTTTATATGTCAAAAAAATTAATCAAGGCGTCGAAAGACGCATCGTGGGCTCGCTTGCCTGTCATAGAGTCGAT
Organism: Microvirga soli; assembly: GCF_016734765.1. Classification (GTDB taxonomy): domain Bacteria; phylum Pseudomonadota; class Alphaproteobacteria; order Rhizobiales; family Beijerinckiaceae; genus Microvirga; species Microvirga soli. Next base: position 107,116 of record NZ_JAERQE010000011.1, on the reverse strand, counting down.
TACTGTTCTTCAGGCTCAGTTCTTCGATAATCGGTCTGTGGCCGCTCGGATCAAAGGCAAGAGTGACTTCGCTTTGAAGCTGTTCGCTTGGACTTCGGGATGGAACATCGACCTGAAGAAGCCGGAATGGTGGCGGGTTGTGCAACTGGTTGAACCAAAAGTGGTTCTGACCTGGGCCAATAAGAAGCACGAGGCTAATGAGATGGATGCTGAAATGCTGGCCCTTTATTCCGATGCTTCGACCATGGCGATGGAAATGAAACAGGATGAACGCTTTGAACTGGTGAAGATGGGCCACATATCGAGCCCTCCAGGCACCCAATATTTCATCGGCCAGTTCGTCGTCGTTGCACGGACTAAGGAAGGGGTGTTCAGCGGGTTTGTTTACAATGACGGCGCACATGTCGAACTTGATGGCATGAAGCCGACGAGAAAGGCTGGCGTGCGCCGTAAGGCGGGGGCACCAACCCATGCAGCTATCCTAAAGGGTCAGGCGCTGTTGGATCAACAGCGAGAGGCAAAGGAAAAGGAGGCAGACTGGATGGCTCAGCGGGATCGTCTCGGCCCACAAGAGTTGCCTCAAATTGATTTACAGACGCGCATATTCACGAACAGTAGCCCGTTCTAGCTTTGATTAAACTTGTTTTCTGAAGGAATGTTATCCGTGATTGATATTGATCAACTGTGTGCCAGGATTAAGACTAGCATAACCAATGACGTTCAGCGCAGGGTGATGCGCCGAATAATGAAGGAATCAAATTTTCGCAGGCCGCTATCCTACCGGATGTTGGTAGACGCTTGGACTGCCAGCGTCGATGCGGAGAACTTTCCCGTGTGGGATTCGTTCTGCCAACCGACTGAAGAGGTTGTGAGTTGGCTCGATGAAAATGCTGGGGCAGGGCAGTGGGCCTGTAATGGAACGTATTGCGTTTTCTGTTTCCAGAGAGAGGCGGATGCGGTGCTGTTCAAGTTGCGCTGGCACGAGGGGCATTGAGATGACAACCCCAACTGTTTTTCGCCGCAAGCGTGGTAGCACGACCCCTTCCACGATCTACAAATTCTGGTTCTCGCTGAATGTCCATGGGTGGTCCTCCCATGAATTGGTCCCTATCGGTTCGAGTTTCCCTAATGTCGTTCTCGAAATCTTCGGCTGGCTCTATGAGAGTAAGATCAAGCCGTTGTCTGTGGAGATGATGAAAGCAGACTCGATTGGATTTTGGTTCACCGATTTGCCTACGGCCACCATGTTTAAACTTCGGTGGTCCGAATACATCGCCCACGAAGGCGATCTCTAAGGACTGTACTGGTGGGGATACCTCATCTGTCAGTCCTTAGAGTGCAAGAGCGAGACATCGGCGGAGTATGCAACAAGCGCCCGTCGCGACACCATTTTTCGAGTGCGTCGGACAACTTTTTCAAAACCTACAGAGATTTACGTGAACAACAATTCTGAACCCGAAGGGGGGTTCGACCCCAAAGACCCTAAAACGTGGCCCTTGTGGCTCGAACTGAAGGAAGTTGCGAAAGTGCTCCGGTACAAGGACGTGGACAGCGTTCGTGCCCTCACCAACAAGTCGGTGACGCTTGGCGGTTTGGGCTACCGGAAGGAGGGGCGGCGGCGGATGGTCAGCAAGACCGATCTTCTCGCCTATATGGGCCGCCCAATTGAGAATGCGCGGGTGTCCGAACCGACCCCGAAGCATACCCGAAGGCCGACCCGTCCTGCGGGACGCAAGAGCTTCATGGCACGATTTGAAAAGGCGGCGGCATAGCCGCCTTTTCTACAACAGGAGAACCAATGGCATACGCTTACAAAGGCTTCTTCCGGGCCGAATGGGAGATCGAGGGCAAGCGGCATACCCGCATGACGGACATCCTTGCGACCGGATCAAAGAAGAACAAAGACAAGGCGAACGCTCTTCAAAAGCAGTGGCGCGAAGAGATGCTTGCCGAGATGAGGGCAGCGGAAGCGAACCGCGTCCGCAACCCAAAGGGCAAAATCGTTGACCAGACCCTCGATGAGGCCGTAGCCGAGTATTTTGAAGATCACGAGGGGCAGTGGTCGGGGATCAAGGACATCGAGGCCGACTTCAATCGTATCGTCGGCTACCTTGGCCCGACCTTCATGATCTCGGACATCGACACCGAAACCATCATCGACATGGTGAATAAGCGGAAGAAGGAGTTTATGACCCTGCGGACTAAGGACGGTAAACCGAAGATCGACAAGGAGACCGGCAAGCCGAAGCCGCGCAAGCTCGTCTCGGCCCGAACCGTCAACATTTCGGTCGGGGAACGGATGAAGTGGTTCCTCTCCCACATGGAATCGAAGGGGCGGCAAATCCAACCGATCCGGTGGGAAGTGGTGTGGGTCAAGGAGACCCCGCGCCATACTGAGTTCAGTTACGAGCATGAGCAACTGATGCTCAAGACCTATCGCAAGGACCACCTTCCGGCCCTGTGCTTCGCCTTGGCCGGTGGCCCCCGGCGCGAACAATTCGTTGACCTTCGGTGGGATCATATCGATTGGCGGAAGCGGACGATTACCTTCAAGAGCCTCAAGAAGCAGGCCAGGAAGGGACAGGAGCCTAAGCCCTACGTGCTTGCGATGACGCCGAGTATCGAGAACTTGATCCTGTCGCAGATCGACCCGGAGACCAAGAAGCCCTACAACCCGGAGTATGTGTGGACCTACATTGGGAAGCGGACCTTCTGGAACAACAAGACGGGTCAGGATCACGTTACGGGAGAGCGTTACCGGCTGACCTACGAGGGCATCGGGACAGAGTGGGCGCGGTGGAAGAAGGCGCAGAAGCTTACCAATGTGCGGATGCACGACATGCGCCACGCTGCCGGTGGGCGTCTGGCCGAAGCCTGCTCTGACCCGCTGATCGTCCGCGATAGCATGAACCACGGCGACCTTGGTACGACCGAACGCTACATGGGTAGCGTCAGGCTTGAGCTTATGCGACAGGCTCAGTTAGCTCGTGAAGCCCTCGATGCAAAGCGGATGCAGGTCGAGGTTCCGACCGAAAACCCCACACAGAACCCCACACGGCTGTGGGCCTAACCTCTGAAACTATTGCAGCGTAAGGGTTTCGGCTTGTCGGAAATCTTGCTTCCCAAGCTGAATGTCGTGGGTTCGATTCCCATCGCCCGCTCCAAACAATCCTTTATAAATAACAGAGACTTGGAGTGCCGATCCACTCTGAGGGATGGTTGTTCCGAACTCGTGCTGTACAACATTTGTACAACGCTTCGGGTCGAGTCTTTCGATTCGCCTAGACCTGCTGGTGCGTTGCGCGGCAATCTTTTTGTACGGTGCGCCTGAGGGGACACAGATCAACTCACGATCCAGCAGGCGTTACAAAGTTTGCAATTTGGGTGCCGAAAGCTTAATTCTAGTTTCAACGTCCGCCACAGAAGGACGCAAATACCATCGGAGACCCTGAGCCCTGCATGGCCGTCTGTTGACGGATTAACCCAGCGGACACCCACATACTACGGGTGCTTCATTTGTTGGTCCGAGATCAGACTGACCCACTGAAGCCGTTGCGAGGCGACAAAGCTTGCGACCAAGCCTAATCCGGCTTCCAAGATTGGCTCAATCTCCCCGAATCCAAATCAACACTGACCCACATAACGCTATGGCCACTGTGCCTGGCTCAACAGCCGCACGTTGCTCCGGACACCGGCCAATTCGGCCATGTAGGAGCGGGCACAGCTACTCGCCTGACAGAACCCCCACATAATGGACGGTAAGGAACGGAACCGGGCCTGCCGCACGTTGGTTGCGCAAGAAAGTTGTGATAGTTCAGCCTCCTCCATTGCAGGCCGGGCGCGGCCGTCCTTCACTGGACGTCAACGGTTCCTTTCATAGATCACACCCTGAATGACCTCTTGGATGACCTCTGAACAACGCTGGCAGTGGCAAGCCCTGCTGGAACTGACCCTGCGGCGGCTGCACGGCGACGCGTTCCAGGGCTTCTTCTCCAAGGTCATGTCCAAGCTGCATGGTGACGACTTCGTGCCCGTGCGCGCGTTCGGACGCCGGGGTGACAAGGGGTGCGACGGATATCTCCTTCAATCGGGGCAGCTCTTTCAGTGCTACGGCAAGCTCCACGATGCGGCGCTGAACGTGGATAACGTCGTCAACAAGATCAGCGACGACTATGCCAAGGCAGCGGCCGGGCTCGCCCCGATCATGCAGGAGTGGCACTTCGTCCACAACCTGTTTGACGGCCTGCCGGTGGAGGCCCTTATCAAGCTCAAGGAGCTTGAGACCGCGAACCGGAACCATCGCTTCGGCGCCATTGGGCCGCAAGGCTTTGAGGACCGTGTGTTCCGGCTTGCAGAGGACCACATCATCGCCTTGCTCGGGCCGGCAGCAACTGCCGAGGACACGCAGAACATGCGGCTGGAAGAGGTCAGCGATCTGATCAAGGCGGTCATGCTGAGCGTCGACGCGGACCAGCTGGATGCGGGCCCAGTCGCGGCCGTGCCGTACGACAAGCTCGAATTCAATAAGATCACAGGATGCTGGAGTCACCTGCTCTTGTCTGGGTTTCGCAACACCCCGCATGTCCGCTACTACATCGACCAGCACCCCGACGCTGAACTGGGAACACGTTTGGCGAAGATTTTCAGGGATCGCTACGAGGATCTGAATATGCAAGGGCTGTCGCCGAACGCGATCATGCGCTCGCTTTACGAAGGAGTCACCGGCATCGGAAGCGTGACGCCAGAGCGCCAAGTGGCTGCTCATGCCCTGCTCGCCTACCTATTTGAGGCTTGCGACATCTTTGAGGATCATCCTTCCAAGGTGAACGCATGATTCTTCCCGGCAAACATCTTTCCCCCCACCGCGCCCTGATCGGCGTTGGGGCGGAGATACTGGCCCAGTTAGATCGTCCCCGCGAGGTGTCCGACCTGTGGGATCGTGTGCGTGCGGTACGGGGCAGCCGTCAGGCTGGGGCGCCCCTGTCATTTGATTGGTTCGTGCTCGCCTTGACATTCCTGTACACGATTTATGCAGTGGAGGACGCGGACGGTCTGGTGCGGCCCGGGCAGGGTGCTCCATGATCCTGTCCATTAGCAGTAGCCTGCCAACCTTCAAGGGCGTGACCTTCCATCCGGGCCTCAACGTCGTCCTGTCGACCAAGGCACCGGGCTCGAACGAGAGGCAGACGCGCAACAGCGCGGGAAAGACCAGCCTGATCGAGATTATTCACTTCCTGTTAGGCGGGAAGGCAGATCCCAACAGCCTCCTCCGCCACGATGCGCTGGCCGCCTATACCTTCAGCGGCCGGTTCCTGATTGGCAGCCGGGAGGTGGACGTCACACGTAGCGGTTCCAAGGCATCACGAGTATTCATCGACGGAGACAATGCGAAGCTTTTCGGGCTGACCACGAAGAAGGACAAGGACACGGGCGCCGAGTTCGTGTCAAACGAAGAGTGGAAGGACTTCCTAGCCCATCGGTTCTTCGACCTTCCCGAGGTTGTGAAAGGCTCGCCTTTCGAGGAGAGCTACACCCCATCGTTCCGCGCCTTGTTCGCGTACTTTGCACGGCGTTACGGATCGGGCGCGTTCCTGCACCCGGAGAAGCAGGCCGAGGCCCAGCAGCGCTGGGATTGGCAGGTGAACCTATCCTATCTGCTGGGGCTCGACTGGCGCATCCCCCGCGACTTGCACATGGTGCGGCAACGCGAAGGCCAGCTGGAAGAGCTCAAGAAGGCGGCCAAGGGCGGAGCGCTGGGCCATCTGATCGGAACCGTGGCGGAGCTTCGTCCGGCCGTTGTCCTCGCTGAGGCTAAGGCATCCAAGCTGCGCGAGCAACTCAGCCGGTTCCAGGTCCATGAGGCCTACCAGGAAATGATGGGCCGAGCGGTCAGCGCCAAGACGGAAATGCAATCTCTCGCCCGCCGGGCCGTCCCGCTCCGGGAAACCCTCGCACACCTCCAGGAAGTTCTGAAGCGTGAGCGTCTTCCCGAACGGGATGACGTCACTCGTCTCTATCAGGCTGTTGGGATCGAGCTTCCAGACAGTGCGAAGCGTCGGTTCGAGGATGTCGAACGATTTCATCAATCCGTGGTAGAGAACCGCAGGCTGCGCCTCCGGGAGGAGACCGACGCCATCGAGCGTGAGCTCGTCGCGGGCGAGACCAGGGCAGCGGAACTGGACGCTGAGCGCAGCGAGATCCTGCGGATGCTGGAAGGACGCGGCGCCCTGGAGGATTTCACGGCGCTGCAGAAGCGGCTTGCCGACGCCGAGGCGGAGGCCGCCTCTCTGCGTGAGCGTTTCAAGGCCGCGGAAGCCCTGGAGAGTGAAACCACCCAGCTTGGCATCGACCGGAAGAGCATTAAGCGTCGGCTTCAAGAAGACCATCACCTGCGGCGGGATCGGCTAGACGAGGCAATCCTCCTGATAGGCGAAGCCATTAGCTTCCTCTACGAGGACCGGCAGGGGAAGTTCGAGGTGGAAGCTACCGAGAACGGACCGGAATTCCGTATTTCGATCCAGGGGGACCGGGGCGGTGGGATTTCCAACATGGAGATCTTCTGCCTCGACCATGCCCTGTTTTCGATCTGGTCGAGACGGGGCAAAGGCCCAGGGTTCCTCATCCACGACAGCCATCTTTTCGACGGTGTCGATGAGCGCCAGGTCGCGAATGCGCTTGACCTGGGGGCCGCCACCGCCACGCGGCTCGGCGGCCAGTACATCGTGACCCTCAATTCGGATATTTTCGACACCCTGCCGTTGCCGGACAGTCTGGACCGTAACCTCATCGTGGTGCCAACACACCTCTCGGATGAGAGCGAGACCGGCGGCCTGTTCGGGTTCCAATTCGACTGATTGCGCGAGCCGCTGTCGACCAGTGGCGATTTGGGAGCGGAAATAGCTCGGGCGCGCCATTCAGACGGTTCGGACGGATGCGTTACGGTGTCGGCTCTAGATGTTGTCCGAGAGCTTGGACAGGAGTCGAACCCGCCGCAACAAGCGCGCGACAGTCGCCTGGACCTGAACCGTATGCAGGGTTAAGTCAGATGGACAATACAAGGCTTCCCACCGAAACTCCGATGCTTTCAGGCATTCCCGTTCGCTTTTCATCCGCCAAAGACATAAGCGAGGCCACAACCTACACAGGGTTTGTCAAACTGCGGCTCGGGCACAGCCGAAGGGGCAGTGTACTTGTGCCGGACTTGATCTTCGCGAAAGCGGGACCTTGGCGCTTCTTTCAGCCGTCGTTCTTTGGTCCCTGCATCCTCGCCTTCAATGGCGAGGATGATCGCGATTTAGCCGATTTCAGTGTCGACGTAGCGTCGCCGCGTGGCACGCGCCCAGCCCGACTGTTGATCCGCATCCGCTCGGATGGCCGCGTCCGCACCTATCCTGACGGGGCCCAGCTCTATGCCTGCGAGATCAAAGGACCAGAGCGCTTGGCCCATCACGCAGCCGGGAGATGTCGCCGCTTGGACGATGGTGACTTTGCGCTGTCGCTGTTCCATCACACAAACGCACAGGCCTATAGCAGCATTCGGGGCTCGCAGGAGCTCTGGGCATCCGCTTGGAACCTCCGGGGTTCGCGGGAACTGGTTAATGTCGCCTCGGTCTACGCCACCAGCCTCCCCAGGATAGAAACACCAGATGACCTGAGCCGCATCGCCATGGCCTCCGACGGAAAGATCCTACTCCAGACCACTTCCGACCGGCCCATTGAGGAGGTGCTGGAACTCACCGTCTACCGCGCGGACACCAGCGGGCGCACCCATACGGTTACGGTCGAGGTGCCAAGCCGGTGCCTCTCGCCACAACACCTTCTCTTTCATCCTTGGGTGCATCCGGAGCCAGCCTATTATGAAGTGGTGGGGCCTGAGATTTACCGCATCGGATTGAACCCGGGCGCGAAGCTGCCGATCCCGCGCGGTATCGCCAGTCCCGCCGCTGGCGACCTGAAGCGGTTCGATTATATCGTGCTTGGCGACGCCGGAACCCTCGCGGGATTAGCCGCGCCCTATGACGAGGAGGAGACCGAGCAGGTGGTTCACCACGAACTCCTTGACCAAGGACTTGACCTATTCGAATTTTGGCAGGCGAACGCGAACAGCGATCAGGTCTCAGGGCGGATCATTGATGCGAGAGGTCTGACACCTACAACCTGAGGAATGGTACCCGGCTGCTCAGGCCGCGCCATGCCGTGGACGGGCTATAAAGGCGACGATCCTCCCAACAACACCGGAGATTGAGGCTGGTTCTGATCCGCCCGCCGGCCAAACCACGGCTAGGAGGCCGTCTGGATTAACCCTGGCAAAAGGCTCGCTCGTGCCCAGATCTCGGTCTGAAGTATCGATCAACACCCGATCTCCCGGCTGCAATCCTAGCCTCGTGTCCGGTAGGTTCAGAGCCGCAAACACCAAAGATCCTGGGTCGGCGTTAATCACCTCATCAAGGTAGTCGGCTGGAATGCCCCAAGAACGACCAGTAGTCTTTTGCGACCATTTGATTGTGGTCTCGGTGTTAGCGAGAGCCAAAGTCGTAGTGGGGAATTCTGGTAAGAATTGCAGACGGGGATCTAGGCCGCTTTCACGAGAAACACGCTGACGGTGCTCCAATGCCTCTTGCCATTGTCGCACCTCGTCCGGATGCCGTGCTTGGGTCGAGCTTGGTTTATCTGCATCTTCCCGGCCCAGGATCCAGGCGGGGTCCACACCAAAAGCGTAACCATAGAGTTCTGCAATGTCTTTGGTGACTTGGTTCTGTCCATTTTCATGGGCAAAGTAGGTCGAGCGCCGCCACCCATACCGATCCGCGGCAGCCGCCGCAGTTTTGAAGCCTGCCGCTAAACGCGCGCTGATCAGCTGGTGATTAGGCGACCTATATTTGCGCTTGGCATTGGAGCTGCGATCTGCCTGGGGATTTGCGTGGGTGTCCGGCACCGGAGAGTAGAACGCCGGCTCTCCGAAGCTGCCTCCATATGGAATGTCCCCAGATCGAAGGTCGTCCGCAGGGATGTTGAACGCGGCGGCATACTTAGCAAGGTCGGCATTCGGAATAGCGCGCACGCCAGCCTCGTGACTGCGGTAAGTGCTTTCGGGCCAGCCATGGATAGCGGCCGCAGCCCGTGCTGAAGAGAAGCCTGCCGCTTTCCGCGCCGCTTTCAGACGTTCGGCGACGAGTGTGTTGCCGTAGAGCCGAGCTTTGTTCACTAGGTTTCCCACTCTCAATCCGCAACAGACGGTATTCGGTACGAGCTTTAATTTACTCGTAGATCAGCAGGAGCCGACACAGAAGAGCATTGACTCCCATCGCCCACAGCCATATTGTACATGTAGCGTAACACAAAACAATGATGGATCTGAGCGGCATGAGGGATGTCAGGAAGAAGCTCCAGCTTCCGGAAGGTAACGTTACTTACTTTCCAGTAAAGTGCTTGCCATCACAGGTTCCAGTTGTTGAGTATGCGAGGCTAAGTGACAGCACTCTCAACTCCGGGTTGTCTCTAGAGCGTCAGATTGCGGATTGCTCGCTGGCCCGTGCGCTGCGCCCAGATGACGTCCTCATAGCTCGCTACATCGACGACATGAGCGGCACTGTCGACGACCGAGAAAGGCCAGGTCTGCGCAAGATGCTGGAAGATGCCATGTCCGGTAAGTTCAAGCGAATTTATCTGGCAGAGGCATCGCGTGCTGCACGCGTAAGTTCGGCTATCGAACGAATTTTTGATGTTTGCAGATCAAAAGACATTGAAGTTATCGCTGCAGACTCTGGCCACCTCGATCCATTCGTAGCCGGCATCAAAGTGCTTGTTGCCCGCGAGGAGCTCAAAATTTTCTTCAACCGCGTTCAGGGCGGGAAGAGGGCGCACTTCGAACGAGGTCATGCCATGTGGCCAGCTCCTTGGGGCTTTCTCCTAGCGGACGGATGGGATCAGGTCGGCAACAAGCCTATGAAATTTCTCAAGCCGGACCCCGCACTCGCTGAGCATGTGGTTTGGCTGTTCCGAGCGGTGGCCGACGGATTAACCGGTCCCGAAATTTGCAAAACTTTGATGGAACGGCGCGTCCGTCCTCCTCGCGCAGAGGCTTGGAACCCTAATACGATAATGAGCGCGATTGTGCCGAACCCGGCGTACAAAGGCACACGGCGAGCAGGGTATTACAAGGTGTTCAAGAATCCGCTCAGCGGAAAAAGGGAACTCGTTGAAGGGCCAGAAGCCAACTATCGGTGGCAACACATTGAGCCCTTGGTCTCAGAAGAGCTTTGGGATGCTGCCCAAGCCAAGCGAGCGGAGATCAAGGCGGCTCAAAGAAAGCGGGCTGGCGCGCAAGAGCGCCTGTGGACAGGACGACTAACCTGCGAGTGTGGGCGGACTTGTACCATGGTGGCAGATAGCCGGTTTGGACCTGAACGCTCGCGCTGGGTTTGTTGGGGAAGCAGGGATCGGAAGGTGGATGGGCAGAACGAGCGGGTCTGCACACGGCCGCTTGGCGTGCCGGACGAGGATCTTAGTCGTGGCATGCTTGAGGCGGTCCAGCGCTTCCTGATGGATCCACGAGCCAGCGCAGAATTTGAGCGTCACCAAAATCTTGAGATCGAACAGGCGCAAAAAGGTCTCGGACACAGCCTGGCCTCGGCGGAAAAAAACCTCAAGCGCCTGAAGGCTGAGAAAATTGCGGTCTTCGACAAGCTCATCGTCAATGATTGTGACGACGATGAGCGCAAATATCTCGAACAAAAGCGAACTCGCATCAAGGAGGAGATAGATCGTTTAGAGAAGATCGTTGCTTCTGCGAAGAGCGGGCGCGCAAAGAGGGTTGTCGCATCTCAGTTGGCAAGCTACGCGGAAAGCCTGAGCGACTTGTTGAAGGATCTTCCGTACGATCTTAAGCAGATTAAGGATCCTGAAACACTAAGCGCCGTCAGGAAATTTAAGGCCATGTTTAAGGCCGTCATCAGGCGTGAGCCGCGTGCGAGAAGGTTTCAGCTAGAAATCCAGGGCTCGCTACATGCGATTGCCGGCGGAACTGGAATGCCCAGCGGAGTCATTTACGTCTACGACGCAAATGCCGGCACGTTGGCAGTTGAGCCTTTCGACGGTGAGAAGGACACCGATCACCCCCCGCTACGGATCCGATACGAGGGTGAAGTGACGTTTCTTCCCAAGGGACCAGTCTTGGGGCGACATTATCCAACGATGGCAAAGAAGAAGCCAAAGGTACGGTAGACATAATCCGTCACTGCAACGCATCCAAAGCTGGATCTGGAAGATAGGGTTGACCTTATGGTCTCAAGGTCGGGGGCTGCGAGGCGCTGCTCTTAGGAGCGGGTAGGCCACGACCTCGATTGCTCTTCCTCTCCCATCAAGCCACGAGGGGCCAAGCAGTTGTGCGAAATCTGTTCCCCGATAGTGCCGCGACGAACGGACCCTACACCCTAGCAGGCAAACTCAGGTGTCAGTGAGAAGAACGGCACTAGGAAAAAGCACGACATGTTGCCCCGCGAATGAACAAGGCTTCAAATCCCGCACAATTGCCTCTTCCACGAGACCAGGGGATTCTGATCAAGCCTTGTGACGCCTCTGCCGTTTGATCCAGCATTAGGTCTAGAGAGGCTGGTACACGCAATGGGAGGCTGATGTAGACGCGATGCCGCTTCGAGGCCAGAGTGGGTCGTGAACATGAAAACTTGATCTTTCAAGATTCCCGAGAAATGTGGTCGTGAAAATTGACGCACCTTCAGAGACCAGCATTACCCACATACCTATCGCGGCCTGTGGCTTCATCACGCTAGGCTTAGCCTCGATGCCACTCATCTCAAAAGCATGGTTGCGCCTCGTCGTGGTTTGCAATCGGCAGGCATTGACAGCCCACCTCCTGCATAGCGACACCCGAGCACGCGTTGTAGTGAGACCTACAGCGTGGGTACTCGCACCACCGGGAGCGGGGAGATCAGGGCTTGGGTTAGGATCAGAATGTGTCTGATCCCGTCGATTGAAGGCGATGCCACAATCAGCACGGTGGTACAAAAAGTTGATATCGCAGTAACATCAATAGTTTGTTGGATGGGAAGAAAAGGTGCTCATTCAGGAATATGCGTCACGTAATGTTCGCGATTGAGCAGGCTTTTTTCCAGAACCAAGTCTCTGGTGCTTACATGGGAGTTCGCGTTCGAAGCCCAGCTGGTAAGCCGAGGCTAAAGCACGTACGTTACAAATTGGCTGATCTAGCGCTCGTCATAAGCTGCCCCTGATGACGTTCATTCCGTTCGGGGCAACATCGAGATAGGTTCTGCCGGAAACCGACACTGGCACGGTTGAGCCCCACCAAAAGCCACATCGACCAAGTCCAAGGGCGCTAAGTCTGAGCGTACCTGTTGGACAGCCGCCCACGTTAGGCTTCGGTCCCTAGCTCCATTATGAGCAAAGGAACTTGACTGCTCAAGGCATCACTTTACGCGGTCAGTGCTGATCATTGGATGATAGGTCGCCATTCCGTAGGGCTTTTCGTGCCGACCAACGTCCAAGTGTTTGAAGAAATGATCGAAATTCTGGGTGAAGCTCAGTCACAACCTCGTGCCCATCAATGGCTAGAATTGGTGGAGAAGCCGCTCCTCGCTGCCTATCGAGATGCTTACCGAGATTAAAAGGTTTGAATGGGCGGATAGATGGTATCGAGGCAGTCTGTTTCTCTTTTGGCATGGACTAGTTCCTTCAGTAAGTGAGCCCTGAGACATTCCAGCAGAGCTGACCGTGCTCGCTCTGATCCAAGAGGGTGCCGATCTCATCAAGAGGAGTGAGGTTTGGAACGCCGATCTTCGAAGCTGGACTTGGAAAGCGCGACTGAGATACGGTCCTCTGCCGCTGGGCTAATCAATTATCTAATCGGATCTCCCGCTCCCTGTTGGCGGTAGCGGAGGACCGAACCGTTTCTCCCAGCGTCGCTTGCCTCCTCGGCATTGCTGAGCGAACTGAGCCTCAATCATGCGTTCTCGGCGCTCTGGACGCCGTGGATTAGTGGATAGCCTCGACCTAAGTTGTACACCGTGGTGAGAGTCCGCAACCACCTCAAAGCAGGATCCAGCAGGATCACGGCTGTTGTGCTGATGACTGAGGTTTGCTCTGTCGTCCCGAAGCGGACTCGGCCAGCTGCCCGAATGCGATTGTCTGAGCCAAGGGAAAGGTGCCAGTTGACAAGGGTCGGAGCTGCCGAAAGCTCCGACTCGGACGGGCCGCCTCCTTCCTCCAGGAGGAGTGGAGACGTGGTCCTTCTCATTTCGACGGCCGAAATGGCGGCTTCCGTCGCGATACGGGGCGTAGGGGCAACTCGGGTGAAGCCGTCACCGAGCATCTCTCCTATCCATATCCCATGCTTTGCCACTGCGGCTCCAAGATAGTCGTAAAAGCAATCCTGCATTGAGCGGAAATGGACGGATCCAGCGTTTGCTGTTGCCCACAGTCGAACGCTGCCGCACGAGGGGCAGGCACAAGGAAGGCTACCTAGTCCCTCCGTCCAGCATGCCACACACACCCAACGGCCGGTATCATAGTTCGGGTTTATCTCTCGTTCAGTCTCAGACATCGTGCTGACCTCCTTCATCGCAGGCATGAGGTTGGGATGCGCGTGCGTCCGCATCCCGCCCGGCGCCGAGCGGCGGGAACGCCCCAGAAGGGGTCCATGCCAGAGCTTGCCTCACCATGGCTGAGCCTTGCCGTGCCTGGCCCGGCCTCGCCTCATTGCGAATAGCCGTCCCAAGCGGTTAGCTCAGGATCTGAGTCGAAAACCTTCCGAATCTCGGTCGCCAATCTCCAAGTCCAACGCGGTCGCCTGCAACTTTCAGGTATTCGCATACATCGCGTCGGTCCAGTACTGTGGGCATAAAATGCGCATCGAATTCTAGAGACCATGCACGGAAGCATGGACGTGTTCGCATTGTCCTTTTACCTGCGATCTGCACGGCAACGCGCAGATGGAAGTTCGTATCCGCGAACGTCTCATCAAGCTCATGTGGTCCATCGTATAGGAGCAACGGGTTGGAGGGGCACATGAACCCGGCTTTGACTGTCTTCCCGGCGCGGCGCAGCTTGGCCGCCTCTACGACGCAGGCTTCAATGGCCTCCGCTGGGACACAAGGCCGGCCGGCATCGACCCACAATCCTCCAAACCATTCTAGGCGTGCGAGCGCCTCTAAGTCAGCTGCCGTTTTTTGACGTTTTCGTGCGACACGGTCGATCTCTCGGGCGTGCGGGTCGAGTGGGTCGGCGAGGCGACCGCTCCTCATCAACAGCGGCGCGACGCCTGTCAATCGGACATGGATTGTCTCAAAGGATGCCATCACAACTCCTCCAGCACTGTATCGACAAGCCGCCTTTCTGGGACGAGCACGCGCACATCCAAGAGGGGTAGGGAGCGCCGACGGCGGTACCGGCGTTGTCGCAGCATGTCCGTCACGCCCCTGTGACATTCCTCGCAAAGAACGCAAAGATCAGAGGGCCGCTCGTGGCCCAAGCGAGCGTATGTCGCGTGGTGTACGTGAAGCCGTACATGCGGACGCCCACGGCGGCAAAGTCGGCACCGGTGACCAGCAAGCCGAAGCTCCTCCAAGCGAGCTGCGTTATGGAGCCAAGCAGAACTGCTGATGTACCAGTGGTATTTGAAACCCCTTTTATGCCTCTTGAGGTGGGACATGAACGATCTCCTCAAACGTGGTGTCGACACGAAACGAAGGAGGTGCACTGTGTTTGGCCAGCAAACAGAAGGAAATTGCAGTTGAACAAGGCTTCTAGGCGCCCCAAGAAGGATTGTGGCTCTCCCGCGATCTGCCTTGCTGCCGTAAGGGGCGCCAACCGTGGAGCTGGATCGTTCCCACTACACCCTGAAATCCAGCCTCCAAGTCAGCACGCAGGGTGGCCAGTTCCGAACAATCGTTAAAATCGGCATCAATGAGCTGAGCGTAGGTGTCGGCCTCACCGCAAACCGAACAGCTGGGGACCGACCCTCGCCAACGGAACTCTGATCGGTCCTTGCAGTGCCTGCAGTGGAGTAAGGGCATTGCAGTAAGCTCCTTGGTCACAGGATAATCCTGGGCTGGCGCCGGCACCAAGCAACTCACAGTCTATTCAGGCGTCATAGGCGCCTCCTCCATGGAAGCGTGCAGGGGCGCCTAGGCGGTACCAACGCGAGAGTGTCCTGGCGTAACCTCCATCAGGGGAGATAACGAATAACCGCGATGTCTGGCAGGGACCATCCGGGATGGTTGGATGATCTGTAACGCGCCCAACCAGCATGCGCTCCGGAACCCAGGTTGCGCCGACCGTCCAGGAATCCAGAAGTGGGGCTGCAGCAAGGGCCGCGGGATCTGCCTCGCCGCCAGAGGCAAGGTGACGAAGGTCGGCAACGAGGCGTTCAAGAATTGGAAGGCTGCGCGTAAGCTCTGCACGTTCGTATGGCAAGGTGCTCTCCTGTGGCTGTGCAAATTTCAGTGGGAAGTTGAGCGACGGTCACGCACACGTAGGACGCCCTCGACAAGACGCCTTAGTTTTCGGAGCGAACCACCGCGCCAACGGTGCCGCAACGCGGTGTGCTCAATCCCATCCAAAGGCTCAAACCACTGTGGGTGAAGGCCGCGTTCGGCGGCCAAGTCAGCTAGAATGCTGGGAACGAGTGCGTTCATGTGTTCGGCCGATGGAAGAGGCAGCGTCACGGTTCGGAGACGGTCGAGGAGGGGAGAAGGCAGCCGCCAAGTTTCGTTCGCGGTTCCAATGATCGTTACGTGACTGAGATCCAGGTCGGTCTGGAAACAAGGATCTGGGTACCGGCTTGCCTGTTCTGGCTCAAGGAATGGAAGGAGTGCCGACCAGATCCTTCCGTAGTCAGTACGCGTTGAGGCCTTGTCCAGCTCGTCGACGAGCACAAGCGGATTAGCAATCTTGTAGCGGGCAACAGCCATCAGTGGCACACAAGGCTCAGAGGAGTACCAGCGCCGTTCCAAGCCGCCAAAGCCTCCTCCCAAGTCAGAAGTCGCGTCGACACGGTAAAGCCCAACAGATAGTGCCTCTGCAATCGCTCGGACGAGGCGGGTCTTGCCGCCACCAGATGGACCATCAATTAAGATTGGTCGAAATCGGACCCATGGATGGTTCTCAACCTCGCAACAGATATAATCAATGAGGTCTTCGGCATGAGGAAACCTGGCGAGAAGCGTCGTCCTCACGCGGCCTACGTCAGGTGTTGGCGCGAGAGGTAGAGCCGCGCCAATCACGGGTTCATAGCCTTGAGCAACATTCTTGCCCTTGCTCGCTCCCTTGGTATTGAGTTCGCGGCATACGACAACATGTCCCTCCGGGACAGGAGCACCTTCAGGGTGTATCTCGTCCAGCCCAGCCATCGGGTCGAAGATAGGCTCTTCGACAACAGCTGCTTTGGCTGACTCGTGCTTGCGTCGCTCCTGTTGTCGGGCTCGGTCTTCGGCAGGGGCGAGGATACGTCGTCCTATGGTCCGTGCCGCGGATGAGAGCCTCGCGGTGGCCAGCTCGTTCGGGAGTTCACCGACGGCGAGCGCACTCAAGCCGAGCGCCAGCTGGCGCGCCTCAATGGCCAGGTCGCTGAAGGCGACCTCGAACGCATCGCGCCGTTCGGCCGCTCCGGCACTAGGAGACGCGGGCTCTGCCACGCCATCCGCTGTCGCAGCCGCAGGGTTGTCTGCGCCGAAACCGAGCATACGACCCAAGTCCAGCAACTCGGACCTGTACAGCTCCACCCAATGCAGAGCTCTCCAAGCTGCGGCTGCGAGCCTTGCGGCAGTCTGGCGATCAGTAGCCGTGCTAGCCACCACCAGCAGCACATCAGCAAGATCACGGGCTGTGGGACTATCGTGATCAGCCGCGAAACGCTCTAGGGCGGTACGGAGGTGGCGCGCGACGGTCCCGCCTGATAGCTTTCTTGTTCTATGCTTTGTGGCATTGTCTGGCAGCGGTCGGTTAGTCAGAGCCCAGGATCGTACGGCCATGCCATCCTGACCGAGCGACAGCCATTGCTCGGCGAGGGCGCCGAGTGCCGGGTCCAGAGCGTTGGCATCCTGCACTAACTGACGTCTTACGCTACCGGTCAGGACGTCATCGTTTAGAGCTGCACGGAATACCCGTGGAAAATGGATGAGGAGATTTTCACGTGCGAACGACGTGCTGATAGACGGCATAGGTGGTCCTCCAGAAGAAGAGGCCGAGCAGGGTCAATGGAGGTCAAGGATGGGATAGTTGATTTAGCCGCAGAGGTGCTTCCGCAGGGTTCCATTTAGCCCAGCGGGTTGCGAGTTCTGAGGATCTGTGGTCACCAGTAGTAGATCGGGCAAGCCGCCGTAATGCTTGGATGAGAACCAGGTGCGCGGTGAAATCACCTTGCAAGGTGTGCAGCAAGATAGCGCTCATCACCAGGTTTGTTTCAGGGGCGGTTAAACCAACACCGAACATCAGATCGAGTGCTGCTCCAACACACACAGCAGGATCCCGAGTGATATCAGTACTCGCCTGTATCTCTAAAAGCGCGGCGCGAAACTGGAGACATCTCTCGCCATCGAATACACTAGGCTCCATCGTTCGCCAGCTATCGAGGTCTATGGGTAGGCTCCCCCTGCCATCCAATATAGCTTGCTGAGAATCTATCCCACTTAGCAGCGGGCTCTCCCCATCAGGGGCAGAGCTGCAAAGCTCCATCCTAGTTTTAGCACTGGCTATGGGTTGGGCCGGGGTGCTTGGGCTATAATCTTGCGATTCGGGTTCCATCGGATACGACCACTGTTTGTACATTTTGTCACAGTGACTTTATGTGACAGTTCGCCCGCGGATCAAGAAGAAAACCGTCGTATTATCCATCAGTAGTAGAGACATGGTTGAGGGTGATCCGAAGCGAACTGAAGAATTGAACTGGCCTTCGCCAGCCCAAATCCGTGCTGCCCGAGCCCTGCTAAACCTCTCGCAGGATGATTTGGCGAAGCGCGCCAACATTGAGCGTCGCTCACTCATGAGGATCGAGTCTCAAGATGATCCGACGTATGGCCCACGGCGTGTTCAGACGGTGGAGGCCGTACGTCTCGCTCTTGAGGCAGCAGGTATCGAATTCCTGCCACCCACTTCTACAAGCGGCGAGGGGCTCCGGCGGCGGATCTCCGTCTTAGCGAGTACGTAGCTACACGGGTCTTCCGTTCATCATCTGTCGTCAAACTGGCAGAAGCAGGCCGAGCGGATCTGCCAAAAGATGCTCTCGTACTGCAGGTGATGGTTTGACTAGGAGTATATGAGTGACTGAGGGAATTGTTGTATGCTGATACGCTAGTCCTGAATGATGATCTAAGCCCATCTGACGGACACCTGAGGACTAACTATGCAATGAACTCACAGAATTTCGATGGAGCCCTGACGTCGCCATCAGTGGCACGCAACCGCGGTCCGATCCTCACCATCCTGCAACAGATCCTGCCCCAGGCCGGAATGGTTTTAGAGATCGCTAGCGGTACGGGCGAACACGCCGTTCACTTCGCCGCCGCGCTGCCGCGCCTGACATGGCAGCCCACCGATCAGGACGAGCAGGCGCTGAACAGCATCGCCGCTCACCGCGCAGCGTCAGGGTTGCCCAATCTCCTTTCTCCATTGCGGCTGGACGCCTCCGCCCCGGACTGGTCCGTGGAGCGGGCCGATGCCGTCATGGCCATCAACATGGTCCATATCTCACCCTGGCAGGCAACACAGGGACTGATGGCCGGGGCAGGGCGGACACTTCCGCGTGGCGGCGTGCTGTATCTCTATGGACCTTACAAGGAGAGCGGCGCCCACACGGCTCTCAGCAACGAGGCCTTCGATCAGGACCTCAGGCGCCGAAATCCGCAGTGGGGTGTCCGGGATCTTGAGCAGGTGACGGAATTGGCGGGAGGCCATGGGCTGGAACTCGTCGAGCGCATTCCGATGCCCGCCAACAACCTAAGCCTCGTGTTCCGGCGATAGAAAGCCCCGATCAGGCGGAACGGTGCCTTGGGACTGTGGCTCTGTTTGCGGTCTCCCGTCGGCCGGCCCGCAGCAGGAGCCAACCGCCAATCAACATGGCCGCGCCCCAGGCCAGGAAGGCCATGTCCCAGTAGATCCACTGGTCCCGCGGCACGGTCTCGTTGAGGTGGTGGATGCCGAGAAGCTGGTGGTCGATGATGCCCTCGATCAGGTTAAAGATGCCGAAGCCCATCAGGAACGTCCCCATCAACAGCTTGCCCGACCACCGGATGTGGTTGGTCCGTGAGTAGCGCCACAGGATCCAGAGCCCAAGCACTGTGAAGATGTAGGTGCTGGCGTGGAAAAGACCGTCCCACAAGGCCGAGCTGGGCGGCGGCAAGCGCCTAGTGCTCTACTGTGGCTCCGGCAGCCGGTCGGCGCTCGCGGCAAAGACCCTGAAAGAGATGGGCATCGGGAACGTGGCGCATGTCGCGGGTGGCTTTGCTGCCCTCCAGCAGGCAGGGGCGTCCATCGAAGAGGGCCGCTGAACCTTCCCAAGCGGTCGCTCAGCTCCGGTGCTCGCGCACCTGCTGGGCAATGCGGTTGAGATGACGGTCGTGGATCCCGAATCCTTCCAGGCCATGGATGGTGTCAAAGAGGTAGTCCCGGCAGGAGCCGAGAGCCCCGCAGGCGGTGGCGATCACCCGGGCCGTGTCGGCCTCCGAAGCGGATCGGACATAGTTCGGGGCCTTGCGGTTGATCGTGAAAGCGATGCCGAACGTGTCTTCGGGCAGGTCGGGGCCGTGCAGCCTGACCCAGCACGGTACATAGGCGCCCGTCACCATCTCGCGCCGCCAGACCAGTTCCAGCTCGGCCTCCACCTCGGCTCGGGCGATGCGGAAGGCCACGCCCCGGCAGGAGCCGCCTCGGTCGAGCCCCAGTACCAGGCCGGGGGCTTCCGGGGTGCCGCGCCCGATGGGTGTGGACAGGCAGAACTCGCGGTGCCAGCCCCGGATCAGGACCGGCTTCTGCTCGACATGGTGGAAGGCCGGGTTCCAGATCAGGGAGCCATAGCCGAACAGCCAGACATCGCCCGGCGCGGGCTGCGCGGCCAGGGTCGCCTGGAGGGATGCATGCCGCTCGGCATCGCTCAGCACGGGCAGATTGGTCCCGGAGCGGGCGATCATCTCATGCACGAAGCCATCCCGGAGGGTTTCCCGGGTCAAGCGATGAGACCGCTTCGGCGCGGCAGATCCTTCCATTCCAATCTCCACTGGGTCGGCACTCGCGTGGACGTGGGGGGCCGGTTCACTTCGGCTCTCTGCATGCCATCGGTCGGTATGTAAGTCTTGGGGGCTGGGATGTTCATGCCGCCGGCGCATGGCAGTGTCACGCATGGTGCACCGGCTCGAACAAGTGACGCCCGTTCGACCGTCGGGGAGTTATTGCGGCGCGAACGGGTTCCTGAACCCGCCAGCCCGCGCCGGCGCCTTGGGCGGGTGGTGCTTGGCGAGATAGTCGAGGATCAGGTCGCGGTCGGCACCCTGGATGTCTGGCATGCCGTGCCGCTCCGTCATCCAGGTCATCGTCTCGTCCCATCTGTCCCGCGTCATGCCCTGGTTCGACACAAGCCTGTAGCCGTGGCACGCCGTGCATAGGCCGAACGTCTCCTCGCGGCCCGGCCCCTCCGGCAGGTCCTCAATCTGCTCGTCCTTGGGCGTGAAGGCAGCTGCGGGTCCCTGCTGGGCCTTTGCGGGAGCGATAGAGGCCGATGCCGCCAGGGCAAGCATCGGCAGCCAGTGAAACAGACGCACGATCAACGCCCCTCACCCTACCAGGACAGCCACGCGGTGCATGGTGTTGCCGCCATAGCCCTGCGGGTTCCAGTTGTGAGCCACCGGCGGCTGCATCCGGCCGTTCGAATCCGTGGCCCTTGTCCAGATCTCGAAGTAGCCGTCCGACGGCAGTTGCAGGGTCGCCGTCCACCGGTTCCAGTCGTAGCGGTTACGGGTCGGGGCAAGTGTCGCCTCCGTCCAGGTCTGGCCGGCATCCGTGGAGACGTCGACACGGCTCACTGTGAGATCGCCGGCCCAGGCGGCTCCGCGCAGGGCCACCTCCCGCGTGCCGGCCGGCAGCCTCGTGCCGTTCGCCGGGTTGGTGATGATGCTGCGCACCGGCATGGATTCGAGGATGCGGAAGTCCTTCTCGTCCGCCTTGCCGCCCGGGACCATCGGTGTATTCGGCACCCGGTAGGAGGTGCCGGTCATGCCCTGGCCGTCATGCTCGCGGTCGCGAATCGTGATCCGCGTCAGCCACTTGTGCGACAGCGAGCCCGGCCAGCCGGGGATCACCAGCCGCAGCGGTCCGCCATGGATATTGGGCAGGGGCTCGCCGTTCATGGCGTAGACGATCAGGCTGTGCGGCTCCATCGCCTTGGTGATAGGCATGCCACGCGAGAGTGACTCCTTGGTCGTGTCGCCCGAGAGGTGCGGGTCGGCGCCGTAATGGGCGGTGTATTTCGCGGTGTCCTTCAGCCCCGCGGCCTGCAACACTTCGCTCAACGGAATGCCGGTCCATTCGGCGCAGCCGGCGCCGCCGTTGGTCCATTGGTTGCCGCGGGCCTGGGGCTGATAGGAGGAGCGGCCGTTGCCGCCGCATTCGAGCACCATGCGGTAGGTTTTGGGCTGAAAACGGGACTTCAGCTCGGCCAGCGTCAGCTCAAGCGGGTTGTTGACCTCGCCGTTGACGGTGAGCTTCCAGGCATCAGGGTTCGCCGCTGGCTCCGGGATCTGACCGTTGTTGCGGATGAAGAACTTCGAAATCGGCGTGGTCTCGTCATCAAGCAGGTGCTCGGGCGTCTCCGCCACCAAGGGACGCTCGCCCAGGACGACAAGACCCTTCTCCTTGCCGGGATAGTCGAGAGGCAGTGGGCCTGAGGGCTGGGCAGCACCACCTGATGGGGGAGACCCCTGCGCTAGAGCCGACGGGATCAACGCGCCTGACATGGTTGAGGACAGGGGGACGCTGGCGCCCACGGCGGCCCCGAGGCCCGCCAGGCTGACGCTGGTTAGAAGCCCACGGCGGCTGATCCCTCCCGGCTCCGGGGGCTGTTGATCGTCAATGGGTGGTTCTTGGGGCGACCACTCGGCTTCGCTTGTCATGGCGTTCCTCCGTATGCCCCGCCGCACCGGGCCCATGGCCGCAGCGTCGTTTGCCACATGGTAGGACAACAAGCTTGGCCTGTGAAGACAAGGCGGAAGAGCAGGGAAGGCTGCGGCGCGTCGTAGGGCGCCTCCCGGGCAATGAGGGGTTGGCGCCAGCCCCTCACCGTAGTTCGACTACTCCGCCAGCAGCCGGTTGAGCGCGCCCGTCAATGCCTCACGGGAAATCTCGCCAACGTGGGCGGACCGGAGCTATCCGCCCGCGCCGATGAAGAGGGTGACCGGCAGAACCGGCGTGGCGTAGTGGCGAGGCACGTCCATGCGCGCGTCGAGCAGCACGTTCGACAGCGTGATCTTCGCGTTGTTCAGAGCTTTCCCCCTGGCGTGACAACAACCGTGGGAGTCCTGGTGTGGCCACGCCAAGCAATAGATGGCGTGGCGCGGTCTCCGAGCGAACATGCTGAAGGAGGATACGGGTCCTGCGTCGGAGGAGAGGCACGGCGGTACCGCAGCCGATCCTATCCTGCGCGTCCCCGCGAGCGGCGCATGGCAGGGCAGAGGCAAAGCCTGATCCATCCCTTGCCTCCCAGCTTTGCTGTCTCCACCGGAGAGCTGGGGCCGCCGAGCTAATGGAACTTGGCCATGGACGCTCCGTTGAGGATCGAAGGGCCGCATTGAGGCACATGGCACATCGGCTCTGCCCTTGCATTCGCGATGCCGCTCACGTGGACGCACAGGGATCAGCGCTCGTCAGGTTGCATCATGGGCAGAAAACTCAGCTATATGCCGGCCCGCCGCTCCGCCGTTCAGTGGTCGGCGCAACTGTCGGCCGGGATCGTCAATGCCGCCGACGCCATCGAGCAGACGCTGGTCGCTGTCGAAACCTGCGATGACCCGGCCATCTTCACGCTGACAACACCCGAGCGGGCCCGCACCGCAGCACGAGCCGCCTCCGCGCGGCAGCGGGACGGACGCTCCCTCGGATGGCTCGATGGTGCGCCTGTCGCGTGGAAGGACCTCTTCGACATCTCGGGCCTGCCGACGACGGCCGGATCGCACCTGCTTGCCGATGCTCAACCGGCCGCTGCCGACGCGGTCATCGTCACGCGGCTCGAAGCAGCGGGCATGGTCAGCATCGGTCGGGTCAATATGACGGAGTTCGCTTTCTCGGGGATCGGCCTCAACCCGCATTACGGCACCCCCGTCAATCCACACGGGCAACGCCGCGTCCCGGGCGGCTCCTCCTCCGGCTCTGGCGTCGCGGTCGCACGAGGTCTGTTGCCGGTCTCCATCGGAACCGATACCAGCGGCTCTGTCCGCATTCCGGCGGCCTTCAACGGCATCGTCGGCTACAAGACCTCCGGCGGGCGCTGGCCCATGCGGGGCGCCTATCCGCTGTCTAACACCCTGGATACGCTCGGGGTCCTTTGCCTGAGCGTGCTTGATGCGATCCTGGTCGATGCGGCAGCCCGAGGTCTTGCTGCGCCCAATCTCCGGCGGAGCGGCATCAGCGATCTGCGCCTGATCGTGCCCACGAATGTGGTCTTTGACGGGTGCGAGCCAGCCGTTGTCGCGAACTTCGAGGCCGCGCTGACCCGCCTGGAGAACGCCGGAGCACATATCGAGCGGAGTACCTTGCCCGCTCTCGACGAGATCATCGCGCTGAATACACAATACGGTCCCATCGTGAATGCCGAGGCCTACGCCCTGCACAGGGAACGCGTCGAGGGTGAAGCCGCGGCCAGCATGGACCGGCGGGTGGCCTCCCGGATCAGGCTTGCGGCTGCGACGCCGCTCACGTCCTATATCGCCATCATGGAAGCCCGCCGCAGGCTCGTGGCGGAAACGGCTGCGATGCTGGCGGAGGGCTGGCTCGTGGCTTATCCGACAGTCGCCCATGTTGCGCCATCCATCGACGCCCTCGAAGCCGACGACGATCTGTTCGTGCGCACCAACATGAGGACCCTGCGCAACACGCTTCTGGGCAACTTTCTCGACTGGTGCGGGATCTCCATACCCAACGGAACCGATGCGGAGGGGATGCCAACAGGCTTCCTCCTGTCGGGCGGCCCTGGACGGGATGATCATCTGCTCGCGGCGGCGTTGACGGCGGAAGGCATCATCCGAAACCCGGCAGGATAAACCCACGAAGCCATTTTCCCACGCATTACTAACCACCGGAGGAGAAGCACTCATGGCGAAGGAAATTCTCTGCAGCTTCGGCATCGACGTCGATGCCGTCGCAGGCTGGCTTGGAAGCTATGGAGGTGAGGACTCCCCGGACGATATCTCCCGGGGCCTGTTCGCGGGTGAGGTGGGCAGCCTGCGCCTGCTACAGCTTTTCGAGCGGTTCGGCATCAAAACGACCTGGTTCATTCCGGGTCATTCCATCGAGACCTTCCCGGAGCAGATGAAGGCCGTCGCCGACGCGGGCCATGAGATCGGCATCCACGGCTACAGCCACGAGAACCCGATTGCGATGACCCGGGAGCAGGAAACCGAGGTTCTCGACAAGTGCATCGAGCTCGTGACCCAGCTCTCCGGCCGTCGGCCTACAGGCTATGTCGCCCCCTGGTGGGAGTTCTCAACCGTCACCAACGAGCTGCTGCTCGAACGCGGCATCAAGTACGACCACTCACTGATGCACCATGATTATCAGCCGTACTACGTGCGCGTCGGCGACCGCTGGACCAAGATCGACTACTCAAAGAAGGCTTCCGAATGGATGAAGCCCCTTGTTCGGGGCGAGGAGACGGACCTCATCGAGATCCCGGCGAGCTGGTATCTCGATGACCTGCCGCCGATGATGTTCATCAAGGCCTCACCAAACAGCCACGGCTTCGTCAATCCGCGCGATATCGAGCAGCTCTGGCGCGACCAGTTCGACTGGGTCTACCGCGAGTATGACTATGCGGTATTCCCGATCACGATCCACCCGGATGTGTCCGGGCGACCGCAGGTGCTGATGATGCTGGAGCGCCTCTATCATCACATGATTAGCCATCCGGGCGTCCGCTTCGTCACCATGGACGAGATCGCCGATGACTTTGCACGGCGCTTCCCACGAAAGAAGTAAGCCCGGCAGCTTCCCGCACTTTGCCAGGCTGCCGCAAGAGGAGAGAGTGAACCATGTGTGCGCTGTGCGGCGTCTTGGGCAATGCCGATCACTGGACGGACGCCATCGCCCGTCCAGGCGTGTTCAGCCGCAATTCGGATGCAGCTGAGCGTCGGCGCGAGCGCATGCGACGCGTGCAGTGTGCCAACCGGGTACTGAAGTTGTACGGTCTGAAGCTGAGCGACTGGCAGGGCTCCGCCTTCCTGCTCTCCACCGCCACCGGCAAGACGGAGATAGTCGATCATCTCGCCCACCTGTGGATCAAGGCCGAGAAGCTGACCGGCCGCCTCTGCGATCCTCTCGACCCGGCGCTGATCGCCCGGCTTGAGGCGGCGCATGACTGAGGCGGCATCATTGACCCCGGTCAACCTGATCACCGGCTTCCTGGGTTCCGGCAAGACAACCCTGCTTCAGCGCCTGCTGCGGGATCCGGCCCTTGCCGACACGGCTGTCCTGATCAACGAATTCGGCGAGGTCGGCCTTGATCATCATCTGCTGGAGCGCATCGACGAGACCACGGTGCTTCTGCAGTCTGGCTGCCTGTGCTGCACAATCCGGGGGGAGCTCTCGTCCGCGATCAAGGATCTGCACGCCAGGCGCGAGGGCGGCCGGATACCATTCTTCCGACGGCTGGTGATCGAGAGCACAGGGCTGGCGGATCCGTTCCCAATCCTCTCAACGGTGCAGGCCGATCCAGTGCTGAAGCACCACTTCCGCTTAGGCAATGTGATCGCCACGGTTGATGCCGTGAACGGCGGCATCCAACTCGCTCGTCAAAGGGAGAGTGCCAGACAGGTGGCAGTGGCCGACCGGCTGGTCCTCACCAAGACGGATTTGGCCGATAAGCGGACCACCGAGACCGTCATCTCAGATGTTCGCCAGCTCAATCCCTCCGCTCCGCTCTGGCGTGCCCCGTACGACCCTCTGGATGCGGAGGCACTTCTCTCGCACGGTACGTTTGAGCTGTCAGACAAGAGCGAGATGGCGCAGCGCTGGTTTGCCGACGAGGTCAAGGCGAGATGGCGTCGTTACGGAAACCCTTTAGATGGGCTGAATCACAGCACAGGGGGCCGCCTAAGCGGCGCCGGGGAAGTGCATGGCCATAACCCGAGCCGCCACTGCGACGGCATCCATGCGTTCGCGCTGGTGTTCGACAAGCCGCTTGATTGGACGGCATTCGGTATCTGGCTGACCATGCTGCTCAATCGCCACGGGACAGCGGTCCTGCGTGTAAAGGGCATCCTCAACGTTGCGGGTTCGCCCGCGCCCGTGGCCGTCCATGGCGTGCAGCATCTGGTCCACCCTCCCGTGCACATGACGGCATGGCCGGACGAGGACCGCCGCTCGCGCCTCGTCTTCATCGTCGATAGTCTTGATCGTGCCCTGATTGAACGTTCCCTGTCCGCCTTCTTGCAGTCGAATGGGTTGCCGGACGTGACGACGCGTGCATGCCCAGTATCGGTGTCCTGAAGAGCAACAGGTGGCCCGCGCGGCGGGCACTGGCTCTTGAAAAAGCAAGCTTGGCTTTATGGACACCCGCTACCGTGCCGCGGTTCCGACGACCACGGTGGCGGGTGTCCAGGTTTAGGAACGGACACCCGGAGTCTTCTATGACCTAACGGGAACTTGACTTGTCCGAGCGCGCTTCAGTGGTTTCAACAAGGCAGACCAGCACGAACACCGCCACGACCGTGACCAGCTCAACGGTCTGGGTGGCCCATTCAGGCGCATCATTCGGCAACAAGCCAAGTGCCAGGCCGGACAGCAGGGCCGCGGCAAGAGCGGTCCAGATCAGCATGATGATCCTCATTCGTCAGCGATTGCGGGTGTTTAGGCCAAGGAGCCTGAACCGCGCCTGTACAAGCCCGCCAGATCTTCGCCAGCCGGTAGGCGCTGCCGAGCAGGTCGAACAGGTCCAGCAGGATCGCGGCGACGGTGAGGAGGGCCGCCGCGGACCTGGGCGTGCCAATCCGGTGAGGTGGCCATCTCCACGGTTTCAAGGATAACGGCCGCTTGTATTTCGAGCTTGCGTCACCATAAACCGGACATCCCATCACGCCGCGCTTCGGCGATTTGACAAACGGGACGATGTGTACCAGCATCGAGGCATCATGTTGAGCATCGCACAATACCGTCGCGGCCTGCATCGGGCAGGCAACCTCATCGCGGGCAAGTAGCCCCGAGCTCGACGTGCATCCGCACCCCGAGTTCGGGGGAGCGCAAGATCCTTAAACCTTCGGACATCTTGTGAGGCCGGGTGCTGGCGCATCCGGTGTGGCGGTATGCTTCAACAATTCTTCAACCTCGTGTTCCGCTTCGCGGCGCCAAAGCCCATGCAAGCTGCAGGCCAGTGGCGCAGCCTGCCAATGGACGCAGCGCGTCCCGCGTTCGAACGTCCCACAGCCGAATTCCTGGCAGAGGTGCTCAGGTCAGCACTTGCCCAGAGAAATGCAGAAAGCAGAGGAGACCGTGCCATGGGTCAGTCCCCGAACGAACCGTCATCCAAGCCCGCGCCGCAGGATACGGAGCAGCCGGATGGCAAGGTCGTCCGGCTGATGCCTCGGCGGCGCCCCGCTACGGAGCGGGCCCCAAGCCCGCCAACACCTGGCGACGACAATGATCCCGGCCCGTCGGCAGCCTGAATCCTGCCGTCGCGTCCAACAGAATAGGAGACATCCCATGACCAAGAAAGCTGGCGGTGCCAAGCCCCGCATCATCCTGACCGCCACCGACCACGAGAAGCTCTCGGTGCTCGCCAATGCGGCCGCGAACACCATGCCCGAGGTCGCAGCCGAACTTGCGGACGAGCTCGACCGCGCGCATGTCCTTGCCGCGGGCCGCCATCCCGGCGACACCGTCTGCATGGGCTGCGAGGTTGACTTCCGCGACGACATGACGGGGCGGGTGCAGACGGTGATCCTCGTCTACCCGCAGGAGGCCGACATCTCGAAGGGAAGGATCTCGGTGCTGACGCCCATCGGAACCGCCCTGATCGGTCTTCCCGTCGGCAAGTCGATTGATTGGACAACCCGTACCGGGGAGTCGAAGCGGTTGACAGTGCTGCAGGTGCGCGAGCCTGCGGTTACGGAGGGCCAGCCCGCCTAAGCGCGCATGCCGCGGCACGCCGCATGAACAGCACGCCACGCGGCCTTCGCCGGCCGCGCGGCCTCATTGCTGCAATCGACAGAATTGCTGCCAATCGAGAACTGAATGGCCGAAACCAACTGTATCGGCGCTATCGCACGTGCAATGACGCAAGCCGCATCGCCCGATCAGCACGAAGGCCAGCCACCGTTCCAAGCGTCGCCAGCCCGAAGCACCTGGCCCGTCATGCCGACGATGGTGATGTGGTTCTGAGCGAACCCTTGAACATTCACTCCCGAGCATTGTGATGGTCTGGGTGCTGCGGGGCTCCTGAGCGAACGGCCGCCTGGTAGGCAAGGAAGCAACCCAGGATGAGCACGATGGACGAAAGCACTTGGCTCATCATTTCAGGCCTCCATCCATAGGCTAAACGATCCAAGCAGCTCTGGCGATGCTGCTTGGAAGGGCTTTATGACAGTTCCCGCCATGGCTCGACGAAGCGTCCATGCGGCTGATGGAGGACGCGCAGCAGCGTCAGGCTGCGCCATCCCTTGGGTGTCCGCCACGTGATTGACTGGCCTTCGCTCAGGCCGATCAGCGCCGCGCCTTCCGGCGACAGCACAGAGACCCGGTCCGCCTCGCCGTCTTCCTCCTCGGGATAGACCAGTGTTGCGCAGCGGACATCCCAAGTGGCGTCATCCCGGAACTCCAGCCGCGAGTTCATCGTGGCCACGAATGGCGGAATAGCACATGGCGTCACCACCGTTGCCCGGAGCAGCTCATTGGCGAGCATCGCCGCTGCCGGGCGGTCCTGCTGGAAGGTCAGGCCGAACGATGCGAGAAAGGCGAGCCGGTCGTAGTCGCCCGTCGAGATCGTCACGGGTGGAAGTGACTCTTGCTTGATCATCGTGTCCTCGACTCGCCTCAGGCCCACGTGATGCTGCCGGGGATGCGCGTGACCGTCGTGCCGTCGTCCAGGAAGCGAAGGCCGATGCCTTCCACGAACACCTCATGGAGCGCGCCATTGTCCACGAACGACATGCGGTCGCCAACGCGTAGGCCCAGGAGCGCCGTCCCCAACGGTGTGGTCACGGAGATCTCGGCGCCGGGCCAGATCAGGTCTTCGGGATGGACGAGCAGATGCGCCCGCGACTTCGGCTCATCGTCGATGCGAAAGATCACGCGGCAGTTCGTCGAGACGACGTCCTCCGGCAGCGCCGCCGGATGACAGACGTGCGCGCGACGCAACTCCGTGAGCAGGAAGTCGGATGCCATGCGTTTGTCTTTCTGCTGGATCATCGCGGTGAACAGCAGGCGGTTGTAGTCGTTGGCTGCGAGGGTGATTGGGGGGAGCTGTTGCTGCTTGCTCATGAAAGCCTCCTCAAGACGGTCAACTGCCGGACACGCAGGCACGCGTTCCCGCAGGGCGGACGGACGTGACGGGCCGACACACGCCTGAACGGCGCATGCGACAGCTCAAAGATTGTGTGAGGGAGATTTGGTGCCCCGGAGCGCCGGCGACCACAGCGGGTCAAGCCGGCTCCTGGGGCTTACGTGCCTGCTTTGAGGCAGCCCGCGTGCGCAAAGAGGCGAAGATTTCTCACGAGCTTCATCATGACACTCTCAAGATACGCCCGACGCCGGGGAATGCAAGCTCTCGGTTGACGCAGGCGCTCGTGCGCAGGGAGTACGGGCCCGGCGCGGCTAGCGGCAGCACCCAGCCTACTCCGGATCGACGCAGTGATCCCCGAAATCTTGCGCTCCGGAGCGGAAGCCGCCATTAAGCTCCCCAGCGACAACCTGCGCACAACGAAACCAACACACAGGAGTGAGATCAATTGCATGCAGCCTCCATGCTCGACCAGGCCCTGACACGCCTCGACGAAGCAGCCCGGCACCTCGCCCTCGACGCGGACGTTCTCGAAAAGTTGAAGTACCCGCGTGAGACCACGAAGGTCCGTCTGATGATCCGCATGGACGACGGCTCGCGCAAATCCTTCATGGCCTGGCGCTGTCGCTATGACGACACCCGCGGGCCGACCAAGGGCGGCATCCGCTTCCACCCCGCTTCGACCATGGAGGAGGTGGAGACGCTCGCTTTCTGGATGACCTTCAAATGTGCCGTGATGAACCTGCCGTATGGCGGCGGCAAAGGTGCCGTGCAGGTCGATCCCCACACCCTCTCGAAAGCCGAACTGGAGCGCCTGTCGCGCGCCTACGTTCAGGCCTTCGCCAAGATCATCGGGCCTGACCGGGACATCCCGGCGCCCGACGTCTACACCAATTCGATGATCATGGGCTGGATGGCCGACGAGTACGCCTCTATCGTGGGAGAGGCAACGCCAGCCGTGATCACGGGCAAGCCCATTGCGCTCGGTGGCTCCCTCGGGCGTGACGACGCGACCGCCGGTGGCGGCTACTATCTCGTCCAGCGCCTCGCCCGGCAGCTTGGATTGGAGCCGGGGTCGCGGGTGGCGATCCAGGGCTTCGGCAATGCCGGCCAGCACATCGCGCGGCTTCTGGCAGCCGACGGCTACAAGATCGTGGCGGTCTCCGACTCGAAGGGCGCGATCCATTGCCCGGCCGGCCTCGACATCGTCAAGCTGCTCGCAGCCAAGGCCCAAGGGAGTGTCACAAGCCTCGCCGGGGCTGATGGCATCTCCGCTCTTCCTGCCGACGAGCTCGTTTCGGTGGACTGCAACCTGCTCGTCCCGGCCGCCTTGGAGGACATGATCCACGAGGGCAATGCCTCGGGCGTCAAGGCTCGCGTCGTGCTCGAACTCGCCAATGGCCCGATCACCCCTGAGGCCGACGAGATCCTGGCGGCCAAGAACATCGTCGTTCTGCCGGACATCCTGGCGAACGCGGGGGGAGTCACCGTCTCGTACTTTGAATGGGTGCAGAACCGGCAGGGCTACTACTGGCCGGTCGAGGATGTGCATGCGCGGCTGAAGTCGATGATGGAGCGGGAAGGGGACGCCATCTGGGCGCTCGCCCGGGACAAGGGCATCACCTTGCGCAGCGCCGCTTACGTGCATGCGCTCTCGCGGCTTGCGGGCGCCATCGAGGCGCACGGCACGCAGCAGTTCTTCACGAGCTGACGTCCGGACCGACACGATCATGAAACCACCGCCCCGATTGCGGGGCGCGGGTGGGCCCCGGCGTCAAAACGGCGCCGTGGTGAACCTGCCGCGCGCCCTGTCGAAGCTCGGGTTCTGCTCCCGCACGCAGGCCGAGGTCCTGATCTTGGAGGGTCGCGTGCGTGTCGACGGCCGGGTCGTCCGCAACGTGGCGGCCCGCGTTGATCCAGGACGCGCTCGCATCACTGTTGATGGCCAACCGGTCGTAGCCGAGTGCAAGGTGTACCTGATGCTCAACAAGCCACGCGGCCTGGTCACAACCCGCGACGATCCGCACGAGCGTGCGACGGTCTACGGCTGCCTAGAAGGGCTCGACCTCCCGTTCGTTGCGCCCGTGGGACGCCTCGACAAGGCGAGCGAGGGCCTGCTGCTCCTGACCAACGACACGCGCTGGGCGCAGCGTGTGCTGGATCCCGCGTCGAACGTCGAGAAGGTCTACCACGTCCAAATCGACCGCATGCCGGATGAGGCAATGCTGGAACGCCTCCAGGCCGGCATGGTGCTCGACGGCGAGCGCCTCGTCGCGAAATCGGCCAGCCTGCTCCGTGCCGGAGCACGCAACGCATGGCTCGAAATTGTTCTCAGCGAGGGCAGGAACCGCCAGATCCGACGCCTGCTCGACGCCGTCGATGCGGAGGTGCTCCGCCTCGTGCGGATCGATGTGGGCGGAGTGCGGCTGGGCGATCTCCCGAGGGGCGCCGTCCGGCATCTCACGCCCGCCGAGAAGGCGATGCTGGACATTCCGGTCCAGACCGCCTCGGATCTACTCGGCCACTCCAGAGTTCGGTAAGGAATGCCACGATCAATCGCCCTTCGCACCGTGCGTGCTCTTCCCAAATTGCATGGCGGGCCAATATCCCGGACCGGGAAGGGCCTGACCGATGTTGTGGATGGCACGATGATGAGACTGTTGTTTCCTGTCATGGTATTGGGAGCCTTGCTGATGAGCACACTCACGGGTCTTGGTTCGACCAGCTCCCCTTCGCCGCTCGACCGCCAACTCATCGCCGCCGCGGAGCAGGGGGATACCGACGGCGTCAGGCGGGGCCTGGGTGAAGGGGCGAGCATTGACGCGCGTGACAGCCGCCAGCGCACGGCCCTCATGGCAGCGGTCCAGAACAACCATGTCGCGACCGCACGAGCCCTGATCGAGATCGGCTCCGACGTGAACGCGAAGGACGAGATCAACGACAGTCCCTATCTGCTCGCCGGGGCCAGAGGTTACCTTGAGATCCTCCGCCTCACGCTGGCCCATGGCGCCGATCTCAGGAGCACGAACCGCTATGGCGGCACGGCGCTCATCCCCGCTGCCGAGCGCGGGCACGTGGAGACGGTGCGCACCTTGATTGAAGCTGGTGTGGATGTCGACCACGTGAACAAGCTGGGCTGGACCGCGTTGCTGGAGGCGATCATCCTCGGGGACGGCGGGCCGCGGCATGCTGAAATTGTTCACCTGCTGCTCGACGCGGGAGCGAACGCCAACCTCGCCGACCGTGACGGGGTCACGCCGCTGCAGCATGCGCGCCAGCGGGGCTATCGCGGGATCGAGCAGCTCCTGACGGCGGCTGGCGCCCGCTGATCGCGCCAGGAGAGGAGGAACGACATGTCCACGGCCCGGAATTTCCTCTGTGAAGCCATCGATCTCGCGCGCGAGAATGTGCGCAAGGGTGGACGTCCATTTGGAGCGGTCCTCGTCAAGGACGGTGCCATTGTCGCCACGGGCGTCAACGAGATCCATACAACGCAGGACCCGACCACCCACGCCGAACTCCAGGCGATCCGTGCCGCAAGCCGGGCGCTCGGCGGCCCGCGTCTCGACGGCTGTGTGATCTATGCCAGCGGCCAGCCCTGTCCAATGTGCCTTTCAGCCATGTATCTGACTGGTATTCGTGAAGCGACCTACGCCTATTCCAACGAGGACGGCGAGCCCTGTGGACTTTCCACGGCGGCCATTTATGCCGAATTGGCAAAGCCGTTGGCACACCAGTCGCTAAAAGTTACCTACCTGCCCGTCCATCCTGAGGAGGGTGATCTCTACGAGATGTGGCGGGATCACAGCCGTGCGCCTCCGGTGACAGGCGAATAGGCGTCGGAACGGACATGCCGGGCGAGTCCATTGCGGCTGACAGGATCGCGTCCACCCCTGTCAATGGTAAAATCCATAGAGTGCCCACGCCAGAACGGCGACAATGATCGCCAGGCCGGCATGCCATCGCGTAGCCTTCCTGATGTCCTCCGCGGTTGTGGCAGGGCGTCTCCGCAGCGCACGTGGCAGCGGGCGATAGAGGATCCTGTACATCGATTTCATGGCAGATTGTCCAAGGTTGCGGGAGAGGCCAATGCATGTCCTGCGAGTGCTAACCGCTCGCTTGGGGCACAATGGTGATGCCGCCGCTGACCTCGACGATGGCGTACTTGATCTGCTCCAGCCGCTCGATCCCGTGCATGCGACGTGCGGCCTCCATGACGTCATCCCGGCTCACTCGCGCCGTGCTCATACGATCCTGCATGAGACGACCATGCTCAACGATGATCGTCGGCACACCGTCCATGAGCTTTTCCATGGTCTTCCAGCGGCTTTTAATCAGCGACATAGCGATGTTGATGAACAACAGCGTGATGATCACGATGGCTGCATAGACGACCGACGGATCGTCGCCAAGCAGCACCGGCTCGGTCGCCTCGCCGATGATCAGCAGCAGGACGAAGTCGAACGTCGTCATCTCGGACAGCGTGCGGCGGCCTGCGATGCGGAACACGATCAGTAGAAAGAAATAGATGAAGGCGGCTCTGAGCACCGAGTCCATGATTGTGGCTCCAGGGCTTAGGGATAGACGAATTGGGTGAAGCGGGCCGGCTCGCGTCCGCTCAGACCAATCTCGGCCGAGTGGGAGCCGACCTCCCGCAGCTTCAGCGCGAAGCGGATCGTGGCCGCCTGGCCCGACTGCGCCACCGGGATCATGTACTCGATATCGGCTCCTAGGCTTCTGGCCTCCCGGGGCTCGGGAGCAATCCCCTTCACCTCGACCGCATCGAGGAAGCTGCCGCTCACGCGAAGCGGGACGACGTTGTCTGCAGTCGCTTGAGGCGCGACGTCCACTCGCAAGGTAAATTCGGATCCTTGGCGCTGGAAGCGCTCATACTCGACCCGCACGAGGCCAGCCGGGTCGGTTGCCTGCTGACAGCTCACGGGGCCGTACCCGAAAACCCCGGTCAGAGCGGTTAGGACCAGACCGCCCATGGCCAGCCAGCCGAGGCGCTGGATAGTCCACGTCCGTCGCTGCCAGACCATGTCCTCGTCGACTTGGACCGAGCGTGCTTCCTTTGGCTTGGAGTTGCGACCGGAGGCCTTCGCATAGGCGTCGTCGCTGGCCAGGGAGGCCAGTTTGCTATGGCGAGGTTTCACCTGTTCCTCACATGGTCTCGTGACGTGCCCATACGGTCGCTCCGTTTAGCGACGGGCGTACGGTACGCCTGTGGCGAGGCGCTTGATCAATCATGCGTGTTGGAAGAGCATGTCCGCCCGGCTGGGAGGGCCTATGAGGCGCACCTCCCCAGCCAGGTTATGAGCCCGTTTGAAGGCTCCCGGCGCGGGTCAGGTACCGTTTCTGCGACAAAGGTCCGAACATGATCCAATGGACATGGAGCCCAGCCTCTGGAATTCAACCGACCCACGATCCCGGCTTGAAGCGGCTATTCGCTGGCTCGAAAATGAAACCTATGCTGCAGCCCCCTGATGGGGTCCGAGGACTTCGCTTTCATCCTGCGTCAGGTGCTAGGCGCGTATATCCTGATCGGCATTGGCGACAGCGCCCCGTCCACAACGCAGCCTTTGACTTCAACGATGAGGCCATCCCCTATGGGGTGTCTTATTGGGTCGAGTTGGCAGGCCGTGCCCTTCCAGTGTGAATTGAGCAAAGAACCGACGCCGTTGGCCATTCCTGATCGCTGGAGGCCGTCTCGATCAAGGTCGTTCATTTGCTTTGCGAAATGGAAGACCAGACTACAATGCCGCCGTGTGGCACAGGGCGGACCATGTCTGAATTTCTGCATCGGCGCCGTGAGCGGACCTCTACTAAGTAATGCTTAAGCGACGTTTTTGACCCAAGGCGGACGACCAACTGTTACACAGCAAGTAAATCGCGGCCCGCGATCACAGTGCCTTCGAACACCCTCCTTGGTGCGGCGAGCCACATCTCCTCAGTGATCGCAGGATCGTCGCCCGGGACGAAGTGGTTCAGCACCAGCGTTCCAACCTCGGCCCGGGCCGCAACAGCGCCGACCTGCTCCGTAGTGGTGTGACTGGCCAGAAGGTGCGCGTGTAGCGCAGGTGCGTTCGGCAATCCGGCGATCAGCCTCGGCAGGCTCTCCACTCGCATGACCTCATGCACCAGCACATCCGCCTTCCGAGCCAACGCGACCAGCTCCGGGCAGATGGCCGTATCGCCGGACAGGACAAGTGAACGGTGCTGGGTATCAAACCGATACGCAAATGCATGCCGCAGGGGAGGGTGGTGGACCGGGCCGACCGTCACCCGGATCTTCGCTGTTTCCAGCGCAACGCTTGGTGCATCGATCTCGTGTATGCGAACGAGGTGCTGTGGATTGGAGCGTCCTTCATCCTCCATGCGCGTGGCGATCTCAAACCAGAGAGATGCAAAGAAGCCGTTGATCAGTGTCGCGAGAGGGGGCGGTCCAAACACGTCAATGGGTCGGCGCAGACCTCCGACCCAGGCTTGGTAGAGCAGTGGCCCGAGCTCCAGCGTATGATCGGAGTGATGATGTGTGATGAAGATCGCGTCGAGTTCATGAGGCTGCACTCCTGCCAACAGAAGCTGCCGTGTGGTGCCGTAGCCGCAGTCGACCAGATAGGCTGAGCCCTTGGAGAGGATCAGATTGGCCGGGTTGGACCGCAGGAGGCTCGGGCGTGGCCCACCCTTCGTGCCCAGAAGAATGAGCCTGTCCTCGGCCGGAGGATCGCATGGGGTTGCGTCGTGGAACATTGGCAGGTCCTCTCACTGCTGGTCGGGTGTAAAGCGAGCTGCCTTCACCGCCGGGGCCCACATTGCTGCATCCCGGTTCAGGATTTCGGCAAGCCGTGAACGGGATGTCCCGGTCGGTTCAAATCCCATAGCGATGATCCGCTCTTTCACCTGCTCCTTCTGCAAAGCAGCAGTGATGAGCTGATTGAACCGGTCAAGAACGTCCGCGGGTGTGCCACGGGGCGCAAAGACACCGTGCCAGCCTGCTCCGGCAATCGCGTAGCCCGTCTCCTGGAAGGTCGGAACGCCCGGCAGAAAAGGCGAGCGTGAGGTGCTGGAAGTCGCCAGGATCCGAATGCGCCCTGCCTTATGCAGTTCCAGCAGTTCGCCCGTGTTGGTGAAGACCATCGGGAGCTGGCCGGCGAGGAGGTCGTTGATGGCTGCCGACGTCCCCCGGTAGGGAACATGACGCAGATCCAGACCTGTCTCACGGCCGAACAGCACGGCAAAGAAATGGGGAAGAGTGCCGGCCCCCGGCGTGCCGTAGTTGGCCCGTCCAGGATGAGCCTTGAGCCATTCTACCAAGCTGGACAGAGAGTCTGCCGGGATCTCAGCCCCCACGGCGACCGCAAAGTCAAATGTGGCTACCTGCGAGACCGGCTCAAAATCCTGAACAGGATCGTATCCCAGCACTGGGTAGACGTGCTGGTAGACGGCCATGGGAGCAATGGGGGTGAACAGGAGCGTGGCTCCGTCAGGGGTAGCGCTTTTGACGGCCTGCACGCCGACGCGTCCGGCCGCGCCGGTTCTGTTCTCGACCACGACCGCCCGGCCCAGGCCTGTCTCAAGTTCGTCGGCAATGACCCTGGAGAGAGCGTCCGTGGCGGAGCCGGCGGCGAACGGCATGACAAGCCGGACCGCTTCCGTTGCCGAACTCCCGGAGGAGACCAAGCCAGCAACCAGGGCCAGGATAGGAGCGAGCATCCATTTCATGAGAACCTCCCTAGGATTGCCGCTGGCCCGACCATGAGGCGGTGGCTTGCCGCCGAGGCCAACGGTATGGGTAACGCGGCAGGCAGGAGAGCACCCGAGGCCAGAGATCCGACCTCAGAGCGGCACGCTTCCAGGCTGTGAGACCGACGATGGCCAGGCAGCAGATGGCGTTCACTGCGCTGATCAGGGCCAGCAAACCGTCCCCGAGGTTGACCGCCGCATGAGCCGCCGTCGTGCTGTTGGCTAAGAGGAAAATCGACCACGACGTGAACGAGATGCATGACGCCCCGTGCTGGTCACGTGCCACACGGATGATCTGGGGCACATAGGACCCCAGCCGCAGAAAGTTACACGCCGAGAACGCCAGAAACGCAGCCTCGCCCAAGGTCATAGCCGCCTCCGCATCATTTATGTCGTGAGTGTTGCCTGGTTGAGCTATAAAGAGAATTCGTATTCTGGAATGGGCCTATAACTTTTCGGAAGAGCCTCATGCAGTGGGACGAGCGCATCGGCCGGCGATTGCGGCTGCGGGACCTTCACACGCTGCAAGTGATCGCGGAGGCCGGGAGCATGTCCAAGGCCGCCGAGCGGTTGGCCGTCTCACAGCCTGCCGTTTCGAAGGCCATTGCCGATCTGGAGCATACGCTCGGCGTGCCCGTGCTCGACCGGACGCCGAGAGGTGTCGAGGTGACCGCCTACGGGCGTGCCCTGCTGAGGCATGGGGCCGCCGTGTTCGATGACCTGAGGCAGGGGCTCGCCGAGATCGAGTTCCTGCGGGATCCGACGCAAGGGGAGCTGAGGGTCGGCGCTCCCGAGCCCGTCACGCCAGTGTTGGCCGTCATCATCAACGAACTTCTGGCTCTGATGCCCAAGATCCGGTTTCAGGTGATGGTTGGCGACACAGCGGTGCTTTACGAGGCAATACGCGAGCGGCGGCTGGACGTAGCGCTCACGCGCATGCCGGAGCTTGATGCCGAAAGCGACCTAGAGATGGAGGTGCTGTTTGCTGACCCACTTGTGGTGGCGGCGGGAGCACACAATCCATGGTCAAGACGCCAGTCAATCAGCCTGGCCGATCTCATCGATCAGCCCTGGGTTCTTCCCCCTCCGGAGACGGTGCTCGGTCGATTTGGAGCCGAGATCTTTCGGGTGCGTGGACTTGAGCCGCCCCGCGCTGCTGTGGTGGCCCCCTCCCTTCAACTGCGGCTGAGCCTGATGAGCGGTGGTCCTCACCTGACG
Organism: Microvirga soli; assembly: GCF_016734765.1. GTDB lineage: Bacteria > Pseudomonadota > Alphaproteobacteria > Rhizobiales > Beijerinckiaceae > Microvirga > Microvirga soli. The sequence goes on along the minus strand of NZ_JAERQE010000011.1, from coordinate 68,433 downwards.
CTTCTTCCGAGAGCCATGTTGCGTTTTCCCGGTGCTCAACCTGCCATAGTCGCAATCCCACTGGAGCTTCCTGAGACTGAACGCCCGGTGGGCTTGGTGAAGCTGCAAGGGAGGAGCATGAGCCCAGTGCTCGGGACGTTTGTTGCACGAGCACATGAGGTGACATCGCGGATGCTTACGGGCCCTGAATGCATTTGAGAGGAATGCGCGCAAAGCGGCACCACCCGAATGGTCAGATTACAAGTGGCTACAAGCAATCAGGTTTCCTAAGCCTGCAAGGGTTCAGGCCAGATTGAAGCGTTGCATGCAACGCTTCAGGGCAAGCTTGGACATACTTTGAAGGTCAGGAATTGGCACGGAGCGGAAGAAGAGCGAACGTCCGCAATGAGGTAGAAGGTGGTCATTCACCCGCCTGCCTGACCGGCTCCTTCATGAACCATGATGCTCCGGATGGCGCTCAGGTGGTCGAACATGGCCCGATGTGCCGCCTTGGGATCTCGCGCTGCGATGGCGTCCACGATGGCCAGATGCATGCGCCCCTGCTGCGCCGCGTATTCCTTCTTGCGTGCTCGGCGAAATGCGAGGTCGTGCTGCCGCTGCCAGCGGGCGCGGCCGCGCACCGATGACAGAACATCGAGGAAGGCGATCAGCAGCGGATTGCCGGTGATCCGGGCGATCCCTTTGTGGAAGGCGTCGTCAGCTTGCTCGTAGGCCTGCCAGTCGGGCGCCTGGCTGCTCCTCAGCGCGTCGGCACGCAGAAGGGCGATCTCGTTGGGGGTTGCGCGCAGCGCCGCCTCGCCCGCGATGGGCGGTTCGATCAGGAGTCGGGCGTCGAGCACATCGGCGGCTGAGGCCATCTCGGCCAGGACCGACGGGCGGATCGGCTCATGGGCCGGGCGAGGGCCAACGAAGGTGCCCTGGCCCACGTGCCGCCAGATCAGGCCTTCCTTCTCCAGCACATCAAGCGCCGCCCGCAGGGTTTCGCGGCTGCAGCCGATCCTGGGCGCCAAGACCCGCTCCGGCTCCAGCTTGTCCTGCGGGCCGTATGCCCGCTGCCGCAGATGGGCACGCAGGCGCCGAGTGGCATCATTCGCCGACAGGCGTGTTCCGGGCATCGCTTCGCATTCAGACCAATTTATGTTGGGTCTATGTAGCAGGTCTGGATCCAGCGCGAAAGCCGCGGTGGAGCAGGAAGCCGAGGAGAACGCCTGATGAGAGCCACAGTTGTCGACCGGTTTTTCGGCGATGAGCCATCCCATGATCCGGCTGTCCGCTGGGGCCGCCGCATCGGCACCACCCTGGGACTTGCGCTCTACCCGATGTTCGTCTGGATCGTCATCGACGGCTTCTTTCGGGTTCTGTGAGGGATGGAATGATTGGACGCGAACGCCACGTCCGGCACCCGGCTCGGGGAGGCTGCCATGCTTTGCCGCAGTAGCGAGACGATGCCATCCAGCTGCCGCACGGCATCGGACGTCCGGCTGCCGCTCGCCGATAAGGCGGACCAGATTGCCATGGGTGGGTTGCTGACGGCCCTGGCCGGCTTTGTTGACGCCATTGGGTACATCGGCCTAGGCGGGCTGTTCGCGTCTTTCATGAGCGGGGCCAGCATGTCGCTCGGCGTCGGACTGGGCGACGGCCAATGGAGTCCGGTCCACCAGGGCGCGTTGATGATCGGCTCGTTCCTGGGGGGCGTCGCGGTTGCGACCGTCCTGGCCAGTCTCGCTGAAGCATGGCGCCTCCCGGCTGTCCTGTTGCTGGAGGCGCTCCTTCTGGCGGGGGCCGCTCTTCTGGCCAATTCCGGATGGCCTATCTCCACCTCGATCCTTCCGCTCGTGGCGGCAATGGGCGTGCAGAACACCGTCATGCAGCCGGTGGATGGTGTGCGGCTGGGCGCGACCTTCATTACCGGCACGCTGGTGAGCCTGGGAAAGGCGTTGGGTCAGACCCTGAGCGGCAGGGCACGGCCATGGCAATTGGGAGGCCATGCCCTCCTCTGTGGCACACTCGTGCCCGGGGCCGCGGCCGGCGCAACCCTGCACGGCGCCTTTGGTCTGATGGCCCTGACGGTTCCGGCCGCATTGGTCGCCAGTCTCGCGATGCTCAGTGCGGTGCCCGTGCTGGCGAGAGCACAGTCCCACCCGGCACGTCCGCGGGAATGCCGTCGGCATTGCGATCCAGACCCGGATCATCCCCAGGTGTGGCCGTACTACTGAGCCCTGCGGCCGACTGCCCTCCACAATCCAACAGGATCCAATCATGCGTAAGATCGACCCGTTTCTCCTGCTGATCATGGCGGCAGTCGCCGTGGCCAGCGTCCTTCCCGCGCAGGGCACCAGCGCCGAGATCCTTGACACTCTGGGGATCCTCGGCATCGCGCTGCTCTTCTTCGTCCATGGCGCGGCCCTTCCGCGGGAGGTGGTGATTCAGGGCCTCATCCAATGGCGGCTGCACCTCTTCATCTTCGCCATCACGTTCGTGGTGTTTCCCGTGGCCGTGATGCCGTTAGGCGTGCTGCCATCAGCATGGGTACCCGCGGACCTTCTGCTGGGCTTCCTTTACCTGGCGGCGCTGCCGTCGGCGGTGTCATCCTCCATTGCCTTCACCGCCATGGCGAAGGGCAACGTGCCGGCCGCCATCTGCAGCTCGGCGGCGTCCAACGTCTTTGGCCTACTGCTGACGCCCGTGCTGCTGTCTCTGATGACTCGGACCTCGGTCGAGAGCGGCTTCGACCTCACCAGGGCCTTGGGCGACGTGGTTCTCCAGCTCCTGGTCCCCTTTGCCGCCGGCCAGATTGTCCGCCCATGGCTGTCCCGGGTCATGGCCCGGCACGAGCGCCGGATCGGCCAGTTCGATCAGGCGATCATTCTGCTGATTGTCTATGCGGCATTCTCGCAGTCGGTGGTCGACGGCCTGTGGTCCCGGCTTCCGCCTGCCAGTGTGGCCCTGACGGCGGTGCTGTGTCTGGTTCTGTTGACCGTCGTGCTGGCCGTCACCGCGTACATCGCCCGCCGCTTCGGCTTCTCTCGGGGAGACGAGATCGCGGCGGTGTTTTGCGGTTCGAAGAAGAGCCTAGCATCAGGCCTGCCCCTGGCCAAGGTGCTGTTCGCCACTGCGCCGGGCTTCGGCATGATCGTGCTGCCCATCATGTTCTACAACCAGATCCAGATCCTCGTGGGCGCGGTTCTTGCCCGGCGCTATGCGCAGAATGGGGCGACGATGGCAGTTTCTGGATGAAGTGTCCGGGAGTGCAGACGACAGGTGCGCGCCGGCTCAGCCGGGGTGTCTCAGGAGGCTTGGTCCCGGGCGGGGTAAAGAATTCCATCAGGGGAGGGGCGGGCGCCGGGCGTGAGGGACGCCGGCTCGATCTTGCCGGGTCCAAGGATGTGGAACACGCCGCACCCGGAGGCGAGCAGGTAGTCGGTGATGATCCGCCGGTGGCAACGCCACCACACCGCCTCGGCGCACATAATCGCCGTGACGCTCGCACCGCCGAGATCGCGCAGCCGCGCCAAGCCGGAGCGGAATGTGTCGCTCAAGGCGTAGTCGGCATAGTTCCGGAAGCTCTTGTTCTCCCAATACTCATTAGGGGAAGGGGGCATCTGGCGCTGCCTGCCGCGCAGCCCGCCGAGCTCGGCGATGTGCTCGTAGCCGATCTGATAACCCGCCAGGCTGTCGGGCAAGGCATCACGGTTGAACTGCGGGTTCGTCCGGGAGCGCGGAACGGTCCGGACGTCCACCACAAGACGGACGTTGGCCTCGCGCAGGAGATCCGCGAACTCCGGAATGGAGCGGGTGGAATGCCCGATGGTGTAGAACGGGTTTGTCATGCCCGTCAGTGGGGGCTCGGTGGAGCGCTTGCGTTTGCCAGCTTCTGCTTCAGGCTTCTGATCTCCTCAAAGCGGCTGGTCACGTCACGCATGACCGCGGCGAGTCCGTGCATCTGCCCCTGTTCGTCCTTGAGCGGCACGATGGTGAACTCCAGCGAGATGCGTTGGCCATCCTTGCGAAGGCCCGGGACAGACAGGAGATCGCCTGCGCCGTAATGGCTCTCGCCGGTTGCCATGACGTGCCGGAAGCCATCCCAATGGCGGGCGCGCAGGCGCTCCGGGATGATGAGATCCAGCGATTGACCCAGCGCCTCGTCGGCGTGGTAGCCGAAGACCCGTTCGGCCCCGGGGTTCCACACGCGGATGATACCCTCGCGGTCGGTCGCCACGACCGCATCCGCGGCGGCGGAAAGAATGGCATTGGCAACCAGTCCGGTCAGTTCCATTCAGGCCTCCTTTGCTGCCAAGGTCATGTGGGGTGGACCGGGCAGAATGCTACCTCCGCATCGGAGCAGATCCGCGACCGGAACGGTCTTTCCTTCCTCAGACCATTTCCAGGCTTATTTGGGGGTCCTCAGGGATGCGCCTCTGAAGGCTTGATGCACCTGACGCGCCGCACTTCGGTACTGGGGAGCTCGTTCAGCTCGCGCCGAAACCTGCCCCTGATGATACCCCACCCTGATTTGCGAGCAGAGAACCAAGCTTGCAAATGCGGGCCCCCGCTGCTTCACTCGGCTTTCATGCCTGAAATCGTGTGCAGGCCACCCAAGGCGGGGCTCACCACGGACATGTCCGCCGTGACGGAATGCACCGCATAGACCGGATAAGAAAATTGGGGCGCGTCACGGACCAGGTGCAGCCGCCCGGATGCAATATAGGGCTCAACCGCGCTCATCCTGAAGTAACCGGACCCGCCAGATGAAAGAACATAGTTAAGGGCGAGCGGGCCGAGATCGATAAAGACATCCGGCACGACATCGGGAAAGTTCATGCCGTGGTGAAGCACGAAATCGGGCCCCCAGTCCATGTACACATAGTCCGTTCCGTCCTGGAGGCGTCCATCGAGGTTGGTTGTGAGGAGCACGAGCTTCTCCTCCCGCAGAAGATCGACCCTCAGTCCGGGCCGCTGCTGGGGCGCATACATGATGGCAACGTCGACGAGCCCGGATGCAACCTGGTTGATCAGGTCCTGCGGAACGTCCACATGCACGCGAAGGCTGATATCCGGCAGTGAACGGCGTATCCATTGGACCCAGTCCAGCAGAAGCGGCTGCCAGAGGCTCACCTCGCTGCCGACGGTCAACACCGCGCGGCGGCCGGGCGGCACCGCAACCTGATGAAGCGTCCGTTGCCACAACTGAACGAACATGGGTGCATGACGCAGGAACTGCTCGCCGGCCGGCGTCAGAGAGGCTCCACCCTTGTGGCGGACGAACAGCTGCCGGCCAAGCTGCTGTTCCAAGTTGCGGACCCGCGCGCTGACCGTGGTCTGACTGACGTTCAGCCTCTCCGAGGCCCGAACAAAGCTTCCCGTCGAAACGATTTCAAGAAACGTCCGGGCGAGCTCAATGTCCATGCCTTCTATAACAAGGAAACTGCACTCAAATGTCAATCAAAACCAGTTATCCTATAGATGCGCACCTTCTGGGCCCCAATCAATCTGGGCTCACGTGCGGATCTCCCTCGCTAACGGAAAGTGGAGCCGCAGGACCTGATCATGCCATCAACGCCTTCCGATGCCGACGAGACGGCAGCGCGTCGTCGCTTCAGGCCTCATGAACCGCGACGCCACGGGCTTGAAACCCATGATGCATCTTTCCGCACCATCCCGCTCGACTTCACGGGTCGCCGGTGTCCCATCGGGGGCTGAGATGGGTGGTCCCGTCCTGAAGCCTCTGGGTTCGTCGTCCATGCGCTGTCAGGACCCGGACTCAAATGAAGGAAACCGCGAACGGAACTGCCATCAGCGCACCAGCGATCAGGCAGGCTGCGAGCAGCGACACCTTCTGACCGGCCAGCCCACGCACCTTCAACGCTGCAGCGCCCGCCGTCATCGTCTGTCCGTTGAGGCATGAACACAGCACATAATGGGCGTCGCATTCGGACAGCCCAAAGAAGGTGATCGCATCGGCGAGTGTGTCGCTTTGCAGACCCTCGTCCCGCAGGACAGGATCTTCGAACGCGACGGTCAGGGCCGAGTTGTCCGCACGCAGGACGTCGCGCTGGCGGCCATCCATGCTTGGTTTCGATTTCCGACAAAGTGTGAACCAGGCGGTCGGGTCTCGCCTCCAGCAGCATGGCCCAGCGTCCGAGCCGTTCATCACGCGTCATCGGTTGCGGCAGGGTTGATTGGACCACGGATGCACCGCGCAGTTCGTCGACAGACCTGTATCTCATGATGGCCTCCAAGCGGCCCTGCGGCAGCGACGGCAGCCCCGCAGATCATGGGCCCGGGCGCCGCAAGGACGCACCCATGCAGGATAGGCCGTTCAACCGGATCACGAAAACGAATAATCTTGCGTGATGACTGCAAGATTTCCGTTGGTCCGCCTGGACACCTATATCACTGCTGTGGCGGAGCGGCCGGGGTGGACACCCCCACGAGCAGGGTGCTCATCTCATGGTCCGGGTGCGAACGGCGTTGCGGGGATGCGCAGGCCCCAATCACAGGTAGGAGGATCCCTTGCCGGATGCAGAAGGCGAATGCACGATGATCCAAACCTGCCTGAGGGAGGAGGCCACCGCGGCGGCGCATCTGACCTGATCAGGCACGGAAATCATCGCCGTTCCAGGTCATGGTACGTTGCAGTCAGCTCCGGAGTTTCTCTTCGCCAGATCAAAGCTTGATTTCAGAGCAATGCATTCAGCGGCAATGGATGGTCCAATCTATAATGAATTGACTGGAATTGGATCTTTCCATCCCGGATCACAAAGCTGTCTGCTCCTTCCATCGCGTTGAAACGGGATGACTGACCCTGCCAGATAAGCAGCGCATACGGACCATTGACTTGCTTCGACAGGAACTCGAACCGGCCATCCGGGAGTTGATCGCGAAGCCGTCGCGCGGACATCCGGATTGCGTCGTGTCCACGAACATTCGAGTTGATCGTGAGCAGAACAACATTCTTCGCGTAGTTGCGGCGAAGATCCTCCTCGATCTTGCCGGCAACCCTCAGCCTCAGGTGATCCTCAAAGACCTCTTCCGCCGAACGCGTCGTGATGCTCACGGCGTCAGTGTAGGACGACATCGTCAGCCCTCAACGTTTCCGACGAGATCCCCAGCGCCTGCTTCCTGCTTGATATTCTCCGTCTGATCTCCCCGACAGTATGCGCAGCGATGTACAGGTTTCGCCGGGCGGCCAAGAACTCGCTACGCTCCATCAAAAAGGGATCGCCAGGGGGAGAAAGCCTTTGGTATTCAGACCTGGCGGAATGAAGCGTCATGAGCGCCCAATGAAGAGCCTCATTCAGAAGGTGAAGTTGCTCGTCCTCGTCCATGGCCCTGCTCTCCCACAGCAACAGTCCTTGGCTGCAACCGCATGCGTGTTCCCACCATCCATCTGCGGCCTTCGAACCTCTCCGGGTCGCAGGGCCCCTTCAAAGCCCTCGACCGAGATGGTTATGGGCAGGTTCGCCTTGTCAGGTGCAGGTCATTTGAAACATTCCAACCGGTGCGCCGTGCACTAACCTCGTGGGTTGAGGTTGGTGGATGTCGGCAGTGTTATCAAACGAATTGTATTGCTCCCTGAGACCGGTTTCGTTGCTTTACGTCGCCCAACTGCGGACACCGGCTCTCTCTGGGTACTCTGTCCTGCCTGCGACCTCGTGCTGCTGGCGGTTGGCAGCACGGCGACGTCGAGAATTCGGATCAGGTCCCCTAATCCGAGACGGCGACGCGGTGACGGTAGACCATCTCCCATCCGCGCCAGCCGGTGTAGAGCAGGAGGAGAACGACGACGAGCGAGATGACGAGCCCCGTCGGCAGAACGGCGGCGTCCCCGGCCTCGTAGCGGCGATACCAGTTCCACAATGAGAGCAGGACTACGACGACGTTTCCGAACATGTGGTGCCAGGCCGCGGACAGATTGCGGATGCGCCGGTCGCCCATGAAGTCAGTCAGGCCGGCAAGGGCCGCAAGGGCTGCCATGATGAGCGCGGCGCCCAGAAGGTAGAGCGAAGCCATGCTCCAAGCGCTGCTGCCCGTGTTCCAGAACAGCAGGTCACACACGAGGGTGGCCACGAGAAAGGCGACCGGGAAGGGGATCAGCATCGGATGCAGCGGATGACCGGCGATCTGCGCGGTGCTTTGAGGATTTCCTGTGCGTACGGGATTATCGGCTCGCATGACGTTCTCCATTCCTCATTCAAAATGAAATCCTGCGATGATGCTGTTCATCTCCTCGAATGGCTCAGTCATCCCTCCGGAGGCTCCGGCAGGCCGAGACGCTCCAGCACCGCTTCCGTGATCCGGGCGCAGCGGGCGCCCGCGCACGGGAAGAGGTCGCCCACGGCCGATGACAGGGTTCTGTCGAGGGATTGCCGCAGGAGGCGCCGGGCGCGATGAAGCCGCGTTTTCACCGTCTCAGGCCGCAGGCCGAGGTGAGCGGCGGTCTCCTCGATGCTCATCTCCTCGATGTCCCGAAGCACGAAGACCATGCGGAAGGAATCAGGCAACTGGTCCACGGCCCGTTCGAGCAGACGCCGCACCTCGGCTCTGGCCGCGGCGGCTTCCGGATCACCGTCCTGGCGGGCCGACGGCAGGTAGATCACGCGGGCCTCCCCCTGATCGTTGATGGCATCGATGTCCTTCAAGCCGACCGTGATGCGCCGCCGTCGGAGCCGTCCTAGCGCCTCGTTGAGAGCGATGCGCGTGAGCCAGGTGGAGAGTTGCGCCTCGCCGCGAAAGCCGTCCAGGTGGGTGAAGGCACGGACATAGGCCTCCTGGACCACATCCTCGGCCTCGGCATCGTCATGAAGGACGCTGCGGGCCACGCGGTAAAGCTGCCGATTGTGTCTCTGCATGATGAGCCGGACCGCGGCCCCGTCCCGGTTGCGGGCCCGTTCAACCAGCGCCAGATCATCGATCCCGTCCAACCCTGTTGCCGCGACCGCCTGCGTTTGCATGGCCAAGCTCCTGTTGCTATCCATTAGATGGGGAATGCTGACAAAGGTTCCCGAACGGGCCCCGATCATGGGAAGGGCAGGTCCTATCAGGAGGATGGGGGCTGGGAGGACGGGAGCGGCCGAAGCATCTGCCTCTGGGCCGCCGCTTCCGGTCCCGTGCCCCTGGATGCTGTTCGGGCTTCGCTCTGCAGGCTGGCATGCAGGCGGCGGTGAACCAGCGGGAACATCAATCCCATCGCGAGGCCCCAGAGCAACTGGGCCAGCAGCAATCCCGCAGCAGGATAGCCGCGCAGGACGGGCTGGTCCGGCAGCCATTGCAGCAGCGGGACCGGTCCGAGCATCCAGAGCACGAAGCCGAATGCCATCCCGAACAGCCAGCCACCCCGCGGGTCATTGGCCGCGCGCTGGAACAGCCAACCGTACACAACCCCGCCGAGAAGCATCAGACCGGCGTAGGCGAGGCCGGCAGCGAACACGGACGTGCCGGTTGCCCGGGCAGGCGCATCGAGCGCCTGGAAACCGATGAGGGCAGCCAAAGCCGGGACCGTGGCGATCACGCCTGCGATGGCGCCTGCCAGGAATGGCCGTTGGGTCGGGCCCGCATCAAGGCCATGGGCCTGGAGCATCCTAAGCATGCAGCCTCCTCGCTTCCCGTGTCATGATTTTTGAGGCTTCCTCCAGCACCGCCTCGATGGAAGATGCCTCGCTGAGGTCAGCCCCGAAGAGGCTCACGAGGTGCTGGTACGCGAGGCCGACCGTCCGCGGGTCCCGGTTGAGGTCGAACAGGCCGACCGGATTGACGTTGCCGAGCGGCCCCCGCAGAGCGATGTCCCAGTCGACCTGATCGGTAAGCGAGTACCAGGTGAAGCCGACGACCGGCACGCCTGTCTGGCGGATGAGTTGCACGTTGTGCCATTGCCGCCAGAGCCATCGCGGTCCATCGCGGGCATCCATTCGGTTGGTTTCGGTGTGCATCATCGGTCGCAGGTAACGCTGGTAGTACTGGCCGGCGACGGCATACCAGCCGAAAAGCTCGCCCAACACCTGCGCATGACCATTGCTGTCGATGAGCTTCTCGTTCCACTCGTAATAGTCGACCCCAAGGATCGAGCGGTTGCGCACGTTCTGCTGCATGAACCACGCGTATTCGTCAGGTGGCATGCCGTTCTGGAGGAGGTAGGCACGGGTGTCCTCGTGCACAGGATGGGCATACAGGAGATCCAGCGGCAGGAAGCGCCGTTCGTTTTCGAAAGCGGCGATGCGGCGAACCTTGGGATCAGGGCAGCAGGGCTGGTAGAACTCGCCGCTCTCGCTGTTGACGAATACGGCATCTGGGCGCTCGGCCGCAATCGCCTGCATCATCAGCACGTTGGCCTTGGCTAGGTGACGAACAGCCGTGACGAAAGCGCGCTCGTCCCGGCACTGCTCGTTCCACAATCCTTCGAGCGCGCTGAGCTTGGCGCAGACATACATCTCGTTGACCGGGGTATAGAGCTGCACCCACGGATAGCGCTGGGCGAAGGCCTTGGCATAGTCGGCGAGCGCCTGCGGCACCTCCGGGTTCTGGAAGTTCTGCAGCCAGTCGGGCAGGCCGAAATGGCACAGGTCCATGATTGGCACGATGCCAAGCCGCTGCATCTCGGCGGCAACCTCATCTAGAAAAGCCCAGTCATACTGGCCGGGGCCGCGATGGATGAGGTGCAGGGGAGGGCCGTAGCGCAGGTAACGCAGGCCAAGATCCCGCACGAGCTGGAGGTCGGTGCGCCAGTGGTGGTAATGGCCGCAGGCTGCCATTTGGTCCATGCGCCATCGCCCACCCTCAAGGGTGGGATAGCTGCACTCGATCCCGGTCGCGAACATGAACCTGTGTTCGACCGGAGCACGGGACGAACTGACAGGCAGGTGTAAACTCCCAGGCCGGGTATTCAGGGCTGGCGGTTGGCTCGCCGCATACCCGACGGGTCGGGTGTAGAGCAGGCCCAGCACGCTGCCCCAGATCAGGTGGCCGGCTGCGATAGAGAGCGGCTCGTGCATTTCCCCGCCTAAACCGAACAGGCCGGAGGAGGACATCACACCGCTTTGCACGAGCGGGTGCATGAGGTCGAACTGCGGATGCATGATGAAGATCGCCAGCGGCATCGGCACGAACGCGAACGCCATTCCCTGGAGGACAGGGCGCAGCGGCAGGACGGACCAGAAGAAATAGGTGTAGAACACGGCCCAGATTGCGCCGACCATCAGGTGCAGCAGCATGCCGGCCAGCCAGGACACCCATGGGCTCGCGTTGGGAAGAACCAGTGTCCCGAGTGTCATGACAAGGTCGAAGAATGGAACGCCGGCCCAGATCAGCAGCCGGGCGACGATCTCCCAAGCGATGGCGCCCGCCATGCCGGCGATAACCGCCTTTGTGAAGGCAACCGAGCGGATCATGGCGCCCTCCTCTGTGCCTGGTGGGGCCCTTTGGGATGACCATTGGATCGGAAGGAACCAGGAAGGTTCCCGCCAATGTTGGATCAGCCCTTACGTGCGCCTGACGACGCCCCGGCGCATGATCTCGTCGATGGACGGGAAAGCCTGGAGAGCGATCTCGGGGAGGGGCTCCCCGCCGGCCGCTTGCGCCGACACGCTGGCAGCTGGAGACCGGCCGGGCTGACCGACGATGATCCGCCCGACCATGCCGGCATGCTCGTGCGGGACGCAGTAGAAGTCGTACACGCCTTCCACCGTGAGCGTGACCGAGAAGCTCTCGTTCGGCAGCAGATAGTCCGAGTCCCAGGGCTCTGCCCCCTCCGGAATGCGCTGCGGGCGCTCGAAGTTCTTCGGATGGTAGGCTGTGGCCGTGTGGGAGTTGCCGGGATCGAGATTGATCCAGCGGATGGTCTGTCCGGGCTCAACGCGCAGGCCAATTGGATCGAACCAGACATGCGAGCTGTCCGTGTTGCCCTGCATCCGGATCTCGACCGGTTCACCAGCAAGCGAGAGCCGGGGCCTTGCCAGACCGGCGAGGAGACCCCCGCCGATCCGCAGGATGTATCTGCGTGAAATCATCACTTCGCCGCCACCCGTTGCTCGTCGGCCTTGGGCACATGCCACAGGACGACATGGGCGTGAGGTTTCTCAACACCCGGATGGCCGGCGTTGAAGTAGACGTCGACATGATCGACTTTGCCGCCCGGTGCGGCGAGATCGTCGAAGCGCTTGTCCTTGTTCGAGAGATCCTCGATGGGCAGCATGTAGACCGTGCTCACAAGTCGCCCGTCTCGGTCATAGGCGAGGAACGGGCCGGCCGGCAGGGTCTTGGGGTCGACATAGAGCTGGCCGAGGCCCGGCAGGAAGTCGGGTATCTTCACAAGTTCGCTCACCTTCTTGTAGGCACCTGTCGGTGGCGCCTTCTCAACCTGGTCGGCGGCGAGGGCCGGCAGGCTGAAGGCGGCAGCCAGGGCAAGTGTGGTGAAAGCAATTCTCATAGCATCCTCCGATGACGCGCCGGGTCCATCTGTGCCCGCGCATCCCCATTGGATGGAAGCAATCCCAAAAGGTTCCCGGCCGGGATGACGGCGCCGTGAGGCAGTCATTTTGCTACACCACCACCCGGCTCCAGGATCCGTACTGCTCACGGATCGGGCCACGGCGGATACTGAGTGCCACAAGCGCGGCGCCGCAGGCGATGCTGGCCACGGTCGCCGTCATGCTGGCCCCATGGATGAACGGGGTGGCAAAGAGCGCCAGCCCGAGCGGGATGTTGAGAAACCGCAATGGCCTTGCCACTTCCGCGGCGGCCAGTGAGACCACCGTCAGGACAAGAGAGCCGATCAGATGATCGGAGTTAGCCATGCTGCCTTCCGCCCCGAGCGTGACCCGCGTGAACAGCAGGGACAAGCCAACCAGTCCCGAGAGAGCAAGGTTCCACGGCAGACTGACGCCGCCGCCCACCATATCCTTGATCACGGCGCCAGGTGGCCTGTCGAATTCGTCGGCCTTCGGATTGGAGTCTCGCGCCTCGTCCACGTCATCGGTGTCGCCCAGGAGGAACACGCGGAGCGCGTTCCGACCCCTCTTTATCCGGCGGCGCATGAACTGGAACGTCGCGATCATCTCATCGAGGGAATAGGGAATCTGCACCAGGATCGCGGCGGCGCCGATCAGGGCGATGATGCTCCAGGTGCCGATGACTATCGGCTGGATGATGATGAACACAATCGAGACGACACCCAGAGGCGCGATCATCAGGCCGAAGAGGATCACCAGCCAGGGCATGGTGCGCCAGCGGGCCCGCGAGCCGACCAGACCAGTGAGGATCTCCAGCAGGTAGGTGTAGCCGCCCACAGCGGCATCGGACACCGGCCATGCCTTCGACACCGACGAGGTGATGATCTCCTCCGTTCCATTCTGGGGATCGGATGGCGAGCCGGAGAAGAACGGATCCCAGACATCCGGGATGTGACCGAGCTGGTAGGCCGCCAGGTAGCGCGAGACGTAGAGGCCGACGAGCGCCAGGATGATGATCGGCAGGCGCTGCACCCAGCTGGACGGGTTGTAGCTCCAGCCCGGCGGCACGACTGGCCCGGTAAGCGCGGCGACGGCCGAGGAGCCGGGCTCGGGCTTCGTGCAAACGGCAAAGGCGAAGATCAGGAAGCCGACAAGCGTGTCGGAGAGATAGGCGGCCGCGCTTTGCGTCGAGAACAGGAAGGGCGCCGCCATCACCAGCGCGCCGATTACGGCGCATATCCAGCGGACCCATTGCGCCCGCCAGGACAGGGCCGCAGCCGCGAACACCATGACGGCACAGCCCAGGACGATTTCGCTCCAGCGCAGGAGAGGCTCCGGGACATCGATCAGCAGCGGCTGGGTGATGAGCCAGGTGCCAAGGCCCATGTTGGCGAAATGCGCCCAGCGGTTGGCGCGATGCTCGGATTTGGTCCTGGCGGTGTGCCGGGCGTTCAGCTCCTCCGGGTTTTTCCCCAGATCGGCCGCCTCGCTCAGCCAGGCCGGGGGTGTGACCCCATTCGCCTTGTACCATCCGGCTGGGTCCGCCTTGAGGGCTGCTGCGAGCCGAGGCAGTTCGTCCTTCAGCCGGTGCCGGGGCTCCCATCCGAGGAGCTCGCGAGCCCGTCGGACGTCGAGGGCGTAGTGGTCATCGGCCATGGCAACCATGAAAGGCTTGATGAACGGCTCCTCGCCTCCGTCAATCAGGTCAGGGATGACCGGTTCAAGCTCGTCCTGCGCCCAGGCTCCGGCGGCGGCCACTATCTTAGGCAGACGCAGCGTCGGCCAGTTGTCCTCGCCGTGCAGGAGCCGGCCGAGCTCGTCCTGGAGCGCCTCGTATCCCATGGCGTCGGGTTCGCCGATCAGGATCTCGGCGTTGGGTGGCAATGCGGCGCGGCGGTCGACCGTACGGTGGAAGGCATCGAGCATGTCCGCCCGGTGCAACATGGATTGACCAACGAGCGTGCTGCCGGAGTAGAAGTGGCTTTGGAAGTTCCGTTCGTACACCCTCGCCATCTGCTGGGCCATCGTGGGCACGGTCGTGTGCTCGTCATAGACGCCGGCCAGCCTCAGGATGGCATAGGGGATCGGCCCGTGCTCGGCCCGGATCACCTCCTCGGCTGCGGCCTTCGACCTGGGGTAGGCCCAGCGCGGATCAATCGGCTGCCGTTCGTCAATCCGCTCGCCGGGGCGGCATGGCGCATGCACCAGCATCGTGCTCGCATAGACGAACTGCTCGACTTCGAACCCCTGCAGGGCGCGCAACAGGCGCCGGGTGCCCTCGACCGTGACGGATTGATAGAGAGGGTGATCGTCACCCGTAAAATCGAAGTAGGCGACGAGGTGGATGACGCTGGCGATGCGTGACCCGAAGGTGTCGCGGAATTTGCGGAACGCCAACTCCATTGATGCGTCGGACGTGAAGTCAACCGCGATGACCGGAAAGTCGGCCCCTTCCGCAACACGGTCGAGACCGACGGTGCGGTAGTCGCGGCCGAACACCTTTCCCAGCGAGCGGCCCAGATTGCCGGTTGCGCCGGTGATGAGGACGATGGGCCTTTGATCGGTGGATAAGGTCAAGAAAGGGCTGCCATGCAAAGCCTGCGCTCCTCAATTCTCACCGGCGCTCAATAAACTGCCAGCCAGAAGCGCGGCATAGCAGATGAAGTAGTTCACAAGGGCGACGGCGTAGAAACGGCTTGCCTGATCAGGTTCTGAAACCCGCTCCGCTCGCCACCCGCGGCCAAGCGCGGCTCCCCCGAGGAGGCCGAAAGCGAGGACCGCTGTCCGCAGACTCGGTCCGAGCCCCTGGCCGCCGGACGCATCCATGATGATGCAAACGGCGAGCACAAGAGAGGCCCTGGCAAGTGCCGTGAGCACAATGCCGTACAGAACCGCTTTGAAGTTCGGTGCTGGCGCCGTTTCACCCCGGGTCGGTATCATGTCTACACCATCACGTTCTGGAAGCCCGATTATGCTGAAGCATCGAGCCACAAGGGCCGAGCACCTGAAAGGACCGACACGGTCCAAGGCGGATGAACATGGAGGACGGCAATCTCAACAACAGCAGCTCCATGACAAATCCGGCCGCTTCGAGAGGTGGGGCAGAACAAATCTTGCCTGCTCGTGTGACCTCGTGGGGTCGCTCGGGCAGCCAGTTTGGCGTTCCACATTTCTCCAGCGTTGAACTGATTCAGCGTGAGCTCCTTAGAAGACATAAGAGACGGGCGGTACCACCGAAAGGTGATCCTCCACCGCCTTCACGCCGGCCTGGTTCTCCGCAGCAAGGCGGAGCGCGTGTCGCTCCTCGTCTGACTGGACGATGCCGAACAGGTGAACGACGCCATTCTCGATGACGATGTTCTTCGACAGGAGATAGGCCCAGGGCTGACCCTCAAGCTCGTCGTTCAGCCGCTCCCGAATGATGCGGTCGGCAACGTTCATCGGCTTCGACACGTCGGTGGTCGCCAGCACCTGAAGCAGGTTGCTTCTAGTCACGATGCCGACGAGCCTTCCGTTCCGCAGCACCGGAACACGCTTGATCCGATGTTGCTCCAGGGTGCGGGCCGTGTCGGCAACCGACGTGGTCTCCAGGACCGCGACCACCTCGTCCGTCATGACGTCGCTGGCGGTCCGGCCATGTGATTTGGCGTAGTGCTGAGCCAGCACCGTGGGGCCATTGAGGAAAGTCTGCCACCAGGACCGGCGTTGTTCGCCGGCCAATTGGGCATGCCCGATGAGATCGCCTTCGCTGACAATACCGAGCAGCCGCTCCTCGTCATCGATAACCGGAACGCCGCTGATATGATGGTCGCAGAGCAACTTGGCGATCTCGTGGATTGACGTCTCGGGCCTGACCGTGATGACCGCTCTCGTCATGACGTCCGCGGCGGTGAGCATCCCTGCCTCCTCTGGGTCTGCGCTGACGAGAGGCCTGTGAAGGTATGCCGGTCATCGGCGCCATCGGTCGACAGGAAAGAGGGTATGTGCGGACAGGGTACGTGACAAACGAATAGATTTGCAGGTTCAAATCACTTTCTTTGCACTTTGATTGTCTACCGATCTTCGGACAAGGAAGCGATCATAAGGCTGGCGTGAGCAAATGCTCCGCCGGCCCGCATCTCGGCGGCCACCCAGACGGCTTCCATCAGCTCCTGCGCCGTCGCTCCGGCGCGCTGAGCCGCCTTCGTGTGGCCCTGGATGCAATAGGGGCATTGGGTGACATGGGCGACCGCGACGGCAATCAACTGCTTCGTCTTAGTGTCCAAAGCACCGGCGGCGAACACCTGGCGGCTGAATGCGTCGAAGGCGGCCTGCACGTCAGGGGCGAGTTCGCGGCGGCTGCGCGCCAGCTCGGGCGATGGCTCAGGGTAAAGCGGGCCAGACATGTTCACCTCCTGACAGAGCCGCGGTGTATTTCGAAGAGCCGCGCGGGATTCGAGCCTTGGCCGTGCCGCAGGGCTCCCCTCACGCGACCCTCAGTCCTCCTCGTCTCAACCGGCCATCATCCGGCGTAGCGGGAACTCGCCTGGCCATTCCCTGCCGCAGAGTGGAGCTTCCCCGCCGGGCTGCCGCCGGCGGTCCTGATCGATCCAGGACCTGAGATCCGATGTATTGATCAACTGGAACAGGTAAAAGCCGTTGAAGTGGACGCTCTCCTCCGCAGCCTGGTGATTGAACCCTGGCGAGCCGGCGGCACAATCCCGCACGCGTCCGACGAAGCTCCATGGCGGACCCGTGATGAAGGCCGGCACAGGCCGGACCTCCGGAACCGCGCAGATGAGCTCCGCGCGGTCGGCGTGGCGGAACAGATTGTAATTGCACATGTTTGGGCCCTCCCGTTCTGCTGATCCTTCCTCTCGCCTAAAGCGCGACGACGCACCAGGCGAGCAGGGCCAAAGAGCCGGACAAAAGGCTGAGGGCCCACCATCGTTCGCCTGTATGGTTGGCGGCGACGGCCATGGACCGAGTGGGCTTCGCGTGCTGCATGATCACCCTCCATCGTACCGTGGGCTGACCTGTTCCGCCGCCGTCCCCATCCGGACGAGGGGCGATCCGGCGAAATGGTGCAACAATCCTCGGCCCGCCCAACGGCCGCGACAAGCGAAATTGTTTGCCGCCAGCAAGCAAAAGAATTGAAGTCAGGCTTTCGCCGCGACGGTTCGGGGCACCGGCTCGCTGGCCGACGCAACCCGCAAAAATCTTGCCGCCATGCAGCAATAAAATGCGTTTGCCACAGCCCGGACCTTGATCGAACCTGTCACGGATCGGAGGCTGACGGCATGGACGAGAGAGTTGACCAGGGCACGCAGCACAGTGGCGGACATGGTGACTACCCGACCTTCTGGCGCCGGTGGTTCTACTCGACAAACCACAAGGACATCGGCACGCTCTATCTGATCTTCGGCTTCACGGCCGGCATCATCGGCGGCCTCCTCTCCATCGGCATGCGCTTGGAGCTCCAGGAGCCGGGTCTGCAGTGGTTCTCCAATCCGCAGGCCTACAACGTCTTTGTGACGAGCCACGGCCTCATCATGATTTTCTTTGTTGTGATGCCTACTCTGATCGGCGGCTTCGGCAACTGGTTCGTGCCGCTGATGATCGGCGCGCCCGACATGGCCTTCCCGCGGATGAACAACATCTCGTTCTGGCTCCTCGTGGCGGCGTTTGCCCTGATGCTCTGCTCGCTCTTCACCGAGGGTGCGCCGGGCTCAACGGGCTTCGGCGGCGGCTGGACCGCCTATCCGCCGCTCTCGACCGTGGGGCACCCAGGACCAGCCTTCGATTTTGCGATCCTCTCAATTCATCTTTCAGGCGCCTCCTCGATCCTGGGTGCGATCAACTTCATCACCACGATCCTCAACATGCGCGCTCCGGGCATGACGCTGCACAAGATGCCGCTGTTCGCCTGGTCCATGCTGGTGACCGCGTTCCTGCTGCTCCTGTCGCTGCCGGTTCTCGCCGGCGCGATCACGATGCTGCTCACCGACCGCAACTTCGGCACCACCTTCTTCGATCCGTCGGGCGGTGGCGACCCGGTGCTCTACCAGCACCTGTTCTGGTTCTTCGGCCACCCCGAAGTGTACATCATGGTCCTGCCGGCCTTCGGCATCATCAGCCACATCGTCTCGACCTTCTCCAAGAAGCCGATCTTCGGCTATCTCGGCATGGCCTACGCCATGGTGGCCATCGGCGTGGTCGGCTTCGTCGTGTGGGCGCACCACATGTACACCGTCGGCCTCTCGCTCCAGACCCAGGCCTATTTCGTGTTCGCCACCATGGTGATCGCGGTCCCCACCGGCGTGAAGATCTTCTCGTGGATCGCCACCATGTGGGGCGGCTCCATCCGCTTCACGGCGGCCATGCAATGAGCCATCGGCTTCATCTTCGTCTTCACGGTCGGCGGCGTCACCGGCGTGGTTCTGGCGAATGCTCCTGTCGACCGCTACATGCACGACACCTACTACGTGGTGGCCCACTTCCACTACGTGCTGTCGCTCGGCGCGGTCTTCGTGATCTTCGCCGGCATGTACTACTGGTTCCCGAAGATCACCGGCTACGTGATGCCCGAGTGGATCGGCAAGCTGCACTTCTGGGTCGCCTTCATCGGCTCCAACGTGCTGTTCTTCCCGATGCACTTCCTCGGCCTCTCCGGCATGCCGCGCCGCTATGCGGACTACCCCGACGCGTTTGCGGGCTGGAACATGGTGTCGTCCATCGGCGCCTACGTGTTCTTCGCCGGCCTGTTCATCTTCATGTTCGGCGTGGTCTATGCCTTCATCCGCAAGGAAAAGGCTGCCGCGAACCCGTGGGGTGAAGGTGCGACGACCCTGGAATGGACCCTGTCCTCTCCGCCTCCGTACCACCAGTTCAACACACTGCCGCGGATCATCGACACCCATCATTGAGCAGGCGCGGGGCGACGCCCCAACTTTCTTTGCGGCAACGCCAGCCTGCCCTCTCGGTTTCATTGCGCGGAAATGGATCCCAAGGTCAACGCCGGCGCATGGCGCTGTGCAACAGGGACACCATGCCGGTGTACCCGCGAGCCTGCGCGAGCTGCAGGGGCGTCGACCCGTTCCGGTCGGAAATCCGGGGGTCGGCACCGGCTTCGAGGAGCGTACGCACTGTCTCTGTATGACGGGCACCACCGTCGCCGAGGACCACCGCCTCGATCAACGCGGTCCAGCCCAGGTTGTTGACGTGGTCAAGCGGCGCGCCGGCGCGGATAAGCTCGCGCACAATGCCGTCGTGGCCGAGATGGGCCGCGGCGATCAGGGCCGTGCCGTCGTAGATGCTGGTGACCAGCTTTGCGCTCGCGCCGGCCGCGAGCAGCGCCTTCAACGTCGGCACGTCATCTCTGACCGCCGCGATGGTCACAGCGTCATAGCGCTGGTTGTCGAGCAAACCGGGATCGGCCCCGGCGGCGATCAGGGCCCGTGCCGCCGTCCCGTGCCCCTGGAACGCTGCCACGTGCAGCGGCGTGCGGCCGTTGCCGTCATGGGCATTCAGGTCGGCGCCTGTTTGGGCCAGCCGCCGGATGTCGTCGACGGAGCCTTGGGCTGCGGCCGCGTGCAGCCCACGATAGGCCGAGAGCTCAGCTGGTGTGGGAGGGGTTTGCGCAGAGGCCGCGCCCCCGGACAGTGCCAGGATTCCGATCAATCCGATGAGCACAAACGGGTTGGTCATGGTCCGTCCCCCTCTGGTGCGGTGGCCCACCGTTGCAGGCCACCGCTATCGGTTACTTCAGTTTCGCTTGCACCTTGGCAAGACCAGCGTTCGCGCATTCCTCATCAAGGTGGCCGCCCGGAGCGCCACCAACGCCCACAGCCCCGATGACCTCGTCGCCCGCTTTCACCGGCACGCCGCCGCCGAGCAGGAGAAAGCCCTCGATGGCCGCCAGGTGGCGGGCGGCCGGGTTCTTGTCGGCGTTTTCCATGATGGCGGTGGTGTTGTTGCGGGCGGACGCCGCCGTGTAGGCCTTTGCTCGGCTCGCCTCGACAGTATGGGGACCAGCCCGGTCGGCCCGGAGCACCGCGCGCACGAGCCCGGCACGATCCACCACCGTTGCCGTCACGTTGAAGTTCTTGACGGCGCAGGCCTCGACCGTGGCTTGGGCCAGCTCCTGGGCAATGGCCAGCGGCATGTTGCGCTCCTGAAGGACTTGGGCGCCGGCGGCCGCAGGAGCCAGGGTGAGAGCCGCGACAACGGCATTGCGAATTTTCGACATGGCACTTCTCCGGTGGGGATCGTTTAGACCCCGGCTTGTTCGACACCTGGACTTTAGCCAACCAACGCCCGGCGGGTTATCGGTGCGGCACCGGAGCAATCTACGTAGTTCTACGGAGAAGTATGGGTCGGGCGAGCCAGGAGCACGAGGCGCACCATCTCGGCGACCGACGTCGTGCCAAGCTTTTCGGCGAGATTGGCGCGGTGAGTTTCAACCGTACGCGGTGAAACCCCCACGGCCCGGGCGATCTCCTTTGTCATCCAGCCGCGGGCCACCATGTCGAGGATCTCGTTCTCGCGCTGCGTGAGACGGGAGAGAAGCGCCACCGCCTCATCGACCTCGCTGGCTTCACGGCGCTGCGCCTCAAGCCGCGTGAAACCCGCCTCGATGGCTTCGATCAGCACCTGCTCGTCGACCGGTTTTGTCAGGAAGTCGACGGCGCCGCCCTTGAAGGCGCGCCGGCAGGCATTGATGTCGCCATGGCCGGTGATGACCACCACCGGTATGCGCTCACCATCGGCGGCAAGCCGCTCCAGGAGCTGAAGGCCTGAGAGGCCGGGCATCCGCACGTCGGCGACGATGCATCCTACAGCCTTCTGGTCCCGCCGCTCCAGAAAGGCGAGGGCGCTTGGAAAGGCCTCGACCGCGAACCCAGCCGCTCGCAGGAGCATCCGGAGCGCGTCGCGAACGTCATCATCATCGTCGATAAGGAATACGGTGCGGGAGAAGTTCACTCGGCCGCCTCCTTCCGGCGTTCAACGAGCAGCGGCAGGCGGATCGTGAACACGGCACCACCCTCCGGAGCATTCGCCGCCGTGATCCGCCCGCCGAAGGCCTCGACGATGCGTTCGCACAGTGGCAGGCCAAGGCCCATGCCGTCGGGCTTGGTGGTGAAGAACGGCTCAAACAGGCGCGGCAGGTCCGCAGCAGGGATCCCGGGGCCCTGGTCTCGGACCACAATCGCAGCCGATCCACCGCCAACGGTTGTTGTGACCGTCACCGTCCGCCGCTCCTGCGACAGGACCTCGATTGCGTCCGCGGCGTTGCGCACGAGATTGTGCACGACCTGCTCGACAGACACCCGATCCACCAAGCAGACAGGATCGCCTGGGTCAAGATCGAGTTCCAGAGCGATGCCGCGGCGCTCCAGATCGCCCTGCATCAGCTCCGCAACGTTATTAATCAGGCGGTTGAGGCTCGTGGGTTCGGGTGCGGGCCCGCTGTTCGACACGTAGGCGCGCAGGCGCGCAAGGATGTCGCCGGCCCGCTTGGCGAGACGAACGTTCGCGTCGAGTGCGCCAATGATTTCATCCCAATCGGGGGAAGGGGCACGGGCGAGGCGAAGGCCCGCCTGACTGCGGCTGAGGATGGCGGTCAGGGGCTGGGTGAGCTCATGGGCGATGCCGGAAGCCATCTCGCCTACGGTGTTGACCCGCATCGCATGAGCGAGCCTGGCCTGGTGCTCGTGAAAGCTCGCCCGCTCGCGGGCCTCCCGGGCAGACCGACGCTCGCGCAGCACGAAACCTGCGAGAAGCACCCCAATCCCGGTGATGGCCGTTACAAGTGCAACTGCGAGCGGTGGCAGGAGCTCACCGAATCCGGGCTGACGGGCCACCCGCAGGAGGAGCGGCTGGGACCGGCTGCCGAGCGCTTTCTCAAAGATGAAGTTCGGGAGGAGCCCACCGGATGAGATTACCTCTCCCGCCTGAGTGAGATCGCGCCCCGACGGGTCGCGGAGGGCAAGGTCGGTCCCCGCCGGCAGGTCGCCCTCGGGCTCCATCAGTCGCCGCGCATCGACTGTCATGACCAGAACACCAGCTAGAGACGTGGTCTCGGGGAGTCGTTTGATCAGGTGATAGGCTTCGGCGCCGTTGGGCTCAGCTATCACAACCGCTTGTCCCGGGGAGAGTTTGGCAGCAGCTGCCGCAAACTCGCTCATTCTGGGACTCTTAGGCTGGTCCCCGCGGGTGGTGAACACCAGGTCTGGAGCAGGCCCGACACTGATGACATCGATGCCGGTGATCCGGGGATAGAAGCGCAGGATGGCCTCGGCGAGAGCACCCAAGGTCGTGACCGAGCGGTCGGGGCTGGCCAGCACGGCGGCAAGGCTCGTCAAGTGCGCGTCATGCTGATCTGCCCGTTGTGAGACAACACGGTGCAGGGTACGCGCTTCGGCCTCAAAGCTGTCGCGGACGCGGACGAAGTTGACGGACGCGACGGCGACCGCCGCGATGATCGTCAGCGCGAGCCAGGCACCGAGAGCTCCTGCGGCACGACTATTCACGGGCGGGGAACAGGGAAAGCATGGTCACGAGACTAGCGTCGTGACAGCCGCCCGTCGACTGCCCGGCGTGGCTGTTTCAGCGATGGGTGCCGACCCTGGGCAGGCCCAATGCGCACGGACCCGGCCTATCCTGCGGCCGGTTCTCCAGCCGTCGGGCGCTCCTGCAGCCTCGGGGCGATCTGCCCTTCGGCCATCTCCTGGACGGTGTGTCTGAGCGCATGGCCGACGTTGGACACGGATGCGCGTGCGGCCCTCCCGAACCCGTCGTGAGGCATCTCGGGCGTCCGCTCCGGCTCGATCCCGTCGGCAGGAGTCACGCCGACGCCATGCGTATAAACCATCCGGCCGCCAAGATAGCCCGAATACGTGACAAGGGCGGCCCCGGCGAGACCTGCCAGCAGATAGCCAGCGCTGGGCCGTCGGCTGCGGGCACGGATCGCTGCCAAGCCCACCGACAATGCCAGCAGGCCGATGTTGAGCGTGCGATGAGTGACGAGGAGATCATGAGAGGCATCGCTGGTCCTGACCGCCTCCTGCGCGGCAAAGCCTGCGATCCCCGTCGCGGCCACGCTTGCGGCGGCCACCGGCATCAGCTGGCGCCCCATTTCCATCAACGAGTCGTTGTCGGTGAGCGTGCCGATGAGATCGGCGGCCACCGCGGTCGGCAGCAGAGCCACCGGGAAGTGGGCAAGGGCGGGATGGACTTCGTGAACGCGCATCGGCATCGCAAACCTCACAGTCAGAGAGATCGCCTCTTCCTCAGGAGGATGACGGTCATTGCCTCTCCTCTGGACAGGCGGATGTGGCATTGATCCGGGACCGTGTGTCCGGAATGTGGTCCGGAGGCTGCCTGAGACGTCAATTGCCCGCCGCAGCACAGGTTCCGACACCACATGCAGCGCGAGCGAACCTCCTACTGAATAGTCAAGCTGGAACAGTCGGTGTGTCTTCCGATTGGACGTTAGAGCGCAAGGCCCACGGGTGGCCCTCAGCAACACCCGCACCGTCACGGTAAGGATTTGCCATGCCACAGCCCGCACGCGACAGAGCCGCCAACGCAACTTCCGCCGGATCTGCGGCATGGACCGGGAGGCGCTCCGGCCGGCATTCGCGGCATTCATCGGCAGACATCGTTCTGGATGCTTTGGCAGGCGCGGCGGCAGGCGTGGCGGCCGTCTGGGTGATGGACCGCATCGACTGGTTCAATTTCCGGCGCGGCCTCGACAACAGGCGGACACGCCAGCAGACCCGGCAGGCTCGCCCCGGCGGCATGGATCCGGCCCAAGTTCTGGCCGCAGAAGCGGCAGAACAAGCTGGACTTGCCCTGACCCGGCGCCAGCTCGATACAGCTGGTCTCATTGTGCATTACGGGTTGGGGATGGTGCCGGCGGCACTGTATGGTGCCCTGCGCGGGCGCGTTGCCTACCTTGATGCAGGCAGGGGCAGCCTCTTCGGGTTGGGTCTGTTCCTGATCAAGGACGAGGGGATGAACGCCGCTCTGGGGCTGTCCGGCCGCCCGCAGGATTATCCCTGGACCGCCCATGCCCGCGGCCTTGTCGCCCATTTGGCCTATGGGCTTGTGACCGACACCCTCTGCCGGGCTGTCAGTGAAACCTCCGGCATTCGCGACGCGCGGTCGCCCGCTGGAAAAGGCTTTGCCTCAGGCCAGCCCAAGGCAAAGCCCTCCCTCGTCCGCTACCGCGACGATGTGGAGGAGGTCGAGCCCGACGAGCAGGAGACCTTCGACAGGATCATCGAGGTGATGGCAGGTGGCGGCCGGATCACGCGGGAGCGCTACGGCCGTTCCGTACGAACATCCCACGCCAAGGCGCATGGCATCCTCAAGGGTGAACTGCGGGTTCTGGAGAATCTGCCTCCCGAGTTGCGCCAGGGGCTGTTTGCCGAGGCGCGGACCTACCCGGTCGTCGCGCGCCTTTCCCATGTGCCTGGCGAGTTCCTGGATGACCGCCGGGTGTCCACACCGCGCGGCATGTCCCTCAAGATCATCGGTGTTGAAGGCGAGATGCTGCCCGGTCATCAGGGGGAGGTGACACAGGACTGGGTGCTCGACACCGGCAAGGTGTTCATCGCACCCACCGCCAAGGTCTTTCTGGCCCAGATCACCGCAACCGAGATGGCGATGCCGCTGCCGGAGGGGGTGAAGCAAGCCGTCTCCGCAACATCACGCACGGCCAACGCGGCTCTCAACGCCGTGGGACTGAACAGCGCCAACCTCGATTTCTATGGCCATCCGTTCAACCATCCGTTGGCGGAGGCCTATTACAGCCAATGCCCGTTCCTCTATGGCGACTACATCGCCAAGCTACGGGTCAGGCCTGACATGCCCCGCCTGCATGAACTGCTGCAAGCCGGCTTCACACCCGCCGACGAGGACGGGCTGCGCACGGCCGTCGTAGATTACTTCCGCGACAACCCGGCCGAATACGAGGTTGGCATTCAGCTCTGCACCGACCTGGAGCGCATGCCGGTGGAGAATGCCAATACCGAGTGGCCGGAGGACGAGAGCCCGTATCGGCCGGTCGCCCGCCTGATCCTGCCACCGCAGGAAGCCTTTGACGCCAGACGCCAGGCCCTGGACGAGGAGTTGCTGTTCTGTCCCTCGCACAGCCTTGCCGCCCACCGCCCGCTCGGCTCGATCATGCGCGCCCGGCTGAAGGCATATGAGGTCCGGGGCAATGCACGCCGCCAGGAGAATGGCCGCCCTGCCAAGGAGCCACGGAGCATCGCGGAACTCTCGATCTGAAGGGCGCACCCACGTGCAAGCCGGAGCATGTATGGCCCGCCAAGGAAGAGGTGGCACTGGTCCAATTGCACTGCCTGTGCGGTGACGGCGGGATTTTCGGGCGCATGGAACAGGCCCATCAAGCCTCCGCCACTGGGGCTGGATGCAAGGCGAGCTAACCTTCCGCTGGAGGAAGGAGGAACTCCAGGCCGTTCCGCCTGCCGATCTCCAGGACGCGCGGGATGTCAGGCTCGCCTGATGGCGCTGGAAGTTCGCGGGTGCCGGCCGGCATGGGGTCGCCTGCCTCGCTAAAGAAGCCGTCATGAGCCCTGCCGGGCGAGTTGATGATCAGGAGCCGCCCCGGCGCCTGGCCCACATTCTTGAAGGCGTGAATGGCTCCGTTCGGCACCTTCACGAAGCTGCCGCTGGTTGCCGTGACGGTCTCGCCCTCGATCATGAACTCGAAGGTGCCGTCGAGCACGTAGAAGGCTTCGTCGTCAGAGGGATGCCGGTTCGGCGGGGCACCAGCCCCAGGCGCCGTCAACGTCTCCACGAGGCAGTAAGCCCCGCCCGTGTCCGGACTGCGGGCATGAAACCGCAGGAGGTTGCCGAGGAGGTGGTAGGTGTCGGTCTGGGGAGTAGCCATGACGTTCTCTCCCTTTCTACGTTGAGCGTCAGTTGCCCAGAACGTGAGGCCATGGTATCATAATGAGACTTGCGTCTCAAGAAAGTTTCTCCTTTTGCGTCTCGATACCGGACGAAGCAGCCAGAAGGCACGCACCCGGCAGGCTCTCCTGGCGGCGGCACGACAGGTGATGGAGCGCGGGGAGCCAGCCACGGTCCCGGCTGCGGCCCAGGAGGCGGGCATCTCCAAGGCGACGGCCTACCGCTACTTCTCCACGTCGGAGACCTTGGTCCTGGAGGCCGCTCTCGACGCGAAGGTCGCCACCCCTGAGGAGATTGTCGGAGACGCCCAGGACGTGCGGGAGAGAGTGCTCCGGGTGCAACGGTATCTGTTCACGCTCACCCGTGCATCTGAGACCAAGTTCCGGCTGTTCCTAGCGCGGGCGCTGGATGCATCCGTTTCTGATCGTGGGGAGGCCAGCCGTGAGATACGAGGTGGGCGCCGCCTGCCGATGTATGAGCATGCGCTCGCTCCCGTGCGGTCGCGCCTGTCCCGGAAGCAGTTCCAGTTCCTGGTGCTGTCCCTGTCTGCCGCTTCCGGAATGGAGAGCTATCTGGCTCTGAAGGATGTTTGCCGGGTCGACGACGCCATGGCGGACAGGATCGCGGCGTCGAACATCGAGGCCATCCTCGACAGGCTCCTGCCCCCGGCGCTGAACGAGACCAGACCATAAGCTCGCATCAGGCCGTCGAAGCTCCCGCTATCTCCGCAGCGGGGCGCAATGTGATCGGTGGCGACCTTGAGGAGAGCGGATGGTCATGCGCCGCCGCCGCCCATCCTGGACAACCTCGAAAGCGTTTCCGCGGCAAGCTGGCGTGTCAGCTCGCCCGCAGGGACCTCTCTGCCGAGAGCGCCAGCCTGCCCTGACCAGAGCGGCGAGAAGTCTCCCGATCCAGCTTGCTCCGCCTTGGCCCTGAGGGGAGTGACGGCGCCCGCGGCCAGCGGAAATTCCGGTGCGTGCTCCGACATCGGGCCGACCTCGCGCACGATACGGTTAGTAATCCCCCGGGCCGGCCGGCCTGTGAAGACGTTGGTCAGCACAGTGCCGTCGTCCTTGACGTGTTTGAGTGCCTCTCGGTGGAGTGGACTGACCTTGGCCTCGGGACAGAACAGGTACGCGGTGCCGATCTGGACCGCCGAGGCTCCCAGAGCGAAGGCGGCGGCAATGCCCCGCGCGTCAGCGATGCCCCCTGCGGCGATCACCGGGACCTTTACGGCATCCACCACCTGCGGCACCAACGCCATCGTGCCCGCCTGAGTGCTGATATCCTCGGTCAGGAACAGGCCACGATGTCCGCCGGCCTCATAGCCCTGGGCAATGACGGCATCGCAGCCTCTGTCCTCAAGCCATCGTGCTTCGTCCGCCGTGGTGGCCGAAGAGATGATCTTCGCGCCGGTTGCCCGGACCTGCTCCAGAAGGATTCGCTCAGGCAAGCCGAAATGGAAGCTGACGACCTCCGGCGCAAACTCCTCAACGAGGGCGCACATCGTGCTGTCGAACGGAGCACGAGCCGCAGCGGGAGCAGGCGCCTGGGGATCGAGGCCGAGTTCAGTGTAGTAGCTCTCCAGGTGCCGCTTCCAAGCCGCCTCACGGGCCGGATCGGCCTGTGGCGGGTTGTGACAGAAGAAGTTGAGGTTGATCGGGCGCAAGGTGCGCTGCCGAATAATCCCGAGTTCGGTCCGCATCTGCTCAGGGCTGAGCATCGCGCAGGGAAGGGATCCGAGCCCGCCTGCCTCGGAGACCGCGATCACCATCTCGGATCCGACTGAGCCAGCCATCGGCGCCTGAATGATCGGCAGTTCGATCCCGAAGAGATCCTGAATGCGACGGTCCATCCACATGCGTCCATCCCTTGCCCAACAACCACGACAATGTGCTGTCACGACGATAAGGTGTATAGGGAAACAGGGCGGGGGAACAGCCGGCTTTCGGCGGTCCCACATTGGCTCAGCGGGACAGGGGGATCGTTCCTGATCGAAGTGTGGCAACACACCGGGATGTCGCTGGTTGGCATGGGGCAGGCCTAAGCCGAACGTCCGCAGGAGAAGAGTGAAGCGGACCTTCGTTTGTCCAACCAACGCTACACTTCGACCCAAGCCGGACGAGGTGGCGACATCCTGATCGAGGATGCGACCACCACAAGGTTGGAACAGCGTTGGGCGACCAGCTCCGTCTCGCAGAGGCCTCAAAGCATGAAAGTCTTGCCGACCGCTGATGGAACGACCCTATCGCCGTAGGCGGCGACCAGGGCGTTGACAGCGCGCCAGCCTGTGCAGTGCCCAGGTGATATCAATCGCAGGTCAAACCGCGCCAACGCTTCAACAGTCTCCGGGATGACAGTCTCAGTGACCCCGGAGAGGTGGAATCCGCCAAACACCCCGTAGAGCGGGACATCCGGAAACCGTGCCTGAGCGTGCGTTAGAACGTTGATCAAACCGGCATGCGAGCACGCAGTGAAGACGACCTGCCCCTTACCGGCCACGTTGACCGCCACGAAGCGCTCGTCTGGCATCAACTCATCCGGTTCCCAAGTGCCAGCCGGAGTCTGGCGACACTGGCCGGGAAGTCCGCGTTCGAAGTGGCTCACGCGAGGGATTTCACCACTCAGATAGAACATCTGGTCCAGGAGAGTCTGTTCATCTCGGGTGACGATGACATCGGCGCCGTTGCCGGACAGCGTTTCCACGTTCGGCACCGACTCCATCGGACGAAGTGACCCATCGGCGGATTTGGTCGCGCGCAAGGCGAACATATCGGGATGCATGTAGGTCGGGACAGGGTGCCCGCCATTGCCCATGGTGATCATTTGCAGAGCGCGCGGCATCGCACCTCCATGATCCCAGTGACCATGTGAGAGCACCACCGCGCCGACCTGCCCGAGATCAAGGCCGAGCCTGACCACGTTGCGCTCAAACACCCATTCCTCCGGCCCGGTATCGAACAGAAGTGTGCGGCTGGCGGATCCCGTCCGGGTGGTGATCAAACAGGAAAGCCCATGCGCAGCGCAGCACAGGCATTTTCCGGACAGCCATGGCATGCCGCGACGGCGGTGGCTCGCGAACTCTGTCTCGACGAAGTCAGGGTTCGAGGAAAGGCTGTCGGTCGCATTATCGACCAGAAAGATGACCTCTGCCTTGTCGACGGCTCTCATGGACGCAGCCTCCTGAAGGTGAATAGGGCCACTCCATTCAGTTGGGGTGCCGCAGCCAGCTTCGTTGGTCGCTTGCAGGTGTTGAACTCGCGCGGCCATCCGATGCGATGGCCTCTCCGGCACACCTGAAAATGCCTTACCGATTTTGCCACAACGCCCGTGCCCGCGGTAGCGGCGGTCCAGCGTCCGCTCTGGCACGTCCCGGAAGGAGGGGAAACTCCGGGATAGGGGCCGCTATCCTGTGCTTGCTGCTGTCGCTGTATGGTTTCGGCGTCTTCGGCTACATCACCGCGAGCTTCGCCTCCTTCTTTGTCGAGCGTGATGCCGCCTCACCCGAGACGGAGACATCGAGCAGCGCCGATCTGGCCGCCCTGCGGGCCGAGATCGCGGCGCTGCGGGCCGACCTCGCCACCGACAAGGGCAGGCACTCGTGACGGCCAATCCCATTGCCGGCGCCATACAGTGCCAGCGCCAAAGCAAGGAGCGGAAACCCGGCGGCCAGCAGGATCACCCCGCCTGCGACCAGGGTGACGGAGGCCACCATCGTCCAGATCGGGTGGTACGGCCTTTGGATCAGGTACCCTTTCAGGTTTTTAACAGAGAGAACCCCGTCGACATCACGACAGGTGTGCGGATCGGCATCACCCGCGCCGCAGAGATGCCGTGGCGCTTCGTTCTTACAGGTTCGGGCTTCATCAGCCGGAAGGTATGATCAACGTCATCGCCGGCAGAAACGCGATCTCGAACATTGAGGCTGTCTTCGACAAGCTCTTGCCCCAGGCGAAGAACTACAACAGACGGTACTCTCATGCGCCGCGTGTCCAAGCGGTGTTGGTGATCACACCCGCGCCAACACCAAGCAGTCCAGCACCGCCCGGTAATGCCATGCCGCGGCCACAAGCACAAAGGCATGCCAGATTGCGTTCTGAAAGCCCAGGCTTTCCCAGACGTGGAAGACCACGCCCACCGTGTAGAGAAGGCCACCGGCGGCCAGGAGGGTGAGGGTCGAGCCCGGCAGGGCGCCGAGCACGGCCTCGTACGCCATGACGCCGCTCCAGCCGAGGAGTAGGTAGAGCAAGATTGCGAGACGATCAAATCGGCCCGGCAGGCACAGCTTCAGGGCCATGCCGGCCAAGGAGCCGGCCCAGACGCCGACCAGCAGAACAACGGCCGTGATCTCGCTTCTCATCTGCATGATGAATGGCGTGTAGGTGCCGGCGATCAGGAGATAGATGGCCGAGTGGTCGAACCGCCTCAGGAGCCATTTGACTGGAGAAACCGGCCACAGATTGTAGGCCGCTGAGATGACGAGCACGGCCAGCAGGCCTCCGCCAAAGATCGCTACCGGGGTCAGCTCCCAGGGACCGACGGCTGGTGCGGCGAGAACCAATAGGACGATCACGGCGAAAAGTCCGCCAATGACCCCGAGGGCATGGACGATCCTATCGGGCAGAATCTCGTGCCTGTCGTACTCCCACCTGATCATCGTCCCCCCACGTCGTTGAAGGTAGCCCAGCCGCTGGCGCAGGGGCCTCCTGCTTCTGGAGCTACAAGCTTGGCTTCAGGAGAACCTGCCACCAGACCACGGGTTCCTGCGACTTGGTGGCGGGATGTCGAGGTGTTTAGATACAGGTCTTGGTATTCCTGGTCCTAGCGGGAACTTGGCTTGGCCGAGCGCGACCCGGTGGTTTCAGCAAGGCAGACCAGTACGAAGACGACCACGACCGTGACCAACTCCACGGTCTGGGTGGCCCATTCAGGTGCACTGTTCGACAGCAGACCAAGCGTCAGGCCCGATAGCAGGGCCGCGGCAAGAGCGGACCAGAGCAGCATGTTGACGTGGTTCGTCAGCGGATGCAGGTGTTTAGGCCAAGGCGTCTGAACCAAACGTGTACAGTCCTGTTAGGTCTTCGCCAGCCGATAGGCGCTGCCGCCGTCCGGGGACGAACTCCCGCCGATCAGCGACTCTGGCCCGGTAAATTAACGGCGCAGTAGCGCAGGGACAGCACCGTACCAGACCAGCATTCGTGGGCAGGCAAAAGGATAGTGACCTTCAGACTAGGCTGCAGCCGAAGAGTTGCTTCGGTTGGCCGCTGGTGCGGGGGACCCTAGTCGGAATTGAGGATCCTGGTCAGGTCCAGGACAGCGGCACGGGCAGCAAGCGTGCGAAGGTGTGGCGGATCCTGCCGTAGCACTCGCAGGTGATCTCCTCCAGGCCACTACGGTCCGTGATGATGATGCCGCCGCGCTGCTGGGTGATGAGGCCCTGTGTCTGGAACGTGCGCAGCACCGTGCTGACCGTGGAGCGCTGCACCCCTAGAAGCTCGGCCATATCGGCGTGGGTTAGGGGCAGGAGATCCTCGTCGATCCGGTCCCGTGTGCTCAGGAGCCAGTTGCAGCAGCGGGCCTCGACCGTATGGATCGCGTTGCAGGAGACCGTCTGGAAGGTCTGGGCCAGCAGAGCCTCGCTGTAGCCGAGGATCAGGCGCCGCAGCTTGGGACGGACCTGCATCGCCTTCTGCATCCGGTCGAGGGCGATCCGGGAGGCGGTGCCAGGCACCTGGACCTTGTAGCGCCCGAAGGCCTCGCGGGAGACGATGGCGCTGATCAGCCCGAACAGCCCCTCGCGCCCGAAGGACGCCACCTCGACGAACTGCCCCTCCTCCATGACATTGATCAGGCCGACAATGGCGTCATGCGGGAAGTAGGTGTAGCGGATCGGATCACCGGCCTCATAGAGGATCGTGCCTTTGGGCAGGATCACGGTCTCCAGGTGCGGTTCAAGGTGCGCCAGATCCTCGGGCTCCAGGGCAGCCAGGAGCCAGTTTTTGCGATGATCGGCCTTCGACGTTGAGGACGTCATGACAGCCTTCAGATCCCATTCGAGGGGCCACACAGTATGGGAACCTTCGCTCGGACCTTCAACCTAGACTAACGATGACAGAAATATTGCCGGCTGTTTTGGAGAGGCGGGTTTACAAGCCGTTTACATGGCCGACCCAGGGGCCTGGAGGCCGTCTTCCGAATACATTCTAAACCTTTTTAAACTTTAAGTAGCAAGAATAGGAAATTTCAACCGATTTCTCTATCGTCACTCTCCCTTAAACTGAGCCCACACAGTTC
Organism: Microvirga soli; assembly: GCF_016734765.1. Classification (GTDB taxonomy): domain Bacteria; phylum Pseudomonadota; class Alphaproteobacteria; order Rhizobiales; family Beijerinckiaceae; genus Microvirga; species Microvirga soli. The sequence continues at coordinate 35,776 of NZ_JAERQE010000011.1, read as the reverse complement.
CGTGAGGTCGAACGGCCCAGCGGAACCGTGGTCCTTACTGGACGTCTGTAGGAATGTCGCCTTGTATTCCTACCCAGAGGACATTTCTCTATGCATCATGTTGGTCTGTTTGCCGCGTCTCTGCTGAGCGCTCTCGCCCTCGGAGCTGGCTGGGCCAAGGCAGATGTCCTGATCACGGTCGACAAGACCACCCAGCGCATGTCGGTCTCCGTTGATGGCCAGCCGCGCTACGCCTGGTCGGTGTCGACGGGAAAGGCAGGGCATGAGACGCCGGTTGGCAGCTTCACACCATCTCGCTTGGTGAAGGACCATGCCTCCAAGGAGTGGGACAACTCGCCCATGCCGCACTCGATCTTCTTCACGCACCGGGGCCATGCAATCCATGGCAGCAACGCCACCGGCAGTCTGGGGCGGACCGCTTCGCACGGCTGCGTCCGCCTCGCGCCGGCGAACGCGGCGAAGCTGTTTGCCCTGGTCCGGAGTGAGGGGATGCGGAACACGAGGATCGTGATCCAGGGAGACGAGCCGAGGAAACCCTCCGCACGGACGGTGAAGCGGGAACAGGCCAAAGCCCAGTATGATGAACCGTCATCGGTCGGAGCAGGTTATGCCGCCCGTCAGCCGCAGCGCTCCGAGACACTACGCCCCGCGCAAGCCTATGGATACGCAAGCCCGCTGAACACTCAGGCCATTTTCGATTGGCAATGAACCGTGTTCGCCCTCCCAGCCCTAGACGGAAGCAGTCCACGATCCTGGCGCGAGCGGTCGTGATGCAGGCGTACGCGGTCAGTGATGGCTCGCCGGGCCGTGTCCGTGGCCGCCCGGGGTCCGATAGCCGCGAAGTTCATTGTACCGGCTGACCTGCTCGCGCGTGAGAACTTCCAGGGTGGAGAGGTGATAGCGCAGGTGAACTCCGCGGAGCTTACCTTGCGTCGCCCCGATGTCAGCCTAGGCAGCCTGCAGACTCCCTAGAGTGACAGCCTTGGAGGCGAACTGCCGGTCGAGGTCGGTCTCTTGCGCGATCAGGCGTTCACCGAGTGGGATCGTCTCCGCTTTCATGGCCGCAAGGAGTTCCTGCTCCTGGTTGCGCTGCTCCGCCGTTAGGCCGAGCCGGTCGCCGAGTTCCAAGACATGGATCGGCCCCGGGTAGCCATTCAACTCCGCCGGCAGCGCCAGGCCCATGCCGCGGCCGGCGCGGAGATCAGCAATCTGCTGGTCGGAAAGCGCCTTCACGGCACGGTGCTCCATCCCGGCGTAGGGCGCGACACGGCCATGCTTTAAGACTGTCTCCCCAGGGCGGCATCGGGGCTGGGCTTTCCACTCGGCTGATCACGCTTGCGCGGAGAGATACTGCCACGCGATAATGACGGCCCGCTCGTTCACCTGCCGTTGGGCAGCCGAACCGGGCGGCAATCTTCGAGGCACCGCATGTCCCCGACTGACCAACTGTTCACGGATGGAGCCGCTTATGAGAGGCTCATGGGTCGCTGGAGCCGCCGCGTCGGTGATGTGTTCATCGACTGGATCGAAGCTCCGAGAGATCTTCGATGGCTGGATATTGGGTGCGGTACCGGCGTGTTCACCGAGCAGGTGATCCGAGGATGCTCTCCCGCAGCGGTGGTTGGAATCGACCCATCCCCCGAGCAACTGGCTTTTGCCCGCGGACGGGGCGAATGGAGCAAGGTGGAGTTCATTGTTGGCGATGCGCAGGACCTGCCGTTCGCGGACAACAGCTTCGACATCGCAGTCATGGCGTTGGTCATCCACTTTGTGCCTGATCCGGCCAAGTCGGTCGCGGAGATGTGGCGCACCCTCCGGCCCGGCGGCACTGCCGCAGCCTACGTGTGGGATTACAAGAACGCTGGATCGCCGACGGCGCCCCTCGCGGCCGCGATGAGGGCAATGGGCCTCCAATCACCCGCTCCGCTGAGCCCGCAAGTGACCTCGTTGCAGGCCCTTGAGGAACTCTGGCGAGCCGCCGGCTTCGAGCAGACCGGCACGCGAGCCATCGACATTGCGGTCGAGTTTGCTGATTTCGAGGACTTTTGGCAGTCGATGACGATGCCGGTCGGGCCCGCCGGAACGGCGATAGCTGCGATGCCACCGGACGGCCAGGCGCAGTTGCGGAGCGTCCTCGAACAGCAAGTGCCGCTCACGGCCGATGGACGCGTCACCTACAGGGCGCGCGCGAGCGCCGTCAAAGGTTGCAAGACAGCATGAGAGATCCGGTTTGGCACCTCTGGCAAGCAGTCTCCGGCAGGATGAGCCGCGCGTATCACATCTGGCCATCGATGACTGCGGGGGCTGTGCGGCGGCCTTGAGCCTTCAGTCGGGCTCAAGGACGAACATCAACAGGAGGCTCGATCTCCGCCCCCTCAAGGCGTAGATTGGACCGGCAGCATCAGCTCCCGCCGTCGCACCGCGGCCGGATTGAGCCGACGTGGTGTCACACAGGGAGTTGCACGCGCGGGAGTTTGGCATGCAGCGCCGCCTGGCCGCGATCCTGGTGACCGACATCGTCGGCTATTCATCCCTGATGGAGGAGGCTGAGGAGCGGACGGCTGACCGGCTCGTCCACTGCCAGGAGCTGGTCCGGGGTACGGTCGCCGCTCTCGGTGGCCGTGTCTTCAACACCGCCGGCGACGCTTGGCTGGCGGAGTTTGCCAGCCCGATCAACGCGCTGCGCTGCGCGGCCGAGATCCGCAGCGCATTGGCCGGTGGAGGGGGCGCGGAGGATAATCCGCTCAGGCTGCGGTTCGGGCTTCATCTCGCCGACGTCGTAGTTCGCGGCGGCGACCTCATCGGCGACGGGGTGAACGTCGCCACCCGGATCCAGCAGGAGGCGGAGCCCGACAGCATCTGCGTCAGCGGGACCTTCTTCGACAACATCCGGCGCAACTCGCCCTTCGCCTTCGAGGATCTTGGCGAGCGGCGCCTCAAGAACATGGTGGAGCCGATCCGCATCTACCGGCTGCGGGAGGAGATGGCGCGGCACAGGCTGCAATCCGCGCCAACGCGGGCTCCGTCCGTCGGAGAGAAGCGTCCGCTGTCCCTCGCGGTCCTGCCCTTCCGCGTCATGGGCGGGGACGAGGACCAGCGGTTCCTGGCGGAAGGCCTGACGGACGAGCTCATCGTCGAACTGGCCCGCTTCCGCCGCCTCTTTGTCAGCTCCCGCAGCGCCAGCTTTGCCCTGGCGGGCACCGACCCGGTCAAGGTCGGCGACGCCTTGGGTGTCCAGTACGTCCTGGAGGGGCAAGTCCGGAGGGTCGGCGATCATGTGCGGATCGGCCTCACGCTGACCGAAACGGAGAAGGGCTCGGTGGTGTGGAGCGACAAGATCTCGCGTCCCTTCGCCGAACTCCTGGACCTGCTCGACACCACGGCGGCCAGGATCGCCGCCACTGTGTTCGGCCGCGTCGAGGACGCCAGCATGATCACGGCCCGGCGCAAGCCGCCCGAGACCATGTCAGCCTTCGAGTGCCTGCTGCGCGGGATCGAGCACCATCGTCTCGGCGGCGTCCTGGAGGAGCACTCCCGCGAGGCGGTGAAATGGTTCACCCGCGCCATCGAGCAGGATCCGACCTACGGGGCGGCCTACGCCTGGCGGGTCTGCGCCGCTTCGGACCTCCCGGAGTTCAGCTTCCCCGAGGGCGAGCCGGACATCCGCCGGGCGCTGGAGCTGGACCCATGCGATGCCGAGGCCAACCGGATCGCTTCCTTCTTCGAGCTGCTCAAGGGCAATCATGATCAGGCGGTGACGCTGATGCGGCGGGCGATGGAGCTGAACCCGTCGGACGCCTACATCAGGGCCAGATGCGCGGCCGTCATGACCTTCATCGGCGAGCCCGAGGAGGCGCTGAGGCTGCTCGACGAGGCGGAGGCGCTCGATCCGCTTTTGCCGGTGTGGTGCATCGAGGAGCGCGGCGTCGCCTACTATGCGATGGGCCGCTACGATGAGGCTCTTGAGGCCCTGGGTCGACTGGTGTTCCAGACCTTCCGCTCGCGGCTGTACCGGGCGGCGGCCCTGATGGCGCTCGACCAAGCGGAGGAGGCTTGCAGGCTCGTGAAGGAGGCAATCGCGGGCAAGCCGGACTTCAGCGTGTCGCGGTTCCTCTTCCAGGAGCGCTTTCGTGATCCGGCGCTGCGGCGGCAGTTGCGGCAGCGGCTGGAGGAGGCGGGGCTGCCTCCGTGATCGGTATGTGGTTCCGTGACACATGCCTTACCGCGCAGGCCAGGACGTTGAAGTCCAGGGGCTCGGCAGGCAGGGAAACGCCGATCTCCCGGTGCAGGGCCGACAGATTCCAGGGGAGGCGTATTGCTCGTTAGCCGGCGGTTGTGGCGAAGGATTGCAGACTTACTCCTTGTTTCGCCGGGCTTTGCGGCGGTCGGTCGTTTCGGCGGCGACCACCTCGTATCGGGGATGCTTGTCGATCTCGGACTTGGGCGCGTCCCAAGGGAATTCGCCATGGGCACCGCCTTCGTTGGCCGTGGCATGGCCCTATTCCCAATTCCGACTAAGGATCTGGGCGCCGCGTATCAACCAAGTGTCCATGCCGTCGAGCGGTCCGGTTGACCGCTTCCGGCTCCGCAGCCTCTAGTTCCGCGAGCGGACCGGGATCCTGTTCGGGATCGCCACCGATCTAAAGCCTTTTCCATAGAGGCGACCTATCAAGAAGGAATTGTCAAACCCAACCTGCCGCTTCTCCCGAAATCACACCTTTCCTGGGCCATCCGATCCGGAGCCGCTCCTGGCGGAGGGAGCGTTCGCGGTGACGCCTCTGCTGGTGTCGCTACTGCTCGCTTCACCCTTGAGCTCACGCTCGGCCTGGTGCCAAAACTCCGCCTCATGACCCTCAAGCCGGCCGTGTTGCTCCCAGAGCTCGTAGGCGCGCTGTCTTACCCGGTCCTGTGTTTCATTGGCATGCTGTTCCATCATTGTCCCTCCTTCGTGTGCCTCCAGGAGGATACCATTCGCACGGTGGCTTATTGAGGGCATGCCTGAAGTATTTCAAATATTACTAGGAGTATTTTTATCTATCATTGTTAATAAAAACATATATATTACTCATGGAAAAATTATCAAATAATACGCTTTTATTGATGAGTTATCTGTATTAGTTCAATATCACTCTTCACCTGACCAGATAAATCGCACTGGCATCACGATACGCCTTGCTGTTCCAGACCGTACCAAAGCATCCTCTTGGGCTTCAAAGTGAACCACAAACGCTGCGGGGGCCGCCGGATGGGGCGCCAGTCATGGCCGAGACGAACCAAGGCAGTCCTGACCTCGTCCAGGCGGGAGGGCGGACCGTTGATCATCCCCTCAGCGGCGGCAAGGTCAACGAGGTACTCGTCCCAGGCCCAGCGCCAGAGGATCTCGCGCTTGCAATCGAGTGATAGCAAAGGATGGCGCACAACATCATCCGGATCTGCGAACACGGCTGCCGGATGGACCAGCGCCTTCTCCAGATCCGGTATGCTCGACAGATCGCAGCACCCGTAGCCCGGTTGCTGCGCGGTAAGCCAGATAATGGCTCCGACCTCTTGCTCGATGGGTGAAGAGTTGTCGTTCGTTTCACGACCACCGACGATGTCTTTCTGCCGCGGCGTTCCTCGCAAGGGCCCGTTGTGAACGCGATAGGACAGACCCTGCCGCTCTGCGTAGTCTAAAGCCTCATCCAACGTATCGAACATCAACTCGACCTGGGTCGCGAGCGTGTCGTCACCACCGGTCCAGCCCATCAGCGGCTCAATCACAGGCAGTGAGCGGCGCTCAAAGCGCAGCACCCATTGATGCGCGCGTGTCCGGCCTGAGGTCGCGACCGCCCGCTCGCGCTGGGCAATGCGCGCCTCGGCGTCCGCAAGCCACAGCGGACCCACCGGCTGCGGCGGGTTGTTGTGCCCAATCCCTGCAAACCGTTCGTTCATTTCAGTCCTCTTCTATGAGCCATTCCAAAGAAAGAGCGCGAGCCCTACCGCCAGCGACAGCATCGCTTCATCCCAGGCTGTGAGATGACGAGGATTGTAAAAGGCTTCCCGGCGGATCAGCGCCAACCCAGCCGATGCCACGCCCGCCCCGAGCAGCAGGACCGCAAAGACCCGATGGAGCTGCTCCATGGGCGCGAGTGCCGCAAAGCACAGGCAGAGCGCGACTGCGGCCAGCCAGCGCGACACCACCTCGCGATTGATCTCCTCCGGGCGGCGGCGATCCTGATCTGCAGGCTTGAACCAGGACCCACCCGCCCACCAGTCATTCGGATCGAAGACGGCCATCGCAGCCTCCAGCTCTCAGGTGACCCGCGACAGCCTTGGGGTCAGCCAGCGAACGCCCGCCTTCCGCCTGCGGCGTGCCAAAACTGGCCGCTCACAGGCCTCGTCGGGGGCCTCAGGATCGAGGGATCGAAGTGCGTCGAGCACAGCATCGACGGGCACGGTGCGATCAGCCAATCCGGGGCAGCGCCGCAGCCCAGGCGCAGACTCAACCGCCCATACGTCGGATGCCCAAGCGGCAAGGATGGCGCGCTTGTCCTCCCGGCTCAGATCAGGTGCGGTGACGACGTCGTGCGGATGCACAAAGACCTGACTTGTCCCTAGAGGGACCTCCCAAGGCCAGAGACCCGGTGGGAGCGGCTCAGGACATAAACCGGTTGGATGACCAGCAGCCTGTTGGGTCATGACAGCACCTCCTGGCTTTCGCCGCGGCGTGCAAGACGACGCTTGCTGCGCCTGGTGCGGATCAGCGCCACCGCGGAGGTGTACTCGGCAGCGGCGGCGGCATCGAACGTGGCGAGCGCCTCCGCCACGGCGTCGATGCGCGACCGTATCCCCAGCTCCGGTGCAAGGCGGGACGTGACCTGCTCCGCCACAAGCTCATCGCGTGCCCAGGAGAGCAGGACCGTGCGCTTCTCCTCGTGCGTGAACCCAGGATGCTCCACGACCTCGCGCGGGTGATCGAAGACGTTCACGGGATCGACAAGCGCCTCGATAAATGAAGGGGTGGATTGGCCCTCATCTCGGAGACGAGCCACTGGGCGCTTAACGGTGTTCTGGATTGCAATCTCCATGTTGACCTCCCTCAGGTGAGCGAAGGTAGCTCCGGGCAGTCACGGAGGACCTGCCTGGAGCCACAGCGTGAGATCAGTGTTTCCTGTCCTTGGCCTTGCCGCTGATGGCAATGCGCTTCGTCTTGGCTTCCGCTTTGGGCGACTTCGGCAAGGTTACCATCAGGACCCCGTTCTGAAACGAGGCCTCAGCCCGGTCGTCCTCCACCTCGAAGGGAAGCGGGATGCGACGTTCGAAGCGGCCGTAGTAGCGCTCGCTGAAGTGGCGCTCCCTGTCGTCAATCTCGGCCTTCTTCTCGCCACGGATAATCAGGATGTCGTCGCTGACGCTCACCTCGACATCCTTCTCGTCCATGCCCGGCAGCTCCGCCGCAATCCGGACGTCTTTGTCCGTTTCGATCACCTCCACACTTGGCCACGCGGGCATCTGGTTGAAGACGGATGGCAGGGTGCTGTCAAAGCGGTTGAACACGTCGTCGAACAGCCGGTTCATCTCGCGGTGAAGCGTGAGGAACGGGCTGACCTCGTCACCGCGGTAAGCACCGGGCACCGAAGAGGACCGCTCATTGCGGCCCCAGGGAATGAGATCACGCATGTTCATCGATACCTCCTGTCTGCTCGGCTGGAGCGGAAGCACGCGATCATCTCTGGTGCCGAGGAATCCTCGGCACCACCGTGCCTCCGCACGTCCTTGGCGTTACGCGGCTTTGCTGGTCTTCGCCTCGTGTTCGATCTGCTTGGCGTTGTCCTGCGCCAGAGCCTTGGGCTGACTGCCGGTTGAGATCTCGATGCGGCGGGGCTTGAGCTCCTCAGGCACCTCGCGCACGAGCTCGATCATTAGCAGCCCGTTCTCCAGGCTTGCACCCTTTACCTTCACATGATCGGCAAGGCTGAAGGTCTGCTTGAAGGCGCGGGTCGCGATGCCGCGATGCAGGATCTGCGTCCTCTCAGACTCGGAATGCTTGTTGCCGGTCACGAGCAAGGTGCTCTCGTGCTGGGTGAGCTCGATCTCGTCAGGGGAGAAGCCCGCCACCGCCATGGTGATCCGGTACTGGTCGTCGCCGGCCTTTTCGATGTTGTAGGGCGGCCAGTTGGTCATCGGCTCAACCCGAGCAGTCTGGTCGAGCATGTCGAACAGGCGGTCGAAGCCGACTGTAGAGCGGTACAGGGGAGAAATGTCGAAGGTTCTCATAGCCACATCCTCTTGAGAGCAACATGGATCCGAGAGCGCCGGACACCGCCGGCGCCCGTGTGCCAAGCTCGTCTAAGCCTTGGCGCCCATCAAGTTAGGAACGGGATTTTGCGTCGTCAAGACCTGCCGAGTGCTCTTGATCCCACTGTTAAGGACCTGCTTGGCAGAGGGCTTTCAAGACAGCGCAACCAAGCGCCACCATGATAGAACGACCGACACACGAGGAGACATGGGCCCCGTCGGCCCTGCCGATGATGCAACGCTGATGGCCATCTTGAGCCTTGGGGTGATGCAGGCGGCAGGGACCGAGACGCGGGGCCTCACCGGCGCGGCTCTGATCGAACCAGGACTGCCGCCCCACGTTGTTCCGGTCTGAGGGCTCGTCCCGGAAGTCGAGCCGCTGCAGGGGACCTCGATGGACAATGCCAAGCGCTTCAACACCTGGTATTGGGTCGCGGCCATCCTGGGCATCCTGCTGATCCAGTACGTCTTCAGCACGGCCCAGCAGATTGCGCCTATTCCCTATAGCCAGTTCCAAGAGCTGCTCCGGGGCGGCAAGGTTGCCGAGATCGGGATCTCGGAGAACTTCATCCAGGGAAGGCTGAAGGAGCCCCTCCCCAGCGGCCAGACCCGCTTTGCGACCACGCGGGTTGATCCGGCCTTCGCTCAGGAACTCCAGCCGTATGGGGTCACTTACACGGGTCAGATCGAAAGCACGTTCCTCCGGGATATCCTGTCCTGGATCCTGCCGGTGTTGCTCTTCTTCGGCGTTTGGGCCTTCCTCATGCGCCGGATGGTCGGGAAGGGCGGACTGGGCGGCGGCCTGATGCAGATCGGTAAGAGCAAGGCCAAGATTTATGTCGAGGCGGATACAGGAGTGCGCTTCGAGGACGTCGCCGGTGTCGATGAAGCCAAGGACGAGTTGCGGGAGGTCGTCGAGTTCCTCAGAAACCCGGAGCAGTACGGCCGCCTCGGCGGGCGCATGCCCAAAGGCGTGCTGCTCGTCGGCCCCCCCGGCACCGGCAAGACCCTGCTCGCCAAGGCCGTGGCCGGCGAGGCCAAGGTACCGTTCTTCTCCATCTCCGGCTCCGAGTTCGTCGAGATGTTCGTCGGCGTCGGCGCCGCCCGCGTCCGCGACCTCTTCCAGCAGGCGCGCGAGAAGGCGCCGGCCATCATCTTCATCGACGAGCTTGATGCCCTTGGTCGCGCCCGCGGCATGGGCGGCCTGGCCGGAGGCCACGACGAGAAGGAGCAGACGCTCAACCAACTTCTCGTCGAACTCGATGGCTTCGACTCTCGCACGGGACTGGTGCTGCTTGCCGCCACCAACCGGCCCGAGATCCTGGATCCGGCCCTGCTGCGCGCCGGGCGCTTCGACCGCCAGGTGCTGGTGGACCGGCCCGACAAGAAGGGCCGCGTCCAGATCCTGCAGGTGCACATGCGCAAGGCGAAGCTGGCTCCTGATGTAGACGCAGAGAAGGTCGCGGCCCTTACCCCGGGGTTCACGGGTGCGGATCTCGCCAATCTCGTCAACGAGGCGGCCCTGCTGGCCACCCGGCGCGGAGCAGACGCGGTCACCATGAGCGACTTCAACAACGCCATCGAGCGCATCGTCGCTGGGCTGGAAAAGCGCAACCGGCTCCTGAACCCGAAGGAGCGCGAGGTGGTGGCGTACCATGAGATGGGCCATGCGCTCGTCGCCCTGGCACTCCCCGGCGTCGATCCGGTGCACAAGGTCTCGATCATCCCGCGGGGTGTCGGGGCATTGGGCTACACGATCCAGCGGCCGACCGAAGACCGCTTCCTGATGACCCGCGAGGAGCTGGAGAACAAGATGGCGGTGCTGCTCGGCGGGCGCGCCGCCGAGCTGATCGTCTTCAATCATCTCTCCACTGGCGCATCGGATGATCTGGTCCGCGTGACCGACATCGCCCGCTCGATGGTGACCCGCTACGGCATGTCGGAAAAGCTCGGGAACGTGGCGCTGGAAAAGGACAGCCGTTCGTTCCTGAGCCCGAACCCGCTCGCCAACGGCGCTCAGGAGCGCTCGTACTCGGACGAGACGGCGTCCGCGATTGACGGCGAGGTGCGGGCTATTGTGGACCGGGTGTTCGAGCAGACCGTTGCGCTCCTGCGGGAGAGGCGGGATGTCCTGGAGCGGACAGCCCGGCGCCTGCTGGAGAAGGAAACTCTCGATGAGGCCGAGCTTCAGCAGCTTGCCGGCGCTGTGACGACCGAACACTCGGGTGCCGTCGTCGAGATCGACCGGGACCATCGCGTGCGCGGCGGACGCGCCACTTCGGGATCCGATCACACGTGACCGAAGCAGTGAGGGGCAGCGGGAGGCATGGAGGCCATGCCTGAAATCATGCCACGGGAGAGAGGAGGCACGCCTCCTGCTCCCACTCTGTCGGACGACGACCGCGAGGCGCTCAGGAAAGCCGTGCAGGCGCTGGAGGGATCGAGCTATGTCGGCCGCTTCTCGCGCCTGGCAGGCCGGCCCATCGCACTGCTCGGGCAGGCGCTGCCGCAGGCTGCCTCTGCGGCAATCTCCCGGGCGACCCAGGCAGCACTCACCCGAGCGCTGCGCTATGCGCTGAAGACCATCCCGAAGGATGCCGCTGGGCCGGAGACGCGCGTCCACCGGGCTCTAGCGGCCCTGTCCGGCGCGATGGGTGGTGCCCTCGGGTTGTCTGCCGTCCTGGTCGAGCTGCCGATCTCCACGACGATCATGCTGCGGGCGATTGCCCGCATTGCCCAGAGCGAAGGCGAGGACCTGTCCGACCCGGAAACAGCCTTGGCCTGCATCGAGGTCTTCGCCCTCGGCGGACGCTCCGGCTCCGAACACCTTCATGAGAGCGGCTACTTTGCCGTGCGGGCAGCCTTGGCAAGGTCCGTGTCAGGCGCAGTTCGCCAGGTCGCGGAACGCGGTATGATCGACGAGGGCGCCTCGGCCATCGTTCGCCTGCTGAGCCAGATCGGCTCCCGCTTCGGGGTGGTGGTGTCGCAAAAGGTGGCCGCGCAGGCCGTGCCGGTGCTGGGTGCGCTTGGCGGTGCTGCGGTCAACACCGCCTTCATCGATCACTTCCAAACGCTGGCGCGCGGGCACTTCACAGTGCGCCGGCTCGAACGGGTCTACGGCAGGGGAACGGTTCGCCTTGCCTACGAGCAGGTCCGAGCCCAAGAAGGTCTGTGAGCCAAAAGCCTTTCGGAAGGTGGCCAAGGCCTCGGCGAACAGGGAAGCCTTGCCTACGTCGTGCCTCTGACGATGGCGTCGGACGTGATGATGTGCTCACCGCTCGGAGCCGTGACCGCCGCCTCCAGCAGAACCCTGGCGATGCGCTCGTGCGGCACGACCCGGTAGCGGCGGGGCAGAAGCGGCTCGGCCAGCCGCAGGAGCCGCATGGCCACGAACTCCGCGGGCCGGAACTCCTTCCGGTCACCGCCGATCAGGGCAGGGCGCACGACGGTGAAGGATGGAAATCCCACAGCCTGAACTGCCTCCTCTACTTCGCCTTTGACCCGGTTGTAGAAGAAGCGCGACCGGGGATCGGCGCCCGTCGCGGAGTTGAGCGCAAACGCACCGGCGCCGTGCTGCCGGGCGAGCCGCGCCACAGTCAGCGGGTAGTCGTGGTCGACCCGGCGGAAGGCCTCCTGCGAGCCTGCCTTTCGGATCGTGGTGCCAAGGGTGCAGACCACGCAGTCCACGGCCCACCACGGTGCGTCAGCCGGTAAGTGCTCGAAGTCGACCAAAGGGTTTTCGAGCTTAGGATGGGATGGCAGCTCGCGCCGGGTCGGCGCGACGATCCGGGTGACGTGTGCATTATCCTGCGCCTGCCGCAGGACGGCTCCGCCAACCAGGCCTGTCGCTCCGACGAGCATCAGGGTCGCCATTCAGGCGGTCCTGCCGAGGGCCGCCAGCACGTGCCGGGCGACGAGCTCGGAGGATTGCGGGTTTTGCCCCGTGATCAGGTTACCGTCCTGGATCGCGAAGGGCTGCCAGTCCGGTCCACGCTCGAAGCGGCCTCCCAACTCCTTGAGCCGGTCCTCCAGCAGGAAGGGCACCACCTTCGTCAGGCCGACCGCTTCCTCCTCGGTGTTGGTGAAGGCGCTGATCCGGCGACCATCGACGATGGGTCGCCCAGCCTGGCGCGTGGCCTTCACCAGCCCGGCCGGGCCATGACAGACGGCGGCGACAACCTTGCCCTGATCGAACATCGATCCAACAATGCGGGCCAGCGTCTCGTCATTGGCCGCGTCGCACATCGGCCCGTGCCCGCCGGGCAGGAAAACCGCGTCGAACGAGCCCGGATCCACGCTGCCGAGGGCAGGGGAGTTGCGGGCCGTCTGCATGGTCTTCTCGTCGGCCATGAAGCGGTGAACCGAGGCCGGGACCTCCTGCTGCTCCTCCGGCTTCTCACCCGGGCCTTCGCCCGCCTCCGCCGGCAGGCTGCGCGGGTCCCAGGGGATGGCGCCGCCCTTGATCGACACGAGCGTGACCTCCGCGCCGCCGTCGAGCAGGACGTAGTAGGGCGTGGCCAGCTCCTCCAGCCAGACGCCGGTGCGGTGGCCTGTGGATCCCATCTGGTCATGCGAAGTGGCGACGACGAGCACTTTGGGAGCGGGCATGGTTTTTCTCCGGGTGAGCGCGCTAAGTCGTCAACTCGAAGCCGTGGGGGAGGTTCTGGCCAGCCGGAGAAAAGTCCCTCGGGCGCACGCGACTGCAGCTGACCGACACTGGCCGGCGATGCCGGTGATACTTGCCTCCGGCTATGCCAAGCTGGCGCCCGATCCAGATCCGGCCATCGTCAGGCTCGCCAAGCCCTTCCAGCAGGAAGACCTCGCGGGCGCCATCGCCGCGAGCATGAAGATCGCCGCGGGAAGGACGGTGATCCCTTTTCGCTCCCGGTAGGCCGAGGATCAGATCTAGCAAAACCTCTAGCAGGAGCGGAAGGTCGCGGCAGGAGAGCGTTTGCACGGCGGACAAGGCCGGCTATATCGTCGGGAGTTCCCCTAACTCTTCTCGCCCATGCCGGAGTGGAGTTTTTCCTGCTCACGCGCCGCTCGCGGCCCTGTGGATTATCGATGCTCCAACAGCCACGCCGCTGGCGTTTGCTTATCCCTCTCGCGACCCTGCTGGGTGGGCTGACAGCATCGGTGCTCGTGGCGGCGAGCCTGTGGACCATCGTTGACGCCCGCGACCGCCTCAGCTTCGAGCGTCGGGTGGATCAGGCCCAGGACGCGATCCGGGACCGCCTCGACACCTACATCACCCTGCTGCGGGCCGGTGCCGGCCTGTTCAATGCCACCTATCTCAATGTTGACAGGGGGGTGTTCCAGGCTTTCGCGGCCGGGCTGCGCCTGAACAAGGATTACCCGGGCATCCAAGGCCTTGGGTACACCGCTCGCGTGAGGCCCGAGGAACGGGAAGCCTTTGTCATGGCGCAACGCGAGCAGGGCATGCCGGCGTTCAGGATCTGGCCGGAGCATCCCCGCCCGGAGTTCCATAGCATCATCTACCTAGAGCCGCTGGATCGTCGCAATGGGGCGGCCATCGGCTACGACATGTTCTCGGAGCCGATCCGCAGGGCAGCCATGGAGCAGGCCCGGGATACGGGGCAGCCGACAGTCAGCGGAAGAGTTGAGCTGGTTCAGGAGATCGACCAAGCTAGGCAGGCCGGGTTCCTGATTTATGTGCCGGTGTATCGCGGTGGCGCCACGCCTAAGACAACTCAGGAGCGGCAGGATGCGCTCGCCGGGTTCGTCTACAGTCCCTTCCGCGCCGATGATCTTTTCACAGCTATTTTCCAGGGCGGGCGCAATCCCGGTCTGGAACTGCGGGTCTATGATGGCCCGCCGACTCCCTCAAACCTTCTGCACCGGTCTGGCCCCCAGCAGCCTGATGGAGGAAGCGAACGGGCTGCCCGCTACACCGACACCCGTACGCTCGACATCGCGGGTCGCCGGTGGACCGTGGTGTATCTCAGCAGCCCGCAACTGGAACAGAACTCGACCCGGTCCCTCATCCCGCTCTTCTTCGCGGGCGGGCTGATCGCCACGCTCCTGGTCTCCGGCGTGCTCTGGGCCCAGATCAAGGCGCGACTGGCCGCTGATCAGAAGAGCCAGGAGGCTCAGCGCGATCTGGAGGAGCGGCGCCGGGCGGAAGAGGAGCTGCGGGAGAGCGAGGAGCGGCTGCTGCTGGCCTTGGAGGCCGGCAGGCTCGGCACCTGGGAGCTGGACATCGGCTCCAACCACCGCCTGCTGTCCCCCCGGTCGGCGGAGATCTTCGGGGTTCCGGCCGACGAACTCCTAGACCGTGAGACGTGGCAAGCAGTGATCCATCCCGACGACAGGGCGCGGGTCACCTCAGCGTTCCAGGAGGCGCTGGAGGGCAGGGCGCTCTATCGGGCGGAGTTCCGGGTTCTGGCCAGCGACGGCAGGGAGCGCTGGGTCAGCTCGCAGGCGGTCGTGCATCGTGACAAGACCGGCACCCCGCAGTGGGTGGTCGGCATTCATCAGGACATTACGGACCGCAAGCGCTGGGAGGAGCATCAAGTGCTCCTGATCAACGAGCTGAACCACCGGGTGAAGAACACGCTGGCCACCGTGCAATCTATTGCAGGCCAGACCCTGCGCAACGCCTCATCAGTGGAGCATGTGCGCGAAGACCTTGAGGGACGGCTGTTTGCCCTGTCGCGGGTTCATGATGTGCTAACGCGGGAGAGTTGGGAGGGGGCCAACCTGCGCGAGGTGATTGAGCAGGCGATAGAGCCATACCGACGGCATGAGAACGACCGCTTCCATATTGCGGGACAGGATACCCGCCTTTCTCCTCGATTAGCACTGGCTGTCGCACTTGCCTTGCAGGAGCTGGCGACAAACGCGATCAAATATGGCTCGTTGTCGAATGCCACGGGTGTGGTGCGCATCACATGGGAGGTTGCGGGTGCGGCGGCCAGTCGGCGCCTCTTGCTGCTGTGGGAGGAGACTGGCGGGCCAGCCGTTCATCCCCCAGTCCGCCGCGGGTTCGGAAGCCGTCTGATCGAGCGCAGCTTTGCCATGGAGCTGGGTGGGCGGGCGACGCTGGAGTTCCGTCCCGAAGGGATTCGATGCACGGTTGATGCACCCATTGGCTGATTGACCATCCTCTGGGCTCGGGCCCGAGACCTGCGTGGCGGGGCTGGACCTTGTTCAGGCGCGGCCACGCGTTCGTCCTTCTGGCCGTCAGATCCGATAGCCACGCGCTGTTTCGATCCCCGGCGCAGGGGTCGCTTGGCGTAAAGGATGCGGCTGCTGATCCTGCAAATACCCTTGGCCGGTGGTGCAAGCGCTCTTCAGGCTGAGTACTCGATGGATTGGGGTGTCCGAACAAGTTTTGAATTAAAAAGAGAATTTTAGACATGCGAAGGCTTGGTGGGGCTGAGGGGAAGCTCCACTCGGCCCAGAACTTAACGACATGGCGGTTCCTTGGAGTACAAGGCAGTTCCGGATGGCACACGAGCTTACCAGGGACCTATGCCCATGAGGAGTGTCAGTGGTTTTACTTCCTAATTAGGATGGAATGACCTCCTAGAGCCCCTGGCACAATCAAGTTCAGGCTGCATCACGCCATTTAGCTTCGAGGTTAGCCTTTTCTTTCTCATAGGCGTCTAGAACCGCCTCGACCCACAATTGCATACCCTCTACCTTGAGTGGAATTCGTTGTGACTTGCTATAATGTATGTGGGTGACATCTGCCTTTTTCTCCTTCTCATCCTCTCCCTTCGAAGTTTTGTGAGCAAGGATGGCTGAACCGGCGCCCCCAAGACGGTTGTCATCCAGGAAGGTAGCTAACGTTCGCCGCACATCGTGCAGCGTCCAAGGGCGAATGCCATACCGCGCCAGCAAATTTTCACGATGGTTTAGGGGCTTCTTCGGCTTTGGGCCCGGTTTACCTGGCCGATCTGGCTTTCGGCGAACCCTCTGTCGAAATACTTTCCCCTCCAGACGATAGAGTAGGCGGTTCAATGCTGACTGGGTCACATGACCATGACCCTTACCACTGGGAAAAACATGCGGCGTTTCCTCGCCATGCTCGTCCCAAAAGGCAGAAAACTTCGCCAATACTGCCGGGGGAGGGGGAGCGAGTGAGGTCTTCCCCCGGAGCGTCCACCCTTCATCTCCTCCCCTGTCCAATTAGCGATCTTCCACCCCGGGTAGTCTTTGTGATTGAACAGGCGATCACGAGACAGGACGACGAGCGCACCCGTCCGTTGGGCTGTCAGGATCGTACCCCAAAGTGCGGCGAGAGTACCCGGGGAAGTCTCGTGCTCTTTCTCGGACAAGGTCCGATGGTGCTCAGCAATGACAAGAGTACGAGCCAGCTCCTCAAGTGTAGGCACGTGGTCTCGGGTACCTGTCTCGTACTCGACGGACCACATTTGCCACCAAGGATGCTGGAATTTCTCCAAGCCTGAGATGCCACTGTGGTGTTTGTACGCCCAGTCTAGCATCTCCCGGCCTTGATGGACCGCCCGATAGGCTGCAGAGGGAGCGTTGACTGCTAGGATTTGATTTCGCACACCCTCCAGATCCCCGCGGGTGAGTGTGGACACAAGTTTGCCCTCGATGGTTTTGAAGGCCTCATGTTCGAGGTATCGGGCATAGAGGGAGAAGTAATTGGCCTTCAGCTTTTTCTTTTTCATGGCCAAAAATGCATCCCGCATTTCCCGCCAGCGCCACGGACCGGTGGCGAGCCTTGTGCTGTCATCACAGGGAGTGGTTTCAGCGGCAAACGAAAGCTCCCAGGCAAGACCCTCGTCTCCTGATTGGGCTAACACGCTTTCGTACAGCCGAGCCTTCGCCCTAGGATCTTTGCCCCGCTTGAGGGCAAGTCGCGCCTCGTCGGCTTGGAAGCGAGCGTCATCAACACTCAGCGTGTCAATAGAGCCCAAACGGATGGTCCGGTCGCGGCGGCGAAGGTACCAAATGCCAGCCTTGGGGGTGATCCGCAGGACGAGACCCATGCATCGCTCATCTCTCCATTCAATGACGGAGTCTCCGACCTTCCCTGCCGAGATCATGGTCTGAGCGCGCCTTACGTGCTCGGAGGTCAAGCGCAGGTGATCACGGATATAGTCTCGCTTTGACATCGCTCACCTCAATCCTGTTGGATCAGAGCCCTGTACAACATCTATACAACAGGCCATTTTGGAGGCTCACAAGTGGGATCTTTCCTTTTCGTCGGCCTAAACCGATGATTAAAGTAGATTAACTCCTCCGAATGGCGGTGATGGTCCGGTTGTGCTTTATGCAAAAATCAGCTTCCCAAGCTGAATGTCGTGGGTTCGATTCCCGTCGCCCGCTCCATCCAACTCTTTGGATGGTAAGACTTTCCGACGTTCTGCCAATCATCCCGCATTGTCTGTTGTGCTCATAGGCTGCTCCTTGCGCCTGGATGGAGACATCCGTGGCTTCCGCAGACCGGAGGTCCTGCCGCGTCAGGGAACGATCCGACGCCGAACCGATTGTCCAACAGCGAAGCTTCTCCTCGGGCGCGGAGCCTGACACAACCAAGGGTGCGCGGCACGGGCGATGGCGCAGCTTTTCACACCGGCGGCAACCACCCTGTTTCGGGCGGCCATCGTGTTGACGGGCCTGGGAATTGTGGGCGCCGGGGCAACGGCCTATCTGTGGGCTCGCGCGGACAGCACCTGGAACGTGGGAAAGCCCGCGCCGCAGCCGGTTCCATTTCGGCACGATCTCCACACGGGGCAACTCAACATCGACTGCCGCTACTGCCATTCCACGGTCGAACGCGCGGCCGATGCCGGCATGCCGTCAGCCCAGACCTGCATGTCCTGCCATTCTCAGGTGTGGGTGGGGGCGAGCGTCCTTGAGCCCGTCCGTTCGAGCTTCGCGCTCGGGCAGCCGATCCAATGGACCTCCGTTCACCGCCTGCCGGATTATGCCTATTTCCATCACGCGGCCCATGTGACGAAGGGGGTCGCCTGCGAGACCTGCCACGGCCGCGTGGACCAGATGCCGAAGACGGTGAAAGCCCAGACCCTCTCCATGGGCTGGTGTCTGGACTGCCATCGCGATCCGGCGCCGAACCTTCGCCCGCGCGAGGCGGTGTTCGCCATGGGCTACGAGCCTCATGGCGATGAGCTGCCTGAGGATATCCGCGCGTTCTACCGGGAGGCTTCCCGGCGGCTCACCAGCTGCAACACGTGTCACCGGTAGGGTCGATGGGCGAGAAAACGGCAATCGATCTCGAAGCCCTGAGGGCCCGCCTCGCAACCGAGGAGGGGCCGCGTCTCTGGCGCAGCCTGGAAGAGCTTGCGGACGTGCCGGAGGTGCGCCGGCATATCGAGGCCGAGTTCCCCGACATTGTGCAGGCGTCGCAGATCGACCGCCGCACCCTGCTGAGGCTGATGAGCGCCTCCCTGGCCTTGGGAGGGCTGGCGGCCTGCAGCGACAGCGGGAAGAATTCTCCGCTCATGTCGCAGAGTCGCAACATGCCGGGCACCGTGCCGGGTGTGCCAGTGACGATCGCCACTTCCATGGCCTTGAACGGCTATGGCAGGGGCGTGCTCGTTAAGGCGCAGGAAGGGCGCCCGATCAAGATCGAAGGAAACCGGCTTCATCCCGCGAGCCTCGGCGCCACCGACGTGTTCGCGCAGGCGGAGATCCTGTCCCTCTACGATCCAGACCGGTCCGATGCTCCGCTCCAGAATGGTGTGCGAAGGTCTTGGGAGGAACTGACGAACTTCATCCGTCCCGTGCGCAACGAGTTTGTGTTCGATGAGGGCAGGGGGCTCCACGTCCTGATGCCGCCGACCACCTCGCCAACCCTGCACAGGCTGATCGGGCAGGCGCGCCAGCTTTTTCCGTATGCACAGTGGCATGCGTTCTCACCGGTCGACGACGGCAGCCGGCAAGCCGCCGCCATGGCCGTCTTCGGACGCGATGTGGACCTCGTCTACGATCTGACGCAGGCCGATGCCATCGTGACCTTAGGGGGCGATCTCTTCGCCGAGGAGCCGGGGCATCTCCGCTACGCGGCCGACTACCAGGCGCGACGACGAGCGCCGGATCGCGAACTTCCCCGACTTATCGCCGTCGAGACGCGCACGACCCTTGTTGGTGCCAGAGCGGACGAGCGCGTCCCGCTTCGCCCTAGGGATTTCGAAGCCTTCGTCGAGGCGCTCGCCACGGCTCTCAAGACTGGGTCTGTGCCGTCCGGCTCCCATCCCGTCATTCCCCGTTTGGCCGATGCGCTGCGCACTGCCGGAGCCCGTAGTCTTGTTGTGGCAGGTCGCGAGCAACACGCCCGCGTTCACGCGCTGGCCCTCGCCATCAATGCGCGGCTCGGCGCTTTCGGCACGACGATCCGTGCCATCGAGCCCCTGCGCACCCTAAGTGGCGAAGCCCGGTCGCTCGGTGATCTGGCAGAGGCAATCAGTGCCGGACAAGTCTCGCGGCTCATCATCCTCGGCGGCAATCCGGTGTACACCGCGCCGGCCGATATCCATCTCGGCACGCTCGTGCGGCGCGTGCCGTTGTCCCTTCACCTCGGCCAGCATCGGGACGAAACGGCGGCACTCTGCACCTGGCATATCCCCGAGAGCCATCCGCTCGAAAGCTGGGGCGACCTGCGAGCCTTTGACGGAACGGTGGGGCTGCGCCAGCCGGCGACGATGCGGCTGAAGCCGGGACTGAGCGCAGAGGAGTTTCTCGGCCTCATGGCAGGCCAGAACACGGATGGGCGCGGACTGGTCCTAGCCGCATGGCGCGAGGCCTGGGGCGACGCCTTCGACGAGCGCTGGGCGCGATCCCTGGAAGATGGAGTGATAGAAGGCTCGGCGGCGCCTACGGTCGATGTGGCTATCCAGCCAGACTGGAGATTGGAGCCTGCCGCGCCAGCCTCATCCGCAGGAATCGATGTTCTGTTCGCGCCCGATTCATCGGTCTGGGATGGGTCGTATGCCAACAACGGCTGGCTGCAGGAACTCCCTAAGCCTCTCACGAAGCAGGTTTGGGGCAATGCGGTCCTGATCGCTCCGGAAACGGCGGAGGTATTCGGGCTCGCATCGGGTGACGCCGTCGACCTGTCCATCAACGGACGCGTGGTGCGTGCACCTGTATGGCTGCTGCCTGGCCATGCTCCCGGCGCCGTGACCCTACCCCTCGGCTACGGCCGTCAATCGGCTGGCAGGATCGGTAACGGAATCGGCTTCAACGCCTATGCCGTCCGCTCCTCAGAGGCGCCCTGGGTAGCATCGGGAGAAATCCGACGCGTGGGCGAGAAGCTGCCCGTCATCTCCACGCAGCAGCACCATTCTATGCAGGGGCGCGACATCGTGCGCGTGGTCGCGCCCGGAGAGGCCGTGCCTCCGGAACCCGTGCATCCGTCCATTTATCCTGACTGGCCCTACAAGGAACATGCGTGGGGCATGGCCATCGATCTCGATGCCTGCATCGGCTGCAATGCCTGCGTGATCGCCTGTCAGGCCGAGAACAACATTGCCGTCGTCGGCCCCGAGGAGGTGGCGAAGGGGCGCGAGATGCATTGGCTGCGCGTGGACCGGTACTACGCCGGAGATCCTGCGGCGCCCGACACCTATTTCCAGCCGGTCCCTTGTATGCATTGCGAGAAGGCGCCGTGCGAGGTCGTCTGCCCCGTGAACGCGACGGTGCATTCCTCCGAAGGCCTCAACGACATGGTCTACAACCGTTGCGTCGGCACGCGGACCTGCTCGAACAACTGTCCCTACAAGGTGCGCCGCTTCAACTTCATCGATTATCAGGGCACCGATGTCTCGGCTCCATCCGAGGCCATGAACCCGCAGGTGACGGTTCGCGACCGCGGCGTGATGGAGAAATGCACCTTCTGCGTCCAGCGCATTGGGGCTGCCCGCGCGAATGCCCGTGTCGAGGACCGGCGCGTGGCCGACGGCGAGGTGATGACCGCCTGCCAGCAGGCCTGCCCGACGCAGGCCATCGTGTTCGGCGACATCAACGACCCGAACAGCTCTGTCAGTCGCCTCAAAGGGAGCCCGCGCAACTACGCGCTTCTGGGAGCGCTGAACACCCGGCCGCGCACGACCTACCTGGCGCGTATCGAAGACCCGAAGGAGAACGGATAGGCGAATGAGCAGCGACGCCCATGCAGCAACGAGCCGGGTGGCCGATGTTCCACTCTCTCCCCACTTTGGCTGGGCGTGGTGGCTCGCGATCCTGGCTTCCGGCGGGCTCGTCGCGCTTCTCGGCTATACGCTGCTTTCCGTCACGATCGTTGGCGTCGGCGTCTGGGGGGTGAACATCCCCTATGTTTGGGGCTTCGATCTCATCAACTATGCCTGGTGGATCGGCATCGCCAACGGCGCGAGCCTCTTTGCCGCCACCTTGGTCCTGCGCCGGCACGATCTGCGCACGGCGGTCAATCGTTTTGCGGAAGGCGTCGCGCTGTTTGCGGTCATCTGCGCCGGAATCTTCCCCATCATCCATCTCGGACGCCCGTGGCTGTTCTACTGGACCTTCCCCTATCCGGCGACCTTCCAGGTCTGGCCGCAATTCCGCAGCACCCTGACCTGGGATTTCTGGGCCATCAGCACCCATGTGATCGTCACGAGCCTCTTGTGGTATGTGGGCCTGATCCCGGATCTCGCGACGCTGCGGGACCGCGCCAAACGCCCGATGGTGCAGCGGATCTACGGCGTCTTCGCGCTCGGCTGGCGCGGCTCCGTGCGGCACTGGGCCTATCACCAGCGCGCCTACCGCTTGGTTGCCATCCTGGTACTACCCCTGATCCTCATCATGCAGAGCACCGTCGCTTTCGAATTCGCCGTGACCCTGGTGCCCGATTGGCACGAAACGCGCCAGCCGCTCCACTTCGTGGCGACGGGCTTGGCACAAGGCCTGTCCATCGTGCTCCTCGTCGCGGTGCTCCTGCGCTGGGGCCTGCGGCTCGGGCGCTACATCGACGAGGGAGACATCGACCTGTTGGGCAAGCTGGTTCTCGCGAGCGCCCTGGTCTCCGGCTATCTCTACATCGACGAGATCGCCGCGGCCCTCCTGTCGGGCGGGCTGACGCAGGAGGCGACCTTCACGCGCATGACAGGCGATTATGCGGGGCTCTACTGGACCGCGATTGTCTATTCTGTCCTGATCCCGCAGCTGTTCTGGTTCAGGAGCGCCCGGTTGAGCACCGTGGGTGGGGTCTTTGTCGGTGTCTCCATCGGCGTCGGCATCTGGTTCGACCGCTTCTCCATCATCGTCGGCGGCCTCCAGACCGATTATCTTCCATCCATCGGGCGCAGCTACAGCCCCACATTATCGGAAACGGGCCTGTTCCTGGGAACGGTCGGATTGTTCACGGCTCTCCTGCTGCTCTTCGTGCGCTTCCTGCCCGTGATCTCCATGTTCGAGACGCGCCATGACGAACATGAGGAAAAATCCTCATGACGCAGCAGCCCTACGGCATCATGGCGGAGTTCAAGACGCCCGAAACCCTCATGGAGGCTGTCAGAGCGGCCAAGCGCGCGGGCTTTACAAAGCTCGACGCATTCAGCCCATTCCCGTTGTCGGATCTCGCCAAGGAGCTCGGCGTCCGCACAAGCGTGATCCCGTGGATTGCGTTTGCCGCTGGGCTGATCGGGGCGGTTATTCAGTATGGCTCGCAATACTGGATGAATGCCGTCAATTATCCGTTGAACGTGGGCGGGCGGCCCCTTCACAGCTGGCCGGCCTTCATTCCCGCCTCGTTGATCGTCGCCATCCTCTGGGCCGGTGCCGCAACCCTGATCGGACTGCTCCTGATCCTGCGGCTGCCGCGCCTGCATCATCCGGTCTTCGCGTTCCCGGGCTTTGAGCGTGCCTCGGAAGACAGGTTCTTCCTCTGCATCATGCGGGACGATCCGATGTTCGAGAACGAAGCCGTTCACGAGTTCTTCGCAGCGCTCTCGCCTCTTGCCATCCGGGAGGTTCCGGCGTGCGGCTAGCGGCGGCCATCGCGATCCTCGTTCTGCTGGCCGCCTGCGATACCGGTACGGAGGAGCGGGATGCCGTAGCCTCGACGCGCACGGTCCAGCGGGGCTACGTGCCCGTGCCTCCCGGCACCGTCGCGCGAGGAGCGTCCGCGCAGGCTGCCGCCCTCGCACCTCCAGGGCCGGAGCGCACGCCGGCTCTGCTCGCCCGGGGTGAGGAGCGGTTCAAGGTTTTCTGCACCCCCTGTCACGGCGTGAGCGGCCGCGGCGACGGCCCGGTTGTCTCAAAAGGTTTCGCGCCGCCCCCCTCCTACCATGAGGAGCGCCTCCAGGCGCTAGCGCCCGAGCAGATCGTGCAGGTGATCACCCAGGGCAGGGGACGAATGTTCCCCTATGCCGACCGAGTTCCCCCTGAAGACCGTTGGGCGATTGCGCATTACGTGAAGGAGCTGCAGGCCCGCGGCATCGGGGCTGCGTCAGGGCAGGAGGGCGCCCGACCATGAGCGCCATGGAAGCCCTCTACGTCGTTTTCGTGGCCCTCGCAGGGATCGCAATGGGAAGCCTCGTGGTGCTGATGATCGGGCATCTCATGAACGAGGACTGGCTCGCGCCGGTGCGTGCCGAGGCGGAGGCTGCCGCCCTGACGCTTCCCGTGCTTCTGCTGCTGGGCCTCGTGCTGGCCTTCGGTCTCGGTGAGCTTTTCCCTTGGGCTGCGTATCCGCTCGATCTGCCTTCCGCGCGGGCGACTTATCTAAGCCCCGGCTTCTTCATGATCCGGAGCGCCGCTTATCTTCTGATCTGCATAGGGTTTGCCTTTTGGCTGACGCACACCCGTCACCTGCGGCGCGCCAGCGCCATCGGTCTTGCGTTTCTGACGCCGGTCATGACCTTCTCGGCCTACGATTGGGTGCTCTCGCGGGATCCCCAATGGTGGTCGAGCCTGTTCGGCTTTGCCTTTGGTTTGGGGCAGGTTCTCGCGGCCCTTGCGAGCGCCATCCTGATCACGCTCCTCAAGAAGGAACCTGCCTCTCCCCAGCGCATGGCGAGCCTCGAGCGTGCATTGCTGACCCTGCTGTTGCTAACAGCCTGGACGTGGTTCGCCCAGTTCCTGATCGTCTGGCTCGCCAACGTGCCGCATGAGGTCGCGTGGTATCTGGAGCGATCCGACGATGGCAATCTGTCCCTTCTCGGAACGTCCTATGGGCTGATGATTGCCGCCATCGTCATCCTCGTGCCCTCCGGTGTGAGCCGCATGGCGATGCTGATCGGCAGCGTTCTGGCGCTCCTGCATCACATCACGCACATGCTCTGGGTGCTGCAGCCGCGCGGAGGCCTTTCCTGGTTTGCGCTCGGGCTGATCCTCATGGTTGCCGCTCTCTGGGTCGGCGTCTATGCGGCCGTCATGCGTGTTCGCCCGACCTACATCGAGGAGGCAACGGAGGAGCCTTAGCTCTTGGGTGCTGCATCGGGCTTCGGCACGATCCGGCGCGTCCGAACATCGGTTTCTAAGGGAACGCCCGGAGGGTTCGGGATGTCCGCTGCCACCTTATCCTCGGCACGGAGCGGGAGAGGCGGATCGGGCGGGTAGACCTGCATCTCATCGCGACCCAATGAATAGAGATAAGCGGCCATGTGCCGGGCCTCTGCCTCGCTCACACCCTGCGCAGGCATGCCGGTTGCGGGTTTCAAGGCCACAGGGTCCATCAGCCAGGCGATCAGGTTCTGCGGCGTGTTCGGCAGGAAGCCGGCGAGGAGATGCTGCTGCGCATACTGCTCCAGGCGCGGTCCCACCTTGCCCCGCGCGCCACGGACGTTCTCGATCGTATGACAGGTGCCGCAGCCATAGGCCTGAATGAGGGCATGCCCCTGCTCGGGCTCGCCGCCTGCAATCGCGAGGCGCGAGGAGGGATCCTGCGAGTCGCTGCAGGCGGCAAGTCCCGTCAGGACCATCAGGGTTAGGAAGATCGGGCGAGGGATCATCGGCTCGGCTTCAGGACGTCTGTCGGGGCAACCGGCGAGCGTCGTGTCCGTTCCGTTCCGGGCGTCAGGAGCCGGAGCGCCATGATGAGCCCTGCCGCAAGATAGATCGCGCACATGGGAAGGGACATGATGGCTCCTGCCAGTTGTTGATCTTCCAGAGCTGTCAAACCCCAGTCCATCGTGTCCGGCGCATGATACAGGGCTTCGCGGGCGAAGCTGAGAAGGGCGCTCAGGAGGCCGCTCTGAAGCAGGGTAATAAAGCTGGCGATCAGCGCGGCAGCGGCGGCTTCCCGGCCGGAATGGGCCTTGATCACGGCCCGCCAGAACAGCAGCGCCGTGCCGAAGAACATGACATGCTCCAGCCAGTGCAGCCTGTCCGAGGCAACCGCTGCATCGAACAGCATGGGGCTGTGCCAGACCCACAGGGTCGCCATGTGGATCAGGGCCGCCGGAATGGGCCTTGCGCAGGGCGACAGGATCGCGAGCAGGGACCGCAGCGGGCCGTGGCGCGCCACGCCGCGCCGCCAGTGCACCGGCAGCGCCCAGAGCCACGCAACTTCCGGCTTGCCGAGAACGAGAAGCGGTGGAGCGATGGCGATCAGCAGGATGTGCTGCACCATGTGAGCCGAGAGCAGGGCCGAGGACAGCGCCTCGAGCGGCGAGAGCAGCGCGATGACGAGCAGGATCGCTCCCGAGGCGAAGCAAGCGATCTGCCGTGGGCCGAAGCCGGGAGGAAACCGCCCCAGGTCCCGCCGCAGATGTCGGACGCCTCGGATGAAGAGCAGGCACGATGCGAGCAACGGCACCGAGATCAGCGGATCCGCATGCCATGCATGCCAGAGATTGCCGGCGTCGTGCAGTGCCGCCCCATGAGCCAGGGCCGGGAAGTCGCACAGGATGGTGGCGAATCCCGCCGCGAGACCTAGTTCGGTCCTGAGGGACCTTCTCGGGAATGCCTTTCGGGAACCAAGTCTCACGGCCAAGCTTTTCCGTTCAATGCATGCAGAAACGATCTAGGGCGGATGGACTTTGAAACGACCCTGACGCGCCTCCGAGGGCGGATTGACCCCGTCCTGAGGTGCGGGGGCGGGCTTCTGTGGGCGTTTCCGCTTGCAGGCTGCAGCGGCGTGCAGTCGGCCCTCGATCCGGCCGGGGGCGATGCGTGGGACCTCTACTGGCTCACCATCGTCATGACGGTGGGGGCAACCCTCATCTTCGTCTTCGTGACGGCCCTTCTGCTCTACGCCGTCTTTGCGCCGCCGGAGCGTCGCGCCTGGCTCGGAACCCGCAGAACCATTGTCTATGGCGGTCTGGCCTTTCCCATCGTGACCCTCTCGCTGCTTCTTCCCTATGGTCTCATCGTCATGCGGGATGTGGATGCCCCGCAGCCCGGCGCGCTGCAGATCGAGGTGATCGGTGAGCAGTACTGGTGGCGGGTGCGCTACCCGGCCGAGGGTGAGCAGGCGGAGTTCTCGACCGCAAACGAGCTCGTCATTCCCATAGGCAGGCCGATCACCGTGTCGGTGACGGCGGCCGACGTGATCCACAGCTTCTGGATCCCGAATTTCGGCGGCAAGATCGACATGATCCCGGGTCGGATCAACCGCTTCAACTTCACGGCGGAACGGCCCGGCATCTATCGCGGCATCTGCGCCGAGTTCTGCGGCGCCCAGCATGCGCGCATGGCCTTCGACGTGATGGCGCTGGAGCCCGCCGAGTTCGACGCTTGGCGAAGAACACAGGCGCAGCCTGCTCCGGAGCCGGCGATTCCGTTCCTGGCCAGGGGCCGCGACCTGTTCCGCAGCGGGGGCTGCGGCTCCTGCCATGTGGTACGCGGCACCGAAGCCAACGGGCAGCTCGGCCCGGATCTGACCCATGTGGGCAGCCGGCGCACCATCGGGGCTGGGCAGTTCCCGAACAATGTCGGCACGCTGGCGGGCTGGATCGCCAACGTGCAACAGATCAAGCCGGGAGCGAAGATGCCCTCCTATGGTTCGCTCACCGGCGAGGACCTGCGGGCGATAGCCGGATATCTGGAGAGCTTGAAATGAACGCACCCGAGCTCCCGAAATCCTTCGAGCGCCGGGAGGCCGAGCTCCCCAACCCGCTGCCGCGACCGGAGGGGGAGTTCGATGCCCTCAAGAAGGCCTGGGAGCCGCCGCGCTGGATCAGCTTCGTCACGGCCGTCAACAACACCTATGTGGGCCTGTGGTATGTGGGCACGGCCTTCCTGTTCTTCATCCTGGCCGGGATTCTCTCGCTAATCATGCGCACTCAGCTGGCAGTGCCGGAGAACGATCTCGTCAGCCACAATCTCTACAACCAGCTCTTCACCATGCACGGCACGGTGATGATGTTCCTCTTCGCGGTGCCGGCCGTGGAGGCGGCAAGCGTCTATCTCCTGCCGAACATGCAGGCCGCGCGGGACCTGCCGTTCCCGCGCCTGTCGGCCTATGCGTTCTGGGCCTACTTCGTCGGCGGCCTCGTGTTCTTCGGCACGATCTTCTTCGGCCTGTCGCCGGATGGCGGCTGGTTCATGTATCCGCCGCTCACCAGCACCAAATACTCGCCCGCCGAAAATGCCGATTGGTGGCTCCTCGGCATCGGCTTCATCGAGATTTCGGCAATCGCCGGTGCTATCGAGATTATCGTCGGCGTCATGAAGACCCGCGCGGTCGGCATGAGCCTCGATAAGCTGCCGGTCTATTCCTGGGCCATGCTGGTCTTTGCCGTCATGATCGTGATCGGCTTTCCGGCGATCATCCTTGGCACGTTGCTGCTCGAGATGGAGCGTGCTTTCGACTGGCCGTTCTTCATCGCCGAAAGGGGAGGGGACCCGCTCCTGTGGCAGCACCTGTTCTGGTTCTTCGGCCACCCGGAGGTCTACATCATCTTCCTGCCGGCCACCGGCATGGTGTCGATGATCGTGCCGACCATGGCGCAGACGCCGCTCGTGGGATACCGGCTCGTGGTGCTCGCCCTCATCGCGACGGGCTTTCTCTCCTTCGGCCTGTGGGTGCACCACATGTTCGCCACCGGCCTGCCGAAGATGTCCCTGAGCTTCTTTTCGGCCGCCAGCACGGCGGTGGCGGTGCCGAGCGGCATCCAGGTCTTCGCCTGGATCGCCACCATCGCGTCCGGGCGCATGAAGCTGACCACGCCGTCGCTGTTCGTCATCGGCTTCCTGTTCATCTTCACCCTCGGCGGTCTCACCGGCGTGATGGTCGCCATGGCGCCCTTCGACTGGCAGGCGCATGACAGCTACTTCATCGTGGCGCACCTGCACTACGTGCTGATCGGCGGCATGGTGTTCCCACTCTTCGCCGCCATCTATTACTGGGTTCCCGTAGCGAGCAAACGAACGCTCTCCGAGCGCGTCGGGCGCTGGGTGTTCGGCCTCATGTTCCTCGGGGTCAACGTGACGTTCCTGCCGATGCACATCACCGGGCTCATCGGCATGCCCCGGCGGGTCTATACCTATCCGGTCGGCATGGGGTGGGACGCGCTCAATCTCGTGTCTACCATCGGTGCCTTCATGATTGCCGCCGGCGTCGCACTCTTCCTGCTCGATTTCGCCCGAAACTTCAGGTTTGCGGGTGAGAACAATGCCGGAAACGTCTGGAATGCCAGCACGCTCGAATGGTTGCCGAACGGCAACTACAACACGCGCAGCATTCCCATCGTGGTCAGCCGCGATCCCCTCTGGGATCAGCCCAATCTGTCGAAGGACGTGGAGGACGGCCGCTATTATCTGCCCGGAACCGCCACCGGCGGGCGCGAGGCGCTGGTGACGAGCCCCTTCGATGCGCGGCCCCAATATATTCTGCAGGTTCCAGGCCCCGGCTGGCAGCCGGTGCTCGCCGCGGTGTTCACGGCGGCGTTCTTCTTGCTTCTGACTGTCAAATTCATCTTTACGTCGATCATCTGCGGGGTTCTCGCCGTTGGATTCGTGATCTGGTGGCTCTGGGAGACCGATCCCGGACCGGTGCGGCCTCCCGCCGATATCGGCGGCGGCATCGTGGTCCCGGTCTATGCCACGGGCCCGGTGAACCATTCCTGGTGGGCGATGATCGTCCTCATGGTGGTGTGCGGCATGATCTTCACATGCCTGATCTTCTCCTACCTCTTCCTCTGGCTCGTGAACCCTGGCGCATGGCCGCCGCAAGCGGTTCGGATCCCCGACTGGATCTGGCCCGCGCTTTCCGGCTTCCTTTATTGCGCCAGCGCGGCCTTGATCGCTGTGGCGAGCCGGCACTTGCGCGGCGAGGATCGACGCAAGCCACGCTCGGTACCGATCCTGATCGGCGTGGCGCTCCTGCTCGTGAGCGGGGCGTCGGCGGTGGATCTCTGGGCGCAATGGCAGACGGCTCTGAGCCCGTCGGCTCATGCCTATGGAGCGGCCGTCTACGCCATCGTGTCCCTGCAGATCTTCTTCGTGCTGACAACGCTCATCATGGGTCCCTACACCATCGCTCGCTGGCTTGCCGGCAAGCTCGACAGCGTGCGCCGGACGACCTTCGACAACACCATGCTGTTCTGGTTCTACACCGTGGGCCAGGGATTGGTCGGCCTCCTGGTGGTGCACGGCTTCCCGCGCCTGACAGGGGGGATCTAGCGTGACGGGGCGGCGGACGGCGCAGGTTCTTCTGGCACTTGGCGGCATGTTCGCATGGGCGGTGCAGTTCGCGCTCATCTACGGGGCGACATCGACCCTGTGCGGCCGTGGATGGGCGGATGCGACGCTTCTCGCCATCGGGGTCGTTCCATTCGCGATCCTCTCAACCACCCTCGTAACGCTCGTGGCTGCTGCCATCCTGCTGATCGTCTCGTTTCGTGAAGAGCGGCGATGGCGGGATCAACCATCTTCGACGGCGGACGCCTTCTTGAGCCAGACAGGTGTGCTCATCAACGGCCTCTCACTGATCGCGATCCTCTGGAATGGCGTCCCGGCCTTCATCCTGCCAGCCTGCGCGTAGAGCGGATGGCGCAGGCTCCAGGACATGATCACGGCCGGGAACCGGCCTAGCTGGCGGTTCTTATCTGTAGGAGTTGTCCTCTAACCGTTGCAAAAGGGCCCGACGTGACTGGAAATCGTAGCGAAAAACGTCGGGCTGATGCCGGGGCACAGGACAGAGAGTTCGGCTCCCAGGTCGTTGTGGTCACGGGAGCATCGGCCGGCGTCGGTCGAGCGGTTGCCGTGGCATTCGGGCGGGAAGGCTGGCACGTGGCCTTGATTGCCCGTGGCCGCGAACGGCTCGAGAGTGCTGCTCGTGAGGTGGAAGAGGCGGGCGGCAGCGCCCTGGTGCTTCCGGCCGATGTTGCCGATGCAGGCGCAATCGACGCTGCGGCCGCGCAGGTGACCGCCGCATGGGGACGCATCGACGTCTGGATCAACAATGCCATGGCGACCGTTTTTGGCCCCGTCACATCCATGAGGCCCGATGAAGTCCGCCGGGTCACGGAAGTCACCTATCTGGGACAGGTTCACGGCACTCTGGCGGCTCTGCACCATATGCGGAAGAGGAATGAAGGAACGATTGTCCAGATCGGATCGGCTTTGAGCTACCGGTCCATCCCCCTGCAATCCGCCTATTGCGCAGCGAAGTTCGCCGTGCGCGGCTTCACGGATTCGCTGCGCAGCGAGCTGCATCATGAGGGCAGCCGCATCAGGCTCACGATGGTGCAGCTGCCCGCCGTCGATACACCGCAATTCGATTGGGCGCGCAGTCATCTCCCGGAGGAGTTGCAGCCCGTCCCGCCGATCCATGCGCCGGAGGCTGTGGCGGAGGCCATCGTGCGGGCAACCCGAACGGCGCCCCGCGAGCTGTGGATCGGCAGCCCCACGATCCAGGCGATCCTCGGCACCATGGTGGCCCCAGGTCTTCTTGACCGCATGATGGCGCGGCGGGCCTGGGAGGGCCAGATGACGGGAGCGCCTGAGAAACCTCGCGAGGGCAACCTCTTCGAGGCCCCGGCCGGCGATCCCGGAGCACACGGACGCTTCGGATCCCGATCCCGACAACGCGTTGTCTCGGTCTCCGGGACAACGGCCCGTGGTGTGCTGGCGGTGGTTGCTCTCGGTTGCGTGGCCGGAGCGGTCGCGGCGGCGTGGCGTTTGGGAGCGAATGGCACCGTGACGAAGCGCGGTCGACTGTCGGACAGGGAGCGTGCTGCCCGTATGATCAGCTAGGTAAGGTTCAATGCTCGACCTCTGGTACAAGAACGCTGTCATCTACTGCGTCGATGTCGAAACCTTCATGGATTCGAACGGCGACGGAGTCGGTGATTTCGGTGGGCTTGCCGACCGGCTCGATCATATCGAAGCGCTCGGCGCAACCTGCATCTGGCTTCTGCCGTTCTACCCGACGCCGAACCGCGACAACGGCTATGACGTAACCGACTTCTATGGCGTCGACCCGCGGCTTGGCACGCTCGGTGATTTCGTCGCCTTCACCCATGCGGCCCATGACCGGGGCCTGCGGGTCATCATCGACCTCGTGGCAAACCACACGTCAATCGATCATCCCTGGTTTCAGGCGGCACGGCAGGATCCGAACTCGCGGTATCGCGACTGGTATGTGTGGTCGAAGGAGAAGCCCGAGAACATCCATGAGGGTGTTGTCTTTCCCGGCGTGCAGGACACGACCTGGACTTACGATGAGGTCGCGCAGGCCTGGTACATGCACCGCTTCTACAAGCATCAGGCGGATCTCAACATCGCAAATCCGGAGGTGCGCGAGGAGCTTGAGAAAGTGATGGGCTTCTGGCTGCAACTCGGCGTCTCGGGGTTCCGGCTCGATGCGGTTCCGTTCCTGATCGAGTATCGCGGGGTTCCCGCCGAGGAGCGGCCGAAGGAAGACCCGCACGAGCATCTCGCCAGAATGCGTGACTTCCTGTCATGGCGTCGCGCAGAGGCCATGCTCCTGGCCGAGGCCAACATCACCATGGATCAGGTGGACGAGTATTTCGGGCCTTCGGGGGACCGGCTCCATATGATCTTCAACTTCATGCTGAACCAGCACCTGTTCCTGGCGCTCTCCCGCAACGACGCCGAGCCGATCCGCCGTGTGATGGCGAAGACGCCGGCCATACCTCCCAAAAGCCAATGGGCGAGCTTCCTGCGCAATCACGACGAACTCGATCTTGGTCGATTGTCGGATGCAGAGCGCGGCGAGGTTTTCGCCGCCTTTGGTCCCACGCCTGAAATGCAGGCTTATGAGCGCGGCATCCGACGACGCCTGGCTCCCATGCTCGATGGCGATGAGCGAAAGATCAAACTGGCCTTCAGCCTCATGTTCGCCCTGCCCGGAACCCCGGTGCTCTGGTACGGCGATGAGATCGGCATGGGAGAGGATCTTTCCCTCAAGGAGCGCAACTCGGTCAGAACACCGATGCAATGGGCGGATGAGCCCAATGCGGGGTTCTCGGCTGGTCCTGCCGAGCGTCTCGTGCGGCCCGTCGTCTCAAAAGGAGCGTTCGACTACAGGCGCGTCAACGTTGCGGCCCAGCGCGATCTCGATGGCTCGCTGATGAGCACGCTGCAGCGGCTGGTTCGGACACGACGCGCCTGCCCGGAGGTCGGCTGGGGCCGGTGTGAGGTTGTTGAGACTGGTGAAACCGGTGTTCTCGCTCTGCGATACGACTGGCAGGGAGAGACCATCCTGATCCTTCACAATCTTGCCGATCAAGCCGTCGACGTGAAGATGTCGCTCGACGGGATCGACCGATTGCGGCCGCTCTCCTGCGATCAGGATGATCGGGCCATGCGCGATGCCTCCGATCCGATTTCCCTCAATGCCTACGGCTATCGCTGGTTCCGGGCGCAAGGCGAGCGGCGATAGACGGGAGGAAGCGCCGCTCCTCCCGTGATGCATCTCATGCAGTCGGCTGCGGTGTTGTCGGCGTGGCGGGAATCTCCTGCGGGGTCGTCGGAGGCACGCCCACGGGTTCTCCCGGAGGCGGAATATCGCCCGGTGTCGCTGGAGGCACGCCGATTGGTTCCGGCTGCGGCGTCTCGGGAGGCGTGGGCGGGCTGACCGGCGCCGGATTGGGGTCGGCCGGGGTTGGATCCGGATAGGGCTGGTTCGGCAGAGGGATCGGCATGCGGGGAACGCTCCACGTTGTCTTGTAGGGGCAATCCCCCTCACACCGGCGGGTTCCGCCTCAAGGCCGGCCTTCACACCTCAAGCGCAATGATGAGGCCCTCATCGGCCTGCAGGACAACCTGCGGTCCGACACTTTCCTCGCTCCGCCCCGAGAGCGTCGAGAGCATCACGCGTCCTCTCGTTCCATAGGGGAGGGGGAGGGTGTGCGGCTCGTGCCCCAGGTTCAAAGCCACCAGGAAGCGCTCCGGCCCATGCTGCCGTTCATAAGCCAGAACATCTCCTTCAGCCGTGACCTGCGTGTAGCCGCCGACGCTCAGGGCCAGGTGCTGGCGCCGCAGCTCGATCAGGCGCCGATAGAGCGTCAGGATGGAATCCAGATCGTTCCGCAATCCTTCCACATGACTGGATCGGAACTGCGGATCGAGGGGCAGCCAGGGCTCGCCGCTCGTGAACCCGCCTTGGGCGGAACCGTCCCAGTGCATGGGCGTGCGCTCAGGGTCGCGCCCGAGGCCTAAGCCCGGCTCGTTCCTTTCCCAGGGATCCTGAGCCGCCTCCGGCGGGATCTCGACTTTGCCGATCCCGATCTCGTCGCCGTAATACATGGTGGGGGTGCCCCTGAGCGTCAGAAGCAGCATGGCGGCCACGCGCGCCTGCTGCGGGCCGATCCGGGCGCCGATGCGCGGCTGGTCATGGTTGCCGAGCACCCAGTTGGGCCAACCGCCTTCGGGCAGTGCGGCCTCGTATTCGTTGATGAGCGCTGCGATCGTCCGGGCGTTCCAGGCCGTCTGAATGAGCTGGAAGTTGAAGGGCAGATGGGCGCCGGACAGATCCTTGCCGTAGTAAGTGACGAGACGCTCCAGCGGCAGGTAGATCTCTCCGATGAGCACCCGCTCGCGATACTCCTCCAGGACGCGGCGCATCTCGCTCACCACCTCATGCACCTCGGGCTGGTCGGCGGAATACACCTGGATGAAACGGTTGATCTCTGCCTGATTGGCCTGGAACGCAGGGTTCGGCGGGTTGTCCCGGAATTCGGCATCCTTGATCAGGTGCCAGATCACATCGACCCGGAAGCCGTCGACGCCGCGATCGAGCCAGAACCGCAAGGCATCGTACATAGCCTTGCGCACCTCCGCGTTGCGCCAGTTGAGATCAGGCTGCTCCTTCAGGAAGGCATGGTAGTAATACTGCCCCGTGGCTTCGTCCCACGCCCAGGCAGGCCCGCCGAAATTGCTGATCCAGTTGTTGGGGGGAGATCCGTCCGGCTTGGCATCGCGCCAGATATACCAATCCCGCTTCGGGTTGGTGCGTGATGAGCGGCTCTCCTTGAACCAGGGATGTTGATCGGACGTGTGGTTGGGGACGAAGTCGAGGATGACCTTGAGGCCTCTGGCGTGCGCTTCCGCAACAAGGCGCTCGAAGTGCTCCAAGGTGCCGAAGAGCGGATCGATCCCGCAGTAATCGGCCACGTCATAGCCGAAATCGGCCATGGGCGAGGTGTAGATCGGCGAAATCCAGATTGCATGGACGCCGAGCCAGGCGAGATAGTCCAGCCGCTGACGAATCCCGTTCAGATCACCGATGCCGTCGCCATTGCTGTCCTGAAACGAGCGAGGATAGATCTGATAGACAATCCCGCGCTTCCACCATGTGGTCTCAGGCATAAAGGTCGCTCCGCTGTTGGAAGGATCGGGCCGAAGGGGAACGGTAGGCGAATTCGGTAGCCTCCATCTGAGTTCCGCTGCTCGAGATAGAAAGGGGGGTGAAGCTCCCCAGCTGCTATTGTCAGGTCTCTCGGCTGCCCTGCCCGAGGCCAGAAAGTCAGCAGCAGAGCACTTACATTTACCTTACCGGTCGAGCGGGGGAGAAAAGCCTTTGGGGCGCCACTGACGGGTGTTGACAAAGCAGACGGGAATCGACATATCCGCAGCCCCGCCGGAATTCAGTTCGGGCGAGCTTCAATCTCAAGCGATACCGACGCTGCCGAGGTCTCCGGATCTCACCATTCGTTCGGGTCTTGATCGAGGGCTTCTCAAAGTTCCGATCTGCGGCATGAGCCAAGAGAGCCAGTACATGGCGGTCCTCAATGGCTCCTCTGACGAAAAGCGAGAAGATTTCGGATCGATGTCATTGATCTGGATCAAGTAAACGCAGAGACAATTGCGTTCTCTGCGAATGCTGAAGCTTGCCTAAATACTGAGTAGCGGCGCCGGACAGCATCGATTTCGAAAAATCTTCGAAAAAGATGTTGACCTAAGGAAGGGGTTCGGATAGAACATCTTCATCGACGGCGGCACTGATGTGGCGCCGGTTTGGAGGCCCCGCGATCCTGGGTTGCCCGCAAGGGTGGTTTGGGCGGCAGGGGTTCTTCTGTGTCTTTCGGGATGCATGCTCTTTGACATTGTTGAGAGGGGAAGAGAAGCGTAGGCGGCGGTGTCCTTGCGGGCGATTGGAGACAATCGCTGT
>NZ_JAERQE010000119.1 GCF_016734765.1 Microvirga soli | reverse complement strand
CGATCATGTACAAGCGTCAGCGTTTGTGCAGTCATTCGTGCCCCCTGTTCAGCCTTCCGAGTTAATCAAAAGTAAACAATGGGCAGGAACTCTGTCTGTCTGAATCCCGACACTAATCTGGTTAGAAGAATACTCCTAAACGCGGCATGCTGTCACGTTTCGGTGATCACGCAGAGGAAAGCGGGTTGGCTTACGAACAGCGAGCATTAGCCGAGCAACTCTGGGGCCGAAGACAGAAGGAGAGGCTCACTTCAAGGCTCGTAAAGCCCTCTTTCGTCCCTTCTAAGTTTCATTTGATGCAGCGGAGGGCCTCATCGCATGAAAAGCGCCCGCAGACGGCGCTTGAGGTTCCGTCCCGTAGGAGGCGACGGAGCCGGTGCATTCACGAAAGGGGTGGATCAGCCTGCTGCCTGAAGATCACCCGCCAGAGGGGGTACAAGGCGCTTCTCAAGTTCGGCAATCAGCGCCACGTAAGGCTGACGCCGCTCGCGGTGCCGCCGCCTCAGGTTATCTATGATCTGTCTCTTGAGCGCAGGATCAGTCCTGCCGCGCTCAATCCGCTGCATCTCATGCTGATGCTCGAAGTCAAGGTTGGACAGGGTCCGTGACGTGCTCTGCAACAAAGTATGCAGATCGAAGGTTTGTCCTGTACCGATGATCAGGCGGTTGAGTACAGAAGAGACATGCTGGTGGTTCTGCATTGCGATACCCAATGGATCGGGCTGAGCCGCACCCTTGTTCAGGTGCTTAAGCTCAGCCCATGCCAATTCTCAAGAAACGGTTCATCCCTAAACAGTCCTGCCTCAGCATATCTCAGTCATGGCGCGGCTCTCACCGCCCCTGCATGATAACTCAGGTAGGTGTCAGCCCGTGCAGCCATGATGTTTGCTGAGGACGCGCTGGGAAATACTGAACAATGCACCATGCGTCTGTCTGAAAGCCGACAAACGAATAACTCTTTCGGATATGTCAGCTTGCCGCAGCAGGATGATTTCCTGCTCTGACGATGATTGTACAATAGAGCTTTGCTGGAGGCGTCTGTGCGTGATTGTAGGAGAAAGCCATGCGTATCCACGCCATTGTTGCCGCTACTTGCCTGTGCCTCTCGGCTCCTGCCACGGCACAGGACAAGGCCACCATTCAGAGCCTGAGTGACAAGTTTGCCCAAGCCTTCAATGCGGGCGACGCGGCAGGAGCTGCTGCCCTGTACACCGAGGATGCCGTCATCCTGCCGCCTGGAGCCGAGATGATGAAGGGCAGGAGCGCCATTCAGGTGTTCTGGAAGGGTGCTGCGGAGCAGCTTGGCAATGGCAAGCTGACGACCGTTGAGGTGAAGCCGCTTGGCGACGACAGAGCCCTTGAGATAGGCACCTTCTCTTTCCAGACAAAAGCATCACAGCCGCAGGAGATCACGGGCAAGTATGTGGTGGTCTGGGAGAAAGTTGGAAGCGATTGGAAGCTCGCCACCGATATCTGGAATACGAACAATTAGCACGGACGGTACTGTCAAGTTGACGTAAGCAGCGGAAGTTGCCGCTGGGACAGCCGCCAAGCCGCTCCACGTCAGCCTATTAAGGCAGCAACGGTGCCCTTCGCGCCACCGTAGCAAAGGCGCGATCCCGTGCAGCCCGATACTCACTGGCAGACAGACGATGACGGCAGAGTTGGAAGTGGTTGTGGATCGGTGTGTGAGTGGCGAGGAACTGCTGCGCATGCTCGGCTGACTTGAACCGCCTCATGTGGCGTTCCCGTCGTCGGGTGGGTTGGTGCGATACTTCACAGCGGTTGTTGAGATATCGACTCTGCCGATGTTCAACGCTTGGCAGGATCTCGCGTTTGGCGGCGCCGTAGGATCCGAGTTTATCAGTAACGAGGACTCTGGGCGTGTAGCACAAACCCTTCAGTAGCTTGCGAAAGAAGCGCTTGGCGGCCTTCGTGTTGCGGCAGCTCTGAACCAAGACGTCAAGCACGTTGCCGTGCTTATCGACCGCTCGCCAGAGGTAGTGCAGTTTGCCTCGGATGCGGACGAACACCTCGTCCAGAAACCATTTGTCACCGGGTTTCGGCCTCCGCCCCTTGAGCGTCTTGGCGTAGGTCCGTCCGAACCGCAGGCTCCACTCGCAGATCGTTTCGTAGCTGACCACGATGCCTCGCGCCGCGAGGATCAGCTCAACGTCACGTAGGCTGAGGCTGAAGCAGTGATACAACCAGACCGCCTGGTTGATGATCTCGGCGGGAAAGCGGAAGCCTCGGTACGGGTTGGATGTCGAGCTCATGCCCGGAATCCTGCCACAGACCGCAACTCTGTCCAACCTGGCAGTACCGTTTGGACTGGATCAGCAGAACGCCTGTAGTGAACCAGCCAGGGATCGGTAAAGGCACAAGACACCCAACCCAGACCAAAAAGCCTGAGGATTGACGATGGCATGAACGCTCAGAAAGTCCAGACACTATGCAACAGAGCATTGCCGCCCGCTCAATCGCCCGACTTCTAGGGGCCGCCTAAGCCGACGCCGTACGACGTCAGTGTGGCGCGGCTGAAAAGACCATTTGGATGGGCGCAATTGTACCAGCCCGAACCGCGGTGATCATGTTAGCCACCTTCTCCTTGACGGTGGGGCCCATCAGATTGTGCAGTCCCAACGGCGCCGGCCCGCTGCTTGCAGCCTGCGCCTGGAGGCGCGCGAAGAAGTCGAGCGCGACTTCCCGCCGGTTTTCCTCAGCCTGAAGAGCGAAGCCAGCCTCTGTGGCCACATTGCGATAAGTCTCCGGCGTCTCGAGCGCCGACAGGTCCGGCGTTTCCGCCCAAGGCACCGGGAAGCTGAGATCGCCGTCACCCGTACGCATGACCTCGTAGACCGCGAAAGTTCCCCCATCACGGAGCACGCGGCGTGCTTCGCGAAGAAGCGCTGCCTTGTCGGGCACATTCATGCCGACGTGCAAGAGGAGCGCAAGATCGAAGCTCCCCTCGCCGAGTGGCAGCGCGACCGCACTCCCAACCTCGAAGCGCACGCGACCCGCCATCCCGCACATGGCGGAGAGCGCGCGAGCCGTTTCGACAAAATGTGGCGTCAAGTCTACGCCAGTCATATGGCAGCCGTATCGCGTCGCGATCATCCGGGCCGGACCACCAATGCCCGAGCCAATGTCGAGCACCTCCATATCAGGCCGGATGGAGAGCTTTTCCAGAAGCGCAGATGTCGCCTCTGCGCCGCCGATGTGGAATTCATCCACTGGCTTCAGGACGTCGGGTGAAACTCTGTCAGGGTCGTGCCCCATCTCCGCGAGCCCGGCGCGGATACGAGAAAGGACATCGTAGGACGCGTAATGCCTGGAGACGCCACTTTCAATGTCACGCACGGCTCGTCTCCTTCAATGGTACTGAGACAGGATGACAGATCGGACCCGCTGGCGTGCAGAATGGCATCTTTCCGCCTACTTTTGAAGCTGAACTGGCGCCCTGATCAGTGAGAGCCGATGTATCTGCGGCCGGAGCCACGCCGTATCGCGCCTCAAGGGCTGGAACATTCCCAGGCTCCGTCGCAAACCCATTAGTAACTCAGTTCGCCCTACGCCTCCGGCAAGCTTCGGAGGTGCTAGATGTTCAAGGGCAGGCATTTTGATCGCTCGGTGATCCTGCTCTGCGTGCGGTGGTATCTCGCCTACAATCTCAGCCT
>NZ_JAERQE010000118.1 GCF_016734765.1 Microvirga soli | reverse complement strand
TGCTCACGTCGCGCCACACGGCGTATCACCTGCCGGGGCTCTAACGGCGGCTGGATGAAACTTCAGTGGCAGGTCAGACCGGTGCTCAACACCTGGCATAGCTTGGCGGCTGGCCGCTCTACAGGAGGGCAGCTTGTCGGTGATGATGCGCCTGGGTGCCATGGCCTGCCTCGTCATTAATTAGCCGGACAGCAGGCGCTTGGCCGCCTTGGTGTTGCGCCGGCTCTGGAGGATCTCGTCGAGCATGTACCCATCCTTGGTCGACGGCACGCCAGAGCGAGTGCTTCCTGCCAGCGATGTTGAGGCCACCTCATCTAGATGCCAGACGTCATGAGGGCTCGGCTGCTTGCGACGGATGCGCCGGGCATATTTTGGACCGAACTTCTTTCCCCAGTGCCGGGTCGTCTCATCCGAAACAACGATGCCTCGCTCGAGCAGCATCTCCTCGACAAGCTGGAGGCTCACAGGAAAGCGGAAGTACAGCCAAACTGCATGGGCGATGATCTCGGGTGGGAATCGGTGGCGCTTGTAGCTGATGGCTTTGGTCATGCCACAGCTCTTAGGGCAGAAGCCTCCGACCAAAGGTTACCGTGACGTCACCGTCAGTGAGGCCATCTGGGCGAGTTGTTGGGCATCGACGAAGGGCTCGAGGACTTCTGGCTGGCAACCGACGCTTTCATCTACGGCTACCCTGCTGGTCACCATGGAGATGACGCGCCGGGTCATCCCCAACGTGGCTGCTCCGGAGGGCACCCGAGCCCCGTTGGGCCACGTCATCAAGCTGCGGCAGTATCCGGATGCCGCGTTCCGGGACGTGACCGCACCCAATGCCGACACGCTCTATACGACCGCGTTCTTCGATGTCGGCCAGGAACCCTGGGTGTTGAGCCTGCCGGACATGAACGATCGCTACTTCCTCATGCCGATGCTGACGGCTGGACGACGGTGTTCCAGGTTCCCGGCGACGCCGGCAACCAGTTAAGCCGCGATCCTCGCCGGAGGAGCCCCGTCGACCGCTCTCGTTCGATCCCATTCCGCCGAAGTAGGGGAAGGCTCCTAAGGTAGGACCATGCGGAACCAGCTATGGTTTGAGTGCCTGGAGATGAGGCGGCTCCTGACCGGTGGTCGGGACCACATTGGAAGTGGGGAGGACAAGTCTGATGACATTCCTGTTCTTGAGCTACTTAGCTGTGGCCTGCGTCCTCGGCTGCATTAGTCTGCTGGCGAGCCTCGATTCCGATGTGAAGCTCAACCCATGGCTATTTCTGCTCGCTCATGCCCTCTGGCCGATTTCGTTTCCGCTGGTAATCCTTACGGCACGGTGGCACGCAAGGTCACATAGACCGTGATGCGGCGGCTCCTGACTGGTGGTCGGGACCAGGCGGAGAGGCCGGCCCGCGTGATCCCACATGCAACTTGTCAACCATGCGACGCTCCCGGAAGCTCCCCTTCGTCCTGTCGATGGCCGAGACAGAATCGCTCCTGGAGACCGCCCACAGGCTGGCAGCTGATCCGTCGGTCGGGCTGTACCGTCAGGCGGGCTATGCCCGAAGGGCTGCCCTGTTCGAGGCCCTTTATGCCTCCGGGATGCGCATCAGCGAGGCTTTGTCGCTGCCCTCCAATTCTGCGCCACTTGGTACCGTATGCTCTTGGTGCGCGGCAAGGGCGACAAGCAGCGGCTGGTGCCGCTGCACGAGCGGGCGATCGAGGCCATTGCACATTGGCAGAAGCTAGCGGCCGCGTATTCTGGGGGAAAGCCAACTCAGTGGCTGTTCCATGCGATGCGCGATGGAGCCAAGGCTCTGACACGCTAGGCTGCCCTGCTCGAGATCAAGGAAGCGGCTGTGGCAGCCGGGCTGGTAAGCCCCGAGCGGGCCGCCCCGCACGTGCTGCGTTATGCCTTTGCCGCCCACATGCACTCCGGCGGCACCGACCTGCGCGTGCTGCAGGAGCTGCTGGGACATGCCGGAATTGAGACCACCCATCTGGACACGTCCCGCCTCCACCAGATGGTGCGCGACCTCCACCCACTGAATGAGGAGCAGGAGGAGAATTGCACGACTGCCGCCTGAACCCCACGATCCTGGCTCCCGAGTGGAACTAGGTTCTGGAGCAGATCCTAGAAACCACCTGCCATGGCCAGATCCTAACAGAACCCTCACGTCAATCCCTGACCTCCTGCTTGCGGAGCCGGTGAGCACGGCCCAAGGTGGTTTTAGCCAAGAGCGAACGTCTTCCACCTCTAACTGCAGAACTCCGGAGAGTATAATTGCCTAGGCTCGTTGTCGTTTCGAATCGGGTTGCTGTCCCTGACCCTACGGGCAATAAGGCGGCTGGAGGTCTGGCGGTTGCCCTGCGTGAGGCGTTCGAAGCCTATCGCGGGCTGTGGTTCGGCTGAAGCGGCAAGGTTGCAACCCATCCCTCGGCCGAGCCCAGGATCGTGGATAAGGGTCAGGTGCAGTACGCCCTCATGGACCTGACCTCGCTCGACCGGCAGGAGTACTATAACGGGTTCGCCAACCGGGCGCTCTGGCCCATCATGCACTACCGGATCGGACTGTCTGAGTTCTCACGGGCGGACTACCAGGGCTATCTGAGGGTTAACCGGACGTTCGCGAACGCTCTCGCCCAATTGATCCGCCCGGACGATCTTGTGTGGGTTCACGATTATCATCTGATCCCGCTGGCCGCAGAGTTGCGAGCCATTGGGATCACGAACCTGATCGGGTACTTCCACCATATCCCCTGGCCCGCTCCCGAGGTCCTCGGCGCCCTTCCCGGCAGCCGGGAGCTTCTGCGCGCCGTCATGGACTACGATCTGGTTGGGGTGCACACGGAGCGCGATGCCGACAATCTCCGTCGCGGGTTGATCCATGAACTTGGGCCGTTCAGCACAGGTCAGAGATGTTGGAGGTGGACGGACAAAGGACGCGGATCAAGGGATTTCCTATCGGCATCGACGCCGGGGAGTTCCAGCGCCTGGCTGGGCGCCCAAAGTCAAACCGGATCATCCGGCAAACCATGGATGGCCTTGGTTCGCGCAAGCTGATCATCGGTGTTGATCGCCTCGACTACTCAAAAGGCATTCCCGAGCGGATGGAGGCGCTTGAGCGCTTTCTCGGAAACAATCCGGATCAGCGGGGGCGAGTCACTTATCTGCAGATTGCACCGACAAGCCGCAGCGAGGTTCCCGAGTATGCGACACTCGGACGGCTGGTGAATGAGACCCTTGGGCGCATCAACGGCACTCTGGGTGAGCCAGGCTGGGTTCCGATTCATTATGTGACCAGCAGCTATCCACGATCTGTGCTTGCAGGGCTCTACCGCCTCGCGGCGGTGGGGCTCATAACCCCGATGCGCGACGGCATGAACCTGGTGGCGAAGGAGTATGTGGCGGCTCAGGATCCGGCAGACCCGGGTGTCTTAATCCTGTCCAAGTTCGCAGGCGCAGCCCAGCAGCTTAAGGCGGCGCTCATCGTCAACCCGAATGACAAGATTGAGGTTGCAGAGGCAATCCGGGAGGCTCTGCAGATGAGCCAGGAGGAGCGCGTATCCCGGTGGGAGAGCATGATGAGTGTGCTCCGGGTCCAAGACGTATCCTGGGGTAGAGTCCGCGCTGGTGGTGGAAATTTGCTGACGCGCCGGGTGTTGGGATGAGGTGGTCATTGGGAGGACCGGC
>NZ_JAERQE010000117.1 GCF_016734765.1 Microvirga soli | reverse complement strand
CTGTTGCTGGTTGGATCCGGTCGATCGCCGCAACGGGCGTGACTCAAGCCGCCAGACAATTCTTCACGGACGACTACTTAGAAACCTGCTAAGACGTTCGACTTAGAACTTTCGGCCCAATGGAAGCTCGCCTCCTTCTGGTGTTTAGTGGCGCGCTTCTAAAATGCGGGTCGAATTGCCTTTGGGCAGGATGAGGTCGGACTAATCATGAGGGTATTACGGTGAGTGAGCGTCGTTCGGCAAAACGTTTGCGTACCCTTCTCAAGGGTCGGGTTAGGCTCAGCTATCCCCTGTCTGTTCATGAGTGTGCCGTGAGAGATCTATCGGATACCGGTGTACAGATTGTTTTTAAGTATCCCGTTCAGATGCCGCTCGAAATCGATTTCGAGATCCCCGCGGGAAATATGTCAGTGCGTGCAAGGCTAGCTTGGTCGGATGGGCTGAAACATGGGCTCACGTTTACAGGTGTATCACAAGCGGTAGAGAACATAGCTCAAGCGTTCTTCGACGCCGAGGGTGAAGGAAGCTCCTGGGCAGACGAGCCGGAAATTTTCAAGGAAGAATTCCGCAGGCTTGCTAGCGAAGCCATTCATCTGTTTGACGCGCAGCAGGCTGAAACCCAGCAAGTCGAAAGACAGAGAGCGAAAGCCCAGGCTGTAGCATAACTGTAGGTGAGCTTTATAGGCAGCACGCTACTGTTGCGAGCCGGCCAGTCCTTAGACGGCACCTTTCGGGCTAGTTGCATCTCAAGCCGCATGAGCTCCCAGACGGTTACAAGGTACTCTTGGGCGGCAAGACTAACGACGCTAGATCTCGCAAAGAAAGAGCGCCCGTTCGTCTGGCGCTCCAGGTGGGCCGCTAGCGCGACCATCGAGGGAGAACAACCGTGCCGATGAGGCACAAGCACGAGGCTGCGCCCAAAAGGTAAACGCGTCCTTAACAGAGCCAGTCGCATAGGGACTTACCTGCCGGTTCTGCCAGCCCCGTGAGCCCTGGCATACAGTTCCGTCACATTGACCATCATTCGGATCCGTCGCCCTCCGCACTTCGAGCATCGCAGCCTCAAGGCCATGTGGGGCACCGGCAGGTCAGCAGACCACCCCTTCAGCGGCACCTCAGCGCCGTGGCCGCAGTTATGCGCTTCGCAGTAGGCCATGACGGTCCTGTACCCTTCGGCAAGGCTCTGCCCGACCGTAACTGGGGGGATCTCGTTGCCGTTCGCGTCATAGGCGCGGCGGGGATTGCGAGGGGGGCTCACCTGCGCCTTTTGGGGGGCATGGGCAGGTACTTGAAGGTCAGCCCCTCGGCTGCACTCCGGATGGCTTCTCGGCTGACCCCAAACTCACGAGCGAGCTTGCTGTACTCCCGCTCGCCAGAGGCATAGCGCAGCCGCGCCTCAAGCACCTGCTCCACCGTCAGCTTGTTTCTGCCCATCCTCGCGCCACATCCGAATAGAACATATAAAGAACATCTACTCAGATAAGCAGAGCTGTCGAGAGAGGTTCCTCCCGTGCAAGCAAGCCTGTGGAGACCGTGGATGACTAATTATGACATGACTAGCCGCCGGAGC
Organism: Microvirga soli; assembly: GCF_016734765.1. Lineage (GTDB taxonomy): Bacteria > Pseudomonadota > Alphaproteobacteria > Rhizobiales > Beijerinckiaceae > Microvirga > Microvirga soli. The sequence goes on along the minus strand of NZ_JAERQE010000117.1, from coordinate 2,438 downwards.
GGCGGGAGTGTCACTTCCCGAGATGAGGCCTAAGCTCCCCTCTCTGGATCTGCCCACGGATTCGGTTTGCCTCAGCTCGCGGCAAGCCCTGTGCAACACAGGCGTCATCGACGTAAACCGCCCAAGTGTGCTTGGACCTGTCTACTAGTCTAACCGAGACATCCATAGGCGTGTCCCTCCGCGCGTGAAAGCGCTCAAGAACAACGCACGAAGGCAGCTCTAGTTGTCAGGGTTGAACCTAGAAAGGATGCTTTGAACTGCGGCCTACCGTTGAAACGCGACCGCTAACTTCTGAATCGAAATCTCTTGGCTAAAGCCGCATCATCAGTTGCACCGCTGCCATAGCTGGATGATTTCAAAGCCTCAACCGGTGCTCTCGACACATTCCTATAAACTTCGTGAAGGAATAGACCGGAAGCTGCCTGCGTTTTCTGACCATACATCGTCAACCCTGATGCAGGAGAGGCTTATGAATGCCATTCGAGGCCCTGAAGCAGTACGAGGTATTGCCTCAAATCCTAGGGAAATCACCAACACGGGCCCATCTCTTCAGTGTGCGGCGCTCCTCTTTATTGCCTCACTCAGTTCATTCATTGGAGCAGCCCTTCTGCTGGCGAGTATCTGACCAAAATGCTGCCTCTCGCGCGTGATGTGTCGGGGCACACGGAAAAATTCCCAATTCAAAGCATAATTGACCATCGCATGAACGCCTAATTGCATTGCGCCTGATGGGAGGATGCTGTGAACTACAACTTGGATTCACTGAAAACCACAGATGGCTCTCCCGACAACAACCGGTCGGCGCCTGCTCTCGAATGGATGAGTCTGCTGCCTGCGCTCGTGACCTGCGCGTGGGTGATCCTCAATTTCGGTTGAGAGCACCACCGTGAGGCTAATGTCAGCCGATGGTCAGGTACGCGATTGCGGCGCTAACTGCTACTGTCCTTGTTGCGCCCTCCTGCCTCTACGGCACAGACGAGAACGAAGAGGCTGAGAACGGCTGCTAGTTGGGCGAGAGGCTCAACCGCAGCCGGTACGCTGTCGTGGAAGGGACCACAGGCAAAGCCAGAAAGTATCAGGATCAGAAGTACAGTCCAGACTAACACTTGCCACCTCCACGCACGGAGAGCAGCCCAAGCAGGGTAGTCAGCGGCAGGTCGGCCATTACCTGACGACAGGCTGACGACGCTGCGGGATATTGCTCAGGTGTCCTTGCGAGAACTGTTGCTGCCCGAGAGCGGACAGTCTTCAGGCTGGCTGATATGGTCCTGCCAACGCTGGAGGATAGCCATGGTACGGGCACCAGTGTCATCGACACGCTTGGCAAAGCCATGAGTTAGTTGTCTGAGCATAGTGTGTGTCCCTCTCAGGAGGTTGGGAACGCATATGCTACACAACTAGGCCGTAACGAAGCTTGGGCCGCGAGGTTCCAAGCTTTGTGGTCGCTCCCGCTCGGTCTCCACCCAGATAAACGGGCCCGATCCTGAGGAGAGGGCCCGTGGTGACACGCGGTCACTTGCTAGTCGCGTTTATCCGGGTCAACCCGGCTGATGAGTTCAGATTGTCGAGCGGAAGGATACCTCCAACACTCATGCTGACAGCATGGAGGCAGGCTTCAGCCCCAGTGGTGTCTGTATGGTGGCCTCCATCCATTTAGGGCCAAGGCGGTGCTCGGCCTGAAGAGCATCTGGATCAGCTGCCGATAAACCCGCAGAAGCAGCCATTCCAGTCCGCTAACGAGTGAGGGGCATCCCTGAAGCCAAAAATCAACCCATCACACAGTGCCAAGCCCTAGACAGAGTGATGGTTTCAGCGTGGCTGAAGAGAAAAGGCCCGACCGTGTTGCCGGGCCTTGGCACCCATGCCAAGGGGTGGAGGGAAAGGATGGGCGCCTCTACTATGAGTCTTCCTAGATCGGCAAAGCAATGCACCAATTCAGTTAGCGTTCCGCTTTAGGCGTAAGGGTCTAATGCTTCGACGTGGCTTTTGCCTCCACAATCTGCCTGGCGTCCCATTTGCTGGGCTCAGCGCTGCGGCTTGCCTGGTCCTTCTTGGGCTTCTTTGTTTCCCGGTTCCCGTGTTGCTCACGATGTGCCATCGCACTGTCTCCGTGGTTGAAGCTCGATTTCGCAGCTGGTCGGCCGCCCACAAACCATAGCACAGTGTGCATCAGGATGGAGGCGGCTGCGAGGAGGATCCGGGCGGCGATGCCTCTTGGTCCCGCTGACCTAACAACTGCCGCAACTCGCTACTCACGTTGCTGAGCGGGATAGCTTCGTATTGCGAGACAGTGATGCAACGGCCCTCAATGCTGGCCATGACCACAGCATCGGCGGAGGGTTGGCCTTCGCCTGCCTGTATGCGATCGTGTCCCGCGGCGTGGTGTAAGAGCGCCAGTGCTCAGCTGAGCCGGGTTGCTCAGGCGGTCACGGCCGACA
>NZ_JAERQE010000116.1 GCF_016734765.1 Microvirga soli | reverse complement strand
GCAATCACCCCACAGGCGAGCTGACCAATGGCCACCTCAAACCGCACCCGAATTTACACTCATTGACGGACGTGACCCTTCGGGATCGGCTCTCGAGCCGTCCCAGCATGGGATCAGGAGAATGAGACGAGCAATCTGAACAGCGGTCTGACCGTAGTGACACGCCCGACCAAGTCCCGGCACGCTCTGGCCTCATCCTTCATCCCGCGAAGGACACCTGTCCACCGGGGGTGGAACTTGCAATGCTCCCTCTATCGTTGAGACCTCTCCGTCGGATCAGGCGCAGGCCGTGGCATCATCCCTGGTCCAGCGGAACTCTGTCCCATCGCTCCACATCCGATGCATGATCACAGCCAGGCGCCGGGCCAACGCGACGATCGCCTTGCGCAGGCTGCCTCGCTTGGCGATGTTCATCGCCCAGGCCTTCAGCCAGGACCACTTCTTCACGCGGGTAAGCATAACCTGCGCTGCTTCATAGAGCAGCGTTCGCATCATTCCATCTCCGCAGAGGGAGACGCATCCGACGCGCTTGCTCTCCCCTGGCTCTTTGAGGACTGGCGTCAACCCTAAGGCAGCCCCAACAGACTTTGAGTGCCTGAAGCGGGCCGGCACATCGATGGTGCTGGTGAAGGCTAGGGCAACCACAGGTCCGACGCCTGGAACCGTCATCAGGCGGCAGCAGGTGCCGTCATCTTTGACGATTGCCAGGACCCTCCGATGGAGGCGGGAGACCTCCTCCCGCAATGTCTGTCGGGCGGCAAGCAGGGAGGTCGCGATGTCTGCCAGTTCCGGCCTGCCGTCCACGAGTTCCCGGATCCGCGTGTCAAAGCCGACTGGCCCGATCACGCCGACCTTGAGACCGAAGTTGCGCAGCAAACCGCGGATGTCATTCTCGATCGCAATCGCCTTCTCCTGCAGCAGCTTGCGAGCGGTCAGCAGAGCACGACGCTGCTGGCTTGTGACGGTCTTGACGTGCACCGGCCGGAACAGGTTGACCCGCATCATCTGGGCAATGCCGCGAGCGTCGTTGCGGTCACTCTTGTTCACCTGTGCCTTGAGGAACGCCTTGGCGTGCCGGGTCTCGATGCAGACCACCGGCAAGCCGGCCGCGGCCAGCCCGCTGTAGAGCCACTGCGACAGGGGGCCGGCTTCGAGCCCGACCCGGGCCAGCCGCCAGGTCGGATCCTGGAGCACACGGGCAAGATCCTCAGGATGGCTGGGTGCCTTCACCTCACGGCAGATGGAACCCGTTTCGTCCAGGATACAGATCGAGGTCTCTTTGAGAGACGTCCAGTCCAGCGTAGTGCTTCATGCTGCGCGCCCTTTCCTGATGCTTGTGAGGGGACACCCTCACGCTATCATCAGCTCAAAGCGCTGCCTTCTAACCATTGCCGTTGCAGATGGGGCTCAAGCCGAATACCCCATCTGAACAGCTAGGGGAAGGTTCCTGAGGTAGGACCATGCGGAGCCAGCTATAGTTTTCGCGCCTGGAGATGCGGCGGCTCCTGACTGATGGTCGGGACCAAGCGGAGAGAGGCCGGGAAGAGCTCAGTTCCCGGCCTTTCTTTCGTCCAATAGTGAAAGGTATTCGAGACCCTGCCGAGGCCCTGTTGAAAGCTGGATTTGCTGCAGTTCAGCTAGCCGAACGTCCCGATGATCGGGAAGAAACCCTTAGGCGTCACACCATCCTCAGAGATCAATCAGCGAGTAAGAGAGGTCCGTGGAGAAGCGACCGACCCCCGACTGAGCGGCCACCGCCGAATAAGTCCACGCGCCGTGGTTATAGTCCACGGAGTCCGACGAGCCGAACCCGAACCCGTAATCAAAACGCTTAGAGTTCGCGCCGAGCTGCGGGTCGAGGATGTGCCAGTGCGAGCCCGAGCTGTCCCTGTCGGGCAGGAACGCCTTGAGGCGGGCGTGGGTCGGGAAGTTGGCGTCCTGAAGCTCGCCGTCGGTCCCGCCCCAGAACACGTTCACCATCTTGGCCGGGATGCCCATCGCCTTCAGAAGGGCAGCGGTCGTGGCCGCGTACTCCGTGCAGTCGCCGCCGCTATTGGACACGGCCCAGGCCGCGCCTTTGTTCTGGGACATGTTCTCGTAACTGAAGTTCTCGATGGGGTAGTCGTAGGCCTCCTTGGCCTGCGCCCACACGTCCCCCGGGTGCTCCGCCTTGATCTCGTTGGCGATCTTGACGATCGTCGGATTGTTGCTCTCGACTAGCTTCTCGGGGCTCATGTACTTGGTGCGGTCGCTTGCGCTCATCGACTCGCCCGGCGTCTTCTGAGTGAAGTCGAGGGAGTAGTCGTTCACATCGACCCTGAAGTCGATCTTGTCGCGGTAGGTCTGGCCTGCGTTGATGTACTGCTTGCGCGAAAGGTAGGCGTCGCCATTGTCGTGATGCTCGAGCGCCCACCCCTCATCGCTGAGGATGTCCACCAGCTTCTGCTGGGCGTCGTGGCTGACGGGAACGGTTACAGCGAGGTTGACGTAGCCCGCTTGGTTGTCCGTGTTCGTGACGCTGATATCAGCAGTCAGTGACTTCTTGATGGTTGCCATTTATTTTCCAAGTATTGTTGAGCCTCTCATGACGAGGCCTTTGAGCGATGCTTGATTGTTGATGAATGAGACGTGGATCAAAGATGAGGAATTTTACGCAAAATACTTGTTCAAGCTGAAACTGGCGCGATGGGTCGCGTTGCAGTGCTTACGGCGCCGAGACTATAACCTCGACAACCCGAAGGACTTGTTCACACTTAATGTGGTGGATCCGTGGCAATAGAAATTCTTTATCTACCGAATTTCGACGAGTTCCTGCCCGTTGGTGCCGATCCGGCCCCAGTGGCGCACCAGGCGCACGGTCCCGAACAGATCCCGCTCACTCATCAGGCTGTAGAAGCGGCGCACGCCCTGCTCCGGGTCGATCCGGTGCAGGACGAGATGATGCTTGATCGCGGATCGGAGATCGGAGATCGTCAGGCATTGTGATCGCGAAGCAGAGGCTTCCAACCGCGAAAGCATTCGTCAGAGCGGAAGAGTGTGCCGCTCCGATCACCAAAGGTCCGCCAGTAACTGACCCCAATCATGCTGTTGGTGATCCAAGACCCCACCACTTCAGGGAAGATGGGCGGAGTATCTCTATCGCTCGGCCAGAGAACGACAGGGGTGCCATCCCGGGGTGCTGTGCTGATTGGATGCCAATCGTCCATCGCTGGCCCCTCATGGGTTCTGAGTCTGGCTCCGCCGTTGTCGTAACCCGCCTCGGCAATGCCGAATGCCCTGCAACAGCCGGTCTAATGCGGCTTCGAGAAGCAAAACTGATCCGCCCAGAGTACGTCTATTGCCCCGCGGCGGCGCTTCGACGCGGTTGCTTGGTAAAGATCAGCCGGACCCGCACGGTTCTCCGGGCGCTCAAACGAGCAAGGCGATCTTTGATCACCTGAGCGGTTTCCGAGTCCATGCTCTGGATCTGCTCAAGCCGATGAGCCACGGCCTTCAACTGGGCGAGCATGATGATCTTTGCATCCTCCAAGGCCTTCCATGCACTCATGGGCAGCATCAGACCATCGAAGGGATCATCAGGGTTGTGCGAGGGGGATCGGGGCATCGGGCACGCCTCCTGGCTGTTGAGCAGGGGATGCGGCGCAAGGCCACCTGCCCAAGTACACCTCAGCACGGGCTTTATTCCTGGTGTTTTGGGAGATTCTAAGGCAGACAGCATCACAGATCGCGATAGCCCCGCCGCCGCTTGACTTGAGCAAGGGCCTCGAGCGCCTGCCCTGCGGCGATTTCATCGGCATGGATCTCGACGAGTTCCTGCCCGTTGGTGCCGATCCGGCCCCAGTGGCGCACCAGGCGCACGGTCCCGAACAGATCCCGCTCAATCATCAGGCTGTAGAAGCGCCGGATCCCTTGCTCCGGGTCGATCCGGTGCAGCACCAGGTGGTGCTTAATCGGGGACCGGAGTTCGTCAGGCATCCAACATCTGGCGCTGCTCCAGCCGCTTCCGTGCCTACGACAGCATCAGGTGCCAATGGAGATCCACATCCTGGTTGATTGTTGTTGCCCCTGAAAGATTGGACAGATCATCCCGGTTGACGTGAGGCAATGAACTCACGCGGTGAATGATACCCGAGCGCCTTATGCGGGTGAAGGCTGTTGTAGTGCTCAAACCATAAAGGAAGGCTGTCCAGCACCGTCCGCGCATCCGGGATTGGACTGACGCGAATGTAATCGCGCTTGATCGTACGCACGAAGGCTTCGGCCATGCCATCGCCTTGTTGCATGGATGAGCAATTTGGTAACCGGGCCTGGATAGCGTAGAGGCGTGTTCGCCTTCTGAGCAAAGAT
>NZ_JAERQE010000115.1 GCF_016734765.1 Microvirga soli | reverse complement strand
ATGTCAGCCCGGTTCAGTTTGAAAGGCTAGCCGGATCGCTACAAAACCGCTCTCCACTAATCTGAAGCAAGTCCACAATGACCCTTGGCACATAGCACAAGCCCTTCAGCAGCTTGCGAAAGAAGCGCTTGGCGGCCTTCGTGTTCCGACGGCTCTGCAGCACTAGCACATCGAGCACGTTGCCGTGCTGATCAACGGCTCGCCACAGATAATGCAGTTTGCCGCGAATGCGGACAAACACCTCATCCAGAAACCACTTATCGCCGGGTTTAGGCCGCCGCCTCTTGAGGCTATTGGCGTAAGCTCGTCCGAAGCGCAGGCTCCACTCGCGGATGGTCTCGTAGCTGACCACGATGCCTCGCGCCGCCAGGACCAACTCGACTTCGCGCAGGCTGAGGCTGAAGCACTGGTACAACCAGACCGCCTGGTTGACGATCTCGGCCGGAAAGCCGTAGCCGCGGTACGGATTAGATGTCGTGCTTATGCCCAAGACCCTGCCACAGGCCTCGGGCCGTTACCAACCTGACAGTACCTTGCGCAGGCGAAACGGCGGCGCGGATATCAGGATTTGTAACGCAGACGGAAAAACCCTGCCCGTTTCGGGGCAGGGCCAGTTTCTCCTCGCCTTCGGAAAGCTCCGAAAACAGATCCAGCAGGGCACACGGTCTCCAGGGTGTCAAATCCACGAATTGTTAAAACTGCGGTAAGCATAATCGCCGTTAGACCTAATCGACTAGGGCCTAAACCGGAGCGGTGTTGCATCTTTATCATAGCCTTTCTGTCCCGCTTCTCCATAATCAGCCTCAAGATCTTCTCGTCCAAAGGATTCGACTTCATGAAATCCCGTCTTCTTGGCCTGCTCGCCGCCACCGCCCTCACTGTGGCTGGTGTTTCTGCTGCTTCTGCTGCCGACCTGCCGATGCGCTCGGCTCCTCCGGCTCCGATCCTTGCCGCTGCTCCGATCTTCACCTGGACCGGCTTCTACGTCGGTGTGAACGCCGGCTACGGCTGGTCGAACGACGACTTCGACGCGGTGGATTTCGCTGATGACGAGGACGACGGCGGCTTCGTCGGCGGTGCCCAGGTGGGCTACAACTACCAGATCGGCTCGTTCGTCGTCGGTCTCGAAGGCGACATCCAGTACGCCGACTTCGGCCGTAGCGGTGCCTTCAACTTCGTGGACGAGGATGGTGACATCTTCGCAGGCGAGTTCGATCGCAGCGACTGGTTCGGCACGGTCCGCGCCCGCGCTGGTGTGGCCTTCGGCCAGGCGCTCATCTACGCCACCGGCGGCTTCGCGTTCGCGGACGACGCCAATGGCTGGACCGTGGGTGGTGGTGTGGAGTACGCCTTCACCAACAACCTGTCCCTCAAGGTCGAAGGCCTGTACGTCAGCCTCGACGCCGACAACGAGTTCGACTTCGACTTCGACAATGATGTTGACTTCGGTGTGGTGCGCGCGGGCCTGAACTACCGCTTCAGCACCTACTAAGACCCGTTGCATCTGCGACAGAGAAGGCCTGGGGAAACCCAGGCCTTTCTTCTTGCGGAAGCCGCTGAGCTCTTGCAACCGCACGCCAGTTGGGCTAGTTATAAAAGCACAGAGTGCTCTCGGTGATTTTCACCCAGAGTGCGGTAGCTTTCCAAACCCCGCTGTCGAGCCCTCGCTCCGGCGGGCTTTTTCATGCTCGCTCCATGCCCCGCAGAACCCGGCATTCGGTAGTAAAACCCCCAGATATCATAGGGACGATCCCGCAACTTCCGGCCTGTCCTAGAGCGCAGTATGGTGAGCGTTGTTGCAGAAGAGCTAGGGGTGATCGCGCTGATCTGATTGATCTCGGCAAAGATAGGCCAACGTACTGAGTTGTTTACGTACAGAGAAAGCTATCCTAACTCTGTTCTGCTAGGCCGCTACTAGAGGAATGGCACTGCACTCCATCATGATGAATATCAAGATCATCTGTTTTGCTGTCATCGGCGCTCCGTTGGGCTGCGCTGTGGGGTTTCTATCCAGCTTTCTCTTCATGACTATCTTCGGCCCGACCTTCGGGTGGCTGCTGGGCATCGACTCTGAATTTCCGTGGTACGGATTGCTCATAGGTACTTTGTTCGCGATTATAGGCTTCCTTGTCGACGCTTATCTTGGAGCGTTGGTCGCGGTGTGGACGAAGAGATACTCTGTGCGCGAGTACGGTAGAAGGATTTGGGACTTCTTTGCCAACGAGTAGATCGCGCGAAAATCCCATCCAGGCTTCATCCCAATCCTCTCAGTACACAAGTCACCTGCATATACAGCTACTTACAAGAAATTTGGTAGTCTTTGCTGCCGAATGCCGGCAAATCCTACATCCAAGACGATGGCTGTCTCATGATAGAGATCAGCGCTCACACGTACGTAGAGGAGAGCATAGCGGAACGGATGGGGCTTCTCCGGTAGCTGAAGCTGTCACTCTTAAGTGAGCACGGAATGTCAGAATAACTACCGGTTCGTCTCGATGGCTGTGCTAGGTTTGGTTGCTCAGAAGCCTCACCGGAATGGACCTATGCGCATTCTTACCGCCGTCTCGATCCTTGCTCTTAGCCTGACCTCCCATGCAGCACACGCACAAGGGAGAGCAGTAACAGGATCAGCTCCAGGAAAGGGAGTCGAAAAGGTCTATAGCGCTGAAGAGGGTGCAGCCCTGGGTGCAGCTGTTCGTAAGAAGGCAGAAGACGCGGAGCGTGCTAGAGACGCTCGGTTGCGCAGGGCCACTAGTGGCATCTGCACGGGCTGCTGAGATCAGCCCCAACCTCTACGTAGAAGAGAGCATCGCTGAGGGGCTGGGGCTTGTGAGGTAGAGGCTAGCGACAGGGGAACGCACCTCCGAGTGCCTCTAGGACGAGGCTAGCCCCTGAGCGATCCCGCTGAGCAGGGTTGTCGCGCAGATAGCTGCAGACGACGTTAATAACGTTTCCGGAGTTCACTCTACCCCAAGGGCAGATTAACTTTTGCTGCCTTCCAAGTCCTGCAACTGCTTGCTGGGCGTCATGGACGCCAAGAATGTAGTCAAGTGCACTAGAGCGTCTGGTTTGACAACGATCGTACAGGTCATTCCCGTCCCAGAAATTCGCATGTGTGGGGGCAGAGGTCACTATCGAAGCAATACAACCTGCGAGAACAGCGAAACGCCTCATGATGTACCCATTTGAACCTAAGCCTACCAAGCGAAAGACTAAGGGTAGCCCCCTATGGCGTAAACAAGGGCAGCAGGGGTGTAGGCGGGTAGCTTAGGAGGTAGTTGGCATCATGGACATTCTTCGCCGCTTCTTCACCCTAGCTCTGAGAGTTAAAGACGCAGTTACAACTGTCGGAAGCTAGGCTCAGTCAGGTCTACATGATGCAGTTCGACAACGGGCAGACCATGCGCCGGCATCTCAAGCTGACCTGATTGGAAAGCTTAGCCGAGGAAGTATTTCCCGATCACACCAAGCGCTCCTACCGAAGCCAAGGCCAAGACGAACCACATTGGGCAGTGATGGGTGCAATCCTCTGCATCGAGGCAAGGATCTAATACGTCTTTGCTGAGATGTCTCATGATGCCGGTGCGGGTACTACCTGAGCGTTTCAGTTTTATGACACGGTTCATCATTGAATAGCCCAACCCGGATGTCAAAGCCCCTATCCCACAAAGCAAGGCATAGCGAGCACGACGCCAAGCGGGAGAGGGCACCCTTATTCCGCGTCTGAATTCTCGTAAGCTAAAATCTATCCAGCTCCGCCTGCTCCTCAGCCGCTGCTTCGGGGGAGTTCCGCACTTCGCCTTCGGCTGCAGTACTAAGTCTCTGATACACGCCAAGACCAACGACCATCATAACCCCACTGAACAGAAGGAGTGTGGGGTAGAGCATCATGGTCAGGTCCGCCCCTTTGCTTGTTTGAAAGACAGCGACCAATGCTTCAAGAAAGACGGCGATGCTGATCGTAGATACAAACTTCGTAATGCTGCGGCGTGCTTGACCCGCATTCCGCATTTGGGTGGGGTCAATAACCTCTTCTTCGAGGATATTTGGCCACCTCAAAGATTGCTATAGCGATGACCATGTAGCCGACAGAGTCGAGAAGCGCCCGGCCAATATCGTGCTCTGGAGCCCTGAAAGCGGTGACCTGTTGCATGCCCGCATAGACGATCAGGCTCATGGCTACAATCATCAGAACTATGCTCACAGCACAGAACACTGCCCGCGTAAGTAGCTGGTAAACCCGCATTCTGTCGCTCCCGAACCCGCATAGGCCGTCTCTAGCCTAGAGCAGGGAAACCTCTATGGGCAAACCCTCAACCCACCAAACGAGGCGGACAGACCACCACCCCAAGCAAGGGTAAGCCAAGCTAATTCGGCAGATTTGAGTCGCTTGTCTCTATATTGATTGCAGCATCGGAGGCACTCTCATACACGGTTCCGGCCACAATTGGCGGCGCTCCTAGTGAGACTGTGATAGCAGCAGAGCACGCAGGACAAGCATACACGGTGCCACTCTGAAGAGGGTAGAGTCCGCGCTGGTGGTGGAAATTTGCTGACGCGCCGGGTGTTGGGATGAGGTGGTCATTGGGAGGACCGGC
>NZ_JAERQE010000114.1 GCF_016734765.1 Microvirga soli | reverse complement strand
ACCCCACGGGCGTTCATGTCAATCCTTTGCCTCGTCAGCGCATTCATCTGGACCAAATGAATGTCAACGCACTCTAGCCGGGGCTCTCCTTCGCAAAGGGTTATCCCCGGCTGATCCAGGTTCACTGCTGAGGCGCCAGCATCCTCCTGAGGAAGGATAGTCCTAGGGCGGAGAGGAAGGCTGCCTGCTCCTTGTTGACGGCGCCATGGCCGCCGTCGTCAGGCTCATAGAAGAAAACCGGCTGCTTCATGGCCTCGAGCTTGGCCGCCATCTTGCGGGCATGCCCCGGATGGACGCGGTCATCCCGTCGGGACGTCACGAGCAGTACAGGGGGGTAGGCACGGCCCTCCTCCAAGTTCTGATAAGCTGAAAATCGGGCCATATAGGTCCAATCCTCAGACTTGTCCGGATCGCCATATTCCGCCACCCAGCTTGGACCGGCGAGCAGGCGCGTATAGCGCTGCATGTCGAGGAGCGGCACGGTGCACCAGATCGCTCCGAAGCGGTTAGGGTAGCGGGTCAGCATATTGCCCACGAGCAGGCCACCGTTCGATCCGCCGTAGGCCGCAAGCTGCTTCGGGATCGTGACACCGCGCCTGACGAGATCCTGGGCAATGCTGGCAAAATCGTCATGGGACAGGCGCTTGCCTTCGCGCATGCCGGCCTTGTGCCAAGCGGCTCCGAACTCGCCGCCGCCGCGGATGTTGGCGACGACCCAGACATTGCCCCGCTCCAGCCAGGTCTTGCCGATGCCGCCGAGATAGCCCGGCGTCATGGAGACCGAGAATCCGCCATAGCCGTAGAGCACCGTCGGGCGTGGTCCGTCCTGATCCTTCGGTCCGATCTGGTAGTAGGGAATACGCTCGCCATCCACCGAGACGGCCTCATGGCGCGTCACCTCCAGGCCGGAGGCATCGAAAGCCTCGGGCGCTTCCTTCAGCACCTCGATCCGCCTGTGCTCGGTCACCAGAGCGAGCTTCGTGGGCTCGACGAAGCTGGAGATCGTCAGGAGAAACTCGTCGGTGCGCTCCAGCTGGCTGGCATCCAGTGACATTGCGTGGACGGAGGCCGTGTCGGGCAGGCCTTCCAATCTGTCCAAGGTCCAGGGCGAGCCCGGCGTGCCGAGCCAGATCTGGCTCTCCAGATTGTCGAGAACCGTGAGCACCAAGCGCGATTTGGTCCACCAGAAGCCCGAGAGAACGCGCCGCGGCCCTGGTTCAAACAGCACTTCGAACGTGCGATCTCCTTCCAGGAAGCGGGAAAAGCTGATCGCCAGGAGCGCATCGGCCGGGTAGCTTCGGCCTGGGAGTTCCCAGTCGCTTTTCAGCTTCACGACAAGCCAATCTTTTTCCACGTCGAAGTGGGCATCGAGCGGCAGATCGATCAGCTGGGGTTCGTCATCCCCGTATGCGAGATAACTGAGCCCCTCCTCGAAGGTGATCTGCCGGCGGTAGAAGGTGCGCTCGAATCCGGGTTCGCGATCAACCGAGGCCGAGATATAGATGTCGCTGGCCTGGCCCTCGAAGACTATAGGGGCGTGTGCGAAGTCCGAGCCCCGGCGCCAGAGGCGCACGGTACGCGGGTAGCCGGAAGCCGTGGCGGCGTTTGCCCCGAGGGTGGTCGAGACAAGGAGCGCTTCTGAATCGAGCCAAGCCGCTCCACCTTTGGCTTCCGGCAGGACAAAGCCGTCCTCCACGAAGCGCTTTTCGACGAGATCGAATTCTCGGACCACCACGGCGTCGGCGCCGCCCCGCGACAGGCTCACCAGACCGTAGCGCTGCTCCGGCTGAAGCGTGCCGCAGCCCTTCCAGACCCAATCCGCCCCATCGTCCTGGGCCAGCGCATCAACGTCAAGAACCGTCTCCCAAGTGGGCTCCGGCAGGCGGTAATCTTCTATGGTGGTTCGCCGCCACAGGCCTCGCACGTGGGAGGCATCCTGCCAGAAATTGTAGAGCTGACCCCGCCTCCGAGTGACGAACGGAATGTTGTCCGGACGCGTGGAGATCTCGTAGATCGCCTTCTTGTCGGCTTCGAAAGCCGGGTCGCACAGAGCTGCCTTGGTCTTCTCGTTATGGGTACGCACCCAGGTCAGCGCCTCTTCGCCCTCCACATCCTCCAGCCAGAGATAGGGATCGTTATGCTCCTGCATCTGTTCGGCCATGATGTGTGAATTCCATTGGAGTGGGGATGACGGGCGGATGAGAATCGATGACAGGGATTATTGGTCAGCCTGATCCTTCGACAACACTTCAACGGAGAACCGAACCGGGCACCATCCGTTGACGGTCAAACCATTAGAGAAAGGAGCCATGATGGATCCGTTCGTTGCGGCGCTGGAGGAACTCGCAGAAGCCTTGCTGGCAGGAGAAGATCCGGAAGGCGTCCTTGAGGACATTGCCCAGGAACACGAACTCCCGTCCCCAGCCTTGCGCAACCGGGCGCTCCGCGCGTTCGGGCCCCTGGAGACTTACAGGGAGCGGCAGGCGGAGCTGAAGAAGGAGCGCGAGCAGACCGCCCGACGCCGCGACCCGGTTTTTGCCGGCGCGTCCTTTCTGGCTGCCATTGCGAGCCTGAACCCGAGACTGAGCGCTGGAGACAGACAGGCAGAGATCGAACGTCTCGCGGCCGAGTACGACGTTGACCCAGCCGCGCATAAAGATGCTATCGAGCGGCTGCGCAAGCGCTGACAAGCCGCGCGATCAGGTGCGCAGATTGTTGAGGCAGCCCAGTGGGAGCCCTGCTCCGGTTACCAGAATCGCGCCGTGCCGAAACAGGGTCCATCCGGATTGTCCATCATCCAACCGGACGACCGCGATTTCCCCACTTCCGTCCGTCCAGACCACCTGCGCATCAACCGATGCGAGGGAGCGGATAGCATGCTCCTGACCTGTCCCCGGTGCGAACATAACCGTGGTGAACTCAGTGCCGCGCAGGGGCCAAATTCCTAAAGCTCCTGCACTGAGAACCAGAAGGGTCGTTAATGTACGGGCCGAACTGGGCGAGCGGACAGCCCCAGATCCAACCTCTCTTGGCCCGCTCATGATCCACCCTAGGATCACCGGCACGAGGCCGAATAGACCGAGCCACAGAAGATCCCAGAAAAGCGGGCTGCTACTGTCCATCCGGATGCGATGAATGCCGAGCAGCCAATGGGACAGAACGGCATCGACAGTGTGCCAGACACCGAAGCCGATCAGGATTCCTCCAAACAGGAGACGGCCCGACATGCCGCCGGGCACGTTCCGCGATCTCCAGAGCATCCAGAGACCCACGGCAGCGATGACGTACATCAAGGCGTGGAAGTAGCCGTCGACAGCCACCTGGAACCGGATGTCCTCGCCCTTGAAAGCGCTCAGGAGATGATGCCACTGGAGGATCTGATGGAGCAGAATGCCATCGAAGAAGCCGCCGAAGGCAAAGCCAAGCACATAGCCAGGCCATGGGTGATAGCGTCGGGATACGATGGTGGCCACGCTGCGCCCTCGGTTCGGCAGGAGTTCAATCCTCTCAACCCCAGTGCTGATGTTGGGTTTCAAAACTTAATCGGCCTTAACGAATGTCGTTGCTGTGTCGGGTTCCTGACAGACGAGAGGTGGCCTGCTCAGGTAGGATTCGAATCAACTAGAAAACGAACGATAAGCTGGGGGCACAACCATGGCCATCCGAGCGCCTGTCGTCTTCCTCGACCGGGGAGGAAGGCTGCTTCTCGGACCATGAGGTGCTAAATGAAGACCAGGAAGAGAAAGCCTTTTGCCGCCGACGCACGCCGCTCTGCCAAGCTTGAGCGGGAACTCAAAATCGTCGAGGCGCAGATTGCCCTTTTGGAGAAAGACGACAACCTGCAGCTCGCTGTGCAGGATCACTTCGTACTGTGGAGGCGTCCAAACCTGTTTGCACCCTGGCCGCTCGGGGTTCAGCACTAAAGGTAGGCCGGACCGGCACTTTCAGCGGAAGCGATAAAGACGGTTGAGCCCTGCCGTCCAACGTTGAGGCCAGAAGGCCACGACAGCAACGATCAGCGCGATCAGGACGAGGGTCATCATCACCTGTGCGATGCCGAAGATCGGCGCGTCCTTCGCAACGAACCAGCTCGTGACGAACCCGGCCGCAATCATCAAGAGCCGAACGATCCAGCTGAGCATTGGGGCCTCCGTATTGTCGCCATCGTGCTAGGCATCATGACGCAACATTCCGGTAATTCCTTGATGCCGATCAACGTCAACCTGCGACGGCTTTCAGGTCCAGTAGAGAAGCCGAGCAGCCGGAAGCTGGTCTCGGATTGCATTCTCGAAGAAGCCGCGCATCTCCTTCATGATGTTAGGGGTGTACACGTACTTGATTGAGTTGAACTTGGTTGTCTTTTGAGCTCGGGTCTGCTCATCCATGTCGAGGTCGGACCCCGGATACCACCCGTTCAGGACATTCTTTGAGCCCGGGGTGAACCGGTGGGTGATCAACTCCACCGACAGGTCGAGATCCGGCACATCGCGGAGAGCCGCAGCGGCGTTCTCGAGCAGGGTTCCGTAGTCGTCCGTGAAGAATTGTCTGGCGGCTTGAGTCACGCCCGTTGCGGCGATCGACCGGATCCAACCAGCAACAG
>NZ_JAERQE010000113.1 GCF_016734765.1 Microvirga soli | reverse complement strand
TTTCGTAAAGCGTGTCTGGGGCATGGAGCACCTCCTGGATCATAAGAAGTGCTCTCCATTGTTCCGAAGCAAGACCAGTCACGTGGGAGGAGCGTATCCAGTCCGGTGATCCGAAATGGGAGTCCTCACAGGTGCTTCCTGATGTGCCGTATGCCGAGTTCGCGCGGTCAATCGGCCTTGACGGTATTCGGATTGACGATCCGGAGCAGGTTGGCCCGGCCTGGGACAGGGCTCTTGCCGCCGACCGGCCGTTTGTGCTCGACATGGTGACAGATCCGAACGTGCCGCCCCTTCCGCCTCACATCACTCTGAAGCAAGCCCGTCACTTTTTGGGTGCGCTTGCTAAGGGCGATCCAGAGGCAGGCAACGTGCTCGTCGACACAGCTCGTGAGCTTGTCGGATCGATCCTGCCCTCCAAGAAGTGAGAACTGCCATCGCAGGTCCTGCGCAGCGCAACCTTGATTTCTACACCCGCGTGCTCGGGCTGCGGCTCGTCAAGAAGACCGTCAACTTCGACGATCCCGGCACCTACCACTTCTACTTCGGCGACGAGGCCGGCCAGCCCGGCACGGTCCTCACCTTCCTCCCGTGGGCGCATGCTGCTCCGGGACGGCTCGGTGTCGGCGAGACGCAGGAGACGGTGTTCCGGGTGTCCGTGGGTTCCATTCGCTACTGGACGGAGCGCCTGGCCGAGAAAGGCGTGGCCTACGAGATGCCGGAGAAGCGCTTCGGCGAGACCGTGCTCGCGTTCAAGGATCCGGACGGCATGCGCCTCGCGCTCGTTGCGGTGCCCGGCATCGAGAACGAAGCCGCCTGGACCGCTGACGCCATCCCGGCCGAGCATGCGATCCGCGGCTTCCACAGCGCCAGCCTGCTGGTTGCCCAGGCCGCACAGACGGGAGAAATCCTGACCGACATCTTCGGCTTCACCGAGGTTGCCCGGGAGGGCTCGGTGATCCACTACAAGGCAGGTGACACGGCCCTCGGCGGGATCATCGACCTGCGCGAGGACGGCAACGGCACGCGCGGCCGCTCGGGGGCAGGGACGGTGCACCACATCGCCTTCCGCGCCGCCAGTGACGCGGTGCAGGCCGAGATGGTCAGGAAGCTCGCGCAAAACCATGGCATCCGGGCCACCGAGCAGAAGAACCGCGACTACTTCCGCGAGCCGAACGGAATCCTGTTCGAGATCGCCACGGACGATCCGGGCTTTGCCATCGACGAACCGGCAAATTCGCTTGGCCAAGCGCTGAAGCTTCCTCGTTTCCTGGAGCCAAAGCGGACAGCCATTGAGGCTGTCCTGCCGAAGGTCGCCTGATGCATCCGTCCCCATCCACATGGCCCGTCGCATCGGGCGCCGAGGCACACTGAATTGCCGGGCCGTCAGGCTCGATTGAGGTCTTCCATGTCGATCACCGCTGAATTTTCCTTCGTTCATCGCTTCAAGCCCGCCTCCGAACCCGTCCAACCGCCGCTTCTGTTGCTGCATGCCACTGGCGGCAACGAGGACGACCTGCTGCCGCTCGGGCGCATGATCTCGCCGGGCTCGGCCCAACTGTCCCCGCGCGGCAAGGTGCTGGAAGGCGGCATGCCTCGGTTCTTCCGCCGCCTCGCCGAAGGCGTCTTCGACGAGGACGATGTGCGCCGCCGCGCCCGAGAGCTCGCCGAGTTCGTCGCAGAGGCGCGTGAAACCTATGGCCTTGCGGCGGCGGTCGCTGTTGGGTTTTCCAATGGTGCCAACATCGCCGCGGCTGTGCTGCAACTTCGGCCTGAGGCCTTGGCGGGTGCGGCCCTGATCCGGGCCATGGTGCCGCTGCAGGAGCCCCCGGCGGCGGATCTGTCGGGCAAACCAGTCCTCATCATCTCCGGCGCCTCCGATCCCATCGTGCCGGCTGACAACGCGAAGAGGCTGGCTGCGCTGCTGAAGAGCGCCGGCGCCACCGTGCAGCATCACATGCTGCCGGCAGGCCACGGGCTGTCCCAAACCGACGTGGCCCCCATCAAGGCCTGGATCGAGCAACTCTGACCAACGAGTGGGGTGAGCCAATGCGCTCGCCCCGTACGACGAGGACTACCATCATGCAACTCACCGGCATCCATCATCTCACCGCCGTCACCGGCAATGCGCCACGCAATCATGACTTCTACACCAAGACGCTTGGCTTGCGCCTGGTGAAGAAGACGGTCAACCAGGACGACGTCAGCGCATATCATCTGTTCTACGCTGACGGGCGTGGCTCGCCCGGCACGGATATCACCTTCTTCGACTGGCCTGTGGAGCGCGAGCAGCGTGGTACCCACAGCATCACCCGCACCGCCATGCGGGTTGCTGGCGCTGACACACTCGCTTGGTGGAAGCAGCGCTTCCAGGACCTCGGCGTCGCGCACGCGGACATCGCGGAGCGTGATGGCCGTCTGACGCTCGACTTCGAGGATTTCGAGGGCCAGCGCCTGAGCGTCGTTGATGACGGCGGACAGGGCGAGGCGTCCCATCCATGGGAGCGCAGCCCCGTGCCGTCCGAGCACCAGATCCGCGGCCTCGGCCCGATCACCATCAGCGTGCCCGAGCTGGATTACACGGACCTCGTGCTCACGAAAATCATGAACATGAGCCGCGTCCAGGATTACGCCACGCCGGGCGACAAGGAAACCCGCACCCACGTCTACCAGATGGGTCCCGGCGGCGCGGCGGCCGAACTGCACGTGTCCGTCGAGCCAAACCTGCCGACGGCTCAACCCGGGGCAGGGGGCGTCCACCACGTCGCCTTCCGCATCCCCGACGCTGACTACAAGGCTTGGGCGGAGCGGCTCAACCACATCCGCATGCCGTCGAGCGGCCCGGTCGTCCGCTTCTGGTTCCGCAGCCTGTACTTCCGCGAGCCGAACGGCATCCTGTTCGAGATCGCCACGGACGAGCCGATGGACACGCTGGGTGAAACCCTCTCCCTGCCGCCGTTCCTCGAAAGTCGGCGCCAGCAGATCGAAGCTGGCCTGCAGCCCCTCTGATCCCTGGCGGCCATTGGCCAGCCCGTGTCCCTGACTCGGGCCGGCTCCCTGGTCCACCGAGTCCCCGGTCCTATGTCCAGGGGCATTCCTTCAACAGGTTCCCGAGGCATCAGGAAGCCGGACACACCAAACCCATTCGTGCAGGTCAAGGAGACATCTGATGAGCTGGAACCACGCCGACGATCCGCAGCCTGGCGATAAGCTCGCCTGTGACGCCATCGAGACAGTCATCGTGCCCCGGGCGCGTGACCTCGGAAGCTTCGAGGTGCGCCGGGCGCTGCCCTCGGCGCAGCGGCAGATGGTCGGTCCCTTTATCTTCTTCGACCAAATGGGACCGTCCGAGTTCCTGCTTGGGTCCGGCATGGACGTGCGGCCGCACCCCCACATCGGGCTCTCGACCGTCACCTACCTGTTCGACGGTGAGATCATGCACCGGGACTCGTTGGGAACGGAGCTGCCGATCCGGCCTGGCGAGCTCAACTGGATGACGGCCGGGCGCGGCATCGTCCATTCCGAGCGCACCGCGCCGGAGGTGCGCGCGACGGGTTCTAAGCTCTTCGGCATCCAGAGCTGGGTGGCCCTCTCGGCCAAGGACGAGGAGACCACGCCGGACTTCGTGCACTACGATGCTGGCCGGATGCCGGTGCTCAATGGCGACGGCAAGACGGTGCGGCTCATCGCCGGCTCGATCCTCGGCGCCACCTCCCAGGTGAAGACGTCCAGCCCGATGTTCTACGCCGACGTGGCGCTGCGGGCCGGGTCCTCCGTACCGCTGGATCCGGACTACGACGAGCGGGCGATCTACACCGTCTCGGGCGAAGTCGAGATCTCGGGCGACGTGTTCCCGCCCGGCCAGCTCCTTGTCTTCAGGCCGGGGGACCGCATCACGATCCGGGCGCGCAGCGATGCCCGCTTCATGATGCTTGGTGGCGAGCCGATGGATGGCCCCCGCTTCATCTGGTGGAACTTCGTCTCGTCGCGAAAGGACCGCATCGAGCAAGCGAAGGCCGACTGGAAGGCCGCCCGGTTCGACACGGTGCCAGGCGACGAGGCCGAGTTCATCCCCTTGCCCGAGCCGCCACCCCCGCCGGTGCGCTATCCATAGCCTAGCTTAAGGCGTCGCCTTCCCATTTACGGGACCAGAGCGTGTCGGAGAGGCTCGACATTGCTAGACATTTCAAGTGGCCTCTCCCGCATAAACGTTGACATGCCTGTGGGAGAAATGTCGTGCTCGGCATCAGTTAGCCAAAACATTTTTTCAGTAGGGCATGAATGTCGGGTTATGGCACTCCCGGGACGTAAGGGATTGGTCAGCTTAGCCGGTCAAAGGAGACCTTCCTGGAATGGTGGAATTCTACATGGGTTGACCTGAAGCGGCCCTTCGGGGTGCGGGATTCTTTGACCAAAAGCTAATGTGATTAAAGACGATAGGGAACCTCAAGCTGAGAGGATCACTCTGATCTGTCGCATGTGAATTAGACCTTTCCAGTCAGTCGAGCGTTCTAATCGACGCCAGATCTGTTCGATGTGCGCGCTGACGATTGATTGCTCTCTGGGCGACCACGGGCGAAAGCTACGTAACCCCTGTGCTAGTCGAC
>NZ_JAERQE010000112.1 GCF_016734765.1 Microvirga soli | reverse complement strand
GCCCAGTACGTGAAGCCGTTTCTGAAGGGGCACAAGAACGACTATCGCGATGCTGAAGCCATCGCGGAGGCGGTGCAACGGCCTACCATGTCGTTCGTGGCGATCAAAATCCCGGAGCAGATGGATCTGCTCACCTTGCGCCGGGTCCGTTTTCGCCTGGTCAGCCAGCGCACGGGCGTGACCAACCAGATCCGCGGTTTGCTGCTTGAGCGCGGCATCACCGTGCGCCAGGGGCTCGCGCCGTTGCGGCAGGCGCTGTCAGGCATTCTGGGTTCGTCCTCCGACGCTCTGTCGCTGCGCATCGTTCGCCTCATTGCCGATCTGGCTGAAGACTGGCGCGGGCTCGACGAGCGCATTGCGGCCGTCTCGGCTGAGATCGAAGCTCTGGCGGCCCAGGATGAGCACTGTCAGCGCCTGATGAGCGTGCTAGGTGCCCCCCTGCCTGATCGGCATCGAAGCCTGTGCAAGTGCTCATCACTGGTCGCCGGGGTTCCAGAGCCTTGGCCATGAGGTCAAGCTCATGCCGCCGGCTTACGTCAAACCATACGTGAAGCGGCAGAAGAACGACCTGGCTGATGCCGAGGCGATCTGCGAGGCCGTGACCCGGCCCACCATGCGCTTTGTCGAAACCAAGACGTGCGAGCAGCAGAGCATGCTGATGCTGCACCGGGTGCGGCTGATGCAGGTGCGCCAGAGGACCATGCTCACCAACGCCATCCGGGCCCACCTGGCGGAGTTCGGCCCGGTGGCGAAGATCGGCCGGGAGGGCGTGGACGAGTTGCTGCTGATAATCCGAGATGGGGATGAGCGTGTGCCGGAGCTCGCCCGGGCCTGCGTTCTGGCGTTGGCCGCGCAACTGGTGCTGGTTAAGCGTCAGATCCTGGAGATGGACCGACGGATCACCGCCCGCCACCGGGCCAGTGAGGTCAGCCGCCGGCTGGCCGAGATCCCCGGCATTGGTCCACTGCTCGCCTCCGCCCTGGTGGCCCATGTTCCCAACCCAAGGGCTTTCTCCTCAGGCCGTAATCTGGCGGCCTGGATCGGACTGGTGCCGAAGCAGAACTCCAGCGGCGGCAAGGAGCGGCTCGGCAGACGCACCTAAGCAGGGCAACCGCTACCTGCGCTCCTTGTTGACCGTAGGCGCGCTGGCGGTGATCCGCTTTGCCCAGCGGCATGGGACGCGGCGGCCGTGGATCGTGCAACTGTTGGCGCGGCGGGCCACCAAGGTGGCGGCGGTGGCCCTGGCCAACAAGATGGCCCGGTTGGTGTGGGCGATCATGGCCAAGGGCGAGCGCTATCGTGAGCCCGTGGTCGCGCAGGCAGCGTAATACCTCGTCGGAACACCTGACGAGACCAAGCTTGGGAAGGGCGAAAGGACGTTAATGCAGGATCCGGTCGAACCGGGAAGCGGGACACCCCACATGTGCCAGAGCATCTTGGAATGCGAGCTTTTGGTCGGGATCCCTTCGCGGAGGGCATGATGGCCAGGGGTCATGCGTACCGCTCCAACAGGTCGAACACATGGCCGCACCGACCAGCCCGGCAGAAGCCACACATGGCACATCCCGGAAGGGAGCCGAACTTCCGCTTCGAACAGGAAGATCGGATGTTCCTGTTCGTGAACGAATTTCACTGTCTGACCCTGGGGAGACTTTCAATGAAGCCTGCTTCGGCGGAGACACTCCATGACCAGAAAATCCGGTCGACCACTCGGCAGGTGAGGTGCTGTGCCCTTGGGGATTTCATGACGATCTGTATGTGGCTCCGCGCTATGCCGGCTGCTGGGCTGCATGCTGACTGTCGTTAACCCTGTCGAGTCTCGTAGATCCTTTGATGCGTGCCGCCCTATCGTTGTGGGCAGGGATAACCATCGCGCGCAAAACTAGCGCGGAGGTCCTAAGCGACAAGCTTCAACCACTTGATACCTGCCCTGCCAGGAATTCAATTGTCCGTTGCCCGACATTTCACCGAGCATTGGGTTCGTTCGATTCCCGAACGCCACTCCAATCCTGGAGAATAAGGGAACGATCGCTTTCGCTCAGGGAGAAAAACTCGATGAGAGCTCTGACCAGAACCGCACGCCTGACATCTTGTGTGAGCGCTCTGCTCGCTAGCACGACGATCTCCGCTTATGCAGATATGTCGAGTGCCGTTCGAACTACATCGCAGCAAGTGAAGGGACTGCAGGCTCCGGCGGAGGTGATCGTCGACCACTGGGGTATCCCGCATATCTACACAGCAAACCAGCACGACGCTTTTTTCATGCAGGGATATAACGCTGCTCGCGACCGGCTCTGGCAGATCGACCTCTGGCGCAAGCGCGGCCTCGGCCTGCTCGCGAAGGATTTCGGTCCCGATTACGCGGATCAGGACCGCGCCGCGCGCATGTTCCTCTACCGCGGCGACATGGACAAGGAATGGGCCTCTTACGGGCCCAATGCCAAGACCTACACGGAGGCTTTCGTCGAGGGTGTCAATGCCTTCGTGCAGGAAGTCAGGAATGGCACCCGTCCTGCACCGGCGGAGTTCAAGATTGCCGGAACGCAGCCCGACCTGTGGAAGCCGGAGGATGTGGTTCGCATTCGCAGCCATGGCCTGACGCGCAACATGGTCTCGGAGGTCAGGCGTGCGCAGGTTGCGTGTGCAGCTGGTCTCGATGCCGACCGCCTGCGCACCAAGTTCGAGCCCGACTGGCAAACCTCGGTTCCTGCCGGCCTCGACCCCTGCTCGATCCCGAAGGACGTCCTGAAGGACTACGAACTTGGCACCAAGGATGTCACGTTCGCGGCACCACAAAAGAAGGCCTCTCTGGACTCACATGAGGAATTTCTCAATGAGTCCATGGCCAATGTGGACCGGATCGGTTCGAACAACTGGGTCGTCTCGGGATCCCGGACGGCCACGGGCCGGCCGATCCTGGCGAACGATCCCCACCGTGCTCACGGCGTGCCGTCCCTGCGCTACATCGTGCACCTGAATGCGCCCGGCATGTCAGTGATCGGCGCGGGCGAGCCCGCTCTGCCGGGCATCTCTATCGGGCATAACGGGAAGATCGCCTTCGGGCTGACGATCTTTGCGATCGACCAGGAAGACCTCTATGCCTACGAGCTCAACCCGAACAACGCCAACCAGTACAAGTTCCGGGCCGGCTGGGAGGACATGAAGGTTGTGCGCGAGACGATCGAGGTCAAAGGCGGGCAGTCCCGCACCGTCGACCTGCTCTTCACCCGCCATGGGCCCGTTCTTGCGAAGGACGATGCCAAGCAGCGGGCCTTCGCCATGCGTTCGGTCTGGTTTGACCCCGGCACCTCGGCTTATTTCGGCTCGTCGGACTACATGACGGCCCAGAACTGGAACGGCTTCCTGGAGGCGATGAACCGCTGGGGCGCTCCGTCGGAGAACCAGGTCTATGCGGATACGGATGGAAACATCGGCTGGGTTCCCGGTGGATTGACCCCAAAGCGCGTGAGCTATGATGGCCTGATGCCCGTGCCCGGCGACGGGCGCTACGAATGGGAAGGGTTCATCCCTATGGCCGACCTGCCGAAGGAGTTCAATCCGTCGCAGGGCTATTTCGCCACCGCCAACCAGAACAACCTTCCTCCCGGCTATCCAATCAACGAGCGCCGGATCGGCTTCGATCAATGGGCTGATCCCGCGCGGTTCCAGCGCATCACGGAGGTGCTTCAGTCCAAGCCGAAGTTCACCCTGGCCGACGCCATGAACCTGCAGAACGACGACGTTAGCATGCTCGGCCGCAGGCTCGTGGCGCTGCTCAAGCCTCTGCGCTCGGAGGATACGAAGCAGCGGGCCGCGCTCGAGCTGATCCAGGGCTGGGATGCGACGGAATCGGCCGACAGCGCCGGAGCTGCGCTCTTCGAGGTCTGGACCAGCAAGCATCTCGGACGCGCAACCGTTGCTGCGACGACGCCCGAGGCGGCGCGCGCCATCATCGGCAACGCCAGCCTCTCGGCTGTGGTTGATTATCTGGAAAAGCCCGACCAGGCTCTCGGCTCCGAACAGGCGGCTGCACGGGACAAGGTCCTGCTCCAGAGCCTCTCGGCCGCAGCCGACGAGGTCGGCAAGCTGCTCGGCGATGACATGGCGCAGTGGAAATGGGGCAACCTGCATCAAGCCGAGTTCAACCACGCCCTGAAGCCTCTCGCCGACAAGGCAACGCAGGCCCAGATGACCGTCGGTCCGCTCGTGATGGGCGGCGGCAACAACGTGCCTCACGCGGCGGGCTACAGCACATCCACGTTCAAGGTGACGTCAGGGGCATCGTTCCGCATGGTGCTGGATGTCGGCAATTGGGACGACAGCCGCGCGATCAACACGCCTGGGCAGTCTGGCAATCCCTATAGTCCTCACTATCGCGATCTCGCGCCTCTCTGGGCGACGGGCGATTACGTCCCGCTCCTTTATTCCCGGGAGGCCGTGGAAAAGGCTGCAAGCGAGCGCATTCAACTCTCGCCGAAGAGTTGATGGGGCTGTGCATATTGTTTGATGCAAGAAAGGACCGGCCTGATGGTCGGTCCTTTCCACACGCACAAACTGCGATCCTACTGCCACGCCTATTAGATAGCCATCCAGAAGTTTGTATGCCAGGTTTCAGACCTCAAGATTAGATGCCGTAATGGGCCTGCCGCTCACGGAGTAGCGAAGCAGGGTGGCTGTCCCTCAGAGTGATGTGTGTGGAAAC
>NZ_JAERQE010000111.1 GCF_016734765.1 Microvirga soli | reverse complement strand
TTTGTAGCTGACGGGCTCGGTCATGCCGGCCCATCTACACGCCTCGCTCTCATACGCGGGTTAATGTGACATCACCGCAGTCCTCATATCCGTCAGCGCTTCCTGACCGTACCGAGTTCTATCGATTTGAGTGCGCGCTGCTGGCTATTGAACTTCTGTTCTGGGTTGTGCACTGACGATCCCCTACTCGCCAGGAACGTCCGCTGTTCCCTCTTTACGGGGACATTGGATCTACTTCCGCCTAGTGCCGTCGTTCAATTACGCCTATAGATTGCTAGGCGTGAGGATGTTCAGTCCCCGGGCAGAGGTACCGCCAATCCGACTTTGACCCGGTCCATGGCGACGAAGGTGCGGAACCGCTTCACATTGTTGTTGCCAAAGAACAGGCGCCGCGTGAGCGCCTCGTAGGCTGTCATTGTCGGTACCACGACCACCAGCACGAAGTCAGCCTCTCCGGTGACGTAGTAGCACTGCTGCACCTCCGGAACCGCGGCGAACTCCTGCTTGGCGGCGTCGATCAATTCCGCGGTCTCGCTGATCACCTCGACCTCGACGAAGATGGTGATGGCTTGCCCAACCTGGGCCGGGTCCACGATTGCGACATTGGCCTGGATGACCCCCGCCTCCTCCATCCGCCGGATACGACGCTGCACGGCCGGTGCCGACAGATTGACAGCCTCGCCGATCACCCGTTGCGGGGTCGTGTTGTCCCGCTGGAGGATGTTCAAGATCGCGAGATCAAAGTTGTCGAGGGTCCTCAAAGACGAAGAATCGGACACCAGCAACCCTCTAGCACGAAAAAATCTTGCATTCAGTGGGTCTAAATAGAGCGCTCTTCTCGCACCAAGTGCAATATCTTCTCGCCGTCTCAGCGATGAAGGACGGCGATGTTCCTGCCCAACCAGCACCCCGACTACCGCAGGCCACTCGATCCGATTGATGCCGACACCTTGGGTATTGAGGCGGCCGAGGAGGTCGAGCGGTACCTCACCTATCGAGCCAACCATGCCCCGACGCCCTTGCACATTCTCCCAGCCTTGGCTGCCGAACTCAGTGTGGATGCCATCTATATCAAGGATGAAGGCTTCCGGCTGGGACTTGGCAGCTTCAAAGCTTTGGGTGGCTCCTATGCGGTCATCCGGCTTGTGCTGGAGGAAGCCAGCCGCCAGCTCGGACGACCAATCGATGTCGCCGAACTGCACACGCCCGAGGTTCACGCGGTTGCGGCTGGGATGACGGTCGCTTGTGCCACAGACGGCAATCATGGCCGCTCCGTGGCTCAGGGCGCGCAACTCGTCGGCGCCAGAGCTGCCATCTTCGTTCACAGCGGCGTCAGCGATGTGCGTGTGGCGGCGATTGCCCGCTTCGGCGCGCGGATGATCTGGGTCGAGGGCACCTATGATGACTCCGTTGCGGAGGCGGCACGGGTCGCGGCCGAGAAGGGTTGGATCGTCATCTCCGACACCTCGTGGCCCGGCTACGAGCGCATTCCCGGGCTGGTCATGCAGGGCTACACCGCCATGGTGCGCGAGGCTCTGCGCCAGCTTTCCGAAGCGCCGACCCATGTGTTCGTGCAGGCGGGCGTCGGCGGCGTTGCGGCTGCCGTGGCGGGGCATCTCGCTCTCGCCCTTGGGGACCAGCGGCCGACTTTCGTCGTGGTTGATCCGGCACGGGCCGCCTGCCTCTTTGAGACCGCACAGGCGGGCCATCCGGTCAAAGTCGAACACGGCGAACCGACCGTGATGGCGATGCTGGAATGCTACGAGCCGTCTCTCGTTGCCTGGCGGATACTGTCCCGAGTTGCCGATGCCTTCATGACCGTTGATGAGGAGGATGCGGTCGCGGTGATGAACCGCTTGGCTCGCCCCGCCGGGAATGATCCGGCCATCGTTGCGGGCGAGAGCGGCGGCGCGGGTCTCGCTGGCCTCATGCGAGCCACGACAGATCCTGAGGTTCGAATGGCCCTTAACCTCAACGAAGCGTCCCGCGTCTTCGTTATCAACACGGAGGGCGCCACCGATCCGCAGCGCTACTCGGAACTGGTCGGGATGCAACCAGAGCTCGTCGCAACCACCAGAGGGGCAGACGCATGACAATGCTCTCCATCGACGCGGAGCGCCTGCTCGGCCGGCTCCGGGAACTCGGGCAGATCGGTCGGGACGGTGACGGCAGGCTGGTCCGGCTCGCCGGCTCCGATGCCGACAAGGCCGGACGCGACGTCTTCATTGCCTGGGTCCGAAGCGCAGGTCTGGAGGTCGCGATCGACCGCATCGGCAACATCTTCGGAATCTGGAAGGATGACGCGAATGCGGATGCGGCGCCCGTCCTGCTCGGCTCGCACATCGACACCGTCATCAATGCCGGCATCTATGACGGCTGCTACGGCGTGCTGTCCGGGCTGGAGGCGATAGAGACCCTGAAGGCTTCTAGGTATGTTCCTACACGGCCCATCGCAGTCGCCGCCTTCACCAACGAGGAGGGCGTGCGCTATGCGCCCGACATGATGGGTTCGCTCGTCTATGCCAGCGGGCTCCCGGTCGAGGAGGCGCTGGCAACAATCGGGACCGATGGCACGGTCCTTGGAGCCGAGCTGGAGCGCATCGGCTATGCCGGCTCTGAGGAGCCGGGCTTTCTCAAGCCGCACGCCTATGTCGAACTGCACATCGAGCAGGGTCCTGTGCTGGAACGCGAGGGCGTGCCCATTGGCGCAGTCGAGAACCTTCAGGGCATCTCCTGGCAGCGGGTTACCATCGAAGGCGAGGCCAACCACGCCGGCACGACGCCGATGTCGATGCGCCGGGATGCGGGCCACGCTGCGGCTCGCGTGATCACCTTCCTGCGCGACCGGGCGCGCAATGCGAACACGCCGACCGTCGCCACGGTCGGCTGCATGAGCTTCGAGCCGAACGCGATCAACGTCATTCCCTCCCGCGCGACCTTCACGGTCGACCTGCGCGATCCGGACGAAGGACGCCTCCAGGCAGAGGAAGCAGCCCTCGCTGCCTACCTGAGGGAACTGGCGGCTGCCGAGGAGGTGACGGTCTCAGTTGAGCGGCTGGCGCGGTTCGAGCCGGTGACATTCGACAACGGGATCGTGGAGCTGGTGGAGGATGCCGCACGCAAGCGCGGGCTGGCCTCGAAGCGGATGACCTCGGGCGCGGGCCACGATGCCCAGATGATCGCCCGCATTGCCCCCTCAGCCATGATCTTCGTGCCGAGCATCGGCGGCATCAGTCACAATCCGCGCGAACATACGCCAGATGCTGATCTCGTCGCAGGCGCCAACATCCTGCTCGACGTCGTCACCCGCCTCGCGGATCAATAAGGGGAGACCCATGACCATCGATCTGAGTGCCCTCGAACAGGAAATGACCGCCTGGCGGCGTGATCTCCATGCCCATCCGGAATTCGGCTTCGAGGAGAAGCGCACGAGCGCCTTCGTCGCCACCAAGCTGCGCGAGTTTGGTCTCGACGAGGTCGCCGAGGGCATAGGCGGCACCGGCGTCGTAGGCACCCTCAAACGGGGCAGCAGCAATCGGGTGATCGCGCTCCGGGCCGATATGGATGCCCTGCGCATCACCGAACAGGGCACACTGGACTACCGCTCGCAGAATTCCGGCACGATGCACGCCTGTGGCCATGACGGCCACACCGCCATGCTGCTCGGGGCTGCGAAGCTCCTCGCCGAGGAAGGTGGCTTCGAAGGCACCGTGCGCTTTGTCTTCCAGCCTGCGGAGGAATGGGGCAAGGGCGCACTCGCCATGCTGGCCGACGGGTTGATGGAGCGTTTCCCGTTCGAGGAGATCTACGGCCTGCACAACATGCCAGGCCTGCCGGTCGGGCACTTCCAGACCCGGGTAGGCCCGATCATGTCAGCGGAGGACAACTTCGAGATTGTCTTGAAAGGCGTCGGCGGGCATGCCGCTCGCCCGCACTGGGGCAACGAGGTGCTGGTCGCCGCTTGCGCGACCGTCATGAACCTCCAGACCATTGTGTCCCGTCGCCTGAGCCCCACCGACATCGGTGTTGTGTCGGTGACCGAGCTGATCACCGATGGCACCCGCAACGCATTGCCGGGGCTCGCCCGCATTCTCGGCGACGCTCGCAGCTTCCAGCCAGAGGTCAGTGCCGAGATCGAGAAGCAGATGCGCATCATCGCCGAGGGCACAGCCCTGACCTACAACGTCGCCGCCGAGGTGACCTACACGCGCGAGTTCGTGCCGCTCCTCAATGATGCCGCCCTAGTGGACGAGGCCTTCGCGGCCGCCCGGACCGTGTTCGAGCCGGAGCACATCTCGACTGCGCATGAGCCGATGACGGGCTCGGAGGACTTTGCCCGCTTCCTGGAGCACGTGCCCGGCTGCTTCGTGTTCGTCGGCAACGGCAAGGACTCTGCTCCTCTGCACAATCCAGCCTATGACTTCAACGATGACGGGCTGCTCCATGGAGCCCGCCTCCACGCCACCATCATCCGACAGCGCTTGCCATCGGTCTGACCGTCACAGATCCGGCACATCGGACCTCACGAGACGTCACTTGAAGGGCTGCTTCGGGTCTTGGTTGTGTAAAAACGCTGACGTGTCGCTCGTTCGAGCAATTTTATGTCTTGCGGGCCTCCCTAGGCCGTGAATTCCTCGGTGAATGAGCTTGAACTTGTAAAGATAGTTCGTCGAGATCCGTCCGGTTCGCGTTTTGACACATGGGGTAATTCCGGGGCCGCGCCATAACCTGGCTCTGGGAATCAGCTCTCTAAGATCGACGAGGCCCACGCC
>NZ_JAERQE010000110.1 GCF_016734765.1 Microvirga soli | reverse complement strand
CAGAAACCCTTTGGGATCGCAAAACCGCTCAGGATTGGAGAGTTGCCCCTTGACCCATTAGAGAACGAAATCGGCACAATCCGGAAGTCCGCCCAATGTCTTCTACGACGGCAATACCGGACGTTCAAAAGTCAGTAGATCTCTTGATTGAACCTCGCTGACAAAATCCAAGACAGGATTTCAATCATCCCCCTGAAAGCGTAGTGGCGAAGTGGAATTGCTCGGGTTCTTCAGTCGTGGTGACACGCAGAAACGGAAGCAAGAGCACAGGTGGCAACAAGGGGGCGTTAACAGTCCGCTCACCATGCTGAGTGGAAGGCGCGTCGCCTTGTGAACACCTTCTCCCGGTTCGGGGTTAGCCAACCGAACTCCTGAAGGAAGGGCACCCGTATGATCCCGATCTCACCGCTCTGGAGCCGAGGCTCTCAGGCTCCGTATGCAGCCCCCGAGGTAACCCCCATCCGTGTGCTCGTGGTTGAAGATGATCTCATGGTTGGCGCCGTGGCAGCCGAGGCCTTGGAGGAAGCCGGGTTCTTGGTTCTGATTGCCGCGAGTGCTGAAGAGGCCGAGATCATCCTCAGTCAGGAGAAAATCGATGTTCTGTTTACGGACATCAATTTGGGTGGGCGCGACGGTTGTGACCTCGCCCATAGAGCGCTCAAAGCACAGCCTGATCTTCAAGTCGTTCTTGCTTCGGGCCGGTCACGGAGGTGTCACTCAGCTCGTATCCCAGTGGGTGCAGCGTTTCTCGCAAAGCCTTACCGTCTGTCGCACTTGATTGATGAATTACACCGTGCGGTTCAGGGGCAATCAATTTCGTAGCCATGAGCCTCGGATCTATTTTAGCACGGTCCGAACGCATTTCATCCGATGGAGATATCCATGCGCTTTGCTCTCACGATGCTTGCCGCCTCCTTCCTTCTGGCTTCTCCTTCCATTGCTCAGGTACCTGCTGAGGTCGAGGCGTGCCGCCTGTCGGGCCTGACTGCGCTCAAGGAACGATCACCCTCGCTCGAGCACCTGACCTTCGACATGGAGTCGCTGGCGATCTCGAAGGCAGCCACCCGGGTCGAGGATACACCTATCCGCATGGTGGTCATGGGCGAGGCTTACCTTCAGCGCGAGAAAAGCGACAAGCCAAACCGCTTCGTGTGCCTCGTCAGCGACAAGGGCAAGGTCGTTCTCACCTTCTTCACCGAGCAGTAGTTCCAACCGTACGCGTCCGATCGCTCAGGCGCCATGCCGACTACCGGCGTGCCAGGACGAGCTCGGAGGTCTGCTGGGTGGGGCCGCCGGGCGTGAGATTGTCTGCAACGGTAATGCGCAACATGCCCTGGCCGTCGTTCCTGATGACCATAGCGGCCTGCGTGTCGCCATTGACCGGGCGGGGCCACTCGATCCTGAGGTTCACGGCATCACCGCTGCGGGTGCCTGTCAACTGAGCGGGACCGATCCGAGAGCCCGTGTAGGTGCCACGATAGGTGCCGGAGCGGGGATCGTAAACGAGGTCAACACCGATCGGGCGGCTGAAGATGAGAGCGGCGCGGCAGGTTCCCTGCGCGCTAATCCGGTTTTCGGCCGGGCTTCCGGTGACGGAGCAGGTTACCTGCCGGGGCTGAGAAGCGCCCTCGCGCTGGACCTTGCCGGAACCGGACCAAGTGCCGCGGAAGCGCTCAAGAAAGTCGATCTCGGCGGCTCGAAGGGGATTGCATGTGAGCGCGGTGACGATGCACGACAGGGAGACTGCTGCGATCAGGTGGGGCGCGGCTGTGGTCATGCAAGGATTTCCTGTGACCTGGATCAACGCAAGGTCTCCGTGCGCGTTCCCAGTATCCGCGAAGCAGGGATTGAACCCGAACGGACTTCTTTCACTGGCAGATCCGGTAGCGATCACTTGATCCGTGCCGCTCGATGTCGACGTGGAGGTGATCGCCATGCGCCTCGTCCGAGCCTGGACCAAGGATTGTCGTGAACCAGCCGCAGGCGGCGGTCCTAAGTGCCGCAAGCGCCGGATCCGGCGCGGCGTTGGCTTCTGGCTAGACCCGCAGGCTCGCTCCGTTGGCGAACTCGAAGCCGGAAACGTCGATGGCAAGCCCTTCTGCGTGGGCCGAAAGCTTGCCCGTCGTTGCGCCGTTCCGGTTGCGACATTCGAAGCCGGGACCGGTCCGGACAGCCTTGAGTTCCGTGTTCTTGAGGCCGACCACCAGGGGAGCGACCAGATCCCCGATCCAGTGCCCGAGTTGTCCGGCAAAGCGACAAGCTAGGATAGGTTCGTCCGTCAGGCGCACCGTGGATCCTTGCCGGAGCGGCACTGGAACGGCCTTCAGCCGGACCGGTGCCGCTCCGGCAGCGGTCATTCGAGCTTGAAGGCTGCTCCGCCGTCTCGATATCAAAGCCTGCCGCTTTGAGTGCAGTCAGGCACATGCCGGGATCCGTCTGGGATGGTGCCGCAGCCTCGGTTGGGGGCCTCTCGGCTTGGGGAGCAGGTGTCTGTGCGGGAACGGTAGCATCCCTGGGGCGTGGCGGGGGCAGAGGTGGACCCGGTTGCCCCGCTACAGTGCTGCTCCACAGTATAACGATTATCGCCAGTGCCTGTCGGTTCTTCACCATGCCCTCGCCTTGCTCTCAGAAGCAACGCAACGGTCACGCTTAGGGTTCACCCGGCGCAGATTATTGCCGGGTTTCTGCAACAGATGGAAAGCGTTGTTTCTGCCGCTACGCTGAAACCAGCCCGTGAGTCGGCAGTTGCCCTGACTAACGTATGTTAGACTGACGCTCATGGTCCAGCGGCAGGCTGGCGAGACAATCCAGGGAGAACGCCGATGCCCCACGACGCCTCAGGCGACGTGCGTCTGCCCCATGTCACCGACATTTGTCCGGACGTCGCGACCTTCATGATCGCTAGAGCCTTCGCCGAGGTCTATCGCGATGTGCTTGTAGAACCTGTTCCTGAACCGCTCGCGGAAATTCTGCGGCAGATGGACCGCCGTAAGGCTCAATGTGACCACGATGCAGCCTGAGGCGCATATCGCCCTGATCGTCGAGGACGATCCCGATGTTCGGGCACTCGCTGCGGCCCTGCTGTAGGAAACCGCGCTCGACGTCGTGGAGGTTGAGAATGCCGAAGCAGCGCTGCATTGCCTCCAGGATCGGGGAGGGGAAGTGGCAATGATCTTTGCCGATATTCGCCTGCCCGGCTCCATGGACGGCGTAAAGCTTGCAAGGGCAGCCTGTACTCTCTGGCCAACGATCCGGATCGTTCTGACGTCCGGTGCCGCAAGTGATCGGACGGACGCATTGCCGGACTCCGTCACCTTCATCCCGAAGCCGTGGCGGGGCCTCGGCGTACTGGTCGAGGCGGACAAGGCCATATGCGAACCTCAGCCGCCGGTGGCCTGAATGAGACCCTCTGAATCCATCAGGCCAACCGTTGTCCTCTTGGTTGAGGACGAGCCGTTGGTCCGCATGACGGCCGCCGATGAACTGGATGACGCCGGCTTCCGGGTGCTGGAGGCTAAGAACGCTGACGAGGCGCTGGTGGTGCTTGAAGCGCACTCTGACGAGGTACAGGTGCTGTTCACGGATGTGAACATGCCGGGATCAATGGACGGCATGGCATTGGCCGAGCGTGTCTACCAGCGCTGGCCGCATGTGCTGCTGCTGATCTCCTCCGGGTATGCCCGCCCGCATCCTGACGAGATCCCAGATCACGGCCGTTTCCTGCCCAAGCCGTATCGCGGTGAGACTCTCGTCCGGCATATCACGGAGATGATGCGAGGATCGTAAGGTTCGAAAGGGTGTTTGCCTGTGGTGTGATGGAGATCCTCAGCGTCGGTTCAACACCAAGCTTCTCGTCGTGATCGCATCGCCCGTCGCGGCAAAGGCTGCCGTGTTGTCGAAGATGCACCAGGTTTCGACCCCCGCTGCGGCATCGCTCGCAATCCGCTCGGCAATGGTGGCGAGATATTCCGGACTGTAGGCGGAGTAGTAGATCCTGGGAGAGCCGTGCAGGCGATAGTACGACATGCCACGCCAGCCACCTGGCTTGTCCGCGCCTGACACCGGGGCCGGATCGGCTGCCACCCGGGCAATCCGAAGCTCGTCGAGCAGGCCCTCAACGTCGGACATGAACCAGGAGGCATGGCGCGGCTCGCAGACAAGGGAGCCTTCGACGTGGTCTCGCAACCCGCTCAGGAAGGTGTCGGCAACACCGTCTTCGAACCTCAAGCTCGGAGGCAGTTGAACCAGCAGCGGACCCAGCTTGGGTCCGAGGCCGCCCACCTCCGACAGGAAGTGATCCAGCAGGTCATTGGCGTCTTTGAGTCGGCGCTCGTGGGTGATGGCCTTCGGGACCTTGACGGCAAAGCGGAAATCCTCCGGCACCGACGCGGCCCAGCGCTCGTAGGTGGTCCTTCGATGAGGACGATAGAATGAGGAGTTGATCTCAACCGCGTTGAGAACGGCACTGTAGCGCTCCAGGTGGGATCCCGCGACTGGGAAGGCGGCTGCATGCTCCTTCGGAATGCTCCAGGCGGCCGTCCCGATCCGGACCATGGGAGTGGCTCCGTCAGTGTTGGTACCGGGGCTGCGAGGTTTCGGGTGGTCAGGATCGGAAATGTCATCCATACCCTCTCATCGACAAAGCTAACATTTGTTCCGCGTTGACGGGGTTCATGGGCAGCCCCGATTAGTCTAACGGCCTTGCCGTGCCAACGCTTTCTGCCGAAAGGGCGTTCCGCCCATAGACCAATCCCCACAGACGAATACATTGAGACGCTAGCCAAGAGCTTGCTTCCGACCTGGGCCGGAAGGTCGTTCCATGCTGGGATCATGGTAGAGTCCGCGCTGGTGGTGGAAATTTGCTGACGCGCCGGGTGTTGGGATGAGGTGGTCATTGGGAGGACCGGCT
>NZ_JAERQE010000010.1 GCF_016734765.1 Microvirga soli | reverse complement strand
GCCGGACATATGACCGCAAGCGATCCGATCAAACTATATCCAAATCTTCTTGCGAGGCGGGGGCCGTCCACATATGGTACATGGACACTTTTGCTCACGACGGCAAATGGACGATCCTGCGTAATCGGAGCTGGAGAGAACTGGGAACACAGTGCAGTTTCGGCCAAGGGCAGCGCCGTCTAAGCTCTGAAACAGTTGGCGACCCAGGACCAAGGGAGACTATCTATGATCGGGCGCGCCGCATGCTTTGTCGTTGCACTTTATGTAGGGCCATTGCCGGCAATCGGGCAGGAGGAGGGATGGCGACACGGCCTTGCCCTGATCGGAGCGCCAGAGTACGAGCACGGCTTCCGACACTTTGATTATGTCAATCCGGATGCTCCGAAGGGCGGCCTCGTGCGAATTGGAGTGCAGGGTACCTTTGACAATTTCAATCTGGTTGTCTCCGGGGTGAAAGGCGGACTTGAGGCGGGCATCAGCCGGGTCTATGACACACTCATGACGCGCTCCATGGACGAGGTAGGAACAGTCTATGGTCTCCTGGCGGAAGCCGTGCGATACCCTGCGGACTATTCATCCGTTACCTATCGCCTGAACCAGCATGCTCGATGGCATGATGGGAGACCGGTGACAGCCGAAGACATTATCTTCTCCCTTGACTCGCTAAAGACCTACTCTCCACTTTACGCGCTGCACTACAAGAATGTTTCTGAGGTAAAGAAGACGGGGGAACGCGAGGTCACCTTCACCTTCAATGAAACCGGCAATCGGGAGTTGCCGCAGATCGTCGGACAACTTCCTGTACTGCCGAAGCACTGGTGGGAAGCGACAGGCCCTGACGGCAAGCCTCGGAATATTGGAGAAACCACTCTAGAACCCCCTTTGGGATCAGGCCCCTACCGGCTGAAGAGCTTTGAAGCGGGTCGCACGGCATCCTACGAGCGGGTTTCCGGGTATTGGGGCGAAAGCCTCAACGTCAACCGTGGCCAGCACAACCTCGATGAAGTTCGATATGAGTACTTTCGAGATGCGACAGTGCTCCTCGAGGCGTTCAAGGCGGATCGGATCGACTATCGCACCGAGAACATCGCCCGCCAATGGGCAACTGCTTACGACTTTCCAGCCGTTCATGACGGCCGCGTGGTCAGGGAAGAATTCCCGCTCCGCGCAATGGGTGTTATGCAAGCGCTGGTATTTAATCTGCGACAGGACAGGTTCAAAGACGAGTATGTTCGCCGTGCATTTAACCTCGCCTTCGATTTTGAAGATATCAATCGCACTCTCTTCTACGGCTTGTACGACCGTATCGACTCATTCTGCTTCGGTACCGACCTGGCCGCCACAGGCCTGCCCGAGGGACGAGAACTCGCAATCCTGGAGAGCTTGGGCGACAAAGTGCCGGCAACGGTGTTTACGGAGCCCTATCGCAATCCGATCAATGGAACGAACCAGGCCGTCCGCGACAATCTACGTCAAGCAATGCGTCTCCTCGAAGAGGCAGGATATGATTTAAAAGGGGGGCGGATGGTGAGCAGGCTTACCGGCGAGCCGCTGACCGCCGAGTATATTACGGCTGATCCAAGCTTCGAGCGTGTAATCCTACCCTATCGGCAGGTGCTAGAGCGGATTGGCATCGGCCTCAGCGTTCGGGTGCTTGATCCCGCACAGTACCAGAACAGAGTACGCTCCTTCGATTTTGATATTACGACACATGTGTGGACCCAGAGTCTCTCCCCAGGCAACGAGCAGCGGGAGTACTGGGGTTCCGGCGCGGTGGATCAACCGGGGTCACAGAACATTGCCGGTATAAAGGACCCGGCCGTCGACACCTTGATCGAAAGAACCATTTTTGCCGGAGATCGTGAGGAACTCGTGGCAGCCACGAAGGCGCTCGACAGGGTTCTCCTCCACCACAACTACGTGGTACCGCAGTGGTACTCGCTCGTAGCCCGTACCGCACGCTGGAACCGGTTCGGACGCCCGGTCGACCTCCCTCGCTATGGTGGGTCAGCCTTTCCGGACGTTTGGTGGTATGATCCGGCTTTGGCCGCTCGGGTAGGCACGTCGCGCTAAAGCGGTCGTACGTGCATACTTTGATTTGATTTACTCCGTTCACCGGAGCAAAAGCGCAGGCTGCCTACTTGGTTCTGCCGAGGCCAAATGGAGGCACTCCTTCGGAGCCTAGCCAACACAGCGGCGGCTAACATCGCCTTCCATCTCTATCTGATCTCAGAGGTATGCCGCCGAGTGCGAAAGCATCGATAACAGGTGCCCCATGTGGGGGTCCACATAGGGCACCTGACCGAGGAGATCGTCTTCTCCTGTGAGCCCCGTAGCAGACCTTTCCCTGAACCTCGGGAGGTGTTTGCAGCAGCCGCCACGCGCTCACGATGACAACCTCTGCATCGGGCATATGTTCACGGTCAGGCTCCGGTTCCGGTACGATCCTGCACCAACGAGGACATATGCCGCGTCTATTCGAAGTGAACTGCTCGTAGGTCACCACAGGTCGGTAAAGGCGGTGCCCAGTCTGATTAGAAAGCTTTCACCGTGAGGTTCTCACGGAAGCTGAGCTCAATGAACCTCGATTCCAAACCGTGAGGTATATTCTCCAGGCGGACGCAATACCTGAGATGGCAGTCGGATGCTCGAACCGTACAGTGCCGCACCAAGACCACCTGCAATGCCGGAACCGCACCAGCGGTCTGGGCTTGTACTTCTAGTCAACTGGCGGATCTCATTTGTAACCAAGGCCATGCCGATGCGGCGGGCGGTGCGTTACAAATGGATCCCGGCAGTGGCTGTGATGATGCAGATGCTCCTGACCAAATGCTCTTCAGCTAACTGCCCCGCTCCTATGCTTCGGCATCAGGACGGGGCCTTCTGTTTGAGCTAGGCACCTACGTTGTGAGCGTTTTCAGTCGCCGACGAGATGATTACGCTTATGGGGTCTCCACAAGCGCGCGCAGGCAGCTTCGTGGCAGTCTAACGAGCCCGCTGCAGTTACACCTGTGGAGCGGCCGTCGAGATGGTTGAGGCGGATTAGCAGGGACATTGGCCCGATTGATCACGCTTCTTGCGGCAAGCTGCAAGTCGCGCAAGCGTAACCTGCGAGCTCAAGATTGTGGACGTCGGAGATGCGCTCTTGGAGTTGCTTAAGAGGTGGTCCTACCTTCGTCGTTCCTTGCCAGGCCTTTTTCGTTTTCCTTCATCAGAGCGGCATCCAGCTCTGCACCGATCAGAACAGCAATCATTGAAAGCCAGACCCAGACCATAAAGCCCATCACGGCGCTAAGAGACCCGTAGAGTTCTACGAAGCTTCGGAAGGACGAAACGTACCAGGAAAAGAGAACGGAGCTCGCAACCCAGAGAGTGGCCGCGAGGAAGCTGCCGGGAATCGTCGAGCGCCACCTGAACGCTTTGCGGCTTGGTCCGAACCGATAAATAACTGAGATCACCGCACTAACAATCAGCAGGAGTAATAGCCAGCGTAGGATCTCAATGACATAGGCATGGCCGCCGCCGATCCCCAGTATCTTCAAGCCTGCGGGCACCAGCAGGACTGCACCGAGCGCGAATACGAGGAAGATAATCGCTCCAATAGTGAAGGTGAGTGTTGCCAACGTGAATGCAAAAAAACCTCGGGTTTCCTTGCAGTCGAAAATAGTGTTCAAGCCACGGAACAGGGCCTTCGTCCCCTTGTTTGTGGCCCACACGAGCATGAAGAACCCCACGTATGGCGTGAACACCACAACCTGTTCCTGCGATGCTTTCGCCTCAGAAAGGCGCCGGACCTGCTGCATCAAAACAGAGGAGCTTCCTTGCGGGATCAGCTCGGAATATGAACCCAACAATGTATCAAGCCGCAGGGGATCGATAAAGAGACTGACAAGCGTCACTATTGCGGCGAGCGCTGGGAAGAAAGCGAGAAGCACAAAAAACGAGACACTGGCTGCGACAGAGGTAACACTGTGATCGAGAATGCCCCGCCAAACCCGCGCTGTGGTATCATACCGCATGCTGCCTTGTGCCATCTGCTGTCGAACCTTCTCAGGCGGAGCACAACTCATGCAACTTTCCAGGGCTCCGGGATCAAAGCGCTGAGTTAAGGTCGCTACTCTAGCTCCCGAATACTCGCACGGACTACGTCAGCGATCAGCAATGACAGCGCTGCAATCGTGAGTGTTGGATTAACTGAAGCGATGGATGGAAAGGTGCTGCTGCCTGCTATGAAAAGGTTTGGGTGGTCGTGAGAGCGGCAATCACGGTCGACGACCGAATTCCTTGGGTCGCCTCCCATGACCGTCGTTCCAACGAGATGATTGTTTCGGACCCAATCCTCGTCGAATGTGATTTCTGTTGCGCCTAGGACATCGGCGATCCGCTTGTAATCGTTGCGTGTTTCTTCCGCACTCCGCCGGACGTACTCATCGATCGAATACCGGATCACCGGGCGCGGGATCCCAATCGGGTCCATGAGCGTCTCGCTCGGAACGATGCGGTTGCTCGGGTCAGGTAGCTGTTCGTGGAAGCTGTCCACGCGCAGCCGCCTGATGGATACGTCCCGGATCCTATTGTCAAGTCGGCTTCCAAGCAGCCCCTCATCCAATGCGTTCTGCGTGATCTCGAGTGTGTCCACTCTGTTGGCGAAGTGATACTTCCTGGCTGCGAAATGGCGCCTGAATGCACCATCCCGAAGGCTCACCACCGAGGTGATCTCCTGGGGTCCGCGGCCGGGGTATACCGGCTCGCGTATAACCATATTGGCTCCGACGCCGGGGTGGTCCATCAGGTTACGTCCAACCATATCGGACGAGTTTCCGACACCTGTCGACGTCCGTTCCGACTTGGAGATGAGCATAAGCTTGGGCGTTTCGATTCCGTTGCACGCCAGGATAACCACGCGTCCGCGTACTGTATGGGTCGCTTGTAGGGGATCCTTGTAGTGGATCGCCTGCACTCGCCGCTCAGGACCGACATCTATGAAATTGGCCACTGCGTTCTCGATGAGGCGCGCTCCGGCCTCTTCAGCCAGACGGACGTGGAGATCGCCGCTGTACTGAGCCCCTATCGGACAGATGGGCATGCAGTTGTTATTCCCGCAGCAGGGCGGCCGCCCGCGGAACGGTTTTGTGTACCGGGCTACAGGCTCGGTGACAGTTGTAAGCCCGGCCGGACTCAACTTTCGGACCAAGTACTGGTCCATGGTTGACAATGGTATGGGAGGAAGCGGAAAGGCTGAACTCCGGGGCGGGTCAAGCGCTCCGCCCTCACCAGCGACGCCCATCTCCCGCTCCGCGCGACCATAGTAGGGCTCCAGGAAGTTATAGTCGAGCGGCCAGTCCCTTCCAACGCCATAAAGCGATCGAAGCTTGAAGTCGCTTGGCAAAAGCCGCCAAGCGGCCGCTGCCCAGTGCCACGTTGTGCCTCCGACCGCGCGGATATACTGGTTATTGTAGGCCACCGGACCAGCCTGGATCAGGTAAGCGCCCCAATCATCAGGCGTCGGATGTGGGGCCCAGTAGTGAGGCGGGTAGGGTGCCATGAAGTGCTTCTCAGGCGCGGCCCTGAACCGGTCCACAAGAACGTCGCGGCTCAAGCGCGGACCTGCCTCAAGGATGAGGACGCTCAGGCCAGCCCGGGCGAGCTCATACGCAACGAGACTTCCCGCCACCCCAGACCCTACCACCACGACGTCGGCGTCAAGATTGCTGGTCATCTGATGAACCTCCACGCTTATAAGGGCACATGACCACCCTCCTTGGGTGGTTCGGCCCAATACCCTGTGGGCCCACCGCAAAACGTAGGAATATTGTGCAAGCCAAGCGTGGGCCGGTACATCAAAGCGTGGGTATAGGTAGCCAACCGCTTTTCATTCTTACCGTCATAGCGGCCGGTATACCAGGCAGAAACGATCACAGTCGCGGACCGGCGTTCCTCGTCTGTCATGATCTGTTTTGCGATCAGATCGTCGATCTGGAGACCGCTGCTATCCGGCCGGTAGAGGAGACTTCGAAGCGCGTTGAGTTTCGGCTGGTTACCAGTTGCATCCGCCAGTCCAGTAAAAATCCTTAAACCAACTTCTTCGTGCAGCATGCGCTTTCCGGTTAACATTTGCGACAAACGCATGAACTCGCTTAAGTGGAGCGGTGCCTCACCGGGCAGCGCGAGAGCTGCGTGCGTGACCGTACTGGCAGAGAGGCATGCCGCACCCTGAATAATCTGACGTCTGCTCAACCCGCTCATGGGCTGCCCTCCGAAGCGGGCAATGTGGAGTAATAAGTGGTCACGGCAGTGATTTCGTCGTCTGTAAGGCGAGAAGCAAACGAGCGCATCCGTTCAAGTGGGTCGTTGTCTCTATGGCCGGATTTGAACAAATGCATCTGATAGGACGAGTAAGTCACGTTTAGGCCCGCTAGAAGCGGAGCCTCAGGCGGTTTGTTTTCAAGTCCCGGTGCGTGACAGCTATCACAGGCCGGCACAGCTTTCTCGGGCAAGCCAAGTCGCGCGATCTCGCGACCTTGGTCGAGCAGGCCGGGCCGGAGATGAGCCGGCCTTCGCACACGCTCCGTCTCGGTCAGACGGGCAAA
This sequence comes from Microvirga soli, assembly GCF_016734765.1. GTDB lineage: Bacteria > Pseudomonadota > Alphaproteobacteria > Rhizobiales > Beijerinckiaceae > Microvirga > Microvirga soli. Next base: position 148,260 of record NZ_JAERQE010000010.1, on the reverse strand, counting down.
ATAGGCAGATACGTTTGCACGTTGCTCCTCGGTGAGCACGGCTGCAACTGGAGACATGACAGGGTTGTAACGTTCGCCGGACGCGTAGTTCTGCAATTGTTTGAACATGTAGACGGGATTCTGGCCGGCGAGACGTGGCACAATACCCTCTGCGTCTCCTTCACCGTGCCACCCGTGGCACGCCACGCAGGCGCCAAAGCCGCCGCGATTGATGGCGATCGCTCGTCCGGCAATCAAGTCGGCAGCCGATAGCGCGGTGACGAAACCCACAGCAGAGCCGCAAAGCAGAGTGGCCGAGAGCGGCAGAACAAAGAAGCGACGACATCGCCTCGTAGATGTCTGGTTCTTTTTTGTTACACTGACTGGCTTGGTCCATTGAGGTAACAAGTTGATCGCACCTGCTTCACGGGTCATGACACTGATGTTCTGCGCAACGCAGGGTAGTTGCACGAGGTTGCCGAAGGATCATGCACGTCCGGCTGGAACGGTGCGCTTCTGCACCATCAAAGTCGGGTAAGACAGCGTGACGGCTCAAATTCTTCAGTTTGATGTGACTATCTCGCCTGCTTGCCTACGTGCGGGAGGGACACAGGAAGTCACGAACGACCCCCTCGTAGCGTTGGTCAGCTGGGCTGGGTCTCGTTTGTCTTTGCTGCATCTGCAATCGAGGTCTTTCTGTCCGCTACCCTCTTGTACTGCCCTGTCTGCCAAGCATCTCGGGGTTCAGATGGAGTCTACCTTCAACAATCAACAAGCCAAATGGCTGTCCCGGAAGTCCTTTGCAGAAGATCGTTCGTCGCGAGCGGCCGTGGGTGCAGCGGAATCAGTGCACTAGGGTACGCTCCGCATGCTGCGAAGATTGAACGCACTCGGCCTGCACATGAGTTTTCCTCCAAAGGAGATCACGTCATGCGCTATCATTTCTACATCTCAGATGGTGAACGCCTCTACATCGACAGCATCGGCCTTGAGCTGCCGAGCCCGTCTGCAGCGATCGACCGAGCGTGGGGCACCGCCTGTCAGCCTATGCATGAGCTCGCCACTGAAGTTCCCGATTGGACGAAATGGCGGTTGCAGGTCATCGACGAGGAGCAAGGCGACTGCTTGATCCTGCCGTTCTATTACATCCAGCGAAGTGAGCGACTTCGGCAAGGGCCCCCGTTCTTGAGTGGTACGATGCCATGTAAGCCTGAACAGAAATTCTGGTGCTAACTTCGTAGTCGCACGGGCGATGATCTAGACGCCCATCCCATAATGCAATGGCAAAGCGTACAGTAGCGCCGAGCTCGATCAGCCTCCACGCATCAACCTTGATCCCGCCTCGATCAAGAGCAGATATCCAGACGGCGCCAGCTCAGGAGCCTGGATCTACATCTAAGAGGACTAACGCAACGTACTCAGACCCTGCGCTCACGGGCCAAGTAACCAGTGGTCCCAATATGTTAGGCGCCTTCTTGTAGACAGGTCGGCACTAACTATAGCCGCCCAAGTAACAGTAGCCAATGACATCTATCGGACCGAGGGCTGATGGATGCGACCCGGCCACGAGCGGGATATGCAGTTTCGGTACCGTAGGGCGCCGTAACGAGGCGTCGCCCCCGCGTTGAGGTCCGGCCCTGCAACTCACCATTCGGCGACTTTCGTATACGAAGAACTATCTAACCATTAAGAGCAACACGGCATACCCGGCCACCCCGACGGCAAAGGCCAGAGTCTGCTCTTCCGTTCCTCCGGGAGCTCTTCCCTCCTGGTATTGAGTAATACCGCACCTGTCAGGAAGGCGAACAGGAAGCCGAGGTAAAGTTCCGGAATGGTTGTTGCCGCCCCGATTACCCATCCCAGAACCACCGCCGCCGCAATGACCCAACGACCCATGTGATCATAAAGCTCCTGATCGTGCCTCAGGCCGAAGTCGTTAGTGACGAAATGCAGGCTCATAGCCAGAAAGTACATCAACAAGGGCCACGACCCACTTTCTTCACGATGAAGCAGAAGGTATGCCATCAGCACGTTGTAAACTGCAAACGAAACGATGTGCATCCCGAATACGTCAGGTTCTACCTTGTTCTCGCCAGTATCGTTGCGGCGTCTGCCACGTGAGATCCGGGCCAAACACTCAAGCGCGTCGAAGATTGCTAGGCCGCTAAGGGTAACAAGATAGACTGAAGTTTTCGCATGAGGCCGAAGGCTCCCGCAAAGGTGGCTTGGTGAGCGCTGAGTTCCGGGAGGATGTGCAGAAAGATATAGCTGACTGCTACTCCTCCGGCGAGAGAAAGCCAGCGGCTTCGCGGCACGACATCGAGAAAATGCAGCTTGCCGATAAACAGGTGGATGAGCACAAAGCCCATAGCGTAGATCCTGGTTAGAGTAGGCGTGATATCCTCTATAGCAGAAGCGTCACGCCCAACCGGTACTTCTGGCGGAATGGTAGCCTTGGGAAACGCTGGAGGTCGGAAAGGGGAGCCTCCAGGGCCCGCTCGCTACCGTACCGAATTTTAGTCCAAGCAAACTCCTCGCCAGGAACAGGCCATCCGAAACGCTGTTGTCCCAACAATTCACGGCGATTGCTTCCGGTCAGCGCCGCGCCCTCCACGGACTGCCAGCTCTTGGCCAACGGCTAGCTTCGGCGGCCGTCCGATAAATGGTGCCGAACCGCTCACCTGACCTGAAACGGAGACAACGATGAGGTTGATCACAATGGCCGTGTTTGCGTCGGCTGCGATCCTGCCTACCGCTGCGATGGCCCAACGCAAAGAAACCCTAAGCCAGCCCGTGCAAGCGAACCAGGCCAGCCAGACGGGAAGGGTTGCGGTTTCGGATGTTGAAGGCCGCGAGGTGTACAGGGCTCAGAGACAGGCGATTGGTCAGGTCGACATCGTAGTTCTCGGGCAGGACAGTCAATCCTTCGCCGTGGTTAGCTTCGATGAGTTCCTTGGTTTGGATGGCGAGGCGCGTCTTGTGCCGCTAGCAAGGATGAACTTGCAAGGAGGTCGGGCGGTGATTCCGAGCATGACCGATGAGGAATTAAGGTCCCTGCGGACGTACCGCGCCAACATGGCCGGTTTCCGCGTGGCCAATCCAGGCCAGCAGGTCACAGTAGGTGCGGAGATGCAGCCAAACCAACAGGAGGTGATGCAAAACCAGGCAAGCCAAGCTGGATCGCAGATCGTCGTCCAACAGGCGGCGCCGACTGTGCGTGTGGATCTGGCGGACCCGCACGTGGTAGTGCGCCAGCAAGAGTCGCAAGTGACAGTGAACCAGGCTCAACCGGAGATCATCGTGCGTCAGCCGTGCCCGAAGGTGACGGTGGACATTCCTCAGCCGGAGATCGTCGTGCGCATGCCCGAGCCCGACGTGAACGCCGCAATGCTGCAGCCAGACGTGCGCGTGCTGATGGCGCGCCCCGATGTGGCAGTCACACGTCTTGGCGAACCGCAGTTGCAGGTCGAGGCGGTCCAGCCACAGGTTATGGTGCAACGCCAAGCAAACGCCGAGCCAAAGGTGCAGGTCCGACAGGCGCAGGGGCCGCTAAAGGTGCGCTATGAGCGGGCCGAGCCACGAGTGATTGTCAATCAGGCGCCGGGGCAGCCGAACGTTCGTATCGAGCGCCCGGATCAGCACCAACCGGCCAGCGCTCAACGTCAGGCCACCCAGGCGCAAGGGCAGGTATCGCAACAGCAGGCGCAGCAGCAAGGCCAGCGATCCCAAGCTCAGCTGAACAATCAGTTCCAGTGAGCTGACCTCGAGGGCTGGAGTTCAGGTGAGCTTGGGATCGCTCTCGATAGCTGTAACATGAGGGGCACAGGTTGATGCCCGTCATGCCCGATTAAATGAAAGATGCCGCACAAGGAGCCCACCCGGTGCTTAGGTCAGACCCATCCGGCAGAGCGTCGCGCCCGATTCGGGGCCCATATCAGGGAATGGGCGCCGATGGTCTCCGGCAAGACGGGCCTTATGTGCGGCGCCTACTCATCACCGTATCGGTAATTAGCCTTGCCTACTTCGTCTGGGTCGTCTCAGGTGTGCTGCTGCTTGGTTTCGCCGCAGTTCTACTGGCGGTGCTTCTAAATAGTTTCGCTAGATTAATTGCAGAATACACGCCAGTCCCAGGGTCTTGGGCTCTCACCGCAGCGACCATCGTCGTGGCGCTCTTCTTTGCCATTTTCCTTACGCTGTTTGGAACGCAGATCGGAGGCCAGATCTCGCAGCTTTCCGAAACTCTGCCAAGTGCCATTGATGCTGTCGGGAATAGGATCGGTTTCAGCAATGCCAGTGAGAAGCTTCAGGAGGCTGTCGCCGCGGGCCCCCGCCCCGGGATGCTGTCCCGGGCTCTCGGCCTTGGATACACGCTACTTGGAGTGTTAGCCGATCTCGCCCTCGTGGTGGTTGCGGCCATCTATCTGGCAGCGGACCCGAGACTGTACCGGCGGGGCGCCGCCAAGCTATTGCCGCTCAGCCAGCACCAGCGCATCTTCGAGGCCATGGACGTTACAGGCAACGCCCTGCGCCTGTGGTTTGGTGCCCAGCTGGTCACCATGACACTAGTTGGAATGTTATCGGCATTGGCCTACTGGTGGATTGGGTTACCTTCACCGCTGGCGCTCGGTCTCATCGCCGGAGTGACCAACTTCGTCCCCTTTCTCGGGCCCATCTTCGGCGCCATTCCGGCTTTGATCTTCGCCATGACAATGGACTTGGCTACGACACTCTGGACCGTCGCTGCCGCCCTAGCCATACAGCAGCTTGAGGGGAACGTCATCACGCCATACATCCAGCAGCGGGCAGTGTCGATGCCACCCGCCCTGGTGCTTTTTGCGATCTTGGTGTTTGGAGTAGCTTTCGGCTGGTTGGGCGTCTTCCTTGCTGTTCCCCTTGCAGTCTCCATCACCGTGTTGGTGAAGAAGCTGTGGATCCGACAAACTTTGGGCGAGCACACCACCGTACCTGGGGAGAACGCCGCTGACTGATGACTTGAATCAAATGCCCGGCGTTTATAGCGGCTTACTACATATATTCCCGCAGAACCACAGGCTGCCGGAGCCTCATCGTCGCCCTGCGCCGGGAGTGTGCCCCGTTTGGGTACTTGAACTCCCGCCGCTCAGTTTATGCTGACATACATGTCTGGGCTCGCATCACGCATCAAAGACAATGCAGGGGAGGCCGCTTGGGAGCAGCAGATATAGCGGCCCTAGCCTGCTCAACGCGGATCAGAACCGCTTCACGGTCACTTGGTGTAAGGTGTGCCACTTTAGCTGTTTCAGCGACTTTAGCGAGTTGTCCAACCACACCCTCGCGCATTGGATCGGACCGAAGAACTGGAGCCAACTGGCCGAGGACGTCGGCCATCCGGATCAGCACCGTCGGTAGCTGACTGCTAGCTTGCCGGATCGCATCGAACGCTGCATTGGTCAGGCCGATCGCATCCGAGCGCTGAGCAATCACTCGGACTACACCACCCTTATCGCGCCAGACCACAGGTTGGAGCGAGCGCTGGAAAATCTCCTCCAAGGCCGCACCAAGTTGATCGAGCACAGCAACCGCGGTGAACGGATCGTTAATTCCAGGGGACACAGCCCGCAAAGCGATCTCCACCAGCTGGCGCAACCCATACTCGAGGTCCTGTGCCGGAGTGCGGTCAGTATCCACAACGAAGGCGCTCCTAATGGAGTCGATAGTGTCTTTATCGAGGTCATGATGGGAGTTGGCGATCACATGCTCACCAGCTTGCAACACAAAGTGCCCAGCTCGCACCTTCACCTGGAGAAGCGCGTTCGACCGACATGCAACCGACACAAGCTCCTTGTAGTCGACTACTTGGATGTATCCGCTGCGGCCCAGCGCTACTGCACCGGACCTACCCATAACCACGTCCGGCACAGTACGCTCAGGTCCATCCGCCTCATTTGGCAATATGCTTCTGATGTTCTTGTGCAGGTTGGCGGCTACTCGGGCGACAACGCTGTCAGCAATGATCGCGCGTGCTATTTTATGAACGTAGAACAGAAGCGCCAGTATGCAGATGGCAGTGAGTATGCTTCCTGCCGTTACTGCAATGTGCGGGACGCCTTGGGTGCCAAGCCCCTCATCAAGGGTGCGCAGCACAACGAGAACATACAAGATCGTACCAAGAAAGAGACCGAGCACAGATTGGATCTGGCGATCGGCCATAAAGGTAGCGATCAAGCGTGGACCAAGCTGGTTAGCCGCTAGGGTAAGGATCACAAAGGTAACTGACACCACGAGCGAAGTCATCGTCATGAGACCGGACAGCAGACTGGATAGAAGATCTCGGGCGCTGCTTGCATCGCCACTGAAGAGCCACCAGAGCCGGTCCTTGTTCCATCCATCTAAGAGAGTGGCTCCTGACGTAAGAAGCCACCACGCTAACACCAAAGCCGAGACGCTCATAAGCAGGGGGATAAGCCAGAGCTGCCCCTGCAATAGAACGATCGTATTCCGAATACGGTCCATAGAGTGCCAGCCGCCTTTATGAAGGAGGGGACATCCAGATCCTAGATTCGGGTCATCCAGTGGGACCCCGGAGTGAACGACGTATCGCAGGTTCTGGTGGGACTGTGGCAGTTCATCATCTTCTACTTACCGTGTCCCTCAGCCGTGGCTCATGTCTGCTTTCTATGACCAGATGACAACGGCGGGTGACCTTTGGTGACGGTAATTGTGTTTGGAAGTGAAGGCCCGCCATTTCGGCAACTGCTGAGGGCAGATATCTAAATATGCTCCGCACGCAGACGAACTTCATGACGGCAACTGCGCCTGTGACAGGTACGAGGCGGGGAATGCTGTCGGCGACACAAGCAACAGTACGGTAATCGCAGCACCAAGCATTATCGAAACACGGCCACTCATTTCAGGTCCCTTAGCAGCTCCAGAGCGCTTAACAGACGGCAGCTGAGCCCTTGCTCGAGCTGACTAGTCATCCGGCAAGCAACGTAGGCAGAACGACGCGTCAGTAGCGACCGTTCCAGCTGCAAGGGTCAGACGGTACGTAACCGTACTAAGAGTGACAGCAGCCCAGCGTTCAACTATGCACCAATCCTGAGACTACTCCTTCCAGTCAACCTGATGCCGAACCGAAGAGCTTTGTGCCTGGTTGCACCAACTCGCATGTTCGCCGATGAAGCAGAATGTAGTCCATTGAGGGCCATCTTCATATGGCTCAAGTAGGCTTCTAGGATATCCAGCTCTTGCCGAGTTTCTCGTCATGTGAAGAGAGCCGTGGAATAGCCGCGATTGGATTGATCCAACCGCTACTCAGCGGGAGCCGGGCATATCGAGGTTTAGACATGGTTCGACCCCGTACAATGGGCAGAACATAGCTATTCCAGACTGGGTTGCCTCGAAGAGATAGCTCCACGCCGTGGAGTTCACATTAACCTGGTAAGTGGAGTTCAGTATGGCTCGACACCTGACTGCAGCGCCCATGCTTTCGGTCATTCTCGTGCCCCTCACCCTGTCCCCAAGCCGGGCGGAAGTGATCGTCGAGGATAAGGAATTTTACGAGAAGGGAAAGTGGAATATCAGTAAACGCTACGACGATCTCGACAATCCTCACGATGCGCCGGGACTTGTCACGAAGGGACACGATCCTGCCAATCCTTCCGGCCCCGCGGTTGATTTCGAGGAGCCTCCTGGGAGCAGCAATCCTGATCCTGAGGCAAACAACTAGCTCGGCATGAACCCGGCGGATGCAGCGGCCTGGTCGTAGGAGGAGGCAATGGCGTGGACGCAATGGATGTCACAGCCGCCGGGACAGAAACATGAAGCGGTCGGGGCTGGCCGCTTACGCACTCCTGTCCTTTTGATTTTTGGAGCTGTCCTTACAGCGGTGCGCGTCTTTCTGGCAGGCGTTACGATATGGGCTCCACCGCGCACGCTGCCGGTTATTTCTGGTCAGCCTGCATTGCGTCCGCAGGGTGCGGCAGCCGATCTCGGCCCCGAAAGTGCGCCTGGCATGTCCGACATTCCATCGGCCAACCCCGCCTATCCTGCCCCACCGGAGGAGCGCCTGCCGAGACAGCGTTAAGCCTCCACTATCGTCCTGACCCGAGCGCCGGTCGCCCGCTGCCGGCTATCCGGTGTTTCAGGTTGGGAGGGTACTTCGGAGCGTTCCCTCCAGCCCGCCCTTCTGGGTTGAGCCTGGAGCGGTCATGCCGCCGGCGCCAGGGCCGCCGAGGAGGCGCACCCATCCCTAGATCCGCTCCGGGCGAGCACCACGGCGCCGGCATCCTTTATTCCCAAACGCCAGGGCCCCCATATCTCTTATCGCGGGCCACAGCGATTAAGCTATACCCGCTGAACTTGGCACGTACCTGTACAAACAATTGACTCCGTACCCCCACCCGCTATGGCTCTCTCCTCCCCTGGTCCGTACCTTTGATCGATTGTTGACCGACAAGGAGGACCGGCATGTCGATTCTGAGTGATGTCAATCTGCACGAACTCGATCGCGAACTCCAGGAGACGATCAGCGCACTCGCCGAAATTGATCGCTGGTACGAGTCCGAACGCAATCTCCTTCTGACACTCCCTGAGCCTGCTAGAGCCGGGTTACGCGAGGATCTCGAGAGGCGACAGAGGCAGAGTCGGGAGCCGTACGTTCGCCGCCTCGCTGAAGTTTACCACATGATTATGTCTACCAAGCTGTTCAGAACTCAAAACAGTCTTCCAGCATGGGAGTCTGTTCGATCAACATGAAGGACTAGCGTACGTTGAATAGTCAGTCCGCCCGCGCCGCCGCGCCCGCATTGTTTTCGTCCAGACCGAACCGACTGGCGCGGGCAGTAGTGGCTCTCTGCTCGCCGACGTTCCAAAATGCCGCTTGCACGCGGCCCACCGCGAGCTTTGGCTGCTGGCTAGAGGTGTTACGACCATAGATCCTTGATCTCTATAGCCCCGATCGACGGAGCTCATCATAAAAATCGCTTCTCGTATGTTAGTTGGCGCGAGCCTTGTTGTCGCTGCACACCTTGCTAACGGTGCCCATTCCCAGCCGCAAACCCCATCCAGCAACCCCGGTGACGCGGCACAGCTCAAAGTTGGGCATGTCGACTATGCGAGATCAATTGAGGCCCATCTAGAGGCTGTACAAGAGCTACGTGAGTCAACTCAAAATATGACTCAGCAGGAGCCTGGCGCGATGCGTACCGCAGCGATCGATGGCGCGTATGAAGCACCTGTTCAGACGCAACGAGCGATGCTCAAACTCAACTCGAGCTGGGATCAGGTTTCCGTCAGAGAGACCCGGAGATATAATCCTGCGAGAGATCGGCTGCTGGGGTTCGGCTTTAGCGGGTCCACCAAACCTTAGTAACGGCGTCTATGAATAGACCCGTATGGCTGTTCACTGAGCAGCGCATTTTCTCCTTAGATGTTACAGTATGGAAGGGCGGGACTATTCGGGAACCTTCCGTTCGTCTCTAACTGAAGCATCTCAGTGCGCCCGAACGATTGCAACGGCCATCGGCCGGAGTATGCGCCATCTACCTTGCTGGTTCCTTCGTTTGTGAGGTGTGAGTCGGATTGGCCGCACGCCTCGCGCGGCTATCGATACACTTACGGTCAGAAGAACGGCGATACAATGTCGATCTCTTAACCTACAGGCACTGTCTTGCACCTTGACGCAGACTGAATGAAGCTATTGCTGACGGCACCGACAAAGCGCAGACTTTCGGTACGCTACCGCACCTGTCAGCCACGGACGTTAGGAACGAGGCCCACCCTGGGCCGTTCGCTGCAAGTCTGCTTATTAGGAGCCGTTATGAGAGATCGAGTCCTGAAGCCTACCATCGCAGCCATCATGTTCGCTATACCACTTGCTGCTTGCCAAACTGGTGCAGGTACAGGCGCTGCGGGAGGCGCCATTACGGGTGCAGTTCTGGGAGGTCCTGTTGGTGCTGTCGTCGGCGGAGTTGCAGGTGCCGCCGCCGGAGCCGCCTTAACTCCAGACGAGACACTTAGGGCTCAGCAGTATGTGGTGACCCAACGAGTTCCTTCGGTGCGGACTCGAGAGAACGTCACTGTAGGGTACCGTCTGCCGAGACGTGTCGCGTACCGCCCACTTCCGCCTGAGCTTGGCCTCCGTCGCGAGTATGGCTACACCATCATCAACGATCGACCGGTTCTGGTTGAACCCCGTACGCGTGAAGTCGTCTATATCTATGACTGACTAGCCAAAAGGCCCATTAATGAGTTGCCTCGGGAGCGATTCTGCGAGGCAACCGTCGGCACCAGCTCTTTAGAGATACACCCTGCGGTAGAGTAGAACACTCTCTGTACTAGGGCGTGTCTGCAAAGGGCTATAGCCAGAGCATGATCATGCCGAGATTGACCATTGCAAGATAGTTGGCGGCGCGCTTCTCGTAGCGTGTGGCGATACGGCGGAACTGCTTAAGGCGGTTGATCAGACGCTCGACTGTGTTGCGCTCCCGATACGCCTCACGATCAAAGGTCGGCTGAGAGCGCTGATCCTTGCGGGTCGGGATCACAGGCGAGATCCGCCGCTGACGCAGCCGGCGCCGGGCGGTCGGACTGGAATAGCCCTTGTCACCGGCCAACCGCCGCGGCCGCAAGCGCGGGCGGCCTCGTCCTGATCGGCAGATGGCCCCGCCATCCAGCAGATCTTCCAGGGCAATCTGCTCGTGGCGTTCGCCTCCGGTGAGCCCCGCGATGATTGGCTTGCCGCCTCCTTCCACTCGCAGGTGCAGCTTGGTCGAGAACCCGCCCTGCGAGCGGCCCAGAGCTTCGTCCGGCGCCTCACCCCCCGATGGCGCCGGTCCGGCGAGCGCCGGCGGCGTGCTGATGCGCCCGAGCAATGGTGGCATCCACGAAGTGGAGGTCCCAGTCGATTTCACCACGAGCATCGGCCTGGACCTGCAGGGCGGAGAGGAGGCGCTGCCAGAGACCAGACTGGCACCAGCGATCGAACCGGCTGGAGACAGTGCCGACCGGGCCATAGCGCTCGGGCAGATCCCGCCAGGGCGCGCCGGTGCGCAGAACCCACAAAATGCCGTTCAAGATGGTGCGGTGATGGTGGTTGGGCCGTCCTGTTGGCGGCCGCTCGGGCGGCAGAAGCGGCTCAAGGCGCTGCCACTGCCGGTCCGTCAACCCGTAACGTGTCACGTTGTATAAATGGGAACTCCAGGCTCCTCATGGAACCCCTTTGCAGACACGCCCTAGCAGCGCGCCATCCCAGCCGCCCCCCTTACCAGTTCCTCGCCCCAGTTCAACCCGTCAGAGAAAGCTGTTTTCTCTTAGCAATGCTGTCCGCTTAACCGATGGCGTCTATAATCGGACGGGAGCAAGGGTCGTTCAGCTTGATGCTACGCATGCGGTTGCGGCTTCAGCCCCCCGTCGCTTTCCCGGGGCCGGCCTGGCCGTGTGGTGGGCACGGCTGAACCGCGGGTCGGGGTGACCGCATCGCCGGTGTCCCGCACCGGGGGCTGACCGTCGAGGAGGTTACGGATCTCCTCGCCCGACAGAGTCTCGTATTCCAGAAGGCCGCGCGCCAGTCCCTCGAGTTCGTGCTGCTTCTCGGTGAGAATGCGGCGGGCATCGTTGAGCCCGTCCTCCACGAGGCGGCGGACCTCCGAGTCGATCTTCTGGGAGGTCGCCTCGGAGATGTTCTGCTGGCGTCCCATGGACATGCCGAGGAACACCTCGTCCTGGTTCTCGCCATAGGCCACGGTGCCAAGTTCGGGCGAGAAGCCCCACTTGGTCACCATCATACGGGCAAGCCGCGTCGCCTGCTCGATGTCCGACTGGGCGCCCGAGGTGACCTTCTCCTTGCCGAAGATCATCTCCTCGGCAATGCGCCCGCCCATCATGATGGCCAGACGCGAGGTCATCTGCTCGTAGCTCATGGACAGCTTGTCCCGCTCGGGCAGCTGCATGACCATGCCGAGGGCACGGCCGCGCGGGATGATGGTGGCCTTGTGCACCGGATCGGTGGCCGGGACGTTGAGGGCGACCACGGCATGGCCGGCCTCGTGATAGGCGGTCAGGCGCTTCTCGTCGTCGGTCATCACCAGCGTGCGGCGCTCGGCGCCCATCATCACCTTGTCCTTGGCGTCCTCGAACTCCTTCATGGTGACGATGCGCTTGCCGCGCCGCGCCGCAAGCAGAGCCGCCTCGTTGACGAGGTTCATCAGATCCGCGCCCGAGAAGCCGGGAGTGCCGCGGGCGATGATCTTCAGGTCCACGTCGGGAGCCAAAGGCACCTTGCGCACATGGACGCGCAGGATCTTCTCGCGGCCGACCACGTCGGGATTGGGCACCACGATCTGGCGGTCGAAGCGGCCCGGGCGCAGGAGCGCCGGATCGAGCACGTCGGGACGGTTGGTGGCCGCAATAATGATCACGCCCTCGTTGGCCTCGAAGCCGTCCATCTCGACCAGGAGCTGGTTGAGGGTCTGCTCGCGCTCGTCGTTGCCGCCCCCGAGGCCGGCACCACGATGGCGGCCGACCGCGTCGATCTCGTCGATGAAGATGATGCAGGGCGCGTTCTTCTTGGCCTGCTCGAACATGTCGCGGACGCGGGAGGCGCCGACGCCGACGAACATCTCGACGAAGTCGGAGCCCGAGATGGTGAAGAACGGCACATTGGCCTCGCCTGCGACGGCGCGCGCCGTGAGGGTCTTACCCGTACCCGGAGGGCCGACGAGCAGCACGCCGCGGGGAATGCGGCCGCCGAGACGCTGGAACTTCTGCGGATCGCGCAGGAACTCCACGACCTCCTGCAGGTCTTCCTTGGCCTCGTCGATGCCGGCCACCTCATCAAAGGTGACCGGAGTTCCGGGCTGCAGCAGCTTGGCTTTGGACTTGCCGATCGACATGAGGCCGCCTCCGCCACCCTGCTGGCCCATGGCCCATGGCCCTGCGGGAGAGCCACACCACGATGCCAATCATCAAGGCGAAAGGTAGCAGCGACAGCAGTAGGCTGCCGAGCAGGCTGGGCTGCGGCGGCGGCTCAGCCTTGATCACGACACCCTTCTGCTGCAGCTGGGCGATGAGGCCAGCACCTTGCGGAACATAGGTCGTGACGGTGCCGCCCGCAGAACGCTCGGCGGTCACCTCCTGCCCCTGAATAGTGGCGGAGCGGATCTCCCCTTGTTCGACTGCCGTGACGAAAGCCGAGTAGGGAAGCTGATCCGCTTGCCGAGCCGGCACACTCTGGAAGTAGAACATTGCCAGCAGAGACACGACCGCAGCGGCTATCGCTATGTTGCGAAAGCTAGGCGAGGCGTTGGGGTTATTCATTGCTATGCTTTCTGAACGGCAGAGTTCTAGTCGAGATACGATGGTGGCAGCCGGACCAGGTCCTCTTCCTGAGAACCATCATCTCTGGAAGGTGTTCGATACCGGATCGGATCGGTCGAGGTGATCACGCAGCAGCGCCATATTGCGCAGGTTTGAGCAGTAGAATACATCTGCGACCCAGCCCAAGAGAGGAACCGCGCTGACGACGAAGTCGGCACCGACGTTGCCCATCATGCGCAGGAGCGTCGACATGGGCGCGCCCAGGCGGCGCGCCTCCCAGATCAGGTAAGCTGACATGCCTTTCGAGGTCAGCGTTCCGCCGCCTGGGATCAGGTTCAGGAGGGCGTCTGCGCCGAAGCCGATGTTGGTCCCTGGCACGCGAACAGCGCTGTCGGGAAGCGGCGCAAGGGTATCAAGACGCGCACGTGTCGCGTTAGCATGCGGCGAAGTGCCGTTTCAGTGGATATAGAAATGTAAGGCGTCACAATGGTCCCCCAGATGCGGAGCAGCTTCAAGCGCTCCTCAGGTGAGAGAGTCCGACATCGCAGCCGGAAAGGTCTGCCAGAGGGGCCCGGACCCCGATACTTGACAAGTGGTGTCATCCAAACCGGATTCAAGCTCCATTGTGCGAGGATACGTAGGCACTTCGGCCCACTTGCAGCGGACCCTAGTGGCTTTCTCAGCTTTTGCTGCGGCAGAGTACGCTCCCCGCGATCGCCTTCACGAGATTTGGAGTCACATGTAGTGGCGCATACGAACGCGCATCGAAGGCTGGCCCGCCGAGCGCAAGTACCAGATGAGCGGAGACTTGGTGCAGCATCGTACTCAGTCCCTGCGCAATACGCCGGATAGCCGGACCTCGTCCTATGTCGTGCCCATTCATTTTCATCAGCGCCGTTTCCGCTCAAAGCAACGGCTCAAGAGTTTTGCTTTCAGCACCCCGGTCGGAAATCCTGGACCGCAAGGACGACATTATGACAGCAAATCCCGAACCACGTGATTCCAATACAATTGGCTCAACCACAAAATTGAACCGAACCGCAACACCTAGTGAGCGCCGAACGTCGAACTGGGGCTTTGTGATTACGATGCTTGGGGCCGTTGCCGGCATCGGCGTGCTTGCTTGGGCATTAGGATGATACCAGTCGGATAACTTTGATCTTCACTCGCTTCTACCTCATGCACTGAGACTTCATGATGTAGAAGAGATGCAATCCGTGTGCTCGTGAGTGTCTCTTTCTCGCACTACCCCGCCAGTAGGGGTGAGCATGGATCAGCTTAAAGAGATCGTGCGTGAGGCACTTGGCTTGGAATTAGAGAGCAGCGACATTAACGTCCTGCAAATGGGGCTGCATGCCGCAGTGGCTTATGTGGTCACGGTGTTCATGGTCCGGCCCGCCAAGAAGCACTTTATTGGACGTGCCACGGCCTTTGATGTGATCCTCGGTACCATGATCGAATCTATCGTCAGCGGCGCCGTGACCGGTAACGCGCCGTTCCTTCCTGCCCTTGCGGTAACGGCGGTGCTGCTGGGCATGCACTGGCTGTTCTCGGGCCTTGCCCTGCGTTGGCATGGCTTCGGCACCTTGGTCAAAGGCAAGGCCGGCGTCCTGGTCCGCAAGGGCGACGTCGACACCTCATCGATGCGGGCATTGCACCTGACAGAGCATGATCTCTGGGAGGACCTGCGGGGCAAGGGCATTTCGCGCCCAGATCAGGTGGAAGAGGCACGCTTGGGGCGCAGTAGCAAGCTTAGTGTACTCAAGGCGGCTTCGGAGCCCAAGGTTGTGGACGTGATGGTGCGGGTTGGCGTGCAGACAGTCCGGATCGAGATTAGGACGTAGCACTGCCGGGACGGCGGGGAGCCCACTAGAGGGGCGCACATGACGGTACAACAGCGTACCGACTGCACGTAACGCCCCGAAACAATCCGCTTGTGACCGGCTTCTACCCACGTATCCAACCGGCTGCGACTAAAACTCCTCACGCGGCGAGAGCCGTGCGGCCCTCCACGGGCAAGGGTTGAGCCACCATCCAATGGGATTTGTTTATGCGTGTGACAGTCTTTGCTGCGATTCTGGCGACCACCCTTGTTCCTTTGTCCACCGTATTGGCGCAGTCCCCCGGCAAAAACTCCTCCCCCACGCCGGGCATTCCGGAAACGGGCCCAGCAGCAATTGCAGGATCGGCACAGCTATCTCCAGCTCCATCCCAGCCGGCCGGGACAACTCGTCAAATCCCGGTTTCAAGCATCGTCGAGAAAGACTTGGTCGCACCTGACGGATCGAATCTCGGCGATATCGAGCAGGTAGTTGAGCACAGTTCCGACAAGGAAATGTACCTCGTCGTCAGCAACGGAGTCGTCATGGGCTTCTTTGAGAACCGAGTTGTTGTCCCCTTGAGCAAGATCGCTGTCCGGTACGACCGGATCGTCGCTCCCGACCTGACAAAGGAGGCACTGAAATCCCTACCGGATTTCGAGGAAGCTGCCTTTTATAACGTCGGCGTTGGCAGGACGGTGACTATCGCCGAGCTGAAGTGAGCCTGCTGAGCAGCGCCAACTAAGCTACCGACACTCCTGTAACAGCGCATGCCGAAAGTGAGGATCCGATGTTGAAGAGAAGTACGGCAGCCATCGCCCTTGCTACGAGTCTCGTGCTACCGGGAGCGGTGCTCGCCGAAGCCCTAGCGTTCACCGCCACCGACCTCAACATTCGAACCGGACCAGCCGCATCCTATCAGCGCTTCGACACGATCGAGGAGGGTGACCGAGTGGTTGTCCACGGATGTCTTACCGGCTACAACTGGTGCGACGTAAGCTGGTCCGGTGAGCGCGGGTGGGTCTCAGGGAAGTATCTCGCCTATGCCGGCCAACGTTATGCACGCCAGCCCATTCCAAGTATCGGCGTCACGATCGGCGTGCCAGTGATTGGATTCCGTCCAAATGTCTATCACCGCCGCTACTACGTCGACCGACCATGGTATCGCGATTACTACCTCGATACCCGCGAGATACAAAGGGGCCGCCGGGAACTGGGGGACGCTCGCCGCGAATTGCGGGACGAGCGCACGGACCTCTTTGAGGCTCGCAGGGACTTGCGGCAGGAGCGCCGAGTAGGCAACGACACCGGCGCGGAGCGGCGCAAGCTGAGGTAGGAGCGTCAAGACTTGCAAGAGGCGCGGCAGAACCTTCGGCGAGAGCGACGGGATTAGGCCCTTGCTTCCGAACGCTCGCCGCCCATCCGTGTACGAACCCGCCCCTGACGACTGGACTTGTCGGCAGGGGCAACGCATTTCCGAAGAGCAAACAGATGTGGGCCGACCAGCGCCATGGCTCTGCAGGCGGTGGCATGGATTGGGACCATTTTGCTCTGCCTTGGACAGGTCCTGCAGTCTCGGCATAGCAGAAGTCCTCGTCCTTCGGAGCGGGCAATCGTACAGCCAGAATCCCCAGGGCTCAGACTTAGTCCTGCACCGTACAGAAACGTTCTGACCCATCGAAACTGGGAGAGCACTCACCGCTTCTCCTCCTAACTGAGTCCAGACGTTAGTCCGGCTAGGGACGTCCTGGCTGGGGTCTGGATTTGCAGCGAAGGAGCCCATGATGAGACTCGCAACAATTGTAGCCTTCCTTGGCACGACTGCCCTCGTTCCCTTACCCGCTCTTTCCCAGCAGAACGCCACACCCCAGGCTAACCAGCCTCAGCAACAGAGCCGGCAGAACACGGCGCAGGATCAAGGCATTCCCTCCTCACAGCTACGGAACCAGACTCTCTACACCGAGTCTGGTCGCGAGTTCGGCCGCATCACCAGAACCGTGCAAGGACAGGACAACCAAGTCTACTTGGTCGTCTCGGCCGGCACAAATCAGTCGCTCGTTCCAGTCAATCGTCTTGCCTATCGCAACGACCGTCTCATAGTGGCGGGCAACGATGATCAATTGCGGTTCCAGCCTTACAATCAGCAGATGGCGAGCCAATACCGCATGCTTGAGCCGGACTACCGTGTAGCGATCGCTGGCTCTGGTACCGATCCAGCGTTGGCGGCACGGGCGGCCAACGCTGGAGCCAACGTAGTGGTCCGCCAGCCGGCTCCGACCATCCAGGTGGACCCGGCCGATCCGCGTGTGATCGTCCGTCAAGCTCAGCCCCAGGTGACGGTGAACCAGCCCCAACCGGAGATCATCGTGCGCCAGCCGCAGCCGACGGTGACGGTTAACATCCCTCAGCCGGAGATCATCGTGCGCATGCCCCAACCCGATGTAAACGTCTCGATGCCGCAGCCGGATGTGCGTGTGCTGATGGCGCGCCCTGACGTGTCGGTCACCCGTCCCGGCGAGCCGCGGGTGCAGGTCGAGGAAGTCCAGCCTCAAGTTATGGTGCAACGCCAAGCAAACGCTGAGCCACAGGTACAGGTGCAGCGAGCGGAAGGGCAGCCGACCGTACGCTACGAGCGCGCTGAGCCGCGAGTCGTCGTCAATCAAGCAGATGGCCAGCCGGCTGTGCGTGTCGAGCAGCAGACTCAGCCCGCTGCTCGCAACCAACAGGCCATGAACACCAGTACGAACCCTGTCCGTCCCATTGCCGTGTCCGAGATCAAAGGCAAGGACGTTTACAATCTTGAAGGCGAGGGTCTCGGTGAGATTGAGCGCGTGATTTTGGGCTCAAATAACCAAAGCTATGGTGTGATCCGCTTCGGCGAGTTCCTGGGACTGGGCGGCGAGGCCCGCATTCTGCCCCTCTCGCAAATGGCGCTTCAACAGGATCGTATTATCCTCCCGGGCATGTCAGAAGCCGAACTGCGGGCCCTGCCGGTCTATCGGGAAGGCATGGCCGGCTACCGCGAAGCTGAGCCCACATATCGCGCGAGCTTGGCGAGCTATATGGCGGCAGCCGATCAAGCGCATGACCGGGCAGGCTTGCCAATCAATGAGCGTGCGGCGTTAACCGCGGAGCCACGGCCGGATCCCGCAGCAACCGGAGCTGTTGACCCGGGCGCCAACATCCGTCCGATGCGAATCACCGATCTCGAGGACATGGATGTTTATAGCGTCCGTGGCCAGAAAATCGGCGAAGTTAAGCGCTTGGTCCGTCGCCTTGGTGATAATCGGAGCTTCGTCATCCTTGAACACGGTGGGTTCCTTGGCCTGGGCGAGAAGGAGGTTCCGATCCCGCTCGATCGTATGTTTGTGACCGGCGGCCGACTCGTGGCTGCCGGCTTGACGGAAACTGAGGTCAAGGCGATCGACGACTGGGACTTCAACACCCGAGAGTATCGCGAGTTCGCGGACAGCGAGACCGTCGACATCGGATTACGGGGATAACTAACCACCTGCTGGATGCATGCAATGGGGGCCTGATGCCCCCATTGTAGTTCGCGCACTGATGAACGCGGGGGAGAGGCTGACGGCAGCATGGTCGGCGTGAGTGTCGTGCAGAAACAATAACATTGCGACTGCGGGCTGACCCTTGGTCGACAAGAAGGAGAGGACAGAACTTTCTCTCCCCACGGCGGAGGTGATCCCGATAAGCCGTCATACACAGCTCCGCCCAGCCTGAAATGATGGCCGAAAACCTTCGATTGTACGACTGACGAAGGTGACTGATAGGAGAAGTCAACGGCCATGACTTACACTACCCCGCACCCGCCGGTAGATAGCAGCACCGGGCGTGCGCTGGCCTGCTTTGGGGTTGCTCTGCAAGCCGTCGCGTTCGTCGCGGTTTGGTGGCTTTAGCGCTGGAATGGGTTGTAGACCATCGGCGGGTTCTTCCTCCTGTCGCTTGTGTTCATGCTGCTGCAGCGTCGCATTCCGAGCCTGATCAGCTTTCTGGTCGTGTGTGTGGCCCTGTTGAACGCCGGAGGCTGGGCTTGGGACTAGTTCGATGAGTTCGCGTGGTTCGACGAGCTCGTACACACCTTCACCCCCGTTTGCTCTAGTATCTGCCGTCATGTACCGCCTATGGATCAGCGGTTGGATAACGGGCGTTCCCGAGAGCAGAAGCTTCGTAATCTTGGCGGCCCTGATCGGGCTAGGTCTGGGGATTGCCTGGGAGCTTGTGGAGGCCACCTTCCTTAATCTTGAACGGGCCGATACGCTGCTGGATCTTGTCATGGACACAATCGGCGCTACAGCCGGCGGCAAGTTCGCCGGCTGGGTAATCAATCAGCAAGGCGCCATGCGAGCATCATGAACAGGAGTGGCATCGGGCTCTCGTTCAACCAGCGTATCTGCAGGCCATTCCGGCCCGAACACCGAGGATCTTCCTATCCGCTACCCTCCCGAGGCAGTAAAACTGCCCATCTCACCTGCCACAGTAGCCGCGGGAAACATTGGGAGCGGATCGCCGGCATCCTAATGCCTCATCGCATATGTCCGACCTCAACTATGGCTGCTGCACCCAACTCCTTGTGTGGGAGAGCTTTTGGACCGCCAAGGACCTTTCGTCAGCTCACCGGCTCCCAAATCCGGATCGGACAGGTCGATCGCCAGCCATGAGGCGGGATGGCGATTTTTGTTGAGACCTATCCCTCAAGAAGTCGCTCGGGTGTGGCATGGCATGCGGCTGCGATCGAAGCTACGCGTGAACTGTTTGGACCTTAATAAGGCTGTTTACACGCTCACATCAATCGCGGTCCTTTGCACGGTTACGCCACTGCTGTTTCCTTAATGGCATCCATGATGACCTGAGTTGCGTCCGTCAGCTCAGCTTCCCCAAGGTCGAAGCACCCGCAACCGTCTATGGTCTCTCCCTCCGGCGAGAAAATCTCGAGCCACAACGGTGGCATCGTCGAGGGAATACATCCCCTTGGCAACTCGGTCAGACGCACCCTGAGCGGCCTCACACCGATCAGCGCCACTGTTCGCGACCCATCGGGGCAGGGTGGCGTAACCCCGAGTCGAACGTAGGCGCCAATCAACTCACACTCAATCCGGTGGGGACAGGGAGTGAATGCATCCGTGCGTGGCAACAGTTCGTCTTGTTTGTACGACATTAATGACCTCCTCCTCCTGAGGAAGTACGATCCAAAGGCCATAGGCCTTTCCAGTGCATTCACAGCTCAAGCATAGGTGGACGGCTGATTCCGGAGCGTTACCGGATCCACGCCGATTGAACTTCCGGCTCCGATGCTGGAATGCACATGCCCGATGCAGATATCAATGGGTAAGATGACAAGTCCATTGCACTGAATAGCAACCAATTGCTTACGGCGACTTGTCCGGCAGATTACGATTATGTCATCTCCTTGCGATGTGCGACGCCCGTCGACTTGCGTTCC
The DNA here is from genome assembly GCF_016734765.1 of Microvirga soli. GTDB lineage: Bacteria > Pseudomonadota > Alphaproteobacteria > Rhizobiales > Beijerinckiaceae > Microvirga > Microvirga soli. The sequence goes on along the minus strand of NZ_JAERQE010000010.1, from coordinate 127,707 downwards.
ATTGCCAACCATAGTCTATGATTTGGTCGCGCGCAGTTGCACGGAAGAACGCCCATACCCTGCCCAACCTTCGAACAGCATATGTCAGTCGGGCGCGATCCAACAGGGCTCATCGTCTTCGTAGTGCGCTTCTACCAACAGGAAGCCTGCGGTCAGGAGACGAGCGGCTACTTCAACATAACTGCATCAATAACCTGCTCAATCTGCATAAGCTGACCATCGCTCACCACTGACGTATCAGGTCAGACGACTTGCCTTCTATTCGTCGACATACGCTGGTGCGCTTCGAAGTTGGTCGAACGATAGCGTCAATACCATCCTTTCCGGTACGATCGCCTTGCTGATCCTGTGGTCGTCTCTTGCTTTTACCGCACCTTGTGTCTCTGGAGATAGCCCAACGCTCGGAACAGTACCAGTGGTTGCAGTCATCTCATGTGGATCAAGTCGAATGGCCTGCGGAGAAACAGCGATCCGGCGCTCACCGATGCCGAGGAAGCCGCCCACCTCAATCACAAGAGCCTCAATCCGGCCATTCCTGTTGATGAGAACGTCCTCAACTTCGCCAACATCCTCGCCCTTTGGATTGTAGATCCTTTCGTTGAGGAGATCCGAGGCCCGCACGACCCAAGGATCGCGTCGGGGCAGGAAGTGAATTGGTCCAGGTGCATCTAATGGTCCGGCGAACCCGGCACTCTGCTCGCTGGCTGCCGGAAGGGTTGGAGCAACTGTTGATGTCTGTTGCGCAGTAGCATCGGAGATCAGGAGCGTTGAAAGAATTATGATTGGAACCAGATTATGTCTCATGACAAACTCCTTGGATCCGAGTGGCTTCCTAAAGCTAACGACTGTGAGATATCAGGGTTCTAGGATCGCGTCGGTCAGGCTGTGCGTGGTCGCCGAACTCCGTCCGCTGCCGTACATGATCTATAGGGGCTTCAGCTCAGCCCTGCGAACTCACCCCGGCATGGTCCGTTGGATCTTTATATCCATACGAACCGTGTTCGAACACTTCTCGCCGCGTGCACAACCTACGGAGCGCAAGATGTCAGAGTTCGTGATACAGCATTGGCTGGAACTGGTGTTGCCGGTTGCTGCGGCTGTAACCTTGGCATTCCACACTAGACAGCACTCCGCCAGGTGGGGAGCCGTTCGGGTGAGGACGCATTCCGCTCGATCAGTCCGGGGCCGCTAGGCCCCCTTGTCAGAGCTAGTCCATCATGTGACGGATGGCATGCACAAGATCGTCTGAGCATCGGTTAAGGATCTTCAGACGGTCGATCATATCCTCCAATCCCGTCATTTGATTATTCTGCTGATGGACTGCGCGTTGGCGCGGCGCCTCACCCGTTACTTCCGAATGACTAGGCATTGTTGCCTCCGTGATAGCAGCCCAACACTGCTTCCACCTGCCGGATACGTCAATCAGGCTGGCCGCGGGCAACTCAGCGCACGGTCATTGATCGTACCGAGTTCTTTCAATTCGTCAGCGCGGCGAGATCCCGGGGCAGGCTCAACGAATAATCTCGCCTGCATTGCGCCCGAGACTATGCGAAAGACCTGAACGGAGACGTTCGACGCGCACGGATGACATTGAACTGTTCGTTACCATCTCCCTGGTCTGGTACCTGAGGTAATTTGAGATCTGTGGCCGGGCTTGGCACTTCCTGCATCACGCCAGTCAGTAAAGTGCGATCCGTACGATGCCAAAAAAGCCAGACGTCCACCGAGGCTCTGCGAAAGAGCTACTTGAAGTATTCGGAAGTGCTTAGGCCCGAATCGGCAAAGGCTGGAGGAAGCATCATGAAGGGAGAATATGTTTTCGATCTGCATCGTATCCTCCTCGGCGAGATGTCTTGGATCTTCCTGGCGGAAATCGTTCTGAGGACAGCGATTGTCTACTCCTGCGCCTTGTTCGTTGTCCGTGCGATTGGAAAGCGGGGGATGGGACAACTCGCTCCCTTCGACTTCGTCATCATCATCGCCCTGGGCTCTGCTGTCGGCGACCCGATGTTCTATCCAAACGTCCCGCTGCTACACGCTCTGGTAGCGGTCACTGGTATCGTGATTCTGACGCGGGGTGTGGCGCACCTGACGCAGCGGTCAAAGTATGCGGAGGAATTGCTCTCAACAGATGCGGTCCGCCTCGTGCGAGATGGCATCATGGACCTCAGGGCGATGGGACGGGAGGGTATCGCCCGGCAGGAGTTGTTCGAGACGCTGAGAAGTGCTGGAGTCCAACAACTGGGAGATGTTGAACGGGCCTACCTGGAGCCGAGCGGCAAGATCAGTGTCTTCCGGCAACCACCCACCCACGAGCCGGATTGCCCCTGCTGCCTGAGGGCGTGGAAGGACCGCTGCGAACTTACAAGGAGAGGGAGACTGTCTTGATCGGGGGCTGTTACACCTGCTGGGAATGCGGCTATGCAGCGTCCTTCGCCTCAGGCGGAACGTTCCCAGGTTGTCGAGTCTGCCAATGCGGGAAGTGGGTCCGGGCCGTGACCAGCGCTCATGAGGCGCTCGCGAACGTTGCATCGTCCGAGTGACGATCCCTCATTGGATTGATCACCAAAGGGCAGGAGGCAGTAAAAGAGCAGCCGTCGTGTGAGCACCTTCCGGCTTCAAAAGCAGCATCTGACACTTATGCCCTGCCCAAGCTCGTACCAAGCGTGTGCCAGCCAGATCGACGCCAAGCTCGACTTGGGTCGTCCCCACCACGCCTGCTGCCGCACGGTCGGCGGCCGTCTCGATCAGGTTGTAACGTAGCCCTATGGCGGTCATGCCAAGTCTCAATACTTCAATGTCGCTTCGGTCTTCATCCTCATCGACGAGCTCCACATACCCGATCTCCCTGCCGTTTCGGCAGGTCGTCGATTTCCGCCTTGGTTGTGGTGTGCAGCATTAAGTTGTTGCCGTGCCAGTACATGCGGCTGAGATCAATGCGGCGCCTTTCCCTCGCCACGTCGAGGCCCCGATTTCCATTACAGCAAACAAGCTCCCGGACGGGCCCCAACTACATTCTTGCTTTTGCCGAGCTCCTCGCCTTCAAGGATCATCACTTCCACGTCCTCAAGTGCCACGACGTCGGCATTCCGGAAGCAGGCAGCCGGCTCTTCCGTCGCGTCGATAGGATTGTTGTAGTAACGATAAAGGTTCGAGGTCTGAGCCATGGATGGTCCGGCCATAAGCGCAAGCGTGGTAGCGCACGCGGGAAGACGCATCCTGTCCTCCTCGATTCAAATTGGCTGTCGGGGTTGCCGGGCAATGTCCAGTATGGCAGCGGTCCCTAGTAGGCAATTGATCCGCATGTGAAGCCGTTCCACACCGGCGTGAAATGCTAGAAGACGCCGATGGTCGGTTAATCTCAGAGCAAGAACGTACAGGTATCCTCATGCTTGGCCGCCATTTATACAGGGGTTGGGTGCTGCCTTCTCGCCGAATAACATCTCGCTCCTTCCTCTGAGTGGAAGATCGTCCGCGAGCGTACCTAGTGTTGAGGCGCAACGGGAACGATCCATCAGGCGTCTTGCTCTTCACAAAAGAGCACCACCATCCTCATGAGCGAGCGAGGGATCAGGTGCTTGGAACAGTCGTCCTGTGGCCTAGGCCATGGGGACCTTCGGAGGAGGGATTTCGATGGGAAAGCGCATCTTGGTTGGGTCGCTGGCGATCACCGCGCTCGCAGGATCATTTATGAGCCTTGGCCATGCGCAGGGTGATCAGGGGCGCAGAGAGTGTGATCGGCTCATCAGCGCACTCGAAGGCATGGCACCTGCCGAGGCCTATGAAGCGCTCCAGAAAATGCGCGTATATCGGCAGGGTAGCCGCTACAAGGCATGCGTCGACACCGGGGTGACATTGCAGACCCGCTCCCCAAGGCATGCAAGTCTTCGGGCCGAACAATTCGTAGGAATGGATGTGTTCAACGAAAAGAGTGAGCAGGTGGGCAACGTCAACCGCTTGGCGCTGGGAGGGGACCAGCGTATCTATGTGCTCATGACATACCGTGGCCCTCGTTGGCCGGGGAACAAGCAGGTGGCTATACCTCTAGAGCGCATAACGCTGGACGGCGGACGGCTGCTGCTACCCGGAATTGGAGAGCAGGATCTTCTTGCGATGCCTGCAGTCCCTGCAAACGGCGGAGTGTACCGGTCGCTTCGGAGCACTGAACTCGTTGCTGTTCTGCGCTACGTCGCATCTGCGACTGATGCTGGGGATATCCGGCGCCGGCCCTGACAGCAAGAGGGCCAGTCGCCAAGGTCTCGCGGTGCCAAGCGTCCATACAGCCGCAACGTCGAGAGCACTTCATAGAACTTGCGGCAACTATACAGGCGGGTGGTCCGTGTGGCGGATTCCGAGGGGGACGGCGCCAATAGCATGTTGAGGGTTTTTGGAGCAAGTGGTGAGTAGTGAACTGCTACCTCCCGTCACTCCAACTGTCGCACTCCATAGAGCATGCCTCAAGAGCCAGCGACCATCCCGTGCGTGCTCGCCCATAAATGGAATACGCTAGCCACAGCGGCGCTCAGGGTCTCAATGACCAGAAAGATGCATTGACCGGGGATTGGGATTGCCACCAATCCCCGGATGCCTCTTGGTCAGAGGACGTCGTCGTTGAACTTGTCGTAGGCCACAGTCGGGGCCGCCGCTGCAAGTTCCGGGCTGTCGTAGGGCAAGGCGTAATAGTCGAGCGTCGGGTACCAACCATATCCCCAGCCATAGTACGGATAGCCATATAGGCCCGCGCCGTAAGCGACATCCCGGTTAACCAAGGTCGCCATGAGTTGTCCGTCGCGGCTGAACACAATGTCAGTGACGTAGCCGAAGCCGAGACCATTCCGCAGCCGGGCGTAGTCCCCGATCAGCTCGGACACGCGCCACTCCCGTGGGCCAGTAGCGACCCAGTTTGGCCCGTCGAAGAGACCGAGATCCTCTGCACGTTCTTCGGTCAGTGAAACCTTGATCCCGTCCTGTGCGGCCGTTAGGTCAACTTTGTTCCACGCTACGCGGAATGCCGCATCACCGATGCCAAGGAATCCACCACCGACTACAACAAGGGCAGTGATCTTTCCATCGGGGCCGACCAGGATGTTCTCGACCTCACCAAGTTGTTCACCCTTGGGACCATAAACATCCTCATCGAGCAACGCCGCAGCGCGCCAGCCCTTATACAGCACATCAGGACCGATCAGGTTAACCTTATCTGCGGCATCCTTTGAGATGAGGGAGAGGCCCTGCTGAGACGCAGGCTTCGTAGCTTCGGCGGCGGGTTTTGGTGCGGGCGTTGACTTCGTTGCGCCTTGACCTTGCTGTGCGTGGGCGGCAACAGGCAATGCCAGGAGGACCAAAGCCGCTGATAATTTGAGCGAGAGTTCGCGCATGCTTTAACTCCATTGAATTGAGAACGTCGCATCGAGTGCGAGGATCTTCGTGTTTCATGACAACGGGCTGCTTCCGACTGAAGAAACGCACACGGCCACTGCTGATGAAACGTGTGAATGCCGCAGATGCTCCGTCTGCGCCGAGGGGAGATGTCGCTTCCCGGTACACACCTGTACTGCGTTCAGAGCCAAACGTTTCGGCAGCCTTCATGCAAGGAAAGATTTTGGCCGCATCAGCAAGGAATAAGCGGCAAGGAAGGCTTCTATGCTATACCTTATGCGCATTTGTCCAACACTTGCCACTTAAACCCACCTTGCAGCACCACGGGTAGCCACATGCAGCAGCATCGTGCAGACTACGTGCCACCCAGAGGGCATCATTCATACGTACAGAGTGCCTTAGGTGAAGGGTGCAACGTGCATGTTTATCACCGTAGCATCCGATGGTGAGATGGTGGATCAGCACGGTTGCCAACCTGAGCCGGGCCCTAAGAGGCTGCCGGGCAGGCGGGTTCTTCACCTTCTGAGGCGGCAATCTCCTTGCCCTGAACGTGGATTTTGCCCGTTGGTGCAGTTCGGATCCATATTGAAGAGGAGGTGGAGAGTATGCCGTGCACACGCTCTCAATTGGTGTCTGGAAGCAGGGACGCTGGACCTCACCGCCGCTGTCCGAGGACAGCGGACGCCGTCTTGAGCCCGTCTCCGTTCGTCTCAAGCGCAAGCCCGAAGTGAGTGAAATCGCGACTCAGGAGGCGGCTTCTATAGCCCGGGTCTTCAAGCCATTGTCCGACGAAATGCCGAATGTCACCCTCGGTTGGCTCCATGCCGCATCCCCCACAGCGCCCCAGGACTGCGGCCAAGGATTGCCAGTTGCGGGGTGCATCTGCGGGCAGGACAGCTGAGAGACGACCCTGGAGATCAAAATTCGACATATCCTGGTCGGTTTGTGGGGCCAGTCTCGAAGCGGCGCGGGCCAAGGTCGGATCGGCCTCCAGGGGCCCGCGGCCATTGTCATGACGCTCTCTGTTGATCTGTTGGAGTGCCAGAGCGGTCTGATCATCGGCCCCTGTCACTATGGACGCTCCACCTGGCTGCATTTCTCTCGGTGTGCCGGCCCCCGCGAAGGTCTGAACGGCATAGAGAGCTTGATTGGGGGCGGCTATGATGCCGAACCCGAACCGATCTAGACCTCTCCTCAGGATGTTCTCGCGATGTGGTGGGCTGTTCATCCAACCCCTGTGCAGATTCGCGACGCTTTCCTCCGTCAGTGGGGAGGGGCACCCCTGGCAACGTGCGATATTCTCTGCCGTCATGTGCCAACGGCTGCCACCGGCCTTGGAGTAGCGGTCGGCGACCGTATTGCCCTGCGGGGATGTGTGGGCGTAGTAGTTTCGCTGCAGCATGTCCTGTGCGTGGCTCTGAGCCGCCTCGTTCAGAGCCGGCCCGAGCGAGAGGGGCTCCAATCCGAGCTCCTGCCGCTCCTCGTTGACGAGTTCGAGAGCTTTCTGCCGAAGCTGATCCAAGTTGCCCGTCTCAGCCGCAGTCATTGGAACGGACCAGCCGACGAGGCTCGCAACAATAGTGAGGGCCGAGGCGAGACAACTAAGGCGTCTCATCCTTGCAGTCCACTCGTGGTGTTAGTGTCGAACCCAGCAACATTAGTCGTCCTCACCTTCGCCGCCCAGCTCGCTGGGGATCTCATCCTCAGTTTCCTCGCAAGGTGGTCATCGGCGTCAATACCGCGTTGAATGGACGGAGGGTCATCCCCTTGAAAGCCGAATGACCCCTCTTCACCCTCCATCTCCTCGTCCGAGGACTCATATGCTTCGTCGCCCTCGAAAATCTCCGCTCTCACAGCGCCAGATACCAGTAGGAGGCCGGCGAGCGACGCGGCGAGAAGGAGCAGCCTGAGAGGCTGGCGGCAGAATGGATCTGACAGCACTGGCATCTTCGTCTCCTGAATTCAACCGGCCTTGACATCATCTCGACCCCGAAGCGCCATCCCGTGCCGCTGATCGTATCTGAACCAGTAAACTCGCAAGATCGTTCGCCATCCTCGGTCCGGGGCAGTATTGATCTTGGTTTCCAAATCTTGGGCTGGAGAAGTTACTCTCATGGCAAACATGAGGGCTGCGGGAGTGTTCCTCTAAGCCTCGGCCGTACCCTAAGAAGGGTACGCTCGGGAACATAGTTCATCTTGGACTGCCGGCCGGTGAAACAGCGCCAGCGGAGTTATCCTGCCGCGTAGCGTGCATTCGCCGGAAGCGCACCTGGTACTTCGGTGAGCGGCTGGTGCCGCCCTCAATCCAGACAGGCGCCCCGGCGCCAGATTCGGCTCCGTGATAGTGACACGCCGTTCCAGATCCAGAATTGACAGCTTGACTATGATGACATGAGTTTCTGCCACAAATCTGGTGCGGGAGACCACGTTCTCAGGAGAGTTCTGTGGAAGGGCCAGCGCAGCCCCGATCGCCAGGAAGTTGGGGGCGTGAGGGTGCGGGTTGGCGTCCACGAAAGCTGAGAAGGTCGTGCGCCAGCGCCGCGCTATGGACGATAGGTTATTGCCGGGCGAGATCGTGGTCGGGAAACTGCACCTCCCGAGCGTGCTCGCCAGGACGGCTGAACTCGCCGAAACAGTGTCGCGCCCAAGAAGGGAGACTCCAAGGAGGATTGGGGCTCGAAGGATCAGAGGGCTGGGACACTGCCTGACAGTTCGTTCCCAGACCCATACGTCTAGGTGCAGCATATGCTTCACCGATGCAGAGCGGGGAACCAACTTGCCTGTACAAACATAAATCTCAGGCCTAGCAGGCATCACTTGAACGTAGGTAGGAATGGCTCCTGGCCTACTATGATGCCTTCCCTTTGGAGCTAAATGGTCCAGCGCCGTACAGGCAAAGAGCAGATCGTTTGCTTTACCTGGGAACGACTGGCATCGGTATCCTGTTCGACGCTTTGAGCATAGGTGCACCAGATAGACGATAGGGAGAAGGACGATATTGCCGGGGCCCGAACAGACCAGCGTCACCCATGATAATTCACCGAAAATTGCAGCAGGGGTGAAGAGACATCATACCCGGCAGGGAGCGGGCACGACGGCGTTCTTAACGACATGCGCTTCTGTACCAGGACCGGACCCCGCATCCTTACTCCATCGCATGGCATGTCTGAACGGCTTTCGCAGTCGTTTAGCTTCAAGCCACAGAGGTCATCTAGCGGCGCAATGCAGATCCGAAGGCGAAGAGGAGATGCAAGAAATGGTGTACACACTTTCTCGATTGGCGCCCGGAAGCTACGATGTGCTCCTGAACGGTGTCGTCGTGGCTGGCGTCGTCCGCGATGACGACAGCAGGGAGGCAGAATGGAGAGTAGAGTTGTTGGCTGACCTGCCGTCTGGAGAGAGGCCCCATCCTTTTACAAAGCTGGAACATACCTTCGGCACACTCGAAGCGGCCCGCAAGTGGCTTGGGAATGCCGAGGTTCTCAGCTCTGGGAAACCAGGAAGGACTAGAGACATACGAGACTTTTCGGAGCTTCGTCCCTGAACCAGATTTCTCGGGGAGTTCTGCACTCTCGTCGCTTCTTTGTGCGGGGCGTTCGAGTCAGCAAGATTGCGGGAAGGCTAGGCATAGCGCACGTGGAACGCCATTGCTGCCCTATACAGTGCGTTGTTCCAACTTAGTGTTTGGTAGCGGAACGTTGTTGGGACCAGGTGCGTTGCGCGATTGAGGAGTACACTTGGCGCTTTGAGAGACTGCGACGCCGAGCTCCTCGCCGCAGGAGGACGTGATGCTCTCCCTTCATCCCCAAGCCCGCACCACCCCAGCCGTCCGTCAGGAGATCGCCCGCTCGACCGAGCCCACGGGCGTGCTGGCCCAGCGCTTCAGCGTGAGCACTGAGACCATCCGCAAGTGGCGCAAACGTGGGGCGCAGGACTGCCAGGACCATTCCAGCCGGCCGCACAATCCGCCGTGCGGTTTCGCCCATAGGCACGGTGGCCCAGATTGCTACGGGTGGGCTTCTGACGGCGGTGGCCGGATTTGTAGACGCCATCGGGTACATCGGCCTAGGCGGGCTGTTCGCGTCCTTCATGAGCGGGGCCAGCGTGTCGCTCGGCGTCGGGCTGGCCGACGGCCACTCTGACCCGGTCCACCAGGGCGTGTTGATGATCGCCTCGTTCCTGGGCGGTGTCACGCTTGCGACCGTTCTGGCCAGTCTCGCGGGAGCATGGCGCCTGCCGGCCATCCTGCTGCTGGAGGCGCTCCTGCTCGCGGCGGCGGTTGTCCTGGTCAGCTCCGGATGGACCATCGCGGCCGCGATCCTCCCGGTCGTGGCCGCGATGGGCGTGCAGAACGCCGCCCTGCAGCCGGTGCACGGAGTGCGGCTGGGCGTGACCTTCATCACCGGCACGCTGGTGAGCCTGGGGCAGGCGCTTGGCCAAATCTTGATAGGCCGGGCACAGCGGCGGCAATTGGGAGGCCATGCCCTAGTGTGGAGCGCCCTGACCGCAGGGGCCGCGACCGGCGCTATCCTGCACGGCGCCTTCGGCCTCATGGCCCTGGCTGTTCCGGCCATTCTGGTCACCGGCTTGGCGCTGCTCAGCGCGCTGGCGGTGCTGGCGAATGGACATCGACACCAGGGTGCTCACTGAGCGTTGTCGCTGGCGCAAGCCGGCAGCCGCGATTGGGCAAACCGCCGTCCCGCCGATTCAGGGTCAAACCATCCCACAGTGTGGCCCTACTACTGAGCCCTGCCGCAAGCAGGCCCGACACTTCAACTGGATCCGACAATGCGCAAAATCGACCCGTTTCTCCTGCTGATCATGGCAGCCGTCGCTGTGGCCAACATCATCCCGGCCCGGGGCGCGGGCGCCGAGATCCTGGACACTCTGGGGATCCTTGGAATCGCGCTTCTGTTCTTTGTCCATGGCGCGGCCTTGCCGCGGGAGGTGGTGATACAGGGCCTCATCCAATGGCGGCTGCACCTCTTCATCTTCGGCGTTACCTTCGTCGTGTTTCCATTGGCCGTGATGCCGTTCGGCGTCCTGCAATCGGCATGGATGCCCGCGGACCTGCTGCTGGGCTTCCTCTACCTGGCGGCGCTGCCGTCGGCGGTGTCGTCCTCCATCGCGTTTACCGCCATGGCCAAGGGCAACGTGCCGGCAGCCATCTGCAGCTCCGCTGCTTCGAATGTCTTCGGCCTGCTGCTGACGCCGGTTCTGCTCTCACTGCTCACCCGAGCGTCCGTGGAGGGCGGCTTCGACCTCACCAAAGCCCTGGGCGATGTGGTGCTCCAACTCCTGGTCCCCTTCGCAACCGGCCAGATCGCGCGGCCATGGCTGGCCGGCGTCATGGCCCGGCACGAGCCTCAGATCAGCCAACTCGACCAGGGCGTGATCCTGCTGATCGTCTACGCGGCATTCTCTCAGTCGGTGGTCGACGGCCTCTGGTCCCGGCTCCCACCAGCCTCGGTGGCGCTGACGGCGGTGCTCTGCCTGGTGCTCCTGACGGTCGTGCTGTCCATTACGGCCTTCGTCGCGCGCCGCTTCGGCTTCTCACGGCGAGACGAGATCGCCGCGGTGTTCTGCGGCTCGAAGAAGAGTCTGGCATCCGGCCTGCCGCTGGCCAAAGTGCTGTTCGCCACCGCTCCCGGCTTTGTCATGATCGTGCTGCCGATCATGTTCTACAATCAGATCCAGATCCTGGTGGGGTCGGTCATCGCCCGGCGTTATGCTCGAGATGGTGCGATGCCGGCCGCTGCAGGCTCTAAGTAGCCGCCGGCTGTCCTGCCGGTTCCCACGGACCCGCACGACGGACGCCGCCGTTCTCACCGGCATCTGACCCTGAACAGGAGTGCCCGGACCATGAACGACACGCCCCGCGCGGCCGCGGACGAGGTGGAGGAGCGGTGGAGCGTGCTCCACGACCTTGAGGATTGGCTGCAAACGCCGATGATGGTGCTCAGCTTCGTCTGGCTGCTTCTCGTCATCGTGGAGCTGGTGTGGGGAACCACCCGTTCGCTGGAGGTCTTCGGCACGGCAATCTGGGTTGCCTTCATCGGGGAGTTCGCCATCCGGTTTGTCCTTGCTCCTCACAAGGGCACGTTTCTGCGCCGCAACTGGCTCACGGTGATCGCGCTGGTGGTGCCGGCCGCCCGCCTTCTGCGCGGGCTTCGCTTCCTCAGGTTCGCCCGGGCGGCACGCGGTTTCCGGCTCGTGCGCATCGTGGGTACCGCGAACCGGGGCATGAACGCCCTGCGGGCCAGCCTCAGCCGGCGCGGGCTTGGCTATGTAATCGGCCTGACTGCGCTGATTGCGCTGCTCGGGGCCGGCGGCATGCTGACCTTTGAGCCTGCCTCTGAGGTGCAAGGCGGCTTCGCCAGCTATGCGGACGCGCTGTGGTGGACCGGCATGCTTCTGACCACCATGGGAAGCGAGTTCTGGCCCAAGAGCCTGGAGGGGCGCATCCTTTGTTTCCTGCTGTCGCTATATGGCTTTGCAGTGTTCGGATACATCACCGCGAGCTTTGCCTCGTTCTTTGTCGAGCGCGATGCGGCGTCACCGGAGACGGAGACTGCGAGCAGTGCCGATCTGGCCGCTCTGCGGGCCGAGATCGCGGCGCTGCGGGCGGACCTCACTTCGGATAAGGCAAGCCACTGATGACGGGCAACCCAAGATGAGGCCGATCTTGAACCGTCCCCGACGCACTCGGTTATCCCCGCTTACTTTGCGCTTCCGGAGGTGGTGAGAATGGATCAGGTTGAGGAATTCGTGCGGGTAGCGCTTGGCCTGGAGCTGGAGAGCAGGGACATCAATGTCCTGCAGATGGGGCTGCGCGCGGCCATCGTCTATGTGGTCACCGTCCTCATGGTGCGGCTGGCCAAGAAACGTTTCATGGGACGGGCGACCGCCTTCGACGTGATCCTCGGCATCATGATCGGGTCCATCGTCAGCCGGGCGGTGACGGGCAACGCACCATTCCTTCCCGCCCTCGTGGCGACCGCGGTGCTGCTCGGCATGCACTGGGTGTTCTCGGGTCTGGCCATGCGGTGGCACGGGTTCGGCACCATGGTCGAAGGCAAGCCCCGGGTCCTGGTCCGCAAGGGCAACGTTGATGTCCAGGCTATGCGGACCACGCACATGACCGATCATGACCTCTGGGAGGACCTACGGGGCAAGGGCATCTCATGCCTGGAACAGGTGGAGGAGGCGCGCCTGGAGCGCAGCGGAAAGCTTAGCGTTATCAAAGCCGATCCGGAGCCCAAGGTAGTGGAGGTGACGGTGCGGGACAGCGTGCAGACGGTCCGGATCTCAATCGGCACTTAGGGACGGTGTCGGCGGCCGGCTGCCGCAGTCCCAAAGCAGAGACCTTGACTGCCGGCAGCCCGGAGCATGCCTCCGGGCTTAAGACGCGCGCTGCATCACCCACGGAGGCACCCGCGACAGCTCCTCGGCCGCATAGGGGACCTAGCACCTGTCGACAGCCCAAGCGGCGGCGCATCCCAGGGTGCAAGGCTCAAGGGTGTCCTGCCTCACCGGCCAAATAGGATCGTGAGCAGCAGGGACGAGTTCTCAAGCCCCTTGAGGGAATGCCTGATGCCGCCGTCGAGGTAGATCCACTGGCCTGCGGACATCTCCACGCTAGTGTCGGGGAGCCCCAGCAGAACGCGCCCCTCCAGGCATTGCAGGGTGATCGGGCCTGGAACTTCATGGGGCGCGATGTCTCGGCCCGTCGGGATCACCAGCCGGATCGCCTCGAACGCGTCAGTCTTCACCAAGGCGGTTGTTTTCGCCCCCGCAAGCCTCTCCCCGAGCGGCTGCAGGTCGACGATGTCGCCGGACTTCACGTGGTTCAACGCCATGATGCTCTTCCTTCCATCTTGCGAACCGCCGCCACCTCCTGCCCTGCGCCGGCAGGCAACTTTTAGACGGCGAACATCCTGCTTCTGGGGATACCCCGTTGAATGGATCGACAAAGCCGGTGGACCGGAATGGTCGTCGCCAACAGGCTCACCGAAGCGCCTGTCCGCTCCCGGTGCGCCTATACCGAAATCACCAGCGCGCGCTGGATCCCGTCAAGCAGCGAATTGTCCTCCAGGGGCTTTTCCAGCACTTGGCGGAACCCCGAGCGGAGGGCCCGCTCCCGCACGGCCGGGGAGGATCTGGCGGTGACCAGGAGCGCCGGCAGATCAACATGCCTCTGCCGCAGGCGCTCCAGCAGGGTGATCCCATCCATCCCGGGCATGGCGTAGTCCACGACCAGGCACCCGCTTCGGGGAAGGGCGGGGTCTGCCAGAAGCCGCTCGCCGCTCTCGTAGACGTGCACCTCCAGCCCCTCCTGCTCCAGGGCGAACTTCAGCGACTGCCGAACGGCCTCGTCGTCCTCAATGACGAGAATGATGGGTCCTGAGGTTGTCGGCATGATGGGGTCTCGGTGCTGCATTGTCCTTGGCATACCGCGTCCTGCAAAATTCAGGATTGGTCTGCCTCAACGGGCGCCTGGCGGATCATTCAGGAATTTCCCTTAAGGAGCGGGCGCCTGACTGCCTGAGTCGACGCCGGCCTGCAGCGCCATGCGCACCAGCTCCGACAGGCTGCCGGCCTGCATCTTGGTCATGACGTTGGCCCGGTAGATCTCCACCGTCCGTGGGCTGATGTCGAGATCGTAGCCGATCACCTTATTGGCTTTGCCGGCCACGAGGCCCTCCAGGACCTGGCGCTCACGCTCCGAGAGACCGTCAAGACGGGCCTGGAGCTCGGCCGCCTGCGCATCGCGCTCGGCGAGCCGCTCCCGAACCTGCAGGGCCGAGCGGACGGCGGCCAGGAAGAGGTCGTCGTCAAACGGCTTCTCGATGAAGTCGAGCGCTCCCTCCTTCATGGCCTCCACCGCCATCGGCACGTCGGCGTGGCCCGTCATCACGATCACCGGGATGCCGAAGCCCCGTTCCCTGAGATGGCGCAGGAACTCGATGCCGTCCATGCCTGGCATGCGCACGTCCGTCACGATGCAGCCGGACGGGGCCGCTACCGTCTCCAGGAAGGCTGACGCGGATTCGTGCAGGCGCACGGGCAGGCCCTCCGAGGCCAGCAGAAACGACAACGACTGCCGCACCGCGAGGTCGTCATCGACCACATGGACAATCGTTTCGTTAGGCATGAGCCATTTCCTCCTGATCCACCGTGCGCAGGCTGAACCGGAACGTCGTCCCGTGGCCCGGCTCCGACTCAACCGTGATCTTGCCGCCGTGCGACTCGATGATCGTGCGGCAGATGGAAAGCCCGACCCCCATGCCATGTTCCTTGGTGGTCACGAAGGGTTGGAAGAGCTGGGCCGCGACCTCGGGGGCGATGCCGGTGCCCGTGTCGCGCACGAGGATCTCGACCAAGCCATCTCTTGGCTGCGTCTCCGTCTCGATGCTGAGCTCACGTCGGGGGAGCCCCTCCATGGCCTCAATGGCGTTGCGGATCAAGTTAAGCAGCACCTGCTGGATTTGAATGCGGTCGGCCAACACAAACTGTGCGGTGGGATCGAGCCGGAAATCCACACGCACGCCCTTCTCCTTGGCGCCGATCAGCGCCAGGGCGCTCGCCTCCTCGATAAGCTTCGGCAGGTGCTCAATGTGGCGCTCGGTCTCCCCTCGGGCCACGAACTCGCGCAGGTGGCGGATCACCTGACCGGCGCGCAGGGCCTGGTCGGCCGCCTCGTTGATGGCGTCCCGCAGCATCGGAACCTGGTCCCCTTCCATGCGCTGCAGAATGCGGCGACAACCTTTCAGGTAGTTGGTGATGGCTGTGAGCGGCTGGTTGATCTCGTGCGCCAAGGTGGAGGCCATCTCGCCCAAAGCCGTGAATCGTGACATGTGCACGAGCTCGGACTGAAGCTCCTGCAGCCGCGATTCTGTCTGCTGGCGCTCGGTCAGGTCCCGGATGAAGCCGGTGAAGTACCGAATGCCCTCGGAACGCATCTCGCCAACGGCCAGCTCCATGGGGAAGGTCGAGCCGTCCTTGCGCAAGCCCACGACCACACGGCCGATGCCGATGATGCGGCGTTGTCCGGTCGAGAGGTATCGGTGCATGTAGCCGTCGTGCTGGGTGCGGTAGGGCTCCGGCATCAGGATGCTGACATTCCGCCCGATGACCTCGCCCGGCTCGTAGCCGAACTGGCGCACGGCCGCGGCGCTGAAGGATTGGATCACGGCCTGCTCGTCAATGACGATCATGGCGTCCGGCACGGTCTCCAGGATCGAGCGCAGATGCGCCTCACGAGCTTTCAGCGCTTGCTCGGCGGCAACCCGCTCGGTGATGTCCCGGACGACCCTGGCATAGCCCTGCACCGTGCCGGCCTCGTCCCGCAGCGGGGCCACCGTGACATGGGCGACATAGCGCGAGCCATCCCTGCGCAGGCGGATGCCCTCCTCGCAGTACCGGCCCGTCTCCTGCGCAATGGCGAGCACTCGTGCAGGCTTGCCGTCCGCCACCTCCTCCGGCAGGAAGAACATCGAGAAATGGCACCCCAGAACTTCGTTCTCACGCCAGCCGCTGATCTGTTCGGCGCCGGCGTTGAAGCTCATGATGCGGCCGTCCAGGTCGAGGACGACAAGGGCGATGTCACCGATGGCATCGATCAGGAGATCGGCGGTCACCGGGGGCGCCAAACGACGCCCGCCGTCTCCGGCAGTGTGCTGCAAGACGTTCTCCAAATGACTGCGGCAGTACTCTATATAGACGGTCTGCTGGTCATTCCAAAGCGCCCGCGCCGTGGCAGGGTTCATTGAGCGTAGAAGTAGGCTTTGCAGCCCGGAAGTCTGCGGTCTTCCCGCTTCAGGCTTGGGGCGGCACTGCTGGCGTGTCAGCCCCATGGCCACTGCGCCCGGAGCGGTGCCGCCAGCTCATCTGCGGAGCCGCACGATCACGTCAACCCGTTCGATCTCATATCCCTCGGGGGCAGGGGGCAACCCGGTCACGCTCATGGTCGCGGAGGGAATGTCGATGGTCTCCTCGTCCCCCTCAATCAGGAAATGGTGATGATCCGTCAAGTCAGTGTCGAAGTAGGTCTTGCGGCCCTCGGCCGCGATCTGCCGCACGAGCCCCGCATCCGTGAACTGCTTCAGAGTGTTGTAGACCGTTGCAAGGGAGACTGGCACCCGCACCTTCTGGGCCTCGGCAAACAGTGTCTCGGCCGTTAAATGACGGTAGCCTCTGCCGAAGAGGAGCCATCCGAGACAGATACGCTGCCGGGTCGGGCGCAGCCCCGCCCTGCGGAGTCTGACCCGCACCTGCGCCAAGGGGCAGCCGAGACCGGGATGGGCCGCAGTGCGGAGGTCCGGCGCCGGCTCAGCCATCGGCCTCGTCCTTCCCCAGGCCGCCGATATGCTTCTGGGCATAGAGCTCGATGCCGATCTGCTCGACGAGGTTGATCTGGGTTTCGAGGAAGTCGATATGGCCTTCCTCATCGGTCATCAGTTCCTCAAAGAGGTTCTTCGACACCCGGTCGCCGATGCTGTCGCAATAGGCGGCCGCCTCGCCATAGAGGTTACGGGCTTCGTATTCCGCCGCGAGGTCGGATTCGAGGATCTCCTGGATGTTCTGGCCGATGCGCAGGGGGTCGAGCACCTGCAGGTTGGCAAAGCCTTCGAGGAAGATGATGCGCTCGATGAAGCGATCCGCATGGTGCATCTCCTCGATGGATTCCTTGCGCCAGGTTTTCGCAAGCTCCTTGTAGCCCCAATCGTCCAGGAGCCGGTAATGCAGCCAGTACTGGTTGACCGCCGTCAGCTCGCTGCGCAGGCCGCGATTGAGATACTCGATTGCCTTGGGATCACCCTTCATGAGCCCTGCCTCCGTGCGGAGCCATTGAGGGTAGAGCGGCGCCGCCATCTCTCAAGCTTCGGCGGTTCGTTCGAGTTGGCCCGCCGGGTCATCGGGCAGTCCGTTGCGCAGTCGGCCGTGCAGGCGTGCTTCTGGGCTAGTTCCTGATCCATGATTGCGCGGATCGTGGTGGCGCAGCGCCCGCATTGAGGGCCGCAGCCGAGATCGCGGTATACCTGGGCAGGCGTGCGGGGGCAGGCCGGGCCGGGGTTGAGGCAGGAGCGCACCTCACCATCCGAGAAGACATTGCACGAGCAGACGATCATGGGAAACCCCAGTTTGGACTTCTTCTAAATGACAGCTTCTATCAATGCCTCAGCCCGATCCGGCCCACCTTGGCCACTCCGGGATGTCACGGTGGGAGAGGCGGTAGGATGCGCCGCGCTGTATGCCGAGGTGGGTGTGCGTCACCGGGCGTGAGCCGGGATCCCCGGCTTGCCCGATGGTTCCTGATGGGGCTCAGTCCGAGGGATGTGTGTGCCCTGTCATGCGGCCAGCGCGTCCGGCCTGTCCGCAGCCTGGGCGGCGGAGGCCTCTTCGGGAGGGCCGAGCCGTCCGCTTCGGGCCGCTGCCATCCAGACGCGGAGCAGTCCGGCATCCGGCCGGATAAAGCCTGCGCGCCGCTTCAGAGCGTCGAAGGAGTCGTCCGGGTGGCAAGCCTCATAGGCCCGGCGGGCCAGGTTCTCGATGACGGCATCGCTTGCCGCTGGTTGGATCAGGGACTGGAGCTGGGTGGCAGGTGTCATCGTGAGGAACTCCGCTTCATGCCGCCGGAGAGTGCCGTGGAACGAGGCGGTTTTCCTTGCGCTAGCACAATCTTTCGATGACTGCCGCAGCCGCTCATGTGCTCCGGTGAGGCGCAAGGCGTGCCGGCCCCGATTGAGAGGCGCGGGTACGCGTTACGTCACGCCGCCTCAGGCACCACTGGAAATCAGCCCGCGCCATCACCATGCAGTCCAGCACTGCCCCGTAATGACAGGCGGCGGCGACAAGCACGAAGGCGTGCCAGATCGCTTTGTGGAAGCGCAGTCCCTCCCATAGGTGAAAGACCACGCCCGCCGTGTAGAGGATGCCGCCCAAGACCAGCAGGCCGCGGGTCGAACCGGGCAGGGCGCCGAACACCGCCTCGTAGGCCATGACGCCGCTCCACCCGATCAGCAGGTAGAGAAGGATCGCAAGCCGATCAAACCGGCCCGGCAGGCACAGCTTCAAAGTCATCCCCGCTATCGCCCCCGCCCAGACGCCGGACACCAGGAGCATCGCGGCGACGTCGTTCCTCATCTGCGTGATGAACGGCGTGTAGGTGCTGGCGATCAGAAGGTAGATGGCCGAGTGGTCGAACCGCCGCAGGATCCATTTAACTGGGGAGACCGGCCACAGATTGTAGACAGCGGAGATGACGAGCACCGCCAGCAGGCCGACGCATAGATCGCCACTGATGTCAGCTCCCAGGCGCCGACCGTGGGCGCGGCGAGGACCAATAGGGCGATCACGGCGACGAGACTGCCAACAACTCTCAGCGCGTGAACGACCCCGTCCGCCAGGATTTCATGCATGTCGTAGTCCCACCTGATCATCGCGTCTCCTGCCGATTGCGGCCTTGATGACGTCCGGTCAGGGCGTGGTGAAGCCTGTGGCGCGCACAGCGAGGGAGCCGGAGCGCGGTTCATAGGTAAAGAACAGCCCGCCCTGCCGCTCGGAGTGCCCGGGTATATAGTCGAGGACCACCCGGCTGGTTTCGGTATCCGCGCCTGCCTTGGACACTGTTCCTTCGATCTCCACCTGCGCGGCGGCCTCGCCGGCGGTGTTGCGCGCCAGGAAGAGAACCCGATAGCCACCCTCCACTGGCGCCACTGTGTCGACCTCGACGATGATCTCGGGCGGCGTGGTAGCACCGTTGAACACTTGCCATCCAATGACGCCGAAGATGCCGAGAACGAGGAACAGCCCGATGCCGGAGGCGGCCCATTCGAGCCATGGCACCTGTTGCTCTGCCTTCGCTGTCTGGATCTCGCCTGCCTTGTGTTCCCGGTTCACCACAGTCTCACACAACCAGCCGCGCCGTTGCGGCACCGAGGGAGGCCGGGAAGCCTAGCACCACCAGCATGTTTGCCGTCTCGGCCACAGAGACGCCATCGGTCCGTCCAAAGCTCCAGAGCACGTAGAGGCTCACCAGCAGGGCGACGCCGTAGCCGGTCAGGGTGAAGTGCAGGAAGGTCGACAGGAAGCTCCCGCCCTCGGGCCGGCCCTCCTGACCGGAGAACCCGATGCTGTAGACAAAGACGTGCAGAAGCAGGATGGACAGCACCCCCAGAGCCAAGGCGTGCCACGGCGTCATCTGGAAGGCGATCAGGATCATCTCTTCCGTCGGAGCCATGTTGAAGGCGAGAAACAGGGCGCCGGCCAACATGAGGAAGAGCTCACCGCCATAGCCCGCCTCCCGCTTGCGCTCCTCCTCGGCATCCATGTCCTGCTCATCCCCGAGCTGCTTGCGCCCGAGCATGGCGCCGATGCTCGCCGGCACGCTCTGCAGCGCCACCCGGCCGACGGTGTCGCCCCAGCTCATGTCGAAGGTGATCACCGCAAGCACCACCAGCAGCACCGCGGACGTGATCACGCCGACCCCGAGGGCGGCGAACGCGTCCATGGCGTCCTCCTTCAGGCTGAAGGTCTTCTCGAAGCCGGAGAAGTAGGAGAGGCCGACGAGCACCGCGAGGGTGAAGATCATGAGAAACAGCAGCCGGCCGCGGCCCATCGAGAAGCCGAGCGACCACATCTCCATGGTCATCAGCAGCGGGATGCCGAAGATGATGGCGCCGCCGAAGGCGCGCGCCAGGCCTATGGCGTAACGTTCGCTCGTCACTCGCATCGTGCTCCTTGTGTTAGCTCACACGTTCCATATTCCCGCCCAATCCAGCAGCGTAAGCTTGGCTAAAGGGGGAACCCGCCGTCCCGTGCCGAGTTCCCGGCGTCCGGCGCCGCTGACCTGAAATGCGCCCGACGGAGCAGACAATCGTGTCGGTCCTTGCTTCTCGTCAAAGAGACTTGGCGGAAAGCCGGATACGTCCTGAAACCCACCGGGCAAGAGGTCAGAAACAAGGGGAACACCGTGACGGATCTGGTCATGGCGAGCATGCATCGCCCTCACGAGGATGTGGCCGCCATCCTAACGGGCACCTTGATGGTGGCGCTCGGGGTCACTTTCTTGAGCACCGCCGGCCTGCTGACCGGAGGCACGGCAGGCCTCGCTCTTCTTCTGGGGCAGACAACCGGGTTCGGGTTTGGAGCTGCCTTCTTCACCGTCAATCTTCCGTTCTACTACCTCGCCGTCAAAAGAATGGGCTGGAAGCTCGCAGTGAGGACCTTTCTGGCCGTCCTCCTGGTTTCCCTGCTCTCAAAGCTGACGGCCTCCTCGGTCAGCATGGGCCATCTCGACCCGATCTTTGCCGCGGTCAGCGGCGGGGCACTCACCGGGATCGGACTTCTGATCCTCTTCCGCCACCAGGCCAGCCTGGGCGGCATCAACATCCTGGCGCTGTACCTGCAGGAGCGCCACAACCTGAGGGCTGGATACGTCCAGTTGGCCCTCGACGCGTTGATCCTTCTTTCGTCCGTGTTTGTCCTCGCGCCGGATAGGTTCGTGTTGTCGCTGCTCGGGACCTCCGTGCTCAACCTCGTGCTCGCGACGAACCACAGGCCCGGCCGTTACACCGGCGTCAGCTGAGGTTGCCCGGTCTCATTCCGAGGTGGGATAGGTGATCCGGCCGACGGACGGCCGGGCCCCGGGCATGAGCGCCGCCGGCCCGATCTTGCCGGGGCCGAGGATGTGAAACACGAGGTGCTCAGAGGCGAGCAGGTAGTCGGCGGCGGCAGCGCCACAACACCGCCTCGGCGCACATGATCGCCGTGACGCTCCGGCCGCCGAGGCCGGTCAGGCGGTCGAACCCCGTGCGGAACCGGCTCGTCAGGGCGTTGTCGGCATAGTTCCGGAAACTCGTGTTCTCCCAGAAGCCATTGGGGGATGGCTCAGCCTGGCGCTGCCTGCCGCGGAGCCCGCCGAGTTCGGCGATGTGCTCGTATCCTATCTGGTAGCCAGCGAGAGTCTCCGGCAGAGCGTCGCGGTTGAACTGTGGGTTTGTCCGGGAGCGCGGAACGGTCCGAACATCCACCACAAGATCCACTTTCGCCTCACGGAGGAGATCTGCGAATTCCGGAATGGTGCGGGTGGAGTGGCCGATGATGTAGAACGCGTTCGCCATGCCATTTCAGTGAGGGCTCGGTGGTACGCTTGCTTCCGCCAGCTTCTGCTTCAGAGCTCTGATTTCCTCGAACCGGCTGGTCACGTCCCGCATCACCGCGGCGAGGCCCTGCATTTGTCCCTCCTCATCCTTGAGCGGCACGATGGTGAATTCCAGTGAGATGCGTTGCCCGTCCTTGCGGATGCCCGGCACCGACAGCAGATCGCCTGCGCCGTAATGGCTCTCGCCGGTAGCCATGACGCGGTGGAAGCCCTCCCAATGGCGCGGGCGCAGGCGGTCCGGGATGATGAGGTCGAGTGATTGGCCCAACGCCTCGTCGGCGCGGTGGCCGAAGATACGCTCCGCGCCAGGGTTCCACACCTGGATGATCCCATCCCGGTCGGTTGCCACCACCGCGTCGGCGGCGGCCGTAAGGATCGCATCGGCAGCAAGTCGGGTCAGATCCATTCGGCAACCTTGGTTCTGCCCCCAGTCACATCGAACCGTGGGGCATGATCATTTCACTGGCGGCACCTCGGGCCCAGGTCTGGTCGGCCTGCTGCCACTTGGGACAGAGCCTAGCCTACGGCTGGCTCCCGGTAGGCGGGCGCATGCTCCTGAAATCTCGGGACGATCTCCCCTTGCGCCATTTCCTGGGCGGTGTGTCTGAGCGCATGGCCGACGTTGGACGCAGACGCGCGTGCGGCCCTCCCAAACCCGTCGTGAGGCATCTCGGGTGTCCGCTCCGGCTCGATCCCATCGGCAGGGGTCACGCCGACACCGTGCGCGTAAACCATCCGGCCGCCAAGATAGCCCGAGTACGTCACAAGGGCGGCGCCGGCGAGACCCGCAAGCAGGTACCCAGTGCTTGGCCGCCGGCTGCGCGAACGGATCGCTGCCAAACCCACTGACAGTGCCAGCAGGCCGATGTTGAGCGTGCGATGGGTGACCAAGAGATCATGGGAGACATCGCTGGTCTTGACGGCCTCTTGCGCGGCAAAGCCTGCTATCCCCGTTGCGGCGACACTGGCCGCCGCTACCGGCATCAGCTGGCGTCCCATGTCCATCAGCGAATCGTTGTTGGTGAGCCGGCCAATGAGATCGGCCGCCACGGCAGTGGGTAGCAGGGCCACCGGGAAATGGGCAAGGGCAGGATGAACTTCGTGAACGCGCATCGGCATCGCAAATCTCACCGTCAGTGAGAATGCCTCTTTGTCAGGAGAACGACCGTCGGTGTCTCTCCTCCAAAGTGGCGGATGTGGCATTGATCCAGAACCGTCTGTCTGAGGCCGCCTGCATCGTCAATTGCAGGCCGCAGCACAGGTTCCGACAGCACATGCAACGCGAGTGACCATCCCTCCGAATAGCGAAGCTGGAACAGTCGATGTGTCTTTCGATTGGACGTTAAAGCGCAAGGCCCACGGGTGGCCCTCGGCAACACCCGCACCGTCACGGTAAGGATTTGCCATGCCACAGCCCGCACGCGACAGAACCAACGCAACTTCCACCGGATCTGCGGCAGGGACCGGGAGGCGCTCTGGCCGGCATTCGCGGCATTCGTCCGCAGACATCGTTCTAGATGCCTTGGCGGGCGCGGCCGCAGGAGTGGCGGCTGTCTGGGTAATGGACCGCATCGACTGGTTCAACTTCCGGCGCGGTCTCGACAACAGGCGGACACGCCAGCAGACCCGGCAGGCTCGCCCCGGCGGCATGGATCCGGCCCAAGTTCTGGCCGCGGAAACGGCAGACCAGGCTGGACTTGTCCTGACCCGGCGCCAGCGCGATACGGCTGGTCTCATCGTGCATTACGGGCTGGGGATGGTGCCCGGGGCGCTGTATGGTACCCTGCGCGGGCGGGTCGCCTACCTCGATGCAGGCAGGGGCAGCCTCTTCGGGCTGGGCCTATTCCTGATCAAGGACGAGGGGATGAACGCCGCTCTGGGCCTGTCCGGCCGTCCGCAGGATTATCCTTGGACCGCCCATGCCCGCGGACTTGTCGCTCATTTGGCCTATGGGCTTGTGACCGACGTCCTCTGCCGGGCTGTCAGTGGACCCTCTGGCATTCACGACGCGCGGTCGCCCGCAGGAAAAGGCTTTGCCTCAGGTCAGCCCAAGGCAAAGCCCTCCTTCGTCCGCTACCGCG
This sequence comes from Microvirga soli, assembly GCF_016734765.1. GTDB lineage: Bacteria > Pseudomonadota > Alphaproteobacteria > Rhizobiales > Beijerinckiaceae > Microvirga > Microvirga soli. The sequence goes on along the minus strand of NZ_JAERQE010000010.1, from coordinate 104,082 downwards.
ACGATGTGGAGGAGGTCGAGCCGGACGAGCAGGAGACCTTCGACAGGATCATCGAGGCGATGGCTGGCGGCGGCCGGATCACACGGGAGCGCTATGGACGCTCCGTGCGCACGTCCCATGCCAAAGCGCATGGCATCCTCAAGGGGGAACTGCGGGTTCTGGAGAATCTGCCTCCCGAGTTGCGCCAGGGGCTGTTTGCCGAGCTGCGGACCTACCCGGTCGTGGTGCGCCTTTCCCATGTGCCTGGCGAGTTCCTGGATGACCGCCGGGTGTCCACACCACGCGGCATGTCCCTCAAGATCGTCGGCGTTGAAGGCGAGATGCTCCCCGGTCACGAAGGTGAGGTCACCCAGGACTGGGTGCTCGACACCGGCAAAGTGTTCATTGCACCCACCGCCAAGGTGTTCCTGGCCCAGATCACCGCGACCGAGATGGCGATGCCGCTGCCGGAAGGGGTGAAGCAAGCCGTCTCGGCCTCATCACGCGCGGCCAATGCGGCGCTCAACGCCGTCGGACTGGACAGCGCCAACCTCGATTTCTACGGCCATCCGTTCAACCATCCCTTGGCGGAGGCCTATTACAGCCAATGCCCGTACCGTTATGGCGACTACATCGCTAAGCTGCGGGTCAGGCCTGCCATGCCCCGCCTGCATGAGCTGCGGCAAGCCGGCTTCACACCCGCCGATGAGGACGGCCTGCGCACGGCCGTCGTGGAATACTTTCGCGACAATCCGGCGGAGTATGAGGTCGGCATCCAGCTCTGCACCAACCTGGAGCGCATGCCGGTGGAAAATGCCAATGCCGAGTGGCCCGAGGACGAGAGTCCGTACTTGCCGGTCGCCCGCCTAATCCTGCCGCCGCAGGAGGCCTTCGATGCCGCACGCCGGGCTTTGGATGAAGATCTGCTCTTCTGCCCCTCGCACAGCCTGTCCGCTCACCGCCCGCTTGGTTCCATCATGCGTGCCCGGCTGAAGGCATATGAGGTCCGAGGCAATGCACGCCGCAAGGAGAATGGCCGCTCTGCAAAGGAGCCGCGGAGCATCGAGGAAATCTCGATCTAAAGGCGATCTGACGGTGGTATCCCATCTGGGCCGCGAGCACGAGACTGACGAGGGGGCCGGCGCCGATGATGGCGGCGAAGTGACGACCGAACAGCACGTAGCGGTTGGTGGGCACGTAATCGAGCCCGTCGTTGTGCCGGACCGCCGGGGTCTCGCACTCCGGGTCGAGCTGCATGACACGTCTGGCGATGAAGAGCGAGTAGTAGCGGCAGGTGATCAGGTAGGTGGCGATGGCCGCTACCACGATCCAGAGCGCGTTGACGTGCTCGCCGCGCTCGACGGCGATTAGCGCCAGGGCGAATGCGCCGAGAAGCCCGATGAGAACCCAAACAAGGTGAGAGCGAACGGAACCGACCATGGCCGCGTTCTCCGAGAGGCGCCGACGCGCTAGCCGTCTGCGATGATCTTCCCCAACGCCGGTGAGTGGGCGAAGTTCGGGAGCCGGCAATAGTCAGCCTGGTTGAGCCAGAGCAACGAGTAGGCCGCAGGACTGCGGTAACGACAAGGCTCAACTGATCAGGTGGTCCCGATGAATTATCCAAGCTTCTTCGACGAGGCGCCTCGCCTCACGCTGTACGATCCGTTGAGCGCCTTTCTCGGAGCCACCGAGGACGGACTGGTCGAGTACAGCTATCTCGATGCCGTCAAACTGGCCGGGCATTCCTGCCCGACCGTGGCCGGCGCCTATCTGATGACGTTGCGGGCGCTCAGGTGCCTGTACGGGAACGGGATTCCGGTGCGGGGCGAGATCGACGTCACGCTGAGCCAGGGCGCCTCCGAGGGTGTAGCCGGCGTGATGGCTTCGGTGGCCACCCTCCTGACCGGAGCGGCGGGCGAGGGCGGGTTCAAGGGGATCGCAGGACGGTTCGAGCGCCGTGACCGGCTCGCCTTCGGGAGCGATATCTGCGGGGAGATTCAGTTCACCCGTCGTGATACAAGCGAACGCATCATCGCGAGCCTGAACGCCGCCGCCGTGCCGCTTCATGCTAATGCCAGACCGCTGTTCCAACGGGTTCTTGGCGGAGAGGCCTCCCCGGCGGAGGCCCAGGAGTTCCGCCGGCTGTGGCAGGACCGCGTCCGGCAGCTGCTGCTCGACCACGCCGACGATCCGGATGTGGTCCTGCTGACGCCCGTACCGGGCACAGCCTCCGCGTCGGCGACCTGACGAGACGGTGGCCCATGTCCGGCAGCATCAATGAAGGGAACCCTCATGCCCGAGATTGAGATCCAGGACGGCACGATCCAGGTTGATGCCTCGGTGCTCGGTGAGGGACTGGGCCTGGAGCCGTCGCACGTGCCGGAGCTGCTCCGCAGCGGGGCGATCACCAGTCGCTGCGAGCGCGGCATCGGCGAGGACGAGGGCCGTTTCCGGCTCACGTTCTTCCATGCCGGACGGCGGCTGCGCCTTGTGGTCGACGCGGCCGGGTGCATCCTGCAGCGCTCCAGCATCGATTATGGCGACCAGCCGCTGCCAGAGGCTCTGCGCAGGCCGGGCCGGTGAACTCTCTCTGACAGGCGCAATCGGCGCATGGGTTGCAGGTCAGCCCGCTTGGCCGCCACGCAGGTCAAGTCTTGCCGCACGGACCATGTCTTCGGCCCCACGCATCGCCGCGGCCCTGATGTCCTCGAACAGCAGTGCGATTTCGTGGAAAACGCTTAGGTCCGCCTCGTCGGTCGACACGGTGTCCAACTCGCCGACGAGTTCGAGCAGCGCCCCGATGCGTTCCGCCTGGTGGCGGGCATCGAGGATCAGGCCGCGGAGCTGGCGCCGGCTCTCCAAGGCCTCGAACCGCTCCAGGGCTGCGTCGAGCTTACCGCGGCAGCGGCAGTCCAGGTCAAGGGTGTCCATGACAGCGCGCACGCGCGTCAGCAGCGGGGAGGGTTCGCATGGGGTGGCCGGGCCGGAAGCGCCGGCGATCTCGCGCAGGACAGGTTTCATCAACAGTCTCGGTTAGGTTCGGTGGAGGCGGTGTTTGCTTGTTCCCTCATGAAGACAGAGGACGGCCCTGGCTTCGTTGCCCTGGCGCAAAAACCCGAGATGCAAAAAGTCCGGGCCGGGCCCGGACTTTCCGTCGTTTAAAGCCGTTCCGGTCAATGACCGCCGGTCGACTGGGCCGACTTCTGCGGGTTGTAGTCCTTAAAGACCGTGGGGTTCTCGGGCCCCTCAACCTGCAGGATGCCGGCCAGACCGCGCTCGACGCGGCTCAGGGCATGGTCGACGAGGATGTAGTTGCCGGGAACCTCAACCTTGAAGTCCACCACGCTGGCGCCACCGGGAGGAGTAGTAATGGTCTGCACATCCTTCATCGGCGAGCTGAGCGAAGCCAATGGGTAAGCCTTGTCGAAGATCTCGCCGATCACGTGGAAGGACGAGGTGTAGTTCGGCCCACCTACGCCGAAGTAAATACGGACGGTCTCGCCGACCTTCGCCTTCAACGGGTTCTTCTTCAGGGCGTCCGCGCTGCCGTTGAAGATGAAGTACTCGGGACGTTCGCTGATCAGCTTCTCATAGCTTTCCCCTAAGTGCCCCTTCGTGCCGTGGGCTTGCTCGGTGTAGAGCTCACCCTGCATCACGTAGAACTCATGATCGACCTTCGGCAGACCTTCCTCCGGCTCCACCAGGATCAGGCCGTACATGCCGTTGGCAATGTGCTGGGCCACCATGGGAGTGGCGCAATGATAAACATACAGACCGGGGTTGAGCGCCTTGAACTCGAAGCCGCGGGTCTCGCCCGGAGCCGCCTCCGTGGCCTTGGCGCCACCGCCGGGGCCAGTGACCGCATGGAAGTCGACATTGTGCATCATGGCACTGTCTTCGGCGTTCTTCAGCTTGACCTCGACCGTGTCGCCGACCCGCACTCGGACGAAGGGACCGGGAACCTTGTTGTTGAAGGTCCAGTAGTGGTAGGTGGTGCCGTCATCGAGATGACCTGACACTTCGGTGGTCTCGAAGTCGACCTTGACCCGCTGCGGGCCACGCTTGCCGATGGGGCCAGGAAGATCGGAAGGCAGGCGCACCACGCTCACCGGGGCTGCCTCGGTCGCAACGTGGGCGTGCGTCGTGGCAGCCGCCACCTTGTCGCCTGCGTTGGCTGCGAGCGGGGCGCCGAGCCACGCCGCGGTGGCAAGGGCTAAAACAGCAGCGGTCGCAAGCAGCGGCCGGCGTCCCGGGATCTTCAGGGCCTTCATCTTCATCTCCTCTATGGGACCGCCTGGCGGATCGTTCTGGTCCGTCATCGGATGAAGACTTTGTACTCCTCAGCTTCCCAGCCTTATTTGCTGCAGCGCAAATATTTCGGCGAATACATTCGAAGGCACATTATTTTTGGCGAGCATCCCCAACGATTTGATGCAGATCAAATGATGTGTGCGCTGCGGTGGGAAAGCCGCCGGATCATATTGAGCAAGCGCAAGGAACCCCGGTGAGATTTCCTGTACGCCCCTTTGCATGAAGGGCGGACAGCCTCCCGGAGGATGGGCCGTCGATGTGAGGGTTTGCACCATGAAAGACGACCTGAGAGCGCGCTACGGCGAGGAGCGGCTTCCCCGCTACACGAGCTATCCGACGGCACCGCAGTTCTCCGACACCATCGGGCACGAGGCCTATGGGAACTGGCTGGCGTCCCTGCCGGCCGGGACGAGCACCTCGCTCTATCTCCACGTGCCGTTTTGCCGCTCCATGTGCTGGTACTGCGGGTGTCACACGACCATTACCCAGCGCGATGCGCCGATCGTGGATTATCTCGCTGTCCTGCGGCGTGAGATCGAACTCGTGACGGATCGCCTGAGTGGCCGTCTGACCGTGCGGCACTTACATTTCGGTGGCGGAACCCCAACCATTATGGAGCCCTCCGAGTTGCTCGACCTCATGGCCTTGATGCGGCAGGAATTTTCCCTTGATGAGGAAACCGAGGTCGCGGTGGAGATCGACCCACGCACCCTGACCAAGACGATGACGAAGACCCTGGGTGAGGCGGGCGTCACCCGCGCGAGCCTTGGCGTGCAGAGCTTCGACCCGGTGGTGCAGCGCGCTATCAACCGCATCCAGAGCGTCGAGCAAACGGCACGGGCCACGAACGGCTTGCGGGAGGCCGGCGTGCGCGGCATCAACTTCGACCTGATCTATGGCCTTCCGCACCAGACGGTGGAATCCTGTGTCGAGACCGTGCGCAAGAGCATTGAATTGCGCCCCGAGCGCTTTTCCGTCTTCGGCTATGCGCACATCCCGACGTTCAAGAAACATCAGCGCAGGATCGACGAGGCCGCATTGCCCGACGGCGCCGCCCGCTACGAGCAGGCGGAGGTCATCGCCGAGGCGCTCGTTGAAGCCGGTTACCGCCGAATCGGGCTCGACCACTATGCCTTGCCTGAGGACACGATGGTGAAGGCGCAAGTCGATGGCGTCCTGCATCGCAACTTCCAGGGCTACACGACCGATCCCAGCGACGTTCTGATTGGCTTCGGCGCCTCTGCCATCGGACGGCTGACGCAGGGCTATGCCCAGAACGAGGTGGTGCTGGGGCGCTATGCCGAGCGCATAGCGCGCGGGGAGCTAGCGACGGCGAAGGGGTATTCCCTCACGGCAGACGACCGCCTGAGGGCCGATCTAATCGAGCGGGTGATGTGCGACTTCAAGGTCGATGTGGCGGAGGTGTGCGGCCGGCACGGCGTGGCGCCTGAGACCATCCTGCAGGCGATCCCGCGGCTGAAGATGCTGGAGGGCGACGGTGTCATCCGGCTCGATGGCAACGTGCTGTCGGTGAATGATGACACCTGCTTCCTGGTGCGGAGCGTGGCGTCTGTATTCGATGCCTACCTCGGCCAGTCGGGCAGAACCCACAGCCGCGCGGTGTGATGGCAGCAACGAGCCCACAGGAGCCGAACCTCGGCCCGGCTCCTGTGGGCTCGTTTGTTTCGTTCCTGTCGGTGACGACCCTCAAGCCGCCACTGACGGGTTCGTCATGCGCAGGACCGCACCTGATAGACGTCCCCGGTCTTGGCATTCCGCTCTTCGTGAACCGGGCACTCATACCAGCTGCGGTACTTGGGCGTCTGGCTTGCCTTCACGGGAGGGCAGGAGACCGGAACGGTGACGTATTCGTTGGTCAGATGGTTATAGGCATTTCTGTAGACGCACTCGGCGGAGGCGGGCCCGGCCGCGACAAGGAGCAGAGTGGTCAAAAGGGTTTTCATCGGCATGACTGTTGTCTCCTTCCGTTTTGAACGTTGATCTCAAGCAATGGCGGCGATGCCGTGTTGAGTTCTTTCACTCACCCCAAGGCGCTGGCGCAGCAGGATGCGCGGGGCAACGAGGTCAGCCAGCGTCACCTCGTCGAGCGAGGCGAAGAAGGCTTCCCTCGCTCGACCCATCGTGTGGGTGAGCAAGCAGGCGCCGCTCAGGATGCAGGTGGTTGGACCATCGCCCAGGCACTCCACCAAGGCGGTGTCGTCCTCCAGGGCGCGAACGACCTCTCCCATGCGGATGCTGGCGGCAGGCCGGGCGAGCTTCAGGCCACCGGTCCGTCCGCGCACGCCCGTCACGTAGCCGAGGCTGACCAGGGTCTGCGCCACCTTCATCAGGTGGTTGCGCGACAGCCCGTGCCGCGTGGCAAGCTCCTCGATGGTGACAAGACGCTCCTCCACGACCGCGAGGCTCATCAGCAGGCGCAGCGCAAAGTCGGTGTGGGACGTCAGCCTCATTAGAACTCCTCAAACATGCATTGAAAATACATCTTTTTGCGTCTAAGCAAAGAGGAATTCGTGAGGGGTCTTTTGGCATGAGTTCAACTACCGCGATTCCCCTGATCGAGCCGGCAAAGGGCGTGACAGAGGACATGATCCGGCATTTGGTCGAGACCTTCTACGACCGGGTTCTGCAGGATGAGGAATTAGGGCCGATTTTTCGCCAGGCCCTGTCACACCGCTGGAGCGAGCATCTGGCGATCATGGTCGACTTCTGGTCGTCCATCGCCCTGCGGACAGGGCGGTATCAGGGCAAACCGCAGGTGGCCCACAGGGGCATGGCCCTGTTGGAGGGGCACTTTGAGCGCTGGCTTGCCCTATTCGAGGCAACGGCTCGTGAGGTCTGCGAGCCTGATGTTGCGCAATTCTTCATCGACCGCGCACACCGCATCGCCGACAGCCTGCAGATCGGCCTCAACATTGGCCCGAAAGCCCTGCATCTGCCCAGCCGCGCTGCTGGAGACGGCGATCGCGGCTGAGGCTAGGTTCGCTGGTGCTTCCGCTTTCTACTGGACCATTCTACTGGACCAGGTGCCGGTAGATCGACGGCAGGGCGGAGGGGAGCTTCGCCACCTGGCCGACAATGGCATAGCCGCCACGCCCGAAGAGAGTCGGGAAATAGGACTGCGCCTCACGGTCCACCGTCACGCCGAACACGGTGACGCCGGCGCGGCGCGCCTCCATGACGGCCTTGCGCGTGTCCTCGATGCCGAAGCGGCCCTCATAATAATCGATGTCGTTCGGCTTGCCGTCGGTGAGCACCAGCAGCAGCTTCTGCCGGTTTGGACGCTCCGCGAGTTTCGCCGTGGCGTGGCGGATACCTGCCCCGATGCGGGTGTAGTAGCCGGGCTTCAGCGCCGAGATGCGTCGTGCCACATTCTGGCTCATGGGCTCGTCGAAGTCCTTCACGGTCTCCACCCGCACCCAGGAGCGCCGCCGCGAGGTGAAGGTCAGGATGGAGTGCGAGTCGCCACAGGCAGCCATTCCATGCGCCAGCACCATCAGTGCCTCCTTTTCCACGTCGAGCACGCGCCTGTTGTCAATCCAGGCATCGGTGGAGAGCGACACATCGACCAACAGCGTCACGGCGAGATCATGAGCCTGGCGCTTGCTGGCGAGGTGGACACGCTCCGTGCCAGAGCCGCCGGACAGCAGATCGCTGCGGGCGCGCACCAGCGCATCGATGTCGAGCTCTTCGCCGTCCGGCTGCGCCCGCAGGATCTCGTGCTTTGGCCTGAGCGCCTCGAACTGGCGGCGCACGCGCCGGATCATCCGGCGGGCCTCGTCATCCGCCTCCCAGGCCTCGCCCTGTTCGGAGGCAGGGGCTGCCAACACGCGGCAGTGGTTCGGCAGATAGGCTTTGCGGGTGTAGTCCCATTCCGGATAGGCCAGATCGGCCGTCAGGCTCGTCGTATCTACGGCCTCGGGCGGCAGGTCGAGGTCGAACTTGAGCTTGGTCGCCGGCTTGCCCTTGTGCTTGGAGAGCGGGATCTCCTCCATCTCGTCCAGAGCCTTTTCGGCGTTCTCGTCCTCATCATCGTCAGAGGGCCGGTTGACATTGACCATCTCCGCCATCGCCAGGATCTTCTCGAAGCGGTTCAGGATGAACGGGTCGCTGCGCTGGGCCTGATCCGCTTCACGCCGCGCGGCAAAGCGCTTGCGTGTATCAGACGCCGCGAGGTCGCTTGGACCGGCAGGCTCGTCGCTGTTGCGGCTGGCTGCTCCGGCTTCGCGGGCCCAGGTGTCGCCCCAGAGCGGGACAGGCAGGAAGGGCTGATAGCCGGCAGGGGCTTGGCGCGGCAGGGCCGCGTCGCCGGCCACCGTGTCCAAAAGGGCAGGCGGCGTTGCACCGTCATCCCCAAGGAGCGAGAGCACGATCTGCTCGATCCTGCTTTCCGCGGCCGGCAGGGGGCGCCGCGGCCGCGCCTCGCGCATGGCGGTGCAGAGCTCCTTGTACTGTTGTGTCAGCCCGGGGCACTCCGCCAGGACCGCGGCGACCGTCGCCTGCACCCGCCGGAGCACCAGAAGATCTCGGCGCAGCGGATCGGCTTCGGTGATCGCGCTTGTCGGCACATGGGCAAAATAGGCCGCCAGCCACAGGTAGAGCGAGCGGTTGAGCACGCTTGATGGGAACAGCTCGATCCGCGGCGGCAGGAACAGGGTGGCCGCGTCCCGTCCGGGCTGCTCCACCCGCTCCTCGGTGACCCCGAGCCGCTGAAGAAAGTTCAGGCGGTGGGACGAGGCGCGCGCGGCGGTGCCCGCGAGCTGCACCCCGGGCTCGCCGCCAAGGCCGCGGAAGAATACGGCGAGATATCCGCGGACCTCATCAAGGGAGACGCCAAGCTCGGGGTAGCGTGGGTAGGTCGCCGCGCGGCCGACAAGCCGGTGCCAGAACTGGCCGACGGTTTCCTCAAGTTCCAGGAAGTCGAGCATGGCGTGTCTCCGGATCAGGCGAGCGTAGCGCAGGCTACCTCGGTCAGGGCTTGCTTGACGTCGAGGTCGTCAGTCAACGGCTCGATCATGGTGGCGAGCACGGCTTCTTCCGCCGGGACACCCGCCGCAATGAGGGACGCGCAGTAGACCAACAGGCGTGTGGACACACCTTCCTCCAAATCCTGCCCTTTGAGCGCGCGCAGGCGGCGGGCCAGCAGCAGAAGGGGACGCACCCGCTCCGCGGACAGGCCGCTTTCCGAGGCGACGACGGCGATCTCGTGGTCGAAGGGCAGAAAGGCGAATTCGATGGCCACGAAGCGTTGGCGCGTCGAGGGCTTCAGAGACTTGAGCAGGGTCTGGTAGCCCGGGTTGTAGGACACGACCAGCATGAAGGAGTCCGGCGCCTGCAGCTCCTCGCCCGTACGGTCGAGCGGCAGGATGCGGCGGTCGTCGGTGAGCGGGTGCAGCACCACGGTCACGTCCTTGCGCGCCTCCACGATCTCATCGAGATAGCAGATGCCGCCCTCGCGCACGGCGCGGGTGAGGGGGCCGTCCGCCCACACCGTGTCGCCGCCCTTGAGCAGGTAGCGGCCGGTAAGGTCGGCGGCGGTGAGATCGTCATGGCAGGAGACGGTATGAAGCGGCAGCCCGAGCTTTGATGCCATGTGGGCGACGAAGCGGGTCTTGCCGCAGCCGGTCGGACCCTTCAGGAGCAGCGGCAGGCGCTTGCTCCAGGCGAGCTCGAACAGGGAGCACTCATTTCCGGCCGGAACGTAGTAGGGCAGTTCGACCACAGGTTCGGGAACCGCTTGCAGGAGGGGTTTCATCGGTCAAATCCTTTGGGTGCAATGGGGAGGACGGGGCGGCCGTTCGGGGCCGCCCCGTCTATGCTCATTCGGCGGGCTGCAGGCCCTGCACCAGCCGCGGGGACTTCTCGCGTCCGGGGACGAACACCGCGTAGACGAACATCAGCGCCGAGATCAGCACGAACACGCCCGAGCCGAGGCGAATCCAGTAGAACAGGGCGAGCTGGTCCTGGACGTCCATGTACGACTGCCCGAGCACGCGTTGCAGGTGGACCTGGATGACGCCCGCGAAGGTGAGCGCGAAGGTCATCACCGACATGGCCGTGCACATGATCCAGAAGCTGACGATGCTGAGCATCTGGTTGTACGGAGCGCGACCGAGGATCTGCGGCATGGCGTAGGCCATGACGGCGAGGTTGAGCATCACATAGGCGCCGAAGAAGGCGAGGTGCCCGTGAGCAGCGGTCACCTGCGTGCCATGGGTGTAGTAGTTCACCGAGGACAGGGTGTGCAGGAAACCCCAGACACCAGCGCCAAAGAACGCCATCACCGAGCAGCCGATCGACCACAGCAGGGCCGCGCGGTTCGGGTGCTTGCGGCCGGCCTTCCAGGTCATCTGGAAGGTGAACACGACCATGGTGAAGAAGGGCGCGACTTCAAGGGTGGAGAACAGCGAGCCGATCCACTGCCAGTAGCCGGGCGCGCCGATCCAGTAGAAGTGGTGGCCCGTGCCGAGAATGCCGGAGAACAGGGCCATGCCAACGATGACATAAAGCCACTTCTCCACCACCTCGCGGTCGATGCCGTTGAGCTTGATCATCAGGAAGGCGAGCACGGAGGCCATGATCAGCTCCCACACGCCCTCGACCCAGAGATGCACGATGTACCACCAGTACATCTTGTCGACCGCAAGGTTGATCGGGTTGTAAAAGGCGAACAGGAAGAAGATCGCCACGCCCCACAACCCGAAGAGCAGGATATTGGTGACGACGGTCTTGCGCCCTTTAAGAGCCGTCATGGTGATGTTGAACAGGAACATCAGGCAGACGACGACAATGCCGACCTTGATGATGAAAGGCTGTTCGAGGAATTCGCGACCTTCGTGGATCTTGAACAGGTATCCCACCACCGCGACGCCGGCCGCGCCGAAAAACATCCAGAATTGGATCTTCGCGAGAAGCGGGCTGAAGAGCTCGGTCTCGGTTTCTTCCGGAACCAGGTAGTAGGTTGCTCCCATGAAGCCGATCAGCAGCCACACAATCAGCGCGTTGGTGTGGATCATCCTGACGACGTTGAACGGCAGCAGTTCGGAGAGCGTATTGGGCAGGACATAGATCGTGCCGGCGAGAACGCCGAACAGGACCTGGGCGATGAACAGGGCCAGGGCTCCATAGAAGTAGAGCAGGGCCACCTTTTGCGTTTGGTATTTCATGATATCGGTCCCCCTTAGCCGGCGTTGTTCGGCGGCCAGTTCTGGGTCTTGATGCGGCTGGTCCATTCCAAGAAATCAGCGAGGTCGTTGAGTTCCTGGTCGGTCAGGTTGAACTGCGGCATCTGCCGCCGTCCTTCGATGCCGGTCGGCTGTGCGGCCATCCAGGCCTTGAGCGTCTCGCGGGCGCCGGCCGGATCGTCCTTGCCGCCATAGCGAACCCAGACGTTGCCGAGCTCGGGGGCGAAGTAGGCTCCCTCGCCGAGGATGGAGTGGCAGTTAATGCAGGAGTGCTTCTCCCACACGTGCTTGCCGCGGGCGACGGAGGCATTCAGCGTCGACACATCGGTCGACGTGGTGTTCATGTAATAGTGACTGTGGGCGGTCAGGCCCACGAAGATGGCGAAGAAGAAGAACGAGCCCCCGTAGAACACGTTTCTCGCCGCCGATTTGGTGAGGACTTCAGCCATCACACGATCCTTTCTGTTGTGGCAGTGGAGAACAGGTGCGGCTCACGCCGCAGGCGCATGCCAATGGTGGCGGACTCCGCGAACGGATGGCCGAGTGATCGGTGCTGGACATGCCGATGGGCCTTGGGTTGCATCAGGCACCGGATGGTGCGCTCCCGTCCCTGATGACAGGAGCAGCAGCGCCGCTCTTTGCTCTGGAGCAAGCCCCGTAACGAAAGGTCGTTTATCCGCGCAGCAAGGACAGAGCGGTGGCGGCCCACGGGATGACAGTGACCAGCCCAAGCCAGCAGAGAAACAGGGTCTGCCAACCGGCCGGCACGCGACGGAGCTTGAGGAAGTCCATCAGCATCCAGCGCCCCTTGGCGAAGGCGGCAGTCAGGATCAGCGCGTTTGCCGCCAGTCCAGTCCAGCCGGAACCGCCTGCGCCGAGGCTGAGAAGGGTGAGCAGGACAAGGAGGCCCCAGGCGCGAGTGACCTGGCGCGCGGCGGTCTGTGTCATCGCGCTATCCAATCAGGTAAATAAGCGGGTACATGACGACCCAGACCAGATCGACCATGTGCCAGAAGGCGGTGCCGGTCTTCAGGTTCTCCAGGCTGTCCGAAAATGTGACGGCGACGAGGATGACGATGCCCAGCAGCACATGAAGGAGGTGGAAGCCGGTCAGCAGGAAGTAGAGCGTGAAGAAGGTGTCAGTCTCCAGGCCGATGCCTGCTTGGGCTTTCGTAATGTACTCGGTGATTTTAATGGCGATGAAGACGATGCCCAACGCCATGGCCCCTCCGAGAAGGAGCCGCGCCGCACCGCGGCGGCCGACGGACCGAGCCTCGACCGCCAGGGCAGCGAGCCAGCCGCTGGTGATCAGGACAAGGGTGTTGATGCCACCAAGAGTTGGGTCGAGTTGCGCCTGGCCCGCCGCGAAGAGATCATGGTGAACGGCTCCTGCGATGGCGAACGTCAGGAAGAGCAGCCCGAAGGTCACGACTTCGGTCAGGATGAGCACCCACATCATCGGGTGTCCGGGCAGGTCCGAGAGGGCGCCCCAGGAGCGATCTTCTTGCGCAAGGTTCATTGCTTGTCCACGATAACAAGTTGGCCGATGACGCCTCCTACCGCTCGCTGTCGCATTCTTCGTTGCGATGGCACAAACAACTCTCCCGCATTCTCGGCCATAGAGAGGCCACACGAATTCAGGAGATCCGTCACATGAGCGATGCCCAGGTTGGTTTGGTGATGGCGACGCCGCTGATCGTCATCTTCGCCGTCATGCTGTACCGGATGGGGGTGCTGCGCCCGACCGGGACGATCACGGCGGTGACCATGTCGGTCGTGATCGCGGCCGTCCTGTTCCTCACGCAGTAAAGTCCCCGCGGCGGCCAGCCGGGACCCGCTCCCGCCGTCTGGCAGGGCTATCCCATGGCCGCAAGGCCGGCGAGGGGATCCGCGCCGAACAGAAGCGCATGACCCTGCAGCACGAACCAGATATAGACAGCGGCAGCGATCAGCGCTGGCAGGATTAGAGAGCGCAGCGCGTGCCACCGGGCTCGCCCCGAGAGGACCGCCGCGAAGGGGAGGATGGAGGTTCCGGCCGCCAGCTCCCGCCAGCGCTCCGGACCAAGGCGCTTGCGTGCCTTGACGTCGAGCAGGACGAACCCGAGCAGGGAGAACAGAACCATCGCACTGAACAGCAGGAGCGCGACCACGGTACCATTCGGTGGGATGTGGGCCACCGCCCAGATCAGGAAGGCCCATAGGACTGGGTGCCGCGTGACGGCCGTGACCGGCCCAGGCTCCGCGCCGCTGCGAAGGGAAATTGAGAGGGGATTGGCTGCCATTAGGCCAGCGACGAACAGGAACGCCGCGACCGGCATGGCGATGAACGGGACGTGCCACTGCCACGGGGCCGGATCCCAGAGCCACACGGTGTCAGCGCGCTGGGCGGCCACGATCAGCCAGCCCAGAAGGACGAGAGACAGGATCGAGTACGCGATCAGATAGGTTGATCGCCCCATCGCGTCGATCAACCGCGCGCGCAAACCTGGGCTCGCCGGAATGACGTGGGCCGCCACGAAAACCGCCAATGCGCCATAGAACTCAATCATCGTGAATGCCGTCCGATGGATGCGCGGGCAACGGAGGGGAGGTTGTGCAGGTGCCAACTGGCGACAACGGCACCTTGCAAAGATGGGGGCGGAGCCGCCGCGGCCCCGCCTATGTCAGTCGCCGGGCTCCCTCAGGCGGCGCGGCTGATGCGGACCCGCCAGAGCTCGGGACCCTCCTCCTGGTAATCCCAGCCGAACTCGCCCGGCCGCTCGACATTGAACTGGTAGAACAGAGGCCGGGGATTGTGGTCGTTGACCAGCAGGAAGGCCTCGCCGGGGGCAAGCTGATCGAAGGTGTTGAAGATCAGGGGATGGCGCATCCGCGGCATGATCTGGCGGACGTCGATGACGGTTTCAGTGACGTTGCAGCTGCACATCAGGCTATGGTCCTTGGTGCGCGGCCGAGAAGCTCCTGGCCGCGGGCGGTGATGAAGTCGGGAGTCCAGACAGGATCCCAGACCAGACGAACGTCAATGCGGGGAGCGTCCTGAAACCGATGCGCCAGACGCTCGCGCGCCTCCTCCATGATCATTTCGCCCAAGGGACAGGCGCGGGTGGTGAGGGTGAGCGCGACCTCGACGGCCTCGGGCGTCCGGCGAGTCTGATAGACCAAGCCAAGATCCACGACGCTAAGGCCGATCTCCGGATCCAGAACATCCGTCAGACAATCCAGGACATCAGGATCCAGGGCGTGCTGCCGCTTGGAATTGTCGCTCATCGGCTCTCCTCTTCCGCTCGCATCGACGGCAGGACCTTGGCCGATTGAAGCCCCGTCATCTTTGCCCTGCAGCAAACAAAACAACGATTGTTGGGCCTCATCATTCGTCTCCTTGTCGTCGCGCAAAGAACGGCGAAGGGAACTCGGTAAGTTGAGGCATCTCAATTGCATCCTCACTTTGGAGGCCGTCATGCCTGTTGAAGTCACCCAGCTCGTCGACGATGTCATGCGACAGTGCCCTGCCACGATCCGGGTCTTTCTGAATCACAAGATGCGTTGCGTCGGCTGCCCGATTGCCTGCTTCCACACGGTTGACGATGCGTGCCGGGAGCATGGGGTCGACCGTGCGAAGTTCCTGGCGGATCTGCGCGCGGTTGCCACCAAGGAGTCGGCTTCCGCGTCAACGGTGGAGCCTGAGCTTGTCACGGCCCGCTGGCCTGCGGTTCCGTGACGGGGCGCCGCATTCCGTCACGGGGTGAGGTGTTTCCCGAACCGTCAGCTCTCCGCCAGCAGGAAGAGCTTGTGGGGATCGCGGACCGTGATGCGCTGGCGTCCGCCCGTGACGAGACCCTGCTCCTCCCAACTGCTCAGGATGCGGCTCACCGTGTGGAGCGTTGTTCCCGTCATCTCGGCGATGTCTTGCCGTGAGATCGGGAAATCGATCTGAACACCTTGCTCGACCTGCCGGCCCGCTTGACGGGCAAGACGCAGCAGCGCATGCGCGACGCGTTTTTCGACCTGCTCCGTCGAAATCTCGACGACACGTGTGTGCGCGTCCTGCAGCCGGCCCCCCATCGTCTGCAGCGTGTTGACCGCAAGCGACGGGTGCTTTGCGACGAGGCGTGGCCAGACAACCGCCGGCCAGACCAGCGCGATGCTGTCCACGATGGCCAGGGCCGTTGCGGGATAGGTTGCGCAGCCCATGGCCATGGCGATCCCGAAGATCTCACCGGGCGTCACAAACCGGACCACAACCTGCTGCCCGTCGGAGGTCACCTTGATGACGCGCAGATGCCCATGAAGAAGAATGAAGAAGGACTGCGCCTCCTCATCCTGCTGGAACACGGCCGTCCCTTTCGGATAGCGGATGGGCTGTGCCTCCCGCAGGATCTCATCGAGATCGCTCGCCGGGAAGCCTGCGAACATGGGCAGACCGGCCACCAGGGATTTATCCAAGCTCGGCATCAGAAAATTCCAGTTCTGCCCTAAGGGATGGAATGAGGGCGCATACGATTCATACAAGAACAGACAGCCAGACGTCATCCTCCAGACCGTAGCTTGTTGCCTCACCCGATGAAGGTTGTGTGCCAATGTTTGCGCCAAAAGGGGTGTAGACACTTCCACAGGTCGGGCCACAATTGCCCGTCTGCGAGCACAACAACAAAGCCCGACCTGTGGCCCATGGCGGAGCACGCCTGCCCTCGATCCGGGCTGGCAGAGGGCCGAGTTGATCTCAGTCTGTCTTTGAGGATGGCGGTTACCGAAGAGGGCGTGGAGACCCGCCGGCAGTTGAATCGCCTGCAGTTGAATCGCCTGCAGGCGCGAGGCCGTGACGAGGCCCAGAGCTATTTCTTCAGCAGGCCCGTTCCGGCCGGGGAGATCGACGTCTGCCTGGCACGTCTGGAAGCGGTTCGGATGTGGTGGTCCGAGCCGGTCTCCCGCCGGACTAGGTTGAGCTCGCCTCAGCGGGATATCACCCAAGCCCGCCCCACGGCTCGGCCAGAGCGTCGATGTTCAGGTTGAGCAGGTCGATGGCGCGGCGCGCCGTATGTTCAATGATGTCCATGACCGACTGGGGCCTGCGGTAGTAGGCGGGAACCGGGGGCGCGATGATGGCTCCAATCTCGGTTGCCGCAGCCATCATGCGGATGTGGCCAAGGTGCAGCGGGGTCTCGCGCGTCAGCAGGACAAGCTGGCGGCGTTCCTTCAGGTGAACGTCCGCCGCACGTGCAAGAAGGTTGTCTGCCGAACTGCTCGCAATCGCCGACAGGGTCCGCATTGAGCAGGGCGCCACGATCATGCCCGCTGTTCGGAATGAGCCGCTCGCAATGGTCGCGCCGACGTCATCGATGGAATGGCGAAAGGAGACGAGCGCCTCGACCCGACGGAGCGCATCAGGGCCGACTTCATGGCCTATCGTGCGTTCTCCACTGTGGGAGACGACCAGATGGGTCTCGCAGCCTGCCGCTGCGAGGAGCTCGACGATCCGGATCCCGAGTATGGCGCCCGATGCGCCGCTGATGCCGATCACGACCCGGGGCATTGTTCTCATGCGACGCTCCTCAAGGGGGCTCGATCAAGCCCGAGTTTGCTCCAGATCGTGTCGAGCCGGGCCTCAACGGTGGGATCCATCTGGAGAACCACCCCCCATTCGCGGTCAGTCTCGGATCCGATCTTGTTTGTGGCATCAATGCCGAGCTTGCCGCCCAGACCAGCGCGAGGCGACGCAAAGTCCAAATAATCGATGGGCGTGTCGCTGATCGTGACGAGATCGCGGGAAGGGTCCGAGCGGGTCGCGACGGCCCACATCACATCGTCCCAGGAGCGCACGTCGATGTCCTCGTTCACCAGGATGAGGAGCTTCGTATAGGTGAACTGCGGAAGAAGCGACCACAGACCCAGCATCACACGGCGGGCTTGCCCCGCGTAGCGCTTTGCGATGGACACAACCGCAATCCGGTACGAGCAGGCCTCCGGCGGCAGCCAGACATCCCGAACCTCCGGAAACTGGCGCTTCAGAAGCGGAACGAACAGCTCGTTGAGCGCCTCGCCGATGCGCGACGGCTCGTCCGGCGCGCGCCCAGTGAAGGTCGAAAGATAGATCGGGTTCGGGCGCATGGTGATCGCCGTCACGTGCATGACCGGAAAGGGCTCGACGGCGTTGTAGTAGCCGGTGTGATCGCCGAAGGGGCCTTCGGGTGCGGTTTCGTCGGCGGACACGAATCCTTCGATGACGATCTCCGCCTCCGCAGGCACGACGAGGGGCACGCTTGCGCACGGCATAAGCTTGGGGCGCTGACCCCTCAGGAGGCCCGAGAAGCGCAGCTCGGACAGGGTCTCCGGGAGAGGCAGGACAGCCGAGAGGATGGTGGACGGGTCTGCGCCGATCACGACCGCCACTGGCATTGGCTTGCCAAGGGCTTTCCAGCAGTGATGATGGCGGGCTCCGCCGCGGTGCGCGAGCCAGCGCATGATGGCCCGGTCACGCCCGAGCACCTGCATGCGGTAGACGCCGACATTGTAGTCGTCCACGCTTGTGCTATCCGGCGGGCACGTGACCACCAGCGGCCACGTGATGAGCGGCGCCGGCTCGCCTGGCCAGCAGATCTGGACGGGAAGCCGTCCCAGATCGACGGCATCTCCCAACAGCACGGTCCGCCCTCCGGCGCCGGTCGCCTTAGGGCGCATGGAAAGGGCCGCCCGTGCCAGGGGGAGCTTGCTCCAGGCATCTGTCAGGCTCTGCGGCGGACGGGGCTCGCGCAGTTCGGCCAGCGCTTCGCCAAGCTCCCGCAGGCCATTGGGTTGCACGCCGAGGCCCCAAGCGACACGCTCGACGGTTCCAAACAGGTTCACCAGGATTGGCATGTCCGCTACCTGTCCATCCGGCTGCAACGGCTGCTCAAACAGAAGGGCCGGACCACCTTCCTGAAGCACCCGCCGGTGGATCTCGGTGATCTCGTGCGCCACCGAGACAGGTTCCCGAATCCGCACGAGCTGGCCTCTTGCCTCAAGGAAGGCGACGAAGTCCCAAAGGTCGGAGAAGAAGGGCAGGTCACGGCGCGGCATGGATATCCTCAATGCGGGAGCCACGTCATTCAAGCAGGGGAGTGCGCCTGTCTTTGTTCCAGCGCAAACACAAGCTTGGCAGCTCGTGGTAGGGCGGCTTCAAGGATGCTTCCATGACGCCATCGCACACCTCTACGGCGGCCTTCCCGGCCTTTGTTTCCGCTGCCCTGCGGCCTCTTCCCTTAGGGCCACTCCAGCTGTTCCTATCGGCTGTGCTGCGCCGGATCGTGCGCCACCACCCGCGCATCTTTGACCGCCTCGGTGCGCATGCAGGAAAACGCTACGGCCTCGCCCCATCCGATCTGCCGTTCGCCTTCGTACTGCACACGGCGCCGCACGCCCCGCGGATCGTTGTCGTGCGCTCCCTGCCGGAGCGACTCGATGCCAGGATCGCCGGCCCGCTTCGTGCCCTGATCGGCATGGCCGACGGCTCCTTTGACGGCGACGCGCTGTTCTTCTCCCGGACCATCGCGGTTGAGGGAAACATCGAGGCCGTGCTGGCGCTCCGGAATGCCGTCGACGATGCCGGCGTCGACGTCCTGAGGGAGGGAGCGGCCGTGCTCGGCCCACTGGGCCAATTCGGCGAAGCCCTGATGCGGCATCAGCGAAACCGGAGCACCGCCGACCGTCCTGGCAGCACGGCTTCGGGATCAGGTGAGGCTTCGTCATGGAACTGATTTGCCCGGCCGGCACGCCGTCCTCGTTGCGCACAGCCGTCGATGCTGGAGCGGATGCCGTCTATTGCGGCTTCCGCAACGAGACCAATGCCCGAAACTTTCCTGGGCTAAACTTCAGCCCGGAGGAACTCGCGGAAGGGGTGACCTATGCGCATCGGCGCGGCGCGAAGGTGCTAGTGGCGATCAATACGTTTCCCCGCGCTGGAGCCATCGGCCTCTGGCATCAGGCTGTCGATGATGCCGTCAAAGCCGGCGCCGCTGCGCTCATCCTCTGTGACATTGGATTGATGGCTTACACGGCGGAGCACTATCCTGGCACACGCCTGCATGTCTCTGTCCAAGCGGCGGCGGCCAACGTCGACGCGATCCGCTTCTATGTGGAGCGGTTCAATGCCAAGCGGGTTGTGCTGCCGCGCGTGCTGAGCGTGCCGGAGATTGCTGCGATCACGCGCGGCACGGCCTGCGAGGTCGAGGTCTTCGTATTCGGAGGCTTGTGCGCGATGGCGGAGGGACGCTGCTCCCTCTCATCCTACGCGACCGGCCTGTCGCCGAACATGAACGGCGTCTGCTCGCCGGCCAGCCATGTCGCCTATGAGGAGCAGCACGGCACGATCACGTCCCGTCTCGGCGGCTTCACCATCAACAAGTTCGGGAGTGGCGAGCCGGCGGCGTACCCTACCCTGTGCAAGGGACGCTTCAGGACAGATTTGTCGACTGGCTACATCTTTGAGGACCCGGTCAGCCTCGATGCCGCGACGCTCCTGCCGGGCCTGCGGGACGCGGGCGTGACGGCGCTGAAGATCGAGGGGCGGCAGCGCAGCCGCGCCTACATTGAGAACGTGGTGCGCTCCTTCCGTGAGGCCTTGTCTGCGCTGGACGAGGGGCGCCCCATCCCGGCCGGCATGCTCCGGCCGCTAAGCGAAGGGCAGAGCAACACGTTGGGCGCCTATCGCAAGACCTGGCGATGACCCGGCAAGGAGAACGACATGAAGCTGACACTCGGGCCGGTCCTGTACAACTGGGAGCCTTCCGTCTGGCGCGACTTCTATTTCCGCATTGCCGACGAGGCTCCGGTCGACGTCGTCTGTGTCGGTGAGGTTGTGTGCTCGAAGCGGCTTCCGTTCTTCCAAGACTTGGTGCCGGAGGTGGTGGAGCGCCTCGCAGCGGCGGGCAAGGAGGTGCTGCTGAGCTCGCAGGCCCTGATCACCCTGGAACGGGAACGCCGTCAAACGGCCTCCCTCGCGCGCGAGGCGGATCTCCTCGTCGAGGCCAATGACGTCACTGCCCTTGCCCATCTCGTCGGCCGTCCGCACGCGGTCGGGCCCTACGTCAACGTCTACAACGAATCGACGCTGGCTTGGCTGGCGCGCAACGGCGCGTCGCGCGTCTGCCTGCCTCCCGAACTGCCCGCAAGCTCCATAGTAGCCCTGGCGAAGGCGTGCTCCGATGTTGAGCTGGAAGTCTGGTCATTCGGACGCGTGCCGCTCGCAATCTCCGCCCGCTGCTATCACGCCCGCCTTCACAAGCTCACGAAGGACAATTGCCAGTTCGTCTGCGGCAAGGATCCTGACGGGCTGCCGACCGACACCCTGGACGGGCAGGCTTTCCTGTCCGTGAACGGCGTTCAGACGCTCTCCTCGACCTACGCCAATCTAATCGGGAGTCTTCCGGATCTGGCGGCGATGGGCGTCGCTGCCTGTCGCCTCTCGCCGCAGACATGCGACATGATCGCTGTTGCCAGCGCGTTCCGCGGCGTCGCCAATGGAATGCTCGATCCTGCGGAGGGCCAACATGCTCTCGACCTGATCTGCGCAGAAGCATCCTTCTCCAATGGGTTCTTCAGTGGCACGGCCGGTGCGCACCACAAGGCAGCCGCTGCTGTTTGATGGCCTCCTCTTCCAAACGCTACGGGGCGTGATCAACATGCGGAAGGTATGGAAACCTGAACGGATCCATCAACCCTCCGGGTGAACCCACCGTCCCCTGAGCCCGAGTCCTGA
The DNA here is from genome assembly GCF_016734765.1 of Microvirga soli. Lineage (GTDB taxonomy): Bacteria > Pseudomonadota > Alphaproteobacteria > Rhizobiales > Beijerinckiaceae > Microvirga > Microvirga soli. The sequence continues at coordinate 82,860 of NZ_JAERQE010000010.1, read as the reverse complement.
GAAGCCTCCATTTGGGGCAGTTGCTGACAAGAACCTCCAGCGAGGGATCTGTGGGACGCGAGAGCGAAAAAGAAGGACCGGAAGTGTGGGGCGGCCAAACGTCTCGAGCCGCCTTTGTGCTTGCATGCATGTCAGCCATCAGGGCCATGGCAGCAGGTGCCGGTGATCCAAGCTGGCATCTTCGAGAGTTGTTGGTGATCTTCGTTCCGATCCTTCTGATCGGCTTCTTGTCTGTGGCGCTTCCGCGCTGGACCAAGCGCACCATTGCACCTCGTGGAAGCCTTGAAGTCCTGCTCGCCTGCCACGCAGCAGCCTTCATCTTTGGGTTTTTCGCCCCGGAAGCCAGTCTTCTGCTCCACGCCATTGGCGCCTGCTCGGCAGTGGCAATCGTTATGCATCACTCAAGAGGTTCGAGAGCCGCCAGCACCACGTACATCACCGCCTTGATCGGCATCCACGCTGTTGCCGGATTCGTGCTGGCATGCGTACCGGGCTGGAATCCTGCGTTCACCAGAATCTGCCTTTCTGCCGTTGTACTGCTCTGCCTGGAGGTGGGGGGCAGGATTGCGGCAGCCCTCATGGGTGCAGCCTTCCAACGCGGGGGATTGGAGCCTCCAAAGTCGACCGTTGCAGGCCTCTTGCTGAGCCACCGACTTTCTGCCATCGCTGCGGTCACGCTGTGGTCGGTGGGCTTGCCATCCTCGATTCCGGCGTGCATCGCAGGGTTACTAGGGATTATCCGCCTGATGCTGCTCCGACCCTGGAAGGTCCATCCGGTGGCAGGGGTAATCGCAGTTCTTGCGGGAGTTGCCTGTCTGAATGCCGGGTTCCTGGGCCTGGCTGTATCCCTGGTGACGGGTTACCCATTGCCTGATGCTGCGGTCATCCACGTATGGTCTGTTGGCGGTCTCGGAATGACGGCAGTAGCCGTTATGACCAGCGTCACACGCAAACGTGCCAAGATACCGTTCCGGCCAGCACTGCTGGCCAGCCTTGCTTATGCTTGGATTGCAGCAGCAGTGGTCTTGCGGCTTTTTGCCATCACGCTGGACGGGAGCAGCCAAGAGATCCTGCTTGCTGCGCGGCTTGGCTGGATTTGTGCGTTTTCATGCTGCGCGATCTTTGTCGAGGTCGGCTCACGCAGGGGCCAGTGGAGGAACGCGAGAGAGCGGTTCCAGACTCCGTAGAGATCGGCTGCACGGATGGAGTCGAAAACCAGTTGATGTCGTTGTCTCTGGCCTTGTCACACCACACGCCCATTGTCACACGATTGCTGGGCAACCGGTTCCCCGCGCCGCCTTCGTTTCCACCGTTCGACGCTGATCCAGAGGGTGCCGGGATTTCAGCTGCTCTGCTGAAACTAATGCCGCCGAGTTTGTTCCAGAGCAAAGTCGTGGCGCCAGCCTGTGGCACCATCGTCGAACAGCATGGAGGCTCTCATGGGTTTGATGACCACGATCACACGCTGGCGGTCCGACCGAAAGGCCGGCCACGAACTGACCTCTCTTGATGCGGATGAGCTTGGGGCGCTGGCCCGGGACGTCGGGCTTTCCCCGGACCTATTGACCCGTCTGACCGCGCGCGGCGCCGGTGGTGGCGGGGAATTGCCGCGGCTCCTGCGCGCCGGCGGCATCGTCCCCGAGAGGATCGGGCGCACGCATCCCGACGTCATGCGCGACATGAGCATCGTCTGTGCCGGCTGCTTGGTTGCCCGGCGCTGCCGGCGCGATCTCGACCGCGGGTGGGCGCCCGTGGTGCAGCGCTACTGCCCCAACACCGAGACCATTAAGGCCCTACAGGCGGAACGGTGCCACGTCGTCTCCTGATGCAGCCGCTTTAGATCCTGTGCGCAAGCTTCATCATTGTCTCGGGTATGGGAGCATCACGCTGGCCGTGCTCGGCCTGGTCCTGCCGCTCCTGCCCACGACGCCGTTCCTGCTGCTCGCCGTCTGGTGCTTTGCCCGCTCCGATCCGGAGCGGGCCGAGCGGCTCTACCGCCACCCGAGGTTCGGATCCCTGCTCCTGAACTGGCGCGACGAGGGAGCCATCCCGCTTCCCGCGAAGGCGGCGGCCGTCGGCGCGCTTGGCCTCTCCTACGCAACGATCCTGTGGTCCACGGACAGCAGGCCCCTGCACCTGATCCTGGCTCTCATTATGGGCGGTGTCGCGCTCTACCGGTCACGCGCCCACGGCCCAGCCGGGCATGACGGGGTGCGGCCCGGGCCCATCGGCTGCGGTTGAATGTCATAGCCTCTCCGCCTCCCCAAAGCCTTCGAGGGCAAAGTGCTTGCGCTCGGTCAAATTCAGGTCGCCGCGCCGGTGCTACAGAAGGGCGCGACTGCAAGCCTGGAGACCTAACGCATGACCCGCAAGCAAAGGCGCCTGACCCTGATCGGGACTGGATTGGCCACGATTGCCGCCGCGCTCGGCCTCGTGTCTTTTGCAATGCGCGACACCATCGTGTTCTTCCACACGCCGACGGAGGTTCAGGCCAAGGGCGTTGCGCCCGGCGTCCGCTTCCGCCTCGGCGGCCTGGTGCAGGAGGCCTCAGTCCAACGGGGCAGGGATCAGGTCATCGCCTTCAGGATCGAGGATGCCAACGGAGCGGTGGGCGTGCAGTATCGGGGCCTCCTGCCCGACCTGTTCCGCGAGGGGCAGGGTGTCGTCGCCGAGGGCATGCTCGATCCGGCCGGGACCTTCAAGGCCGACACCGTGCTCGCCAAGCATGACGAGAACTACATGCCGCGCGAGGTGGCGGACGCCTTGAAGAGCCAGGGCCATTGGCAGGGAGAGGATCCGGGCGGGACCGGATCGCCCTAGCGCGCTATTTCCCTGTGAACCCGCCATCCTCGGACACCTGATGAAACATCTGCCCATGCGATTCCGTCGTCCCCGCCGCGCAACCTTGGCTTTCCTGGTGATCACGGTCGCCCTCGACCTGTTGGCGTTCGGCATCATCATCCCGGTCCTGCCGCGCCTGGTGCAGGACTTCCTTGGCGGCGAGGCCGTCAGCGCTGCGCAGGTCTACGGACTGTTCGGCCTAACCTGGGCCGTAATGCAGTTCTTCGGCGCACCGGTCCTGGGGGCGCTCTCCGACGCCGTCGGTCGTCGCCCCGTCATCCTGCTGTCCAACCTGGCGCTCGGCTTGGATTACCTGCTCATGGCCGTCGCTCCCGGCGTGGGCTGGCTTCTGGCGGGGCGCGCCGTCGGCGGCCTGGCCTCGTCGAGCTTCACCGCCGCCTTCGCCTATGTGGCCGACATCACCGACGCGGACCGCCGCGCCGCCGGATTCGGCGTGATCGGCGCGGCCTTCGCCTTCGGCTTCATCGCCGGGCCGGCCCTTGGCGGCATGCTCGGCGCCGTAGACCTGCGGCTTCCGTTCTGGATCGCGGCGGGGCTGTGTCTGGCTAACGCGCTGTACGGCGTCTTCGTCCTGCCGGAGTCGCTGCCACAGAAGCGGCGCACGCCGTTCACCTGGAGCAAGGCGAATCCCGTGGCCGCCCTGCGGCTGCTGCGCTCGAACACAGAGGTGTTCCGGGTTTCCGCAGTGCTGTTCCTCTCCAACCTGGCGCACGAGGTCTTCCCGGCGGTGTTCGTGCTCTACGCCGGCCACCGCTACGGCTGGGACCAGGTCACCATCGGCCTCGCGCTGGCGACCGTCGGCGTCGCCTCGGCCGCGGTGCAGGGCGGGCTCGTACGCCGGATTGTGCCGCGGCTGGGCGAGCGGCCGACCATGGTGGCCGGCCTCGCCTGCGGCGCCGCCGGCTCCCTGCTCTTCGGCCTTGCCCCGAGCGGGGGCTGGATCTGGCTGGCCATCCCCGTGACGGCGCTGTGGGGCCTGTTCGGCCCCGCGGCCCAAAGCCAGATGACCCAGCGGATCGCGGCCTCGGAGCAGGGGCGGCTGCAGGGCGCCCTCAACAGCCTGCGCGGGGTGAGCGGCCTTGTCGGTCCGGTTCTGTTCACCACGAGCTTCGCCATGGGGGCGTCCCACCCCGGTCCGTCGTTCGCCTGGGGCGCCCCGTTCTTCGTGGCCGCGATCCTTCTCCTGCTGGCTCTCGCCGCCGTTGCGCCGGTCATCCTTGGCCGAGGGCTTCCAGAACTGAAGGCCGCTCCGCGGGTGGCTGGCCATTTCGGCGAGTGACCACCGCTCGCCCGGCACCACACGTAAACGCACGCTTGTTTGTCGTGGAGCAAAGCAGCGCGCCACCGGCGGTGCGACAAGCGTGCATTGTTCGCTTCGGAGCCTGCCGATGATCGCTTCGTTCCACCGTTCCCTTCTGCGCGCTCTCGGTCAGGGACTCGCCTCCCTGACGCTGCTGGCCGGGATGGCCCTGATGGCCCTTGCTGCGGGCCTGGCGCTCCTCGGGGCCATGATCGGGCTTTCGATTGCTATCGGCCTCATGGCGGTGCGGCAGCGCATTCGGGGCGGGTCCGAACCTCCCATCGCGGGTACCTTGCACGGGGCGTGACGCCGCCAGGACAAGCACCCGCTTCAGCGGGCAACCAGCACCCGCACCCTTCCTGCCATCAGATACATTCCATGAGCAACAGCCCACAGCCTGACTGGGATCCGCGGTCCCCGTCCGTGCTTGATGACCAGATCGCCGCCTACGACCGCATGCGCAGCCGCTGTCCGGTCGCCCACAGCGACTATCTGCACTGGTCCCTGTTCCGGCACGCCGACGTGCTTCGGGTGCTGGAGGACCACGATACCTTCAGCAACACCGGCTCCCGTCACCCCTCTGTGCCCAACGGCATGGACCCGCCTGAGCACACGGAGTACCGGGCACTTATCGAGCCGTATTTCGCGCCGGAGCGGGTGCGGGCATTCGAGCCGGTCTGCCGAGGCGTCGCCATCGACCTGGTGGACCGCCTCCCGGCCGGCGGCGAGGTCGAGCTGATGGGCGGATTCGCCCGGGACTTCGCTCTGCGGATCCAATGCGCCTTCATGGGCTGGCCGGCGGAGCTGCAGGAGCCGCTGCGGCAATGGACCCGCCGCAACCATGAGGCGACGCTCTCCGGCGACCGGGCCGCCACCGCCGCTGTGGCGTTGGGGTTCGATGGCTTTGTCCGGGCTCTGCTGGACGAGCATCGCAGGGCCGGAGATGCAGCGCCCGACGACGTCACCACCCGCCTGCTTGCTGAGCGGATTGGGGATCGGCCGCTGACCGCCGAGGAGATCGTCAGCATCGTGCGTAACTGGACCGTGGGCGAGCTGGGAACCATCGCGGCCAGCGTCGGGATCCTGGCGCACTACCTGGCCACCCATCCCGACCTGCAGAGGCGCCTACGAGAGGACTTGTCGCTGCTGCCTGCCGCGATTGCCGAGATCCTGCGCATCCATGCCCCGCTGATCGCCAACCGCCGGATCACCACCCGGGCGGTGGAGATTGGCGGCCGCCGGCTGGAGGCCGGCGCGCGCCTCAGCCTGATCTGGGCCTCGGCCAACCGCGACGAGGCCGTCTTCGGCGATCCGGACGAGTTCCGGCTCGACCGGGATCCCGCGCAGAACCTGCTCTACGGCGCCGGCATCCATGTCTGCCCGGGAGCGGCCCTAGCCCGGCTGGAGCTGCGCGTCGTCATGGAGGAGCTCCTGGCCCGCACGGGCCAGATCGCGCTCGTGCCGGACAGGCCGCCGGTACGGGCGACGTACCCGGCGAGCGGTTTCACCGCGTTGCCTTTGCGGGTTGTGCGATGCTCCTGACCGAACGACCCGGGTCCGAAGTGGCGCGTTGGTCCAGCGATGAACTAACAGATGCCGGAGATTGGGACGAGCGCATGCGTGATGGTATGGAGCCCATAGGTCTCCTTGCGGGGCTTGCGCCGGAGGTTGCGGCCGACCTGCTGCGGCACGCGCAGCGGCGGACGGTGCGCACCGACGAGGTGCTCTTCACGGCAGGGCAGCCCGCCCGCACAGTGCACGTGCTCGCCTCCGGCGCGGCCAAGTTGATGCAGACCACACCCAAGGGGGCTCGGGTCATCGTCAAGTATGTCAGACCCGGCGAGGTCTTCGGCAGCCCCGCCTTGCTGGACAAGTTCTATCCCGTGGATGCCGTGGTGGTCATGGACGGTGTGGAGCTGCAGTGGCCCTCAGAGCTGCTCAGGACCTTCATCGACCGGCAGCCGCGCGTGGCGATCAACGTCATCCAGGACTTGGAGACACGCCTGCGCGAGATGGAGGGCCGGCTGCGGGATCTCTCGAACGACCCGGTCGAGCACCGTTTGGCGCGCGCGATCCTCAAGCTCGTCGACACCTTCGGCCTTCAGAGCGACGATGGCGTCGAGATCCCGTTCCCGGTTGGCCGCCAGGACTTAGCGGACCTCATCGGCAGCACCCTGCCCACTGTGAGCCGGACGCTGCGCGCCTGGGAGACGCAGCGGCAGATCCGGCGCTCCCGGCGCCGGTTGGTCATCGCCGATGTCGAGGCCGTGGCCCGGGTCCTGTACCAAGAGACATCGCCGGAGCCCAAGCCCCGGCGAAGCCACCGGCGGGCCGCGCGGCGCTAGTGCGCATCCAAGGCAGGACAGGGCGGAACCCCGAAAGGTTCAGCACGGCTGCAAGGCGATGGTATGCATGTCTCCTGCAGCCGTCAGCAGGCGAGCTTCACCTCGTTGCCCAGGCCGGCCAGACTACCGTTGACGCCGCCCGCGCAGGAGGCTTGTCGGCATGGGCCGCAAGGACATCGCTGCCCCTCACGACCGCCAATGGTTGTTTGCCGCGGCTATCGTCTGAAAGTGGATGGCGATTACCTGAGAGATCGCGATGAGTTGAGCGGAGTCCTGCTCATAAGCCGCCCGCAGCTTGTCCCGGACCTGATCGGAAGGTTGGGTTAGCTTGACGCCCATCCGTGAGAGCTTGACGGCGAGGTCGAACCCCTCCTGGGGTGTCCCTGTGACCAGCGAAGAAAGCCAAGAATCGGTCATTGGATGTCTCTCCTGGATGCTGTGGAACGCAACCGGGATGGCTGCACTTGGCGGGGTGATCGGGGGAGTATGCAGAAGCCGGGCGAGAAACGGGATATGGCTCGCTCCCGTTCGCCTGGAACCTCCATACCTGCCGTTGGGGATCTTACCGGGCGGCGAGCTGCTGGACCCCTGAAAGCCCTGCGGACTTCTGCCCCGCGGCATCGAACTGCTTGAGGTAGGCGATCAGGTCCTTGATGCGCTGCTCGTCCTTGAGGCCCGCATAGACCATCTTCGTGCCTGGCACCTTGGCCTTGGGATCCTTGATGTATTCGGCAAATACTGCCTCGTCCCAGGTGATGCCTGAGTTCTTGTTGGCAGGGGAGTAGTTATAGCCCTCGACCGTTCCCGCGTTGCGCCCAAAGAGACCATTGAGCACGGGGCCGACCGCGTTCTTGGCAGTCGGGCCGACTTGGTGACAGGCACGACACTGGGCGAATACTTTCTCGCCGTTGGCCGCATCTTGTGCTTGGGCGAGCGTAGGGCCCAAGGCCAGGAAAACGGACACGATCAGAGTTTTGCGCATGGAGGGCTCCTTGCAGGTTGTCGGGCAGTCGGGAGCAGATGTGCGGACCTAGCGGGCTAACTCAAGTAATCGAGCCGGTCCGCTAGCCCCTTTAGCCGATCAGTCGGACTTCTTCTTCGGTTCCGTGATGGTGCCTGTTGAGGCGGGCTGCCCATTCGGTGCCGCGCTGGCAGACTGGAGTATCCGTTGCGCTTCCGAAAGCTGAGACTTCATCTCGGGCACAGCTGCGTTCGCCAACTCGCTGAACTGGCCCTGCTGACCCAGCTTCTCCAGGTCGCTGATCGCCTGCGGATATGACTGCACAACCCACTGGGCGACATTGACGCCGAACTGCGTCTCGTCGGCGTCGCGGGCCAAGCTGTCGAAGGTGCCACGCTCCTTCTCCGGGATTTGGACGTCCCTCAGGTCAGGGGCCGCGGCGGTCAGGGCCCGGTTGATCCGGCTGTTGGTGAGAATCATCTTGTCGCCGAGATTGTGCACCGCACCGCTCGTGTGGCGCTTCGAGGCGAGATTGCCGTATTGCTGGGCCGTGATCGCATTCCTGGCAAGGCTTTCGGCGGTTGGCTTCATTTCGGCCGGCAAGGGAGCGGCGGCATTGACCTGGGGCGCATGCACCGTGCCGCCGTGGCTCTCGGGACGACCGCCGTCTTTGTGCGGATCGGCCATCGGGCTGCTCGTCGGGTTCTGCTCGGCCCGAGAGGGCGTCATCGAACGTGGCTGGTCCTGCTGGGCCGCTGCGGGAAGGGCCAAGAGCAGGGCGCAGAGCGCGGTTGCTCCAAGATGTGCCTTCATCGTCAATCTCCTGCCGTTGGATGGTGGGTCAATGATCCGCACTTGGTACAGTTCCTGGCGCCGTCGCTGGACTCAGGCGTGTAGGATGGTGGTTTCTCCCGATGCTGTGAGCAGGTGGACCCGCCCCTTTCCAAGCCGCTGGACCGCCTGCCGGATGTCCTCAGGCGGGAGCAGGCTGAACGCGGTCGACAGCGCGTCCGCCGCCGCTGCCGTTGGCATGATGGTCGTGACGCTCCGGTATCGATGGGCTGATGTCCCCGTGCGCGGATCGAGCAGGTGGTTGAAGCGGCCTTCGGAATCGAAGCGGAAGCCATAGCTGCCGGAGGTGGCGACCGCCTGGTCGATGGCGTGGACCGTATCACGGACTTGCTCCGGGCGGTCGGGATCTGCCACGCCAATACGCCATGGCTCGCCCGACGGGCGTGGCCCGATGGCCCGCGGCTCGCCCATGTCGACGAGACTGCTCTCAATGCCCCCAGCACGCAGGATGTCTACGACCCGGTCGGTGACGTAGCCTTGGGCAATGCCGTTCAGGGTCAGGCCCATGCCGCGCCGGGGCAGGGCGATCCGGTTCACGTCGAACCTCACCTGATCGAAGCCCACACGCTCCAGGGCTGCCTCGACCGCGGAGGCGGACGGCCCCTGCGGGTCAGCGTCGGGGCTGGAGAAGTGGTCCCAATAAAGCGCCCATAGGGCCTGCACGGTCGGATCGAACGCGCCGCCGGTCAGTTCCCAGCAGCGGCGGCACTCCGACAGGAGCTCCACGAACTCCACAGGTGGCGCGACCAGGAAGCCCTGGCGGTTGAGAGTGGAGAGCGTCGAGTCCTCCCGGTAGAGGCTGAACACGGCCTCGAGGCGGCGTACCTCCGCGAGCGAGCGTTCGACAAGGCGCTCGGCGACGGTGCGGTCGTGATGATGCACTTGCAGGGTTGCCACCGCACCCATCGCCTGACCACGCCAGGTCACGAGGTGGGCCTCGGCCCTCGCCCCATGGGCGAATGGCATGAGGCTGAGACCTGCTGCGGCAGCCGTGACCCCGATGAAGCGTCGGCGGGAGAGGTGAGGGGACATGGGGGCCTTCCTAGTGGTGGGCGTGGCTGCCCTTTGGCGCGGCTGGAGCGTCGTGGCCGGCATGACCAGCATGCCCCTCCTCGACGGAGCTCGTCGTCTCGGACGAGGCGCCAAGGACGTAGTCCTTCGGCACGTCGGCGAAGGCCATCACGCGCCCGCCGTTCTCGGTCGCGAATTTTTCGGCAGCGCTCTTGTCGGAGAATGGCACCGCCTCGTCGGCTCCCATGCCGCCCTTCATCCGGCTGCCGACCACGAAGAAGGCTTTGCGCGCATCGACCCAGTTGCTCGTGCCGGGCTTGTCCCAGTTCGGGGCCTTGGCCATGTCCGACACGTAGATCGCGCTGATGTCCTTCGGCTCTTCCGGCAGCATGGTGAAGGAGATCGCATCCCGCGCCGACGAGAACCATACCGGCTCCTTGCGGCTGGCCAGGATGATCTGCCCTTTCGGGCCCGTATGCTCCAGGACGTTCATGCCGCAGTAATGGCCGATGGCGGTCGCCGTCAGTTCCACTGGCGGCGGCGGAGCCACAGCGGTTTTCTGGTCGTTGCACCCGGCGAGGGCCAGCGCACCGGCAAAGGCCGCGAGGAGAATTGTCTTTCTCATAGTTCTCTCCTGGAGAAGGCAAGCGCTGCGAGGCCGAGCGGAACGAGAGCCCAGGCGGCGAGCGCTGCAAGGAGGGTGGAAGGGTTCAAGGTGGCGTTCTGCGCCACCCCGGCCATGCCGGAGAACGCGCTGACGCCGGCGGAGCCTGTCAGGTTGAACAGGCGATAGGCGTCGGCCGGATTGAGCAGGAGGAGGGCATTGAGGACCCCGCCCGAGAGGATCTGCCCCTGATCGACAACGAGCATCCCGAGCAAGGCCATATCGTAGATCAGAACGAAGAGCAGCCAGATGCCGATGGCGATGCCGCCCGCCGTGCCGCGCTCCCGCACCAGCGCGCTGACCAGATACCCGACGGCAATGAACGCGGCACCGAGCAGGATCGACGAGCCGATCATGGAAGCGAACGCCCTCCAGCTCTCCGCGTCGATCTCCGCGCCTGTTGCGGCGAGGGCACCGGCGGCTGCGCTGTAGCCCAGCAGGGTCGCGAAGGCCAGGATCGACAGGTGGCCGACGAACTTGCCGAGCAGCACCTGCCAGCGCGCCACCGGGTAGCTCAGCAGCAGCAGCATGGTGCCGCGCTCCATCTCGCCCACGATGGCGTCGTGCGAGATCAGGAGGGCGATCAGCGGCAGCAGGAAGATCGTGAGGCTGGACAGGCTCACAATCACCACATCGAGGGCTCGCACGCCCACCGTGCCGGTGGGGGCGCTGCCGAGGAAGGTGAGCGAAAGCGCAAGGCCCGCGAGCAGCAGGGTCGTGGCGAGGACCCAGCGGTTGCGCAGCCCCTCCTGGATCTCCTTGCGCGCGACGATCAGGATGTTTCTCATCGCGCTGTCTCCTGCGACAGAAGGAAATGGGCATAGAGTTCGTCGAGGGTCGGAGGAAAGACGTCCAGGTCCTCGACGGGAGCGCCCTCGTCGGTCGCGCGCCGCAGCAATTCGATCTTGCGCTCAGGCGAGGCGTCGATCTCGACCATGTGGCCGTTGATGCGGCGCCATCCCTCCACGGGACCGAGCCAGTTCGGCACGTTGGCCAGTCCGGTGTCGGTGACCTTGAGGCGGATCCGGGTCGGCAGACGGGCGATGCGGCGCAACTCGTCGAGGGTACCATCCGCGACCTTGATCCCGCGGTTCATGATGATGACGCGCCCGGCTCGCTCCTCCAGCTCCGTCAGCGCGTGCGACGACAGCAGGACCGTCGCGCCGCGCCCGCGCAACTCCTCGACAATCTCGTAGAAGCTGTGGCGCAACGCTGGATCAAGCCCAGTCGTCGGCTCGTCGAGCAGCAGCACTCGCGGTTCACCGAGAAGCGCCTGGGCAAGGCCGAGGCGCTGGCGCATACCCTTGGAATAGGTGCCGACACGCCGGCCGGCGGCATGGGTGAGGCCGACCCGCTCGAGGAGCGGCGCGACGGACTTCGCCGGCTCGCGCTTGAGGCGGGCATAGAACGCCAGCGTCTCCTGCCCGGTGAGGGCCGCGTTGAAGGAGACATTCTCGGGCAGGTAGCCCAGCCTGCGCCGCGCCTCGAACTGTCCCGCGGCCGGATCGTCGCCCAGCACGGTGATGCTGCCGCTGGTGGGCCTGATCAGTCCGAGCATCAGCTTCATCAGGGTCGTCTTGCCGGCGCCGTTGTGGCCGACGAGCGCCACCGTCTCGCCTTCAGGCAGGCTGAACGAGACATCGCGCACTGCCTCGACCTTGCCGAAGCGCTTCACGACGTTCCTGATCTCGACCGTTCCGGTCATGGTCGTGCTCCTTCGGCAAGCTTCGGGCGCGCGGGCGGCGCCATGAGTGGCTTGCTGTCGACGACTCCGCCCGGCAGCAATGCCGGGAACTGCGCCTGCGCCCAGCGGATCACCTGCACGGCCGGGCTGTTCATCAGCACCTTGGCCTGCGGCGCGGTCCAGAGCACCTTGTCGACGAGGTCGTTCGGGCGATAGGCGCTGTCACCCAGCCCGTCGCCGTTGAGGTCGAAGGCCGGGTTGTCCGACCAGTAGTTGCCGCGCCCGTCCCTGGACCAGTCGAGATAGCGCGTGCTGACGTACTTCACCTGATTGCGGTTCCTGATGAAGGCGTTGCCGACCATCTCGTTGCGCTCGGAGCCGGCGGTGAAGTGGATGCCGATCTCGCAGCCCTCGAACCAGTTGTCGCGGAACCTGTTCTGGTTGGCGTTGTAGATGAACACGCACTTGGTGGGGCCGGGACGGGCATCGGAACCCAGCGCCTTCTCGCTGACGTCGGATGCGGGGAGGCCGTGCTCCTTGTCGTCCTTGCCGCGGGTACCCGCGGTCGTCCACCGCTCGGCGGGCTGAAGACGTCCCATCACGGTGTTGCCCGTGATCTGAGAGCCGTTTGCGTAGTTGAACAAGAAGCCGTGATCGCGGTCACCGTCCGAGACGTTGCCGGTGATCTTCAGGCGGCTCGAGAACATCATCGCAAAGCCGACGGCGTTGTTGATTGAGATGTTGTCCGAAATCTCGCTGTCGTTGGTGTACATGTAGTGGATCGCAAACCGCAGGTCGCGGAAGCGGTTGCCCGAGAACACGTTGCGCTTGCTGGTGATCACGTAGATGCCGTCACGTCCGAAGCGCACATCGTTGTCGAGGACCTTGGCACCGGTGGCGTTCCAGACCGAGATGCCGTTGCCGGCTTCGTTCAGGCGTCCCTCCTCGATCCCGACGATGGTGTTGCCGCGTGCGACGGAGTTCTCCGCCCCGTGCAGGTAGATGCCGTAGAGGTTGCCCTCGATCCGGTTGCCTTCGACGACGGCTCCCGTGGCCGTCTTCTCGACGAAGACACCGGCGTCCATCTTCTCCAGGTCCGTGCCTGAGCCGCGGATGGTCAGGCCGCGCACGACTGCTCCAGATGCGCTGACGGTGACGACGCTTCCCCGGCCAGGTCCGACCAGGACAGCGCCCGGCTCTCCCTCGACCGTCAGCCGACGGGTGACGCGGAGCGGTCCGCGGTGCTGGCCGCGTCCCAGGACGATGACGTCGCCGTCCGCCGCCATCTCGACGATTTCCTGCGGATTGTCGGAAGGTCCGACTGCGATCCGTTCCGCCCGGGCGGGCAGTGAGAGACCGGCAGCGAAGATCGCCGCCAGTCCCATCCGTATCATGCTACGAAGATGCATCATCTCGTCAGGTTGCCTGCGGCTCGACGAACATGCGGCCCTTCATCTCCATGTGCATCGCATGGCAGAACCAGGTGCAGAAGTACCAGTACACGCCGGGCCTGTCGGCCTTGAACGTGACGGATGCCGTCGCCTGGGGCGCCACTTCCATGTTGATGCCGTAGTTGATGATCGCGAAGCCGTGGGTCAGGTCCTCGACCTCGTCGACGTTGGTCACGAAGACCGTCACCTCGTCACCCTGCTTGACCTGGAAGCTCTCCAGGCCGAAGGCCGGCGCGGACGAAGTCATGTAGACCCGCACCTTGTTGCCGTCGCGGATCACCTCCGAGTCCGTCTCCAGGGTGATGCCGTCGGCCTTGGCCTGCTGCACCGCGTCGGCGAAGAACGGGTCGTCGCGCTTCCAGGCATGGATCGGGTTGATCTTGGAGCGGTGCACGATGGTGGCGTCATGCGGCTCGGCGTAGCTCGGGCTGTCGTGCACGAGCACCATGCGGTCGCCCGAGATGTCGATGAGCTGGTCGTTCTCGGGCTTGAGCGGGCCGACATTGAGGTAGCGGTCCTTCGAGAACTTGTTCAGCGAGATCAGCCATTTGCCGTCCGCCTCCTTGGTCTGGCCCATGGAGGTGTGGTTGTGGCCCGGCTGGTAGTGCACGTCGAGCTTCTGGATCACCGGGTTGACCTTCTCGCCCTTGAACGCCCGTATCGCCATGTCGATGTTCCACTTGCAGACTTGGCTGTCGAGGAACAGCGTCGTGTAGGCGTTGCCCTTGTTGTCATAAGCCGTGTGCAGGGGCCCCAGACCCACCTCCGGCTCCGCCACGATCACGTCGCGCGGCTGGATCTTGTCGTCGAACAGGTCGTCGAACTTGCGCACGTCGAACACCGAGACGGTCGGCGACAGCTTGCCATTGACCACGAAGTGGATGCCGTCCGGCGCCGTGTTGATGCCGTGCGGACTGTTCGCCACCGGAACGTAGCGCGTGTAGGGCGAGCCCTTGCGGCCGTCGAGGACGGGCACGCCGCCGATCATCTCGGCCTTGCCGGCCTTCACCGCCTCCTCGATCCGCTTGAGGTTAAAGATGACGACCCAGTCCTGCTCCTTGGCCATCATCTCGGCCAGCGTGACGCCTTCCTCCGAGTTGTAGCAGGTGGCGAAGGAATACTTGCCCTGGTAGTCGGCATCGGTGTTGTCGAGGTTGCCGTCGACCTTGATCTGCCAGGCGACCTTCATGGTGTCGCCGTCGACCGCCGTGTAGATTGACGAGTACTGCTTCGGATCGTCCAGGATCTTGCCGTCGTTGGGGATCGGCACTCGGTCCTCGCCGTTGCAGAACACATAGCCGGTGCGCGGGTACTTCTGCACGCGCAGGCCGTGCACCGTGTGCTGGTTGGGCAACTGGATGATCTTGTCGCACTTCATCACATCGAGGCGGATGCGCGCGACGCGGGTGTTCAGCTTGTCGTTCACGAACAGGTAGCGCCCGTCATAGGTGCCGTCCGTGAAGGACAGGTGCGGGTGATGGGTGTCGCCGGCGGTGTAGACCCCGCCCTTGTCCTTGAGGTACTCGACGCTCTGCGGCGTCAGGCCCTCGGTGAGGATCTTGCGGCTCTGGTCGGTCTGGCCCCAGCCGGTGGCGCTGTCCCGGTTGAACACTGGAATGCGCATCAGCTCGCGCATGGACGGCAGGCCGACGATGCGGATCTCGCCGGACTGGCCGCCGGAGAAGAACACGTAGTACTCGTCGAGCTCACCCGGCTTGACCTCGTACTTGTTGGCGACCGCGGGGCGCGCGGCCGGCGCGCCGGGTGCCGTCTGGGCCTCGGCGGGCGTGATCACGCCCGCATCCTTCAGGGAGACTCCCCCTGCTATCCCTGTCGCTCCGGCAGCCGCCACCGCGGCAGTCGTTCCGAGCAACTGACGTCTGCTGAGACCGTTCTTGTTTTCTTCCTGTGACACGTGAGTCTCCTTCTTGCTCATGAAGCGGTGGTCGGAAAATCTGCGGCGGTCGGTTCGTCCGTGGGCGTTCCGATGGCCTTGCCCTTGTGGGTGATGATGGGTTTAGCAGGTCCCGTGCCGCCGTCTTTGTTCTGGCGCATGGACGGCGACGAAAGGGCCTCGCGCTTCTCGCGCTTGAGCCGGACCTGGATCATGTGCGGGCAGCGGTGGTCGTCGTGGTACAGCTCCTGGCAATGCATGCAGTAGATGCACTCGTTGACGTTGATCTGTCCCTCGGGGTGGATCGACTGCACCGGGCATTCCTTGGCGCAGCGCTGGCAGGGCGAGCCGCATTCGGGCCAGCGCTTGAGCCACTCGAAGGTACGGATCCTCCCCGGGATGGCGAGCGCCGCGCCGAGGGGGCACAGGTAGCGGCAGAAGAAGCGTTCGATGAACAGGCCGGCCGCCAGCAGGGTCAGGGCATAGATGACGAAGGGCCAGTCGCGAACGAACTTCAGGATGATGGCCGTCTTGAATGGCTCGACCTCGGCGAAGACCTCGGCCAGGGCGACGGAATAGAACGACAGTCCGAACAGGCCGAGGAAGATGATGTACTTGATCGGCCACAGGCGCTCGTGCAGGCCCCACGGCACGATGACCTGCGGCACCTTCAGCCATTGCGCGATGTTGTTGGTCAGCTCCTGAAGCGCCCCGAACGGGCAGAGCCAGCCGCAGAAGGGGCCGCGACCCCAGAACAGAAGCCCGGCCGCGACCGCGGCCCACAGGATGAAGATCAGCGGAGCGGCGAGGAAGAACTCCCAGTTGAAGTCCGTGATGAGGGAGTTGGTGAAGGTCAGGACGTTGACCACCGAGAGCTGGGCGTTGGCGTACCAGCCGAGCCAGATCAGCGTGAACGTCAGGTAGGCGCGCCGCACCCAGACATAGACCTTCGGGCGCTTCACCAGTGCATCCTGGAAGAAGAAGATCGCGGTGAGGACCAGAAGCGCGAAGGCGGTGATGCCGATGGAAACGGTGTTGGTCTTCCAAATCTTGAGCCAGAGCGGCTCCTCGATCTCCCCGGCTGCGAGCGCGTCGGCATCGTTCAGCGACGGCTCGGCGGGGGGCGGTGCCTGGGCAGGAGTCTGCCCTTGCGCCTGCGCCTGCTGCTGCGGTTGGGCTGGTGCCGCGGCAGGAGCAGGAGGCTGCTCGATGCGGAAATACTGGTCCGGCAGCGTGTATTCGAGATTGTAGGTCAAGAAGGCCCTATCCCGGGCGCCGATATTGCGTTGAACGAGCAACTGGATCTGCCAGGGCTCCGTCAGGTCGAGACTGAAGTCCTCAGGCACCACGAACAGAGCAATTTCGCGCAGGGATGGCGCTCCCGCTGCGGCGAGATCGCCGAGGCGTGTGTGGTTGCGATCACGGAAGCGGATGCCCTGGCCGTCCTGGAGCAGTTCGATCCGGTCGAAGATGCCGCCGCGGACGTAGCCGGAACCCTTGAAAGAGTATACGCCATCGCCCGCGACCACGATGGCCTGCTGGTTCGGCTTGAGCCGTGCCTTGAGTTGCTCGTACGCCTGATCGCCAAGCAGGCTGCGCCCGATTGTGGGCACGCTCACGGGTGCGACGTACATGTCGATGAACGTGTCGTTCGGGTCGTTTGTTTCCGTGTTGCTGGCTGCCTCCTGGTTGCCTGCCTGGACGTAGGCCTGGTTGACCTCGCCGACGGTCAGCGACAGGCGTCGGACCGAACCGTCTCCGAGGAGGGTCTGCCAGTCGCGGATCTCACTCTTCGTCAGGTCGACCGTCCTCACCGCCGGGGGAGCCATGGCAGCCGCAGGAGCGCCCTGGGCGCCGCCGAGGCGGCCGCTGCGGATGAGGCGCACGGCGGAGCGCACGACGCTGTCGCCCATCACGAGCACCGTCACGGTCGCGCCGCTGACGATGTCGACCTGGGGCGGGCGCTCGGCGCCGGTTGAGACCGGCCTCATGTCGCGCCCGATGAGCGCGTTCATGGCATCGACGATGCGCCGCTCCGGGATGCCGATTAGGACGATAGGTTCCTTGTGGTCGACCAGCTTGATTCCGGTGATGACACCGTTCGGATCGATGCCGACGAGGAGGTTGATCGGCTTGCCGGAATAGCCTGTGGCGCCCGTGACGTCGGAATTCAGGTAGACGTAGCCGAGCAGGCGGTCACCCTGTTGGACAGGGACGAGCGGCGGATCGCCCTGCGGCGTGCCGAAGCGGTCGGCTCCAGGGAAGAATTCCGCAGGCTGCGCCTTGGGGAGGAATTCCTGCACGCGCCCTGCCGCCTTGCCGGGAGAAACCCAGAGGAGAAGCATCATGACCCCGAGCAGGGCCGCAATCCAGGGAAGCGTAAAACGAGTATTCGCAAGATGTCGGGTGGGACCGGGCGAAGAGGTTCTTGCCAACAGGGGACCGTCCAGAGTTGCGTTTGTGCTTCTGAACAGAAAAACGCTAACGGCTTTCAGATCGGATTGGTTCCGATGGAAGGTCGCGATCTTTCCGGGGCTGTTGAAATCGATCTCGCGAGGCCCAGAACGATCATGGTATCGGGTGTTCGGGGGCGCATTGATCTGCGTCAAACTGGACGCAGGGAAGATGCCCTGTCAACCCTTGACGCCGACTTCCTGCGTCGTGCGGAGAGTAACCAATGTCGTTTCTGAAATCCGAGCCGGCCGACTCCGTGAAGTCCCTGGAGGAGTTGTTCGCCATCGCCGCCGCCATGGAGCAGGAGGCGGCAACCCGCTATGCCGAGATCGCCGCGCGCATGCGGCGGGAGGGTGATCCCGCGCTGGCGGAGGTGTTCGAGCGCCTGTCGGCCGACGAGCAGGGCCACCTCGACAGCGTCGTGCACTGGTCGCAGAAGACCAAGGGCCAGGCGCCCGATCCCGCCCGCATCCGTTGGGTGGCTCCCGAGACGTTCGACGACGAAGGCGTGGCGACGGCGCACCCGCGGCTCCTGAGCGCCTACCGGGCGCTCTCGATGGCGGTGCGCAACGAGGAGCGGGCCTTTGCCTTCTGGAGCTATGTCGCCGCCCATGCGAAAACCGCCGAGGTCCGCCAGGCGGCGGAAACCATGGCGCACGAGGAGCTGGGACACGTGGCGACCCTGCGACGGGAGCGCAGGCAGGCTTTCCATGCTGGACGCAGGCACGCGGACGGCAACCCAGAGAACCGGGGGCGTGAGGTGGGCCAGCCTGCCCTCGAGCGGCGTCTTGCCGACCTCCTCGAGGCCGTCGCCGCAGGGGCGCCGCCGCCGGAGCGCTCCCACCTCGAGCAACTGGCTGGGGAGGCGCGGCGGCTTGCCGACGAGCTGGACGGGTATCCCGTCGCCTTGGGCGGAGCCCTGTCCCTGGAGGCGATCCCGGATGATCCGGTGGCCCTGGCCGAGCTTCTCACCGAGCGGTACCTCGAGGCGGGTGACACCCTGCAAGACGAGGAGGCGCTGCACCGGGTGCAGATCATGGCCGGAAGCGCCATCGCCCGCCTCGCTTGGCTGAGGAACGACCTTCCGGAACTGCAACGCGGCGCAGGATGACATGAACCGTATCGACGCCTTGGCGCCCTACGCCCGAAGCCTGGGCGGCAGATGGGCGTCGATCCGGACAGGGTGTACATCGGAACTCCCGGTCGGCGACCGGAACGCGGGTTCCCTCGCCTCGTACCAGACCATGCGATGCGCGGCAGGGCTGTTCCCCGATGTCGCGCAAGGAGGACCAAGATCCGCGTCAAAGGACTTTTCCATTGCGGCGCCGGAACTTTCCAGGCAGCTTGACAGTTTAGAGGAATTCCAGGTTTCCGACCGCTAGCGTCAATCCAAAAGCCGCCGACAATGAAATCAGAACCACTGGAAGCGGGCACCAAGAAGCGCGAGACGATCACGTTCCTCGTCCTTGCCGTCCTGATATGGCCCTTCATCGCCGTCGGCATCGTCTCCGGGTGGGGGTTCCTCGTCTGGATGTACTACATGTTCACCGGACCGCCCGGTCCGGTCTGACGGGAAACTGGCGATGGCCGAGACCCCGGACCTCAACAGGCGCAACTTCCTGCTCGGCAGGCTTGCCGAAGCGCATCACCCCATCGCGGCTCCGGTGGCCGAGATAAGTCAGTCCTGTTTCGCTTTCCGGGGCGTGGCCTGCATGGGTTGCCGGGATGCCTGTCCCACGGGGGCCGTGAGGTTCGAGCTTGCTGTCGGCGGCGCCCGCCCCAGGATCATGACCGATGTCTGCACCGGCTGTGGTGCCTGCGCCCATGCGTGTCCAGCGGACGCCATTCGCCTGGAACAACCCGGGGAGGCAGCATGACCGCCGAGTGCCACATCTCCAGCCTCGTCGTCCACAGTCACCCCGACCGGGTCCAGTCGATCATCGAGAGCATCGGCTCGATCGAGGGAGCCGAAGTCCACGGTGGTGCGGACACCGGCAAGTTGATCGTCACCTTGGAAACGGAGACGGAAAGCCAGGTCGTCGAGCGCATCAATACCATCCAGCTCCTCCAAGGTGTCCTCGCGGCCACCCTCGTCTTCCATCATTTTGAATCTGTTCAAGAGCGGGAGTAGACCCATGGACCTCACGCGCCGCACCATCCTCAAGACACAGGCCGCTGCCGCTGCGGCGGCCGCCGCCGGCGTTTCTATTCCTGCCGAGGCCCAGAACATCCCGACAGGCGAGGACATCAAGCTTCAATGGTCCAAGGCTCCCTGCCGCTTCTGCGGCACCGGCTGCGGGGTGATGGTCGGCGTAAAGGACGGTCGGGTCGTCGCAACCCACGGCGACATGCAGGCGGAGGTCAATCGCGGCCTCAACTGCGTGAAGGGCTACTTCCTGTCCAAGATCATGTACGGCAGCGACCGGCTGACCCAGCCGCTCATGCGCATGAGGAACGGGCAGTTCGCAAAGGACGGCGAGTTCCAGCCCGTCTCCTGGGACCGTGCCTTCGACGAGATGGCCGCGCAGTGGAAGAAGGTTCTCAAGGAGAAGGGGCCCGAGGCCGTAGGCATGTTCGGCTCGGGCCAGTGGACCATCTGGGAAGGGTACGCAGCCTCCAAGCTGATGCGCGCCGGCTTCCGCACCAACAACCTCGACCCGAATGCCCGCCACTGCATGGCGTCCGCTGCCGTCACCTTCATCCGTACCTTCGGCATGGACGAGCCGATGGGCTGCTATGACGACTTCGAGCATGCCGACGCCTTCGTGCTCTGGGGCTCGAACATGGCCGAGATGCACCCGATCCTCTGGACCCGGATCACGGACCGACGCCTCAGCCATCCGCATGTGAGGATCGCGACGCTCTCCACCTACGAGCACCGCACGACGGACTTGTCCGACATGGCGATGATCTTCAAGCCGAACTCGGACTTGGCGATCCTGAACTACATCGCGAACTACATCATCCAGAACGGCGCGGTGAACCGGGAGTTCGTGGAGAAGCACTGCAACTTCCGGCTGGCGAACACCGACATCGGCTATGGATTGCGGCCCGACAACGTGCTTGAGCAGCGGGCGCAGCACGCCAACGATGCCCAGGTGTCGAACCCATCGAGCTTCGAGGACTATGCGCAGCTGATGAGCCAGTACACGGTCGAGAAGGCCTCGGAACTGTCCGGTGTTCCGAAGGAGCGGCTCGAGGCCCTCGCGAAGCTCTATGCCGATCCGAAGGTCAAGGTGATGTCGCTCTGGACCATGGGGTTCAACCAGCACGTCCGCGGGGTCTGGGCCAATCACATGGTCTACAACCTGCACCTGCTCACTGGAAAGATCTCCGAGCCTGGCAACTCTCCCTTCTCGCTCACGGGCCAGCCCTCGGCCTGCGGCACGGCACGCGAGGTCGGAACTTTCGCTCACCGCCTGCCTGCCGACATGCAGGTGGCGAACCCCGAGCACCGCAAGCACGCGGAGGAGATCTGGAAGCTGCCGCACGGCCTGCTGCCTGGCAAGGTCGGCTACCATGCCGTGCAGCAGGACCGGATGCTGAAGGACGGCAAGCTCAACGCCTACTGGATCATGTGCAACAACAACCTCCAGACGGCGCCGAACACCAACAACGAGACCTATCCCGGCTATCGCAATCCGGCGAACTTCGTCGTGGTCTCGGATCCCTATCCCACGGTGACCACGATGGCGGCGGACCTGATCTTGCCGACCGCCATGTGGGTGGAGAAGGAGGGCGCCTACGGCAACGCGGAACGCCGCACCCATTTCTGGCACCAGCTCGTCAATGCCCCCGGCGATGCCCGCTCCGACCTGTGGCAGTTGATGGAGTTCTCGAAACGCTTCACCACCGACGAGGTCTGGCCCAAGGAGATCCTCGATGCCAGCCCCGATCACAAGGGCAAGAGCCTGTTCGACGTGCTCTTCGCCAATGGCGAGGTGAACAAGTTCCCCGTGTCCGAGGTCGATCCTGCCTACGAGAACCGCGAGTCGAAGGCCTTCGGCTTCTACGTTCAGAAAGGCCTGTTCGAGGAGTACGCCGCGTTCGGCCGCGGGCACGGGCACGACCTTGCCCCGTTCGACACCTACCATCAGGTGAGGGGGCTGCGCTGGCCCGTCGTGGACGGCAAGGAGACGCTCTGGCGCTACCGCGAAGGGCTTGATCCCTATGTCGAGAAGGGCAGCGGGGTGCAGTTCTACGGCAATCCCGACAAGAAGGCCAACATCATGGGGGCTCCCTACGAGCCACCGGCCGAGTCCCCGGATGCAGAGTACGACATGTGGCTCGTGACGGGCCGCGTGCTGGAGCACTGGCATTCGGGCTCCATGACCCTGCGCGTTCCCGAGCTCTACAAGGCCTTCTCGGGTGCCGTCGTGTTCATGCATCCGGACGATGCCGCCAAACGCAACCTGCGGAGGGGGCAGGAGGTCAAGGTCGTTTCACGAAGAGGAGAAATCCGCAGCCGCATCGAGACGCGCGGGCGCAACAAGGTGCCCCCAGGACTGATCTTCGTCCCGTTTTTCGACGCGAGCCAGCTCATCAACAAGGTCACGTTGGACGCGACGGACCCGATCTCCAAGCAGACCGACTTCAAGAAATGCGCGGTCAAAGTGGTGGCGGTATCGGCTGCCGATGCGGGAGGTCAGCAATGAGGCGTGGGGTCTTCCTCTTTTTGGTCAGTGTCGTGCCCTGCCTGGCGGCGGGGGCGATCCTCGCACAGGACGCGCCGCGCCTGCGCGGACCCGACCCGTTCACGAGGGAAGTTCCGGCTCCGCCCATGCAGCGGCAGATCACCGATGACGTGCGCGTGGGCCGCAACTATCCAGACCAGCCTCCTGTGATCCCGCATTCGATCGAGGGATATGCCGTCGATCTGAATGCCAATAAGTGCATGTCGTGCCATGCCCGCAAGTTCACGGAGCAGAGCCAGGCGCCGATGATCAGCGTCACGCATTACCAGGACCGGAGCGGCAATACCCTCGGAGGACTCGCACCGCGGCGCTATGTCTGCGTGGCCTGCCACGTGCCGCAGACCAATGCGAAGCCTCTCGTCGAAAACGTGTTCACCGACATGGACGCCATCACGGAGCCTGAACGGCAGCCGGCGCGGGGGAGGCACTGATGGCGGCGGGGATCACCCGGGCCTGGGGCTGGTTCAGAGGAAACCGCTGGGTCAGGACGGCGCTGAGCCCGCCCGCCTATCTCAGTCTTGCCTTCCTTACGCTCGGAGGATTCGTGGCCGGCGTGGTCTTCTGGGGCGGGTTCAACACCGCGCTCGAATACACCAACACGGAAAAGTTCTGCGTGGGCTGCCATGAGATGCAGGCCAACGTCTTCGAGGAACTCAAGGGCACGATCCACTTCACGAACCGGTCCGGCGTACGGGCCGGATGCCCCGACTGCCATGTCCCCCACGAGTGGACCAACAAGATCGCCCGCAAGATGCAGGCTTCGAAGGAGGTTTGGGGCCATATCTTCGGGTCCATCGATACGCGGGACAAGTTCCTGGCCATGCGCAAGCATCTCGCCGAGCGTGAGTGGGAGCGGATGAAGGCCAACGACTCGCTCGAATGCCGCAACTGCCACAGCTCGGAATCCATGGACCTCGTGAAGCAGAACCCACGCGCCGCGTCCGCGCACGAGCGCTTCCTGTTCTCCGGCGAGAAGACCTGCATCGACTGCCACAAGGGCATCGCGCACAAACTTCCCGACATGTCTGGTGTCCCGGGATGGCAGTAAGCACATGGCAATCTGGAAGCCACTCATCATTGCCCTAGCCGTCGGTATGGTGCTTTCCGGCGCGGCTCCGGCCGCTTGGGCACAAGGGCAGGGACCATCCGGAGCTCCTGCCCAAAACCGCCCCATCGAGCCGCAGGAGTTCCTGCGCCTCGCGTACAGCTCCGCTACTCTCCAAGGTCAGGCCGCCAAGCTGGCAGCCAGCCGAGAGACGAGGCCGGAAGTCAGGAGCTTCGCGGCCTCGGCTGCTGATTTCCGCTTCGGACTCCTGCAAAGGCTCGAGGCCCTCGCCAGGGAACGCAGCCTGCCGCTCCCGTCCGTAAAGGAGTTCGAGCACCAGGTCGTCATCGAGAACCTGGAGCCGCTCGATTATCTCGCGCTGAGCCGACGCTACGCGGAGATCCAGGTCCAAGCGCTCGGGCAGGAGATCGGGATCTACCAGGCGGCCTCTCGCAGCCCCTCCACGGAGATCAAGACCTTCGCCGAGCAGGTTCTCCCGGAGTTGCAGCGGCAACAGGAAGGCGCGCAGAAGATGTACGAGGCGGTCAGGCCTTGAGCGGGATGGTGACGAAACCCGAGGAAGCCTTTTCCTGCGACTCCCCTGACGGTCTGATCTCGATCGAGCAGGCCTGCTCCCGGGCAGCGGCCTATGCCTCGGTCATCAAGGAGCATGAGGAGGTCTCCCTCGGAGAAGCCCTCGGCCGGACCTTGGCTCTGCCGGTGACGTCGGTTCTCCCGCTGCCGCCATTCGATCAGTCGGCTATGGACGGCTACGCCTTGACGGCAGGCGAAGGGTTGGCATCAGGCACTGCCCTGGCCGTCGCCGGGCGCATGGCGGCGGGCGACGAGGCACTGCCCCTGCCGCATGGAAGGGCCTTGCGCATTCTCACGGGCGCGAGGATCCCTGGTGGCGCTGATGCCGTGGTGATGCAGGAGCACGCCGCCTGGAACGGCGGCGGGATCGTCCTGACCCGCATGGTTCGGCCGGGGGACAATATCCGGCGGTGCGGTGAGGACGTCCAGGCCGGGGAGGTGCTGCTCCAGCCGGGCGATCGCATCGATGCGCGTCATGTCGCGCTGCTCGCCGCGCAAGGCTTCGAACGAACGTGCGTACGGCGCAAGGTGCGGATCGGCGTTCTGTCGACGGGCACCGAGTTGCGCACCCAAGGGGAGCGGTTGACCGAAGCCTCGTTCTTCGATTCCAACCGCCCCATGATACTCGCTCTTGCCCGTCAGTCAGGCGCCGATGTCGTGGACGGGGGAATCGTGCGGGATGACCCGCACCTGATTGCCGGCGCCCTCTCCGAGCTTGCCCACCGCTGCGACCTGATCGTCACGACGGGCGGCGTCTCGGTCGGCGACGAGGACCATTCCATGGTTGCGCTCGTCGGAGCAAGGGGAAGAGGCGAAACCCTCAAGGTCGCGCTCAAGCCCGGCAAGCCCGCCGTGGTCGGGTCCATCGAGTCGACGGCCTACCTTGGTCTTCCAGGAAACCCGGTGGCTGCGCTCGTGTCATGGCTGCTCCTCGGTGGTGCCGTATTGGCCGCCTTGGACGGACGCCGGG
The DNA here is from genome assembly GCF_016734765.1 of Microvirga soli. Taxonomy (GTDB): domain Bacteria; phylum Pseudomonadota; class Alphaproteobacteria; order Rhizobiales; family Beijerinckiaceae; genus Microvirga; species Microvirga soli. Next base: position 58,079 of record NZ_JAERQE010000010.1, on the reverse strand, counting down.
CACGTCCTCTCTCCGGCATGCGCCTTCCGCTGATGCACGCCTTCAACCGACGGCCGGGTCGGACTGAGTTCGCACCTGCCCGCATCGTCCAGGTCAACGGCGGCTCGGCGGTCGAGATCCTCGGCCGCGGCGGCTCGGCCCGCCTCAAGCCTCTCGTCGCAGCGGATGGACTCGTGAGCATCGAGCCGCTTCATGCCCCAGTCGCCGACGGTGATGAAGTCATGTTCCATCCGTTCCGGGACGGCTTCTCCGTGTGACCTATACCGGGAACCGACCCAGGCCGGGAATGTGGCCGCTCCTCATCGTCTGTTCCGGTGGCCCCGTCGGCCGGGCCGACTTCTGCGGTCTGGAGTACGTGAAGACCGCCTCGCACTCTGATGGTTCTCGACCTGGAAAATGTCGCCAGCCAAGCTCGGCGCGGCCCAGGACAGGCTGACCAAGATGTCGAGGCTTGGCCTCGATGGGCGTCAAGGCCTTATGCTGATGCTCCCTTCGAGGCTGGATTTCTCGAAGTCGTCGACGAGGATGTCGACCCTGACCTGCCAAGCACCGGCCTGCGGCAGGACGAGGCCCTCCACGAGCCATCCCTGCCGGCCGTCCCGCCGTGCCGGACGCGCGATGGCCTCGATCCCGGCCTCGGGCCTGGCCAGGACGAGGATCACCTCCTTCGGGCTGGTTGGCTCGGCGCGTCCCGAGGCGATGACGATCCTCGCCCGCGTCACTCCCGCCCGTCCGGGCGAGAGGGTAACCTGCGCCATGATCCGTGGCGAATGCAGGTGGACGCTCGCGGACGCGGTAGCCTCGGCAGACGCTGCCAGCGCCCGCGGCGGCGGGGTGAACCGCCACAGCCCCACCAGTGCCAGGATGGCGACGGACAGGACGATCTCGACCGCAACCGACCGGACCAGCCACCTGCCGTCGGTGCCACCCGGGGACGCCAATGCGGGCGTCAGCCGCATGCGGTTCAGGGCGGCCAGGCCAAGCAGCGTGATGACGAGGATCGTCTTGGCGATGAGGACGCGCCCGTAATCCGTGCCCGTCAGGTTCGCGGGCGCCTCGACCTGGATCGCCGCGAGTACGAGTCCGGCCAGCGTCAGCATCGCGACCGCCATGAGGGCGCCTGTGGAGAACCGGCGGACGACCGGAAGTGCCACTGCGGGAGCTTGCCGTATGGCGAAGACGAGGGGGATCAACGCTCCGATCCAGTAGGCGACGCCCACCGCGTGGAGGAACACAGCCGGGCGCGTGAGCCATTGCGGGGCGGCGGCGCTGGCATGGCCGCTCCATGCCAGGGACAGTCCGACTCCGGCCATGGCAGAAATGGTGCAAACCCGCCGCCATCCCATCTGCCCACGCAGTCCCATTCCGGCGAGCAGGAGGGCGACTGCCCCGATCGCGGACGTCGGTCCGAACGAGGTCCGCCATCCGGCAGCCCACGCGGCGACGGTGCCGAGGGAAGCGGGTGTCTCTCCCAGGGCGTCGACGCCCTGAAGGCCCAGGGACATCGTGGCCGCTACGATGCCGAGGACGACGAAGCCAGTCAGAATGCGCTCAACCCGACCTGCCTTGCGGCCGGGCGCGAGCCAGGCCTGGAAGAATGTGCCTCCCACACCTGCGAACAGCCCCAGGTACAGGGCAACGCGCGCCAGCCAGAGGCTGCGGCGGACGGCTTGGTTTCCCTCGACGCCCGGCGTGGGGGCGGATCCCGTCGGGGCACCGATCGAGAACACGACGGATCCGCCGATCGGATGACCGTCGCCCGACGCGACGCGGTAGCTCAGGACATGGCTGCCCCGGGGAAGATCCCCGGGGATGGCCACTTCCAGCACCTCGTTGCGGACTGCAGCGTGCAGGCCGCGATGCACCTGGCCGCGGGCATCGGTCAGGCTGACGACCAAGGGCGAGACGGGCTCGTTGAAATGCAGGCGGACGGTAGCCGGCGCCTCCTCCACGGAGGCGCCGTCCGCGGGATGGGACTCGACAAGCGCCGCATGCGCGAGGGCGTGCTCGCCCCCGCCCAGGATCGCGAGCGTCAGCCAGAGCATGAGGAGGATCGCGCGCTTCATGGCGGCACCGGGAGTTGCCGCAGAGACGGCTCCCGGCTCCCTCGTCAGTGGCTGGCCTTGGCCGGCAGGAGCTTCAGCCCCGGCGCCGGATACTGGTAGTCGTCGGCGCTCTTGCCCTCGGCCGGGATCTCGATCCAGCGGTCGGCCTTGCCGCCCTCGCATTCCTGAACCACGGGAATGTAGAGCATGGTGTCGGGCTTAAGGCTGTCCGTCAGGTAGGCGCGGAAGACGAACTCGTCGTAGTGCTCGTCGGGCAGCTTGCCCGTCCACACGATCTCGCGCACGCCTTCGGTCGTGGGGGTGCCGTGGTAGTCGTAGGCCTTGCCGTAAGATGCCTTGACGGTCTGCAACTCCCAACCGGCCTTAGGCATCGGCTTGACGTTGATGACGCCCTCCGGGATGCGCACGCGCAGCTTCAAGGTCGGCGCGCCCTCGCAGCCGTGGCCAACGCGCAGCACCGCCTTATAGGTTGTACTGACGGGGGCCTGCTGCACTTCGAGGGTGGTGTGGGCCAGCACGGGGCCGGCAAGCGCGAGGAGAGCGGAGGCGGCGAACGCCCCGCGGAGCAAGATCGAAATCATGAGTGTATCCTGTCGGATTGAGCAATGTCAGCTAATTGGGGCTCAGGTCCGGACGGGCGGCGCCCGCGCTCCGACAGGAGGAAGAAGGGGACTTGGCTGCGCCGCGAACTCAAGGCCGACCTGGAAGATCAGCGTGCGCGCCTCCGGCGCGGGCAGGCACGTCAGGGCATGGTCATCGGGAGGGCCGGGCAATCCGGGGCAGACGCTCAGGATGCAGCACGGCGGCTTGTGGCCAAGATCCTCGGTGGGGCTGCCCGCATCATGCTCGGCGGCAGCCGTATGGTGGCCATGGACCTGGGCGGCTCCGTCAGAGGCCGGCAGGCCTATAGCCCCAACGGCCATGGCGACAATATGGAGAACCAGCGCAAGGGCGGAGACAAGCGCCGTCGCCCGTCGCCTCCACTCCGCACTGTGCTCCATCCATGTCATATCGGGCTACCTAGACCTGTGCTTAGGCGGATCAATGCGGACGGGATCCGCCTTGGCAGGACCCACCCGTCGGAGGAGCCTCGCGGCCGTTCCGCGAGGATTTGATCAGGCTGGCAACGAAGCCGGCGAGGGCCAGGAGCGTGAGGGCGCCGCTGGCCATCCGTCCGGCGTCCCATCCAGCGAGCCCGGCACCGGCCCGTAGGGCAACGGACAGGTGCAGCAGCGCCAGCGGCAGGTAGAGAATGGGTCCGTAGCAAAGCCTGAGGCGGGCAACGGCGGGCAGGATGATGAGTGCGTGCCCGAACACCATCGAGAGCACAAACCCTATCAGAACAGCATGCAGAGCGAGGTCATAGCCGAAGCTGCTTTCGCCCGGAGGGAACACGATCAGCACGAGGCCTGCCAAGCCCAACCACGCATAACCTGCCAGCATGCAGGCGGCCATGAAGCGGGTCTGCCCCGTCCTGCGGACATTCAGCAGGGCAATGTCATGGCGCAGAAGCCACAAGGTGGTGACGAGCAGGGCCAGGCCGAAAAGGATGGCCCCGTTCCCGGTCATGACTCCGTTCTGGGCACCGACGGCGAGCAGGCCGATAGCGAACAGGAACAGGGCCTCGCTCCCGCGCCGTTGCGGCATCAGGCGGCTGAGTTCCAGACGCTCGCCGGCAATGGTCAACACCAAGAAGGCGAGCCACCAGCCCACTAGGTCTGGCACGGCCTGACCCATCAGCCAGAGGACATTCCCGGCGAGCCAGGCGAAGGCACCGAACAAAAGGGCACCGGTGAACACCGCCGGCTGCTGCAGGGTGATCAGCAGTGAGGCGCCGGCCAGCACCGCCGCGGCGGCCGCGTAGGCGCCGGCGCCGAAGGCCTCCGGCGCTCCGACGAGCAGGAGGAGCGTGCCGAGCGCGGAGAGCGCTGGGGCGGCATAGCTCCAGCCGCGGCCCAGCGCCACGGCGCGCTCCAGGCTGATCAACGTGCCGAACAGACCGGAGATCATCAACGGGCCGTGCAGGGCGGCGAGGGAGGCGCCCAGGGGCAGTGTCCACCCCAACCGCGCCAGCGCCCCGTACAAGCCCGCAATCAAAGCGAGGGCCCCGAGGGCCAGAAACGCAAGCCGCAGTTCCAGGCGGGGCTTGGCGCCCACCAGGGGCAGGGTGGCCGTTGGGGACGTATCAGACATTCAAGAAGCTCTCTGAAGCCCGCATCTAAGGGGCCAGACCACGGTTGCGACGATGCACCGACGGCCTCGGGATGTGATCGGTCGGGCTTCAGGCCGGAGCGGAGCCATCATGCGGCTCTCCGCGGGGTGTGGCCTAACAGTTCCTGGCCCCGGGGAGTGATGCGGTCGGGCGTCCAGAGCGGACTCCACACGAGGTTGATGGCAATGCCCGGCGCATCCGGAAACCGGCGCACCAGGCGCGCGCGGGCATCCTCCACAATCATCTCGCCGAGCGGGCAAGCCCGGGTCGTCAAGGTGAGCGCCACGTCGATGCCATGGTCGTCCTGGCCCGCCTGGTAGACAAGGCCGAGGTCGACCACGCTGAGGCCGATCTCGGGATCCATCACGTCCTGAAGGCAATCGAGAATGTCGGGATCGAGATGTCGGGCCATTGCTTGCTCCTTGGGACAGGTCACACATACGCCAGTGGGGCAGGGCGCTCTTTGACCCGGCGCAAACATGGCCGCGAATCTCCCGAAGCCTGGATCCGGCGGACGGCCGGACCGGTCGCCCTCGCGCTCGGCCTAACGACCCTCTGTCCTAGCTGGGCGAGCCCTCGGCGAGCAGGAACAGCTTGTGCGGGTCGCGGATCATGATCCGCTGCCGTCCGCCCTCGACCAGCCCCTGAGCCTCCCAGGCTGTCAGGATGCGGCTGACCGTGTGCAGTGTGGTGCCCGTCATCTCGGCAACGTCCTGACGCGTGATCGGGAAGTCGATCTCCACACCCGCCTCGACCTTACGGCCAGCTCGTTGCGCGAGGCGAAGCAGGGCATGGGCGACGCGGCGCTCGACCTGTTCGGTCGACAACTCGACCACCCGGGTATGGGCATCCTGGAGCCGGCTGCCCACGGTCTGGAGCGTGTTGACCGCCAGCCCAGGGTGGGTCGCCACAAGGCGGGGCCAAGCGGCGGAGGGCCAGACCAGGGCGATGCTGTCGACGACGGCCTGGGCCGTCGCCGGGTAGGTCATGCGCCCGATGGCCATGGCGACGCCGAACACCTCGCCGGGCGTAACGAAGCGGACCACGACCTGCTGCCCGTCGGGGGTCAGCTTGAACACCCTGAGATGCCCATGCAGCAGGATAAAGAAGGAATGCGCCTCCTCGTCCTGCTGGAACACGTTCGTTCCCTTGGGATAGCGGACCGACTGCGCCTCCTGCAGCAGCTGATCGATCTGCTCCGGCGCAAGCCCGGCGAAGACGGGGACACCCGCCACAAGGGATCGATCAACACCAGCCATGCGTCTTCCTTTACCTGAAATGAGCCGCGCGCACTGCCCGCCGGTCCGGATCCGCGCCGGGATAACAGCCGGACGTCATATTCTGTTCGCAAGGCCAGATGGTTTCGCCAACCGGCAGCTCTCCACGACGTGTGATCCCACAGTATTTGCCTTGGCGCAAACAGCGGCTCCGTCTTGCGCTGCCTTTTTAGCAAATATGCCGACTCTTTGCGCAAGATCAAACACAGACGAGCCCGCCGGGCGTATCAACTCCCCAAGAGCTTCAGACAGGAGCTCACATGTTTCGCATCGCAACAGGAGACAATCATGCGGAAGGTTATTGTGCTCGGCGCTCTCGTGGCAGCCCTTGGCTTTGCAGGCGCCGCCACCGCGGCCGAGGTCGAAGTGAAGATGCTCAACAAGGGCACTGAGGGCGTCATGGTGTTCGAGCCCGCGCTGGTGAAGATCAACCCAGGCGATACGGTCAAGTTCGTCGCCTCGGACAAGGGCCACAACGTCGAGACCGTTGACGGCATGCTGCCGGAAGGCGGGCAGAAGTTCGTCGGCAAGATCAACGAGGAAGTGGCGATCACCTTCGATAAGCCGGGCGTGTACGGCTACAAGTGCAAGCCGCACTACGGCATGGGCATGGTCGGCATGATCGTGGTCGGTGAGCCGACGAATGCGGATCAGGCCAAGGCCGCCACGCACCCCGGCAAGGCCAAGCAGGCGTTCGCCAACCTGTTCGACAAGCTCGCGGCGACTAAGACGGCCGCCAAGTAACAGTCTGCTTCTATCCTTGCACCGCCACGGTGAACCTGCCGTGGCGGTGCCAACCTCTTGCAGCGGCCGGGCGATCGGCGGCCTGACTCTGCGCACAACCCTCGGGGTTGGCTTGGATGGTATGAACCCATAGGAGGCCTGTGATGGCTCCCATTCCCCGCCTGCGGGACTACAAGGGACCCGCGCTCCTCTCCTACGGCTTCCGTCCGTTCTTCCTCTTCGGCTCGCTCTATGCTGGTCTCGCCATCCTCGCTTGGCTGCCGATGTTCTACGGCACGTTGGAGCTGTCGACAGCGTTCGCTCCGCGCGATTGGCATATCCATGAGATGCTCTACGGCTACCTTCCGGCGGTGATCACCGGCTTCCTGCTCACCGCGGTTCCGAACTGGACCGGACGCATGCCGCTGCAGGGCCGGCCGCTGCTGGTCCTCGTGCTCGTCTGGGCCGCGGGCCGCCTCGCCGTCACAACCTCGGCCTGGATCGGCTGGGAGGCTGCGGCGGTGATCGACAACGCGTTCCTGCTGCTTGTCGCAGGGGCCATGGGCCGAGAGATCGTCAAGGGCAGAAACTGGCGCAACCTTAAGGTCCTCATCGCCCTCGGACTCCTTCTTGCCGGCAATATCCTCTTCCATGTCGAGGCGCATGTCCTGGGTGCCGCCGACTGCGGCATCCGCTTCGGGATTGCCGCCACCATGATGCTGATCATGCTGGTCGGCGGGCGCATCATCCCGAGCTTCACCCGCAACTGGCTCGTGCGCGAGAACCCCGGCCGCCTACCGGCGCCGTTCGGCCGCTTCGACATGGTCACTATGATCGCCGCCGGGGTGGCACTTGCGGCATGGATCGCCACGCCCGATTGGAGCGTGACCGGGGCCGCTCTGATCGCGGCCGGCGTGCTCCAGGCGGCGCGCCTCGCACGTTGGGCGGGGGAGCGCACCTGGCGCGACCGGCTCGTCCTGATCCTGCATGTCGCCTACGCCTTCGTGCCGCTCGGCTTCATACTGACCGGGCTGGCTACCTTGGGCCTCGTGTCCAGCGCAGCCGGAATCCATGCCTGGTCGGGCGGCGCCATGGGCGTCATGACACTGGCCGTGATGTCCCGGTCGAGCCTTGGGCACACCGGCCGGGCGCTGGTTGCGTCCACGGTCATGCAGGGACTCTATCTCCTGCTCGTCGTCGGCGCCCTCGCGCGGATCTGCGCCGCGGTTCATCCCGCCCTGAGCGATGTCCTGCTCCATGTGGCGGGACTGGCCTGGGCCGGGGCCTTCGTCGGCTTCGCGTTGGCCTACTGGAACGTATTTACCCGGCCGCGCGTCAACGCGTGAGGCGGCCGCAAACGTGATCGACCTTCCCGCCGCTACATATGGCCAAAGAAACTCCCTCGCCGGCGCATGCAGGGAGGGAGAAGGGATCCAGAGGGAGGAAGAACTCTGAAGTCCCTCCTCATTATCCCAGATCCAGACACTGGACGATGACTTGTGTTAAACACGGCTGCAGATACGGCGGTGCCGAAACTGGGAGGCCGCCGCCCCACGCGGAGTGGCAACGGTCCGCGATGAACCGGCAGCATCGGCTTCGGCGGAAGCGCGGCCTGGTCGGTCATTATGCCCGTTCCGCCCGGCGGATTATTGCCCCGGGGCGGTCGGCGAGGGCCGACACCCGGCTTGGGATGGTCCTCGCGTTTGTGGCGGGGGCGGCCAACGCGGGCGGATTCCTTGTCATGGGCCAGTACACCTCGCATATGTCCGGGATCTTTTCGTCCCTCGCCGACAATCTCGTCCTCGGCGCCTTCGGCCTCGTGATAGCAGGGACGGTTGCGTTGATGTCCTTTGTCGCCGGGGCGGCCTGCTCGGCCATCCTGATCAACTGGGGCCGCCGCGGCAATCGGCGCGACCTCTACGCCCGGCCCCTGCTGCTGGAGGCGGCCCTGCTGCTCGGCTTTGGGCTGCTGGGTGGCTTGGCGCACGGCGCCTCCGGGTTCACTCCATTAGCCGTACTCATGCTCTGCTTCATCATGGGGCTGCAGAACGCCACCGTGACCAAAATTTCCGGCGCTCGCATCCGCACGACCCATGTGACGGGCATAATCACCGATGTTGGCATTGAGCTGGGAAAGCTTGTCTACTGGAACAGGGATCAGACCTGTCCGGAAACGTCCCGGGTCCGCGTAGACCGACCAAAACTGCGCTTGCTGAGTTTGTTGCTTGGTTTCTTCTTCGCAAGCGGCCTGTTTGGGGCGTTCGGCTTTCAGAGCTGGGGCTTTGCCACGTGCCTTCCCCTGGGATTGCTCTTGCTGCTGTTGGCTGTCCCCTCACTGGCCGATGATCTGCTCAAGCGCCGCCGGGCACTGAGCAAGCCGTGATCCAAGCGCTCTCCCGGTTCCATGAATGTGCTACCTGGAATATGTTTCCCTTCTGGATACGAGCGCCCTGGTGGATGTTACTGATGTGCGCTCGTTGGCGGTTGATCCGTCTTAGCCCGGAGCCGCGAGGATCAGTGCCGTTTCCACCCGGTTTCGTCCGCCTGCCTTGGCTTGATAGAGCGCGCGATCAGCCGCAGCGAGCAGGGCTTGCGGCATCCCTGCCGAGCCTCCAGTTCGGACAACGGCCGTTGCAGCGCCAATACTGGCGGTGACCACCTTTCCGGACACCGACGTTGCCTCATGCGGTAGAGCCAGGGCCTCAATCACCACACGAGCGCGCTCCGCCACTGTAGCCGCACCTTGCGCATCGGCCTGGACCAGAATGATCGCGATCTCTTCTCCGCCGTAGCGTGCGATGAGATCTCCTGGCCCAAGCGTCAGGCCTTGGAGGGCCGCCGCGACTGCCCGGAGGCAATCGTCACCCACCAGATGCCCATAGGCATCATTGAAGCCCTTGAAGTGATCGAGGTCGAGCAGGAGGAGTGACATCTGCGCCATCTCACGAACGGTGCGGCGCCATTCCCGGGCTAGCGCTTCATCGAACGAGCGGCGGTTGGCGAGGCCGGTCAGGCCGTCCTTCGTCGCCATGGCGGTTAGCTGATCCTCCAGCGCCTTGCGCTCGGTCACGTCCCGCATCACCACGGCCCGGTCGCCGGGCTGGCCGAGGGTATAGTCCCCGATGGGCCGTGAGGTGACCTCAACCCATAGCAGAGTGCCATCCCCGCGAATGGCCCGAACCGTGACGGTTGAGCTGTCACCCTCGCCCGCCACCAGACGCGCCGTCGCGGCGGCGATGATCGGCAAATCCTCAGGAAAGACGAACTCCCGCACAGGCTGCCCGACAATCTCCGAGACGGGCCGGCGAAACATTCGTTCCGCCGACGGCGAGATATAGCTGAAGGTCATGTCCGCCCCGACGCGAGCGATGACATCGGTGCAGTATTCGGCTAGCAGGCGCAGCTCCGCCTCCGCCGGTATGCTGTGTCGGTGTGATGCCCCGCCTTCCGCCATCTGTGCTCCTACCTCACGCGCTGCGCAGGTGCAGGCTCATATCACGGCAACACCAACTCCCAAAGATCTCAGACTGCGACCCTGTCGGTCCCACAAACGCAGGCGCCGCACACATAGGCCTTGTCGGAAATTGGCTGCCGGTGCCGGATTGCCGCAACTGGCGCCACGGATCCGGGCTGCTCCGGCGGCAGTTCGACCCGTGGCCGGAACATCGGCGTCCGCATGATGTTGGGACCCATGTTGCGCGGGATCCATTCGAGACCGCTGTCGGTCCGGCGTTCCTGCCTTGTTGCGTTTCCCAGTCAATTCACCAAGGAGACAATGATGGGCCAAGCGATCAGGCGGACGGTGCTGGTGGTCGAGGATGAGCCGGAGCTCCGCCATTTGGCCGCGACGGTAATCGAGGAGACCGACTTGGAGGTCGTCGAGGTGGAGACCGCCGATGCGGCATTGGCCTTCCTGCAGGATCATGCCGACGAAGTGATGATGGTCTTCACCGACGTCACGCTGCCGGGCCGGGCGGATGGCATCGACCTCACGCTCGCCTGCGCGGCGCGCTGGCCGCACATCCGCGTGCTCGTCACCTCCCGGCGGGTGCGGTTGCCGAAGGACGGATTGCCCAAGACGGCGCGCTTCATGCCCAAGCCTTGGCGGGCGCTGGATATTCTGGTGGCCGTCGAAAGGGCGGTCCGTAGCGCCGCGATCCCGGCTCCGGCCGCGCGGCGTCAATGACCGGGGCACCGTCCGGCCTGCGACCAGCGGTGATCAGGGCAATCCCTTAGTTTCGGCACCGGCCCCGGCGGCGTAACCCCTGGGGTCCGACGGCCGGCCTCATGCATGCCGGAGCGGTCCGTCGGCATCCATTCCCCTGATGCTGCATCCCAGGAGGTCATCCCATGACGGACACACTGAGCGACACCACCATTCATCTCGTGAAGGCGACGGTGCCGGCCTTGCAGGAGCATGGGCTGGCGGTCACGAAGCGCATGTACGAACGCATGTTCCAGAACGAGGAGATCCGCGACCTCTTCAACCAGTCGCATCACGGCGAAACCGGCTCCCAACCCAAGGCGCTGGCCTCCGCCATCCTCGCGTATGCCCAGAACATCGACAATCTCGGTGCCCTGGCGCCGGCCGTCGAACGCATCGCGCAGAAGCATGTCGGCCTGAACATCCTGCCCGAGCACTATCCGCACGTGGCCGAGGCGCTGCTCGGGGCGATCAGGGACGTGCTCGGCGATGCCGCCACGGATGAGATCCTGGCCGCCTGGGGCGAGGCGTACTGGTTCCTGGCCCATGTGCTGATCGGGCGCGAGAAGGCCATCTACACCAGCCTCGCCACGGCGCCCGGCGGCTGGAACGGCTGGCGCAATTTCCGGATCGAGAGCAAGCAGCGCGAGAGCGAGATCATTACCTCGTTCGTGCTCCGGCCCGAGGACGGTCAGCCTGTTCTGTTTCACCGGCCCGGCCAATACCTGACCCTCTGGATCGAGGCGCCGGGCGAGCATCCTCTCAAGCGCAACTACAGCATCTCCAGTGCGCCGAACGGTGAAACCTACCGCATCTCGGTGAAGCGCGAGCCGCAGGGGGTCGCGTCGTCCTGGCTGCATGACCAGACCGAGGTCGGAACCGTGCTCAAGGTGGCCCCGCCTGCGGGCGAGTTCTTCCTCAACGAGGAGTCGCCACGGCCGGTTGTGCTGCTGAGCGGCGGGGTCGGGCTGACGCCGATGATGAGCATGCTGGAGACCATCGCGGCCCGCTATCCCAACAAGGCCGTCCATTACGTGCATGGGACGCTGAACGGCTCCACCCATGCGATGAGGGACCGGGTCAGGTCCTTGGCCGCGGCCTACCCGAACATCAAGGCCGCCACCTTCTATGTCGAGCCGCGGCCGGAGGACCGTCAGGGCGAGGACTATGATCAGCAGGGATTGATCAGCATCGAGTGGCTCAGGGCCAACACACCACTGGAGGAGGCGGGCTACTACCTGTGCGGCCCACGACCGTTCCTGAGAGCTTTCGTCGGCGGGCTCGCCTTGGCCGGGGTCCGGTCGAACCGCATCCACTATGAGTTCTTCGGGCCAGCCGACGAGATCCTCGCGGCAGCCTGACGCCAGGTCCGGTTGACTGGATCCGTGCTCACGCGCTCCAGGAATGAGGCTGGGGCCGGGGGGTATGCCAATCGACCTTCATGGATGCCGTTACGGTGGAGAGCCGCTGGTTCCGCTCATCCCTGACCTTGACGACGACGTCACTGAAATCGCACTTCGCCAGCCGGCCGGCTCCAATCTCGGCCGTCGCGCGGGCCGTTCCCTGCGCCCCGGCTTCCTGGCTGGCGAACTCCGAACCTTCGTCATCCCGTATGAGGTCGGTCCCTTTCCGGATGTCAAAATGCTAGAGCGCCGTGGCAATCCCCTCTTGGAAATGGTCCCCCTCTTGGAAATGATGCTTTGGAACGGTGGAACAGCCAAACCGGAACGAAGGTTTCGTTCCGATCTTAGTTGTCCCGTGTGGGGCCGGAGGTCCGGAACCGGGTCTCCGCGCTGGCCGGGCCGCACCGGGGCCGCATGGCGCAGGCGTCCTTTCCGATCCATCGATGCTGGCGTCCCAGCCGACCGGTCAGCGACCGTGGTCACACTCCTGGCTTCTGAGCTCTTTTGTCCGGAGGCACCGAACCGCTTGAGGTCGCCGCTGGAACGGAACCGGTTTTGAATCCGTTGGGCTGTCATTGGGAAAGGATGAGCGGATCGTGCCTCGCTTCGTTGACAAGCCGTTCGACTGGGTGGCGATACTCGCCTTGGCTTCAGGGGCCGCCGTGCTGGTGCCGAGTCTCGCGGCACTCGGCATGACGCTGTTGGCCGTGATCCGCGACCTTGTCTGACAGAGGCTGCATGCCGTGTCCCAGGGCTGAACCTTCCCAAGCAATATCGTTGCAAATAGTCCCGGTCTCGTCACTCTCTTCCACAACGGTGTGGCACCGAATGTGACCCGGAGAGGCATGGTCCATCACCTGTCCTGATGGGCCTGACCTTGATCATCCGGATCCTCTTCGAGCAGGACCCGTTCCGCCGCCCCGTCGAGATCGTCGTACTGCCCGTTGCGGAGGGACCACAGGAAGGCGGCCAAGCCGGCCAGCCCCATGCCAAGCGCGATGAGGATCAACCACCACATGGAATCCATCCGATCCTCCTCCGGGTTCTTGGCCTCATGCGGCCTTGCGGGCCGGTGACAGCCTCATGGCGTTGGCGACGACGATGATCGAGGACAGCGACATGGCGACGGCTGCAACGAGAGGGGTCACATAGCCCAGCATGGCGACTGGCACCGCCAAGGCATTGTAGCCGACCGCCAGGGCGAAGTTCTGGAAGATCAACCGGCGGGACCGGCGCGCGATCCCAAGGGCATCGGTGACGGCCGAAAGGCCTTCGTTCAGGAACACGAAGTCGGCGGCATTGCGGCCGATGTCAGCCGCGGTGGCGGGAGCCATGGAGACATAGGCGGCTGACAGGGCGGGTGCGTCGTTCAGGCCGTCCCCGACCATCAGGACCTTCCGGCCCGCTGTCTCATGCGCCGCGACCCGGACCACCTTGTCCGCCGGCAGGAGCCCGGCCGCAAAGTCACGGATCCCGAGCCTCGACGTCAGGTCTTTGACCACGGCCTCGCAGTCGCCGGAGAGGACCTCCACCGCCAGCCCCTGACGCACCAGGTTGCTCACCGTCTCCCGGGCCTCGTGGCGGACGCTGTCCTCAAGCACGAATACCGCCAGCGGTTCGCCATCTCGCGCCAGGACCGAGATCGAGCCGGCTGCGGAGGCATCGTCCCGAGCCTGCTGCCCTGTTGCCCAGTCCGGCCTCCCGAGCCGGTACGTGTCGCCGCCGATCTGGGCTTCGAGCCCCAGCCCGGGAACCTCCTCGATCCAGTCGAACGCCGGGGCTTGAGACACGCGTTGCGCCCCGACCACGGCAATTGCCTGTGCCGCCGGATGGCGCGAACCCATGGTCATCCCCAGGGCGATCCGCATCGCCGCCGGCGCCGCCACGTCCGCGTTGACTAGGATGGGCTTGCCCAGCGTCAAGGTGCCGGTCTTGTCGAAGGTCACGCCATCGATCTCGGCCAGGCGCTCCAGGGCAGAACCGTCCTTGACCATGATCCCGCTCTCGAACAGGCGGCGGGCGGCGACAACCTGCACGATGGGAACCGCCAGGCCCAGGGCGCACGGGCAGGTGATGATCAGGACGGCGATGGCGATGGTGATGGATGAATGCCAGTCCCCGGTGAGGAACAGCCAGCCGAGGAACGACATTAAGGCCAGCGTGTGGACGACGGGTGAGTAGAGTGCCGCGGCGCGGTCCGCCAGTCGGCGGTAGCGGGCCCGCCCGCCCTCGGCGGCCTCCATCATCCGGACCATCTCCGCCAGGAATGAGTTCTCGGCGCGAGCCGTCGCCCGGACTGTCAACGGCCCAGTGAGATTCATCACGCCCGCCTGGACCATTTCCCCCGGGGCTGCCTTCCGCGGCGCGGTTTCCCCCGAGACGAGGGAGCAGTCGAGATCGGATGCTCCCCGTTCGACCACGCCGTCAACCGGGATCCGGCCACCGGCGGCGACAAGAACCATCGCGTCGGGTTCGATCTCCGACACGGGAACGTAGAGCGGCCGCCCGTCCTGGATGATCGTGGCGCCAGCCGGGGCGAGCCGCGCAAGACCGGCGACGGCGGAGCGCGCCCGCTCGCGCATTACATGGTCGAGGGTGCGGCCGATGAGCAGGAAGAACAGCAGGGACGTTGCCGCGTCAAAGTAGGCATGCGGTGCATTGTGGATCGTGTCGTAGAGGCTGAGTGCGAAGGCCAGCGACACACCAATGGAGATCGGCACGTCCATGTTGGTGCGGCCATGGCGCAATGCTGACCAGGCCGAGGCGTAGAAGACACGGCCAGAGTAAAGGAGGGCCGGGAGAGCGAGGAGGGCCGAGATGAGGTGGAACGCCTGCCGCGAACTGGCGTCGGCCCCCGACCAGACCGACACCGAAAGCATCATGATGTTCATCGCGCAGAAGCCTGCCAGCGCAAGAGCCTTGACGAGGCGGGCCAGCTCCGGGTCTTCGGCGTCCTGCTCCGGCGCGAACAGGTGTGCCTCATAGCCGATGCCTCGCAACGCACCGATCAGGTCAGGGGGCGTTCCCTCGCTCGTGCGCCAAGTGACGGCGACCCGCTTCATGGAGAGGTTGACCCGGGCGGCCTCGACGCCGGAGAGCTTCGCCAGCGTGCGTTCGACTGACGCAATGCAGGCGGCGCACCTGACGCTGGGCACTGAGAGATCCGTCTGGCGCGTACCGCCAGCAAGCTCGCGACTGGCGAGCCGGATCTCCTCCAGCAGGGTGTCGGGCTGCCGCGTGTCCGTCATTAAATTCTGAACATCTGTGGGGGCGCAGCAGGTCATCGCCGGTTGTCATCCTTTGCCGCACGCTGGCGTAGCATCACTGCATCGCTCGGTAAGCGTGCCAGGTGGCATGACCAAGCAGTGGGAAGATGACGATGAAGCCGAGGAAGCCCGTCACGGCGCTGGCCGCGAAAAAGGCGAGAAGGATGGCGCCCCAGGCGATCATCGGGGTGAGGTTGTTCCACACCATGGCTATGCTCGTGCCCATGGCTGTCAGGGCGTCTGTGCGCCGGTTGAGCAGCATCGGGATCGAGAAGACGCTGATCGCGAACCCGAAGGCCGCGAACAGCCCTCCGACGAGCGTCCCGACGATGAGCATCGCCCAGCCAACCGACGTCGTGAGAAGCATGGCGACGACCCCGTCGAGCCCCGGGAAAGGCCGGACGCCGAAGAACAGGGCGTAGACCAGGACCGCGGCCCGGTTCCAGAGGAGCATCAGCAGGCAGAGCAGCAGGCCGGTGTAGAAAATCTGTGCACCGGCTCGCGGGCGCACGAGCAGCATGGTGCGTAGTGTCGGATGCTCGCCGGCCTCCAGTGCGCGGCTCTTCTCGTAGAGGCCGATGGCCAGGACGGGCGCGACGATCATGTACCCGGCGATGGCGGGAAACAGGATGTAATCCCTCCCTGAGGCGAACAGCGCCCAGGCGAGGGTGAACGTGATGACGAAGACTGCCACCCCATAGGCGATGCTGAGGCCCGGCCGGACCATCAGGTCGCGCCAGCCCGCCTTCAACCAGTCGAACGCGGCCTGCGCCGGGAGGTGGCGTTGCAGGGAAGGGTTGCGCGTCTCCTCGATCCCGGAGGTCTGGGTCAGCAAGCCGTAGGACTTGTCCGTTTCACTCATCTGTCTTCCCCGAAATCGTGCATCAGTTGAACATTCTCAGCAGGCGGGCTTCGCCGCCCTGAAGGCACCTTCCTTGGACCCGGCCTCCTTCAGGTGGGCGACGCAGTCGGGCTGCGAGGCCACCGCGACGTAGACGAGGTGGGCATTGGCGGCCGCCACGACGAGCAGCACGGCCGCCGCCAGGCTCCACGCCACAATAGGCCACTTGGTCTGCTTCGGTGCCTCAACTCCCGTCATGGCTTCACGTCCCCAAGGGAGTTGACGTACAGGGCAAGGATCTTGATCTCCGCCGGGGTCAGGCGCTCGTCCCAGGTCGGCATGTGCCCCTGCCGCCCGCCATGGATCGTGTCGATCAGGGTCTGGAGGTCGCCGCCGTAGACCCAGTGCGGATCGGTCAGGTTGGGTGCCCCGACCTCCCGGTTGCCCTTGCCGTCCTCGCCGTGGCACGCCGCGCAGGTCGTGAGGAAGACCTCCCGCCCGGCCTGGACCTGGGCAACGTTCTGCGGTGTGGACACAGCCGGATTTGAAAGGGATTGCACGTAGGTCGCGACGTTCGCGACCTGGGCGCGGTCCAGCATCGCGTCGCGCCCGAAGGCCGGCATCTGCGCGACCCGGGTGTTCTGGTGGCGCGAGTTGATGCCCAGACGCATGGTCTCAGCGATCTTCTCCACCTCGCCGCCCCAGAGCCAGTCGTCGTCGGTCAGGTCGGGATAGTTGGCGCGGCCCTTTCCGTCCGCTCCGTGGCAGGCGGCACAGTTGTCGCCGAAGAGCTGACGTCCGGTCGAGCGGACGACCTTCATCAGGTCCTCGTTGGACTGGATCTGCTCGTAGCTCTCGGTCTCGATGGCCTTCACCCAGGACGCGCGCTCGGCCTGTGCGGTGACCAGCTCCTGCTCCACGGTCTGGCGCTGGTCAATGCCCAGGATGCCCTTGGTGTACGTCGTGACCAGCGGCCAGGTCGGCATCAGGAGCCACCAGAGCACGGCCCACACGTGCGTGACCACGAGGAAGATCAGCACGCCGCGCGGCACGGCGGTGTCGAGCTCCTTGATGCCGTTCCATTCGTGCCCGGTGGTCTTCTGACCGCTGACGGGATCGCGTTCCTCTACTGCCATGGCCTGTCGTCCCGATCGAGAATGTTCCGCTTGGCGTCGTCGAAGCGCTTCCGGTTCGACGGCCAGAAAGCGTAGATCACCACGCAGATGCTGAAGGCGATGAAATAAAACAGGCCCCAGCTCTTGGCGAAGCCAACGAGGGTGTCGTGGTCGATGTCCATCGGCCGTCCTCCTTTGCCTTCGTCAGTTGGTGGGATCGGGCGCCTGTTGTGGCGCGGCCGTGTTGGAGTAGGCGGCATCGGTGAGACGCCCGAGCACCTGAAGATAGGCGACCAGCGCGTCCATCTCGGTGAGCTGCGTGACCACCCCGTCGAAGGCGCTGACCTGCGTCTTCTCGCCATAGCGCTCGGTGACGCCTGCGGCGAACGGGCTGTCGGGCGCCGCCTGTCCGAAGGCGTCGGCAGTGGCATTGGCAATCATGGCGTTTGTGTAAGGTACGCCGAGAGCCCGCTGCGCCTGCAGGTGCCGCCCGAGATCCTCCGTCTCCAGGCCGGTCCGGGCGAGCCAGCGATAGGCCGGCATGTTGGATTCCGGCACCACGTCGCGCGGGTTAGTGAGATGGGCGACGTGCCAGAAGTCGGAATACTTGCCGCCGACGCGGGCGAGATCGGGGCCCGTGCGCTTCGAGCCCCACAGCATCGGACGGTCGTACTTGGACTCCACGGCGAGCGAGTAGGGGCCGTAGCGTTCGACCTCGTCGCGCAGAGTGCGGATCATCTGGCTGTGGCAGGCGTAGCAGCCTTCGCGGATGTAGATGTTGCGGCCGGCCAGCTCCAGTGGCGTGTAGAGGCGCAGGTCCGGCGCCTCCTCGACGGTCTCGTTGATGGTGAAGAGCGGAGCGATCTCGACGATCCCGCCGACACTGGCGGCCGCGATGATCGCGATGACGAAGCCAATGGCGGTGCGCTCTAACTTGCGGTGGAATAGTTCTGCCATGATGTCACTCCGCCGGGGTCGCTACGGTGTTGGGGGCAAGCCCAGAGTCCGGCACGTCCGCCTGCCTTCCGGCGGCAACCGGCACGGCGCGTACCGTCATCCAGATGTTGTAGGCGGCGACGACGGCGCCGAGCAGGAAGAGCAGTCCGCCGAAGGCTCGCGCGATGTAGTACGGATACATGGCGACGAGCGAGTCGAGGAATGAATAGGCGAGCGTGCCCTCCTCCGTGTAGGTGCGCCACATCAGGCCCTGGAGGATGCCCGAGTTCCACATGGAGAAGACGTAGATGAGGGTGCCTGCCACCGCGAGCCAGAAGTGGACCTCGACCAGGGCCGGAGAATACATCCGCTCGCGCTTCCAGAGTGACGGCACCAGGGTATAGAGCGAGCCGAAGGTGATGAAGGCGACCCAGCCCAACGCCCCCGCGTGGACGTGGCCGACAGTCCAGTCGGTGTAGTGGGAGAGCGCATTGACAGGCCGGATCGCCATGAAGGATCCCTCGAAGGTCGACAGGCCGTAGAAGACCGCGGCCACGAAGATGAACCGCAGCGTCGCATCGTCCCGGACCCGGTGCCAGGCACCGTTGAGAGTGAGCAGGGCGTTGCCGGCCGAGGCCCAGGAGGGGACGAGCAGCATCACGGAAAAGGTCATGCCGAGGTTCTGCACCCAGTGGGGCAGGGCGGTGTAGTGCAGATGGTGCGACCCGGCCCACATGTAGAAGAAGGTGATGCCCCAGAAGCTGAGGATCGAGAGCCGGTAGGAGAAGATCGGCCGCTGCGCCCGGACTGGCAGGTAGTAGTACAGCATCGCCAGGAAGCCTGCAGTGAGGAAAAAGGCCACGGCATTGTGGCCGTACCACCACTGCACCATGGAGTCCTGCACGCCAGCCCAGATGGTGTAGCTCTTGGCCTGCCCCAGCGAGATCGGCAGCGCCAAGTTGTTGACGATGTGGAGGATGGCCACCACAACGATAAACGCCATGTAGTACCAGTTGGCGACGTAGATGTGCGGCTCCTTGCGCCGGGCCAACGTGCGCAGGAAGAGAACGAAGTACGTGACCCAGACGACCACCAGCCACAAGTCTGCGTACCATTCCGCCTCGGCGTACTCCTTCGACTGGGTCACGCCCATGAAGTAGCCGGTGACGGCGAGGATGCAGAACAGGTTGAAGCCGAGCAGCACGAACCAGGGGCTGACCTGGCCCGCCAGGCGGGCGCGGGAGGTCCGCTGCACGACATGAAACGAGGTGGCGATCAGGGCGTTGCCGCCGAAGCCGAAGATCACCCCGGTGGTGTGGGTCGGCCTCAGGCGGCCGAAGGTCGACCAGCCGGCGTCGAAGGCGAGGTCCGGCCAAGCCAACTGGGCGGCGGTCCATACGCCCATGAACATGCCGAAGATCGCCCACGCCAGCGTCAGGGCGACGCCGGCCTTGATCGGATCGTCATAGTAGTGCGAGAGACGATCCTGGGTTGGCTCGCGCTCGTAGTAGGACCTCATGACGAGGGCGGCGAGGGCACCACCGAAGAGAAGGACAATCACGCCGTGCACGCCGAGCGGGTCGGAGCCGCCGGCTGCCGCCATGGCGACGCCCGCGACGAAGACAAAAAGAAGTATAATCAGGGCGTTCTGGCGCTCGCCGGTGGTTAGTTGCTGAACCATGCCAATTTCTCTATGTGGGTTTGGAGTATTTATGCCACCTGGACCAGACAATTCTTTTCTCTTTATCCTTTGAACCAAGGCAAGGTTGCCCGTGGTAGAAGCGCTCCGCATACGCTTGCTTAAAGTTCCTTACTAGCGATTACGGCCCAGACGTCAACTATCTAAAATTTACGAGCGCTCCAGCCATGTTCCGCCGAAGCATTGGCGGATGTCGGCGAGGCGCATCGGCCCGGTGGGTGCCCTCTGCGGGACCGGGCACGAGCCCGCCCGATTTCAACGCACAGCTTAGGGCGGCGCGGATGGCCTCAATAAGGGCATCGTCCTCCAGAGGCTTCTCCAAAATGTACATGTACCCGCAGTGCTCGGCACATCGCCGAAGCTGTTCGTCGACATGGGATGTGATCAGAATGGCGGGGTGATCGATCTGTCGCGCCCTCACTTCAGCCATGAGTTGGCATCCGTCCATGTCTGGCATGAGGTAATCGACCACAAGGCAGCCATGGTCCAGCAGCGCGGGATCGGCCAGGAGCTCGCTCCCGCTGCCGTAGAGACGCACCTTCAAGCCCTCCAGCTCAAATGCGAATTTCAGTGACGCTCCGACAGCCCTGTCATCATCGACGACCAGGACCAGCGCAGTGGGTTCCACCATGGCAGGACCTCGAAAAAGGAAGGTATATTTTCAAGGATGAGCATGGACTGGAACCTGCATCGGGCCAACTCAGGAAAACTCCCTAAGGAGCCGGCGCGGATCGTCTTGCCGCCTCGGTGTGCACGACCTAGGAGATCATCCGCTACGGCACGTTGATCGCCTAGGCGAGGCAGCTCGGCCGCGCTGGGAACGTGTCAGCCTCTGTTTCCGCGGCCATGGCGTTCTAAAACGGATAAGTTCTCTTACCCGGATTGTGGCTCTGGCCATGGATGGTTTCGAGAACCTGCTAACGATTCCACGAGTAACACCAGCCAATGTTGCACTGTCCTCCGCCTGTCAATCGGATGAAGCGGAGAGATTGCGGCCAGCCGGAAAGACACTGGCGAACTAGCTCGCGGGATCTAGAAACATACTTCTATAGATGGGCCTTCTCGGCACGTGAAGTTACATGAAAAACGGCCGCTGCTGCCAGCGGCCGTGAAGTTTGATGCTAAACCAGGAAATGGGTAAATAGCGGGTAAGATCGTACGGCTTATTGGTTGAAGAATACCTATCGGCCTCGCATAACCTTGAGATCAAACGTGGTTAAAGCTTATGTCTATGGCGCTGCAGGAAAGTTGCGCGGGCTTGACTGCATAGCTCAGAGTGTCGATTCATTTACTAAACTGCGATTCCCAGAACAACTTCATAAGCCTGTTCGTCAGACTGGGCCTCAAGGACGAGGGTAGTGCCGCAGACTCCTGCTTTGACGGTGAGCGTTCAGACCGGCGCCTTGGCTTGATCTGATCTTTCCCCCTCTGCAACAATTTGCAGCATTTCGTCGGGAAGCGGTCTCTGAAGCTTCAGGGCTTCTTCAGTCGGTGCGTTGAGCCACACGTCAAACTCTTCAGGTGTGGTTAGTATTACCGGCATCGCCTTGGGATGGATCGGTCCCACAACACCGTTCGGCTCCGATGTCAGAAATGAATAGAGCAGGTGTTCACCTTCAGCAGGATCAGCCTTCGTTCCACGCACGCCGGTCCATGGCAGCCAAATACCAGCAAATGCGGCAAGGGGGCGCTCTTCATTCAGGGCAAACCAAACGGGAGTTTTACGAGGTTTCGTATCCTTGTATTCACTGAAACTGGTCAACGGAACCAGCAGGCGGTACTGCGGCTTGAGCCAGGCCCGCCAGAACGGCGAGGCCACATTCCGCACGTTCGTCACCGGATGATTGCCCACTTTTGGGGGAGGGGGGAACCCCCAGCGCATCTGGATCAGCTCACGCTCCCCTTCATGGTTTCTGATGACTGGCGCCATCTGGTCTGGAAAGATCGCGGATAGGGGAGGGACGTTGCCCGCGCTGTCACGGGTCACGTCGAACGCCCGGCGCATCGCGGCCTGGGTTGCAGAGGAGCTATAGAGATTGCACACGGGTGGAACCTTCCGTCTCGGCATTCCTGGGTTTCATCTCAATCGGGCAACTGTGTCGCTGTGAACCTGACAATAAGCGCTGCCTCGCGCAACCCTTCAGAGTATAATCAGAGCACGCTTCAGGTCGCGTTTATGATTTGCGAATCATGATCCACGGCTTTCCCGTCCCGTCCTTCTGATTTTCCGATTGTTTCCCAAGATTTTGACCGATGCCGCCTTCCTCAAATCCTTCTGATGCGTTGTCTCAACCGTCTGTTCCGGCGCTGTCCCGGACGATCGGCGACAAGCAGGCAGAGCCCTATCAGGCCAGGATCGCCGCCTCTGTCCGCAACGCCATTCAGCGCGGACGCTCGGGTGCGGTGCTAGCTCCGACTGGAAGCGGCAAGAGCCTGCTCGCGGCCGGTGCCGCAGAGGACGCTGTCTCTCTCGGTAAACCGATCCTGGTCCTGCATCCTGACGTCTCGTTGCTGCGTCAGAACTACGCTCAGTTTCAGGCTGTTCCTGCGGTGAAGGGTGCGCAAACGACTTTGGTGCGCAATTCAGATGTAGGCCGCGTTGACGCCCTGACGTCGAGGCTCAGGTGATGCGCTGGGATATCGGCATGCCGAGGCGGGTGATGACGTTGATGACCTTGCAAGCGGCCGCGGCCTCAGCCTTTTGCATTGGCAGAGTCCGGGCGTAGAGGCGGCGGCCGACCACGGTCTTGTAGCGCATCATCGCCACCTCGCCCAAGGATCGACGGCCGTAGTTCACTGCCTTCTGCCAACCGAGCCGACCCCGCTCCTGGATCAGTCGGAGGTGCCGATCCCGCGGCGTAGGCGCCGTCTCGGCCGTGTCGCTCGGCACTGCTGTTGATCGTGGTGGAATGATCACCTCAGCGGCAGGATCCCGCTCGGCGATGATACAGTAGACAGGAGCACCGTCGTATGCGCCGTCCGCCGTGACCGAGGCGATTGGGCCCGAGATTTGGTCGAGCAACGGTCCGACCTGCGAGGCATCGCCGTCTTCGACGGTGGTCAGCTCTGAAGCAAGGATCTCGCCGGTGTCAGGATCAACAGCCAGGTGGAGCTTGCGCCAAGTCCGGCGCCCTTGGCCGTCATGCTTCTCACGCTGCCATTCGCCAGCGCCGAACACCTTCAGGCCGGTGGAGTCGATCACTACGTTCACTGGACCAGTTGCTGTTCTCACCGCCTTGGCAACAGTCAGGTCGGCGCTGCGGCGGGAGAAGGTGGTGTGATCGGGCACCGGCAGATCCATGCCCAGCAGACGCAGGATTGAGGCCAGCATCCCCTCGGTCTGGCGCCACGGCCGCCCAAAAGCCAACCGCAGCATCAGGCCCGTCTCGACAGCAATCGCGGAGTATAGCTGTGGTCGACCGCGCTGGCCGGTGGATGCCGGTGTCCATGCCTCGATCGCTTCGGCCGTCACCCAGATGGTCAAGTCGCCTCGGCGACGCAACGCGGCATCGTAGTCCCGCCAGTTCTGCACGCGGTAGCGGGCCTTTGGGATCCTGTGGCGGCGCTTTTCATTGACCTTGTAAGGCATGCGGCTCTCAGCTTCAGAGGACCGCCTCTATACCTGACGGCCAGCTCTACACGACACTCTGGACCGATTTATGCACCAACGTCGCGCAGAGCCATTGCCCAATCTTGAGCGGCTTGCATCATGGTTTCCATGCCACACGTCAAGTGGAGCGGATGGCTGTCCCCGCTCCATAATCTATGGCTTGAAATCATGAATCACCCGGAGACTTTTGTCTCCCAACTGCTCCAACCGGCAACGAACTGCGGCACGTCAGAAGCCGTGATCGCCTGCGAATAGAGGAAGCCCTGTGCATTGTGGCACCCAAGGGCGCGGAGCCGCAGGGCCTGACCGGGCGTTTCAACACCCTCCGCTGTGATCGCCAAGCTGAGGCTGTGGCCAAGACTGATGACGGCTGCAACAATGGCCGCATCGTCGGCATCCTCCTCCAAGTCCCGAACGAAGCTTCTGTCGATCTTGACGTGATCGACCGGAAACTGCTTGAGGTGGGTCAACGAGGCATAGCCGGTGCCGAAATCGTCAAGGGCGATCCGCACCCCTTGGTCGCAAAGCTTTCTGAGAATAGTCCCGGCATACTCTGCGCTTCTGCCGAGCAGGACCGTCTCGGTGATTTCCACTTCCAGCCGCTCTGGCGGGACTTTCGCGGCATCCAAGAGGCTTAGGATTTCCTCTGCAAGCTCTGGACGGCTAAATTCCGCTGATGAAAGATTGACCGCGACACGCCCAAAGTCAATGCCGCTGTCGAGCCAGTGCCGCATATCCCGCGCGGCACGACTGATGATCTGCTTGCCAAGGGCTACCCCAAGCTCCGGGTCATCGAACGCTGCGCCGAACGCTGCTGGCAGCAGGATGCCCCGGCTAGGATGGTACCATCGTGCAAGGGCCTCGAACCCAACGATCCTCCCCGAGGCGAGATCGATCTTGGGCTGGTAGTGCGGCAGGAACTGCTCGCGCAACAACGCCTTTCGCACCTGCTGTCGGAGAGCCGCGTGATCTTCGATCTCCTGCCCCATCTTCGACGTGTAGGCCACGACCCTGTTGCGCCCCTGAGCCTTCGCCCGGTAGAGGGCGATGTCGGCTGCCTTCATCAGGTCAATCGGAGCGCCATGATGATCAGGGAAGGCCGTGACGCCGATGCTGCCTTTGATGATCAGCCTCCGACCTGCATAGTAGAACGGTTGCCGCAGGCGCTTGATCACCCGCTCTGCGTATCTCATTGAGTGCTCAAGCCGCATTGGCTCGATCAGAACGATCCCGAACTCATCGCCTCCAAACCGTGCGACAGTGTCACATTCGCGGGTTATGCTTTGCAGGCGCGCTGCAACCTCTCGCAACACGGCATCACCTGCATCATGACCGAGGAGGTCATTGATCACCTTGAACTCGTCCAGATCGAGCATGAGGAAGCTGACGCTCGTATCGTTGCGTTTCGCCTCGGCCAGCGCCTGCTCCAGACGGTGTTGAAACAGGATACGATTAGGGAGACCTGTCAGCGGATCATGGTTGGCAGATCGCCAGATCGCTTCCTCCGACGCCTTGCGCTCACTGATGTCAAAGGTCACGCCAACGATCCGGCTCGGCCCACGCCTTTCGGCGCGAACTCCAACCCATAGCACCTGATCACTCGGCAAGAGGTAACGAAGCTCAACGCTGCTTGCGCCTTGCTCCGCGATCTCGCGAAAGAAGGCCCCGCGCTTGTGCAGGTCATCGGGGTGGACCCTCTCCAGAAAGCCTGAAAGGGAGCGGGGTGAATGCCCAAGCAAGTCGGGCAGGTTCTTGGCACTCGAAATCTCACCGGTTTCGAGGTTTAGTTCCCATGCCGACATTCTTCCAACCTGTAGAGCAAGGCGGAGCCGTTCCTCGCTGGCACGGAGTTGTTCCTCAGCCTGCTTACGTTCGTGGATGTCGCTCAGGCTGCCAATCCATTCACGGATCGAACCATCGGGATTCTTGATGGGGACGGCGCTGTTCAGCGTCCAGCGGTACTCACCGCTGGCGTGCCACACCCGGCACTCATTCTGGTACGGGACTCCAGACGCTACGGCTGCCAACCACGCTTGTCTGGTCCTATCCCTATCATCGAGGTGGACTACGTTGAGAGTGCCCGATCCAATAGCTTTATCCTCGCCCTGTCCGGTAAATTCTTTCCAGCCTCTTGCCTCTGTTACCGTTCCGTCTGGCGTGGCGAGCCACACAACCCCGGCGCTGACCTCAAGAAGCGCACGATACTGCTCTTCCCTGCGCGCCAGTGCCGCTTCGGTTATCTTGGCCGCATGGATGTCCGTGCTAGTGCCGAACCACCGCTCGATCCTGCCTTGCTCGTCATAGGACGGAGCAGCTTGGCTCAGAATCCATCGGTACTCGCCGGAACGATGGCGGATACGGTACTCCGCTTCAAAATTCCGCCCGGTTGCGATGGATTGCTCCCATTGGGTTTCTACCCGGCTGCGGTCGTCAGGGTGAGCCACCTCTCTCCAGCCAGCGTCGTGAGCAACGCCAACAGGAACGCCTGTGAACTCATACCAGCGACGGCTGTAGTAGTCGTTGCCACCATCGGGACGCGCCAACCAAACC
The DNA here is from genome assembly GCF_016734765.1 of Microvirga soli. Taxonomy (GTDB): domain Bacteria; phylum Pseudomonadota; class Alphaproteobacteria; order Rhizobiales; family Beijerinckiaceae; genus Microvirga; species Microvirga soli. The sequence continues at coordinate 32,177 of NZ_JAERQE010000010.1, read as the reverse complement.
ATTTGCGGGATGATCTCGGCAATGGCTTTCCAGTCTCGCTCGTACCCTGCGAGCCGCTGTGTTCCCCCTGATAGAGGGGCGGTGCCGTTTACGCTACTCTGTTTCATTAAAGGCTGCCCGATAGACTTTACTGTTATTGTGCCACTGTCTCGGAAAACCCCTCAGTGGCAAGGTGGAGTGATCAAAACAGGACTGTCTTCTGGATGTGAGATTAAGCCGCAGAAAGTTGCGTAAGGCTTACGCAGGTCAGTAGCACTTTAGTGTGCCTAAGCGACTGGACGCTGAACCGTGGTAAGCGAGCGTTGCGGTAAAGGAGAAGCCGAGCCCATTACGGCATGTGCCTCCGAGGGTTCAGCGCTCTTGTCGGCTACCGACGCAGGCGCGTCACAACGAGGACACCCGTCACAAAGCCGATTAAGATGGTACAGACGCTCAGGACGACGCGCATGATAAATTTGATCACCATTGCCAAACACCAAGCCGTTGCTGGAAGGATATACCAGATTGCATTGTGTGCCTTCCCGGCTCCATCAATCTCCCTTTGGTCGTGAAGTCCCATCATTGGCTCCTTACTCTTTCCTGCTGCCGAAGAGCCTCTATGCGTTCGAACACAGCTTGAGTTGCCCGGAAGCATTCCGTAGCATGCTTCTTCTGGTGCTGTGGCCACCTGTCAGGATGCCAATGCCCAAGGAGTGCTCTCCTCGCAGCATTGAGCACCACAGGGCAGCAATTGGAGGATAGCCCAACCTCCCTGTATGAATCTTCGAGCGGATTGGTGATAGAGAGAATGTCTGCCTCAAGATCGGCGATAAGTTCCCGCGCGTTCGCCAGTTCTCGCTCAAGCGCTTCGATGCGAGATAGTGCCGCCCTGTACTGCCAGTCCATCAGGCGGCCTCTTCCTGAAGCCCCTGAAGGTCCAGTTCATCATCGAGACCTAGATCGAAGAACGCGTTCGGAATGCGCTCGATAGCTCTCCAAGGACAATCCTCTGACCACCATTTGAGAGAAGGGACGCCTGCACTGAGGAATTCGGCCTCGACCTCACGGCGCAGTCCGCGTGGGATCGGAGAGTTTCCCCTGCCATAGACTCCCATGAGCACGAGAAAACGTTGAGGGCCAACCGCTTGAACTTCGGCAACCACCGATTGACGAAGGTCTTCATAATAGAGGTTCCTGCCCCGAAGAACGTCCAAAATCCGGTCTGTATGTCCGAGACAAACCCGCAACCGACGACCAGCCTCGACAAGCTTCCGCCCGGAATCCAAACCGATCCAGTCAGGACCGAGTTCAAGTTGAGGATAAGCGACATGTTTCGCGCGAGAGAGCCAATTTGAAACCCACATTGGCACCGTGACATTCTCAGCAATAGACCGGATCGAGTTCGTTAGGGCCTCGTCACTGGCTTCGTCTCCGACAACTTGTCGGATCAAAGTCAGGGCAGTCGCGAGGTCCGCCGCCTGCTGAACGCTTGAGACCTTCGCCGCGAAACGTGGATGAAGGAACTGGGGATGAAGCGCCAAAAGGATTCTGAGCCTCGTCCAATCACAGGACGGAAGTAGGCGAACGACCTTGGCGATCTGCCTGTGCTCAGGGTCGGAGAGGGTCGTGTGCAGAGTCTCGTAATAGAGCCGGGGTTGTGGGCCAGACACCGTCTTTGCGACGGCCCCATGGAAACCGTCAGGACAGGAGCCGAAATACTTCGCCAGCAGGTCGCTTGAGCGAAGCTGCCGAATGTCAGCGAGGACAGGGCGTAGAGCTAAAAGCTGCTCGCTCACCTCTTGGCTCTGACAGATAGTACGGGGGATGTTAGCCCCGACACGAGACAAAACGGCAAAAACAATCTGTCGGCGATGTTCCGAGAGCCTGATCAACCACCCGAGAAAACCAGCATCCACAATGTCGAGTGCTACGATGAAGTCGTGCATCCGACCGCTCGGTAGTGGCTGGTATCCGTGATCCATGCAGGTGACCTAAGAAGTTTGACCCGAGATAAAGCCTCTCACTCTTTCTAAATCCCGCAACTATTTTCACGTGATTGTTTGTCCAATCGCTGGTCTGGCGGGAGGATAGACCTCCTCGGCATGATCTGCTCTGTTGCACTGACGAGCAGATCATTCGGAGACTGTGGGTAGATGCATAAGGTCGCCTCTACGAGGGATGGAGCAATCCCCATGATCTTTGTCGTCACTGGAGACGGAGAGCATGGGCCTGTCTCTATCACGTGTAAGACGCCGGTCACGGCACTCCAACAGGCCCGTAGATTGGCTGATGATGGGGCTCGGAACGTCATGATTGATGCGGGCGGTCACGAGTACGCCCCGGCTGACTTCCAGCGACACTTTATTCAGGCCGACTGTACGCATCCGAGCTGGGCCGCCTTGTGGAAGTGAGGCATTTGGAAGAGCACTGGCTATATCGACGTTAATATGGACGGTGTAGTAGCCATGGATATTATCAGGGATCGTGAGCCGGTCAGCCGCTTGGACGTGGTCGACACTGGCCGCCGTCGCCGGTTCAGCGACGAAGCGAAGCTGGCGATTGTTGCTGAGAGCTACCGTGAGCCAAAGCAGGTCTCGGCCACGGCGCGCCGGCACGGGATCACCCGCTTCCAACTGAACAGTTGGCGCAAGGCTCACAAAGAGGGACGGCTTGGCGCTGGTTCATGGGGTGGGTTTGTGCCCGCCCTGGTCATGCGGGACTCGCACGCGCTCTTGGAGCCTTCGCCGACTGCGCCCGTACCACATCCCCCACGTGGCCTCGGTCGGATGGACGTTGTCACCGCGAACGGGCGGCATGTGATCGTCGACCGGGATGTCGACGTCGATGCGCTGCTGCGGATCATCCAGGGCCTTGAGGCGCTGCGATGATCCCCATCCCAACCGGCGTTCGGGTGTGGCTGGCGACGGGCTATACCGATATGAGACGGGGCTTTCCATCGTTGGCCCTGCAGGTGCAGGAGGTCTTGAAGCATGATCCTCTCAGTGGTCATGTGTTTTGCTTCCGGGGCCGTCGCGGCGATCTGATCAAAGTGATTTGGCATGACTCCCAGGGAGCATGCCTGTTTACCAAGCGCCTCGAGCGCGGCCGGTTCATCTGGCCGTCAGCGGCCGATGGCGTGGTGACGATCTCACCGGCGCAACTGTCTTATTTGCTGTCCGGAATTGACTGGCGTGCCCCTCAGGAAACCTGGCGTCCGACGCGGGTTGGATAGCATTATTCGTTTGAAACTACACGGAAATTCTGATCGAATGGCGTCATGCCTTCGAAGCCTGACGATCTTCCAGAAGACCTTGCGAGCGCCTATCTGGCGCTGCTTTCCGAGCGTGGGGTGTTGCAGGCTGAACGGGATGTCGTTGTCGCCGAGAGGGACAGGGCTGTGGCGCAAGCCGCCAAGGCGCAGGCCCTGTTGTCCGACCGCGAGGCCCTGATCGCCCGTCTGGAACTGGCGATCGAAAAGCTGAAGCGCGAACTGCGCGGCCAGCGTTCTGAGCGCGCGGCGCGACTGATCGACCAGCTGGAATTGCAGCTCGAAGAACTGGTGATGGCGGCGACCGAGGATGAGGTTGCGGCGCAGGCCGCCGCCAGGAGCTCAAACGGGCGCCCTTTTATGCGCCGGCGGCTGGTCCGACAGCCCTGGCCGGAGACTATCGAGCGCGAACGCGTGGTGATCGCTCCCCCGGCGACCTGTGCCTGCTGCGGTGGCTCGCGCCTGTCGAAACTGAGCGAGGACATCACCGAGACGCTGGAGGAGATCCCGCGCCGGTTCAAAGTGATCGAGACGGTCCGGGAAAAGTTCAGCTGCCGGGATTGTGAGGCGATCAGCCAGCCGCCGGCGCCGTACCATGCTACGCCGCGCGGCTTCATTGGCCCTCATCTGCTGGCGACGATCCTCTTCGACAAGTTCGGCATGCACAGTCCGCTCAATCGCCAGAGCGCCCGGTTCACATGCGAGGGCATCGCGCTTTCGACCTCGACGCTGGCCGATCAGGTCGGGTTTGGAACCTGCGCGCTCATGCCGGTCTTCGATCTGATCGAGAAGCATGTCTTTGCGGCCGAGCGCCTTCACGGCGACGATACGACCATTCCCATCCGGGCCAAAAGCAAGTGCACGATCGGGCGCATTTGGAGCTACGTGCGGGATGACCAGCCCTTCGGGGGCAGCACGGCTCCGGCAGCGGTCTATTACGCTTCGAGTGACCGCCGCGGCGAACATCCGCAGAAGCACCTGGCCGGGTATGGCGGCATTCTGCAGAGTGACTGTTACAATGGCTTTGAGCCGATCAGTGTTGCCGAACAGAAAGCGGTGCCCATTACCTTTGCTTTTTGCCACGCGCATGCGCGACGGAAATTCTTTGAACTGGCCGATATCGAGAAAAGTGCTCGGGAACGCAAAAGAAACCGCAGGCCGATCTCCCCCATCGCGTTGGAGGCTGTCAAACGGTTCGATGCGCTGTTTGACATCGAGCGTCAGATCAACGGCTTGAGCGCCGCAGAACGATTGGCGGTGCGGCGAGAGAAAAGCAAGCCGCTGTTCGATGACATGCACGAATGGCTGAAGCGGGAGCGTGCCACGCTCACCCGATCGTCCGAGGTGATCGGAGCCATTGACTACATGCTGAAGCGCTGGGACGGCTTTGCCCGTTTCCTGGAGGATGGCCGGGTTTGTCTCACGAACAATGCCGCCGAGCGGGCCTTGAGAGGGATCGCCCTGGGGCGCCGCAACTGGACCTTCGCCGGCTCCCAGCGTGGGGCCGATCGGGCCGCCGTCATGCTCACCCTCATCACGACCTGTCGTCTCAACGATGTCGATCCAAAAGCCTGGCTCGCCGACGTGCTGGCCCGTATCGCCGATCTTCCTGTCGTCCGCCTGCACGAATTGCTTCCCTGGGAGTGGAAAAGCCGACGGCTGGCCCTGTTGCCTGCATCTCAACTCGCCGCCTGACAGAAAAAACGGATCGACGAATGGGATATCGCAACTCAACTCTGTACACGCTGAAATACGTGGCTGACATGCTCGGTGAAGATGAGGACTTCCTGCACGAGTGCTCCATCGAGATGTTCCCGGAAGACGGCTGCCTCAGTGCCTACGACACCTTTCCAGCCTCCGAATTGACCGAGCACATTGTCCTCTTCACCGAAGATGGCATCGACAACCTCAAATACATCATCGAGGCTCGCAGGGACGCCGCATCTCAAAAGCCGCACCAAGATTAGCCAAGATCCCGTTTACGCGCGAGGCTTTATCCCGCGTCCCTCCTCGGATGCGTACTTCCGTCCGCGACACCGAAGGCACGGAACTGCCTGACATCTACACCGCCCAGGATCAGGCCATCCGCACCAGCGGTGAGATCCTGCGCGACATGGGCGCCGAGTTCTGGAACGGCACCGAATGGAAGCTCGAAGTCACAGGCGAGAGCGACCAGGTCCTGTTCGTGCTCCGCTTCTCGGCCGAGGAGCGGCTTGATCCCAGCGCATCCTAGAGGCTTTGTTCCCGGAGGCCGTCCTGCTCGGCCAGATGCAGGTAATTCGCATTGAAGCCGCTGAGGGTCATCAGACGCCCCACATCAAGAATGACAAGGTTTTTGCCTCTCAAGGTAATCAGTCCACTCGCCCGTAGCCGTTGAAGGATCCGGTTCACGTGCACGCCTGTCAGGCTGACGGTGTCGGCCAGCTCGGCCTGGGTGATCGGAAGTTCATATTGGTTGCCGTTCGTCAGCCCGACCGTTTGCAGGCGCAGCAGCAATTCGCACAGAAGATGACCAACGCGCTGCTCGGATCGGCGAGCCCCAATGTTCACCAGCCACTCGCGTAAGGTCGCCTCATCGACCAGCGCCGCCCACCAGAATGCCCGCGCAATGGCGGGTCTCTCCATCAGTTCCAGAATGCGAGCCCGGGAGATCTTTACCACCGTGCAGGCAGACAGGGTGGCGATGGTATGGTCCATGGTCTTCAGAATGAACACATGCAGGTCGCAGAAGTCGCCTGGCACGAGGTAGGCCATGATCTGGCGCCGGCCCGTCGGGAGAACCTTGTAGCGGCAGGCGAAGCCTTCCAGGATCAGGTTGACGTCGCTGGGCGTGTCGCCCTCTCTGATCAGATCCGTCCGCGGACCAACCGCCCGAGCGGAGCGGATGACATCATCCAGGAGAAGGCGGTCGGCATCCGGCAGAGGCCCAAATGCCTCCAGCTTGCGGGTGAGCAGATTAGCCATGGGACGGCCTCCTGAACCCTGTCACCCTTAAAGTAGCGGGAGCGCCTGTCCGGCCAAGAGGCCTATGCGCAATCGATGCGTTGCCTCACATTCCATCAGGCCTCGCCTCCTTGTGACACTGCCTTGAGCAGTACCGTTTGTTCCATGCTCACTGTGCATTGCAGCCTATGCCCAAGCCTATGCTGCAATGCAGCAACTGCTGCTCATCTCAGACGTTCACAGTGCTCCTGTCGGGCTTGTTCATCCGATCGGCTGTGCCGCACCACCGATCACCACAACTATAACCCGCGGCACTATGGAGGCAGACATGACCCTTCTCAATCCCATCACAGAGCCGCTTCCGCTTGCACAGACAGGCATTCTGCCGCCGACCCGCTCCTCCCGACTCAAGACGGTGGGAACCAGGCCAAGGCGGATCTCGCTTGCGCTCCAAGGTGGGGGTGCCTTCGGCGCCTTCACGTGGGGCGTTCTCGACCAGTTTCTGGAGGAGGGCGTATCCTTCGATGTGGTGAGTGGCGCCAGCGCGGGCGCCATGAACGCCGCGCTGCTCGCCTCCGGGTTGGCGCAGGGTGGTGCCGCGGAAGCGCGCGCCACGCTGGAGCGGTTCTGGCGCAAGGTCAGCGAAGTGGGCAGCCAGAGCCGCCTTCTCACGTCAAATCCCATTCTGACGCGGATGACGTCGCACCTGTCGCCCTACCAGTTCAACCCCTTCGATCTGAGCCCCTTGCGGGACATTCTCACGAGCGAGGTCGACATTGAGGCCGTGTGCCGGCGGGCGCCTGTGCGGCTGCTGCTTGGGGCAACACGGGTCCGGGACGGAGCGCTGCGGCTCTTCCGCAACAAGGAGTTGACCTATGATGTTGTCCTCGCCTCAGCCTGCCTGCCGCAACTGCATCAGGCCGTGTTGATCGATGGCGAGCCGCATTGGGACGGCGGCTACGCGGCCAATCCTCCGCTGATGCCGCTGGTGACCGCCACGCGGGCGTCGGACTTGGTGGTCGTGCAGATCATTCCCACGAACGATGCTGATTTACCGACAACCTCAGGAGCTATCGATAAGCGGGTGAACCAGATCACCTTCAGCAACTCACTCCAGAGAGATCTGGAGGCCTTGTCGATGATGGCTCAGCTTTGCCGGGAGGGCGACATGCAGGGCTCGGGTCTCGGACGTAAGCTGCAACGTCTTAAGCTGCACCACCTGAGTGCTGAGGATCATGTTGATGGCTTGAGTGGGCTCAGCTTCATGAACACGGACTGGGGGCATCTTCAGCATCTGCGGGATCAAGGCCGGTCGGCGGCGGAGGCCTGGCTTGCGCGGCAAGCGAAACATTAGCCACGCCAGATAGTCTCGCTCCAGGCGATAAGGTCCTGTCGGTTCCGTAAGGAAGCCGCTCGGGGGAACATTCACGCTTGCCCTGGCGTTGCTTCAGTATCTCGCCGGAAAAGGAGAGCCGGATTAATACCCTGCACAACGACATAGCCATCGCCGCGTGTATCGACGGGGATGGATTGAAACGAACCCTGGTTTGCTTTGAACGGCACCAGGGTTTTCTCTTGGATGCGGGATCAAGAAGAAGTTTGCCACTCAGCTTGAGGAGCACCATCAGCGGGACCGGGAGCCGTATGTGCAGCGGCTGGTGGATCTCCATTGCTCGATGGTCAGGCGCATGACCTTAGAGGATATCTGCTCTAATCCGTGAGGTTCCCAGCGACCAGTTCACGCGGCTTATCGATCCCATGAGTACTGCTACACTCTGGAGATCGTAGCTTCGACCTTGCTCGACACTCGGGTGACGCGAGTTGGAGACCTCCGGGAATTGAGCGGGCTGTCTATTGCATGTCTGGCCATGAATGCCTTGATGCGCGGGGCGATCTCCGCTCGATAGCGTGAGCCGTTAAACACACCATAGTGCCCAACTCTGGCTTGCAGATGGTGCTCCTTTTTCGAGGGCGACAAGTTTGGCGTCAGGTCGAGCGCCGCCACCGTCTGGCCGCGCCCGGTGATGTCATCCTTCTCGCCTTCAATGGTCATGAGAGCACAGCGGCGGATCGCCTTCAGGTCCACGGGTCTGCCCCGGTGCCGCATCAGCCCTCTGGGCAGCAGATGGTCGATGAACACCGTCTCCAACGTCTGGAGGTAGTACTCGGCAGACAGGTCCATGACAGCAAGGTATTCGTCGTAGAATTCCCGGTGCTTTTCCGCCGAGTCGCCATCTCCTTCGACCAGATGATTGAACATCTCCCAGTGAGCTGAGATGTGGCGATCCGGGTTCATGGCCATGAACCCGCACAACTGCATGAACCCCGGATAGACCAGCCGCCCCCGGCCTCGGAACCGGTCTGGCACCGGGTGGATGCAGTGACGCTTGAACCAATGGATGTCTCGTGTCTGGGCGAAGCTGTTGACTGCGGTCGGCGCATGGCGGGTATCGATGGGTCCACCCAGGAGCGCGACTGAACGGGGCACCTGTGGATGTTCTTCAGCCTCCATGTGGGCAATCGCCGCCAGCACCGGAACGGCGGGTTGGCACACTGCCATCACGTGCAGGTCTGGCCCCAGCACGTTGAACATGCTGATGCAGTAGTCCACATAATCCGAGAGATCGAACTGGTCCTCGGATGCAGGCACCTGCTTGGCATCACTCCAGTCGGTGATGAAGACCTGATGGCTGTCGAGGAACGCCTCCACCGTGCCGCGCAGCAGCGTGGCATAATGACCGGACATCGGAGCAACGATCAACACCTTGGGCTTGTTCGACGGTGGTCCGAAGGCGATCACCCGGCAGAAGGGCCGCTGCCACACAACCCGTTCCGAAGCAGCGAGGTTGAACGCGGGTTTAGGATAGGAGCGAGTGCTCCGCTCGAATATCTCACAAGAAGCCACCAGAGCGCGACCGTGCGGAGTATAGGTGAGCGGACTGAAGGGGCTCTCACAGACCAATCGCGTCAGGTCTGCCGCGAGTCGGGCAGGAGATAGCATAAACTGTGACGCTTCATGCAACAGGTACAACATGCGACCGAGCCTCGTAGTCCGTTTGCGCCCCACAGTGCTTGAGTCGTCGGTTCCCGCTCAGCACTGGTGTGATGGCGCTGCGGTTCGGCTCAATCCGCAGTGAGTTTGGAGCAGCGATGCTTAGCATTGGATGAATTGGATACTCTCAAAAAAAGGCGGGAAGCCGTAGCTTCCCGCCAGTCGGGAGGAACCAAACCATGAGGATCATATCCACAAAGTCCGAGTTAAATCTCTCCCAAACAAGTTTGTTCCAAAGATGACTGGAACAAGACAGGATTGTTCAAGTATTTTAACCTATGATAATCTTTATTTTGCATTCAACAGGCTAATTCTAACCTAGGTTAAATTTGTTTGTTCGTTGCCAACGATGCCAACTTCGATCAGAAATTCTGGTGAGACCCTGATGGATGGTGATGTTGTTGAGAAGAGTCTGCGTCTGCACACCTAACGGTACGGTTGAGACAAATTCCGCTGCGGCGAGCAGAGGACCGTCGAGCACCCCTCATGGGGCGCCTCTTTCTACTTGTGGTCTGACCTCTTCCAGCGGAATTGCGTCAAGGTTAGCCGCGTATTTGCTTCTTTCAAGCTTAAGAAAAGCAGTATGAATAATGATCAGTTTTTAGGATTGAAGACTGAATGAGTATGATCGCAGGTCCAACGAACAGACCTCCTGCCGTATATTTAACCACTCGCCCTTTATTAACCTGTGTTAAACTTTGCCGGACCGCCTCAACAATGGGGGAGCAGCGATGTCTGGGCGAACGATCTCTTCGGTCTCCAAGCCAGAACTCGGGTTTAAGCAAAATTCAAATGGTGCTGAACCAGAAGTAACAACATTCCTAATCAGTGACAACGCCCTGCTGCTCCTGGGACTTCAGCAGGTCCTACAGGAAACGCCACTCGTCATTGCCAGGGCGGCTTCTTCTCCAGGGCCAGATTGGCTCCAACAATTAGCGTCACAGCCTACCCTGGTCCTCATCGATGCCAATCAGAACGCCGGTCGCGCGCTTGAGGCCATCAGGCAGGCAAGAGAGCAGTCTCCGGAAGCCCGCATTGTGGTTCTGGCCGATCACTTCGATCTGAGCTTCGTGCGGTTGGGGCACGAGGCAGGTGTGGATGGCTTCTGTCCAGCAGCCAGTGCGCCTGACTAAATCAACAGAATCGACCAAAAGGGGACATTCCGCTTCAGGATGCCTTGACGTTTGTCCCCCAGCGGCTGTGCAGGAAGCGCTCCCAAGGCGAGAACAGGAGCCGATCCGCGAGAAGGCCAATCAGCACGATCACAATCATGACGCCGATGACCTGATCCATGGCGTTGAGCTCGCGCCCATAGTGCAGTAGGTGTCCGAGCCCGAAGCCCGTCAGGATGGTCACGTAGATCTCCGCTGCCATCAAGGAGCGCCAGGCGAAGGCCCAGCCCTGCTTCATCCCGGTTACCAGAAACGGCAGCGAGGCGGGCAGGATAACGCGCGTCCACTTGTGCATACCCTCCGATCCCATGGTTCGGGCCGCACGGGCATAGATCGGAGGGATCGAGCGAGCACCGTAATCGGTTGCAATGATGACGGACCATACCGTCCCCATGATGACAACAAACAACATTGCGCTTTCCGTCTGCCCGAACCAGACAAGAGCCAGCGGAACCCAGCATACGCTCGGCAACGTCTGAAGCCCGAGCGCCATGGCTCCTACCGTGTCCTCAAGCGTCTGGGACATACTGGTGAGGAGGTGTTGTCACGTTAACTCAGGTTTGACTGCGACCGTGTAGACGGGCCGCCATGAGAAAGTCTGTCAGCTACAAACGTCATCGGTTCCCGCCTCAGATCATCGCCCATGCGGTTTGGTTGTACTTCCGGTTTCCTCTGAGCCTGCGCCTGGTCGAGGAGATGCTGCTCGAGCGCGGCATCGTCGTGTCTTATGAGACGGTCCGCCGATGGGCGCTGAAGTTTGGACCGGCGTACGCTCGCCGCCTCAGGCGCAAGAGACCAAACCATCGCGATATTTGGCATCTCGACGAAGTCGTGGTCACGATCTCTGGCCAGAAGCACTGGTTGTGGCGGGCGGTTGATCAGGACGGCTATGTGCTCGATGAAGTCGTCCAGAGCCGGCGCGACACCAAGGCCGCCAAGCGCTTGCTGAAGCGGCTGTTGCGGAAGCAGGGTGGCCCACCGCGGCGCATGATCACCGACAAGCTCGGCTCCTTTGCGGCTGCCCACCGTCAGATCATGCCAGACGTCGAACACCGCTCGCACAAGGGGCTCAACAATCGGGCGGAGAATTCACATCTGCCGTTCCGCCGGCGCGAACAGGCGAGGCAGGGCTTTCGATCTGCCGGAGGACTGCAGAGGTTCGTCAATGTGTTCTCTGCCGTCCGTAACCTTTTCGTTCCACCCCGCTCCCGCCGCTCTGCCCGTGCGACCCACCTTCACCGCCTCAACGCTATGGCCGAGTGGAAGGTCGCGGCGAATGTCGCCGCTTGAAACTGTCATGCCGCTGAATTTGCCTCGATGCGCCCGATGCGGGTTAACATGACAACACCGAAAAACTCCTGAGGGCTGCTTCGTCCATCTATTACTAGGGTCAGCGTGCCAGATTAGGCCCAGCATCCTGTATGCTGACCACGCACAGAACGGCAGTTGCCGAGTTTTTCAACAGCATCGATCCGGAGCAGACATTCCCCTGTCGTGATACCGACGGTGCGCTGTTCGCGCTGCAGGCGCTCACACCGGCTGAAGCTGACGCGCAAGAGCGCAGCTGATTGCAGCACGAAGTAGAACACTTGGGCCTGCAACACGAGACCGCGCCAGCAAAGTGCGGCCGAGCACATGTCGAATTGTGATCGGGTGTACTCTGATCCTGTGAGCAGCAGACTAGACGTAGGCCAATTTCAGGAGGCAGCACGCTATGGCGGAACCAGTTCTGAAGAAGGGGTCGACGGATCCCGCTGTGCAGGACTTGCAGGAGGCCCTCAAGATCCTCGGACATGATCCAGGGCCGATCGACAGTGTCTTCGGGCCCAGCACTGAGCGCGCAGTCCGATCCTTTCAGCAGTCAAAGGGCATCGCTGCGGATGGGGTCGTCGGCCGGGTCACGTGGATCAATATCGATGAAGCCGACCAGAGCGAGCCAGGTCTCCGCCTTGGCTCAACCGGCCTGCCAGTCCGCCGCCTTCAGAGTCGGATGAGTGCGGTTGGTTTCGACACAGGCGGGGTCGATGGACGCTTCAGCCCGAAAACAGAAGCGGCAGTGAGACAGCTTCAGCAACGGTTTGGCCTTGCTGTGGACGGCGTCGTGGGCGCGAAAACTTGGGCGGTTGTTGCTGCACTGGAGAACGAAGGGTCGGCGAGCTGACTGAGATGGATCATCGGGGGTGGCTGCACTCCGATCGCACATCATTTCGGATCGGGCTAAGCAGCGCAGGTTTGGTCGAGGAGAGCAGGTATGGCGAACGAGATCCAACAACCCAAGCCGTTCGATTTGGTAGGCAACCCGATCCTGATCGGAGGAATTGGCTCAGGGTTTGAGGCCATTCTTCAATATCGCGTCCATGACGGTCATAATGAGCGCACAGGCCACTTCATGGTTGGTGGCGGGACCGGTGAGCACGGACAGTTCCACCTGTCGATTGACGTATCTGGAGCCGTCTTCCAGTTGGACCGTCTGTTCGTCGAGGTGTTCGAGCAGAGCGCAGCAGACGGCTCAGAAATCAACAAGGTGATTGTCCCTGTTATCTTCGGACCTAATATCGTACCCGGGTACGTGGGCTTCCGTCTTCATACGGTCCAGCGTGGCGACACACTTGCGAAGATCTCCCGCGATCACTACGGCGATCCCGGCCGTTTCCAGGATATCGTCAGGGCAAATCCACTGGTCATCAGTGACCCTGATCGGATCTTCCCCGGTCAGGTGCTTAAGATACCAGTCGGCGCGTAATGAGTATGCAAGACAGGTCACAACAAGATGAGCGGTGATGAGAGCGTGATGCAAACCGGTCGAGCCGGGATCAGGACAACCCGAGGTATCGTCAGAGCTGCGAGGTCGCTAAGTTGTTGGGGACCTGATCCGCGGACTTACATCAGGGCCCGCGGCCACATAAGCCGCACTTACAGGCCGTAGATATGACTGCCCCGACCACTTGCAGCCACGTTCAACAAAACCCTTGCCGGCAGGGAGCGTCCAGATATGACGGTGCCGGCCAAACACATGGCTCCCCACGACCAGATCGTCAAAACGCCAAAAACTCCTTGCCACGTAGGCGCCGTCTACAAAGGCTTTATCGGAAATTACGCTGAGTGTTTCTCCGCACAGGCATCATCCCCGCCATGATCTACAGTAACTTGGGGGCTTAGCACCGTCGCGGAGACACGCGCATGGACACCGACACTCGCACCCAATCCCAGGCAACCCAAGTGGCACCTGAGGCCCAGAGTAGGTTTGGAGCCTTACACTCACTAGTCACCGAGTTCATCACAGGGGGGCGGCCAGACCCGGATAACCCTCAGCCCCCTGGTCCTTGGGACCCAGTAATTCGCCAGACCCTGACGCGGATCAGGGACCGTCTAGGGCCACACCCTGATCCATGGAAGGTCATGGGTTCTGTCTCAGACATATCGGATATGGTCAGTCTCAATCCGCAGCCTCTTCCACCCAAAGCACTGTTCTCGATCATGCTTGCCGAAGAGGTAATCAACCATGTGTCGCGCCTGCAGGACATCGCTGACATAGCGGGCCAGTCCGGCTCACCCGCCCGGGATTACATGGCGCGGTTTGTCGACGACATCGAACTTTGCCCGCCTTATCGGAAGTGGCCGTTCCCACCGCCGAAGCGCGGAGAGACTTTGTTCGATCCGGTTGATATCGTCACCATGGGCGTTGCCTTCACGCATTTGGCCGAAACTGTTCCTGACGAGAGGCTCCGCGGCGATATCCAAGGCATGGGTGCAAGGCTCATGGAGAAGGGCACAGCCCGGATGTAACAAGCTGGAGGAGGGCCTCCCAGAGCGGCTCTCCTCTCCACCTAACAGTTCCATTGAGGGTGTTCTGCGAATTACAGGCCCATCGGGGAGACTCACTCTTGTCCTGCATTGTACGTCTGCGCCCGCATTCCCGCCGAGGTGATCAGTCTTAAGGTCTGGCCCTATTTTCGCTTTCACATGAGCGTGCGCATGGTAGAGGAGATGCTGGCCGCGCGTGGAACTGAGGTCCGCCACGAAACGGTTCGGCGCCGGACTGAGAAGTTTGGACGGGAGTTTGCCAATCGCATTCGCCAGCGCCCTCCTAGGTCGGGCGATTGGTGGCATCTCGAAGGGGTGGTGATCACCATTGCGAGGAAGAAGCGTTGGCTCTGGGGGGCTGTGGATCAGGGCGGCTTTGTCCTGGATATTCTTCTCTAGAGCCATCGAGACTGCAACGCCGCCAAGCGCCTGCAGCGCAAGCTGTTGAAGAAGATCGCCATGGCTCTGCGGGTGATGGTCACAAACAAAATTGGGTTCTACGGTGCGGCTCGCAGGGACATGGATCTCGGCACCGAGCATCGGCAGCACAAAGGTTCAAACAAACGGGCGGAAAACTCACACGAACTCACCCGCCGACGCGAGCGCCAAATGAAGCGCTTCAAGTCGGCCGGGCAGGCGCAACGTGTTCTCTCAATTCACAACTCGATCAGCAATTTGTTTCACCTACGGCGTCATCAATTGACTGCCACCACCTATCGCAATGCTCGAAAGGCAGCCTTCGAGGCTGATTGGACATCACCTGTGCGGCACTTGCCGTGTGAAATCGAGACTTATTTCGCCTTGGTGATGGCGAACGCCGGTAATGTGACGATGTCGAAAGAACAATCCTCATCTGAACAGCATGGTGTTCTCGATTTCAGCTTGTAGTAGCACTATTCATGAGACCTGTGCGCGGGTGGCCTCGACCCGTGGCTGTTTGGGTGATTCAATAGGGCCGCTGGACATGACTGGAGCGGTCCCATGGCACGCCGTCAGATTGGACAGGAAGTCTTCACGTTTGTCGCCGATCCTATATCCCATCGCGGCGCACTGGACCGGCTGTCAGAGCTGATCGACTGGTCCTTGCTGGATCGACACCTGGCCGACATCTACGCCGCTGCCAAGGGCGAACCAGCCTGGCCACCGCTGGCCCTGTTTCGCGCCCTACTGCTGGCCGTCTGGTATGACTTATCGGATGTGAAGTTGGCCGAAGCGCTGGAAGACCGCGCCTCATTCCGGCGCTTCTGCGGGTTCGCCGCCCACGAGCCTACGCCAGAGCGCACCGCCTTCGTGCGGTTCCGGCGGGAGCTGGTGGGGCGCTCGCTCGACAAGGTGCTGTTCGATGAGGTGACGCGCCAACTCAAAGCCCAAGCCATCACCATCAAGACAGGCACGCTAGTGGATGCCACGGTCATTTCCTCGGCAAGTGCTCGGGATGAGGAGGCCGCCTGGGCCGGGCACAAACGACGTAGGGCCATCCACGGCTTCAAAGCGCATGTGTCAGCCGACGCCGACACGGCCCTCGTGGAGGAATTGACCGTCACCCATGGCAATGTCAACGACGGGCGCGCTGGCGGCGTGGTCCTGCCGGATGATCCTGGCGATGTTTATGCCGACAGCGCCTACCGCGGAACAGCCTTTGCCTCTGCCGTGCAGAGCAAAGGCGGATGCCCACGCGTGGTCCAGACAGGCGTGTGGGGCCGACCTGGTGGCAATGCCTTACGCAAGCTGCGGGCGTGGAACCATCAAGTCCAGCATGTGCGCTGCCGGATCGAGAAGATCTTTGGCACCTGGAAGCGCAGCTACGGCCTACGACGTATGCGCTGGACAGGATTAGCGAAAGCGGCCCTGCAGGTCAGATTGACCGCTATCGCCTACAACCTGAAACGCACGGCGGTGATCCTGATACCGGAGGCTGCCTGATCAGGGGCGAAGTGTGCCTTCAGACATCCCCAACGGGAGCATTGGTTGTCAACACTGCCAGTCTCGGAAAGCGACGTGGGGGACTTCCCTCACGGTCATCACGACCGCGATTTGACCACCCGCGCACAGGTCTCATCACACGGTCGCTTTGTGCTGATAAGAATAAATTCTACTACGCACTCTCCACTAAAGATGCCAATGCAAAATGTCTGACCGTTAAATAGCGCTCCATTTTGTGACAGATCTTGATGAGCTTTACCGTCGAGCTTGAGCCAATTTGCACAAAACGGCTTCAATCCGGAAGACCAGCCTTTATCAGACCTTCCAAGTACCGGATGGCTCCTGGTGACGACCGGTATAATTTCCGGACTTTTCCTACATGGTAGTCCGGTTCATAAGCTAACAACTGCTCTACTGCTCGAGTAGCTTCATCAATGCGATCAAGATGAGCAAGGCTTGCAATCAAAGGCCGGTAGCTTGCAGTCCAGGTATCCTGTTCGCTGATGGCTCGCTGAGCCCACCTGATGCTCTCGTCGTATTGTCCGTCCATACACAGCGCAACGGCCAAGCCGGAGAGCATCGCGACCATAGTCCGGTCGAAGGGGCTCAACCGCATCGCAGCGTGGAAATGAGGTATCGCCTCTTGCTGAAGGCCTGCCCAGCAGCGGACCCATCCACTCATGGTATAGGCGGGGGCGCAGCTTGGGTTCAGGATGAGTGCGCGGTCAAGAAGGAATAGGGCCATATCCAGATTATGGGCAAGGTATCCGATCGCCTGCGCCGACATCCAAAGAACAGTCGGATCGTCCCGCTCCCGCTCAACTGCGAGCCGGGCGGCTGCAACCCCTTCCTGACTGTGCTTGGTGATATCTTGGCTCCAGCCCTGTGCAATGTAGTAGACGTAGCACCAAGCCTTCAAAGCGTTCGGTTGCGCATAGCCGCGATCGTTGATCGTGATTGGCTCGAGTAGGTGCAGCGATTCCTCGACGCTGTCCCGAGTGCCCTCATAAAACTTTCCGAGTGCCCGGAGGAACTGATCATAGGAGCTAAGTTTCTCAGGATGCGTGCGTTTGACCCTTTCTATTTCGGCGCGACGAAGATGGGGCTCAATTGCAGCGGCAACATTGTCTGTGATGGTGTCTTGGAGTTCGAAAACCTCCTGCACATCGCCGTCATACCGGCCAGCCCAGATTTGAGTCTCGGTTTCCGCTTCAAGTAGGCGCCCCGTGATGCGCAGACGGTTGCCCGAGCGCCTCACGCTGCCATCAAGAAGATAGCGCACGCCGAGATCGGCGCCTATGCGCCTTGGACTGACCGGAGTTCCCTTGTAGATAAAAGTGGAGTCACGAGCACTCACGAAAAGCCATTTCATTCGGCCAAGCGCTGTCAGGATGTCCTCGACAATGCCGTCCGCTAGATAATCGGCTTCACGATCATCGCTCAGGTTTCGGAATGGCAGAACGGCGATTGAGGGTTTGTTGGGTAATTTCAGGAGTGGAAAAGGGCGGCTTCCATGAGGCGCAGTATGCGCGGGGGGATGTGCCCCTCTTGAAATGTAGACTTGTATGGGGCGAGCGATGTTCTTCAAGGTATGCTCACCGCGATCCTCAAACCGGAGGCTTAGTCTGCCGTGTAACTCATCAAAAACTTTGGACGATATACATATGCTTCCCGGTGCGGCGATCTCCTGCAGACGGACCGCCACGTTGACGCCGTCGCCATACAGATCCCCATCAGGTCCGCAAATGATGTCTCCCAGATTGATCCCAATTCGAAGCAGGATTCGTCTGTCATCGGCCTCTGAGTTGGCGCGCTCCTCCAATTGGCGTTGAGCTTCGAAAGCGCAGATGACAGCCTCAACAGGGCTCACGAATTCAATGATCGCGCCATCACCCGTGGTCTTGATAAACCGCCCGTGGTGTTTCCTCACAGTGGGTTCTGCAACTTCCGTCATGATTCTCTGCATGGCAGCGAGTGTGCCCACCTCATCCCGCTCCATCATGGCCGTCGAGCCGACAACATCAGCGACGAGAATCGCTGCGAGGCGACGTGGTCCTGCTGCAGAGCTGACCACTGAAGACGTTGCTTGGCCTTCTACCATAACTCTACCATCAAACTGGCTCGTTTATGCAGTCGATGCAGAAGGTCAGTAATGCTCCCTTACTATTAGGGGCTACTCAGTTGTAAGACGTTGGCTCATCGGTGACAATACAGCAGCAATCAAGCATTCTCAAGCTCAGTGTATCAGGATTATCCTTGGCACTTAGATAAACGTTTCTCCTGGCCCATACCTTTCGGGAGGGAGTATGCGCAATATTGTTTTGTTGAGAGTCGCATCTATACTGGCGGCACTGACCTGCCCCGTTGGGGCTTACGCTCAGGCGGATCCGGCAAAGCCATCCTCCAAGCCGGCTTTCTTGGATCAGGGCTGGAGCGGGGACGACCGGACACGGTTCCGCACTGCTTCTCAGCGCTCGCAGTTGATGCTCTATAGCTGGCTTATCGTTGTGGAGAGACCAACCAGCGAAGAAATGTTCCTAGATGATGAGTACACCCGTTTACAATATGTTCCTCACAGCCGAATATGGCTACGGGATGGGCGAAGTCCAATAGATTATCCATTGATGTCGTTGTGGCGACGACGAGAAGAGATGAGGTTTAAATCGGCATGAATTGCGCCGAATACCATTCAAACCAATTGGAAATTGAACAATCACGCCTGAAGATCGACGTCGGTCCGGCCATCACTGATAAGTTAGCTTTTATGGAGGATTGTGATTGGCGTTAGCCCGAGAGGAAGGTAGACATCACTGCGACTTTCTAGTTAGAGATGCTCAAAGTACTCACGTTGCTAGGCTCGTAATATCCAAGAAACAGTTCGGCTGCGGCTCAGTACACCATTGGGGCCACTAAAATTGAGTAATGCCTCAGCCCTGTAGGTGTGCCGTTTGGCACAGAGGGCAGTCGTCTATTTCTTTCATAGTGTTTCTGCGCTGCGACTAGGCGCTCATCGGAGGAGACACCCATGGCTAAGCAATATACTGTTTTGCGTGGTCTCAACCAATCCAGGACTAGGGAGCCATTCGCTGTCGGGCCTAGCCCAACCGGTCTTGAGGCGCTCATCGCCGCACAGGCAATCCCCCAAGTTGAAGTCCGGACCTTGAACAAGATAGAAGTCTTGGACACAGCCCGCGATCCCGAGGTTAAAGGGATCGCTCCAGTCATGCCCATCAAACTGATCGAACCCACCAGTGCTGACGATGTCAATGCTACTGCAGGTGATGCATGGGGAATCAGCGCCGTCCGCGCAGACGTTTCTGCGTTCAATGGCGACGGTGTGGTGGTGTCCGTGCTCGATACAGGTATTGATCCCAACCATTCGGCTTTCCAGGGTATCACTCTCGTCCAGAAGGATTTCACCGGCGAGGGTGACGGCGACGGTCACGGACATGGGACCCACTGCGCAGGCACCGTTTTCGGGCGCGACGTAAACGGGACCCGCATTGGTGTTGCTCGAGGAGTTAAGAAGGCGCTTATCGGTAAGGTTCTCGGAACGAACGGCGGCGGGGACTCCGACATGCTGTTTCAAGGCATCACATGGGCTATAGAAAATCAGGCTGATGTCGTATCGATGTCGCTTGGCTTCGACTTTCCAGGATTCGTTGATCAGATGGTTTCAAACGGCCTACCAGTACCGGCTGCTACATCGATTGCCCTTGAAGGGTATCGTGCCAATCTTCGCATGTTCGATGCTCTGATGCAGATGATCCGGGCGAGGGCGGCGTTCGGTCAGGGTACAGTGGTCGTAGCGGCGTCGGGGAACGAAAGCGAGCGCACGGCCCAGAAGCCGTACGAAGTCGCCGTATCGATCCCTGCAGCTGCTGAAGGCATCATTTCGGTTGGAGCATTGGGAAGGGCGGGCAACGCACTGGACGTGGCTTCCTTCTCAAATACGTTTCCGCAGATCAGCGCCCCTGGCGTCGACATCATATCGGCACGCAAAGGAGGCGGTCTGATCTCCATGAACGGCACGAGCATGGCAACCCCTCACGTCGCGGGTGTCGCCGCCTTGTGGTGGGACTTCATGAGACAGTCTGATACCCCGGCCAATGCACTCGGTATCTCGTCCAAGCTGCTTGCAACGGCACGGAGTAACGTCTTCGCTGCTAATGTAGATCCTACCGACCGAGGTATGGGGATTGTCACTGCGCCGTAGTTGCCTACCCAAAATCGGGTTGCACAGTTGCTGGGAATGATAGTTCCCAGCAACTGCCCATAGAGTGAGCCGCGAAGATAGCTTCCACTGGTTCTTGGCGAAAGGCAGGAGTAGCAGTTCACACGAGTAGAACTACCGTGCATAGTTGTACTCCACCGCACTTAAACGTCTGACTGGTAGACGAGTATTTGGAAGCCCAGATGTGTTCAGTACTTTGCATATCCTTAAAGAGGATTGCAGGACAAGCTTTAGCGTGATAGGTTTGTTATCAGTTAGCCGTATCGTGTTGCTTTGTGCACAGTAGTTCATGAAACTCAGGTGGTGTGCCCAAGCCGATCGTCAGCGTCGGTCCAAAGACACGTCAATCAACTCATCTCCTTTAGCCGCTCTTCTTGGCTAGGAACAGCGTACCAGTGATCACATAGCAGCCAGGAAACGCGAGCAGGCTCTGCATTGTGCGGTTCCGGATTTTGGGCATTTTTGACGCGGTAGCCTCCTGGACCCTGAACAGGAAGACGTGTTTGTGAAACTCTCCCCGTGTCGAAGGAATGTCACATCGCGCAAAAGACTTGTTTCAGGTGGTCCTAACATAAACTCACACGCACGAAGGTAAGGTTTTTTCGGGAAGCAGTAGTACAAATCGCTCTAAATCGTCCATTTTGGAGAAGCTCACCATGACTGTCTTGTTTCAGACGCACAGTGGAAGAGAAAAATTCGAGCCCCAAGAAGGTAGAGTTGGAGCCACTCCGCGGGTTTCAAGCAACATGCGCATCCGTGTTGCGGCTCCGCCGGCTGGGACCGATATTGCCGTCGATGAGCAGGCGGACTTCGGATATTTGGTCCCGCCGCTAGACGCCCCCGAGCATTATCTGCCAGAGACTGCTGAAACCCTCGGTGAACTCGATGAGCTCGGCAACCTCATGATTGACGCAGTCGAGCCTGAAGATGCCACCGATGAGACATCGGCTGCAGACTCCACTATGCCTCCTGTACTAACTTATTGGGGCCAGTTCCTCGACCACGAGCTAACTGCTCGAACAGACCGGGAGAGCATCATCACAAGTGTGGTCAATGCGCATCCTCCGGTGTCATCCTCAACAGTCGAAAGCCAGTTCCGAAATGCGCGGACCCCACGATTCGATCTCGACAGCGTTTATGGCGGCTCACCTATCGGTCCAGGCGTTACCGCCGACGTGGTTACCGTCATTTCAGGCATGCGGCATCCAACGCATGTGAATAAAATGCGGGTTGGAACTGCCGTCGATCCTGGGCCACTTCCTGACAGTCTCGATGAGCATCGCGATCTGCCGCGCTATGTCCAGATCCAGGCCTCCGTACGCGATGCCGCCCTCAGACTTGCCCAAGCATCAATGAGCCAAGAGGAGTTTGAGAGATTTTCATCTGAACTCGGCCAAAGGGCATTAATTGGCGACACTCGCAACGACGAGAACCTCGTGGTCGCGCAGTTTCATCTCAGCTTCCTCCGTTTTCATAACAAGGCTGTTGATTTCCTCGCCAGCCACAAGACAGGATGGCTGCCGGATTTCGCCTCAGCTCAAATGTTGACGCGACTGCATTATCAGTGGCTCATTATAGAGGGGTATCTAAAGGGCGTTTGTGACCCTACGGTAGTGGACAGAGTGGTTCAGGATCGCGCATCGCACTTTTTCAGGTTTAGAGCGGAATTCGATGCACGACGTCAAAACACCCGGCTCGGCAACGCGCTGCCGCTCGAGTTTTCTGTGGCGGCTTACCGGTTCGGGCACTCGATGGTTCGTGCATTCTATGACTACAACAAGAATTTCGGCCGTCCTGGTAGCGGAATCTTGCCGAATGCCACACTCAACCTTCTGTTTGGGTTCACCGGCGGCGGCGGGAACATAGCTGGTGATAAAAAACTGCCCAAAAACTGGGTGATTGACTGGACCCGATTCATCGGGGTTGCGCCGCATGATTCATCTGACGGGCAGCCTGCACGGGTTGCACGCAAGATCGATACGGATCTCGCGCCCTCTCTCGGAAAGATGATAAAAGAGGGCAATGACGAGGCGGACGTGCAGTTGAAGGCACTGTTCAAGCACCTCGCCCGTCGCAATCTCCGACGAGGCTACAATCTGCGGCTCGCAACAGGGCAAGCCGTCCATCAATATCTCCAGCAGCACGGCGCCGTTGAAACGGGTCCGATCACTGACGTCTCGACGATTATCAACGCAAAGCCGTCATTGCGGGAGTTCCTGAGAAACACGCAGTCGAAGATGCACCAGCGCACTCCACTGTGGTTCTACCTCTTGGCCGAGGCAGAGGCCGGTGGCGGAAACCGGCTGGGTGAACTCGGAAGTTGGCTCGTCGCATCGACTTTCATTGGCGTGCTGCTCGCTGACCCAGACTCCGCCCTCTCGCGAGGGTTTGCACCGAGCCAAAGCCCTCTCAGAATGCCTGACAACAGTGAAATTGACTCTCTCGCCAAGTGGATGAGTTTCGCAAGAGTGATGCCATAGGGTCTGAATGGATCGCGGACCGCAGCGTGAGCCTTAAGTCGCTTCGGCCGCGACTCAACTCTTCAAGTTGCTTGGTGGCGAGCTCTTTTCCGACTGTGAGATGATGTCTGAAGTCAAGGAGAGACCGATGATCTTTGATGGGGATCTTCGCGTCGCTGCCGAGGCGGCACAACGCTGGCGCGCGCGTGAGGCGCAGCGGGCGGGGCGTGAGGGCAAGTCCGTGGCCGCCGTGGAGACGCCCCAACGCATTGAAGCCCGGCTCAAGCGGCTTACCGCTGCCGCAACGGCGCCATCCCGTGTCCTCAAGGCCGGACCACCGCTTCCAGAAGCTCAGGTGCTGCGCGCCATTGGACTGGAGCGCACCATCGGTCGTAGCGACTTTCAGGGAATCGCTTTCCTGGAATTGGCTCTGGCAGTGTCGCGCTTCGTAGGTAGGGTCAGCATTCGCTCCGCCCCCAGCCGCGGTGTCGGTTTCGGCACCGGCTTCATGGTGTCACCGCGTCTGTTGCTGACCAACAATCATGTCCTGCCCGCGCCTGGATCAGCGCAGTTCAGCGAGGTTGAGTTCGACTATCAGAACGATCGCGCTGGCCGCCCACTGCCGCTCGTGCCATTCGCGCTGGAGCCGCAGACCTTCTTCATGACCGACGTGGAGCTCGATTTCACGCTCGTTGCGGTCGCCGAGGGCTCGCGACAGGATACGCCCGCGCCCCTAGCCCACTATGGTTGGTCACGGTTGATTGCTGAGGAAGGCAAGATCCTGATCGGCGAGCACGTAAACATCATCCAGCATCCAAAGGGCCAGCATAAACAGTTCGTCTCACGCGCCAACGAGCTCGTCGACATCCTGGAGAGCCACCTTCACTACATCACCGACACCGAGCAGGGGTCGTCGGGGTCTCCCGTCTACAATGACCAGTGGGAGGTGGTGGCGCTGCACCACTCCGGTGTCCCAAGAATGGAGAACGGACAGTACATAGCCAAGGACGGCCGCCCTTGGGATGGTCGAGACAGCGACGAAATTGATTGGATTGCGAACGAGGGCGTGCGGGTCAGCCGTATGGTCCGCCACATTGAGGCCCGCTCACTCGACCGTGACGCTGCCCGGTTGCGCGATGACCTCCTGAACCGTGAGCCGCCCAGCCCACTGGAAGCTGCCGAGATGGCGGCGCACGCCGCTGCCCAATCCAACGGACGGAGCAAGCTCGTGAGCATCGCCGCCCCAGCCCAGGCCGGAGCCGCCGCCCGGCCGGCTGGCACCAGCTTCACCATACCCCTTCATATCACGATAGAGCTGGGAGCGCCGGAGGAGTCGGCTACGGATAGGGGAGGCTCTCCGGCAGAGGCCCCTCCCGCGGCCGGCGCGGGCTCACCCGAACTGGTCCGCGCACTTGCTGAGCTGAAGGACGCTCCAAATCGGCCCTACTACGATGCCCAAGCGGACGACCGCGCCCGGAACCTTTACTATCGTGACCTGGACGGCAACGCCGAACCGGCGGTGCTGTTCAAGGCCATGCACGCCCTCCTGCGGCGGACTCACAAGACCGAGTTGCGCTACAAGCCAGCCCTCCACGTCTATCCCTGGGTGGACCTCCGGCCCGGCTCCCCGCCCAGTATTCGGAGTATCTACTCAAACAAGGGTTTCGATCCCCGCGAGCTGATCGAGGCGGACTTCCACCTGGACATGGAGCGGGAGCGGCTGCGCGAGACGCTGAAGCGGGAGGGCGCCACTGTGCTGGAGAGCGCACTGGACCTACTTGAGGCCAGCCTACCGTATAACTGTGAGCACGTCGTGCCGCAATCTTGGTTCGCCAAACGGGAGCCGATGCGCGGAGACCTGCACCACCTTTTCGCCTGTGAGTCGCGCTGCAATAGTTTCCGAAGCAATACGCCATACTTTGACTTTCCTGAGTTCCAGGAGGCAATCCGCAACGAGTGCGGCAAGTCGGAAGCGCAGGGCTTCGAACCTTTCGCTGGAAAGGGAGCCGTGGCGCGAGCGACCCTTTACTTCCTGCTCCGTTACCCCGGTGAGATAGACGACAGCGCCAAGGAGTACAGCAAAAGCGACCTCACTACCCTACTGGACTGGCACCGACGCCACCCTGTGGACGAATACGAGCGGCACCGGAATGCCGCAATTTTTGAGAAACAGGGCAATCGAAACCCGTTGGTCGATCAGCCATCATGGGCAGAGCGCATCGACTTCGCCGCCGGATTAGGCCGGCGCGGCCGGGAAATCGCGGAAGTACGGCCAAGCGGTGACGAGCCCGAGCAGTTGGACCAGGTCTTGCGCGCCCTAGCCGCCCTGGACGCCCGAACTCCGTCCGCAGCGGCCCTGACTGAGGCTGTCGCAGACTTCGGGGCCTATGAGGGACTGCCGCCGGAAGTGGCGCTGCTGGACGAGGGTCGGACCGTGAAGCTCCTCAAACCTCTAACCTACATCTCCGAGATCGGTGAGCGCTGGCCGGTAGAGGCTGGGGTGGTGGTTGACGGCGCTTCCATTCCTCGGGCCTTCTGGAGCCTGATCGGCGGTCCCTTCGAGGGACGCTATCGCAACGCCTCCATAATCCACGACCGCTTCTGTGATCTGCGTAGCAGCTCTTGGGAGCTGACCCACCGCATGTTCCATGACGCCATGCGTTGCAGCGGCGTGCCGCTTCTCAAGGCCAAGGTAATGTTTTACGCCGTGTACCGCTTTGGCCCGCGCTGGACGGTAGGGCAGGAGGCAACCGGCTCTGTCCTGACCTTCGAGCGGCGCGCGCCTACCGACGCCGACGCCCTCAGCCTGCTGGAGGATGCCCGGACGATCTATACTGAGAATCCTTCTCTTCAGGAGATCGAGGCTATGGCCGACGCCCGAGGCTGAAGCCGCCCGGCTCTGTCGCGAATTTTGAATAACGACAGAGAGAGGACCCTTCTACCCACAGGCCTCACGCAGTCAGGATACTGAACTGCTCAGCGAGGGACAACTGCGAGCCACGGGCGTATTTTGCCTGTCCCTTCCGTATCATGGGAACTATCTTGATGTCTTCCAAGATCGCCCGAGCCGATATCAGGCTGGTATCTACGGCACCATCACCAAGAGCCATCCTGAGGGTTGTCGGATCCGCGATGCAAGCGCCTCTCCCTTAGGTCACAAGGTGCATCGTAGAAGCTGCCGCCGAAGTGTAGTACGACGACCTTGTTCTCGTCGCCCCGTAGCTACTTCTATAATCTCCAATAGTGGTATGTTTCTTTGTTGGTCGGTTGGTGGCATACTGAAGTAAATCACGCCTTGGCACCAAGCGTGACCTGTCGCGGAACAAGTATCGAGTTGCGCGCAAGTTTACAGGATTATTGACAAGCCACCGAGCAGGAAGCGTCTTATGAACCGGACCTGCCGCTGCTTCAATTGCATCTGACGAAGGGGGCGGTCTGCCCCTGATGTACATCGATAGTATGCGAGCAGGATTGTCGCAACATACCGCTTAATCGTCGCGTACTTCTCTGGAAGTGGAGAGAACCTAATGCGTCAGCAATTGTTGTCCGGCCTCCTGACGGCGACAGTATCGGCAGCGCAATCTTGGGCCGCGGACACTCCGACAATTTTCGTTGATCAAGGGCCAGACTGGACGCAAACGACACGCGCTGACTTTTACAGCCGCGATCAAGGCGCCAGGATGATCCCACTGGCTTGGCTGCAGGCGTTAAAGCAACCTAACGGCCAGCCATTCTTAGCCGATAGTCTCGTAAGATACGGTTATCTGCCAAATCCAGCGAACAGCAATGGCCTGCCTGTCGGCTTCACCGCGTCCGGACCAGGGGGAGCCCGAATTGCTGGTATGACCTGCTCGGCCTGCCATACGCGGCAGATCACAGCAGAAGGCAAGACGTACCGGATCGATGGTGGACCAGCCATTGTTGATTTCCAGAGCTTTCTGACCGATCTCGACTCCGCAGTCGGGCAGATCCTCGCCAGCGACGTAGCATTCCAACCGTTCGCCGTCGCGGTACTCGGTTCCGCCACGCCGGATCCTGACGATATTGCAGCGCTACGTCAGCGAGTGGACGCCTGGTACCTGCGTTACCATACGCTGATGACGCGGGCCTTGCCGAAAGATGCTCCTTGGGGGCCTGCGCGGCTCGACGCAGTCGGTATGATCTTCAACCGCCTCACGGGACTCGACCTTGGGCCGCCGCCGAGTCTCCTTATCCCCGAGAACATCAGGCGTGCGGATGCTCCCACGCGCTATCCATTCCTTTGGAACGCGCCGAAGCAGGACAAGATCCAGTGGCCAGGCTTCGCCGATAATGGCAACGACGTTCTCGCCCTCGCTCGCAACCTAGGGCAGGTGATCGGCGTATTCGGCGTATTCGAGCCGAGGAAAGAGGGGTTCTTCGTCAACTTCCTCAATAACAACTCGGCGAATTTTGACAGCCTGGGTAGGATAGAGGATCTGCTCAAGCAGCTCGGCCCACCGAAATGGCCGTGGTTGGTGGACACCAACCTCGCAGCTCAGGGGAAAGTGATCTTTGATCGGCCAACGGCACAAGGCGGTTGCAACGACTGCCACGGGATCAGGCCCGGGAACGTTCGGTTCCCGGGCGTGCAGACCTGGGCGACACCAGTCCAGGATGTCGGAACCGACACCCGGGAATACGACGTTCTAGCATGGACCGCCAAGACCGGTGCGCTGCAGGGTGCCTTTATTCCATTCATCACCAAGCCATTGCAGGAAACCGATCTTGCCTTCAACATTCTCGGGACCTCCGTGATCGGCTCGATCACGCAGCATGTGCTGAGCAACGGCGGCGATGTGCTGACTGGCGCAGCTCAGGTTGCACAAGCCCAAGGAGGGCAGGAAACCCCTGCAACAGGGCTGGCACGTCCAGCGGGCCCAACGCGACTGCCACCATCTTTGAGAGATCTTCAGGGGGCCTTCAATGCCCCAACCCCGCTGCTGGAAAAGCTTAAGACGGAAGGCACCCAGACACCGGGCATTCCAGCTCCAACGGCTGCCGCAGCAGCACCTCCGAGAGGCGCTTACGAGTCTCGGGTCATGCAAGGAATCTGGGCTGCTGCGCCGTATCTGCACAACGGCTCGGTTCCGACGCTCGCCGAACTGCTTAAACCAGTATCTGAGCGCGTGAAGGCATTTAAAATAGGATCCAATTACGACACGGTCAATGTCGGCCTTGCAGTAGAGCAGACGCAGTTCAACTACACCTTGACCACGACTGATTGCAGTGACCGCAACTCGGGCAACAGCCGCTGCGGACACGAGTTTGGGACGCAGTTATCGTCTGAAGAGAAGAAGGCGCTTCTGGAGTACCTGAAGACCCTTTAACTCTAGTGTGGCTGGTTGGGTCGCAAATCTGGAGCAGGGACGCGAAACCGGCCGACGCTCCGTCACAGGCTGCAAGCAGATCGAACTGCTCTGCAAGTTAAGGCTGCGGATTGTGGGCATACTTCGCCTGTCCTTTCCGCATCATATGAACCATCGCGATGCCGCCCAAGATCGTCCGAGCGAACGCCATCGACTTGAACCCGAGCATCGGGCGAATGCGCCAAATAAGTACCAGTAGGCCAATAGGTAGTTGTGTCGTTCCTCGACGCCGGCGAGCCCCAGATAAGTGGCAGGATCATCACTTTGGCGCATGCACCGGTGCCATGCACAGAAGGGTTCAGGAGCAGGAGCCGAAGTCCTGCACTTAGAGCGTCTAACAAAGCCGTTCGCATTGGGTGAAGCAGATAAGCGCGCATCCGAGTGTGGTGAAGGCGAGATGGATGTCCTCGCGTCGTTCATAGCGAATGGAGAGACGGCGGAAGCGATTGAGCCAAGCCAGTGTGCGCTCTACCACCCAGCGATGCCGTTCCAGGCGCTCACTGTCGTTCACACCGCGGCGGGCAATCCTGGGCACAATGGAGCGCCGTCGGCATTCGGTCCGGCAGCGCCGATGATCATAGGCCTTGTCGGCGTGCAGTTTATGAGGCCTGCACCTGGGACGTCCCCGGCCATGCCGCACCGGCTGCACAGCATCGAGAGTGGGTGCGAGCATCAGGCGGTCGTGCCGGTTAGCCTCACTCAGGCTGAAACCGAGCGGTGTGCCCGTCCAGTCGACCACAACATGGCGCTTCGTGCCCGGTTTGCCGCGATCCGTCGGGTTCGGGCCGGTGGCAGCGCCCCCTTTTGGGCCTCAATGGACGAAGCGTTGAGCGAGGCCCGGCTCCAGTCGAGTTGGTCGGCGTCTGCCAGACGCTCCAGCAGGATGCGACGCAGGCGCGTCCACACACCGGCCGCCCGCCAATCGCGCAACCGGCGCCAGCACGTCATGCCCGAGCAGCCGATCTCGGCGGGCACTATCTCCCAGGGAATGCCCGAGCACAGGACAAAGAGGATGCCAGCCAGCGCCGCCCGGTCATCGACTCGCGGCCGACCACCTCTGGGCTTGGCCGGTTCAGGAGAAGGAGCGGCTCAATCACCGCTCACAGAGCATTGGGAACAAGGGGTTTGGCCATGCCAAACCAATGTACTCACCCCGGTTTTGTTAGGCGCTCTTATTCTAGTGGCGTTCTAGGTGCTGTAAAATGGGCATAGCCGGCGATGAGCGGTTTTGGGTCGCGCGCAGAAGGGTCCGACAAACCGCATTTTAAGATCATTGGCGATAACCCGCACATCATCGACGTGAGGAGGTCGGGGGCGATGCCGAGCCAATACGCCCGCGGCACCTTGACGATCGCATCAAGGCCGACCGCCTGGCAGCTGCCCACACACGCCATAATCATCAGCCCTCAACTCGCCTAAGCCCAAGCCCCTCAGCCAAGTCGTTCTCAGGTGCCAAACGGCTCACTCGTGCAATAAAGCGTTAGTTGAAATTCTTCAGAAATCTGGTAAAATCTTAGTGTTAGGGGCAGTTTACCTTTGCTACGAGGTGTGGCTATGTCCGATAAATTTAACCTTACCCCAACTCTCGGACGTGGAACTGTTATGATGTCTCTTGTGGCGGCAGTAGCTTGCGCGGCAGCTGTCGATCCAGGCCAAATTGCGCCCTCTACAGAATATAAATCCAACGGCCATGATCTTTCGCCGCATATCGAAGCTCTGGCCATGCAAATACGCAAATTAGATCCTATTTTCGATCAGAATTCATCGCCAAGTGTGCAACTGGCGCAGTGGCGGAACTACTAAAAACTCACAGGTCTAGGGATATGCCCGCTGTAATGTCTTCGGGCACTACCCATGAGGTGTTTGCACGGCGATTAAAGTTGCTTGTCCTGCAGCCGACGCCGTTCTGCAATATTGATTGCTCCTACTGCTACCTCTCCAACCGCACGTCTAAAGCAAGGATGAGCCTTCAGACTCTGGATCTCGCGTGTCGGCGCATATTCGAGAGTTCTCTTATTGGATCCAGCCTTGACGTTGCTTGGCATGGCGGAGAACCCCTCACCGTTCCAATCGATTGGTATTTAGAAGCCGTCGATCTCATGGCCAAGCGGTCGAACGGGGAAGTTGAGTTGCAGCACTTTTTCCAGACTAACGGATTGCTGATTAACTCCAAATGGATTCGATTTTTCTTTGAGATAGGAGCGAAGGTCGGGATCAGCATCGACGGGCCCGCCGATCTGCACGATGCAAATAGGCGTGCGCGTCACGGGCGCGGCACTCATGAGAAAGTCATGGCCGCGGTGCACCTCCTGCAGGAGCACAGTCATCCGTTTCACGTGATCACAGTGCTCACCGAACACTCACTACATGAACCCGAACGCCTCTTCAATTTCTATGTTCAAAATGGAATTAGAGATGTCGGCTTTAATGTTGAGGAGATCGAAGGAGCAAATCAGGTTTCATCGCTCGAAGGAAAACAAGTGGAGGCCCAATTTAGAGAATTTGTTCGAAAGTTCTTTGAGTTGGTCTGGGCTTCGCCTGGCCTCGTGAGAGTTCGTGAATTCGAAGACGTCGTTGGACTTATCTTATCAGAATCGCCCGTGAGAGATCAGCAGAACGTTCCTTTCAGCATTGTCAGTATCGACTATAAGGGTTCTGTTTCTACGTTCTCGCCGGAATTATTGGGGGCCTATCATCCGCGATTCGCCAACTTCACATTCGGCGATGTCGTGACGCACGATATTCAAGCCTTAGAGGATGAGCCACTCTTTACAACCGTTAGCCAGGAAATACAACGAGGAGTTGAGAAGTGCAAGAGCGCTTGTCCTTATTTCCGCTGGTGCGGCGGTGGTGCGCCCGCGAACAAGCTATTCGAAACCGGGCGGTTTGATGTCAGCGAAACGATGCACTGCCGGTTGACCCGTCAGATACTCCTTGATGAAGTGGTTGCAGGACTTCAGACGCGCATTCGAGCACCACGGTCAACTTCCGGATCCGACGCTGCAATGATGCTCAACGAGAGTGAGGGGTGACATCGATTTTAAGTAACAATAAGTGTTTTTCCGTACTCGATCAAAACTTCATGGCATAATCCACATCACGTCGAGATTTCCTCTCCCGGTACGTTGAGCATACTTGATTTTGTGCTCTTTGATGCAGAGCACGTTTGGTCATGATGATCTGTCCATCTTAAAGCATTGGACGATTACACGGACGCATATCCGGGGGCCTTGAAGAAGTTCCAGCATTCGTGGGGCTCAAACAAATTGCAGATGTCGCCGAGCGCTCGCCAGAGCGCGTCAACGGTTCGAGCTTCGGCTTTGCGCAGGTATGATTTGATCTTGGCGAAGGCTTGCTTAATCGGGTTCAGATCGGGCGAGTAAGCGGGCAGGAACAGAAACCAGGCTCCCTTTTGTTTCAGACACTGCATGGCCTTCCCGCTCTTGTAGGCCGCTAGAGCATCGGACTGAAAGGCAGATTCAAGAGGTTTCGGTCTGGGCTGAAACGTGATTCCCTTCTGAGAACAGGAGGCGGATCATGACCCAGAGCTTCTCCTTGGATCTGCGCGTGCGGGTTGAGGCCTTTGTCGAGGCGGGCCATTCCTGCCGGGCGGCGGCCCGCCACTTTGGGGTCAGCGACAGCTGCGCCATCAAGCTGATGCAGCGGAAGCGGCAGTCCGGCTCACTCACGCCAGCCCGTCAGGGGCGCCCGCCGGGAGGCAGCAAGCTGGTGGCTTGTGAGACCTTCCTGATCCAGATCGGCGAAGCCGAGCCGGCCATCACCATGCCCGAACTGGCCGCTCGGCTGCTGGACGAACACGGGATTGTGGCTGCTCCCGCGATGCTCTCGCGCTTCCTGTGCCGGCGTGGCTTCACCTAGAAAAACACCTGATGGCGGCGGAGTGCGCACGCGCCGACGTGCGGGATGAGCGCCGGGTCTGGCACGCCCAGCGTCAG
>NZ_JAERQE010000109.1:2500-5675 GCF_016734765.1 Microvirga soli | reverse complement strand
TGCTCTTTGACATTGTTGAGAGGGGAAGAGAAGCGTAGGCGGCGGTGTCCTTGCGGGCGATTGGAGACAATCGCTGTTAAGATACCGACCTGATCTATGCTTTGGTGAGTACACCGCTGTGGGGAAACCCACAGATGGAGGTGCTCTGTCAATTAAGAGTGTAGTGACAGTCAGATCAAATCTTTCAACTTGAGAGTTTGATCCTGGCTCAGAACGAACGCTGGCGGCAGGCTTAACACATGCAAGTCGAACGCATCCTTCGGGGTGAGTGGCAGACGGGTGAGTAACGCGTGGGAACGTGCCCTTCAGTTCGGGATAACCCAGGGAAACTTGGGCTAATACCGGATACGTGCGAGAGCAGAAAGATTTATCGCTGAAGGATCGGCCCGCGTCTGATTAGCTAGTTGGTGGGGTAATGGCCCACCAAGGCGACGATCAGTAGCTGGTCTGAGAGGATGATCAGCCACATTGGGACTGAGACACGGCCCAAACTCCTACGGGAGGCAGCAGTGGGGAATATTGGACAATGGGCGCAAGCCTGATCCAGCCATGCCGCGTGAGTGATGAAGGCCTTAGGGTTGTAAAGCTCTTTCGTCCGGGACGATAATGACGGTACCGGAAGAAGAAGCCCCGGCTAACTTCGTGCCAGCAGCCGCGGTAATACGAAGGGGGCTAGCGTTGTTCGGAATCACTGGGCGTAAAGGGCGCGTAGGCGGCTTTGTAAGTCGGGGGTGAAAGCCTGTGGCTCAACCACAGAATTGCCTTCGATACTGCATGGCTTGAGACCGGAAGAGGTAAGTGGAACTGCGAGTGTAGAGGTGAAATTCGTAGATATTCGCAAGAACACCAGTGGCGAAGGCGGCTTACTGGTCCGGTTCTGACGCTGAGGCGCGAAAGCGTGGGGAGCAAACAGGATTAGATACCCTGGTAGTCCACGCCGTAAACGATGAATGCCAGCCGTTGGGCAGCTTGCTGCTCAGTGGCGCAGCTAACGCTTTAAGCATTCCGCCTGGGGAGTACGGTCGCAAGATTAAAACTCAAAGGAATTGACGGGGGCCCGCACAAGCGGTGGAGCATGTGGTTTAATTCGAAGCAACGCGCAGAACCTTACCAGCCTTTGACATGTCCCGTATGGGCAGTGGAGACACTGCTCTTCAGTTCGGCTGGCGGGAACACAGGTGCTGCATGGCTGTCGTCAGCTCGTGTCGTGAGATGTTGGGTTAAGTCCCGCAACGAGCGCAACCCTCGCCCCTAGTTGCCATCATTCAGTTGGGCACTCTAGGGGGACTGCCGGTGATAAGCCGAGAGGAAGGTGGGGATGACGTCAAGTCCTCATGGCCCTTACGGGCTGGGCTACACACGTGCTACAATGGCGGTGACAATGGGCAGCTAACCCGCGAGGGCAAGCCAATCCCAAAAAGCCGTCTCAGTTCGGATTGCACTCTGCAACTCGAGTGCATGAAGGTGGAATCGCTAGTAATCGTGGATCAGAACGCCACGGTGAATACGTTCCCGGGCCTTGTACACACCGCCCGTCACACCATGGGAGTTGGTCTTACCCGACGGCGCTGCGCCAACCGCAAGGAGGCAGGCGACCACGGTAGGGTCAGCGACTGGGGTGAAGTCGTAACAAGGTAGCCGTAGGGGAACCTGCGGCTGGATCACCTCCTTTCTAAGGATGATCTCTTATGAAGTGGCATTTGCTGCTTCTATCGGATCTCTTTTGAACAATAGGGTCAGTCAGACCCTGATATGCGGGACGCTGCCGTCTTCGTTTCTCTTCTCTCAATTCCGGAAAACATCGGCCGGGGCTTTGGCCTCGGTTGGGGCCTGTAGCTCAGGTGGTTAGAGCGCACCCCTGATAAGGGTGAGGTCGGACGTTCGAGTCGTCCCAGGCCCACCATCTTGTCTTAAAGGGGCCTTAGCTCAGCTGGGAGAGCGGTAGCTTTGCAAGCTTCAGGTCGTCGGTTCGATCCCGACAGGCTCCACCATCATTCTTTGATGGGTGCGATCTTCGATCGCCGATGATCTTCTCCGGAATGTCAAATGAGGTTCGTGCCCTCCCCTTTGGGTGAGCGGCGCGGATGTTTGAAATCGTAAAGAGGCAGCATATTCGGCAAGCGGGACAACCTAGTTCCCGCGAACCAGCCCTGGCCCGCAGCCAGGAGCGCCGGATATGCTTGGCAAGCAAAAAGATGTTGCTGGAGAAATCCGGCAACAGGTCTTTCTTGAGATCATGTCCGGCCTTTGCCGGGCGGACATCGATCATGAGAGTAATCAAGTGTCGTAAGAGCATCTGGTGGATGCCTTGGCGCTGAGAGGCGATGAAGGACGTGGTACGCTGCGATAAGTCTTGGGGAGCTGCGAACGAGCTTTGATCCAAGAATCTCCGAATGGGGAAACCCACCTTCGACCCTTTGTATTGTGAGCGCAGGAGATAATCTTGTGTTTGCACTACGAGGGGTCAGATGAAGGTATTAGACCCTGAATCCATAGGGGTTTAAAGCGAACCCGGGGAACTGAAACATCTAAGTACCCGGAGGAAAGGACATCAAACGAGACTCCGTTAGTAGTGGCGAGCGAACGCGGATCAGGCCAATGCCTGCATGATCTTCACTGGAACCGTCTGGAAAGTCGGGCACGAACGGGTGATAGCCCCGTACAGGTCAGGGTGATTGCAGGATATGAGTAGGGCGGGACACGTGAAATCCTGTCTGAACATGGGGGGACCACCCTCCAAGCCTAAGTACTCCTCAGCGACCGATAGTGTACTAGTACCGTGAGGGAAAGGTGAAAAGCACCCCGACGAGGGGAGTGAAACAGTTCCTGAAACCGGATGCTTACAAACAGTAGGAGCCCAAGGTTCGTCCTGGGTGACTGCGTACCTTTTGTATAATGGGTCAGCGACTTAAAGTAACGAGCAAGCTTAAGCCGATAGGTGGAGGCGCAGCGAAAGCGAGTCTGAACAGGGCGTTTTTAGTTCGTTGCTTTAGACCCGAAACCGGGTGATCTAGCCATGAGCAGGTTGAAGGTGCGGTAACACGCACTGGAGGACCGAACCGGTGCCTGTTGAAAAAGTCTCGGATGACTTGTGGCTAGGGGTGAAAGGCCAATCAAACTCGGAAATAGCTGGTTCTCCGCGAAAGCTATTTAGGTAGCGCCTCGCGTGAATCCT
>NZ_JAERQE010000108.1 GCF_016734765.1 Microvirga soli | reverse complement strand
GCACACCCGTCATGGCAGCCTCCCGTGTCAGATCAGGAGATTATGAGCTCATCCGCGGCACCTGCAACTGTAATGCTTAGAGGCGAAGCTGGGGTCATGTGGTCGGCGAAAAACCTGCCAACGACAGGAGCCCATACGGTGGCGTTGTCCGCTAACCAGTTATGGGGATAGTCGCCGGGGAAATAGAACGAGACCGGTGCGCCGGAGAGTTTTGCGGCTGTCTGGAAGGAGCGAGACAACTCGGGCGGGGCGTAAGTATCACTGTCGCCATACGACAACAGCGTCGGATGAACCACGTTCTCGATTAGCCCTGTCATCATGTTGATGACGCGGCTCACATCGTTCCAAGACTTGTCACCAATGCCTGCCAAAACTGCTCCGTTGCCGAACATTGCGGAGACCTTATCCTGTGACCCGAAACGGGCGGAGTGACCTGACCAAGCGAGTGCTGCCGTCGCGCCGGCTGAGTTACCGAATAGGCAGAACCGATGATTAGTGAAATACCTATCCCGCTGGTTTTCAGCAAACTCTATTGACGATTGGATTCGGTAGGCCGACCGGAGAGCATTGCCATACAGCAGGGGCGCGTGGACGTTGCCGTAGCCGTTGGTTGGGTTTGCGGAAGACGTGCCAGCCCCAAATCCCCGAAACGACACAATGTTGAAGCCGAGAAACAGCAGTGCGAGAATGTCAGGGCTCGTTTCTTCCATGTGACCGGTGGCTGCCGATCCGTGGTGGTGGATTAGGCATGGAGCCTTGATCGGCGCTCCTGTCTCGTCGGCGCGAAAGTGGATGCGTGCGCTATAATGGTAATCCGCCGCGGAGAGAGGCGGCAGCATGGTGTAATGCGGCGAAAGAGGAATGCCGTCGAATTCTGCATACGTCACCACTTCTCCATTTCTTGGCTGAGGGCGGCGGACAATCCGCTTCGATCGGGAAAGCGTGCTATTCCAAGCTCTGCCGAGCCTATCCCGCCATCCGAGAGATGAGCGCCTGATCGTTCCGAATACAGCTACGGGATCGTAGGAGAAGCTGAAACCGCCACTCTCGATACGCAATCCGTAGTCTGTTAGGCAGACATCGCCTGCGATAACCCGCGTAAACAACTGCATCTCATAAGCGGTATCTGGGTATAGAGCGATATCACGTGTGACCATGATCTGCTTTCTGACCCATAGGCCATCCAGGATACTCGCCTTTTGCTCTGCAGTAAGAGTGCGGCCAGGTTCGAGGCCTGTAGGCAAGAGGACCTGAGGATCTGGGTCGAGATTACCGAGGGAAGCGCCAAGGAATCGGCTGCCGCCACTTTGTCCACCTGCCTCAAAGGATGGTATGTCTAGGACCGGCGCCAAGCTAAGAAAACTGCTGACGCGCGCCCGCGGATCGGTGCCGAGCCGTAAGAGGTAACTCATGGCACCTTGTATAACGGTGTAGAGAGGATACTTTCCCTGATAAGTGAACCGAGTAATTCCCGCCTCAACGGCGTCAGTCACTTTGAACAGCGGCAGTGCAATTGGCGACGTCGTGGAGTCGGCTCGAATGTGAGCTAGTGGGATGATGCGACGATTTCGGCTGATCTCAGGAAATGGGTACAAGGTGAAATTGGTGGCATCCTGGGTCGGAAGCGCGAGGTGGCATTGCAGCATTCTCAAGCGACTCGTTGCAGGATTCCGAACATGTGCACTGTGACGGCCCAGCAATGCCGATATTTCCTGCATAAGGAGCGCTCCCTCAAGCTAATTTGGAAAGCTGCAGTTTGTAGGAAACTGACACAAGGCTCCTCTTGCGTCCATAGATTGACGATCATCTTTATTGCCTCTTGGCTGAGTTTGGCGATTGGTGCGGGAACCTGTTTCGGGCTCTACGGGGCTGTCGCCCGGCCAGTCTTCGTCTATCCTTTGCTCACCACCAGCATCGGTGTGTCGCCGGCAAGCAGCCGCTCAGCCTGCCTTGCGTGGGTAGCAATCCGATCGCTAGAGGCTGGGTCGCGACCATGGCGGACCAATTCGATCACTCACGGTCGAGATGTTTTGATTCACGCCTCTCTGGGCGAGCCCCGCGCTCTGGCGCGTCCGCGGCAGATTACGTCAAACTTACCGACCGTGGCTCCGGCTAGCGGGTGGTTACTGGCGCGGCCACTAGGTGGTCTGGGTGCACTCGACGATCCTTGGTGGAGGTGTCCACCAGCTGACCTGAAGGAATAGTTGAAAACGAACACCGCTCACGTGTGGAGCAGCGCTGCAAACCTGAGGTGGGTACCGGAGTTCGCTCCCTGAGCTGCGTGCTTAAGATCGGATGCCCAGAGCCCGTCCGCACTGTTTGAGCACATACATCGTGCGACCTCGGTGCGTTTGCCAGCCGATCGGTGAAGCACGGTCCTACAGCGCCCTTGCAGACAGGTCGCATATCGTCCATCTTGGCGGTGAGATGGTAGCGCTCCAAAAGAAGTCGTCCCGGCTCGAAGCGGTGGGGCTCTTCACTGATGGGAATGAGCCACTAAGGCGTTCGCACTACTTTGGCACTCTCATCGCTGAGCCCAGAGTGAAACGGGCTCGACAGAATGGACGCTGCTCATGCTTAGCATCCCCAATGAACTCTCCGATCTCAAGACAGTTGAGATGCATGACCGTGAGACTTTCTCAGCCGCCTTGGAACATAGCTCAGCCAAGTCTTGGTTCTACTATTTTCCTTATTTACACTTGCTTTGGAAAAACTCGAAGACCTATGCCCTGCTTTATGAGCAGGTCGAAGGAGCGATCCTTACATACAGGCTTCGGGCGGAAGAGGAACGGCTGCGCTTGAGCCTCTTTCTGCCGCCATTCCCGTTCCACCCCGCCCCACTGCGGCTTGCACGGGAGCGGATACGAGACTTCAATCACGGCCGAACGAGCCAGATCGTACAGGTGCAGGAAAGCGACGCGCTTTTGGTCGCACGGGAGGGCTTTGAGATCAGTTTCAGCTCCGGTGAGTACATTTATGATCGCGCGGCCGTAGTAGGGCTGGAGGGCAGTTCCTTCAGCCGCCTCCGCAGAAGCATTTCACAATACGCAGATCAATCCATTGTTGTGCGGGAATATAAGAAAGATGACCAGCGTGCCTGCAAAGACCTTCGCAATAAGTGGTATAATGCACTTGCGTCAAAGGGGGTGAAGCTTGGTCCATACTACCACTATTCTGCAAGTTGTCTCGAAAAATTCGAGGATTTTCCAAGCGATATGATAACGGGTCAAGTTGTAGAGGTTGCAGGCTCCATCAGGGCATTTTCTTTTGGCGGTCCAATTAGAGGACCAATTGGCAGTGTATTCATCACAATTTCAGATCACGAGATGCCTGGGCTTGCATACTTGCAGCGTTACCACCTGCTTACTAGCATGCCTCAGCTTACCTACTTTAACGACTCCTACGATGTCGGACGACCGGGTCTGGCTCAGGTCAAGCGCGCCTTCAGGCCAGTGGAGATGCACGGGATCTACTCGGCTCGCGAACAGACTCCTTTAAAGAACTCTCAAATATCCGTCTCAGCAGGCGCTAATGCTCAAAGGATTGAAAACAAAGTCGAACATTCGAAGAATAGTAGTATCATTCAATCGATCATCAATAGAGGTGAGAATGACTTTACTCAGTCTCCGTATCTTTCATGGAAAGGCGATATTGCGAGAACCTTGATTGCAGATGCAGCACTCCGCCGCGGCTACAAAGTTGATACGGAATGGAGTTTGGTCTTCCGCGTCTCCGACGGAGACAACTCTTGGATTTTCTCTCAAAACGACCCGGACGGATCAGTAGTGGCCGACATCATCGAAGAGGACAAGCATCTGACCAAAACGCTGCTATCGCGATCTGGCATACCTGTTCCGGTCGGTGAGGTTTTTGCGGATCAATCGGCGGCGCTTGAATACTTTCGTTCTCGAAGGGGCCCACAGGTCGTCAAACCTCAAAGTGGCTTCGGCGGTCGTGGAGTGACTGCTGGCATCCGTGACGAACGAGCCTTTCTGACGGCTTGGCAAAATGCCCGTGCGCGCAGGATTATTGTCGAAGACTTCTTTGAAGGCGACGAGGTTCGTATCATTGTTCTGGGCGGGCGCGTAGTGGCTGCTGTATGCAGGGTGCCCGCATACGTTGTAGGCAACGGCGCATCCTCCATCTCTGACCTGGTGTCTGAAAAGAATAAGCGGCGCAAGAACAATCCTCTCTTGAAAATATATCCAATAAAGAAGTTTGACCAACTGGAGCTCGACGGTCGCTCGCTGGACGAGGTCCCCGGAAAAAACGAGTATGTGCGCCTGAGCACGGTGTCCAACGTTGGTCAGGGTGGAGAAAGTGTTTCTGTTATGGATCACTTGCACCCGTCAATCATTGACATGGCCGAGAAGGCATTTCATGCAATTCCAAGCGCGACGCTTCTTGGAATGGACGTTCTCATCAAAGACTTTTCAGCGAACGCTGGAAATGAAAATACTTGCATAGTTGAGCTGAATACCAACCCTGCAATTGCAACTCCTTTCTTCGCGGCGTACGGCCCACCCTCGTCAATGCTGCCGGACGATTTGCTCGATTTTGTCGCATCCGGACGCTATGAGACTGCTAGACGTGCCGACTGGTATGAGAAGCCCACCGTTTTACCGGCTTCCATCTACATTCCTCAGTATGGAGGCGAAACATCCAAGAGAGAATACTCAACCCAAGTAGGCCTACTCAGACAGGCAGCGGAGGCGAGAAACCTGCAGGTTGAGGCCTTAAGCGACGAACTCACCGTGATTTCAAACGGTGAGCGCTCTACCGTCTTCTTCCGGGGAATGCCAAGCTGCACGCGCATTGTTGCACGCCGTGCGTCCAACAACAAAGAATGGACGAAGAGACTTCTGCAGCAAGCAAATATCACGACACCGGAAGGAAAGGTGTTTTCTATCGAAGCCAAGGAGAATGCTTGGAAGTTTGCGCAGCAACTCAGTGCTGGGGTTGGCGCTGTCGTGAAACCGACCATCGCTTCGGGTGGGAAGGGGATCTCCACCAACAACGTCAGACCGGCTGATTTTGAGGTGGCTTGGAAGTTCGTCTCGGAAACCGGTACGAAGTCGGTCCTTGTTGAGGAACATTGGCCCGGCAGAAGCTATCGGGTTCTGGTGATTGGCAATGCGGTACGGGCCGTGGCAGAGCGTGCTTCCGCATATATTGTCGGCGATGGCGCGCATACGATTGAGCAGTTAGTTGCCTCTAAGAACGAGCGGCGTCGGGACAATCCTTACCTTCGCGCAAATCTGATAAAACTCACGCCGATGGTCCTGCACAGGTTGGCAGCTTCGGGGGTGAGCCAACTATCGGTTCCAGAATCTGGGCAATACATACACCTGCACTCAGCAGCAAGCATCGGTTTAGGTGGAGAAGCTCGGGACGTGACAGATCTTTTACATGCTGGCTTTTCTGTGATCGCTAACAAGGTGAGGAAGGTGATGTACGATCCTCTTCACGTCGGAATCGACCTAATCGCAGAAGATATCACACTGTCACCTGAGGGGCAGAGATGGGCAGTTGTTGG
Organism: Microvirga soli; assembly: GCF_016734765.1. Lineage (GTDB taxonomy): Bacteria > Pseudomonadota > Alphaproteobacteria > Rhizobiales > Beijerinckiaceae > Microvirga > Microvirga soli. Next base: position 269 of record NZ_JAERQE010000108.1, on the reverse strand, counting down.
AGTCAGTGCGAACCCCGAGTTTGGGATGCATCAGCTAGGCACTGCCGGCGTTTTGCGTGATGTGGCGGGTGCTCTCATTGAGACACTTTTCCCTGCGGCGCGGAATACGCAGTCCGAATAAATGAGTCCGCGTTCTAAGCTACAGTTTGATCATCTTTGAGAGGCCGATGGAAGTTGGCACGAGATTGCCTCTAGTCGTCCGTGAAGAATCCCGATCTCGTTGAGACGATTGGGATATCAGGCGCATCACCGCCTTCGATTTTGCAGGA
>NZ_JAERQE010000107.1 GCF_016734765.1 Microvirga soli | reverse complement strand
GCAGTCGGGCCAGAGCTGTCTGCTCCTGTATGATCCGGCAACCGGAGAGCCGCAGGCGATGCAGATTGCGATGCAGATTGCGATGCAGAGGACCCTGACGCTGCTGTTCATCCGGCTGGCCTATGTCTCCTATGTGTCGTGGAAGAAGCCAAGCGCCAGGCGGGCAGGGCAGGACTAAGCTCTTCGTCAGCGGCAGGCCTGCTAATGTCTGACCTGCCGCTTGGGAGCTTTGTATGGCCTATGGCGCTGGCTAAGATGGTCGCCGAAAGTGCTGCGCCAGGTTTCCTCGCCAGATCGGCGCGTCCTGTCTGAAGCCAGATTCAGGCAGAGGAGACCAAACCCTCCCCAAGAGTTCAACTCTGGGGAGCAGCCATTGTTTGGAAATCCCTCAGGCTACATACCGATCACGAGATGCAATCTTTCGCCTGTCCTGCTCCCGTGCACGTATGGTGCACCTAAGGTATCACTCCAACAGTCATGAATGGTCGCTGTGCTTCGCTATTATGATCTGTTCTGGGTTGGAGTTGCTGTCCTGCGATTAAGCGGGCTGGGTGAGCGTCCGCCCGTCCTCGCTGTCATAACGTAACCGCCAGCCTGGGGCAGGGATGTCCTTGGGTCTAGCAACGAATTTCCAGAGGGTGCCATCATAGGGAAAGAGGTTCTCCTGCGCCCATGCCTGGCGTTCCGGTGTGCGCGCCGGATGCAGACAGCAATCGTCCAGCCATTGTCGATAAGCCTCAATGAATGATTTGAAGTCTAGGGGCTCTGGAGCCCTTGGAGAGGCGAGCTCGACTGGCGGCATCCATGAGCCTTCCGTGATCTCTGGGAGAGGAAAGTCCTCTTCGCTGTCAGGGCTTGAGGCCTGGGCAGGATGCTCCTCAATATCTACATTCACAGGCTGCCGCTCGTTGTCATCTGTGATGCTCTCATTGGCGTGTCGGTGCCATTCGGCAGCCATACCGGTCAGGCCGAACACCTCCAGCAACTCACGAGGCATTGTGGTCCATTGTTGCGCTGACATGCCGAGAAACACAGTCGCGGGCTTGGTGCTGCCTTCCGCGCCGGCAGACCAGAATTCTTTCAATCTGGCGAGGCGCTCGACTTCTTCTGACGGCAGGCTCAGCATACCAGCGCGACGGGCGTGCTCCGTCGCTTGGCGGTCGATCTGGAGCACGACACTCTTGAGCTCGGTTATTTGCTCCCCAAATGCGTACTGGTTTTCCAGCATCAGTTCCGCCAGAGCCATGCCCTCAGCGGCTTTCTGCTTGAGCCGTTCCTTGTGGTTTCGCTGCCGCTCGGCATTGGACTGAGCCACGAGCCTCTCCCTGTTACACACGGGCCATGGGAAAGACTGCGTTACTAACAAACGGTTAAGCAAAAGCTAACAGCACGGAGTCGAGGCAAAGCAAAGCCTTTGGCCGTTGCGGTGGTCAGGCGTAACTCGCGTGGGGTCTGGACGTGGCTCAACTCCACCGTTTCGGCGCGCGCTCTTCCTACAGAAGGCCTCGAACCTGCTGGGCTCAATTCCGCAGATGTTATGGGTTCAGCATTTTGCTGCTCTTTGATGCAGGTCCCCCAGGACCGTGACTAACGGAACTCGGCGTAGGCTCAATACCTCAGTTTCGACGCAGGGGGTGTGGTTCCGATGTTAGTAACGCTTGCACAGTGTGCGATGCTGTTCAAAAGACAGCCCCCAATGGTCGCGATTCTCGGCTTCGGCATCATCTGGCACCAAGCGGGATCCTACAGCCCTCACTCTGCCCCGAGTGCATTGATCGTTGTTAGTAACGGATAGTCGAGGGATGCCATCTTGCCTTTAAAGCGAGGCGTTCCTGGCGCAGGGTTGGGAGCGAGGCTCAATACTGTAAACTGTGTGGGTTACTCATGGACGGCAGGGTCGAGGCTCAATTCCGCAAACCCTCTGCATGCTCCCTTTGGCGTGTGCCTGCCACACCTTGCCAGCCATACTGTGGCCGTTAGTAACGGCTGACACCAAGGCTCAATACTGTAGTTTGTGTGGGTTGCTAACGACAGGGGACTCTTGGGCTCAATTCCGCAAATGTTGTGCGTCGAACTTTTCGTTGCTCTTGGGATCGGTGGTTGCATCAGTGCAGATCCTTTTGGGCCGTGCTGGGTCCGAGCCAACCTGGGCTCAATACTGTAGTTTCGACGTGGAACGTGCACTTTGAGTGTCGTTAGTAACGCGTACTCATTGTGCGTCGTTGCTCACAATCGGGTTACAAAGGTAATGGCCAGTGGTGCAGCTCCTGAATGATCCAGCGCTGGGCGCGCTCACGGATCTGCCGCTCTGTTTCCGAGCACAGACACTCCGTTACTAACGGATTGGGCAAGGGCGCAATCCTTCCAATGTGCTAACAGATTGAAACAACCTTGTGATTTGTTGGCCAGCGCCTTGTTGGCTCTGGGTTTGGACGAAAGCTCAATACCGTAGTTTTTATGCGTTACTAACGATCGACAGGTTTGAGGCTCAATACCTCAAACTGTATGCATAAGCATCCTGGGAACTCCGACGCCTGCCCAAGCCTCGCGCCTGATCCTCGTTAGTAACAACACGTGTGGCTGTGGCTCATTCCTGTAATCTCACGTCAGCCGACGTCCTCCCGTCAGGCGCAGCGATCCGTCAGCGCCGGTGACCTTTGTCTGATCAAGGTTGAGGTTTCCGAGCTTCCAGGACTGAAGCACCACAGAGGTGCTCCCAACGGCCTTTGGCTTGACGCCCCCCTCAGCCACATGCTCGATGGTCAGGGTGTTTCCGCTCCAGTCCAGCAGGAGACGGTCGTCTGGACCGAATCCGGCTTGGTCCCACAGATTCCGCGGCAGGCGAATCGAGGTGTAGAACCTGTCCGAACGCTTGGCGTCCGCAATGGACCTCACCACGACCGCAGCGGATGTGATCGGGCTTGCTTGCTCCTTACTCTGCCACTTGCGGCGAGAGCGCGGTGGCAGCCCCTCAACATCCGGCACTGACTCAGGTGCTGGCTTGGCATCAACGGGTTGCGTCCGCTCGAGATTGGCCTGAGCCTCTGCCGCCGGCGGATGATCCATCTGAGGGAGTGGCAGATGCGGTATCATCTGGATGGCGCTGGCCACCTGCCGGAGACCGCCCGAGAAGCTTTCTGTTGACTGGAGGAGGGCAGGGGCCAAACCTGCGATGGCTTCGATCTGCTGACCGCCGATGGCTACCAGCTTGCCCACCTGATCAGCCATGAGTTCGACTGCCGAACGCAGGCCCTTCAGGTCCGCCACCATCCCGGCCAGAACCTGCTCAACTTCGGTTGATAGGGGGGGCTGAGAGGTTGGGCTGCTGCAGAGGCTTCGATGGTGAAGCCTCCTTGGGGCGGAAGACCTCAGCGGCGAGAGCCTCGGGCTTGCCGAGATGCCGGGCCAGAATGTCGGCGGTATCCCGCTGGGGCTTGCCGGCTGACCTGCTGTCGCGGCGGGGTTGACCCAGGCAGGCCGGACATAGATCATAGGAACGATCCCGGCCGAGCAGCCAACCACGGTCGTTGAAGTAGCTCTTGACCGTATCGCTGCTGGTGGGCTTAGCAGCCTCATAACTGTCGGTGCTAGCACAGGCCGAGCAGCGGACGGCGAAGCGGTACTTGGAGGGCGCACCACCACTGCGGGTAATCTGCGGCTCGAACTGACGTGCGATGCCGGGCATCTGGCGTGTCCTATGTCAATCGCGAGGGGCTTTCCGGCTGGGAACAAGTCTCATGGCCGAGTGTCATTTCGACAGGAAAGCAATTGGAGGGATGTGAAGTCAAATAACGCCCTTCTGGAGATTTTCCAAGGCCTCTCACGAGTGAGCGACCACCGACTCTCCAAATGGGGTGAGGTTGCCTGACGGTTCAGACGGGTAACGGCTCATTAACCATACTTGCCCATTCTTCCCTCGTGCTCTGAGGCGGTCACAGAGCTGTTTCTCACAAGGCAAGCAGATGATGTTCAAGATCCTCACCGATGCAGTCGATGAGAAGCTCGCGTTGATTGCACCTGTTTTAAGAAGGATTGAGCAGGATGGTCAGAGTGCTGATCTGCTCGACCTCTGCTCTCATCTCATTCGTGCCCTTCGCCTGTTTGAGCGGAATCCCGGTATTGAGGCTGCTGCCGATGATCTGTATGCGGCCGCGGCCGCGCTGGTTGGAGAGAACATGAGGCCCTCGCAGCCCAGTGCAAGAGGGCGGCGCCTTCTCAAAGATGCTCATCTGCGCTTTTGCAGCCGGCTCGAGGCGGCTGCTGGTCGTCTAAAATCTTATGAGTACCTGGTTGTTCCGGATCTTTCCGTCCGCCAAGCGGCCTGACGAGACAGTCTCTGCCGCTGAAAGTTGTTTCTTCCAGGCCCATCTCGTGTGCAGGGGATGTGAGATCAATTCAGGGCGTCAGCGGCTTTTTCGAGCAGAGCCTGAAACGAAGGCTGGTTCTTCTGCCCGACCACAACAGCGTAAAGTCGGAGACTGGAGGCTGTTGCTTCATCCTGCTCACCCTGGGCGAGCTTGGCGGCCGCTCGGTCCAGGAGTTCGGCCCAATCCTTCTCACCCTGGCCCAGCAACACCGCTGACCACAGGCCCAATTCACCGGAGAGCATCTTGTGGTCAGGCATGGGTGCCCTCGCTCGTATGTGCGGCCTCGACACTATCGCCACCACGGCAAATCAAAGAGCGCCTCGGCTGAATGAACCGGGCGGGGTTCTCAGCCGAGGCGTGTGCGGTGCCGATTGCAACACCACGCAGCTACTCTGATGCCTGTTAAGTAAAAATCTCGTTTCCAGCTATGTCAGCTGTCATATTACTCCGGAATTCAGGCGCGAGTGAGGGTGTTGAGAAGCAATCTTCACTCTAAGTGACTACACGATCCGGAAAATCTGGCCAGTGGTCGCATCACGGTAGAGATCAACCTTCGTGCCGTTCCAGTGATAGTCGAGATGCCGACCTTGGATGGTATTTGCGGCACAGTCCGGATGGAACAGCCCGACACACTCACCACCTGAATAACGAACGCTTGGGTAGACTATTCCATCGGAGTCTGATGCACGGAGCTGAAAGCCTAATGTTTGGCTCGGCTTGTAATCGCCGGGCAGGAGCAATCCCGATTGGGCGACCTCGTTGCTCCTCAGATCATGAAGATGTGCATTGATCTCGAGTACGATTTCCCGAAATCGAGATGTCCATCCAGCGGGTTCGTTCGTCCGGGCCATGAACTGTCCGTGGTGATGAATCGTCTCGAACAGAGCGACTTCAAAGGTGTTACCCGCGTAAAGCACTCCAAATGTCCCATCGCTGAAGCGGCTGGGTCGATCGGTGCTCACATGGGTAAAAGGCGCCATGAGATAGCTCGCGCCAGGGCCGGCGACGCGGCGTTTCTCGGGGACAAGGTCGAGAATGCCGATGGTCTCCATCAGGCGCGGATTGGTCTTCTGCTCCGCCGATATAATGAGGGGCCAATCGGCTGGGTCTGCAATGTCCTCGAAAAGATCGATCGGCGGAAAGATGCTGCGGATGATCCGAACTGAGCCACGCCACCTAACTTCAGGGACGGGAATCGAATTGGTGTCGATCACCAGGTGCCCCGCTCCGCGTCCAGGTAGCGGCGTACGCGCATCAGGTCGGTGAGTTCACCACCGAGCATCACCTCAAGGGCTGATCTTTGTGTGAATGCAGAGTTAGGCTTCCTGATCCAAGCATAGCCACGCTGCGGTTCGCGGAAGATAATTCGCAAGGCTTTATGGATGCCCATGAGGTTTGAAAGCCGGGCCTTACTGTCGCGATCAATGCGGCCGATCTCGCCAGCCTTCCAGCGCCGGTACGTTCGCACCGGCAGGCCGAGCAGGGTTGCCGCCTCTTCGTCTGTGATGTCTCACAGGCGGAACAGGTTGAGTGTTGCGTGAAACATCGCGGCGGCCTCTTCATCGGTGATCGGTGAGGGCCGGAAGTCCTTAGGTAGTCGGCCCTGAATAATGCGGCGGCACGAGGCGGGCGCTGGATTTCAGGCGACCTGAGAAGTATCCGATTGCGCG
>NZ_JAERQE010000106.1 GCF_016734765.1 Microvirga soli | reverse complement strand
TTGCGTCGTCTCACGCAAAAGGAGACATAATTGCTCACCAGCCTCTACGAGAACGGGCGGAGCATCATGCTTCGACACGCCACACTCAGCGCCTGTATCATCAGGAGACGCTTAGACCTGAACAGCATCAGGACGGCAGAGTTAATCGCGTAAGTGAAGATGAGAACTCCGCCCAGCTCGAAAGGCGAAGAGGCATGTAGGAACACCTTGATCAGAACAAGCGCAGATGCGCTTACCACGAGACCGCAGGCGTGGGGGAATACCATTCTGTAGATGTCACCAATCCCGACATAGCCTGCTCGACCTGTCATGTACCAGGTGAAAGGAAGCCGCAGCGCATAATCGCTGACGACATAAGAAATGGCGACACCAAGAGGCCCCCAGGGGAGACCGACGGCAAACGATCCTATCGTCGACGTTGAACTCACAAGGCCAACAATACTGAATTCCCGCATCCTTCCCTGACTTATGAACAGCCAGCCTGTCGTCGACGTGAATGTCTGGTGCAGACCTGCGAACCCAAGCCAAGCGAATATGGGCGCTGCTTCCGCCCACTGGCTCCCTAGCAGGAGGGCGACGGTTGCATCGGAATATATCACCGCGCACAACACACCCGGTTGCACCGCAAGCATTAGGAGGCTCACGCTACTAATGTAGGTGATGCGATACTCCTCCGGCTTGTCTTGCAGCCGCGAAAGAATTGGGGCGATGATGCGGCTCAACGGCCAGGTCGCCTGTGTAAGTGGCAGCAACATGAGTTTGTAGGCCCGATCGTAGAAGCCGAGCGCGATAGCACCATGAGCTTTGGCAATCATCAAATTGTCTGCGCTGCGCGCGAGGAAGTTCAAGACATTGAACGTTGACAGGCCAGCGCCGAAGCCAATCATCTGCTGCGCAGCCTCGTCCCAAACCGGTCTTCCCGGAAGCCACCGGACCACAAGGGCCGAGACAATCAAGTTCAGGAAGCGCGAGCACGCCAGCGGCACCAACAAAGCCCAGTAGCTGCGTGTGTACCAGGCGATCGCAACACCCAAGACTGCTCCAACGACGGTGCCCAGAATATCAAGGACGGCCAGAAACCTGAAACGAAGGTCTCGGGTCAGGAGCGCCATAGGCTGCTCACCGACGACGGAAACCACAGTGAGCACCGCCCCGACCCAGATAACTTCCGTCAAACGCGGTTCCTGAAAGTAACGCGCCAGTATGGGCGCCAGAACAATCAGACCGGCAGCGAACGTGAGACTGAGAAGCAAGGACAGCCAGAACAGCGTATTGATTTGTCCTTTCGTGATAGTCTGGCGTTGAATGATCGCCTGGGTCAGTCCTAGATTTTGGATCATTGTTACAAAGCCGATGATCGGTGCCGACGTCGCGATCAGGCCGAAGTCAGCCGGGTGCAGCAGCCTGCCGAGGATCGGGGCAGTTATGAATGTAACTACCAATCTGAAAACTTGAGCCGTCCCCATGAAGACTACGGCTCTCGCTGCTGAAGCTCTTTTGGTCATCCGACCACCTAAGGCGAGATGCACGCCATGAGAAGCGAGTGAACCGACGGCTTGTAGGCGTCAGACGCTCGTGCTGTGGCACTTGATCGGAACCAGGGCGCGGCTGCATCGATGAGACACGACGCACCTGGAGTCTGGCTCAATGTTCACGGGAATGTCAAATCGTCTCAACGGGCCGTCTGCCAAGCGTGAGATCTAGACAGGCTTGTATCTATCACTGCTCGATACTCCATTATGCTTTTGTCAAGGGAGAAGTCGTGCGCACGCTTCCGAGCTAGGGCGGCGAATTGCCTGTGATTGCGCGGATCGCTCATTGTCTGGAGCGCGGCGCCCATGGCGCGTTCGTCGCCAGGAGGAACCAGAATGCCAAATTTAGCCCTGGTCAACTTCGTGACTTTTGGCGCTCCCGGTCGTCCGTGAAGGATCTCGGATGGGCCGGTTTCGCAATCCGTCGACACAATTGGTAGTCCGATGCACATGGCCTCGATCATCGCGTTCGGAAAGCCTTCCGCGCTGGACGGCGACACGTAGAATCGGGCCCGTGCGAGGATCGCATGGGGATTAGTCGCGAAACCCAGCAAATGAACCTTGTCAGACACTCCAAGCTCGGAGGCGAGGGCTTCAAGCTTTGACCGTTCGGTTCCCTCTCCGAGGATGACGAGCGAACTGCTGATATTCGCAGCCGCGTACGAACGCAGGAGCATGGAAAAGTTCTTGTTCGGCACGAGGCGCCCTACTGCCACGATGAAGTCACGAGGAAGATCGACCGACGGAGCGGTCGAAGCGGCGCGCCTGATCTTCTCCGCATCAACAGGATTGTGGATCGTCACTACCTGTGTGGCGATCACGCCATAGTGTTCGACGAGGTCGTCCCTGATGCCTTGAGAGACGGCGACGATTCGATCTGCATAGGGGTAAAGGCACCTGATCAGGATTTTCTTCAGTCGACCGCCCTGGTCGGACGAGAGATGGCTTGTGGTGTGGACACGTTCACTGATGACGCATGGAATTCCTATGAACCGTGAGCAGGCAATTGCGGCGCAGTTCGCCCGCGTCAGAAAACTAACGATGATGTCAGGACGCTCCAGACGAAGCAGCCTGCGAAGGGCGATCATACTCCATAGCAGGCTTCCTCCTGCATTCAGTCGAATACGGGTCACACGCTCTGAAAGCGCATAGCTGTCGCGTGTCTGATCGAGGGTGGCGAGGGTGACCCCCCAGTGTTTCTCTGCCTCGGCTACTGCGGCTGCCACAAGACACATCACCCGCTCTGCCCCGCCGCCCTCGAGAGAGTTAATGATAAAAAGAATTCTGCGGGCTCGTGCTTCGCCGACCATGAGTGAGGCATCTCCGCCTTGGCAGATAGGGATAAGCTTGATCCAAGAGGAATGATAGCACAGGTTCGTGAGTTCGGATGACAGATTGGGCCAACAACTGCGGATCGATAAGCGCTAATTTAGCGGGTCCGCACCTGCATTAGGATCGCGCCCTCGAGCTAACACCGCTAAATTCGATCCGCAACAGGAGTAACAAGTCGTTCTCGTCGCGTCCATAATCCGAGTATTTTCTTAGCTCGAGTTTGGGCCTTTCAGGCGGGGAAGCATGCGGCGTCTGTGAGGCGGTTGAGCAGAGCCCGCGGGATTTTCGCCTGATCCTAGTCGTGCCGGGACGTCTCAAAACTAGCTACCCACAGCTTGGCCCGGACGATCGTTAGGGCATCACTGAAGGTCAGGTGAGATCTCGCATATCAAGCGGTCTCCTGGAGGGTGTTCATGAACGTCCTGCAGTAGCCTCTGAATGGCTGATGTTCTCGTGTGCGTTCATTGTCAGAGCTTGGAGCTTGTTATCCAGGGCGATTTTCTGCACTTGACCGACACGCCCGAAAAGAGAAGCGCCCTCCTTTTCCAAAGAGGGCGCCAAGGTCCAACCCGTAGGGGCAAAATAACAAGTTGGTAGCTCTATGTAGTTGAAAATAGCTTCACTGTCTGTCCGGCATACGACAGACGGCACAAGAAATACGCGGCTTATCTTCAGCTTTGGTAGGCTTATTCTTACATTTTAAGATTGTGTGGTTGTGGTACACCTCGGAGAACGTAGACATACCCAGCTTCATATGACGTCTACCTTGCTATGAGCGCATTTGAAGCAGAAGCTTGGTCTTGTGGGGGAAACGCATCTACGGAGGTCTGCCATGTCCCGCTATTACCTCCACGTTCACAACGGTTATGACCTTGAGCTAGACCCGGACGGCGCTGACTTTCCCGATTTGCGGGCCGCCCAAACTGAAGCTGAGCGGGTGATTCGGGACGTCTCGCGTTTTTGGCCTCAAGCCCGAAGGTACATGACAATCGAGATCGCCGATGAGACCGGACGAACTATCTTGCGGCTTCCGTTTATGGACGTAATGGGACCGCCGGGATAAGGCTCCGGTGGGCTGTGAAGGTCCGACGCTCCGTAAGGCCGACTGCATGACGTGCCGTGCTCTCAGAATGCCCACTATTGGGAGAAAGGAAGAGGCTGTGACGACTTTTCATGCTCGTCATTAGAATTGCAAGCCTCTAGACGAACCGAAGGAGACCGACATCGCAGACGGTCTGGGCGGTCTCGACCCGTTCCATCTCGCGCTTGAAGGCAGCCCAACGCATGCTGTGAGGTTTGTCGATCGGACCGCCAATGCCGCTGTCCGCTCCAGACGCCTCCGACGCTTGAGCTGAACCGCCCCGCAATTTCCGGAGGCACCTACACCTGACAGGATGGAGCCATGACGAAGAGAATCTCCGTATTCACCAGAGATCCGCGATCCATAGGTCTGGATGGTTTTCGGGCACTGGGACGAATACGCCTCCCAATCGTTTGCTGATCGAAATCAATCTTAAACTACCGAGAGAGCAATGTATTAGGGCTGCTGCGTGAACACCTGTTACCTATAAAAACAGCGGTTCTGCATTCCAGCCCACCGCGAATCTCACGGTCTCCGATCCAAGAAGCTCGCCCTGCGCGTCGCCGGTGCTGTAGAAATCAAACCTTATATTATGTTGACCCTCTTCGAGTAGAAGACCACCCCGGAAGTCACCATCTAAATCACCGAATAGGCTGAATGGCTCTACATTTTCGCTTCTGGTAACAGTGCCGTTATTGAGGTCCAATCGGATACTCTCGGTAAGCGTCACAGCCGGAGCGGACGTGTCTACGATAGCGTAGATTGAGAGATTATGACTTGCAAAGAGTGCGGGACTGAGAACGCTTCCACTCGTGAGCTCCATTAAAGTATGATTGGTGTCAGCGTCGACCAGATAGTACCGACCGAGACCAGTTGGCAGAGGAGTGCATTCAACGTCAATGTCAGCTTCAGTCAGTATGGCACCCTCAAGCTTAGAGATCACTTGGAAATTGTCCCCACCGCCATCCCGATCAAAGAGAACAAGCGTACTATCGGAGCTAACATCCAACGTGAGCCAACCGGCGGCAAACGGATCGGTTGGGGCGCCGACGCGATCGAGGAGGCGGGAAACGTCCAAAGCATCACCAGCACTCACGTTGAAATCTGTGATTGTGTCCGCGGCGATAGAATCTAGATTAACGAGATTACCATAGGAAAAACGATCAGCTCCGGCACCTCCCGTTAGCGTATTTGAAAACGCGCCGCTCTCTAAGTTGTCTGAGTCATCACCACCCAAAAGAATGTCCTGCCCCTGACTGATAAGTGTGTCGTTGCCTGATCCGCCAATAAGTGTGCTCGGTGAACCCAAAGGATCAAGACCGTCGCTTATTCGATCATCTCCTTCGCCTCCATCCATGACAGCTGAGCCGGCTAGGGCCGAGATGATGTCATTGCCATCATCCCCCATCAGTAGAGTTTCTCCAGTTTGGTTGGCGCCAATGGAGATGACGTCGTTACCATCGCCTGCTAGAACAGTTCCACGCATATTGCGGATGTTAAACTGATCATGTCCGCTCCCCCCGATGAGCACTCCGCCAAGCACATAACGGATTGCGAAGTTGTCATTTCCGCAGCCCCCATCCAATAGGCTCGCTTGGAGAAGACCAAAGGTGAAGACGAATTTGTCATCCCCACTGTTTCCGCTTAGGTTGAGGCCAAAATTCAAATCAAGCTCGGCAGGAAGACGATCGGCATTGATCGACACGAACGTGTCATCGCCGGCGCCGCCGCTGGCCCTGAGTGTAGGCGCGTCCTCGCTAGCGCCAACCACTAAAAGGTCATTGCCGTGCCCCCCGTCGAGGTTGTCACCATTCTCCCCAGTCAAGATGTCCGCCCCAGCGCCTGCATCGAGCGTATCGACTCCGCCACCGCCAATCAGATTGTCGTCATCATCACCACCAACGAGCAGATCATCACCGCTCCCACCATCTATTGTATCGTCTCCTGCAAAGCCAAAGATGAGGTCATTATCAGGCCGACCAGAAAGACTATCGTTCTCGGACGTGCCACGGATGATCGCCATCTGACGCTCCCGGATGAGTAACCCACGTCTACGCAATTATGACTAAATGTTGAGTAGGTAGATGGTATCTGATACGCGCCCCCCTAGCAAATGGGATTGAAACACTAGGCAGCAACCTCGAAGATAGCCGTTGAATTACCCCAAGCAGTTTTGAGCAGACGGTTCGTTGGGAAGCTATGCTGTTGCCTCTGTTTAGGCGCCGCCCCTCTCGCTGGAAAGTTATCCTACTGTGCGCCGCTGGTCTCGTACTTGCGAGGATATCATTGCGATCTGACTAAGAGGCTGGCGAGCAATTATGTCTCCTTTTGCGTGAGACGACGCAG
>NZ_JAERQE010000105.1 GCF_016734765.1 Microvirga soli | reverse complement strand
AGGCCGAATACATTGATGCAGCTCTCACGTTCGTCCGTCCGCCAACATCATCTTGCGACGCACGGCCGGACCATACAAACTGGCACGTGCTGGCCATTTGCTTTGTGGTTGCTTAAGCCTCAGGTCCGGACCTTGCTCGTTAACATGCAGTTAGGCACTGAGGCGGCTCATCGGGGAGCCGCCTCAGACAGTTAGATCTCAACCTGCTCCGCAATCAGAAGAGCATCGTCGACATCGATGCCGAGATACCGCACCGTACTCTCGATCTTGGTGTGGCCGAGCAGAAGCTGAACGGCCCGGAGATTGCCTGTCCTTCGATAGATCATCGACGCTTTGGTGCGCCGCAGTGAGTGCGTACCATAGGCCAGAGGATCGAGGCCAATCGCGCGAAGCCAGGATCCGAGTAGGCGGGCGTACTGTCGCGTTGTCATGGGCTTTTGCCGATTGATCCGGCTTGGAAACAGTGGCTCGCCTTTATGCAGGTTCTTCTTCTCGAGCCAGCGCCCCACAGCCTCTCGGGTCTGCTCCGAAATCTCGAACTGAACAGGCTGCCCTGTTTTCCGCTGAATCACGGTCGCCCGGGACCGCACCCGCCCATTGAGTGCCACATCATCGACCCGGAGCGCGACTAGGTCACAAGCTCGCAGCTTGCTGTCGAGGGCCAGGTTGAACAAGGCAAGGTCGCGGACGCGGCGCGCAAGTTGGAGCCTGACCCGAATGGACCAGATCTCCTTAGGCTTCAGAGGCGGCTTGGGTCCGATCAGCTTGCCCCAGTTCCAAGGTGTGATGGTTCGGCAGGGGTGGTCAGCGATAGTGTCTTGCATTGCAGTGCTCCTGAAGCAAAGCCCCCCGCGATGAACCTTGGCCTTACGCGCTGGCAGAAAACCCAGGGTCAACAAGACGTCCCCTTCATTTCAGCCAATCTCCTGCTTTGTTCTGAGGGCGAAGCTCCCAATCGTCTCCTGCACTACATGAGGAGTGCATAGTCCCGTCTGCTCGCCCTTGCCCTCGCACTTTTGCTTTAAGGCAAAATTTCCTCAGTTCGTGTAGACTCGATGCATGCCTGGCCTAAACTCCATCCCCAGCCCGCTCCGCTCTGAGCGCATCCACACCGATCTCGTTCGGCTGCTCTATACAGCCCTGCCTCAGGTCGCATCGGTGACAATCGGTGTCGTCGTCGGGGCTTGGCTGATGGCGTGGCGCACCGGGTCCGGTTGGGATTGGCTGCTGGCTTGGCTGTCGATCGTCATGGCGGTGATCCGGCTGGGGCTCCTTGCGGCCTTTTATCAGTCCGGAGCCGACAAGGATCTCTCGCCCGCAGCCGCGAGGCGATGGGAGTGCGCCTACGGCGCAGGCTCGCTCCTGATGGCAGCCGTGATCGCGGGAATGTCGCTCCGGGCCCTGTCGGGAGCCGATGCTGGGGTCCAGTTGCTCTGCCTTGGGCTCACAATGGCGAGCTGCGCCGGGCAATCGTCGACGCGGGTTGCGTGTCGGGCCTGGATCCCGATCAGCACCGGCAGCGTCGTCCTGGTCGCCTTTGCCGCCGGCTGTCTCCTACATCCTGACACGAGCTACCAGATCGTTGGTGGTTTGCTCCTGCTTTACGGGTACAGCCACATCGAGGCATGTCGCCACGGCGCCCAGACCATCGTGGCCCTGCATCGCGCCCAGCGCAGCCTCGCCCGCCGTGCCGCGCATGATGATCTCACGGGGCTTCCAAACCGAGCCGCCTTTCGCGAATGCCTGTCCAAGGCATCCGAGCACCTGACGCGCCACAGGCAGAAGTACGCGGTCCTCGCCTTGGATCTCGATGGGTTCAAGCACGTGAACGATGCCTATGGCCATGCCATGGGTGACGAACTCCTTCGCCAGATCGCCCATCGGATGCGCCACGCGCTCCGCGAGGGCGATGTGGTCGCCAGGCTTGGGGGCGACGAGTTCGCGGTGCTGCAAATGCCTGCTACGGAGCGGGAGGCTGCCGTTCGGTTGGCCGAGCGTCTCATCGCGGAGGTCAGCGTACCCTACTGCATTGAAGGGCGGTCGATCGGCATCAACGTCTCTGTCGGCATTGCTCTCGCTCCGGAGTGCGGTGACGGAGAGGCTCTTCTGCGCGCCGCCGATGAGGCAAGCTACGAGGCCAAAAGAGCCGGCAAGGGGCTGTACCGTCTTGCCAGCCCCAGCCGTCAGTGGCCGCTCACGGCATAGGGATTCCTGCCGCTGGGCACGACGGGGATCAAACCAAGTGTCCACAGGAGCAGCGTGAAGCCGACCTTCATGTGGTCTGCTCTGCCTTACACTGTGCCCCGTTGCAGACTTTCGATGTTTGGTAGTGGGGACGGCGCGAATCCAATGGCTCTGGGGAGGTGCAAGATCGTTCGCCACCCAGTAGCGGATCCAGACCATGCCGCCTGACACGGTTTCCGTAGCCAAGTGCCAAAGTGACCGGCCTGCTGCGGGCTTCTCATCGGCGCCTCCGACATACTCAAAGATGACCAGGGCCCGCCATCGTTGGAGGGTTCTGGGTCGAGCACGGTGCTTGCTTGGGCGCTCTGACACGCAGCCTTGAGCTCAGGCCACCAGGCAAAGCTCGTGGTGCTCGAACAGCGGGATTGGCATCGCCGGCGCTACGGGATCCGGGCTCCATTCGATGCTCAGCAGGCGCAAGGCCGCTTTCACCTCCGGCAGACGCGGCGGCTCGCCTTCGGGCATGCCATCGGCGAGCGCCAGGTCGAGGAGGTACTCGTCCCAGGCCCAGCGCCACAGGATCTCACGCTTGCAATCAATGGTGAGACGGCGATGGCGCACCACATCGTCGGGTGACGCGAACACGGACGCGGGGGCCACCAGGGCGCGATCCAGGCCGGGCAGGGTATGGACTTCGCGTCGACGAGCGTTGGCATGAAGCCAAGGCAACCAGATGATGGGGCTTGGGGCGCGCGGGACGGAGGGCTCGGTTCTCATCACACGGCCCGTCAACTATGGCTGTAGTCCAGCACCCTGAGGGCATCGAGGATGTCGTCGATCACAACCACTGCGCCGGACCCGGGGATCTGCCGCCATCCAGGTCGGCCTTCGACCGAACAGGCGTCGGACGCCCATTCGGCCAGCAAGGCCCGCTTCTCGCCTCGCGACAGGAGGGCATGCCCGAGGACCTGGTGCGGATGGGTGAAAGAGTGACTGGGTCTGTGACGGGGAAACGTAAGCTCGCTCGCGATGTCGTCTCTGAAGGTCTGTTGCATGGATCCCTCCTGAGTTCTGCAAACGGTCCAGCCTCGGGCAGGAGGCGCCCGAGGCTATGTGCGGCTGGCTCGATTACGCGGCCTTGGTCTTCTGCGGCTCGTGCTCGATTTGCTTCGCGTTGTCCTGCGCCATCACAGGCTGAGTGTTGGTGGCGATCTCGATCCGGCGGGGCTTCAGGGCTTCGGGCACCTCGCGTACTAGGTCGACTGTGAGCAGCCCATTCTCCAGGCTCGCGCCCTTTACCTTCACGTGGTCGGCGAGGTTGAACGTCTGCTTGAAGGCGCGGGTGGCGATGCCGCGATGCAGGTACTGCTTGTCGTCCTCGGACCCCTTGTGTCCGGTCACCAGCAGGGCGGAGCCGTGCTGGGTGAGCTCGATCTCGTCCGGGGAGAAACCGGCCACCGCCATTGTGATCCGGTACTGGTCGTCACCAGCCTTCTCGATATTGTAAGGCGGCCAATTAGTCATGGGCTCGAGCCGGGCGGTCTGATCGAGCATGTCGAACAGCCGGTCGAAGCCAACCGTGGAGCGGTACAGGGGAGAAATGTCGAAGGTTCTCATAGCCACATCCTCTTGTGAGCAACATGGATCCGAGAGCGCCGGACACCGCCGGCGCCCGTGTGCCAAGCTCGTCTGAGCCTTGGCGCTCATCAAGTTAGGAACGGGATTTTACGTCGTCAAGACCTTCGGCTCTACCGACACAACGCTGTCTACTTCCTGCTTTTTGGATCACTCAGGCGCAATCGCACAGCCCATCGAGATCCTTCGGCCGGTATGGTTAAAGCGGATACACTCTTGGCTATAGCGCAGCCACCCGAGAGCCCTGGCCCGAGGGCGCTGGAGTAAAAGTCCACGGTTCCGGTTCAGTGGGGTTCAACGCTCGCCACTAAGCATTTCAGCCCATGGTTTCTGTCGCAACGTCAGATGCCAGACAGGCCTTTATGCAATCCTCGCGAACAACGGCAAATGGCATGAAGCCGAAGTAGACCGAGAGTCCGTAGTCGTAGAGGTAAGCGGACAATCACACGTCCACTCCTAAAGGCTCAGTTTGACCCAAAGCAGCCTTCTACATTTACGTGGCACTTGTCAGCGTCTTCCGACTGGCGCCGCAAGACCTGAGGTTTGCAGCTCTCCGCGACCTACTGGGTTCGCATGAGCCTTGCCCTTAGAAGTAGCAAAGGCACCATGCTACACTGTGCCGGTCCGTATTCTCGTGCGATGCAGGAGCATGGCCGTGCCTCAGAGGGTTGTCGAGCGTCGGCTCGCCGCGATCATGATGACCGACATTGTCGGCTACAGCCGCCTGATGGGCTTGGATGATGTGGCCACCTTGCAGACCATGGACGACCTCAGGAGGTCTGTCATTGATCCGGCTGTGGTCCGTCATCATGGCCGGATCGTCAAAACCATCGGGGATGGTCTTCTTGTTGAGTTCGCCAGCGTCATCGATGCTGTAGCCTGCGCGCTGGCCATCCAGCAGGGCTCGATATCGCGCAACACGGCGCATCCGGATCAACCATCGCTCTTGCTGCGGGTTGGGATCAACCTTGGGGAAGTGGTCGTCCAGGACGGCGACCTCTTTGGTGAAGGGGTCAACGTTGCAGCCCGCCTGGAGCGCCTGAGCGAGCCCGGCGGGATCTGTCTGACCCGCGAGGTACGTGATCACCTCCAGGACAGGTTCAACTTACCCTTCGCTGATCTCGGCGAGCAGAGCCTCAAGAACATTGCCCGTCCGGTGCATGTCTTCGGCATCTCCCCCGAGGTGCTCGCAAGCCTGCCGAAGGAGGCTTCAGGCGAGACCGGACCTTTGACGTCTCAGATGGGCTCGACCTCAATGGGATTTCAGGCCCTGCCGCCCCGCTTGTTCCTCATGGTGCTGCCCTTCACGGCGACGTCCAATGAGCCTGATCAGGCCCACTTTGCTGAAGGCATCACTGAGACCCTCACCACCGATCTCTCCCGCATCCGACGCTCCTTCGTGATCGCGCCATCAACGGCCAGGGTGTACCAGGACCAGCAGATGGATCTTCAGCAGGTCGGTCGCGATCTCGGGGTGCGCTACATGCTGAGGGGCAGCATTCAAACAAGCGGTTCACGGCTGCGGGTGAATGCTCAACTGCTCGACAGCCAAACCGGCTCCCACGCTTGGTCAGAGCGCTTCGACGGTGACAGCTCCGATCTGTTTGGCCTTCAGGACCAGATCACCGGCCGGATCGCCAACTCCATTGATCGGGAGATCACGGTTGCAGCCGTGCGGGACAGTGAGGCACGCAGGATGGCACCCGATGCCGTCGACTTTCTCATGCGGGGCATTGCAGCATCCTATGGTCCACAGTCGCTGCAAAGTGTCCAGCAGCAGGAGGCCTTCTTCCGGCAGGCCACCGCGCTTGATCCCAGCAACAGCGAGGCCCTGGCCCGTCTTGCCTGGTCCATTCTGATGCAGGAGCTGCCGCTGCAACATTCCCGCTCAACCGAGATCAGCCAGGATCGGGTGAGAGAGGCTGCTGAGGCGGCTCGGACCGCTCTGATGCATGACCCTGACAGCGCCCGCGCTCACTTGGCGTTGGCCATCGTCCACCGCCTTCAGGGTGACCCGAAGGGCATGGCTCTTGAGAGCGAGACAGCCGTTGCGCTCGACCGCAATCTTGCTAATGCGCACACAAGTTGGGCCATGGCTCTGATCTGGCTGGGACGACCCCGTGAAGGTTTGCTGGCGGTAGAGCAGGCGATGCGCCTGGACCCCCGTAGCCCGGATTTCGGTGTCTTCCTGTCGGTCCTGGGGCGAGCTCAGTTGCTCCTTGGAAACCTTGAGGCTGCCGCCGATTGCTTTGCCAAGGCTCAACTGCTGCCTTCCAGTCTCCCGAACGTCCATGCCGGAGCGGCCATGGTCCACGCGCTTCTGGGCGACTTGGACGCCGCCCGTGCGGCTGCAAGGCAGGCTCTCGCCTCGGCGTCGGACTTCAGAATGTCCTACAGTGCTTTCGCCCCGTTGGCACAATCACCGGATCTGTACCAGAAACTGTACAGCGAGGTCATTCTCCCGGCAGCCAAGCAAGCGGACCTTCCCGTTTAAGCGTAAGAGCGCAGTCGGGAACTTGGGACGTCTCCTCGTGGCAGATTTCGTTGAAAAACCCCCGGGCGCTGCCGGGTCCGTCTATTACTAGCGTCGTCGTCCGTGAAGAATCCCGATCTCGTTGAGACGATTGGGATATCAGGCGCATCACCGCCTTCGATTTTGCAGGA
>NZ_JAERQE010000104.1 GCF_016734765.1 Microvirga soli | reverse complement strand
CTTGCCTCCCGGGCCATATCCTAGTCAACGCGCAGCCCACCCGAATGGATTCAAGCCCAGATCAAAAGCGCTTTAGTCCAGGGCATCCCTTTGACCAAGATTGCGTTGATCTCCGATCTTCACCTTGAGCACCGCAAGGATCCATCCCCGATGGGAACACCGCCTGGGATGTTCCAGTTCTATGGCAGCCTCTCTCTTCCCCGTGAGATCGACGCCGATGTCATGGTGATCGCAGGCGACACGTATCCCGATCCTGAGATCCGCAGTCGGGTTCTCAGGACAATTGAAGATGAACTCGGCCTACCTGTCATTCACGTCAACGGCAACCACGATTACTATGGTGCCTCATTCCCGAATGATCTAGGTGATCTGATCACGATTGGCGGGATCCGCTTCGCTGTTGCAACTCTTTGGACATATCTTGACGACACCGGGCGGCGTGAGGCCGCTCGCTTCCCGGACTTCGTAAAGATCCAGGGCGTGACCGTCGATAAATGGAACGACCTGCACTTGGCTCAGCTCACGTTTCTCGAGCAAGCCAAGGCCGATGCGATCGTCTCACATCATGCTCCTTTTCCTGGATCGACCCACCCCGACTTCCGGGGCGATGCTCTCAATGCGTTCTTCGTCAACAACCTCAATCCTGAGCGCTTCTCCAAGACCCGGCTATGGATTCATGGGCATGTGCACACCCCGTTCGACTATCTGGTGCCTGCTGGGGATCATGAGATGCGCGTCGTCTGCAATCCCTTGGGTTACCCGATGACCCGCGTTCGACGAAGGGTTGGGATCAAGGTTGCTGAGATAGGCGTTTAGACGCTTCTTCCCTGATGATCAGGAAGGAACTGACGCGGAGATGAGCTGATCAACTTCCTCGCGGATGAGCTTGTGGGTCTTCCTGTCTGGCGACAACTCGCAGATATCTCCTTCATCATCCGTGAAGTACACGCGATTCCCTGCCCTGAGGTGTTCCTCAACAGCCTCTGATACAGCTTGCTTGCCGGCGTCCATGAATGCCGCCGTCCATTCAGGGCGACCGAGAACAGCATCCTGAGGTGACTGCTTTTCTGCGCTCATGGGTAGACTCCATGCTCAATCTGGACGAGAAGCCGGAGAACCCGGTCGGTCTTACCCTGAGTCATCAGATCAAGGGGCGTGGCTTGCAGCACCTGATTAGGCCGGACCAACCAGCTCAGTCCCCGCTCACCAAAGACCTCTTGTGCCCTCCCGATGACCGCGGCGATCTCCGGCCCAGATCCTTTGAGAGACCTGAGCTGCTCGATTTGCTTTTCGAGACGGGCAATCGCTTGGTCAATGGCGTGGTCGGTGTTTGCCGTTGTGTAGGGCTTGAAGTCTCGATCTGGTTCAAGGGGCGGCACGTGGTCTCTCCCGCGAAGGAACTTCAGGAGCACGAACTGGCCCGCCTCAGTCGCCATGAGCTCGTCCGGCGAACGCCCGCCGAACCACTGGTGAGATCTCTTCAGGAAGCCGTCAGGGTCATCGTACAGATCTGCAATGAGGGTGCGGATCTCGTCGGCCATCTGTGTCATGGATCGGAGTCTAGCATTACGGCTGATTGTGGCCAATTCTATCGGATGACACAATTGCAATTGTGCTGGCGTGAAACGTAATCCTGATTATGGGTACGGGGTTCTCCGTCAGGCGGTCATGACCCTCACCAAGTCTCAGCAGGACATCATGGCGGCGATCGAACGCCATTGGACAATCCACGCGCTCCGGCGATTCCGCGAGCGCTACAATCTCGACGATTATGATCCCTCCTCCTTGATCGATCTGGTTGATCGGATCGAGCTCAAGTACCGAGCTGCTTTTGCGTGTCCTTACTGGGCCCCCTACTCCAGGGTCATGGTCATCGCCAAGCTGACACGCCGCAATCTGGCAGCATCCCCGAAGGTGAGAATCGTCTACCAGCGACGAGAGCAGATGATTGTGACGGTACTCCCGCTGAAGCTGGACCCAAACCGCCGGAACAAGCTCAAGACCCTAACGGTATGAATCCAATCGTATTGGATAGAGCTCGGCCGAGAATTGCGATCATGGCAGGCGGTTTGCGGAGTTTTGACAAGAAGCCAGTAACGGATGCCGTGCCATGCTGCTCCCGATCGGGAGGATTTCATGCGGACCAATCAGCGGCTGGCCCAGCTCTGGCTGGATGCTCTGACAACAGAGAGCTCGGGGCCTCTGCCGGCACGATCGACACCTACACTGACGATCTCAACTGTTACCTCGCCTGGCTGGATGAGAGCAGGCTCAGTCTAGAGGGGGTCGGCCTGGAGCAGATCCGGGATTATATCGCTGGTCTCGATGGGCGCGGCTATGCCGGATCCACCATCGCCCGCAGGATTACGGTGGCCCGCGGCTTGCACAAGTTCCTGATCGCCGAGGAACTCGGCTCCCGTGACCCCACCGCTCACCTGTCGAGCATGAAGCGGTCGCGCAAGCTCCCCTTCGTCCTCTCCATTGCCGAGACGGAGGCGCTCCTGGAGACGGCTCATCGGCTGGCGGCCGATCCCTCCGTGGGCCTCTACCGTCAGGCCGGCTATGCCCGCAGGGCTGCCCTGTTCGAGACGCTCTATGCCTCCGGCATGCGGATCAGCGAGGCGCTGTCGCTGCCCTCCGATGCGGCGCCATCCGGCACCCGGATGCTGCTGGTGCGCGGCAAGGGCGACAAGCAGCGCCTCGTGCCCCTGCACGAACGGGCGATCGCGGCCCTTGCCCAGTGGCAGAAGCTCGCCCGCACCTATGCCAGTGGAGCACCCTCCCCCTGGCTGTTCCACTCGGTGCGCAACGGAGCCAAGCCCCTGACACGCCAGGCGGCCTTGCTCGAGATCAAGGAGGCCGCGGTGGCGGCAGGACTGGCCAGCCCTGAGCGGGTGTCGCCGCACGTGCTGCGGCATGCCTTTGCCACCCACATGCATTCCGGCGGCACGGACCTGCGGGTGCTGCAGGAGCTGCTGGGGCACGCCGGTATCGAGACCACCCAGATCTACACCCATCTCGACACCTCCCGCCTCCACCACATGGTCCGCGACCTCCATCCGCTCAATCGGGAGCAAGAGGAGAATTGCCCGACTGCCGCCTGAGCAGAGCGGCCTTGGATTTCGGGGGACACCAGGTTCCAACACGGGCTATGGGGATAACCTGCCATGGGTCAGAACCCAACAGAACCCTCGCCTCAGTCCTTAACCTCTTGCTTGTGAAGCTGGTGAACACGGACCAGGGTAGCCTTAGCCAGGAGCGGATTTGCTCTACCTCTAACCACGAAGCAGGAGAGTACGATTGCCCAGGCTCGTTGTCGTCTCAAATCGGGTCGCTGTTCCTGATCTCACGGGCAACAGGGCGGCTGGAGGTCTGGCGGTCGCCCTGCGCGAGGCGTTCGAAGCCTATCGCGGGCTATGGTTCGGCTGGAGCGGCAAGGTAGCAGTCCATCCCTCGGTCGAGCCCAGGATCGTCGATAAGGGTCAGGTGCAGTACGCTCTCATGGACCTGACCTCGCTCGATCGGCAGGAGTACTATAACGGGTTCGCCAACCGGGCGCTCTGGCCCATCATGCACTACCGGATCGGACTGTCTGAGTTCTCACGGGCGGACTATCAAGGCTATCTGCGGGTTAACCGGACCTTTGCGAACGCTCTCGCCCAATTGATCCGCCCGGACGATCTCGTGTGGGTTCACGATTATCATCTCATCCCACTGGCCGCGGAGTTGAGAGCCGCTGGGATCACGAACCTGATCGGCTACTTTCACCATATCCCCTGGCCTGCTCCCGAGGTCCTCGGCGCCCTTCCCGGCAGCCGGGAGCTTCTGCGTGCCATCATGGACTACGATCTGGTTGGGGTGCACACAGAGCGCGATGCTGACAATCTCCGGCGCGGCCTTACCCATGACCTTGGGGCTGTTTATCATAAATCCGACGTGTTGGAGGTCGACGGGCAAAGGACGCGGATCAAAGGGTTTCCCATCGGCATCGATGTGGGAGAGTTCCAGCGCCTGGCTGGGCGCTCACAGTCAAACCGGATCATCAAGCAAACCATGGATGGTCTCGGTTCCCGCAAGCTGATCATCGGCGTTGACCGCCTCGACTACTCAAAAGGCATTCCGGAGCGAATGGAGGCCTTCGAGCGCTTTCTCGGCACCAACCCGGATCAGCGGGGACGGGTCACCTACCTGCAGATCGCCCCGACGAGCCGCAGCGAGGTTCCCGAGTATGCGACACTCGGACGTGTGGTGAATGAAACCCTTGGGCGGATCAACGGCACTCTGGGTGAGCCAGGTTGGGTTCCAATCCATTATGTGACCAGCACCTATCAGCGCTCTGTTCTCGCGGGGCTCTACCGCCTCGCGGCGGTGGGGCTCATAACCCCCATGCGTGACGGCATGAACCTGGTGGCGAAGGAGTATGTGGCGGCTCAGGATCCGGCAGATCCCGGTGTCCTGATCCTGTCCAAGTTCGCAGGCGCAGCCCAGCAGCTCAAGACTGCACTCATCGTCAATCCCAATGACAAGATTGAGGTTGCAGAGGCAATCCGGGAGGCTCTCCGGATGAGCCAGGAGGAGCGCGTATCCCGGTGGGAGAGCATGATGAGCGTCCTCCGGGCACAGGACGTATCCTGGTGGGCAGCGACCTTCCTGAAGGAGCTTACCAGCAGCAAAACCAAGACGGCTGCACGACGCTCAGTCAGCCTTGCGAAGTAGGAGGCATTGTCCAGCACGGCAGAGAGGTGCTGATTGCGTCCGTGGTCCAGCAGCTTGAGGTTGTGGATGCGGCAGGTCGAGCAGTGCAGAGCATTCCCCTCGATAGCTCCGCGTCGCATTAGGCACCCTTGCACCAGGACACCACGTGATCTGATCGAGGTCATGCGGCCACTGGGCAGGAAAAAGCCCCGTCGGGATTGGTCTGAACGGGGCTGAAGTCTACGGAGGCGGTCAAGGGGTTGCGGGATTTGCCTCCGCATTGAGGACATGGGGGTGTCCTGTCGCAACACAATGGCGCTATGGTGCTGAAGCACGACAATGTGATGGTTTAAAGCGCTAGAGTGCTATGGCATCAGTTCCGGGCCTTCTCCGGTACATGGTCCAGGAGGGGAACATGGGCGAGTGGAAGACGGTCTATGAGGACGAGGTCGAGGAGCGCTGGGTCACGCTCAAGCTCTACGAGGGTGAGGATGATGGCGACGAAGACCCGGTCGTACGCGTCACGGTAGCGCCTCTCGAAGATGCGGAGCAGGACGAGGGCAGGCAGAACCCCGCTGCCGAAGCAGAATCGATTACACTGGAGCCTGATCCTGTTGAGGATCTCGAGGAGGAGTTGCTCGAAATCGGCTTCAGCCCCGAGGCGGCGGCGTGGATCGTCAGCAAAGTCCCGGTTTGAGCGGCTCGACAAACGTCAACGAGGCGTAAACGCCCGCCATCCGTTCCATGCTCATTGTGCATGGCAGGGGCGACTACTTTCAGGTTTGTCCGGCGCCAAGTGCGCTGTAGATGACCCCTCCTCCGCCACGGCCTCCCTGTGGCGGGTTTCCTCCCTAAACTCGGTCCCGCCCTACTGGTGGCCTTTTTTCTCGCTGCCCGTGCGCGGTGCCTGTGCGCTAGGGCTGGCTCATCATTGAGGTTGCGTCATGTTTTTATCAGTTGTTCTGTCAAGCCTGCGTCGCTGGCGGCGTGCCCGTGAAACGGCACGGCAGTTGAATGCCCTGTCTGACCGTGAGTTGTCAGACATCGGCATTGCCAGACACGACATCGTGCAGGTGACACGCAGGGCTACTGAAGCCTGAACAGGAAACCCACTGTGATCAATGAGATTGGGTGAGGGGCAAGGACGATAGTTCATCCGTGCCCGCCCTTGCTCCTGGGGCCAAACGGCCACGGGACTCACCTCATGCAGCTCGACGTCGGCGCGGTAGCCCTGCTGCGACTGATCTCTGGCAGCAATCATCCTTTGAGCTCCGCCTTGAGCGGCTGCATGCCGTGCCTCTCAATGTCCACGGATTGTTTACTTGGGTCGGGCAGCATGAGGGTGTCGGGTGCGTTGCGTATCGGCCCGAACAGATGCGGAGCCCCACGCTCTGCTACGCGCCCTGGTTGAGGTTATCCTGACAGCACCTCGGCCGGGGCGCTTACCGCTTGGTACGGACCATGTCCGACGCAGGTGTGCTGGCCCAGGGGAGATCGCTGTGGCCCGCTACTACTTTGACCTTCACGATGGCGCACAGAGCGTGCGCGATGACGACGGCGCCGAGTTCGATAGCCGGGAGGCTGCCGTGCAGGCGGCCACCCGCTCGGCGGCCGAGATCGGAAGAGGACGTCTGGCGAGAGGCGACATCAGCGCTGTGGTCATCGAGATGCTGGATGAGCGCGGCCAACGGGTCTGCACCGTCAAAGCATAGATGGAGATCGAATGGCACGTCTCACGGTCACAGGGTCCGCACCCCTGGAGCGCATAGGTGCGGATGGCCGCTCATGCCAAAGAAGAACCCGGCACGGAGCCGGGCTCTCTCTCGCAAACGGTCATGAGCATCAACACGTCTGATCATCAACGCTGACGCCCATGGTGCCGTTCTAGTACTGCCGTGCTGGGGAACCGGCCTCCTACACCGGCCTCCTACAGCTGATTGCGGCTGCGGCCGCGACTGCGGGAGAAGTACCAGATGGCTGCGGCGACGATGATGACCAGCAGGATGATCCACCAGTAGTCCGCGAGACCACCGCCTGCTGCGGCAGCATCCCCGGCA
>NZ_JAERQE010000103.1 GCF_016734765.1 Microvirga soli | reverse complement strand
CATCACGGCAAAAGATGCCAAAGGCTGGATCAGGCATGCCGGCTATGCCCTACACTGAGACCAAAAGCGCTTTAGGCAATCATAGAATAATATTCCTATAGGAGTTGCAGCCTTCAAATTGAAACTTCGTGAAAATTTTGAATGATGCTGTTATGACCCCGCCAGAAAAGGCATCTATCCCCCTCCAACCCTGCCTTCTAGAATCAGAGTGAGTTCAGCTTAGCTGAGGTTTCCGCCTTAGCAGCTCGGAGTAGAGATAATGAACGCGCCAAAGTCCGACTTCCTGAAGGTGCTCACCGAGCGGGGCTTCATTCACCAGACCTCGGACTTCGAGGGGGTGGACGCCGCAGCCCTGGAGAGCCGGCTCACCACCTATGTCGGGTACGACTGCACCGGCCCGTCTCTTCATGTGGGGCACCTGCTCTCCATCATGATGCTGCACTGGCTGCAGAAGACCGAGGCTGGAAAGCCTATCACCCTGATGGGCGGCGGCACGACACGCGTGGGCGATCCTTCGGGCAAGGACGAGAGCCGCAAGCTCCTCACCGTCGATCAGATCGAGGCCAACAAGGACAGCATCAAGACGGTCTTTTCGCGCTTCATCTCGTTCGGTGAGGGCAAGGCCGACGCCATCATGGTCGACAATGCCGAGTGGCTGACCAAGCTCAATTACATCGAATTCCTGCGCGACGTGGGCCGGCATTTCTCAGTCAACCGCATGCTGTCCTTCGACAGCGTGAAGCTGCGTCTCGACCGGGAGCATGAGCTGTCGTTCCTGGAATTCAACTACATGATCCTTCAGGCCTACGATTTTGCGGAGCTCAATAAGCGCTACGGCTGCATCCTGCAGATGGGCGGCTCGGACCAGTGGGGCAACATCGTCAACGGCATCGACCTCGGCCGCCGCCTTGGCACCCCGCAGCTCTATGCGGTCACCTGCCCGCTGCTGACCACCGCCTCCGGGGCCAAGATGGGCAAGACAGCCTCCGGGGCGGTGTGGCTCAACGCCGACATGTTGAGCCCCTACGATTACTGGCAGTTCTGGCGCAACACCGAGGATGCGGACGTTGCCCGCTTCCTGAAGCTCTTCACGATCCTGCCCATGGACGAGATCGCCCGGCTCGAAGCGCTCCAAGGCGCCGATATCAACGAGGCGAAGAAGGTTCTCGCGACCGAAGCAACGGCCCTCCTCCACGGCCGTGAGGCAGCGGAATTGGCGGCGGAAACTGCCCGCAAGACGTTCGAGCAGGGTGCCCTGGCGGAGAGCCTGCCGACCATCGAGATTCCGTCCAATGTGCTTGAAGGCGGGCTCGGCGTGCTGGCAGCCTTCGGACCTGACTACGCCAAGCTCGTGCCCTCATCGAGCGAGGCGCGACGGCAAGTGAAGAGCGGCGGCCTCAAGGTGAACGACCAGACGGTCTCGGACGAGCGCGGCACGTTGAGCCTGTCGGATGTCACAGCCGAGGGCGTGATCAAGCTGTCATTCGGCAAGAAGAAGCACGTCCTCCTGCGCGCCGTGTAAGCGGTCTAGAGCATCGCGCGGACCCAGAAGTGCAGTCCACTTCTGGGTCCGATGCTTTAGCGTTCGGAGGTTGTTGGCAGCGATCCGGTCTGCGGCGCCTGCTCGGCTCCCACGCCGAAGAGCTTGCGCAGGAAGCCAGGCGCCACCGCCGAGAGCGGATTGACCGACAGGGACGGCGCGCTTGCCTGCCCGTTCAGGCGGAAATTGACGGCGAATAGCCCCTCGTTCTGCCCACCACCGAGGAGCGGCCCGAACAGCGGCACCTGAGCGAAAACGTTGTTGAGCCCATAGGCCGGCACGAAGGTTCCCGACACGTCGAGACGGTCGCGGGCATAGTCGATGAACCCGCCCAGGGTGAACCCGATCTGGTTGCCCCAGATGGCTGCATCCTTGAAGTCGAGGCGTCCGGCGCTGCGGGAGAACTCAAGCCGGGCCTTGGTGAACTGGATCTCGTTCACATCCACGCGAACCAGCTGCGGTTTGCCGGCCTGATCGCGCCCTGCGACGACCTGCGTCTGGGTCGGGATGATGCGGCTCAGGGCCGGTTCGTTGACGAGCGCGAAGGAGTGCATGATCACATGCCCGGCCTGAGGCTCGTCTCCGGTGGAGAGTTGCAGGATGAGATTGCCCCGCGACATGCGCTTGTAGACATCTGTGAACCGCAGGAGCGCGCCCGCATCTTCCGCCTGGATGATCACCACCGGACTGCCCCCACTCTGAGGGATGGTCCGGCCGAGAATGTCGGTTGCGCCGAGGCGTCCTTTCAGGTCCAGCTGGCGTAGGCTGTCCTTGCGCATGGAGGCTTTGACGGAAGCGTTGGTGATCGCCTCCTCGTTGAAGCCGGTCAGGATGTTGAGGTTGAGATCAAGGTCGAAATCCTTGACGTCCTTATTCGCCGCCGCGCTGCGACCGCCTGACGGTGTCGCTCCTCCGCCTTTTACGAAAGGCCGTACGTCACCCACATTGCCGCGGATCGTGACCTTGTAGACCCCGTTGGCGCGCTCGATCTGAGCGCGCATGTCGTCGCCGGGCGAGAGCTTGAAGGTGGAGAGCTCCGCCTTGTCCAGGCCGCCATCGTTGGTGAGCGCTGCATGGCCCCGCAGCTGGACATTGCCGCTGTCGAGCTGCAGATCCCGGATCTCGCTCGTCGGTCCTTCGACCATGGTGAAGCTGAGCTTGCCGGGCCTGCCGACGGGCTTCACCCAGCCGGGAACGAGCTGATCAACACCCGCCTTGGCGAGGTCCGCCTCCACGTTGATGACCGATGGCGCATTCTCGCCCAGTGGCAAGCTCGCCTTGAGACCGACGGTCCCGGTCAGCTGAGATCCGAAGGACAACCCGCGCCGGCCGCGTGCGGCCTCATCAAGGGAGAAGGCCACGCTGGCCTGTCCGCCCTGCGGGTTCTTCTGAAGATCGATGGCGGCCACGCTGCCGGCGAGCTTGCCATTGCCTTTGACGGAGAGATCGCCCCGGTCATAGGCGATCGTCAGATCGGCGCCCTCCAGGCGATCCTTGCCGAAGAAGCCATCGACGCCGAAGTCGTTGATCGTACCAGTGACCTTCAGCGGCAGATCCTTGAACTCGGGAATGTCATGGACAGGCAGGCCGATGCCCACCCGCAGATCCGCCCTGCCCTTCATGGTGGCGGGATCGATATTGAAGCCTGCGAGCTCCTTGATCCGTGGCTCCAGCAGCAACGCACCGAGCCCGTCGGCACCACCCGTGAGACGGAAGTCGATGCGCGCCACCCCGTTATCGTCCCAGTAATTGTCGAGGACGAAGGCACCCTCGGAGGCCGACAAAGATCGATTGTTCGCCATCTGCACGAGCCCGGTGGGCGCGCGAACCAGCACCTTCATTCCGGTAACGTGGCCGGTCGCGTTCATGCCGGAGATCGGCGGGATGCCCTCATCGACCTGCAAGGTGCCATTGGAGACGGCGAAATCAATCTTCAAGGATTCGTCAGGCGTCGGGCCGCCGTTCAGCGCCTTTTCAATGTCGGCACCGGTCATCGCGACCTTGAGATCGATGGATTCAAGCAATCCGGCCTTCAGGTGGGACACCAGATATAGCCTGACCGGCGGAGCCACCGCTTCTGGCCAGACCCTCAGGGCCGAGCGGATGTCGGTCTTCTCGGCCTGAACGTCGAGCTTCAACGCCTTAGGATCGGCGGTGGCCGCCACGAGGCCGCTGATGCGGGCGGACAGATCCGGACCTTTCAACGTGATCCCGTTGATCCTGATGCCGTCGTGCCCGGAAAGATCGGCCACAACCTCGCTGACCTGAAGGGGCCGGTCCCCTGCCGCGGCACCCGACCAAGTGATATCCCGACCGCCCAGGTTCAGGCGCCAGGGATTATTCCCGTTGGCAATCTGCAGACGGCCCTGGAGCTGCAGATTCGTGTCCCCACCCTTCGCCTCGATGCGCTGGAGCTCAAGAGCCTTCGCGGATTCGTCCCAATGAGCCTCGATCACGGCCTTGTCGACCGGGAACGGAGAGGTGTCCTCGTCCCTGATCTGGATCGTGCCGGGGCTGCTCTCCAGCCGCGTCTTCAGCTCCGTCACGCGCCCTTCCGCGAAGCCCAAGTCGAACCGGCCGGAGAACTCGAGATCCGTGCTCGCCGGCACGTCGGAGGCGCCGGTGAGCAGCAGGATATCCGTGATGGGCGCCCGCTCGGCCACGATGCTGGCACGGTATGAATCCTTGCCTTCTACAGTGGCGTCGCCGTTCAGCTGCCAGGGTCCTTGCGGTCCCTCGACCGTTGCGGCGAACTGACGGCCGCCATTCTCCGTCCAGTCGAAGGCAGCATCGACGCGCTGGAAGCGGGCCCGCTCGCGACCGTCCGCATCGATGAACACGAGACGCGCATTGGTCAGCTGCGCCTGGTTGAGCGAGTTCAGAACGCTTCCGGGGCCGACGATGAGTTCGAGCAGCGATCCGACCGCACCGGAAACGGGAGAGGGTCCGTTCACGTCACGAGCCATCGAGGCGGCCGCTTCCTTGGAAGGCTCAAGTATGGTGGGGGTGGGTTGGTCTGCCTCGCCATCCGTTCCCTGAACGGGCGAGAAGGATAGCGAGCCGTCCCGGTTCACCCTGATCCGCAATTGCAGATCCCGAACCTCGATCGCCTTGGGCTGGAGATTGGCGGTCAGGAGTGAGCTCAGGTCCGCGCTCAAGATGGCATAAGGGGCTCGGAGCACGAGGTCGCCGCCGGGGGCGCGGATATCGAGACCGTTCGCCCGAAGCGCCGGCGAGCCGTCATGCAGCTCGATCGCCGTATTGCGCAGCGTCACAGTCCAGCCAGGCCCGATGCGTGCCGCCAGCGCCTCCGCGACCCGCTCGGGCAGACGGCCAAAGCTCATGGGAGCGGCCGAGAGGCGCAGATAAAGCAACCCGAAGGCAGCCGTCAGGAATACAATCAGCCCAAGCTTCACATAGAGAGTGCCACGCAACACGCGCCGGAGGAGGCTTCGCTTGACCGGGTCTCGCCGGGGCAACGTATTACGCAGGGGCAGCTTCATTCTTGTGACGTTTGGCAATCCGGTTCTTGCGCATGAGCGCCGTTCAGGGAATCAAGAGGTGTGACCTTAACCGCCTTGGGAGCGTCCCGCGACTGTTTCCCCTTCAGTCGTGCACACCAGAGGTTTCCAAACAGTACATTCCGCCAAAAGGAAGGCGTTTTATGTCCCTTAGCATCGGAACCAGAGCTCCGGACTTCTCTCTGCCTGCGACAGATGGTCGGGAGATCAGTCTCAACGGGCTGAAGGGCCGCAAGGCCGTGCTGTATTTCTACCCAAAGGATGACACCAGCGGCTGCACCCTGGAAGCGCAGAACTTCCAGGCACTGAAAGCCGAATTCATGGCTTCCGATACGGAAATCATTGGAATTTCTCCCGACACTTTAAAGAGCCACGACAAGTTTCGCGACAAGTACGGGCTGGATTTCACCCTGGCCTCCGATGAAGCCACGGCCATGCTGCAGGCCTACGGCGTCTGGGTGGAGAAGAGCATGTATGGCCGCAAATACATGGGGGTCGAACGCACCACGGTGCTGATCGACCGCGATGGCATCATTGCTCAGGTCTGGTCCAAGGTGAAGGTGCCGGGCCACGTGGAGGAGGTTCTGGCGGTGGCGCGAAGCATATAGTTATCCAGGGGTTGCAAATATAAGTAATTAAGTTACGTTACGGATGAAATAATTCCTTCCTTTGCGAGTTATCGATAATGCCGTCCCATAAGGCCATTCTGACGGGCTATAACTGGAACTCCGAGCCGACTCTGAAACCGCAGAAGACGCCGATCTTCCTAACCTATTCGTTTGCTCCAGCGATGGGTGAGAAGCGCTTCAATACAGCGGACCAGAAGCAGGCTCGCTACGCTCTCAAGCAGTGGGGTGACGCTTGCGGAATACATTTCCTCGAGACGAAGAGTGCCGATGCGGAAATCACATTCGGTTGGTATACTCCTTATTTCGACACTACAACTGTGGCCTATGCCGAGTTTCCAGAGCTTTACACGCCGGATGACAGCGATTTAGGCGAGGCTTTCGACCGTGTGTACGGGGCTGGCAATGTGCATTTCAACACCCAGTACAAGCCGGATTTCAAGAACGCCTCGTATAAAACCTATGTTTTACTTCACGAGATCGGGCATGCTCTCGGGCTTAAGCATCCGTTTCACACGTCGCCATACAACAAGAAGAAGCTGAGCAAAGCGGACGATCATTCCAAGAACACTGTCATGAGTTACGACAATGGTGAGAGCGAAGTCTATCCGACCAAGCTGGGTCGGTTGGATAAGCTGGCCATAAAGGAGCTTTACGGATCGTCCAAGACCGATGGCAAACATGTCGCGTCTTGGTCATGGAGCAAGCGAACGGAGACCCTGACCCAAATTGGGAAGGAAAGCGCGGACAGGATCCACGGAACAGGCGTGAAGGATGTGCTTCAGGGCCGTGGCGGGAATGACCGACTTTTCGGCTACGATGGTAACGACACCCTTAACGGCGGTATGGGAAATGACACGTTGCACGGTGGTTTCGGCGAGGATGTTTTCCTATTCGATACACCACTCGATCCCGTAGCGAATGTTGATAAGATTATTCACTTCGATGAGGATGATTCGATCTATCTGGCGTCGGCAGTTTTCACGAAGCTGCCTGCGGGAGAGCTCGATTGGGACAGTTTTACCGACTACGGCATTGCGACAGATGAGGACGACTACATCGTCGTCCGTGAAGAATCCCGATCTCGTTGAGACGATTGGGATATCAGGCGCATCACCGCCTTCGATTTTGC
>NZ_JAERQE010000102.1 GCF_016734765.1 Microvirga soli | reverse complement strand
CGATCTGCTTGCGGCCTGAACCTGTGACGGGGCGTCGGACGTCTTCGTGTCCCTGATCGAAATTTGCGACGCAACCCTGCCAGGCCCCTTATTGTCTGACAGACTACCTGCGGGAGGGTTACATGGCAGGGCAGAGACGACACTAAGGCAGCAAGAAAAGTCATTCCGACGAGGTTGCGCTTGCGCCGCGACTGGTGCTAGGAACGTTCCATCGACAGGGGTGCTCCGTATCGCCGGGGCTGAGATGACGGTGCCAAATCGTCGGACCCTCAAGCTGATCTGGGTAATACCAGCGGAGCGAGCACACGATGTTTTCCGGCGCACAAGTCTCCCTTTATCCCATGACCGACGATTTCGTCGGCGTTATCCTCGGCGCGATCGGCGCGCTTGAACCCTACCGGCCGAACTTCCGTATCGAAACGGACGATCTCTCGACACTTCTCGTCGGTCCGCCCGACCAGCTCTTTCCGGCCATGCGCGAGCTTTTCATTTCCGCGGCCGGTCAAGGAGTGCACTGCGTTCTGGCCGCCACCGTCTCACGTGGGTGCCCGGGCGAACCGGACGATCCGATCTGCACGCCCGTGAACGACTCGCGCTATGGCCAGCCGCTCGCAGAGCGGATCACAGCCGCCCTCCAGCAGGTCGAGGCGGCCCGGAAGACAGGTCAGGTGGTCTCTGCCCAGTTCTCGCTCTATCCGCTCGGCAGCGGCCACCACATGGACGAGATCTACGGCTGCATCGAGTTCCTCAAGAACTCCGGCGTATTCGACCGGTCCAAGAACTTCTGCACCAAGCTGCGGGGTGATGCGGGTGCCGTGTTTGCCACTTTGAGCGAGGCCTTCCTGCGCTTTGGCGCGCCGCAGGGCCATGTTGCCCTCGACCTCAAGGTCTCGGCCAACAGCCCGACTGCCGCTTAAGCCATCATCCATCACCTCCACATCATGGAGATCATCATGTCCGGTTCGCGAGGTTGGACGCTGAGGGAGACCCTCATCGTCACCGTTCTCGGCGCAGTCTTTGCCGTCCTCTATTTGGGCTGGGTGCAGGTCTGGCTGATCGCCCAGGCAGTCTTCGGGCCGGTGACGATGGATGTGGTCATGGGCTTCTGGTTCATAGCGTCCATTGTGGCTGCCGCGATCATCCGCAAGCCAGGCGTCGCCTTCGCTGCGGAGGTTCTGACTGCAGCGGTGCAGATCCTGCTCGGCAGCCCGGCAGGCTTGCTGCTTCTGGTAACCGGTGCGGTTCAGGGTTCCGGCGCCGAGGCGGTCTTCGCCGCAACCCGATGGCGCAACTACTCCTTGCCGGTGCTGATGGCAGCCGGTGTCGGTGCCGCCATCTTATCCTTCATCTACACCTGGATCCGCTTCGACTACGGTGCCCTTCAACTCGGCATCCTGATTGCCATGTTCGTCCTGCGTTGCCTGAGCGGCGCCCTGTTGGGCGGGTGGCTCGGACACGTCATTGTGGAAGCGCTGTACAGGACCGGAGCGCTTGCCGGTCTGGCCATCGATCATGCGAAGCGATCCGTCATCGCCTAAAGCCGGCTTTGCTGCCGAATGGCATGAGGTGACGGTTCAGTATCCCTTTGCCAAGGGGCAGGCTGTCGGGCCAGTCAGCCTTACGGTCCAGCCGGGCGAGCGCGTTCTTCTGCTGGGCCCATCGGGCTCGGGCAAGTCCACGCTTTTGCTGACACTCACGGGCCTCGTGCCCAACAGCATCCCCGCGACGGTCAGCGGAGACATCCGCCTCTTCGGGGCGGATGTCGGGATGAGACAACCCTGGGCCTGGGCCGCGCAGGTGGCGCAGTATTTCCAGGACGCGGACCAGACGCTATGCGGGATGCGGGTTGAGGATGAGATTGCCTTTGCGCTGGAGAACCGCGCCCTGCCGCCCAAGCATATTGCGGACCGCGTCACGGCGGCGATGCGGCGGGTCGGGGTGCCGGAGAGCTGGCGCAGCTGTCCGACGTCAACATTGTCGGGAGGCGAACGGCAATTCGTCGCCCTGGCTGCGACGCTCGTGCAGAATGCACCCTTGTTTGTGGCCGACGAGCCGACGGCACATCTTGCACCGCAGGCAGCGGACCGCCTGCACGCGCTGCTGACCGAGCACGACCCTCATCGCAGTGTCCTCATTGTCGATCACCGGCTTGATGGTCTGATTCAGCACATCGACCGCATGGTGGTCCTCGGCAGAGACGGCAGCATCCTTGCCGAGGGGCGTCCACGCACCGTCTTCCGGGCCAAGCGGGATCTTCTGGCCTCTCAGGGCGTCTGGTGCCCGGTGGCGAGTGCCCTCGACGCGCGATTGGAGCAGGCGGGCATTGCTCCTCCGGTTGCGCCGCTGTCCGTCGACGAGGCCTTGGCGCATGTTGATCCTGGAACCACCTCCGGTGAGGACGTCGACAGAGCCATCCCGGCGGTCGAGGCGTTCGTGGCTGAGTACACGGTGCGAAGCCCTCATACTGCACCAGATACTCCGATCCTGGCGCGGCTTGTGACCGCCGAGTGCGCGCCGTTCCTCGGTCCAACGGTCCTGCGCAACATCGACCTTGCCATTCATCAAGGCGAGACCCTCGGAATTCTCGGAGCCAATGGGGCAGGCAAATCGACGCTCGGGCTTTGCCTGTCCGGCCTCCTGCCGCTGAAAGCGGGTAAAAGGATCGGCGCACCCGGCGGTTGTGCGTTCCAGCGGCCGGAAAACCAGTTCACCGCTGGGACGGTGCGTGACGAGATCCTGGATGCTCTTCCCAAACAGATCTCTACAAAGGACAAGGCCGAACATGTAGCAGGCACTTTGGCAGTGTGGGGGTTGTCCGGGTTCGAGACCCGCCACCCCTTCGAGTTGTCCCAGGGCCAAAAGCGAAGGCTCGCCCTTGCGACCCTCACCGTCTCCGACCGCTGGCCGCTGCTCGTGCTGGATGAGCCCATGGCGGGCCTCGATGCGCACGGTGTATCGACGCTCATGCGCGAGATCCAGGCATTGCAGGGGAGTGGGCATGCTATCGCTGTCATCACCCACGACATGGACCTCGCTTTGCGCCTATGCCCTCGCTCAATCGTCGTTGGTGAAGGCGGCATCCTGGCTGACGGTCCGACAGAGGAGCTGATGAGGGACCTGGCTCTCCTCCAGCGGGCCGGACTGGCGGAGCCATCCTGTGCCAGGGCACTGCAATGGTTGCAGCGGGTCGCCTCATGCTGAGGGCGCTCAATCCGCTCAGCAAGCTTCTCGTCTGCATCGTTGGACTGTTGGCATCCGTCCTTGTCTTCGATGCGCGCTTCCAGATGGCCCTGATCGTCGTGACAGGCTTCACGCTCATCGCTCTCAATCGCACGTCGCCGCTGCTTCTTCTGGTCTTGATGGTACCGTTCTGTCTGTTCGGCTTCGGGTTTCTGACCACCAGCCTGCTATTCCGGCAAGACAGCGATTTTGCCACACGCATGGCTGGTGAGGCCTTCCTGAGCTCGCCCGCGGTCTCAGCAGGCCTCACCCTGTTCCTGCGTGCCGTCGCCTGCGGAATGATCTCGGCTTTCTTTGCGCTGACTACTGATCCCGGTTCCTTCGTGCGCGCCCTGATGGTGCATGCCCGATTGCCGCCCCGGATTGGCTATTCTCTTTTTGCCGCGATGCTGCTTGTTCCGGATCTCGCATCGGAGGCGCAACAGATGCGGATCGCCCGCGCCATGAAGACGGGGCGCCGCATCCGGCGGGTGCCGGGACCGGGAGAGATCATCCACCTCGTCATCCCGATGCTTGCCTTCGCGATCCGCCGCGCCGGGCGAACGGCGGTCGCGCTCGAAGCGCGCGGCCTCTCGCCAGATGGGCCGCGGACGGTCATGAGCGCTCCCGGCTTCAACCGGTCAGATATGATTTTCATCGTTGTGGCACTTGGTATAGTTACTCTGTGCGGCGCTGCGGTCGTCTCCGACGTTGGATTGCGCTAAACACTGGCACTGCCTCTGGTGGGACATGGAGAGCCGGCATAACCCTGAGCTTGATGCGATCTCACCGGAAGTTGCCGAAGCAGTTCCGGCATTGCGTGGCCTGCGCCTGGAGCAAATCGCCATTCCGCTTGGAGGTCTGTCGAATTCCAACTACCGCCTAGAGTTGCCCGGTGGCTCTCTCGTTCTGCGGGTGCCAAGGCCGAACCCTGGATCGTTCCGCATTGACCGTGAGGAGGAGGTGAAAGCAGCATCCTTTGCCGGGATGGCCGGGATTGGAGCTTCCCTGCTCTATGCCAATCCTCAGGGTGTGATGCTGACCCGCTACATTGAGGGAGCAAGGCCCATGAGCATCGAAGCCTATCGGTCCAATCCAAGGTCGGTGCAGCGCACGGCTGATGTGGTTGCCCGCCTCCATCGGTCGGGCCACCGTTTAAAGCGACGCTTCAACCCTTTCCAGATCATCGACGACTACAGAGCTGAAGGCCAGCGGTTCTGTCATGACGTTCCTGTCCTGCCTTCGAAGCTGGAAGCCGCGTTGGAAGAAGCACGAGCACGTGTAACGGCTTCGTCTGTGCCGCTCGTCCCGAGTCACTGTGATCTGGTGCCGGAGAATTGTCTTGATACTGGATCACGCATGTTCCTCATTGATCGGGAATATGCCCGCGTGAACGATCCGGCGTAGGATCTGGCCTACTTGTGTGTCGAGGGCGCTTTCAACACGACCCAAGAACAGCAGTTGCTCGCGTCCTACGATGATGACACTGTGACGTATGGAAGGCTGCAGGTTTTCAAGCTGCTGGCCTGCACCTTGAATGCTTTCTGGGGCGCACTTCAGAAAAGCACGAACGTCTGCTCGTCTTTAGATGCATGGAGACATGAGCGGCTGGTAACAGCAACGCAATTGGCTGACGATTCACAATGGACGATGTGGCTCGCGGAGCTGAAATAGAACTCAGTATTTCTGACAAATGCCGACCGATACAGAGCCTCTCAGATCTCGGCTAAGAGGTTGCCGATCCATTCTCTCTAGGCGCTTAGTCAGAACTAAATCTTGCGTTGATCCGGCAGAGAGGCGAGGGTGGTCAGTTCGCTTTCGGAAACTGTCGGGTTCTGCCAGACGTTACCAGGGGGAGAGCCACTACTTGCTAGAAGTGCGCATGGACCGAGAACCAGCCCTGTCGCCTTCAGATATGGCGTCACAGGCCCTCAAGGGCCTGGATGCGCTCGCCGTCGCCAGACTGCTGGTCGAGATCGGGCAGCGGCTCGTGCTCGCAGGCGAGAACCCCTACAAGGCCCGCTCCTACACCCGGGCGGCCGAGAGCCTCCTGCTGCTCAGCGAGCCCCTTGAGGATGTCATCGCGACAGGACGACTTCAGGAGATCCCGGGCGTGGGCGCCGCCCTCTCGGAGACGATCCAACGACTGCACCGGGAGGGCCTCACGCCGCGCCTGGAGGCCCTGCGGGCCGAGGTGCCAGTGGGCGTGCTGGAACTGCTGGCGATCCCGAATCTGCGCCCACAGAAAGTTTTGAACCTCTACCGCAAGCTCGGGATCACAAGTGTCGATGAGCTCGAAGCGGCATGCCGACAGGACAGACTGAAGGCGGCGAAGGGATTCGGTCCAGCCTTTCAGGACAAGGTACTCACTGGCATCGGACTCATGCGGCGTTCGCACGGGCAGCGGCTCATCCATCGCGCCGGCGAGCACCTCAGCATCTTGGAAGCAAACCTCAGGCGGTCGCATCCCGAACTCACCCGCATCGTTCCCGCCGGTGACTTCCGGCGTGGCTCCGAGCTGGTTTCGGATCTCGCTCTTGTGGCCGAGACCCCAGCTCACGCAGGGATTGAGGTTGTCAACCTCACTGAGGGGGCCAAGGTGTGGCTGACGGACCGGCGGCGCTATGGTGTTGCGCTGGTGCTGGCGACAGGCTCGTCCGAGCACATCGATGAACTCCGATCTCTTGCCGAGCGCCGAGGCTTGCGTCTCGATGAGCGAGAGCTGTACCGCGGCGAGCACCTCGTCGACTGCGTGGACGAGAAGGACGTCTATGCGGCGCTGGATCTTCCCTTCATCGAACCCGAACTGCGGGAGGGCAGGGGAGAGATCGCCCTTGCTGCGGCGCGACGATTACCCGAACTCGTGGCCGATCAGGACATTCGGGGTCTTTTGCACTGCCACACCGACTTCTCGGACGGCAGCAACACGCTCGAGGAAATGGCCGAGGCGACGCGGGCCAAAGGCTATGAGTATTTCGGTGTCGCGGATCATTCGAAGACGGCCAGCTATGCCGGCGGGCACTCAGTCGAGAGGGTCGCCGACCAGCACAAACTCGCGGACGAATTGAATGCCCGCTACCAAGGCCGCTTCCGAATCTTAAAGGGGATCGAGTCTGACATCCT
Source organism: Microvirga soli (assembly GCF_016734765.1). GTDB lineage: Bacteria > Pseudomonadota > Alphaproteobacteria > Rhizobiales > Beijerinckiaceae > Microvirga > Microvirga soli. The sequence goes on along the minus strand of NZ_JAERQE010000102.1, from coordinate 598 downwards.
CGAAGACGGCTCGCTCGACTATCCGGACGAGGTGCTGGCGCGCTTCGACTTCGTCGTCGCGAGTGTGCACAGCCGCTTCAGGCTCGATGCCAAGACCCAAACCGAGCGGATTCTTCAGGCGGTGTCCAACCCGTTCACAACCATCCTCGGCCACATGACGGGCCGGCTGCTCCGCCGCCGGGAAGGCTATCAGATTGACATTGAGAAGGTCCTGGAGGCCTGCGCCAGGCACGGGGTAGCCGTTGAGATCAACGCCCATCCTCAGCGTCTGGATCTGGACTGGCGCTGGCATCAGCGAGCGCTCGACCTTGGGTGCATGTTCAGCATCAACCCGGACGCGCATAGTGCCAATGAGCTTGATCTCACCTCCTGGGGTGTAGTGATGGCCCGCAAGGGAGGCATTCCGCCGGACCGGGTGCTGAATTGCCTGGGTCGTGATGAACTCGTGAGATATCTCACCAAGCGGGCTACGCTGCAGGCGATGTCACATTAACTGACACCGGGCGCACCGAAAGCAAATCGGCCGCTTAACCAGCTCAATCAATGAGACCCGCCGCGGCTCTCCATTCTGCCATGGCGTTGATGCGATAGAGGTGGA
>NZ_JAERQE010000101.1 GCF_016734765.1 Microvirga soli | reverse complement strand
CTATGTCAGCCCGGTTCAGTTTGAAAGGCTAGCCGGATCGCTACAAAACCGCTCTCCACTAATCTGAAGCAAGTCCACATAGCGTCCGAACGCTTGATTGGTGACCGCGGCTCCTGTGAGACCGGTGACGCCTTCGTTGCCGAAAACTGACATCTCGGCAGAGCGGCCGTCCTGCATGACAGCCATGAGCGAGATGATGACGTTGTGCGGAAAGTAGGCATCGCGGAGGGGCTGACCCGTCTCGCAGAGCACCTGACCTTGTTGCAGGTTAACGATCTCCAGGTGCGGCTTCAAGCAGGCAAAATCCTCGGGCTCCAGAGCAGCCAATAGCTTGTTCGCCCGATGTCTTCGGACACCCCCTGCATACAGAATTTCGTCATAATACATTAGTTGGTTTGCCCGTGATCGCCCTCTTTTCTTATCAACCGCATCTAAAAGCAAACAATTTTGTTGTGGGCACCCGTTCGTATAAGGTTCACATCTCAACCGATCTCGCTGCTTTCTTTGATGATTCTCAACACCGGCCTGAATTAGCTGTAAAATTACGCTGGGATCAGCCCGCTCAACCTGAAGATGAGCAACGATTGGAGCGATTGAATTGTCTATGAAGGTCTGGCAGCCCACTCCCACAAAACCCTCGACGAGCCGATCCCGGCACTCGGAGACTTGAGCTCACGGGCAGCAAACAAAACCACCGCCGTGCGGCGCAAGGGCACTGTTGCAGTAACCTCGGCAGTGTAGTCCAGAGCGGCCAATCGAGGAGCCGCCTTTTGTCTTTGTTCAAGCGCCGCCGTTTCCCGGTCGAGATCATCCTGCTGTACGTGCGCTGGTACTGCAAGTACCGGATCAGCTATCGCGATCTGGCTGAGATGATGTCCGAACGCGGTGTCAGCGTCAGTCCAAGCACGATCTTTCGTTAGGTCCGACGCTATACCCCAGAGCTTGAGAAGCGGGTGCGACCATACGAGGGACATCGATCAGGCTCATGGCGGGTGAATGAGACCTATGTCCGAGTTGGTGGATGCTGGCGGTACTTGGTTCGAGCGATCGATAAACACGGCCGTCTGATTGCCTCCATGCTGTCCGGCCGGCGTGATACTGGAGCGCCTTATCGCTTCTTGCGCAAAGCTCTGAGGGTGGTGAGCGACTATCCTCCCTCATCGATCACGACCAACAAACTGGCATCCTATCCGAAGGCGATCCGAGGCTTGCAGGACGAAGGGCTGCTGCGGCAGGATGTCGAACACCGCACCTCGAACTATTTGAATAACATTATCGAAGCCGACCATGGGGCGCTCAAGCGCCTGATCCGGCCAACGCGTGGTTTCCAGACGATGAAAACCGCCGCCGTGACGCTGATGGGCTTCGAAACCATGCGGATGATTCGGTACGGTCACTGCATGCAGCGAAAACGTCAGGCGACAGGCGAAGTTCGTCTCATCAATCAGCTCTTCGGTCTAGCAGCCTGAATAATCTGATCGACGAGGTTCGTTTTGCCATTTCAGGTTACCGCAACGGGCCCCTAAAGCCCAGCCAGGATGGGTCTGAGCGGTTCGCCTCTCACGAATGCCACAAGAAGCGATCCGAGTTTCTTGTTATCCCTTAGATACGGGATTGTTCCGTGACCGCAATTCAGTTCGATGACTTTGATGGGTGTCGGAGCAGCAATCCCTTCAGCCATAGACACATCAAAGGAATTCGTCGACTCAACGAGCACTGTAATCCCACTTTGCACATTCTGTGACAGCACTTCACTCAGATCTCCCCACTGGATCGAAAGATCCCTTACATGACGGGCGCTGACGCGTGTCGGCGCTGTCGGATGGACTGAAGCGGCGCGGGGTCTCGATCCGGCATGCATGCGGATCGATTGCGTGTGCCGCCACCCTTGCGGCCGGGCTGGTCACCATCCTGCTGTCACTGTCGGAGGGGGCGCTGCCAGTCATTGCCTGCACGGTAATCGCGTTCTCCCTCGGCAACGTGATCTTCGTGCTCGGCCCGGCCGGGAAGCGCGGTGCCGCTCTCGGGATCGTCAACGCCATCACGACGCTGGCGGGTCCACTCGCTCCATCCGTCACCGGGATGATCCTCGATGTCGGCTCTGGGGCAGCGGACGGGTCCGCCATGCCTTGGTGCTTGCCGGGGCCTTCGTTGTCCTCGGGGCGATCGCGGGATTTGCCCTGATTGACCCTGAGGCCGATCGGTCCCGTGATCCCGTGGTCACTCCGATTGGAAGCCAGCCGGCGTAGTCTCACGCTTCCGGATCCGAAGGCACACGGGAAGCTCGTCCGCGCATCCATCGCGACTTCTGGAAGCAGGAAGGACCGCCCTCTACGCATCAGCGCCGGCCACCGCCCCTGAAGCCGCCGCGCCCACCTCCTCCGAAGCCGCCGCGCGAGCCCATGCTCCGTGATGGTCCGAACGACGATGAACCGGAGAAATGCGCCGGAGGACGCGAGAACTGGCGGCTCGCCATTTCCCGCTGGTTGCCGACGTGGCGCGCCTGGACGTCGCGCATGACATCCGACGGAACCTGCGGGCGCGCCGCAGGACGCTGCGCGGCGGGACGCTGGGCTGGCCGTTGCCCTGTCGTCGGCCGCTGCTGTGAGGCCGGTTGTTGCCGGGCAGACGGTCGGTCTGCCGCCCCGCGTCCCTGCTGGGCCACCGCGCGCTGCTGCGGGGCTTGGCGCTGTTGATCCGCCGGACGCTGCGGAGGTGTCCGGCGCTGCTGGGCCCGCTCGCGAACCGCATCGCGATCTACGGCATCCCGCCGGACCTGGCCGCCGCCGCCCAGGCGCTGGCCCAGTGCGGCACCGGCAGCGCCGGCTCCGGCAAGGCCCCTGAGCGCATCGCTGCCGCCGCGTTCCTGCAACCGCTCGCGTCCTTCCGCCGACAGTCCCTCGCGCCCTTCGCCGCGCTGGAGCAGATCCCGCGGCTCCGGCCGCCCCACGTCCTGCCAGCCGCCGTCGAAGCGCTGCCAGCCGTCACCGGAGTTGCGGTAGACGTTGCCGTCACGGCCCGCGTAGATGTCACCTCGTCGGCCCTCGCGGACGAAGCCCTGGCCATTGGAGGTGTTCCAGCGCAGGGACGAGCCTCCGGCCGCGTTCTCCCGCGCCGCCACTCGCGCCCACTCGGATCCGCGCTTCACGCCCGCCGACTTCCAGGCGCCATAGACGTTGCGTCCGCCTGCGGCGAATGCTCCGCCGTCGGTACGTGGATTGTAGGCTCCGACGAATCCGGCCGAACCCCGCGGACCCCAGGCCGCGCCTGCACGGGCATAGGTGCCTGTAGCCGGATTCCAGGCACGTGCGCCCGCGATCCCGCGATAGGGGCCATATGCATAGCCGTAGCGTCCATACAAGCCGCGCACGGGATTGTAGTAGGCTCCGAGGCCCCACGTAGCCGGTCTGGGATAGTAGATTGGGTAGCCATAGCCCGGTCCGTTGTACCAATAGCCCGCGTACCTCCACCCCGTGCCATAGACATAGGTGCCCCAGGCAAGGAAGTTGAACAGGTATCCCATGGTGTAGCCGTACCAGACCGCGTTGGGCTCGGTGTCGTACACGCGCACGTAGGTGACGTTGTAGACGGGCGAGGATGGCGGGATCGCGTAGATCGCGTCGGGAACCTCGCGGGCGAGTTGCCACGGGCCGTTCGGGCTGTCGGCCATGAACCAGACACCGTCCCGCAATAGGAAATAGCGGTCGCCGACCTTGATCACGGTGTCCGTCGTGTTCGTCGCATAGGACAGGTCTGTCGTCGCCATCGGCGCGAACCGGGCATCTCCTGCATAGGCGACCGTCGGCGTGATCGAGCCCGTTTCGATGCGCGCCGTGGTGGGTATGCTGGCCTTGAGCCGGGCCTCCGCGCTATCCGACGTGCCGGGGACGGAGGAGCGCACGGCATGGTAGGGCGCGTCCTCGGGGATGTTGCGGAAGTCCGACGGAAGGTCGGGCGTGGCAAAAATCCATGGCCCGTCGAGCGTCGCGGCGCGGAACCAGCGGCCGGATAGGAGCACGTACCATTGCTTGCCGGTTTTGTCGAAAAACACATCGGCCTCGGTGTTCGAGGCCCATTGCAGCGCCGTACCGGGCACGTCCTCGAGCTTGGGACCACCGCCGAAAAGGATCAATTCCGAGGGACTGTCCGTGGTGATCACCTTCGGCGCGGCATTGTCACCGTAGGGCTCGGGAGGCAGAGCGCCGCGGGCATCGGACCAGTTGCCGTCATCGGGCAGATCCTTCAGCGGCGCTGGCAGTTCAGTCACCGGTGCCCAAGGACCTGCAAATGCGTTCGCGGTAAGCCAATGCATGTCGTCGCGCAGGAAGAGGGTGCCGCCGTCGTCAATGCGGAACACATCCCAGTTCGAGTTGACCAGGAAGGAAAGACCCGCCCTGCCCTTCACGGGCGCGTAGAAAGACTCTCCGTCGGTCTGCACGAGGATTGCCGGGGAGGTCGATACGAAGACCGGCGGCGGATCGGCCTTGAGTCCTCGCACGTCAATCATGCGCTTTTGCTCTGCGAGGCTTGCAGTCACGCGCGCCTCCGGCACGGTGATCGGACCGGTCGGCAGGAGCTTGCCGGTCTCGACCGCGAGCGCCTTCAGGTCGTCGCGCCCGAGACCGGAGAAGTTCAATTCGGTGACGGTGATGTCGGTGATCACAACCTCGTCGGCATCGTCGTCGTAGGACGTATTACCCTTCAGGCCGATCACGCCGAACACCGGATTGGCATCGGGTGTCTTCAGGAACTCGGCCGCCATCAGCGCCTCGATGGCCTTGAAGTTGGTCCATTCCGTGAACTGCGGCTGGTACAGGACCATGCGTCCCTTGCCAATCTCGTAGGATCGCGGCCAGCCCTCGGCCTCACCTGTCTCCTCGACATAGCGGCCGCTGACGAAGCCGTTGCGCCCGCCGACGGTGACGGCACACCAGCTTCCCGAATCCTCGCAATCGCCGATGTCGATCGCGGTGCCTTCCGGAAGCGTGCGGATGGAGGAGAACTGCGTTCCCGGGCCCGAGCGAAAATTGACGCTGGCCGTGGTGATGCCTGGAGTTGCCGATACAGATGTGGTTGTGATGATCGGGATGAGCGTGAGAGCGATGATCTGACACGAACCGAACCTCTTCCTCTTCATCATAAACTCCTTGGCTCCAGGCCAGCTCCCTCATGCCCGCACCGGGCTATCGCCGCACGCGCGACCTCTGCATCCTGCCGTCCGTGTCCTTGCCTGCCCGGGGATTGGTGTTGAGGCACAGCGGGACGAGATTGTCCCCAGTGTCGCGCATCGTCAGGCAGACCTTGGCTCCCTCCAGTCAATCACTTGGACCAGCGTGGCGGGCGCGGTGTTCCTCGCTCTGGTCGTCATGAATCAACTCCCGTTCCGGTGTCGTCCGTATAAGAACGAAATCCCTCACGCACCTCCTCCCGACGGTTGGGGACAGGCCGCTCAATGCCCGCCAAGCACCAGGGTCTGGATCGGGTAAATCAGCGCCTGGATGCGCAGGATCATGGCGTGCACGAGCCCGACCGCATCCACCCCGTGCAGGGCCAGCCCCTTCAGGATGCCGATCTGGCCGGAGGCGTTCAGGTCGTGATTGCTGGTATAAGTGTTGGCGATGCAGGAGCTGCCGGATGCGACGCGGTCGAAGAGATCTGTTTGAGGCTGGAAGCGCAGCCGTCATGGTGATCTCCCGCTGTGCCGTCGTGGTTGCGAAAGGCCAGCGAAAGGGCTGCCGGAACGCGACCGGGGCCCGTGGACGCGTTCCGCCCGACCTGTTGGTGCGCACGAGTATTGCTTTTCGCTCCTCCGTTGCTTGACCGCTTGGGCCATCGCTTTGACAGTTTGGGACTGCGGTGCGGAAAGCGTCTCGGGTAGTCACCCGGTCACCGTCACCCAGCCTTGCGCCCCATGCTGGCATTCCGGGTTGAGGTCAGGATGGTACAGCTTCGAGGAACGCCCGATTACCGGGCGCGGGAACGGTTGGCCCGCCATTCCGACGGAGTCTGTCCGCACCGCAACTCCATGCCCACGCGCAGGTCACGGGATCCTTCAACCTGCGGATTCAGGCGCATCAACCGACGTTCAGGAACGTCGCATCGCTCCGCAATGCCGCTCAAGGTATCCCCCGCTGTACGGTGACGGTGTCGCCACATCCAGGAGGCGCCTCGGAGGCGGCGGGAGCGGCCATGATGATGGCCGCCACAGCCAGGAGGGCAGGATTGCGTGCTCCCATACGACCAGGGCCAGACCCAGGGCTCCACTCGGCCGCAGCCCCCAGGTGCGGCTGTAGGGCCACACTGGAACGGTGGCGATGATGAAGAGGACGACAAGGGCGATCAGGATGGCGCTGAGTGACATGATGGCGGTTGGCCTGGGACGGAAGCAATCCGAGTATTGCTGCAGCCATCTTGGCCACTCGCTGCTTTGACGCGCAGGCGCTCGACTTGGTTGCGTTTCCCGGCTGGGGAACTCCGGCTCGCTTCAAGCGACCGCCCCCGTACCTACCTCCTTTGAGCAGGGTTGCATGTGGGCTTGCCCGCGGCCACCTGCGGGGTCAAAGCCCATGCAGGTAATCATGCAACGACCAGAGGAAGCCCATGACAGGCAATCGCGAGCGCTCGTCCGGCCGGCCGGATCCATGGCAACCCCGCATGTACTCCCCAGAGCTTCAGCCCTTGCTGCAATCACTCCTGGCGACCCTCGCCGACATCGACTTCGCACATCACAGTGACATCGAGACGGTCAGGAACAGCCCGGCGGAGGACTGGCTCAAGCAGGCCACGATCCGCAGGCTGCAACAACACCATCGCGAGCGGCGTGAACCGTACGTCCGGAGGCTTGAGGCCGTGCAGGAGCGCATCCGATCCATGGCGGCCTAGCCATCACGCCCAGTGCCGGCCTCGCGGCGCAGCACGTGAGATTCCCGAACCAGCATGGGCCAGTCGCTTACCGAGCGCGTTGGTGCCATAGGCCAGCAAGCACACGAGGCGACCATTCACCGTCTG
>NZ_JAERQE010000100.1 GCF_016734765.1 Microvirga soli | reverse complement strand
GCAGTCTCTCAAAGCGCCAAGTGTACTCCTCAATCGCGCAACGCACCTGGTCCCAACAACGTTCCGCTACCAAACAGGGAGGCACCAGAGAATTAGGATACTGATCCTGTCGCTACATAGAACAAACGTTACTGTAATGGTTCACAGACTACGTGGACGAGGGTGGAGTGCCGGAGGATGATCTGTTCCCAATAGAGTTGTTACGGCTGCGGGCCCAGGAAAGCATTTTGGCGGAGTTTGGTGGCCGCCGCCCCTCTATAGCCGAAGTGGCTCGCATTCCGGATGCCCAACTGATGAAGCTTTCAGGGTTTGGTCCGTCCACAATCAGGCAGGTTCGTTCGATCACCCGGAGCGGGATTGCAACGTCCTCTGAGATAGCAGGTTTGACCAATGCTGAGTTGCTGTCGGTGCATGGTGGTCTAACGCACGAACTCACCTGCCTGCGTGATGAGTTCCATCAGCGCGAACTTGAGCTTCGAGCGCGGTTACGTGCGGCCCGCCACGAACTTCGCGTGAGAGGTCTTGCTCCAAAGTGAGGGCACCGGCTGACGAACGAGGGAAAGCCGCAAGACACGCTCAGGGCTCAAGAGAGTATCCAGAGGGAAGAACCACCGCGAGTTAGGAAGAGGCGTGCAGGTACGGGCAAACAATCCTGGATAGGCAATGTTCCAGTATGGATTGAGCTGATAAGCTTACGGGTCTAAAGGTGCATGAACCCGTTCGACACTTGAATCAGGAACCCAGCCCAGCTGACCCGCGACATAGGTGTATAGCTGTGTTTCGAGAAAGCGGTGCTTGACGGCCACAACAAGGTCGCGCCGTCCTGAATACCTCCAGTGAGGACCATCCGCCTTAGCTGGCACCCTGACTTCAGTGTCATGGGATACAAGGCCGTGGTGCCTGTTTAGCTCAAAGTTGATGCGGTATTCGTCAGAATCTTTTCGCCCAATCTCTTGAACTCTTACCTGAGCCACGACCAGAACACCGCCACGGCCTCGCAGGGGTTCGGCCGAGAGCTTCATAGTGTCCCAAAGGATGTTAGAGCGTGTCCCAGGATCAGGCATCGCCGTTCTCCAAGCCCCTTTGTGCAACTCCTATGGCAACTGAGAACACGGCAAGATGACAACACTTGCTGCCGCCGTGGCGGTAGCAACAAGCATCCCATTCATCGTGCCATTGGCTGTACGAGGCCTGTTTCTGAAACTAAGTAGCAGCTAAACAAGACGCAGCCCACCAAATAGGATTAACTTACATCAACGCGGGCCGACCCATGTGGTTCTGCCGTTAGATGCCGTGTTGGCCCTTCCACTATCGCCTGCGTCTCCTCAGCCCATCAGAAGTCTAGCAAGAGCGCTCTCTTGGAACCCACAAGCTTGGCTCTCGCTTAGTCATAGGAGGCTTGGTAGAGGCTACAGTGTCGAGGGAGGGATCCCATGCCGTTTGGTCAGATTTCCGTTGTTGAATGGCCCCCAGCCCTGGCTGCTCTGCTACAGGAGGCAGAGATCACATCCGACAGCAATGGCAAGCTTGTCTGCCGCATTGATGCAGATGTGGATGCCGAAACCCTGCGTACCATCCATGAGTTCGAGGCGCACCTGCGCCGCCGCTTAGTTCAACTCAGGTTGGAAGAAGGTGCCGAATGCATGACTGGCGAGATGAACCCGTCCTTCAGCATTGGTGCTCCAACCGACCGAGATCACAGCATCGTAAAGGTGCGCCTCAGCTTTCATGATCTTCAGAGTGGTGAGTGTGTTGACGTGGCGGATCACTCTTGAGGTCTTTGTAAAGGCATCATGCTCGGCTCTGGACACTTTTGGGATGGCGCGATCCTCAACCGCTAACTTGAACATACCCCCAGCAACCTACTGACCGCCTCCTGTTCTCATAGGGAGCAGCCAATTTCCTGTCGTTCCTGATTTCACTGGCGGCAATTTTGGTTCTGGAGGCGCAACGGACGGGAGGTTTCCAACGTCCGGCGGCTATCGTTCCAAGAGGCAACTCACCGTGCATCTTGAGCTGAAGCCTACTAAGGTTTGTGGACATTCAGGGGGCTGAGGATTCCCGCCGCGGGGAAACTTTGATTCAAGACTGAAAAACTGGAGGTCAGCCTTGAATCGCATGATCCTGAAGGATGAGCAGTGGGAGCGCGTCGCGCCGTTGCTGCCCGGCAAAGCCGGTGATCCCGGTCGCTCGGGAGCGGATAACCGGCTGTTTCTGGAAGCCGTGCTGTGGATGGTGCGCACCGGGGCGCCTTGGCGCGACCTGCCCGCGATGTTCGGGAACTGGAACAGCGTGTTTCGCCGCTTCCGCCGCTGGGCTCAGACCAGCGTGCTTGAGCACGTCTTCCACACTCTCTCAGGCGATCCCGATTTCGAGTACGCGCTCATCGACGGAACCATCGTGCGCGTCCACCAGCATGGCACGGGCGCAAAAGGGGGACTTGTGCTCAGGCCATCGGGCGCTCGCGCGGCGGGTTGACCACCAAGATCGTGGCCCTGGTGGACGGGCTGGGCAATCTGGTGCGCTTCCACCTGTTTCCAGGCCAGCGGCATGACAGTGTTGGAGCACAGCCCCTGCTCGACGGGATCGAGATTGGCGCTCTGATTGCTGATAAGGGCTTCGACACTGATGCGCTACGCCAGGACCTGGATGCCCGTGGCGCGACCGCGGTCATCCCGCCCAAAGCCAATCGTGCGAAGCCAAGAGCGTGTGACTTTGCGATGTAGGGGAGCGCACAAGGTTTGTGCAATAAACCGCGCCAAACTGGACAAACTTAGAACGGTGCTATTCCGAGACTATCGGTTTCTTGGGCGCGATGCGCCATGGAGCAAGCAGAAACTCGCAGAAGATCAAGGCTCTAGCCACATCGCCTATCTCTCAGCTGATGATTGATGCCGTCATGCCACTCCAATTCCTCTGGCGTTAGACTGTGGAAAGTGTTGAGGGCCTACGCAAAGCGAGTTTGGCTCGAATTCGCGCCAAACCGGATGCTGTCGGAGCGATGTTCGCGCTTCGTCCAACTTACCGAGGTTCGTTGAACATACCTTGCGCTCTCCCCGACTTCGTGAAGATCCATGGCGTGACGGTCGACAAGTGGAATGACCTGCACCTGGCGCAGCTCACGTTTCTCGAGCAGGCGAGTGCCGATGTGATCGTCTCACATCATGCTCCCTTTCCTGGGTCGATCCATCCTGACTTCCAGGGCGATGCTCTCAATGCGTTCTTCGTGAACAACCTCGATCCGAAGCGCTTTTGCAAGACCCGGCTCTGGATCCATGGTCACGTCCACACCCCGTTCGACTATCTGGTGCAGGCTGAGAATCATCAGATGCGGGTTGTCTGCAACCCCCTGGGCTATCCGATGACGCGGATCCGGCGCCGCGTCGGGATCAAAATTGTCGAAATCCCTTCTTGAGGCATGTTGAACCAACCTCTGGATGGCATGGTCTGAGGCTCGTGCGCCCCGCACACCACTCGCCGATCAAGCCTCACGCCTGCCGACGTCCTCCCGTCACGCGCAGCGATCCGTCAGCGCCGGTGACCTTCAGTTGGTCAAGGTTGAGGTTCCCAAGCTTCCAAGACTGAAGGATCACAGAGGTGCTCCCGACTGCCTTGGGCTTCACGCCCCCCTCAGTTACACGCTCAATGGTCAGGGTCTTCCCGCTCCAGTCCAGCAGGAGACGGTCGTTCGGACCGAATCCGGCCTGGTCCCACAAATCCCGTGGCAGGCGGATGGACGTGTAGAACCGGTCCGAGCGCTTCGCGTCGGGTATCGACTTGACCACAAGGGGCCCGGAGCCAGTCTCACGAACTTGGTCCTTAGTCTCCGTCGAACGCTGACCCGCTCTCGAGCGCGCTTTTGCCCTGGGTGCGTTCCGAGGTACTGGCTCTGAGCTGAGTTCTGGATCCTGCTGTTCAACCGGTTCAGCCTCTGGCGTAAGCGGCTCTTCTGCCTTGGAGGGCTCTCTCACAGGAGGGGAGGTGTTCGAGATGAGTTGCACCGCGCTAACAACCTCCCGCAGGCCGCCAGAAATCCCGTCAGCCGATTGAACCATCAGGGGTGTGAGCCGCGCGATGGCGTCAATGTGCTGACCGCCAAGTGCCACCAGCTTGCTCACCTGCTCGGCCATGAGCTCCATGGTCGAGCGAATGCTTTTCAGATCCGCGGCCATTCCCGTCAGAGCCTGTTCCACCTCGCGTGACAGGGCAGGGGCTGATCCGGTCTGCGGGGGCGCCTCCGGAGCGGAGGGGCGAGGGGGCTGCACGGGCTTGGCACGGAAGACCTCCGCAGCGAGCGCTTCAGGCTTGCCCAAGTGACGGGCCAGGATATCAGCCGTATCCAGGGACCGCCTGTCCGCTGGGACGCTCACGCCACTTGAAGAGGTGGCAGTATTTGGCGACCTTTGGGGTCCTGCGCCGTTGGACGTCCGAGACTGCTGAACCTCTCGGGGTTTTGTCAGGCAAGCCGAACACAGGTCATGGGCGCGATCGCGGGCGAGAAGCCAGCCGCGCTCTTTGAAGTAGCCTTTGACGAGCTCATCGCCGGTAGGCCTGCTGGCCTCGTAGCTGTCTGTCTTGGAGCACCCGGAGCATCGGGCGGTGAACCGATACTTGGACGGGGCGCCACCGGTACGGGTGATCTGCGGCTCGAACTGACGTGCGATGCCCGGCATCTGGCTGATCCTGATCGTTGAAGTTGAATTTTAGGCGGGGAGACGCAGCGTCATCTCCGTACACAAACAAACGTTAAAGGGATGGGCGCGGCTTAACATTACTTCTGCCAAATGCCAACTAAGCAAAGCCAGGCGGTTCGTTGGTGCTTTCTCGGACATGAATGGACCACACCGCTTGCTAGCGCAGCAATGCGAAAAGGTGCTCGCTAGCAAAGACCTCTTGGCCCCATGACTTCTCCGCCTAAGCGGCGGTGAGTTTCCGCACGTCAATTCGACGTCCGACAGCCGGAACGCGTATCTCGAAATGATCAGCCTGCGTGACATCGAGAATATTCGTGGGGCGATGCGCCACGATGTTGGTTCCTCCACGGCGCCGCAAGCTGTCGTAGATGATGCCAGCCTCACCAGTACGACGGATCGCTTCTCCTAGTTGCTGCGAGGCGTCGTAGCGATCAGGCGCATAAACATCGGCACGCTCTGTCTGTTGGCCGCGTATATCCAGGTAGACACCATTCAGTCGCGCTGAATAGCTTCGATAGATCCGTGTCAATTCCGGAACGCTTCGTGCCACTGCCTCGCGTCGGAGGTGATGTCCAACCTCGGCTACCGCCGTCTCGATTTCGCTGGCAGCATACCAGGCCCCGAGGTCGGGCGAGTTGAACCGCATGCCTGCGGGGCTGACGTGCAGGAAAGCTGCCATCACGATGCTGGCGTTCGGCCGGCCATAAACCCATTCCTGTTGGGGAAGGCGGGCAATGCGGCTGGCCACCAGCCGGTCATTGGTCCACCCGACCAACTCCATGACCGCCGACAAATCGGCAGGCGTTGCCACTGTGTCGAACAGGCCAATGGGCGGAAACTGGGATGGGATCAGGCGATACGTCGGGTAAGGCGCTTCAGCGACGTTGGTCACGAGAAGTGGATATCCGTATCATCATAGGGGATGAAGTTCCGATCTGCCGTATTGGGCTCCATGTAGAGGCCGCCACGGGCTGCATCGAGGAAGCGCCGTACGGTCAGGAGACTATCCTGAGTGCCATCGACCATAAGTTCGATCGGCGGATGACCTCCAAACACTGTGGCCTGATGAGGTCCACGAAGCCATGCCAAGCCTTCCTGTTCCGTTGCGAATAGGACGCGCAACGCCTGGTAGATCCCAAGGACTGCTGAGATCCGGGTCAGAACATCGGCGTCTAGGGTAAACTCGACGTGCTCACGGGCCTGTTTGGCCCACTTGTGATAGGTGGAACGCGCTGGGTACCCGAGGATCCGGAGGCGCTCCTGCTCAGTTAGGCCCCATAGGTCGGCAACGGCCAAGAAGGTACGCATGCCGGGAGCGCTCAGGCGTCTCCGATTAGAGGGCTCAAAGCCCGCTTGCTCCAGGTGAGGGAGATCCTGTGAGGCCGCTTCCGTGTGGTTCTTGAGAGGCTGTGCCATGGCATCACCGCTGTGTCTATATATAGACTATATCTCCATCAGGACATAACGCAATCTTGGCATGAAAGTTCATCGTTGAAAGTACAATAAACCTTTATAACATTTCGCATAATTAGGATTTTGACAAGAAGTTCGTAACCAGCGCCGTGGCAGGGTCCTCTCGCAGGAGAATCACATGCAAACCAATCACCGGCTAGCCCAGCTCTGGCTCGATGCTCTGGCAACAGAACTTGGGGCGTCCGCCGGTACCATCGACACCTACACCGATGATCTCAACTGCTATCTCGCCTGGCTCAATGAGAGCAGCCTCGGCCTGGATGAGGTCAGTTTGGAGCAAATCCGCGACTACATCGCCGCTCTCGATGGGCGCGGCTATGCCGGATCCACCATCGCCCGACGGATTACGGTGGCACGCGGTCTGCACAAGTTCCTGATCGCCGAGGAACTCGGCTCGCGCGATCCCACAGCCAATCTGTCGGCCATGAAGCAGTCCCGCAAGCTGCCCTTCGTCCTGTCGATTGCCGAGACGGAGGCGCTCCTGGAGACGGTTCACAGGCTGGCGGCCGATCCCTCGGTCGGGCTGTACCGGCAGGCCGGCTATGCCCGGCGGGCTGCCCTGTTCGAGACCCTCTATGCCTCGGGCATGCGCATCAGCGAGGCGCTGTCGCTGCCCTCCGATGCGGCGCCTTCCGGTACTCGCATGCTGCTGGTGCGCGGCAAGGGCGACAAGCAGCGCCTCGTGCCCCTGCACGAACGGGCGATTGGAGCCATTGCGGAGTGGCAGAAGCTGGCCCGCGCCTATTCTGGCGGAGCGCCCTCCCCCTGGTTGTTCCACTCGGTGCGCAACGGAGCCAAGGCTCTGACGCGCCAAGCGGCCTTGCTCGAGATCAAGGAAGCTGCTGTGGCCGCAGGGCTGGCCAGTCCCGAGCGGGTGTCACCGCACGTGCTGCGGCATGCCTTTGCCACCCACATGCACTCGGGCGGTACCGATCTGCGCGTGCTGCAGGAGCTCTTGGGCCATGCCGGCATTGAGACCACCCAGATCTACACGCATCTGGATACCTCCCGCCTCCATCAGATGGTCCGTGATCTCCACCCGCTCAATCACGAGTAAGATCCAAATTTAGTCGGCCCTGAATAATGCGGCGGCACGAGGCGGGCGCTGGATTTCAGGCGACCTGAGAAGTATCCGATTGCGCG